>NZ_JABJWH010000020.1:0-381542 GCF_015265435.1 Alloalcanivorax profundimaris | reverse complement strand
CCCCCCCCCCCCCCCACGACTGGTTGATCGTCGAGGACGACTACGATGGCGAGTACCGTTTCGAGGGGCGGCCCCTGGAAGCTCTCAAGAGCCTGGATCGGGATCAGCGGGTGGCCTATCTCGGCACTTTCTCCAAGGTGCTGCATCCGGCCCTGCGGCTGGGCTATGTGGTGATGCCGGAAGGTTTGCGCCAAGCTCTGACCGGCGCCCGCCGGCTGGCGGACGGGTACGGCGGCGATCTCAATCAACGCGCCCTGGCGCACCTGATCGGCCAGGGGGATTTCGCCCGCCATCTGCAGCGCATGCAACGGATCTATCAGCGCCGGCGTGATGCCTTGCGGGAGGCCCTGGCCGCGCACCCTGAGCGGTGGCGTCCTTTGCCGGCCCTGGCCGGCATCCATTTGGCGGTGCGGCTGCGCGATCCGGCCCCGGATTGGCGCCGCCGCCTGGCCACCGCCGACGCCACCGTGCTGGCCCTGGACGATTTCTACCAGGGGGAGGCGCCGCCGGGCCTGTTGCTGGGGTTCGGCGCTTTGCCCGATAGCGCCGTGGGTCCCGGCGTCGACGCCCTGGCGCGGGCTCTGGGTACCCCGCCGGGCGGCTAGCCGTCCGCCGGCGGGTTCAGACGCAGCAGCTTGCCGTCCGGGCTGTCGGTGAGCAGGTAGAGGTGGCCGTCCGGACCCTGGCGCGCATCGCGGATGCGTTCGTCCCGCTCGCCCAGGTAGCGCACTTCCTCCACCGCCCGGGTGTCGTCGAAGCGCACCCGGTTCAGGTGGGTGAGCTTGAGGGCGCCGGACAGGGCGTCGCCGTGCCAGTCCGGGTAGCGCTCACTGGTCACGAAGGCCAGGCCCGAGGGGGCGATGGAGGGTACCCAGTAGTGCAGTGGCTGGGCGTAGCCGTCCTTCTTCTCCTCGCCGATGGTGGGGCCGTAGTATTCCTTGCCGTAGGTGATCACCGGCCAGCCGTAGTTGACGCCGGCTTCCACCCGGTTGATCTCGTCGCCGCCACGGGGGCCGTGTTCGTTGAGCCAGGGCTCGCCGGTGTCCGGGTGCAGGGCCAGACCTTGGGGATTGCGGTGGCCCCAGCTCCAGATTTCCGGTTGGGCGCCAGTGTTGCCCACCAGCGGGTTGTCCTCGGGGATCCGGCCGTCATCGTGCAGGCGCAGCACACTGCCGCCGTGCTCGCTGTTGTCCTGGGCGCGCTCGCGCTGACCCCGGTCGCCCACGGTGAGGAACAGGTAGCCATCGGCGTCGATGACGATGCGGCCGCCGAAGTGCTTGGCGGTGTCGGTGCAGGCGCTCTCGGCGACGAACAGGTCCTGGAAGTCCTCAAGGGCGCCGTCCCGATAGCGGCCCTGGCCCACGGCGGTGGTGGCGCCGCCGCCGTCGCAGGGTTTGGCGTAGCTCAGGTAGAGCCGCTGGTTGTCGGCGAAATCCGGGTGCGGGAGCACGTCGAACAGGCCGCCCTGGCCCTTGGCCACCACCTCGGGCACGCCGGTCACCGGTTCGCTTCGCAGAGCGCCGTCCACCACCCGGCGCAGGGTGCCGCGCCGCTCGGTGATCAGCCATTCACCGTCCGGCAGGAACGCCAGGGACCAGGGGGGCGCGAGCCCCTCCACCAGCGGGGTGGCGGTCAGGCCGTCGTCCTCCCGGGGTGTCAGGGGCGCGTCGGCGCCGGCGCAGCCAGCGACCGTGGTGGTGAAGAGGGTGGTGAGCAGGGCGGCGGGAAACAGGCGGAATGTCAGCGGCATGGCGACCTCGAAACGAAGGGAGAGTCGCCATGGAGCATGACACGCCGCCATGGGGGCGTGAAGCGGCCGCCGGGGTGTTATTTGCCGCCGCGGGCGTATTTGAGGAATTTTTCCATGGCGGCGTCGCGGTCGGCGGCCACCCGTTTGGCGCTGTCGCGCTCATTCAGCTGCTTGAGCAGCTCGGCGCTGCCCGGCGCTTCGGCGAGCAGGTCCAGCCCGAACAGCTTGCCGGCCACGGCCTTGGCCAGGTCGGCGCTGTACAGGAACAGGGCGTCGGCGGCGCTGAGCTGGTCGCCGGCCAGGTACGGCGAGAAGTCCGCCACCCGGTTGAGCGCGCGGATGCCCTTGAGCAGGGCCTCGCGGGTCTGTTCCTTGGTTTCGTCGCTGACCCGGCCGCCGAAGAACACTTCCGGGTAGCAGCGGCGGGCGGGCAGCTCGATGTACAGCTCCACCAGCTTGGCCAGTTCCTTGATCCGGGCGCGCTGGAACGGGTCCGCCGGGTAGAAGGCGGGGCCGTCGGTGGTGTCGTCCAGGTATTCCAGGATCACGCTGGTTTCGCACAGGGTGCCCTGGTCGGTTTCCAGCACCGGCACCTTGCCCATCGGGCTGACCGCCAGGACGGTGTCCTCCTGGGACGGGTAGAGGGTGACCTGCTCGAAGGGCACGCCCTTCTCCAGCAGGACGAATTTCACCATGTTCACGTAGTTGCTGGCGTCGAAGCCGTGCAATTTCAGCATCCGGTTTCTCCCGAAAAAGAAAGGTAAGGGGTTAAAGCGCGGTGAGCCCGCCGTCCACGGCGAGCTGGTGGCCGGTGACGAAGGAAGACGCGCCGGACAGCAGCCACCGCACCGCCTCGGCCACTTCGCCGGCTTCGCCGACCCGGCCCAGGGGGTGCATGGCGGCGTGGAACTGGCGTTGCTTTTCCTCGCTGGCGTAGCCGGCCCGGGCCGCCTGCTCGATGGCGCGCTCCATCATGGCGGTGCGGATGATGCCCGGGCAGACGGTGTTCACGCGGATGCCCTGGCGGGCGTACTCTGCGGCCACGCTCTTGGTCATGCCCACCACGGCGTGCTTGCTGCCGGCGTAGGCCGCCTTGCGCGGCGCGCCCACCAGCCCGGCCACGGAGGCGGTGTTGACGATGCTGCCGCCGCCGTGGGCGGCCATGGCGGCGGTCTGGTGCTTCATGCACAGCCACACGCCCTTCACGTTGATGGCCATGACCCGGTCGAACAGGGCCTCGTCCACCTCCGCCACCTTGTGGTTTTCTTCCTCGATGCCGGCGTTGTTGAAGGCGCCGTCCAGGCCGCCGTAGGCGTCCAGGGTCGCCTCCACCAGGGCGGCGACCTGGTCGTCCCGGGTCACGTCCACCCGCTGGGCGCGGGCCTCGCCTCCGGCGGCGCGGATCGTCCGGGCGGCGGATTCGGCGGCGTCGACGTCGATGTCGCCGAGCATCAGGCGGGCGCCTTCGGCGGCCAGCTGTTCGGCGGTGACCCGGCCGATGCCCGAGCCCGCTCCGGTTATCACGATGGCCTTGCCGGCCAGCCCTTGATCGCCCATGGCGCTGTTCTCCGTTGTTATTGAATGACTACTGTAGCGGATTGGCGGGCCGGGCCGGCATTGTCAAAAGCGCCAAGAAAGTAGTGACTGGCGCCTCCGGGCTCAGGCCGGCGGCTCCGCTGGGTGGTCGTCGGCCGGGTTCTCGGTGAAGCGGCGGTAGACGCGTACCGCGCTGGCGCTGGGTTGTACCCGCACGCCCCGGGCCTCGGTGTGGGCGCGGGTGATGGCGGCGCCGAACAGCAGAATCAGCGACGAGTAGTAGACCCACAGCAACAGCAGCACCAGGGAGCCGGCGGCGCCGTAGGTGGAGGCGGTGGCGGTGTGCGACAGATAAAAGGCGATCAGGAAGCGGCCGAGGATGAACAGCAGGGCGGTGATCAGGGCCCCCAGGCGCACGTCCCGCCAGCGCAGCACCGCATCGGGCAGTACCTTGAAGATGGTGGCGAACAGCAGCGTGATCACCGCCACCGACACCAGGCTTTCCAGGCCCACCGCCAGGCCCGCCGGGATCGGCAGCCAGTCCCGGGCGAACACCATCACGCTTTGCACCAGCACGCTGAGAAACAGCGACACCAGCAGCACGAAGCCGATGGAGAGCACCACGGTGAGCGACATCAGCCGGCTCTTGAGCAGCGCCAGGATGGTGTTGCGGGAGGGGCGCGGCGCCAGGTCCCAGATGTTGTTCAGGGAGCGCTGCATCTGGCCGAACACCGTGGTGGCGCCCACCAGCATGGCGCCGATGCCGATCAAAGTGGGAACGATGCCGCTGCTGTCCAGGCGGCTGCGTTCCACCGCGTCGCGGACGGTTTGCGCCGCCTCCGGGCCCACGGTGTCGTTGAGCTGCGCCATGATCTGGGCCATGGCCGCGTCGGTGCTCATCACCAGGCCGATCACCTGCACCGCCAGAATCACCACCGGAGCGATGGAAAACAGGGTGAAGAACGCCAGCGCGCCGGCGTAACTGATGGCGTTGGCGTCCATCCAGAAGCGTACCGCTTCGCGGAATACGCCGAACCAGTCACGCACCACTGTTTTCATCGCGGGTCCCCGTTGGCCAGCCCGCCGGGGTGGCGGGGGTCAGTGCAGTTTCAGGCGCGGGCGCACCAGTTTGCTGAAGCGGCCGGCGGCCAGCAGCATCAGGGTGCGCGGCCAGCCGTACAGGGCCGCCTGGTGCATGCGGTACAGACCCACGTACATGATGCGCGCCAGCCAGCCCTCGACGAAGAAGTTGCCGCCCTTCAGGTTGCCCATCAGCATGCCCACGGAGCTGTAATTGGACAGTGAAACCAGGGAGCCGTGGTCGCGGTACTCGAACGGCTTGGCGTCCCGGTTCATCAGCAGGCGCTGCAGGTTCTTGGCGGTGTGGTGGGCCATCTGCTGGGCGGACTGAGCGCGCGGCGGAATCGGCTTCTCGGCGCCTTCCGGCTTGAAGAAGGCGCAGTCGCCGATCACGAACACCCGCTCGTCGCCCTTGGCCTGCAGGGTGGGCTCCACTTCGATCTGGTTGATCTTGTTGACCTGGAAGCCTTCCAGCTTGCCGAGGAATTCCGGCGCCTTGACGCCGGCGGCCCACACCATCAGATCCGAATCCAGGGTGTCGCCGTCCTTGGTGATCAGGGCGTGCTCGTTGGCCTCGGCCACCATGACGCCGGTGCGCACGGTCACGCCCAGGCTTTCCAGGCGTTCCCGGGCGGCGGCGGAAACCCGTTCGGAGAGCGCCGGCAGGATGCGCGGCAGGGCTTCCACCACGGTCACCTTGAGTTGCTTGCGGTCCAGGTGCTCGTGGCCGTAGAGCTTGAGCATGGCCACCGCGTGGTGGATCTCCGCGGCCAGTTCCACGCCGGTGGCGCCGCCGCCGACGATGGCCACGGACACCGGGTCGTTGCGGTAGTTGGCCTGCAGGCAGGTGTTCATGAAGCGCTCGCGGAAGCGTTCCGCCTGGGCGCGGGTGTCCATGAACAGGCAGTGTTCGCGCACCCCGGGGGTGCCGAAGTCGTTGCTCTGGCTGCCCACCGCGATCACCAGGTAGTCGTAGGCGAGCTCCCGTTCCGGCAGCACCTGCGCGCCGTCGGCGTCGGTGATCGGCGCCAGCACCAGGGCGCGGCGGGCCTTGTCCACCCGGGTCAGGGTGCCCGGTTCGAAGCGGTAATGGTTAAGGCGCGCGTGGGCGCGGTAGTCCACCGCGTCCAGGTCCGCGTCGATGGCACCGGTGGCCACCTCGTGGAAGCGTGGCTTCCACACATGAATGCTGCTGGCGTCCACCAGGGTGATGTCGGCGCGGCCGTACTTGCCGAGCTTGCGGCCCAGCTGGGTGACCAGCGGCAGGCCGCCGGCGCCGCCGCCGACCACGACAATCTTGGGTTTGCTCATCAATGGACTCCTTGCGTCACGGCGGCCAGTCTAACGCCGCGGGGTAAAGGCGTGAAATCGTCCCTTGGGACTGTTTTTCGACTTTTGACCCGTGGGTCAGAGGGTCGCAAACGAAAAAGCCCGCCGAGGGGCGGGCTTTTTCCAGGGCCGGAGCCGGCGGCTCAGGCCTGGGGGCCGGCGGCGCGAATGTCGTCGGAGACGTCCGCGTACTTCTCGGAGAAGTTGGCCGCGAACTGGCGGGCCAGGTCACGGGCGCTGGCCTCGTAGTTTTCCGGGTTGGCCCAGGTGGCCTTGGGCTGGAGCAGCTTGTCGTCCACCCCGGGCACGCTCTTGGGCACGTCCAGGTTGATGATGTCCAGGTGCTCGGTCTCCGCCTCGTCCAGCTCACCGCTGAGAATGGCATCGATCACGCCACGGGTGGTGGGGATGCTGAAACGCTCGCCCTCGCCGTAGGGGCCGCCGGTCCAGCCGGTGTTGACCAGGTACACCTTGGAGCCGAATTCCTTGACCCGCTTGATCAGCAGCTCGGCGTATTCGCCGGCGCGGCGCGGGAAGAAGGGCGCGCCGAAGCAGGTGGAGAAGGTGCTCTTGATGCCCTTGCCGGCGCCCACCTCGGTGGAGCCCACCAGGGCGGTGTAGCCGCTCAGGAAGTGGTAGGCGGCGCCTTCGTGGGTGAGCCGCGACACCGGCGGCAGCACGCCGGTCAGGTCGCAGGTCAGGAAGATCACGTGCTTGGGTTCGCCGGCGTGGTTCTCGATCACGCGCTTTTCCACGTTTTCCAGCGGATAGGCGGCGCGGGTGTTCTCGGTCAGGGACACATCATTGTAGTCCGGCACCCGGGTTTCCTCGTTGAGGATCACGTTTTCCAGCACCGCGCCGAAGCGGATCGCGTCCCAGATGATCGGTTCGTTCTTCTGGCTCAGGTCGATGCACTTGGCGTAGCAGCCGCCCTCGATGTTGAACACCACGTCCTTGCCCCAGCCGTGCTCGTCGTCACCGATCAGGTAACGGGCCGGGTCCGCGGACAGGGTGGTCTTGCCGGTGCCGGAGAGGCCGAAGAACAGGGCCACGTCGCCGTTCTCGCCGACGTTGGCGGAGCAGTGCATGGGCAGCACGTCCTTTTCCGGCAGCAGGAAGTTCTGCGCCGCGAACATGGCCTTCTTCATTTCACCGGCGTAGCGCATGCCGGCGATCAGAATCTTGCGCTGGGCGAAGTTGAAGATCACGCAGCCGTCGGAGTTGGTGCCGTCGCGCTCCGGTTCGCACTGGAAGTTCACCGCGTGCAGGATCTGCCACTCTTCCTTGGCGCGCGGGTTGTACTTCTCCGGGCGGATGAACAGGGTGTTGGCGAACAGATTGTGCCAGGCGGTCTGGGCGGTGACCTTCACCGGCAGGTAGTGGTCGGTGTCGGCGCCCACGTGCAGGTGGGACACGAAGGTGTCGTCCTCGGCGGTGAAGGCCGCGACCCGATCCCACAGCGCGTCGAATTTGTCCGCCTCGAACGGGCGGTTGATGGGGCCCCAATGGATGTGCTCGCTGGTGCTGGGCTCATCGACGATGAAACGGTCCATGGGGGACCGGCCGGTGCGGTGGCCGGTTTCCACCACCAGGGCGCCGCTATCGGAGAGGCGGCCTTCGTTGCGCTGAATGGCCAGCTCGACGAGCTGAGCCGGGCTGAGATCGTTATAGGTCATAGGATTGGTCATGGTTCTTCCTGGGCTTTCCGCCTGGCTACGCTGACAGGCGCGCGATTATGACAGAAAAGCGGCCCGCTGGCGACGCCGCCCGGGCCGTTGTCATGTCCTGTTACCGGGCTTCCGCCTCGCGGGCCAGCTCGGCCAGATCCACGGCGTCGAAGTGCTCCCGGGACAGGCAGAAGTCGCAGGTCAGGGTGGCTTCGCCGTCCTCGTCCAGGAGCTGGCGGATTTCGGCGGCGCCCAGCGACAGCAGGGCGTTGCGGGTGCGCTCCCGGGAGCAGGTGCAGCCGAAGCGCAGCGGCTGGGGCGCCGGCAGCCGGGGCGGGGTTTCGTGGAACAGCCGGCGCAGCACCGTTTCGGTGTCCAGGTCCAGCAACTCCTCCATGGTCAGGGTGTCGGCCAGGGTTTCCAGGTGTTGCCAGTGTTCGGCGTTGTGCTCGGCGCCGGCGGCGCGGTCCGGCAAGCGCTGCAGCAGCATGCCCGCCGCCCGGCCGTTGCCGGCGGCCAGCCACAGCCGCGTGGGCAGCTGCTCGGACTGCTGGAAATAGCCCTCCAGGCAGCGCGCCAGGGTGTCGCCTTCCAGGGGCACGATGCCCTGGTACTGGCGGCCGCGATCCGGGGTGATGGTGATCACCATGGTGCCGTCGCCGATCAGACCCGCCACCGTGGGCGGGCAGTCGGCGGCGCGCTCGTCGTGGCGCGCCAGGGCGCGCAGCTGGCCGTCGTGGGTGCATTCGGCGAGCAGCAGGGACACCGGGCCCCGGCCCTGGGCCTGCAGGCTCAGCCGGCCTTCGAACTTGAGGGTGCCGGTGAGCAGGGCCACGGCGGCCACCGCCTCGCCCACCAGGCCCTGGACCGCCATCGGGTAGTCGTGGGCGCCCAGTACCTCGGCCAGGCTGCGGTCCAGGCGCACCAGCTCGCCACGGATGTCGGAATCGGGAAACAGGAAGCGTTGCTTTTGGTCGGCTGCCGGGTTGTCGGTCACAGGTCACCTTCGTGGTCGCGTCGGAAGCGCGCCAGGTCGCGGCGCTCCTTCTTGCTGGGTTTGTGGTCGGGCACCGGGGCGGCCAGGCGCGCCAGCCGGCGGCGCTCGGCGCCCTGCTCGCGCAGGGCGATGCTGTCCTCGGTTTCCCGGTATAACTGCTGGGCGGCGCTGGCCGGGCCGCGTTTGTTGCTCAGCCCCTCCACCACCACCGTCCATTGAACGTCGCCCTTGCGGATATCGAGCACGGTGCCCGGTTGCACCGCCTTGCTGGGCTTGGCCTTGCTGCCGTCCACCTGCACCTTGCCGCCCTCGATGGCCTGCTTGGCCTGGCCCCGGGTCTTGAAGAAACGGGCCGCCCATAGCCAGGAATCAACCCGGGTGCCATCGCTCATGGCAGCACCCGCAGGAAGTCGTCGATGGCCGGGAAGGGATCGGTATCGGCCCGTGCCGGCAGGCTGGAATCCGGCTGGCGGATGCTGGCCAGGTGCCCCAGGCCGTAGCGACGGCCGGAGTGCAGCACCGGCAGGGAATCGTCCACCAGCAGGGCCCGTTCCGGGTCGAACGGATGCTGGTCGCGCAGCCGCTGCCAGAAGTCCTGGGCCTCCTTGGGGTGGCCGTAGTCATGGCTGGACACCAGGGCGTCGAAATAACGGTCGATGCCGGTGCGTTCCAGCTTCAGTTCCAGACCCTCGCGGTGGGCGTTGGTGACCATGATCACCCGGCGCGGGCTCTCCGCCAGCGCCGTCAGGAACGCCTCGGCGCCGGGGCGTACGCTGATGCGATGGGCCGCCGCGCGTTTCAGCCCGGCGATGTTCAGGTTCAGTTCGCGGGTCCAGAAATCCAGGCAGTACCAGTTCAGGGTGCCCAGGTGGCTGGCGATCCATCCGTGCAGCAGGCGCTCCGCCTCCGGGTACGCCAGGCCGCGGCTGAGCGCGTACTGCTCGGGCACGTGGCGCAGCCAGAACCAGTTGTCGAAGGCCAGGTCCAGCAGGGTGCCGTCCATATCCAGCAACACGGTGTCGATGTCTGTCCAGTCGATCATTGCCTTGCCTGCGTCAGCCGCGATCCGCCGAGGGCGCACAGTATGCAATATCGGGGCGGCCGCCGAAATACAAAGGCCCGGGCGCGGTTACAAACCGGGCCGGGTAGGGCAGAATCAGGAAAACCGATAACAACAACACAAGGTGCCGCCGGTGATCGACGACCGGTTCCTCTACGAACGCATCAGCCGGCGTCTGCTTGAGCAGATCGGCGCCGGGTCCTTCGCCGTGGGCCAGAAGCTGCCCTCGGTGCGGCGCATGAGCGCCCTGTTCAAGGTCAGCGTCAATACCGTGATGCAGAGCTACCGCCAGTTGGAGGCGGAGGGCTACCTGGACATCCGCCCCCAGTCCGGGGTCTATGTGCGCAGCTCCGATGTGCTCGATATTCCCGAGCCGGACGGCTCCCGCTACCCGCTGCTGCCGGTGGAAGTGTCGCTCAGCGAGCAGGTGCTGCATTACATGGAATTGCACGCCGACCCGGCCATGGTGCGTCTGGGCATCGCCCTGCCGGGCCCGGAGGTGCTGCCCGTGGACCGGGTGATGGCGACCATCCGTGACGTCACCCGCCACCATGCCCTGGACGCCTGGGACTACATGCATCCCAATGGCTGCCCCCTGTTCACCCACCACCTGGCCCGCCGCAGCCTGTGCTACGAGGTGCCGGTCACCGCCGAGGACATCATCGTCACCAGCGGCGCCATGGAGGCCTTGTCCCTGGCGCTGCGCAGCGTGAGCCGGCCCGGCGACACCGTGGTGGTGGAATCGCCCACCTATTACGGCGCCCTGCTGCTGCTGGAAACCCACCAGCGCAAGGTGGTGGAGGTGCCCACCCATGCCCGCCACGGCATCAGCCTGAGCGCCCTGGAGCAGGTGTTCCGGCGCGGCGGCGTGGCCGCCTGCCTGGTATCCCCCAACGCCCAGAACCCGCTCGGTTTCACCATGAGCGACGAACGCAAGGCGGCCCTGGTGGCGCTCTCGGAGCGTTACCAGGTGCCGCTGATCGAAAACGACGTTTGGGGCGACACCGTCTATCGGGGCGAAGCGCCGCCGGCCAAGGCGTTCGACCGCGGCGGCCTGGTGCTCTATTGCAGCAGTTTTTCCAAGAGCCTGATGCCGGGGCTGCGCATCGGCTGGGCGGCCGCCGGGCGTTTCCAGAAACGCTTCCGGGAGCTCAAGCAGTTGAGCACCATCACCTCCACCTCGATCTCCCAGATCGTCATGGGCCGGTTGCTGGAAAGCGGCTTTTACGCCCAGCACCTGCGCGAGCTGCGCGGCCATCTGCACGGCCAGGTGGACGCCATGGCCCGGGAAGTGCGCCGCTGCTTTCCGCCGGAGACCCGGCTGACCCGGCCCACCGGCGGCTGCGTGCTGTGGGTGCGCCTGCCGGGCCGGGTGGATACCCGGGCCCTGTTCCAGCGCGCCGCCGCCCGTGGCATCCATGTGTTCCCCGGCGCGGTGTTCTCCCTGGACGGCAAGCACGCCGACTACCTGCGCCTCAACGCCGGCAGCCCGCTCACCGCCCCGGTGCGCCGGGCGCTGTGCTGGTTGGGGGAAACCGCCGCCGGGCTGGCGGCCTCCCCGGACGGCCTGGCGCCCTGAACGAGGCGTCCCACGCCATGGGACGCTGGCGCCACTGTCTCAGCCACTTACCGAAAACTGTATCTGTTTTGCTTCCCGCGTCGCTCCTACCTTGAAGGAACCGGGCCGTGCCCCGGATAACAACAATATCGAGGAGAGCAACATGTCAGTACGCGTAACGGGCGGCGCGCTCGCGTTGGCGGTCGCCAGTCTGCTCACCGCCTGCGGCGGCGATTCCAGTTCCGGTTCTTCCCAGGCGGCGCCGTCCGCCAGCCTGCGGGTGGTGTCCAGCGAGCCGCAATGGGTCAGCGGCGGTGACGCCCGGGTGGCGGTGCGCGGCGACGCCGACCTGCTGGGCGACGCGCGCCTGCGCCTCAATGGCGAGGACCTGGACAGCGAAGGATTCCAGGCCAGCGGCGATGGCGTCGAGGGGATGGTCCGGGGTCTGGACGAGGGCGACAACGAACTCACGGTCTGGCACCCGGATCACGGCACCCTGGCCCGCCTGACCCTCACCAATCATCCGGTGGAAGGGCCCATGTTTTCCGGCCCGCATCAGTACCCCTTTGTGTGCACCACGGTGTCCGAGCTGGGCAAGCAGCCGCTGGTGGACACCGAAGGCAACGAGGGCTTTCCGGTTTATGACGATCAGAATCAACAGATCGGCCTGAGCCGGGACTGCGGCATCGAGCCGTACACCGAATACTGGTACCGGACCACCGGCGGCCAGTACCAGCCGTTGCCGGACGGTGGCTCGCGGCCGGCGGACATGGCCACCACCACCCTGTCGGACGGCCGCGAAGTGGACTTCGTGGTGCGCTGGGAGCGCGGCACCATCAACCGCTTCATCTACTCCATCGCCATGCTCGCCGAGGCCGGCGAGGAGCCCGGTTCCCTGGACACCGGCCTGTGGAACGGCCGTCTGATGTACCGCTTCCAGGGCGGCGTGGGCATCGGCCACACCCAGGGCAGCATGGACTACAACCGCCGCGCCCTGCAGCCCGACGTGCTCGGCCAGGGCTACGCCATCATCTACTCCACCGGCACCCGCATGAGCGAGCACTACAACATGCAGGTGGGCGGCGAGACCGCGCTGATGGTCAAGGAACGGTTCGTGGAGGAATACGGCGAGCCGCTTTACACCGTGGGCCTGGGCGCCTCCGGCGGTGCCATCCAGCAATACGTGTACGCGCAGAACCACCCCGGCCTGATCGACGCGGCGATTCCGGTGCAGAGCTACCCGGACATGGTCACCCAGACCATCCACATCGGTGACTGCGAACTGCTTGAGTACTACATGGACGCCACCGACAAGGACAACCCCAAGTGGGCGACCACCAAGAACCGCACCTGGCTGGTGGGCCTCAACGCCGAGGACGACGTGGAAGATCCGCTCTACGCCGCCAAGCAGCAGCTCGGTTACGGCGGTGCGCCGGGCTCCACGGAGTGCGTGGAATCCTGGCGTGGCCTGACGCCGCTGACCATGAATCCCTATTACGGCCAGGCGGACAATCAGCAGCAAATGCAGCCGGCCGGTTTGATGGCCACGGTGAACTGGAGCCACTACGACGACCTGCGCAACATCTATGGCGTGGACGGTGACGGCTACCCGCACACCCTGTTCGACAACGTGGGCGTGCAGTACGGCCTGGAATCCCTGAACGCGCACCGCATTACCCCGGAGGAATTCCTCGACCTGAACGCCCGGGTGGGCGGCTGGAAGGATCAGAAGGACATGGTGCAGGAAGGTTTCCCGTTCCTGGGCAGCGAGCAGGATGTGATGAACGACCCGTCCATCTTCGATCCCTGGAGCAGCCGCAACATGACCCTGGGCAGCGACCCGTCGTCGCCGGCGCCGCGCACCGAGGGCGACCTGGAAGCCATGAACGGCGCCTATGAATCCGGCATGGTGTTCCGCGGCAAGGCGGAGGGCATTCCGATCATCGACTACCGGCCCTACCTGGAGCACGAGCTGGACATGCACAACGTGCATCAGTCCTTCGCGGTGCGCCAGCGCATGCGGGACTACGACGGCGACGCGGACAACCAGGTGATCTGGTTCGCCGATGCCCGGCCGGACGAGGACTATAGCGCCGTGCCCCTGGCCCTGGAAGTGATCGACGACTGGATGGCCAACCTGCGCGCCAACCCGGAGGCGGGCGTGGCCGGCAACAAGCCGGAACAGGCGGTGGACACCTGCTTCGAGACCGACGGCAGCCTGATCGCCCGTGGTGATGATGTCTGGAGCGGCGCCCTGGATGACGGGCCGGAAGGTGCCTGCACCGCGCGCTTCCAGGTTTACTCCACCTCGCGCATCGTGGCCGGCGCGCCCACCGAGGGCGATGTGTTCAAGTGCGCGTTGAAGCCGGTGTCGGTGGCCTTGGAGGATGGCACCTACGGCACCTGGCAGCCCACTTCCGACCAGGTGAACCGCCTCAACGCCATCTTCCCCGACGGCGTGTGCGACTACAGTCAGCCCGACCAGGGCCGGCCGGAGGGTTTGTGAGATAGCGCCCAGGCGCTTGATCGGGAGAGCTCGATCCTTGTGTCCTCGTCAGGCTCGGGACGCCGGCAACGGTGATGTTTGACGAGTCTCGGCCCCGCTTCGGCGGGGCTTTTTTTGTTGATCGAGGGTAGCTCCTACCCAATCCCCACCTACGAAGCCGCGCGTGACGCTACCTCGGAGCGTCTCGGCGTGGTCCCCCTTCCGGGACCCTGTTTGACAGGATGTCAAACCGGGAGTCTCCAGGGATGGATTCACGACGTTCCCGGAAGGGGGACCACGCCGAGACGCGGCCTTCGGGGGGGGCATGCCCGCACCAAAGCGCGGCTATGTCTCCCCGCAGGCGCGGCGGGCCTTGGCGACGTTCTCCTCCAGGTGCGCCGGATTCACCGTGCCGGCGATCACCGCGCCCACGCCCGGCGTGCCCAGCACCAGGTCCAGGCTGGCCTGCACCGGATCCGGGTGGTCGGCGGCCAGGTGGCCGCTGGCGAAGGCTTTCTTGATCAGGATGCCCTTGCCGTGCTCGGCGGCGTAGTCGATCACCGGCTTTTCGCCGCGCTCCGCCAGGTTGTAGGTGACCATGGCGATGTCCGCGCGGCGCAGGGTTTCCAGGCCACCTTCCACGGTCTTGGTGGACACCCCGGTGGCGCGGATTTTGCCTTCCCGTTTCAGATCGTCGAGCACCTCCAGGGTGCCCTGGCGCAGCACGTCCAGATCGTTGCCGTCGGAATGCACCAGCACGCAGTCCAGGTAATCGGTGCCCAGGCGGCGCAGGCTCCGTTCCACGGAGGCGCGGGTGTGTTCCGGGCTGAAATCGAAGTGGCTGTCGCCATTATCGAACTCCTCGCCGACCTTGGAGACGATCACCCAGTGGCGCCGGTCGGTGAGCAGTTCGCCGAGCCGTTGCTCGCTGCGGCCATAGGCCGGGGCGGTATCGATCAGATTGATGCCCAGGTCCCGGGCCCGGGCCAGCAGATGGCGCACCGCGTCGTCGTCGGGGATGGTGAAGGCGGTGGGGTATTTGACGCCCTGGTCGCGGCCGATCTTCACCGTGCCCAGGCCCAGGGCGCTCACTGTCAGGCCGGTGTCGCCGAGCGCGCGCAGGAAGCTCATCCCTGTTCTCCGAAGCCGCGGTACCACTGGGGCTGGCCCACCGGGGCCCGGGGCAGGGCCTCGGGCACCTCGCCCAGGGGCGCGCCGGGCGTCAGCCCGTGTTCGTCCACCAGGGCGTCGACCCGGTCGCCCAGGTCCGGGGCCAGGGTCAGCTTGGTGGGCCAGGTGATGATCAGGTCCCGGTCGCGGCGGGCGTAGGCGTTGTCCGGCTTGGCCAGGCCGTGCTGGCGCGGCTCGGCGCGGGCCACGTCGAGAATGGCGAAGCGGGCGTCGCCGAAATCCAGCCACGGGAACAGGGCATCCAGCTCGGCGCGGGCGGCGGCGATCTGCTGTTCGTCGCTGCGCTCCACGCCTTTTTCCGCCAGTTCGCCGCCCAGGTACCAGACCAGGTCGCCGTCGGGCAGCTCATGGGTGGTGACGGTGAGGCGCGGCTTATTGCTGGCGCCCACGCAGTGGGCGTAGAGGCGGTGGCCCAGCCGGTGCTTCACCAGTACCATTTTCAGGGGCCGGCTTTGCGCCGCCTCGCGGGGGAACAGGCGGCTTTTCTGGGCGTCGGCAAGCAGGGCGGCGTTGCCTTCGCCGGCGGCCAGCACGGTGAGGCGCGGCTCGATGCGCACGCCGTTGATGCGCGCCGCGCGCAGGCCGTCGTCGCCCCATTCCAGATGATCGCGGCCCGGGTCGAAGCGCAGCAGCCGGTCGCGCACCGGCGCCACCAGCACCCGCAGCAGGCTTTCCGTGTCCACCACCAGGTCGTCGAGCCGGTAGACCTGGCCCTTGAAGCGCGGGTTGGCCAGGGCCGAGGGGAACTGGTCGCGCTTCAGCTTCTCGATGCGCCCGCGCAGCATCTTGCTGGCGAAGAAGCTGGTCATGCGGCTGGCCACGGAGCCGGTGGACCACAGGTTCTGGGTGTCGGCGAGCACCCGCAGGCCGCTCAGATCCACCTTGTCGCGGCCGTCGATGGCGGCGCGCCAGCGGTCCGGCATGCCGGCGATCGCCTCGGACTCGCTGGACAGGCCGCCGCCCAGGGCGTATTTCAGGCCGCCGTGGATGATGCCCTGGCTGGCCAGGGTCTGGGCGCCGCCCAGGGTGCCGGTTTCCAGCAGCAGGCACTGGTAGCCGCGTTCGCGCAGGCGGTTGATCAACCACAGGCCGGCGATGCCGCCGCCGAAAATCAGAATGTCCGGTGTCAGGGTGGGCGTCCGGGCGCTGTCGGTCATGGCTCTACCTCGGTTCAATGCGCGGCTATGCTAGCATAGCCGGTCCGCTCTCTTCGCCGCTCTCGATGGATCGCACATGCGCGCTCTGTACACCCTGCTCTGGTACCTGTCCCTGCCTCTGCTGTTCCTGCGTCTTTGGTGGCGCGGCCGGCGCGCGCCCGCCTACCGGCAACGCTGGCGCGAGCGCCTGGCGCTGGGCTACCGGCGCGGCACCCTGAGCGGCAGCGTCTGGGTGCACGCCGTGTCGGTGGGCGAGACCCTGGCGGCGGCGCCGCTCATCGAGGGCCTGCTGGCGGCTCACCCGGATACCCCCCTGGTGGTGACCACCACCACGCCCACCGGCTCCGAGCGGGTGCGCGCCCTGTTCGGCGACCGCGTCACCCACGTGTACTGCCCGTGGGAGCTTCCCGGAGCCTACCGGCGCTTCCTGAACGCCTTCGACCCGCGCCTGGTGGTGATCCTGGAAACCGAGCTGTGGCCCAACCTGTGCGCCGCCGCCAAGGCCCGGGGGGCGAAGCTGCTGTTGATGAACGGCCGGCTCTCGGAGAAAAGCTACCGGGGCTACGCCAAACTGCCGCGCCTGGTGCGGCCCATGCTGGCGCGCTTCGACACCCTGGCGGTGCAGACCGAGGCGGAGGCGGACCGCTTCCAGGCCCTGGGGGCGAGCCGGTCGCAACTGGTGGTCAACGGCAGCGTCAAATTCGACCTGACCCTGGACCACGCGGTGCGCGACCGGGCCGCCGCCCTGCGCGCGCCCTGGGGCGAGCGGCCGGTGTGGATCGCCGCCAGCACCCACCCGGGAGAGGATGAGATCGTGCTGGCCGCCCACCGCCGGCTGCGGGCCGCGCGGCCGGATGCCCTGCTGATTTTGGTGCCCCGTCATCCGGAGCGCTTCGACGACGTGGCCGGCCAGGTCCGCCGCGCCGGCCTGGGCCTCGCCCGGCGCAGCCGGGAGGAGGCGGTGGACGACGGCGTGGCGGTCTACCTGGCGGACACCATGGGCGAGCTGCTGATGCTGTTCGGCGCCGCCGATCTGGCCTTCGTGGGCGGCTCCCTGGTGCCGGTGGGCGGCCACAATCTGCTCGAACCCGCCGCCTGGGGTACGCCGGTGCTGACCGGGCCGGCGCTGCACAACTTCACCGCCATCGCCGCCCTGCTGGACGAGGCGGGGGCGCTTACGGTGGTGTCCGGGGAAGAGGAACTGGCGGCGGCGCTGGCCGCCCTCTACGACGACGCCGGCGAGCGCCGGCGTCGGGGGGAAGCGGCCGCCGGGGTGGTGGCCGCCAATCGGGGCGCGCTTCAGCGCGGGCTGAACATCTGCGCTTCGCTCTGGCCTTCCAGGTCCGGGTTGTAGAGGTCCAGGGTTTCCTGGCCGGACAGCCAGTCGTTCACCGCCACCAGATCCTCCACGTCCAGTTCGCCGGCGGCGGACTTCAGCGTCAGGGTGTCCAGGATGTAGTCGTAGCGGGCGTTGGCGTAGTCCCGCTGGGCGGCGTACAGCGCCTGCTGGGCGTTGAGCACGTCGACCACGTTGCGGGTGCCCACCTCGTAGCCGGACTGGGTCGCTTCCAGGGCGGAGCGGGTGGAGCGGATCGCCTGGCGGCGCGCTTCCACGCGCAGGGCGTCCGCTTCCACGGTGCGGTAGAAGGTGCGCGCCTGCTGGCTGATGTCGCGGATCGTCTGCTGGTACCGCTGGCCGGCGGCGTCGGCGAGCAGGGCCGCCTGCTTGCGCTGGCTGTTGAGGCCGCCACCGCGGAACAGCGGCACGGTTACTTCAATGCCGATAGTCTTTGAATTAGTGTCCGGTTGCGTCGAGTAGAATTGCGTGAGTTGATTGCCGGGGTCGCCCCCCGAGACGCTTGGATCGGTATTGTGGTTGTGTTGATACTCAGCGAACAACTGAACCTTTGGAAGCATGGCCCCCAGTTGTCGGTCGGCCGTAAAACCCGCTGCTTTGGCGCTGTAGCGGGCGGCGAGAATCTGCGGATTCTGGTACGCGGCCTTATCGATCCAGGCGTTCATTTTTGACGGTTGCGGCCCCTCCATCGGCAGATCGTCGCGCAACTCCGCCAGCGTCTCCCATTTACGACCAGTGAGTGTTTCTAACTGGTCGCGGGCGATATCGAATTCCTGCTCGGCGACGATCAGGTTCACCCGGGCCAGGTCGTAGGCGGCGCGCGCTTCTTCCACATCGGTGCTGGCCACCAGGCCCACATCGAAACGTTCCTGGGATTGTTCCAGCTGCCGGCTGATCGCCTTCTCCTCGGCCTGGGCGGACACCAGGGTGTCCCAGGCGCGCAGCACGCCGAAGTAGCCCTGCGCCACGCGCAGCACGAAATCCTGGCGGGACTGGTAGAACTCGGCCTGGGCTACGGAGGTCAGCGACTTGGCTTCCTTGTAGCCGTAGAAGGCATCCAGGCGGAACAGCGGTTGCGTTAGCGTCACCGAGGTGGAACGGGATCTACCGTCTATCTCCAGGTCACCCGTCGATTCGTAGGTTTGGTTGATTTCCGAATGGCGGTGGCTGGCATCGATGGTCGGCAGCAGGGCGGCGCGGCCCTGTACCAGGGTTTCCTGCTCCGCTTCCCAGGTCTGGCGGTCGGCGCGCCAGGTACCGTCGTAATCCCAGGCGGCGTTGGCGACATTGGTGAGGTCCGCGGCCTGGGCGCCGCCCGCGGCCAGGGTGGCCAGCAGCAGACTCAGGGGCGTTATCGGGCTCCGCTTCATTGCATTGTCCATGGTTGGTAACGGTTTTTTTAAAGGTGAACTGGCCAGTATGGTAATGGCAAGTAAAAGGGATTGACACTCCTGTTGCCTACCGGTTCCGGTCACACGGGTGCGGTTGTTCGACTTTGAGGCGCTGGCGTATAGTGTTGGCGTTCGCCCAGCCCGTGTTGGGCCAGTGTCATGCTGGCCTTAACGACCGGCGGCGCCTTCCTCCCCACTTACACCACTGCCTGGAGGCCGACCGTGCCAGACGAGCAACGTCACGCCGTATCCAACGCCATTGATGAAGCCTGCCAACCCATCGCCGGTTCAAGAAAAATTTATGTGACCGGCAGCCGGCAGGACATCCGCGTCCCGATGCGTGAAATCCGTCAACATCCGACGCCCCTGGCCGGCGGCAAGTTCGAGGATAACCCGCCCCTGGCGGTTTACGATACCTCCGGTCCCTATACCGACCCGGATGCGAAGATTGATATCCGCAAGGGCCTGGAGCCGGTGCGCGCCGCCTGGATCGAGGAGCGCGGCGACAGCGAGCAGCTGGACGGCCTGACCAGCGAATACGGCCGCCGGCGCGCCCGTGACCTGGCCACCGAGGGGCTGCGCTTCCCGCATATTCGCGCACCGCGCCGCGCCAAGGCCGGCCGCAACCTGTCGCAGATGCACTATGCCCGCCAGGGTATCGTCACCCCGGAGATGGAATACATCGCCATCCGGGAAAATCAGAAGCTGCGTGAGCACCGCGACGCGGGCCTGCCCACCGATCAGCATCCCGGGCAGAGTTTCGGCGCCTCGATTCCCGCCGAGATCACCCCGGAATTCGTCCGTGACGAGGTGGCCCGTGGCCGCGCGGTGATTCCCGCCAACGTGAATCACCCGGAAATCGAGCCGATGATCATCGGCCGTAACTTCCTCACCAAGATCAACGCCAACATCGGCAACTCGGCGGTCACCTCCTCGATCGAGGAAGAAGTGTCCAAGATGACCTGGGCCACCCGCTGGGGCGGCGACACGGTGATGGACCTGTCCACCGGCCAGAACATCCACGAAACCCGCGAGTGGATTCTGCGCAACTCGCCGGTGCCGATCGGCACCGTGCCGATCTACCAGGCCCTGGAAAAGGTCAACGGCGTCGCCGAGGACCTGACCTGGGAGATCTACCGCGACACCCTGATCGAGCAGGCCGAGCAGGGCGTGGACTACTTCACCATCCACGCCGGCGTGCTGCTGCGCTACGTGCCGATGACCGCCAAGCGCGTCACCGGCATTGTCTCGCGCGGCGGTTCGATCATGGCCAAGTGGTGCCTGGCCCACCACAAGGAGAGTTTCCTCTACACCCATTTCGAGGAAATCTGCGAGATCATGAAGGCCTACGACGTCACCTTCAGCCTCGGTGACGGCCTGCGCCCCGGCTCGGTGGCCGACGCCAACGACGAAGCGCAGTTCTCCGAGCTGCGCACCCTGGGCGAGCTCACCAAGATCGCCTGGAAGCACGACGTGCAGGTGATGATCGAAGGCCCCGGCCACGTGCCCATGCACATGATCAAGGAAAACATGGACGAGCAGATCAAGCATTGCGACGAGGCGCCGTTCTATACCCTGGGCCCGCTGACCCTGGATATCTCCCCCGGCTACGACCACATCAGCAGCGCCATCGGCGCCGCCATGATCGGTTGGTACGGCACCGCCATGCTCTGCTACGTGACGCCCAAGGAGCATCTCGGCCTGCCCAACCGGGATGACGTGAAGGAAGGCATCATCACCTACAAGATCGCCGCCCACGCCGCGGATCTGGGCAAGGGCGTGCCCGGCGCCCAGCTGCGCGACAACGCCATTTCCAAGGCGCGCTTCGAGTTCCGCTGGGAAGATCAGTTCAACCTGGGGCTGGACCCGGACCGGGCGCGGGCCTTCCACGACGAGACCCTGCCCAAGCAGGCGCACAAGGTGGCGCACTTCTGCTCCATGTGCGGGCCCAAGTTCTGCTCCATGAAGATCAGCCAGGAAGTGCGGGACACCTACGGCGACGGCCGCGCCCAGGTGGCGGAGGCGGAAGCCGGCATGGAGGAAAAGTCCCGGGAATTTCGTGAAAAAGGGGCGGAGATTTATCACAAAGCCAATGAATGATCCGAAACCGGTATTCACCGCCGAGGACGTGGAAATCCTGGAACGGGAAACGCCGTTCCAGGGTTTTTTTCGTGTTGAACGCCTGACCCTGCGTCACCGCCATTACCAGGGCGGCTGGGGCGCGCCGGTCAAGCGCGAGCTGTTCGTGCGGCCGCCGGCCGCGGCGGTGCTGCCCTACGACCCGGTGCGCGGCGAAATCCTGCTGGTCGAGCAGTTTCGCGTCGGTGCCCTGGAATGGCGCGACACCCCCTGGTGCCTGGAACTGGTGGCCGGCCTCGCCGACAAGGACGGCGAGCCGGTGGCCGACCTGGTGCGCCGGGAAGCCCTGGAGGAAGCCGGGGTGGAGATCGGCGCCATGCGCCGCGTGGCGCACTACATGCCCAGCCCCGGCGGCTCCAATGAGCGCCTGCAGGTGTTCGTCGGCCAGGCGGATTTGAGCGGCGCCGGCGGCATCCACGGGGTCGCCGACGAAGGCGAGGACATCCGCGTGGTGGTGCAGCCTGTGTCCGCCATCGAGTCCCTGCTGCAAAGCGGCCGGGTGGACAACGCCGCCTCGCTGATCACCCTGCAGTGGCTGTTGCTGAACCGCGAGGCGCTGGACCGGGAGTGGCGCCCGTGAGTGGTTCGCGCCGCTACCGCCTGGACTTCCGCGCCCTGATGGCGCAGTGCGAGTCCAACTACGCGCGGCTGCAGCCGCTGCTGCGGGCCCTGGGCGAGCGCGACAGCCTGGACCTGACCCTGGGCCGTGAACGCGGCCGCACGGTGTCGATCCGGGTGCTGGAGCGGTCCCCCTATACCACCACCCTGCGACTGCAGGACCAGGCGGTGCACGACGCCATGCCGGCGCCGCGCCTTACCGTGCGGCTCTACCACGATGCCCGCCTGGCGGAGGTCACCGAGGCGAGCCCGTTCCGGCGGGTGCAGGCCCGTTACCCGTACCCCAACTCGCACATGCACCAGCGCGACGAGAAAGCGCAGTGGAACCGCTTCCTGGGGGAGTGGCTCAGCCATGTGCGCGATCACGGGCACGACACCGCCGAGCCCTGGCGCCGTTCCGGCACCGGGGATTGAGGGCGTTCGCGGATCGGAGTGCGCAGTGGTTCCTGAAACGGGAACCGGCTCCTGGCAAACCGCCATTATCTTAGATATAACCGTATGTCCGCCGGCCTCAAGGGGAGGGCGCCGGCACGCCGCCTGGGGACCCCCGGCTCGACGGACGACCTGACAAAACGAGAACGCGGGGGATCATGACAACGACGGGAGCGGGGCTTTGACGCAACCGGTGCAACCGCTGCGCGTGGTGCAGCTGTCCGATTTTCACCTCTTCGCCGATCCGGAAGGCCGCCTGCTCGGCCTGAACACCCAGTTCAGCCTGGAAAAGGTGCTGGAACGGGTGCGCGAGGAACAGGCCGCGCCGGACCTGGTGGTGGCCACCGGCGATCTGTCCCAGGACGGCTCCTTCGAATCCTACCAGCGCCTGGAGCGAACCCTGGCGGACCTGCCCGCGCCCATCTACTGGCTGGAGGGCAACCACGACAAGCCGGCGCCCATGATGCACGCGCTCAAGACCCACGAGCAGCGCATCAGCCCGTGCGTGGCGGAACTCGGCCCCTGGACCCTGGTGCTGCTGGATTCCACCATTCCCGGCGAGGTGCCCGGCGACCTGTTCGAGGAGGACCTGGCGTTCCTGGACCGGGCCCTGGACGAGGCCTGCGGCGAGCACCTTCTGGTGTGCCTGCACCACCACCCGGTGCCCATGAACAGCCGCTGGCTGGATACCCAGCTGGTGGGCAGCGCGGAACGCTTCTTCCAGGTGATCGACGCCCATCCCCGGGTGCGTGGCATTCTCTGGGGCCATGTGCACCAGGAGTACGACGCCGAGCGCAACGGCGTGCGTCTGCTGGCGGTGCCCAGCACCTGCGTGCAGTTCAAGCCCGGCAGCGAGGACTTCGCCGTGGACGACGCCAACCCGGGCTATCGTTGGCTGGACCTGTACCCGGACGGCCGCATCGACACCGCCGTGAGCCGGGTGGAAGGCATCGACTTCAAGGTCGACTTCTCCGTGAAAGGGTACTGAGCCCCGGCCCGTCCCCGTCCTCTTCCTCCACGGTGGAGAACGCCACCGCGCAGAACAGGGAGTTGAGGCGCTTCATGTCGCCGATCAGCTCCAGGTACAGCTTGATGCCGGTGTAGAGTTCGTCCAGTTCGTCGTCCTGGTCGCCCAGGTCCCGGGCCGAGCCGGCCCGCTCGTTGCGCAGCGCCTCCAGAATGGCCGCCAGCATGCCCTCCACGATGTCGCCCATGCGCAGCACTTCCCGGGTGGCGGTGGCCAGGGGCATCAGCCGGTCGGCGACGAAGCCGCTGGCCAGCAGGGCGGTGGCGTTGCTGCTCTGCACCAGGGCGGTGACGCCGGTGCCGGCGGCGAACGCCAGCGGCCGGTTCAGGCGCCCGCCCAGCCAGCGGCGCAGGCGCGCGCCGTACACCCGCAGCACGCCGGTGCGCACGATATGGGTGCCCCACACCAGCAGGGCCACCGCGGAAATCAGATGCAACAGGGTCATCATGGCGTTGTCGGCCTCCCGTTCCTTCGGATGGTCATCGAATGGTTATAACACGTCGCCGGCATTGGCCGCCGCCGACGCGCCGGGTACCCTTGGAGCCCGTCATCGAACCCGCCGCCCAGATGGAGCCGCCATGAGCCAGCCCGCCCCCTCCCTCGTCTACATCCATGGCTTCAACAGTTCGCCGGCGTCGTTCAAGGCCGGCGTGCTGCGTGACGTCTTCGAGCGCGCCGGCGCCGGCGACCGCCTGCACACCCCGGCGCTGCCGCCGGAACCGCGCCGCGCCATGGCGACGCTGGAAGCTACCCTGGCTGCCGCCGGCCCCTGCGCGCTGCTGGGCTCGTCCCTGGGCGGTTTCTACGCCACCTGGCTGGCCGAGCACCACGATCTGCGCGCGGTGCTGGTGAATCCGGCGGTGCGCCCCTGGCGACTACTGGACAAATACACAGGTATCAATCATAACTATCACACCGGCGAAGCCTATGAGCTGGATCCGGCCTGGGTGGAGCAACTGCGCCACTACGCGGTGCCGGAGCCGGGCAAACCCGAACAGCTGCTGCTGCTCGCCCAGACCGGCGATGAGTCCCTGGACTGGCGCGAGGGCTGGGAATACTACGCCGACTGTCACCTCTACCGGGGACTGGGCGGCAGCCACGGCTTTGATGACTTCGACGCCTTTATTCCGCTAGTGTTGCGCTTTTGCGGAATAGAGCTGTAATGCGTCCGGCGTCGCCGGACGGCCAGCGTTTTTAGGAAATCTATGAGCAACGCCTACACCTCCGAGAACATCGAGGTCCTCTCGGGCCTGGAACCGGTGCGCAAACGCCCGGGCATGTACACCGACACCAGCCGTCCCAACCATCTGATCCAGGAAGTGGTCGACAACTCCGTGGACGAGGCCCTGGCAGGCCACGCCAAGAGCATCCGCGTGACCCTGCTCGCCGATGGCGGCATCGAGGTGGAGGACGACGGCCGTGGCATGCCCGTGGATCCGCACCCGGTGCAAAAGAAGCCCGGCGTGGAAGTGATCCTCGCCACCCTGCACGCCGGCGGCAAGTTCTCCAACAAGAACTACCAGTTCTCCGGCGGCCTGCACGGGGTCGGCGTGTCGGTGGTCAATGCCCTGTCGCGCAAGCTGGAAGTGTTCGTGAAACGGGACGGCCAGCTGCACCGCATTGAATTCGCCGGCGGCGAGAAGACCGCCGACCTGGAAGTGGTGGACACGGTGGGCAAGCGCAACACCGGCACCATGATGCGCTTCTGGCCGGACGAGAAATACTTCGACTCGCCCAAGGTTTCGGTATCCCGTTTGCGCCACCTGCTGCGCGCCAAGGCGGTGCTGTGTCCCGGGCTGAGCGTGACCCTGGAAAACAAACAGAGCGGCGAGGAGCCGGAAACCTGGCAGTTCGCCGACGGTCTGGTGGAATATCTGCAGGACAGCACCCGTGGCTGGGAAAGCGTGCCCGAGGTGCCGTTCGACGGCGCCATGAGTGGCGACACCGAGGCCGTGGACTGGGCGGTGCTGTGGTTGCCGGAGGGCGGCGAGCTGGTCGCCGAATCCTATGTAAACCTGATCCCCACCACCCAGGGGGGCACCCACGTCAACGGCCTGCGTTCCGGCCTGCTGGAAGCGATGCGCGAGTTCTGCGAGTTCCGCAACCTGCTGCCCCGTGGCGTCAAGCTGACCCCGGAGGACATCTGGGACCGGGCCTGCTACGTGCTCAGCGTGAAGATGCAGGACCCCATGTTCGCCGGCCAGACCAAGGAGCGGCTCAGCTCCCGGCAGACCGCGCCGTTCGTGTCCGGGGTGGTCAAGGACGCCTTCTCCCTGTGGTTGAACCAGCATACCGACGAGGCGGAGCGCCTGGCCGAGCTGTGCATCAACAACGCCCAGAAGCGGCTGCGCGCCGCCAAGAAAGTCACCCGCAAGAAAGTGGTCAGCGGCCCGGCGTTGCCCGGCAAGCTGGCGGACTGCTCCAGCGACGACCCGGCGCAGACCGAGATCTTCCTGGTGGAAGGGGATTCCGCCGGCGGCTCCGCCAAGCAGGCCCGTGACCGCACCTATCAGGCGATCATGCCGCTGCGCGGCAAGATCATGAACACCTGGGAAGTGGATCCGGCGGAGGTGCTGGGCAGCCAGGAAATCCACGACATCGCCGTGGCCCTGGGCATCGAGCCGGGCAGCGACGACCTCACCGGCCTGCGCTACGGCAAGGTGTGCATCCTCGCCGACGCGGACTCCGACGGCCTGCACATCGCCACCCTGTTGTGCGCCCTGTTCCTGCGCCACTTCCCGGCGCTGGTGCGCGGCGGCCATGTGTATGTGGCGATGCCGCCGCTGTACCGCATCGACGTGGGCAAGGAGGTCTACTACGCCCTCGACCAGGAAGAGCGGGCCGGCGTGCTGGATCGCATCAAGGCGGAGAAAAAACGCGGCAAGGTCAGCGTTACCCGCTTCAAGGGGCTCGGTGAAATGAGCCCGCTACAGCTGCGCGAGACCACCATGGCCCGGGACACCCGCCGCCTGGTGCGCCTCAGCGTGGACGGCGCCGACGACACCCACCAGCTGATGGACATGCTGCTCAGCAAGAAGCGCGCCTCCGACCGCCGCGACTGGCTGGAAACCAAGGGCAACCTCGCCGAGGTTTGATCATTCGCGGCGTTGGCCGCGAAGCAATAAGCGAAGCGAATGAAAGATGGCTGACGATTTCGAAGACCTGTCCCTGCGGGACTACACCGAAAAAGCGTACCTGGACTATTCCATGTACGTGATCCTTGACCGGGCCCTGCCCAACATCGGCGACGGCCTGAAGCCGGTGCAGCGGCGCATCGTGTACGCCATGAGCGAGCTGGGCCTGAAGAACACGGCCAAGTACAAGAAGTCCGCGCGTACCGTGGGCGACGTGCTCGGCAAGTACCACCCGCACGGCGATTCCGCCTGCTACGAGGCGATGGTGCTGATGGCCCAGCCGTTCAGTTACCGCTACCCGCTGGTGGATGGCCAGGGCAACTGGGGCAGCCCGGACGATCCCAAATCGTTCGCGGCGATGCGCTACACCGAATCCAAGCTGGCCCCCTACGCGGAAGTGCTGCTCTCCGAGCTGGGCCAGGGCACGGTGGAATGGGTGCCCAACTTCGACGGCACCATGGACGAGCCCAAGCTGCTGCCGGCGCGGCTGCCCAACGTGCTGCTCAACGGCACCACCGGCATCGCCGTGGGCATGAGCACGGACATTCCGCCGCACAACCTGCGTGAAGTGGCGCGCGCCTGCGTGCACCTGCTCAAGGACCCGGGCGCTTCCCTGGACGACCTGATGGAGTACATCCAGGGCCCGGACTTCCCCACCGAGGCGGAGGTGATCACGCCGCGCAACGACATCATCCGTATGTACGCGGAAGGGCGCGGCGCGCTCAAGATGCGCGCCATTTACGAGCGCGAGGACAACGACATCGTGATCACGGCGTTGCCCTACCAGGTGTCCGGCGCCAAGGTCCTGGAACAGATCGCCGACCAGATGCAGAAGAAAAAGCTGCCCATGGTCAGCGACCTGCGCGACGAGTCCGACCACGAAAACCCGACGCGCCTGGTGATCACCCCGCGCTCCAACCGGGTGGACGTGGAACAGCTCATGAACCACCTGTTCGCCACCACCGACCTGGAAAAGAACTACCGGGTCAATCTGAACATGATCGGCATCGACGGCCGGCCCCAGGTGAAAAGCCTGGACATGATTCTCAACGAGTGGCTGCAGTTCCGCATGGTCACCGTGCGCCGGCGCCTGCAGCACCGTCTCGACAAGGTGCTGGAGCGGCTGCACATCCTGGAAGGCCTGCTGATCGCCTACCTCAACATCGACGAGGTGATCGAGATCATCCGCCGGGAGGACGCCCCCAAGCCGGTGCTGATGGAGCGCTTCGGGCTCAGTGACCGCCAGGCGGAAGCCATCCTCGAGCTGAAACTGCGCCACCTGGCCAAGCTCGAGGAAATGAAGATCAAAGGCGAGCAGGACGAGCTGTCCGCGGAACGGGATCACCTGCAGGCGACCCTGGACTCCAACGCCAAGATGAAGAAGCTGATCGCCAAGGAGCTGGAAGAGGACGCCGAGCAGTACGGCGACGACCGCCGCTCGCCGCTGGTGGAGCGCGCCGACGCCAAGGCTCTGGACGAAGCGGACCTGGTGGGCGCCGATCCGGTCACCGTGGTGCTTTCCGAGAAGGGCTGGATTCGCGCCGCCAAGGGCCACGACGTGGACGCCGCCGGCCTCAACTACAAGGCCGGCGACAAGTACCTGGCCTCCGCCCAGGGCAAGTCCAACCAGCCGGTGTGCTTCCTGGATTCCACCGGGCGCAGCTATTCGCTGCCGGCGCACACCCTGCCCAGCGCCCGGGGCCAGGGCGAGCCGTTGTCGGGCCGGGTGAATCCGCCCTCCGGCGCCAGCTTCATGGCGACGGTGATGGGCCAGGAAAAAGACGCCTTCCTGATGAGCACCGACGCGGGCTACGGCTTCATCGTCCGCTACGGCGATCTGCTGGCCAACAAGAAATCCGGCAAGAACGTGCTCACCGTGCCCAAGGGCGCGAAGGTGCAACTGCCCCGGCCGGTGCGCGACGCGGAGCGCGATCTGATCGCGCTGGTCTCCAACGAGGGCCGGCTGCTGGTGTTCCCGGTGCGCGACCTGCCGGAAATGGCGCGCGGCAAGGGCAACAAGATGATGTCGATCCCGTCCGCCCGGGTGGCGGAGCGCGCCGAGTTCGTTCAGGACGTTCAGGTGCTGGGCCCGGACGACCTGCTGGTGATCCGCGCCGGCAAGCGCCATCTCAGCCTCAAACCCGGTGATCTGGAGCACTACCTGGGTGAGCGGGGCCGGCGCGGGGCCAAGCTGCCGCGGGGCTTCCAGAACGTGGACGTGCTTGAGGTGGAACGGCGCGGTGAGTGAGCGGAATCTTGGCTATCATCCGCTTTGATGTGAGGAAAAGGAGCGTCGGCGGATGCGGGCCCTATTGACCGGTATCGTTACTTTCTTGCTGTTGTTGTTGAACACCCTGGTGTTGATCGGGCCGATGATGTTGGTGGCCCTGCTCAAGCTGGTGGTGCCGGGGGCGGGCAACAGGGCCCGCCTCTCCGCCTGGGTGATGTGGATCGCGGAGACCTGGGCGGAGATCTGCAAGGCGATCTTCGCGCTGATGACGCCCACCCGGTGGGACATTCGCGGCGACGAGGATCTGCGCGGCGACACCTCCTACCTGGTGGTGAGCAACCATCAGTCCTGGGTGGACATCGCCGCCCTGGTGCAGACCTTCAACCGCAAAACCCCGTACTTCAAATTCTTTCTCAAGAAGGAGCTGATCTGGGTGCCGTTTCTGGGGCTGGCGTTCTGGGCCCTGGATTACCCCTTCATGAAGCGCTACACCAAAAGCCAGTTGGAAAAGCGGCCCGACCTGAAGGGCAAGGATCTGGAAATCACCAAGGCGGCCTGCGAAAAGTTCGGTGATATGCCGGTGACGGTGGTGAATTTTCTGGAAGGCACCCGCTGCACACCGGAAAAACAAGCCCGCCAGAATTCGCCCTATGCCCATCTGCTGCGCCCCAAGGCCGGCGGCGTGGCCTTCGTGCTGGCGGCCCTGGGCGAGAACCTGGACGCGCTGCTGGACGTCACCGTGGTCTACCCGGACGGCAAGCCGCCGGGCTTCTGGGCCCTGCTCAGTGGCCAGCTGCCCCGGGTGATCGTGGACGTGCGCACGCTCAAGCTGGAGCCCTGGTTGTGGCAGGGTGACTACCAGGAGGATCGGGCGTTTCGTGCGCGGGTACAGAAGTGGGTCAGTGGCCTGTGGGCCGAGAAGGACGCCCGTATCCAGGCGTTGATGGAGCAGACGGAGAGCGACCGGTAGGCGTTTGCTCAAGCCGTTATCGCGGCTAAAGCCGCTCCTACATGGTTGCTGTAGGAGCGACCGGGCGGCGTACCGCTTTAGTCGCGATCAACCGCGGCGTCAGAACGCCAGGGTGGCGGCGATGTAGGGCCCGCCGATTTCCAGATCGGAATCCAGGCCACCCACGTCGTCCAGTTCGATCTCCATGCGCGAATAGCCCGCTTCCACGCCCAGCAGGAAGTCCGAGCGCCAGCCGACGCGCGCCGAGTAATCCCGCATGCCGCTGCCGTCGTATTCGATGGCGTTCACTTCGCCGCCCACGTAGACGCCGGTGAGCGGCAGATTGGCGCGCACCGCCAGGTGCCCCATGGGGAAGGTCTCGTCCGCTTTCTCGGTGGCGGCATTGCCGAAGCTGTCGGAGCGGATGGTCACCTCCGCGTCCATGCGCCGCACCGTCACACCCAGATCCAGCTTCACCACGTTATCCAGGGGCGTCCAGTAGAAGGTGCCGTCGAGCATGTCCAGGTCGTACTCTGAGGCCACGTCGCCGGTGAAGGTTTCGCCGTTGAAGGTGACCGGGTCGATCAGGGTGTTGCGCCCGTCATCGGACAGGTCCATATGGCGCAGGCGCACATTGGGCAGAATCGGCACGGCGTGCTCCACGCCGACGAACAGCACCGTCTGGTCGGTGTCGTCGAAGCCCAGGTCGTCCTCCATGTCGATGTCGCTGCTGCCGGAGGCGATGGTGCCGGTGGTTTCCGTGTCCCAGCTGTAGCCGCCGGCGTAGATGTCCACCAGCGGCGCGGCCTGGGTGGCGGGGGCGGCCGCCGCCAGGGCGGCGATCAGAGTCAGACGCTTCATGGTTCCCGGTCCTTCTTTTGATTCGAATGGCGGCCAGTATTGCACCGCCGCCGGCTCGGACAAAGCCGCTTAACAACGGTTTTACCTTTGCTTTTCCCGGATGGGCAAAGGCGCACGCTTTCCTTTATGCTCATGCCGTTAGCAACTCTATGCATGGATTCATGATGGCCAATTCACTGCAAGACCAGCTCATGAAAGCGGGGCTGGCGGACAAAAAGAAGGCGCGCCGCGCCAAACAGGCGAAACGCGAGGACGCCAACCGCGCCAAGCGTGGCGAAATCGAGTTCGAGGACCCGGCGGAACGGGCCCGGCGCCAGCGCGCCGAGCAGGCCGAGCGGGACCGCGCCCTGGAGCAGGAGCGCCACGAGCGCCAGCGCGAGCGGGAAATCGCCGCGCAGATCCGCCAGCTGATCGAGACCCACCGCCTGGAGCGCGGCAACGGCGATCACAGCTACCAGTTCGTGCAGGACAAGAAGATCAAGAAGCTCAACGTCACCGGCAAGCAGCAGGATCAGTTGGCCCGGGGCCTGATCGCCATCGTTCTGCTCGGCGAAGGCTACGAACTGGTGCCGGCGGCAATCGCCGACAAGATCCGCCAGCGCGACCCGGAGGTGGTGCTGCTGCTCAACGAGAAGGGCGACGGCGACGACGGGGACGATCCCTACGCCGACTACCCGATTCCCGACGACCTGATGTGGTGAGCGCCGATACCATGGAACCCGCCATCGGCACCGTCGCGGTGCTGCCGGTGCTGCGCCGCGTGCGCGCCGGCCTGCTGCTCGACGGCGGCGCCCTGGGCGAGCTGTTGCTGCCGGCGCGGGAACTGGGCGACGACGCCCCGCCTGCGTCCCTGCGGGTGTTCGTCTACGAGGACGGCGACGGGCGCCCCCGGGCCAGCGCGCGGCTGCCGCGCCTGCTGCCCGGCCAGGTGGGCCGCCTGCGGGTGGCCTCCGTGAACCGGGTCGGTGCCTTCCTGGACTGGGGCTTGCCCAAGGACCTGCTGCTGCCGTTCGCGGAGCAGGGCAACCGGCCGGAACCGGGGCGCTGGCAGACCGTGCGCGTGGTGCGCGACCGCGACGGGCGCCTGTTCGCCAGCGCCCGGCTGGACCGCTGGCTGGACGACACCTGCGACGCCTTCGCCCAGGGCGAGGCGGTGCCGCTGGTGGTGGTGCAGCGCACCGAGCTGGGCTACAAGGTGGCGGTGGCGGACCGCTACTGGGGGCTGCTGGATGTGACGGCCGATCGCGCGCTTAAGCCCGGCCAGCGGCTCACCGGTTATGTGAAACGTCTGCGTGACGATCACCGGCTGAGCCTGTCGCTGGATCCGCCCGGCGCCGCCAAGCGGGAAGGCGTGGCGGAGCGTGTCCTGCAGCGTTTGCGTCGGGAAGACGGTTTTCTTCCCCTGGGCGACAAGAGCCCGCCGGACGACATCCGTGCCGCCTTCGGCTGCAGCAAGAACGCCTTCAAACAGGCCATCGGCAAACTGTACAAGGACGGCGAGATCGTTATCGAGCCAGCCGGTATCCGTCTGCGCTGAAACGCCGCCCGTCACCGAAATTCGAATAACAACGACTCGGGAAACGCGCCATGGCGTACCAGAATCGCCTCTATGTGTGGGACGACCGCTTCCTGTACCTCACCGAGGGCATCGTGTCCGGGCTCACCCAGCGGCACACCGTTACCCTGCTGGTATCCCTGGGCGAGGCCGGTTTCCGTCTCGGCGACGGGCAGGGCCGCGTCACCGACTATCCGGCGGCGCTGATCGGTAACCAGACCGCCCGTTCCCTGGACGCCAGCCGCGCGCCCCTGTTATCCATGAATTTCGATCCGCAAAGTTACGAGTACCACTGCCTGGCCGCCATGCTCGGCCGCCAGGCCGTGCGGCCGGTGATCGTCACCCCGGGGCGCATCGAGGCGGCCACGCTGCGCGCCGCCCGGAAGGCACCCTGGACGCCGCCGGCCTGTTCCGGCTCACCACCGCCTTGCCCCGGGCGCTGAGCGGCTACCGGCCGATCCGCATGCCCATGGACATGCGCGTGATTCACATCGCCCAGAAGATCAAGAAGGAGCTGCCGCTCACCAGCACCCTGGAGGAACTGGCCGCCGAAGTGGGGGTGTCCGCCCACCGGTTGCGCCACCTGTTCTCCGACAAGCTGGGCATTTCCATCAAGAGCTACACCCTGTGGGCGCGCATGCGCCGCGCGGTGGAGCTGATCGCCCATGGCGAATCCCTGTCCGTGGTGGCCCACGATGTGGGATTCTCCGACGCCGCTCACCTGACCCGCACCCTCAAGCAGTTCTTCGGCCTGACACCGTCCTTCGTGGCCCGTGGCATGGGCGTGCGCATGCTGTAATAGCCGCTGCGTTCAAGTGCCGGCGGCGTTGTTGGCCTAGGCTTTCCCGACTGGATGCCCGTGGCGGTGTCCGAAATAACAAGAACTCGGGAGATTTACATGAAAACCCTGTTCCGACCCTCCGTGTGGTCGCGGGGCGCCGTGCTTGGCGTCGCCGTGGTCCTGGCCGCCTGCGGCGGCGACAGTTCCTCTTCCTCATCGTCGTCGCCGGACGGCGACGGCTACAGCGCCACCATCGAGCGCACCACCTACGGCATTCCGCACATCACCGCCGACGGCTACGGCGGCGCCGGCTACGGCCACGGCTACGCCATCGCCGAGGACAACCTGTGCGTGCTGGCCTCCGCCTACGTCACCTTCCGGGGCGACGGGTCCCGCTACTTCGGGCCGGACGCCCTGGCGGCGCCCATGGGCACCTTCGGCGCGCCGACCAACCGGGAGGCCGATTTCTTCTTCCGCTTCGTGGTCAACGATGACCAGGTGGCCGCGTTCCGCGATGCCCAACCGTCCGACGTGCGTCAGCTGTCGCGGGGGTTCGCCGCCGGTTTCAGCCGCTATGTGCGGGAAGTGAAGGGCGGCGAGCACGCCGGCCGCCACCTGACCTGTCGGGACCAGCCCTGGCTGGCGCCGATCACCGAGCAGGACGTGTTCCGGCGCCTGGTGGCCCTCAACCTGGCCGCCAGCAGCTCCAACCTGCTGGAGGAAATCGTCAACGCCCAACCGCCTTCCGCCAGCGCCACCAGCCTGACGCGCGCCGGCGGTGAACAGGCCGATGATGAGCACCGCTTCTGGGTCGGCGGCGAGGAAGGCATCGGCAGTAACACCCTGGCGTTTGGCGGCGATGCCACCGAATCCGGCGGCGGCCTGCTGTTCGCCAACCCGCACTGGTATCTGGAAGGCGTGGACCGCTTCTACCAGCTGCAGATGACCATCCCCGGCGAGTTGAACGTGTCCGGCGTCTCCATCATGGGCGCGCCCATGGTGCTGCTGGGTTTCAACAACGACATCGCCTGGGCGCACACCGTGTCCACGGCGCGCCGCTTCACGCCCTATGCGCTGGATATGGTCGACGCCACGCATTATCGCAAGGACGGCGAGGAGAAGGCCCTGGAGGCGGTGGAAATCACCATCCAGAAAAAACAGCCGGACGGTTCCCTGGTGCCCGAGACCCGCACCCTGTACCGCTCCGAATACGGCCCCATGATCAATTTCGGTAACCCCAACCTGCCGCCCTGGGGCATCACCCTGCGCGACATCAACCTGGAGAACACCCAGTCCTTCCAGAACTTCCTGGCCTTCGACCAGGCGGACTCCCTGGACGCTCCCCTGGGCGAGGTGCAGACCTACGCCAAGGCCGGCACCGACATTCCGCAATACGGCGGCGAGGGCGGCGAGGGCTACTTCACCGTGCTGCGCAACACCTATCTGCACGTGGTGGACTTCCCCGAGGGTGAACCGGTACGGGCCTACACGCTGCTTTCCCATGGCGAGTCCACCGACCCCACCAGCCCGCACTACGCGGACTACACCGAGGCCTACTCGCGCAAGCAATGGCACCGGGTGCCGTTCACCCGCGAGCAGATCGAGAACGCGCGGCTCTCCATTACCGAGATCAGCGAGTAACCCGCTCCGGCGCGCCTGCCTTCCCCGGTCAGGCGCGCTGAGCCGTTCGGTCATTGAGCCGCCCGCCGGCCCCGGCGTAGCCTGACGGTCCGTTTATCAGTCAGGCGAGGACTCGACGTGACCACGGCATACATCGTAGAAGCGGTACGCACCGCCGGCGGCCGCCGCAATGGGCGGCTCAGCCGGGTGCACCCCGCGGATCTGGGCGGCAAGGTGATCGACGCGGTGCTCGACCGCACCGGCGTGGAGCCGGGCCGCATCGACGACGTCATCTACGGCTGCGTGAGCCAGATCGGCCCGCAGACCTTCAACATCGCCCGCACCTCCGTGCTCAGCTCGCGGCTGCCGGAATCGGTGCCCGGGGTATCCATCGACCGCCAGTGCGGTTCCTCCCAGCAGGCCATTCACTTCGCCGCCCAGGCGGTGATGAGCGGCACCCAGGACCTGGTGATCGCCGGTGGCGTGGAGTCCATGAGCCAGGTGCCCATCGGTTCGCCGGTGACCGTGGCCAAGGAGCTGGGCAATCCGTTCAGCGGCGAGATCGGCCGCCGTTATCCGGGCGAGAATTTCAGCCAGTTCACCGGCGCCGAGCGCATGGCCAGGAAGTACGGCGTCAGCAAGGCGGACCTGGACCGCTTCGCCTATGAATCCCACCGCCGCGCCGCCGCCGCCACCGAGGCCGGGCGCTTCAAGCAGGAGATCCTGCCCCTGGACGTGCCCCAGGAAAATGGCGAAACCCTGCGCCACGACGTGGATGAGGGCATCCGCTGGGACGCCGACCTGGACGCCATCAGCGGCCTGCAACCGCTGGCGGAGGACGGCATCATCAGCGCCGCCAACGCCAGCCAGATCACCGACGGTGCCTCGGCGGTGCTGGTGGCCAGCGAACGGGCGGTGCGCGAGCACGGGCTGACGCCCCTGGCCCGGGTGCACGCCCTGTCCGTGGTGGGCTCCGACCCGACCATGGTGCTGGAAGGCCCGATCCCGGCCACCGAGAAGGTGTTGCAGCGCGCCGGCATGACCCTGGCGGACCTGGATCTCTACGAGGTCAACGAGGCGTTCGGCTCGGTGCCGCTGGCCTGGCGCAACGCCCTGGACGCGGACTACGACCGCCTCAACGTGAACGGTGGTGCCCAGGCCCTGGGCCATCCGCTGGGCGCCACCGGCGCCAAGCTCATGGGCACCCTGATTTACGAGCTCAAGCGGCGCGGCGGCCGCTATGGCCTGCTCGCCATCTGCGAGGGGCTGGGCACCGCCAACGCCACCATCGTGGAAGTGCTGTAGGCGTACGGCGGCAATTTTGGCCGGCCCGACGGGCCAGAATGCCCGGCGGCGCTTGTGGGCGCCGCCGGGCTTTTCTATGTTGGGCCACTGATTTCACTCCCCCGGCAAGAGAAGGAAACGCCCATGGCCACCGGCACGGTGCACAGCAACGGCATCGAACTGTTCTACGAAACCCGCGGCCCGGAAGACGGTGAACCGCTGGTGTTCATCATGGGGCTGTCGGCGCAGTTGGTGTTCTGGCCCGAGGGGCTGCTCGACGCCCTGGCGAACCGGGGCTACCGGGTGATCGCCTTCGACAACCGGGACGCCGGCAAGTCCTCCCGCATCCGCAAGCCGTTCAAGTACGGGCCGGTGCAGGCGATGCTGCGCCATCTGGTGGGCCTCAAGGTTCACGCCCCTTACACCCTGAACGACCTGGTGGACGACACCATGGGCCTGCTGGATGCCCTGGGCATCGCCAAGGCGCATCTGGTGGGCGCCTCCATGGGTGGCATGATCGTGCAGCTGGCGGCGGCCACCCGGCCGGAGCGGGTGCTCAGCGCCACCTCCATCATGTCCAGCACCAACAGCCCGCTGCTGCCGCCGCCGCGCCCTTCGGCGCTGAAGACCCTGGTGGCGCCGCGCACGGAAATCGAGACCGTGGATCAGTACGTGGCCTTCGGCCTGGACATGATGGCCAAGCTGGGCGGCACCCTGGACCAGGGCCGCGATGAATTGGAGAACATGTTCCGGCGCAGTTGGGAGCGGGGTCTCAACCCGCGTGGCATCCGTAACCAGTTCCTGGCGATCCTGGCCACCGGCAACCTGACCAAGCGGCTCAAGGCGGTGCGGTGTCCGGTGCAGGTGGTCCACGGTGGCGCCGATCCGCTGATCCGGCCCGCCGGCGGCAAGGCCTCGGCGCGGGCCATCCCCGGTGCCCGGCTGACCATCATCGACGGCATGGGCCACGACCTGCCGCCGTCGGTGCAGCCACGTATCGTGGAATTGATTGATGGCAACTGCCAGCGGGTGGAGGTGGAGAAAGCGGTGGCGGTGGGCGCCTGACGCCGGACGCTCAACCCGGGCCTGGAGTTCCTGGGGCGTTACTGGCAGGAAGGTGCTGCCTGACAGCAAACACGCCATTCGTTTCCGTGCAGGGTTTTAGCGTCCGGCGTCCAGCGCATCATGCACGCTCAACGGGAAACGGCCACACCCGGTCGATGCGTTCGGCGCCGCTGAGCACCATCTGCAGCCGCTCCAGCCCCAGCGCCACGCCGCTGCACGGCGGCAGCCCCGCCGCCAGCGCGGCCAGCAGGTACGGGTCCGGCGTCATGGTGCGTTTGCCGGCGGCCCGGCGCTTTTCATTGTCCCGCTCGAAGCGGCGCGCCTGTTCGTCGGCGTCCAGCAACTCCTGGTAACCGTTGGCCAGCTCCAGGCCCCGGTGGTAGATCTCGAAGCGCCGCGCCACCCGGGCGCCGTCCCCGTCCTCGGTGGTTTGCGCCAGGGCCGCCGCCCAGCCGGGGAAATCCGTGACCACGGTGAGCACCGCCGGGTCCAGGGCCGGCTCCACGTCCACGGCCATCAGATAGTCCACCGCCTGGGGCCCGCTCAGGCCGGTCGGGGCGCCGGCCCGTTCCGCCCGGGCGGCCAGATCCGCCGCCGGGGCGGTCAGCGGGTCCAGCCCGGTGACCGCCGCGAACAGCTCGCGGAAGCGGCGGCGCTCGGCGCCGGCACCGCACAGCGGGCCCAGCAGCGCCAGACACTCGTCCACCAGGGCCTCCAGGTCGAAGCCCGGGCGGTACCATTCCAGCAGGGTGAATTCCGGATTGTGGCGGGCGCCGGCCTCGCCGTGGCGGAAGGCCCGGGCGATCTGATAGATCGGCCCGCTGCCGGCGGCCAGCAGCCGTTTCATGTGGTATTCCGGCGAGGTCTGCAGCCAGCCGTGGCCGGGCACCTCGATGGCATCGATGTGCTCGTCGCTGACCCCGTGGGCGGCCAGCAGCGGGGTGCTTACCTCCATGACCCCGCGCCCATCGAAAAAGGCGCGCACCGACCGTAGCAGGTCGGCGCGCGCCTTCAGGGCATCGTGGGCGGCGGTGGGCAGCCAGGATGCATCGCTCATGGGCGGGCTCAGTTCTTGATGCGGCCCACGTATTCGCCGGTGCGGGTGTCCACCTTGATCACCTCGCCTTCCTGCACGAACAGGGGCACGCGCACCACGGCGCCGGTGCTCAGCGTGGCCGGCTTGCCGCCGGTGCCGGCGGTATCGCCCTTGAGGCCGGGGTCGGTCTGGGTGATCTCCAGCTCCACGAAATTGGGCGGGTTCACGATCAGCGGCTCGCCGTTGTAGAGGGTGATCTCGCACATGTCCTCTTCCTTCAGCCACTGCTTGGCGTCGCCCACGGCGTCGCTGCCGGCGGGCTTCTGGTCGAAGGTGTTGGGGTCCATGAAGTGCCAGAATTCGCCGTCGTTGTAGATGTACTGCATGGTGATATCCAGCACATCGGCGCCTTCCAGGCTGTCGCCGGACTTGAAGGTGCGCTCGACCACCTTGCCGGTCTTCAGGTTGCGCAGTTTCACGCGGTTGAAGGCCTGGCCCTTGCCGGGCTTCACGAACTCGTTTTCGATAATGGCGCACGGGTCGCCGTCGAGCATGACCTTCAAGCCGGACTTGAATTCATTGGTAGAATAGCTGGCCATAGACACTGATCCACTGTTGCGGGAATTACCGGATGGCGTTGAAAAGGCTGGCCATGATAACGCAGGAGGCCGACGGTTGGCAGGTGCCCGATTGGCGCCGCCTGCAGGCGGACCTGATCACTGACGTAGCCGCCTTGTGCGAGCACCTGGGCCTGGACCCGGCGCGGCTGCCCGATGGCGTCGACGCCGACAGCGATTTCCCCCTGCGGGTGCCGCGCCGCTATCTGGACCGCATCGAGCCGGGCAACCCGGACGACCCCTTGCTGCGCCAGGTGCTGGCCAGCGGTCGGGAGCGGGAAACCGTGCCCGGTTACGGCGCCGATCCCCTGGAGGAGGCCGAGCACACGCCGGTGCCGGGGCTGCTGCACAAGTACCATGGCCGCGCCCTGCTGGTGGTCACCGGGGCCTGCGCGGTGCACTGCCGTTACTGCTTCCGCCGCCATTTCCCCTACCAGACCCATTTGTCCGGCGGACGCTGGAAGCAGGCCCTGGCCTGGTTGCGCGAGCGCGACGACATTCGCGAGGTGATCCTCAGCGGCGGCGACCCCCTGACCCTGGGCAATGAGCGGCTGGCGGCGCTGCTGGAAGAACTGGCGGCGATTCCCCATCTCGACCGGCTGCGGCTGCACAGCCGCACCCCGGTGGTGATCCCCGAGCGCCTCGACGACGGCCTGCTGTCGCTGCTGGAGGCGCCGCGCTGGCGCGCCACCCTGGTGCTGCACGCCAACCACCCCCGGGAGATCGACGCCGATCTGGCGGCCCGCTGCCGGACCCTGGGCCGGGCCGGGGTCACCCTGCTCAACCAGGCGGTGCTGCTGGCCGGCGTCAACGACGACGCGGACACCCTGGCGACGTTGTCCGACCGGCTCCACGACGCCGGGGTGCTGCCGTATTACCTGCACCAACTGGACGCGGTGGCCGGGGCCGCCCACTTCGCCGTTCCCGACCATCGTGCCCGGGCCCTGCATGCCGCTCTGCGCGCTCGTCTGCCGGGCTTTCTGGTGCCCCGGCTGGCCCGGGAAGAGCCCGGCGAAGCGGCCAAAACAGTGCTGGCTGGTTAATTTACAATCAGTCGGTTTTCCCGTACGGTTTTGTGATTCAGTTCGCAAAAATAACGGGCAATCGCCGCCCGTCGGTGAGGGAAGACACCGATGCACGAGGCTTGGCCAACGGATCTGGCATGGGCGCTGCCGCCCGATGCCGGCAAACCGATCGAAAAACTGTCCCTGGCCAGCGCCCGCCCCCGGCGCCTGCGCGCCTGGTTGGCGACGCTGTCCCTCGGCGAGCCCATGGCCGACCCGGCGCGTGGCGTTCTGCCGCTGCTGCGGCTCCTGGAGGAACTGGCGCTTCTGCGGGTGGATGCCCGCCGCCGCCTGGCGCTGCTGGAAGAGGTCCGCCCCGGCGTCCACCAGCTGGCCCAGGCCCTGGAAGCCGACTTCCTGAATCAGCCCCTGGTGCCGCCGGCGCGCAGCCGCGCGGCGGCGGACCATGCCCGGGCGCTGTTCGAGGGGCTGGCCCTGGGTTACCAGGCGGTGGCCGTGGCGCTGCTCAAGGAGCGCCTGGGGCGCCCGGAACGGCAGGCCGCCGCCACCGCCCTGCAGCGCGCCGCCGAGGCCCTGGCCCAGCGTCTGTGCCTGGCCTGGCTGCTGTACACCCCGGTGCCGGAAGGTCTGTGGCGGCGCCTGCACCGCCTGCACGCCACCGCCGAACGCCACGCCCTGCAGGCGGTGACCGTGGCGGACCCGCTGCTGCCCGGGCGCGAGGGCTCGGTGCACCTGACCTACGCCCGGTTGTTGCTGGTGGCCAGCGCCCAGCCCAACCGGTTGCGTCCCTCCGCGCTGCTCGCCCTGTACCGGGCCGCCGGGCACTGGGCGCGCTGGCTGGTGTTGCACGGCGACCGCCGTCAGGCGCGCTTCCGGGTGGACCCGGAAAGCGACCAGGGCCCCCGCCCGGTGGCCGGGGGCGACCCGCCGGGCCAGCTCTATTTCGACCCCCGCCCCCTGGCCGAGGCGCTGGCGGGCGACGGCGCCGCTAGCCCGCTCGGCGACATTCTGCTGAACCAACTGCGCGCGGTCTGGCTGGCGGCCCCGGACCGGGCCCGGCCGCGCCGCGCGGCCAGCGGCGAGTCGGGTTTGCTGGTCGGCCTGAAAGCGGCCCACGACGGCCTGGAGCGCGCCGGCGGCGAGCTCGACCCGCACCCGGTGCGCTGGCTGGACCGGGCCGAGGGCGGTTGCCGGCTGGCCTGGGCCGGCGCCACCCCCCGGGCCCTGCGCACCGGCGGCCCGGTGGCGGTGCGCGACCCGGACACCGGCGCCTGGCGGGTGGGCGAGGTGCGTTGGGTGGCCCGCCACGGCGACGGCGCTCAGTTGGGCGTGGCGCTGTGGCCCGCCGGCACCCGGCCGGTGCGGCTCAGCCACGGCTATGGCGACACCCTGCCGGTGCCGGCCCTGCTGGTGCCCGCCGGCGTGGACATGGACACGGAAACCCTGCTGGTGCCCACCGCCGGGTTCCGCGCCGGCGCCCGGGTGACCATCTGGGAAGGGCCGCCCCGGCTGGCCCGGCTGGGCATCCGGGTGGCTGTCTCCCCGGACGTGGCGCGCTTCTCCTTGCGTCCCGATTGACCGCTCAGGCCGGCGGCGCATTGATCCAGGTCTTTGGCGAACGCAGCGCCGTCAGGCACAATGGACGCTCTACGAATAACGGATGAGCACCGGCGCCGATGACATACGCTCTCGATACCCTTCGCTTGCTGATCGCCCATGACTCCCAGGATGAAGCCGAACAGTTGATGAATGCCCTGCGTAACGCGGGGCGGGCGACCCGGGCACAACTGGCGCTGAACGAGGATGAGCTGGTGCGCGCGCTCAAGGGCGGCGCTTGGGAACTGATGCTGTGCCGGCCGAGTTTCGGCGACGGCACCTTCGAAGGCGCCATGGCGCACATCAACCGGCTCGGCAAGGCCCTGCCGGTGGTGCTGCTCAGCGATGACTACAACGCCGAGATCGTGCGTGAAGCCTACAACGCCGGCGCCCGGGCGGTGGCGCCCAAGGACGACCGCGAGCTGCTGATGCAGTGCGTGGACCGGCTCATGGAGTTCCTGCGCCTGCGCAAGGAGCTGCAGCATTCCGAGATCAGCCGCCACGAGGCGGAGAAACGCCTGCGCCTGCTGATGGACCAGAGCCGCGACGCCATCGCCTACGTGCTGGACGGCATGCACATCCACGCCAACGAAAACTACGCGCGCATGTTCGGCTACGAAGACGCCGACGAACTGGCCGGCGTGCCGATCATGGACATGGTCTCCGCCGAGGACCACGACCGCCTCAAGAAGCTGCTGCGCAGCCGCGCCCAGGATGAAAGCCAGACCAATGAACTGGAATGCCGGGGCGTGCACACCGAAAACGGCGAGTTCGGCGCCAACTTCATTTTCTCGCCGAGCACCTTCGACGGCGAGGCCTGCACCCAGATCGTGATCCGCGCCACCGGCCTGGACGAAAACGCCCTCCAGGAGCGGCTCCACGAGATCAGCCAGACCGACCAGGTGACCGGGCTCTACAGTCGCTCCTGGTTCATGGAGCAACTGGATCAGGCGGTCAGCGACGCGGCCCGCCAGGGAGAACTGGCGGCGGTGCTGTACCTGCGTCTGGACGATTTCGAGCACCACCAGTCCAGCCTCGGCATGGAGGGCGCCGACGACGCCCTGCGCGCGGTGGCGGACTGGCTGCGCGGCCACTGCGCCGACGGCAAGCTGGCGCGGGTGGACGGCGAGGACTTCGCGGTGCTCAAGCCGGTGGCCGACATCGACGAGGCGGCGACCCTGGCCGAGGAACTGCGCGCCGGAATCGAAACGCTGATGCCGGAGGTGGCGGCGCGCACCGTGCACATCACCGCCAGCCTGGGCGTGGCCTTCGCCCGGGAGGACGCGCGCAGCAGCCAGGATATCCTCACCAAGGCGCTCAAATGCTGCAATCAGGCCCAGCGGCAGAACGACGAGCAGGGCAACGCCATCAAGATTCACGACCCCATGGACGATGTCGCCGCCGGCTCCAACGAAGCGGTCGCCCTGAGCATCCGCCAGGCCCTGGAGAAGGGCAGCTTCCGCCTCAAGTACCAGCCACTGATGAGTCTGCGCGACGAAAGCGAGCAGATCTTCGAGGTGTTCGTGCACATGCCCCAGAAGCAGGGCGACGACCTGGCCGCGGCGGACTTCATGCCGGTGGCCGCGGAGCTGGGCATGGCCGGCAAGGTGGATCGCTGGGTGGTGCTCAACGCCATGCGCGCCGCCGCCGCCCAGGACGAGAAGGTCACCCTGCTGGTCAATCTGAGCGGCTATTCGCTGGGCGAGAGCGGGCTGGCGGAATGGCTCACCAAGGCCATGCGCGCCGCGCGCCTGTCCGGTGAGCAGGTGATCTTCCAGTTCTCCGAGGGTGACGCGGTCAATTACCTCAAGCAGGCCGGCGCCTTCGCCGAGACCATGCGCAAGCAGGGCTGCGGGCTCTCCATCAGCCGCTTCGGCGGCGGCCTGGACCCGTTCAAGCTGTTCGAGCATATCCCCGCCACCATGGTGAAGTTCGAGGGCTCGTTCACCCAGGAGCTGGGCAAGGCGGAAAGCCGCGAACGTTTCGCGGAGCTGATTCAGGAAGTGCAGGGCAGCGGCCGGCGCACCCTGGTGGGTTTCGTGGAATCCGCCGCCCAGATGCAGACCCTGTGGACCCTGGGCGGGGTGGATTATCTGCAAGGCTACTATCTGCAGGCGCCCATGGACCGGCTGGAGGTGGCGGAAACCACCGAAGGATGAGGAGAGAGCAGTTAAGAGTGAACAGTTAACAGTTAATAGCGCAAGAGTCACGCGCGGGCCGCGGGCCCGCGCTTGGTTTAGCTGTTAACTGTTCACTGTTAACTATTCACTACTTAAGTAGTTCTTGTTGGTCCTTGTCCCGCACGCCGATCAGATAAAGAATGCCGTCCAGTCCCAGGGTGGAAATGGAATGCTCGGCGTTCTTCTTCACCAGCGGCTTGGCGCGGAAGGCGATGCCGAGGCCGGCGGCTCCCAGCATGGGCAGGTCGTTGGCGCCGTCGCCCACGGCGATCACCTGTTCCATGTCGATGCCTTCCCGGGAGGCGATCTCGCGCAACAGCTCCGCCTTTCGGTCGCCGTTGACGATCGGTTCCGCCACTTCGCCGGTGACCCGGCCGTCCTCGATCTTCAACTCGTTGGCGTAGACGTAGTCGATGCCCAGCAGCCCCTGCAGCCAGTGGCCGAACCAGGTGAACCCGCCGGACAGGATGGCGGTGCGGTAGCCCAGCGCCTTCAGGGTGCTGACCAGCCGGCGCGCGCCCTCGGTGAGCTCGATGCGGTCGCGCACCCGCTCCAGGGCGCTCTCGTCCAGCCCCTTGAGCAGGGCCACCCGGGCACGGAAGCTTTCGTTGAAGTCCAGTTCCCCACGCATGGCCCGCTCGGTGATGGCGCTCACCTGCTCGGCGACGCCGGCCTCCACCGCCAGCTCGTCGATGACCTCGGAGCGGATCAGGGTGGAATCCATGTCGAACACCACCAGCCGGCGGTTGCGGCGGAAGGCGTTGTCGCGCTGGAAGGCGATGTCCAGATTGCGGTCGTTGGCGATGCCCAGGAAGGCGGCGCGCATGGCGGCGGTGTCGCGGGGCTCGCCGCGCACCGAGATTTCCACGCAGGCGCGCCCGTCCGGGTCACCGTTCTCGCCTTCCAGCCGCACCCGGCCGGATAGCCGCGCGATGCTGTCGATGTTGAGGTTGTTTTCCGCCACCACCGTGGTCACGTCGCCGAGCTGCTCGGCGGTGATCTTGCGCGACAGCAGGGTGATGATATGGCGGTCCTTGCCCTGGCCGGACACCCACTGCTCGTAGCGATCCTCGTCGATGGGCCGGAAGCGCACCGAGGTGTCGCGCTTGTGGGCCTCGAACAGCAGGTCCTTGAGCATGGAGGAGGCGTCCGCCCCCGGCGGCACTTCCACCAGGATGCCCAGCGACAGGGTGTCGTGGATCACCGCCTGGCCGATGTCCAGGATATTGAGATGGTAGCGGGCCAGAATACGGGTAAAGGCGGCGGTGAGTCCGGGACGGTCGTTGCCGGACACTTGGATGAGAATGATCTCGCGCACGCTCTGGGGCTCTCCTTGGGGGCCGTGGGTGGCAGAATGGAACGGCGTCCAAGATTACCAGAAAAGCGGCGCGGGTTGAGGCCCCGGCCAAGCCGGAGGGCGCCTGGGCGGGTTATACTCGGCGCCCATTGAACCAAGCGAGGATGGCAGCGCATGGCCCTGTGGCAACAGCTTTGGGAACAAGGGCGTCCGCGGCTGCGGCGGGAGAAACGGCTGCTGTGGGAGCTGGCGCTGATGCTGCTGGTGGCGCTGGTGATCGGCGTTTACTTCCTGGAGCACTTTTCCGCCCGCCTGGCCGCCGAGCAGCGGGTCCAGCTGGAGGCGCTGGCCCGCCAGACCGGCCTGCGCGCCGCCGAATCCCTGGCCGGCGAGGATCTGATCGGCCTCAACGTGATCGCCCGGGAAACCCGGGACCTGGCGCCGGTGGCCGGCGCGCGTTTCCTGGACACCGCCCGGGAGCCGGTCACCGGGGGCCTGCCGGACGGTGCCGGCCTGGTGGTGGAGGTGCCGGTGGCCCTGCCCGATGGCGAGATGGCCGGCTCCCTGCAATTGGCGGCTCGCGCCGACCCGGCGCCGCGCCAGCGCCTGGAAACCGGCTATGTGCTGGTGGTGCTGGGCATCCTGATCCTGCGGCTCGCCGGCGAGGCCATTTACCGTCGCCTGTTCCGCCCGCCGCCGCCGGCGGAAGCGGCGCCGCCGGAACCGGAGGATCGTCCCGCTCCGCCGGTGGTGCCGGGCCAGCCGGAGGAAGACACCGGGCCGGCGGTGGAACTGCGCCTGAGCGTGGTCAACTTCGATCATTACCAGCAGCGCTACACCCGCGCCGCCCTGGACCAGTTGCTGGACGATTACCACCGTCTGTTGGACGAGGTGGTGGCGCTGTACGGCGGCCGGGTGGTGGCCGGGCTGGGCGAGCGGGCGCGGGTGCGCTTCAGCGGCGAGCCGCTGTCCGCCGCTGCTTTCTCCGCCCTGTGCGCCGGCTTGCTGTTCCTGCGCGTGGTGCGCCTGCAGGCGCCGCGCCGCAAGGCCGCCCAGTCCCCGGCACTGGAGTTCAAGGCGCTGATCAGCGAACAGTTCGGTGAAGCGGACAGCTGGGCATTGTGCCTGGCCGGGGTGCCCGGCCGGCTGCATGTGCCGGAGAGCGAGCTGACCCGCGCCGAGCTGGATGTGAAGGCGCTTTACCAGACCGACCGGGCCCTGGTAGTGCAGGCCGCCGAGCAGCAGGTGCGCCTGCAGCCGGTGGAGCAGCTCGCCCACCGCTACCAGACGCTGTTACGGACTCAGGCGGAAACGGTGATGGGCGCCGGCTCCGGAGACAGCGGCGAGGGCGAGACCTCGTCCAGCAAATAGGTTCGCATGGCCGCGCCCACCCGCTGCGGCAGGTCGGCGATGCCCTGGTTGCCGAACAGCCGGTTGAATTCCAGCACATAGGGGCGGCCGTCCACCCAGGCCACGTCGAAGCCGGCGTGGTCGATCCCCAGCCGGCGGGCCAGCTCCAGCACCAGCTCCAGGGCGGCGTCCGGCACCGGCAGATCGGTGCGCACCCGGGCGCCCCGGGCCAGGTTGTTGTGGAAGCTGGTGCCTTCGCGCCAGTAGCTGGCGACGATGTCCCGGCCCACCACCACCACGCGCAGGTCGCGCACGATGGGCAGCAGTTTCTGGATGTAGAGCGCCTCGTGACGGGCGGCGTAATCCAGGAATTGCTGGCGGTTTTCCACCAGGAAGACGCCGTCGCCCTCGCTGGAGCGCACCCGCTTGGCCACGAACGGGAAGGTCCAGGTGTCCAGGATGCGGCTCACGCCGCTGTGGCTGGACGGCAGGATCTCGGTCTCGGGCACGTTGTCCGGGCAGGCCAGGCGCAGGGCCCGGGTCATCTCGATCTTGTCGTGGCCCAGGTGATAGGTGGCCAGGCTGGGGAAGATCGGCCGGCCGAGCACGTAGTGCAACGCGTGCAACTGCCAGTAGGCGGGGAACAGCAGCCAGTCCGCGTCGGCGAGCTGCTCGCGCTGGGCGAACATATGCTCCGGTTTGATATAGCGCACCCCCGGCAGGCCCAGGGTGCGGAAGGGGTCGAAGGAAATCAGTTTCAAGGCCGGCGGACCTCGCGCAACGCAACCGGCGATTTATAGGACGAAAACCGCGCGCCGGCAAGCCCCCGCGACGCTTCCGGTCATGGCATTCCCGCCGGCGGCGCACTAACCTTTCGCGCAGCGAATCGAATCGAGGGAGACAACCGTGGAATTACCGGCACCGGAAAGCGGCCAGATCCTGGTCAAGACCACTGAAGCGGTGATGACCATCACCCTGAACCGGCCCGACAAGCTCAACGCCCTGACCGGGGCCATGTACCAGGACCTGGTCAACCTGCTGGCGTTGGCGTCCGACCACGACGACATCGGCGCGGTGCTGATCGAGGGCCAGGGCAAATCATTCTGCGCTGGCAACGATCTGGCGGACTTCCTGGCCGCCGGCAACGGCACCGGCGACGGTACCGAGGCCGGTGCCGCGCCCTTCATCCGCGCGGTGAGCCGTTTCGAGAAGCCGCTGGTGGTGGCGGTGCAGGGCAATGCGGTGGGCGTGGGTACCACCCTGCTATTGCACGCGGACATCGTGGTGGCCGCCGACGACGCCAAATTCATCACTCCGTTCGTCGATCTGGGCGCGGTGCCGGAGGCGGGGTCCTCCAAGCTGCTGCCGGCCTGGTTGGGTTACCAGCGCGCCGCGCGCATGCTGCTGGTGGGCGAGCCGTTGACCGCCGAGGAAGCGGCCCAGGCGGGGCTGGTGGCGCGGGTGGTGGAGCGGGCGCACCTGGAGGGCACCGCTCGCCAGTACGCCGTGGCCCTGGCCGCCAAGCCGCGCCGCGCCATGCGCGAGAGCAAGAAACTGATGCGCCAGGCGGCGGAGATGCCGCTGGCGGAGCTGGTGGATCACGATCTGGCCCTGTTCGCGGAAATGCTCCAGGGCGACGAGGCCAAGGCCATTCTGGCCGCCAAGCTCGGGAAGAAGTAAGGGCCGCGCGGGAATCTTCGGGCGTGTTTCTCCAGCCGGGCCGCGAGTCGGCGTGGTCCCTCCTTCCGGGAACGCCGTGAACCCGTCCCTGGGGGCTCCCGGTTTGACATCCTGTCAAACAGGGTCCCGGAAGGAGGGACCACGCCGACTCGCTACGGGGTAGCGTCACGGGCGGCTACCGGAACCGCCCGAAGGGCTGGCCCATGCGCACGGTGTCGCCGGGCAGGGCGGCGTCGTCGAAGGTGGCGGCGCCCTCCGGGAACAGCAGGATCACCGTGGAGCCGAGCAGGAAGCGGCCCAGCTCGGCGCCTTTTTCCAGCACCACCGGCGCCGGGTCGCGGTAGTCGCGGCGGGTGACGTCGGTGGCTTGGGGCGTTGCCTGGCCAGCGAACACCGTCTCGATGCCGGCGACGATCATGGCGCCCACCATCACCACGGCCATGGGGCCGCGTTCGGTGTCGAACACGCACACCAGCCGCTCGTTGCGGGCGAACAGCCGGGGCACCCGTTCCGTGGTGGCCTGGTTCACCGAGAACAGCCGCCCCGGCACATAGATCGTTTCCCGCAGCGTGCCGGTGCAGGGCATGTGCACCCGGTGGTAGTCCTTGGGCGAGAGATAGACGGTGGCGAACTCGCCGTTGCTGAACTCGCCGGCCAGGGCGCCGTCGCCGCCGAGCAGCTCGAAGGCGGAGTAGTGCCGGCCCTTGGCCTGGAACAGGTCGCCGCCGCGCAGCCGGCCGCGCTGGCTGACGGTGCCGTCCGCCGGGCACGCCAGGGCATCGTGGTCCTCGGCGATGGGGCGGGCGCCGTCCTTCAGCGCCCGGGTGAAGAAGGCGTTGAAGTTCTCGAAACGGTCCGGATCCTCGATCTCCGCTTCGCTCAGGTCGACGCCGAAACGGCGGATGAAGGTGTTGATGAAGGTGGTTTTGATCCAGGGGATCTCGCTGCGCGCCACCCAGCCCACCAGCCGCGACAGCAGATGCTGGGGCAGGCAGTACTGAACGGCCACGAACACTTTGTCTTTCAGCGCGCTCACGGCGGGCTCTCCATGCGGGCCGGGCGCGAGCCCGGCGGTTTGGTGGTTGGTGTTATTCGGATTTTTCCACCGGGGTGTCCGGATGGTTGCCCCATTCGGCCCAGGAGCCCGGGTAGCCGCGGATGTCCTGGAAGCCCAGGATCTTGCCGAGCAGCCAGGTGAGGCCGGAGCGGTGGTGGGTCTGGCAGTGGGTGATCACCTGCTTGTCGCCCTGGATGCCCCGGTCCGCCAGCTCCCGGCGGATTTCCTCCAGATCCCGCAGACGCAGATTGTTGGTTTTGTCCATGGCGTCGGTCCACTCGTAGTGGGCGGCACCGGGGATGTGGCCGGCCTTCTGGGCGAAGGCGCGCACGCCGGCGAATTCCTCCTCGGAGCGCGCGTCCCAGATCACCACGGACGGGTCCTGGTAGTGGGCCAGCACATGGTCCAGGTCGACGCTGGTGCGCGGGTCGTGTTCGCCTACCTGGTAGTCGCTGGGCTCCGCTTCGGTGCGCTCGGTGCTGGTGGTCAGGTCCTCGGCCAGCCAGCCGTGGATGCCGCCGTTCAGGTAGCTGTAGCGCTTGTGGCCGATGGCGTCCAGGGTCCACAGCAGGCGCCCGGCCCAGCCGCCGCCCTCGTCGTCGTAGGCCACCACCCAGGTATCCGGGGTCAGGCCCAGTTCGGAGAACAGCGCCGACAGTGTCTGGTCGTCGGGCAGCAGGCCCGGCGCCGGCTGGGTGCCCGCCAGCAGACGCTGATGGTCCAGGTGGATGGCGCCGGGCACATGGGCCTGGTCGTACACCTGATCCTTGCACAGATCGATGATCAGCAGGTCCGGCGCGTCCAGATGGTCGGCCAGCTCGGCGGGTTCGATGAGAAGCGGCAGTTCAGAGGTCATGATTGATCGCCATCGCTACGTCGTGTGACAGGCATTGTACTGGAGGGACAGGGAGGGTGTCAGATGGGTTCCCGGCCTCGCTCAGGAGTGATAACGCTGTCGCGCCTGTTCATCCAGGGTGGCGGCGATGTGAAAAAAGTTATTAAGGCGCTCGGCGCTGATGCGGCCCGCGTCCGCCGCCTCGCGCAGGGCGCAGCCCGGTTCGTGGCGGTGGGTGCAGTTGCGGAACCGGCAGTGGCCGGCCAGCGCCGCCAGTTCCCGATAGCCGCGCAGCAGTTCGTCCTCGTCGATGTGCCACAGGCCGAATTCGCGGATGCCCGGGGAATCGATCAGGTGGCCGCCGCCCTCCAGGTGGAACAGGCGCGCCGTGGTGGTGGTGTGCTGGCCCAGGCCGGACACGTCCGACAGGGCGCCTACCGCCAGTTCCGCCTCCGGCAGCAGGGCGTTCACCAGGGACGACTTGCCCACTCCGGACTGGCCCACGAAGGCCACGGTGCCGCCGGTCAGGCCGTCGCTCAGGTCGGCCAGGCCGTCCCGTGAGGTGGCGGACACCTGCAGCACCGGGTAACCCAGGTCCCGGTAGAGCGCCACCAACCGGGCCACGGTGTCGGCGTTGTCCGGGGCCACCAGGTCCGCCTTGTTGAGCACCAGGGTGGCGGGGATGCCGGACAGCTCGGCGGCCACCAGGTAGCGGTCGAGCAGGGCGCTGGACGGTTCCGGACGCGGCGCGAACACCACCAGCAGTCGGTCCAGATTGGCCGCTACCGGCTTCAGGTTGCCGTAGTTGTCCGGGCGCTTGAGCACGGTGGCGCGGGGCATCACGGCGGTCACCACGCCGTCGCCTTCGCTGCGCGGCGCCTGCCAGATCACCCGGTCGCCCACCACCAGCTGTTCCAGGTTGGCGCGGAAGTGGCAGCGCGTCGGCGCGCCGTCACCGGCTTCCACCAGCACCTGGCCGCCGAAGTGGGCCACCACGGTGCCTTCCTGTTCCTCGCCCAGATCGGTGGCCGTCGGGTGGGCGCGCTCCGCCTTGCGCTGGGCCCGGTCGCGCCGCTCCTGCTGAATCTTCTCGATGCGCCAGCGCTGCCGCCGGTTGAGGTTGCGTTTCGCCATAGTGTGCTGTGCGGGCGGCCTGGCCGCCGATACGGGATGAAGCCTGCAGGATACAGCAACCCGGGCGTCGCGGGCACGGCCTTGCGGCTGGCAGGGCCGGTCGCGCGCTGTATCCTGTATCCTTCACCCTGTATCGGCTTTTTCCCCGGGAGAACCATGACGCAATCACAGGACAACCTGATCTGGATCGATCTGGAAATGACCGGGCTGGACCCCAGCCACGACCGCATCATCGAGATCGCCACCATCGTCACCGACGCCCATCTGAACATCCTGGCCGAGGGGCCGGTGATGGCGGTCAAGCAGAGCGGCGCCCTGCTCGACGGCATGGACGAGTGGAACACCCGCCACCACAACAACTCCGGCCTGGTGGAGCGGGTCAAGCGCAGCGACGTGGACGACGCCGAGGCGGAGCGGCGCACCCTGGCGTTCCTGGAACGGTATCTGGACGCCGGTGCCTCGCCCATGTGCGGCAACAGCATCTGCCAGGACCGCCGTTTCCTGGCCAACTACATGCCCCGGCTGGAAGCCTTCTTCCACTACCGCAACCTGGATGTCTCCACCCTCAAGGAGCTGGCCCGGCGCTGGAAGCCGGACATCCTCGCCGGCTTCCAAAAGGCCAACAAACACCTGGCCCTGGATGACATTCGTGAATCCATCGCGGAACTCGCCTACTACCGCGAGCATCTGATTCAACTCTAGGGTCGTGATCGGGAGGGACGATCGTGAAAGGCGCCGAGCAGCGGAGCGAAAAAGGGCGGGTGTGGGATCTCCCCACCCGGTTGTTTCACTGGACCCTGGTGGGGCTGTTCGCCTTCCTGTGGTATTCCGGCGGCGGCAGCAGCGCGGAAATGGACTGGCACATGTTGGCCGGTTACGCCCTGCTGGCGTTGCTGTTGTTCCGCATCCTGTGGGGCTTCTGGGGCTCGCCGCACAGCCGCTTCCGGGATTTTCTCACCGCGCCGGCGGCGGCGGTCCGTTACGGGCTGGCCTTCGCGCGCGGCCGGGCGCCGGCCTACCGGGGGCACAATCCCCTGGGTGGCTGGATGGTGGTGGTGATGCTGGTGCTACTGCTGGCCCAGGCGATCAGCGGCCTGTTCGCCACCGATGACATCAGCATCGACGGCCCGCTCAATCATCTGGCGCCGTCGTCCCTGGCCGGGGCGCTCACCGATTTTCACGGTTTCAACATCAATCTGCTGCTGGTGCTGGCGGGGCTGCACGTGGCGGCGGTGGCCGCCCACCGTCTGCGCGGCGAGCGGCTGGTGGGCGCCATGATCACCGGCCGCAAGGCCGGCGACGGCGACGCCGCCCCGGCGTCCGCCTGGCGGGCTCTGTTGCTGGCGGTGCTCGCCGCGGCGGTGGTGTGGCTGGTGGTGACGCTGGGCGGCTGACCGGTTACTTGCGGTAATCGTCGTGGCAGGCCTTGCAGGCCTGGCCCACCTTGCCCACCTGGTCGAGCATGGCCTGCTGGTCGCCTTCCCGGGCCAGGCTCGCCAGGGTGCTGGCTTCTTCCTGGAAACGGTTGGACTTGGCGTCGAAGTCGTCGCGGTTTTCCCAGATCGCGGGCAGGGCGTCGCTGCCCTCCGCAGTGCCTTCCTGAAAACCTTCCCAGGGCAGCTTGGAGAGGTTTTCCAGAATCCCCGCCTTGCGCTCGAACACGGCCTGGTCGAACGGCTGCTCGCCCTTGGCCATGGCACCCAGGGTGCCGAAGTGCCAGGCGATCACGTGGAAGACGGAATGGCGGTACTCCGCCGCTTCGTTGGGCCCGCCGGAGCAGGCGTTCAACAGCGGCGCGGCGATGGCGAGCATAATCAGGGCTGGCTTTTTCATGGCTGGCGTTCCCTCTTGGTCGATAATTGAAAAACATTCCCCCGGTTTGAAGGCGTCATCCCGACGGCGGTTCCCCGAAGGCGATCCTGACAGTCTAAAGAATACGAACTTTACATGCCGGCTCTGTTTCGCAGCCGGCGCAGGGCCCAGACCACATGCTCGCGCACCAGCTCGCTGGGGTCGTGCCGGGCGGCTTCCAGGGCCGCCAGGGCGGCCGGGCTGGCCGGGCCGTTGCCCAGGGCCACCGCCAGGTTGCGCCGCCAGCGCTGAAAGCCGGCGCGGCGGATCGGCGAGCCGGCGGTGCGCGCCAGGAAGGTGGCCTCATCCCATTGAAACAGGTCCACCAATTCCCGATCTTCCAGGCCGTGGCGTGGGCGGAAATCGGTCTCGCCGCTGTGCGAGGCGAAGCGGTTCCAGGGGCACATCAACTGGCAGTCGTCGCAGCCGAACACCCGGTTGCCGATGCCCGGGCGCAGGTCCTCGGGAATCGGCCCATCGTGTTCGATGGTCAGGTAGGAGATGCAACGCCGGGCGTCCAGCTGGTAGGGCGCGACGATGGCGTCGGTGGGGCACACCGTCATGCAGGCGGAGCATTTGCCGCAGTGATCCTCGCCGGGGCGGTCCACGGGCAGCGGCAGGTCGGTGTACAGCTCCCCCAGGAAAAACCAGCTGCCGGCGTCCCGGTTGAGCAGCAGGGTGTGTTTGCCCTGCCAGCCCAGCCCGGCCTTCTCGGCCAGGGGCTTTTCCATCACCGGGGCGCTGTCCACGAAGGCCCGCGCCAGGCGCGAGTCGGTGACCTCCTGGCGGACCCAGTCCGCCAGCCGCGCCAGCCGTTTGCGGATTACCTTGTGGTAGTCCCGGCCCAGGGCATAGCGCGACACATAGGCCTTGTCCTTCTGGCGCAGCACTTTCACCGGCTGGGTGTCCGGTGGCAGGTAGTCCATGCGCAGCGACAGCACCCGCACCGTGTCCGGTTCCAGTTCCGCCGGCCGCGAGCGCTTGTTGCCGTGGGCGGCCATCCAGTCCATGCCGCCATGGCGGCCGGCGGCCAGCCATTCATGCAGGCGCTGTTCGGCCTGGCTCAGGTCCAGGTCCGCCACGCCCATCTGCTGGAAGCCCAGTTCCCGGGCCCGGAGGGCGATGCGCTGTTTGAGGTCGTCGAGATCCATGTCGCGCGGGCGGTCAGTCGCTGGTGGCCACCGCCGCCGGCTGGCGCCGCTGCCGGGCGGTGACGAACAGGGAGGCGGCCACCACCAGGGCGCCGCCGGCCAGCGCCAGTGAGCCGGGGGTTTCCGACAGCACCAGCGCCGCCAGCAGGGTGGCGTAGGGCACCTGCAACGCCAGGGTGAAGGACACCGTGGTGGCGCTCAAGCGTCGCAGGCCATGGGTGATCAGGGTGTGCGGCACGGCGGTGAACACCGTGCCCAGCAACAGCAGCAGCCCCCAGGTGGCCGGCGCCAGTTGCAGCGGCGAGGTGCTCAGAAAGGGGGCGAACGCCAGGGCGGTGAGGGCGCCCTGGTAGAGCATCACCTGGGGGCCGGAGACACCGTCCAGAAAGCGCTTTTGCAGCAGGTTGCGCAGGGAATAGAGCACCGCCGAGAAAATGCCCACCGCCAGGCCCAGGGGCACGTTGCCGGCCAGGCCGCCCTCCAGGCCGATCAGGGTGACGCCGGCGAGCACCGCCAGGCCGGCCAGCAGCGCATAACCCCGGGGGGCGCGCCGATGCAGCAACGGTGGCTCGATCACCGCGGTGATCACCGGGAAGGTGAGCAGCGCCACCACGCCCACCGCCACCGAGGACACCTGCATGGCGTGGAAGTAGGTCATCCAGTGCACCGCGAACAGCAGGCCGCCGATCAGCATGGCCAGGTAGTGGCGCGCCGACGGCAGCCGCAGCCGCGCGCGGCCCAGCACCATCACCACCAGCAGGGCGAGCGCCGCGATGCCGCCGCGCAGGCCGGTGATGTCCAGCGCCGGCAGGGGCACCAGTTTGGCGAACAACGCGGTGCCGGCGAGCATGAACGCGGCCAGGTGCAGACCATAAAGGTCCCATTGGGGCTCGGAGCGAGGAGGCATGGTGGTCCCGTGGTCGGCGCAAAATAGGAACAGGTATACTGTGGTCGCATACCGCAACGACGGAGCCAAGGATAGCAGCGAATGTCCGTGAGATCGTTACCCGGCCGTCTCTACAGCGCCGAACAAACCCGCGAACTGGACCGCCTGGCCGGCGAGGCCGGCCTGAGCGGCGAGCAATTGATGGAACGGGCCGGCCGTGCCGCCTTTGAGCTGCTGGTGCAGCACTGGCCGGATCTGTCGCGGCCGGCGATTCTGTGCGGCGGCGGCAACAACGGCGGCGATGGCTATGTGATCGCGCGCCTGGCCCTGGAAGCGGGGCTGGCGCCGGTGGTGTACCAGGACAAGCCGGTGGAAGAGATGCACGGCGATGCCCTGACCATGGCGCGCCGGGCCCGGGATGCCGGGGTGCCGATGCGGCCGTTGAGCCTGGATTGCCTGCCGGAGGACGCCCCGGTGCTGGTGGACGCCCTGCTCGGCACCGGCCTGGCCGGCCCCCTGCGCGAGGACAAGCGTGCCCTGATCCAGGCCCTGGACGATCTGCGCAAGCCGGTGTTGGCGGTGGACGTGCCCTCCGGGCTGGCGGCGGACAGCGGCGCCTCCACCGGCGCCGTGCTGCGTGCCCGCTGCACGATCACCTACATCGGCGTGAACCGGGGCCTGCTCACCGGGATCGGCCCGGTGTGCACCGGTGAGCTGCTGTTCGACGACCTGGGCGTGGAGGCCCGGGTGCACGACGCCATCGCCGCGCCGGTGTGGCGCCCGGCGCCGGCGGACCTGGCCCGCTGGTTGCCGCGACGGGCGCCGGACGGGTACAAGAAAACCTACGGTCACGTGCTGGTGATCGGCGGCGACCACGGTTTCGGCGGCGCGCCGATGATGACCGCCCAGGGGGCCGGCCATGCCGGCGCCGGGCTGGTCAGCCTGGCCACTCGGAGCGAGCACGTGGCGCCGCTGCTGGCGCGTCAGCCGGAGATCATGGCCCGGGCGGTGGACGGCGTGGCGGATCTGGCGCCGCTGCTGGAGCAGGCCACGGTGGTGGCGGTGGGCCCGGGCCTGGGTCGTGATGCCTGGGGACGGGCCCTGCTGGAAGCGGCCCTGGACAGCGGCCTGCCCCTGGTGGTGGACGCCGACGCCCTGACCCTGATCGCCGAGTGGGGCGTGGACGCCCGCGACGACTGGGTGCTTACTCCGCACCCGGGGGAGGCGGCCCGACTGTTGGGCAGCGACACCGGCGCCATCCAGGCGAACCGCTTCGCGGCGGTGGAAAGCCTTGCCGCCCGCTACGGTGGCACCGCCCTGCTCAAGGGGCTGGGCACCCTGGTGCGCGGCGCCGAAGGCACCGCGCTGATCAGCGACGGCAACCCGGGCATGGGCAGCGGCGGCATGGGGGACCTGCTCACCGGCGTGATCGCCGCCCTGCGTGCCCAGGGACTGGCGCCCTACCGGGCCGCCGCCCTGGGCGCCATGGCCCACGCCCGCGCCGCCGACCGGGCCGCCGCCCGGGACGGCGAGCGCGGCCTGCTGGCCACCGATCTGCTCATGGACCTGCGCCGGGAGTTGAATGAACACTGAACGCCATTATCTGGCCGACGAAGCCGCCACCCTGGAGCTGGGCGCCGACCTGGGCCGCCGCCTGGCGCCGGGCAGCTGCGTTTATCTGCGCGGCGACCTGGGCGCCGGCAAAACCACCCTGATGCGCGGCCTGCTGCAAGGGCTTGGCCACCGGGGCGCGGTAAAAAGTCCCACCTATACCCTGGTGGAACCCTATGAAGTGGGTGGGGTCCCTATCTATCATTTCGACCTGTATCGGTTGGGCGACCCCGAGGAACTGGAGATGATCGGCATCCGCGACTATTTTGACGGACGGGCCCTGTGCGTGCTGGAGTGGCCCGACCGGGGCCGGGGCATGATTCCCGAACCGGATCTTACCGTGACCCTGACCGTGGACGGGCGGGGACGACAGGCAAACCTGGAATGGGCCCATGGCCAACACTGAGCGAGCGACCCTGCCCCGACTGATGGTCCTGTGCCTGCTGGCGCTGGGTTGCCTGGCGACCGTGCCGGCGGCCGCCGTGACCGTGGATTCGGTGCGTCTGCACCGGGCCCCGGACCACACCCGCATCGTCTTCGACCTGCCCGAGCCGGTGGAGCACAGCCTGGACAAGCTGGCCGACCCGGACCGGGTGGTGGTGGACCTGCCCGACACCGAGCTGGATTTCGACATGGCGTCGCTGGACGTCAGCGACAGCCCGATCAAGGACATTCGCGTGGGCAAGCACCCGGACATGACCCGGGTGGTGTTCGACCTCAATGAAGCGGTGCGCCCGCGCACCAACCTGCTCAAGCCGGTGGCGCCGCACAACTGGCGGCTGGTGGTGGACCTGTTCGACAAGGACCCGCGGCCGGTGAAAACCGTGGACAAGCCGGAGGCGGCCGCCGGCGAGCCCCGCGAGATGATCGTCGCCATCGACGCCGGCCACGGCGGCGAGGACCCGGGGGCCTCGGGCCCGGGCAATCTGCGCGAGAAGGATGTGGTGCTGCAGATCGCCAAGAAACTGAAGGCGCGCATCGACGCCCATGACGGCATGAAGGCGGTGATGGTGCGCGACGGCGACTACTATGTGCCGCTGGCGGAGCGCCGCCGCATCGCCCGCCAGGACAACCACGCCGACGTGTTCATCTCCATTCACGCCGACGCCTTCACCGACCCGCGCGCCCACGGCGCCAGCGTGTTCGCCCTGTCCAACCGGGGCGCCACCAGTGCCCGCGCCCGCTATCTGGCGAAGATGGCCAACGAATCGGACAAGGTGGCCGGCGTCTACGAGGAGGAGAAGGACGATTCCAACCTGCTCAGCGTGCTCGCCGACATGCGCATGAGCGGCTCCATGGCCCACAGCCTGTACCTGGGCCGCCAGATTCTCGCCGAGATGGGCCAGATCACCCGTCTGCACGGCGGCCGCGACACCGTGGAGCAGGCCGCCTTCGTGGTGCTCAAGGAACCGGAGATGGTGTCCGTGCTGGTGGAAACCGGCTTCATCTCCAACAAGGAGGAGGCGCGGAATTTGCGTTCCAGCGCCCATCAGGACAAACTCGCGCGCTCCATCGAGGCCGGCGTGGAGCGCTATTTCCGCACCCATCCGGCGCCGGGCAGCTGGTTCGCCGCCCAGCGCAGCCAGAACGGCGACCAGTATCGCATCCGGCCCGGCGACACCCTGTCCGGCATCGCCCGCCGACATCAGGTCACCGAGCAGTCGCTGCGCGCCGCCAACAACATCGAGGATGACCGCATCATCGTCGGCCAGACGCTGGTCATCCCCCAGTCCTGACGGAGAGGTTCCGCACCGTGGCAAAGATTCACCGCCTGGATTCCCGGCTCGCCAACCAGATCGCCGCCGGCGAGGTGGTGGAGCGCCCGGCCTCGGTGCTCAAGGAGCTGCTGGAGAACGCCCTGGACGCCGGCGCCCGGCAGATCACCGTGGACGTGGAGCAGGGCGGCATCAAGCTGATCAAGGTGCGCGACGACGGCACCGGCATCGGCGAGGACGACCTGCCCCTGGCCCTGTCTCGGCACGCCACCAGCAAGATCCAGAGACAGGAAGACCTGGAGGCGATCGGCACCCTGGGCTTCCGGGGCGAGGCGCTGGCGGCGATCAGCTCGGTGTCCCGGCTTACCCTGGCCAGCAATGACGGCGCCCAGGCCCAGGGCTGGCAGGTCTCCGTGGAAGGGCGCGACATGGCGCCCAGCGTGGCCCCGGCGGCACACCCGCGCGGCACCACCGTGACCATGCGCGACCTGTTCTTCAACACGCCGGCCCGGCGCCGTTTCCTGCGCACCGAGAAAACCGAGTTCAACCACCTGGAAGAGGTGTTCCGGCGGGTCGCCCTGAGCGAATTCCAGACCGCCTTCAGGCTTACCCATAATCAGAAGGTGATCCACCAGTTGCCCGCCGGCGACGACGCCACCCTGCGCGCCGCCCGGGTGGCGCGCCTGTGCGGCCGCGCCTTCATGGAGCAGGCCATGGAGGTGGACATCGAGCACGCCGGGCTGCGCCTGCACGGCTGGATGGGGCTGCCCACCTTCTCCCGCTCCCAGGCGGACCTGCAGTACTTCTACGTCAACGGCCGGGTGATCCGCGACAAGGTGGTCAATCACGCGGTGCGCCAGGCCTACTCCGACGTGCTCTACCACGGCCGCCACCCGGCCTATGTGCTGTTCTTCGAGGTGGACCCGGCCCTGGTGGACGTCAATGTGCACCCCACCAAGCACGAGGTGCGCTTCCGGGAACAGCGCATGGTGCATGACTTCCTGTTCCGCACCCTGCACCGGACCATCGCCGAGGTACGCCCCGGCGACGACGGCCACGCCGAAGTGCCGCTGACCGATCAGGTTCAGCCGGCGCCCACCCAGGGCAGCATGCCGTTGACCACGCCGCGCCCGGATACCGGCGGCGCTGGTTTCGGCGGCGCGGGGGGCTTCGGCGGCGGGGGCGGCTACCCGGGGCCGGTGCCGGGGCGGCCCGCGGCGGTGGCCGATGGCGCCCGCCAGGCCGGCGCCTATGGTGCTCTGGTGGGGGCCCCCGACGTCGACGCGCCCGCCGCCGCGCCACAGCCGGGTCAGACCCCGCCGCTAGGCTACGCGGTGGCGCAATTGCATGGCATCTTCATCATCGCCGAAAACGAGCACGGCATGGTGCTGGTGGACATGCACGCCGCCCATGAACGGATTACCTACGAGCGCCTCAAGCGCGACTGGGCCGAGGCCAAGGTGCGCAGCCAGCCGTTGCTGGTGCCGGTGTCCATGGCGGTGTCTTCCCGGGAGGCGGACTTCGCCGAGCAGCAGCCGGAGGTGTTCCAGCGCCTGGGCTTTCTGGTGGAACGGGCCGGGCCGGAAACCCTGGTGGTGCGCGAGGTGCCGGCGCTGCTGCGCAACGCGGACAGCGAAACCCTGGTGCGCGACGTGCTTTCCGACCTGCTCGCCCAGGGCTCCAGCGAACGCATCGAGCAGCAGCTCGACGCCTTGCTGTCGTCCATGGCCTGCCACGGCAGCGTGCGCGCCAACCGGCGCCTGACGGTGCCGGAAATGAATGCCCTGCTGCGCGACATGGAAGCCACCGAGCGCTCCGGCCAGTGCAACCACGGCCGTCCCACCTGGACCCAGATGAGCGTCAAGGAACTGGACCGCCTGTTCATGCGGGGCCAGTGATGGGCGCCGCGCCCCGGGCGCCGCTGCCGGTGATCCTGCTGATGGGCCCCACCGCCGCCGGCAAGACCGACCTGGCCATCGAGGCCGCCGAAACCCTGCCGGTGGAACTGATCAACGTGGACTCCGCCCTGGTCTATCGCGGTCTGGACATCGGCGCCGCGCGCCCCTCCGACCAGGAACTGGCCCGCGCCCCGCACCGCCTGCTGGGTTTCCGCGACCCCGCCGAGCCGTACTCGGCGGCGGATTTCCGCGCCGACGCGCTCGGCGAGATCGAGGCCATCGCCGCCGCCGGCCGGATCCCGCTTCTGGTGGGCGGCACCATGCTGTATTTCAAGGCCCTGGTGGAGGGGCTGGCGCCGCTGCCGGAGGCGGACGCGGCGGTGCGTGCCGACATCGCCGCCCTGGCGGCGCGCGACGGCTGGCCGGCGGTGCACCGGGCGCTGGCCGAGGTGGACCCGGCCAGCGCCGCGCGCCTCAAGCCCACCGACCGCCAGCGGCTGCAGCGGGCTCTGGAGGTGTACCGGCTCACCGGCCGCCCGCTGAGCGCGTTTCACGGCGAGCACGACACCAGCGCCGAGCCCCTGGCGGACGGCTTTTACCGCTTCCCGGGCCTGGCCCGGCCGGTGCTCAGCCTGGCGGTGGCGCCGCCCCGGGCGGAGCTGCACCGGCGCATCGAGGCCCGTTTCCGCGCCATGCTCGACGCCGGCCTGGTGGACGAGGTGGCGGCCCTGCGCGCCCGGGGCGACCTGCACGGCGACCTGCCCGCCCTCAAGGCGGTGGGCTATCGCCAGGTTTGGCGTTATTTAGAGGGCCAATGGGATTACATGACCATGGTGGAAAAAGGTATTATTGCCACCCGGCAGTTGGCCAAAAGGCAGCTTACCTGGCTGCGCAAATGGCCCGGCCTGACCTGGTACGACGGCGCCCGTGACGAGAGTCGCAGGGCGTGTGTTGCCCGTCTTGCAGGCGTTTGTAAAACCGTGTTTAGTTGAATTGAGGGTTCCGGGGGGCGCGTTTGCTCCCGCGAGGCTTGTTTTTATTGGGACCAAGCCCCATAGAGGACCACGACGACGCAGGGCTTTACGAAGGGTGGGGCTGAAACCTTTTTCTGGGAAGGCTGCCAAAGAGAAGTCCTTGGCCCGCGAGGGCACCGGCATGGATGGCCGGCCTCGCGAAGCCCGGACGTAAGCGCTGATGATTGCCCGAACGCTTGGGCGCTCACTTTTTATGAATGTGTAAGGAGATTTGCCATGTCAAAAGGGCACTCGCTACAAGACCCTTTTCTCAATGCGCTGAGAAAGGAACGCATCCCGGTTTCCATCTTCCTGGTGAACGGCATCAAACTGCAAGGGCAGATTGAGTCCTTTGACCAGTACGTGGTTCTGCTGAAAAACGCGGTGAGCCAGATGGTCTACAAACACGCCATTTCCACCGTGGTGCCGGCCCGCAATCCGCGTGCCGCCGGCGGAGGCGGCAACCCGGCCATGCAGGGCGGCCAGCAGGCCGGCCAACAAGGGGGCATGGGTGACGATTTCGGCAATCAGTAAGCCGCCGGTCGCGACCCACCCCCGCCAAAGCCACGCCGTCCGGCGTGGCTTTGCTTTATGTGTCCTTTACACTGGAACCCATGGATCTGTTTGATCGTACCGAACAGGTACGCACCGGCGCCGGCGAGAAGGCGGTCCTGGTGCACCTGGAACTGCCCGACGCCTTGGGGCGCGAGGACCTGGACGAGTTTCACCACTTGGTGACCTCCTCCGGGGTGGAGCCCGTGGCGGAAATGGTGAGCAAGCGCGACCGGCCCGATCCTGCGCTGTTCATCGGTTCCGGCAAGGCCGAGGAACTGGCCGCGCTGGTGCGAGAGCACCATGCCGACGTGGTGCTGTTCAACCACGCCCTGAGCGCTGGCCAGGAACGCAACCTGGAGCGCGCGGTGAAGTGCAGGGTGCTGGACCGCACCGGCCTGATTCTGGACATCTTCGCCCAGCGCGCCCGCACCCACGAAGGGCGTCTGCAGGTGGAGTTGGCCCAGCTTCAGCATTTGTCCACCCGCCTGGTGCGCGGCTGGACCCACCTGGAGCGGCAGAAGGGCGGCATCGGCCTGCGCGGTCCCGGTGAAACCCAGCTGGAAACCGACCGGCGCCTGCTGCGCGAGCGCATCCGCTCGATTCAGACGCGGCTGGACAAGGTGCGCAAGCAGCGCGCCCAGGGCCGCCGTGCCCGGGACCGTTCGGAAACGCCGCTGATTTCCCTGGTGGGCTACACCAACGCCGGCAAGTCGACGCTGTTCAACGCTCTGACCACCGGCGACGTCTACGTGGCGGACCAGCTGTTCGCCACCCTGGACCCGACCCTGCGCAAGGTGCGGGTGCCGGGCGTGGGGCCGGCGATCCTGGCCGACACCGTGGGTTTCATCCGCCACCTGCCGCACCGCCTGGTACAGGCTTTCCGGGCCACCCTGGAAGAGACCGTTAACGCGTCCTTGTTGCTGCATGTGACTGACTGTAGCGCCGAGGAGCGGGACGCCAACGTGGCGGCGGTGGACGAGGTGCTGGCGGAAATCGGCGCCGACGAGGTGCCGGTGCTGCACGTCTATAACAAAGTGGACCGTCTCGAGGAGGGTCCGCGCCTGGAGCGTGACGAGCAGGGCCTGCCCTGGCGGGTGTGGCTGTCGGCCACCACCGGCGAAGGCTTCGACCTGCTCAATCAGGCGATCGCCGAACGCCTCGCCGACCGCTGGGTGGACCGCTGGTTGCGACTGCCGCCCTGGGCGGGCAAGCTGCGCTCGCGGCTGCACGAAGCCGGCGAGGTGCTGGATGAGCAGGCCGCCACCGACGGCGGCATGCTGTTGCGGGTGCACGTCAACCGGGTGCACTTCGAGCGCCTGCTGAGGGAGGCGGGACTGGACGAGAAGCAGGTAAAGGTACCGGACCCGTCGGTTGCAGAGGCGGAGACCCCTTCCTACAATCCTGGACGCTCGCATAGAGCGGGATAACGGAGAAATCAATGGCCTGGAATGAACCCGGCGGCAACAAGCCCAGGGACCCCTGGGGCGGGGGTGGCGGTGGTGGCGGCGATCAGCGCCCACCGGATCTCGATGAAGCACTGAAGAACCTCAAGGATCGCATCAACAACCTGTTCGGCGGCAAGAGCGGCGGCGGTGGCGGCGGCAAGAAGTCGTCCGGCGGCTTCCCCGGCGGCCTGCTGGCGGTGGTGCTGGTGATCCTGGCGGTGGGCTACGTATTGATGGGTTTCTACGTGGTCGACCAGAGCCAGCGCGCCGTGGTGCTGCGCTTCGGCGAATTCAACCGCATGGTGGATCCGGGCCTGAACTGGCGCGCCCCGATCATCGAGCAGACCATGAAGGTGGACGTGGGCCAGAACCGCAGCTACGAGCTCAGCGAGGAGATGCTCACCGAGGACACCAACATCGTGGCGGTGACCCTGGAGGTGCAGTACAAGGTGCTCGACCCGCAGGCCTACCTGCTGCGCGTCGGTGCCCCGGAAGCCATCCTCGAACACGCCACCAGTTCCGCGCTGCGTCACGTGGTGGGCAGCTCCACCATGGACGGCGTGCTCAAGGATCGCCGCGAGGACATCCGCCTGGAGGTGCGCGAGCGCCTGCAGGACTACCTGGACCGCTACAACACCGGCTTGGTGATCAACCAGGTGGTGCTGGACAAGACCGCCGCGCCGGAAGCGGTGCGTGACGCCTTCGACGACGTGGCCAAGGCCAAGGAAGACGAGGACCGCTTCAAGAAGGAAGCCGAGGCCTACTACAACTCGGTGATTCCCCAGGCGCGTGGTGAAGGCGCCCGCATCGAGGCGGAAGCCGAGGCCTACAAGGCCCGCGTGGTGGCGGAAGCCGAGGGTGACGCGGCACGCTTCAACGACCTGGTGGCCGAGTACCGCAAGGCTCCGGAAGTAACCCGGCAGCGGCTCTATCTGGACAGCATCACCGAGGTGCTGAGCAAATCCAGCAAGGTGCTGGCGGACATCCCCAATGGTGACAGCCTGATGTATCTGCCCCTTGACCAGATGCTCAAGGGTCGCACCGGCAAGAGCGGCTCCCAGAGCGGTTCCGGCGCCAGCGCCGGTGGCGCTTCGGACCCGGGCAGCGCCGGTGCCGATGACGGCGGCAGCGGCCGCCAGACGCCGCGCAGCCTGTACCAAAGCAACCGCACGGAGATTCGCTGATGAGCACACGTAGCTGGCTGGTGCTGGTGGCAGTGGGCGTGCTGTTGCTGCTGGCCCTGGATTCGTTCTACATCGTCAATGAAACCGAGAAGGCCGTGCTGAAGCGCTTCAGCCGGGTGGAACAGGCGGACATCGAGCCGGGGATTTACCCCAAGGTGCCGCTGATCGACGAGGTGATCCGCGTGGACGGCCGTCTGCTGACCCACGACGTGCCCACCCAGTCGTTCCTCACCGCCGAGAAGAAGCTGCTCAACGTGGACGCCTTCGTGACCTGGCGCATCGCCGACGTGCAGCGCTACATCGTCAGTGTCGGCGCCGGCGCCAACAGCGGCCTGGCCATGGAACGTCGGGCCCGGGAGCTGCTGGATCCGCGCGTCAACGAAGCGCTGCGCAACCAGTTCGCCTCGCGCACCGTGCAGGAAGTGGTGGCCGGTCGTGGCGGCGCCCTGCCCGATGAAGCCCTGGACCCGTCCGCGGTGAGCACCGGGGAGCTGATGAACGGCACCACCTCCGCCGCCGAGGAGGCCGAGGCGGCCACTTCCGGGGAAGAGGACGCGGCACCGGCCCAGCAGGACCCGGACGCCGGCAGTGGCCCGCCGCCGGAGAAGGACGACCAGCGTGAGGAACTGATGAACTCCGTGGCCGAGGAAGTGAACGCGGCCACCCTGGAGGATCTGGGCATCGAAGTGGTGGACGTGCGCGTCAAGCAGGTGGACTGGCCGGAGCAGGTTCGTGGCCGGGTGTTCGACCGCATGCGCGCCGAGCGGGCCCGCGACGCCGCCGAGCATCGTGCCCGGGGCCGCGAAGTGGCCGAGCGCATCCGCGCCGCCGCCGACCGTGAGCGCACCGAGATCCTGGCCCGGGCCTACGAGGGCGCGCAAAAGATGCGTGGTGAGGGCGATGCCCGCGCCACTGGCATCTACGCCAACGCCTACACCAAGGACCGGGAGTTCTTCCGCTTCTACCGCAGCCTGAAGGCCTACCGGGACAGCTTCAATTCCCAAGACGATCTGCTGATCCTGTCCCCGGACAGCGAGTTCTTCCGGTACATGAAGGAGTCGGGCGGAAACTGATTCGCCACGGCCATGAAAAAACCCGCCATCCGGCGGGTTTTTTTTTGCCCACCGTTCCCTTCGCGGCCGGTTGCCGGGGAGGGTCGACGAAGGTGGCAATGGGGACGGCGGTGCAATAATGGTAATAATAGGGATTCGCGGATCGTATTCCTCACGTGAGGATTCGATTAGGGTGGATGGCTTGAGAGTGAATTACCATTAATCAAATAATGGCATAATGAGGAGTCGAGAGTCCCCCGCCGGGCGGGCCTTCGAGGCCCTCCATCCACGCGTGCCGCCAGCGCAGGGAGAACAAGGCTGAATGCACACAAAAGCGCGGTATTGGCTGGAACGGGCAGCAGGGGAGGGGGATCGTCACGGCGTGGTGACCTTGCAACTGGTGTTGCTGATTCTCGGCCTCCTGATACCGCTTTGCTGGTCGGCGCGATTACTGGGCGGCCCGCTGGGGGACCTGGAGCGATTTTATCTGGCCATTCACGGTTGGGTGGCGGCGTTCGCCTGGTTGGGGTTTCTGCTGATCCGTCTGGGCCGCTTCCGGTTCGCGGCCAGGCTGTTTCTCGCCGGCTGTCTGGCGATGATCATGATGGTGTATCTGCTCGCGGGTATCCGCGCCCCGGGGCCGGCGCAGATCGCCCATGTGTTTCCCCTGGCCCTGGCCGGCGTGCTGTTCGGCCGGCGGGCACTGTGGGGCGTGCTGGCGTTCACCTGGCTGTGCGTGCTGGTGGGCGTGGGCCATGAACTGCGCGCCGGCGCCGACCCGGGCCTGACCCTGGAAATCGCCGCCGGCATGCTGGTCAGTTTCCTGGTGGTGGCGGTGGTGTTCGACGGCTCCCTGGCCGGGCTCGCCACCAGCCTCGACGACGTGGAGGCGCGCCGCCGCGAGCTGGAGGCCGCGCGCCGCTCCCTGAAAGCCGAAAAAGAAGAACGGGAACAGACCATGGAGCAGTTGGTGCACGTACAGAAGGTCAAGGCCATCGGCCAGCTGGCCGGCGGCGTGGCCCACGATTTCAACAACATTCTCGGCGTGATCCTGGGCTACGCCCAGTGGCGGGAACGGCGCAGCGAGCCGGCGGAAATGCTGGAAGCGCTGGCCGGCGTGGAAACCGCCGCGCGCCGGGGCGCCGCGATCAGTCGCAAGCTGCTGAATTTCAGCCGCCAGGACGTGGCGCACCCGGAGGTGTTCGACGTCTGCGAGGCCCTGCGTGGCCTGGAAGGCATGCTGCGGCAGCTGTTCGATCCGCGCGTGCGCATCGAGCTGACCCTGCCGGAGCGGGCCCTGCCGGTGCGCATCGACCGCGGCCAGTTCGAACTGGCGGTGCTCAACGTGGCCACCAATGCCCGGGACGCCATGCCCGAAGGCGGTCACTTCCGGCTGTCGGTGCGGCTGGACGATGACCCGGCCCGGGTCGGGATCGAGCTCAGCGACACCGGTGTCGGCATGGACGAAGGCGTGCGGCGGCGCATCTTCGAGCCCTTTTTCACCACCAAGGGGCAAAGCAGCGGCACCGGCCTGGGGCTGGCGGTGGTGGGCAAGGTGATCAACGAGGCCGGCGGCGAAATACGGGTGCGCAGCCGGCCCGGCGCCGGCAGCCGCTTTCGTCTGCTGCTGCCGCACCGGTCCCTGGCGGCCCCCGCCGGCGACGCCCATTCTCCCCTGGTGCTGCTGGTGGACGACGACGATGAACTGCGCGCCATGTTGGGCGCCACCCTGGAGGCGGGCGGCTGCCGGGTGCTTGGCGCCCGCGATGGCGAGGAAGCCTGGCGGGTGATCGCCCGGGGCCGGATTCCCGATGTGCTGGTCACCGACCTGCGCATGCCCGGCCTGGACGGCCCGGCGCTGATCCGCCGGTTGCGGCCCCTGTACCCGGCGCTGGCGATCATCCTGATTTCCGATTATTTGCCCGAGGCCGCGTCCCTGGCCCGGGAACTGCCCCCGGACGTGGAGCGGCTGTCGAAGCCGTTCTCGCCGGAACTGCTGTTGCAATACGTATTCATGTTGACCACTTGGCCGCTGGAAGAAGGCAAAGAAGGAGAGGGTGGATGAGCGAACGACGTCTTGATGTGGTGGTCGTCGAGGACGACCCGGAACAACGGGAGCTGGTGGTGAATGAAATCGCCGCCAACGGGTTCAACGTCAAGGGCTGCGCCGATGCCACCGCCCTGTGGCGCCACCTGACGGTGTCGCGCTGCGACCTGATCGTGCTGGACGTGGGGCTGCCCGGCGAGGACGGCCTGTCGGTGGCGGAGCATCTGCGCACCGCCTCCCAGGTGGGCATCGTCATGCTCACCGGGTACGCCACCAGCTCCGATCAGGTGCGCGGGTTGCGCCACGGCGCCGACGCCTACCTCACCAAACCGGTGGATTACGGCGTGCTGGTGGCCACCCTGGAAAGCCTGGGCCGGCGTTTGCGCGGCGCCCTCGACACCCCGGCCGTGGCCGAGCCGGCCCCGGGCCAGGAAAACCTGTGGCGGCTGGTGGCGGACGGCTGGAAGCTGCGCACGCCGGATCAGCAGGACGTGACGTTGACCGCCTACGAGCGCGACATGCTGCGTTGCCTGATCGAAGCGGAAGGCCGGCCCATCGACCGGGAGACGCTGATCGGCGCCCTGACGCCGGACGTGCACGACTTCGATCCGCACCGTCTGGAGATGGTGATCTACCGGTTGCGGCGCAAGATCCGCGCGGTCAGTGAATGGACCCTGCCCCTGGAGGCGGTGCGCGGCGTGGGGTATCTGGTCAACGACATGCGCGAGCAGAGCGGCGTTCCCGGATGACCGGAGAGCGGCAACGGTTCAGGATCGGGTTGTGAGTCAGTGGTGAGCAGGCGGCTACGTCCAGATTGGTGAAGCGGATCACACTTTTCCCTAGAGTCCCGCAAACCAGACAGCGAACCGCGACTCCGTGCGCCGGGCCAGCCGGTGTTCCGATCACACAACCTTGGGGACGCGCCGGACGGTAACCGGAGACACGGGGCCGTCATGGCGACGACCGTTCTTTATGCCGTTTTTGGGAAAGCGCCGTGACCACCGGCGAGCGCCGCGGGTCCCGGTCACTCCGGGGGGCCGCCGTCGTGGCTGAGCGCCCGCTCCGCGTGGCGGTGGTCGAGGACTATGGCCCGATGCGGGCGCTGTTGGTGCGCGAACTGGTGGCCGGCGGCTTCCGGGCCGTGGGTTACCCGGACGCCGCGTCCCTGTGGCGGCACTTCCCGGACGCCGCCTTCGACCTGGTGGTGCTCAATATCGGCCTGCCCGACGAGGACGGTTTTTCCGTCAGCCGCCGGCTGCGCCGGGATACCCGGGTGCCGGTGGTGATGGTGTCCGGTTACGGCAGCAACGAGCACCAGTTGCTGGGGCTGCGCGAGGGTGCCGATGCCTACCTGGTCAAACCGGTGGACATCCATGTGCTGCTGGCCACCCTGGAGCGGCTGGCGCGGCGCCTGGGCCTGGACGACGACGGCGCGCCGCCGCGCTCCGCTGGCTGGTGGCTGGCGGAGGACGGCTGGCTGCTGCGCACCCCGGACAACCGGGAGATCGCCCTTAACGGCCATGAGCGGGCGTTGCTGTCGCGGCTGCTGGCCGCCGCCGGCGCCTGGGTGCCGGACCGGGACCTGAGCGCCGCCCTGGCCAATGGCGACGCCCGCCCCGGGGAGCGGCCGGTGCCGGCCCGCTTGCTGCGCCGCCTGCGGCGCAAGATCGCCGCTTTCACCGGGCTGCCACCGCCGCTGGAAAGTCGCGCCGGCGCCCACCGTTTCGCCAGCCTGATCAACGAGGATGCCTACCGCCCACGCCGCCGGCGGTGAGCTCGCCATGAGCCCGGGGAGACCGGGCCATGGGTGTGTCCCGCCGTTTGGCCGCCTAGCATGGCAGGCCGCTGATCGGGATCGGGGAAAAAGGATGAAACGGGTTCACCATCGCTGGGCCGCCTGGCTGTTCGCGCTGCAGATGCTGCTCGCCGCCTTCGTCGTGGGGCTGGCGATTCTCGGTCAGACGGCCCGCGCCGGGCCGCCGCAGGAGGCCGCGCCCGCGAAGGTGTCTGTGCTCTGGAGGACGTGTTAGAATACCGTAACCGGGCCCGAGGGACCCGGTTTTTTTGTGGCTATCGGGCGGTGCGATGGACGCGAGCGTACTGATCACGGCGCTGTGCCTGGTCCTGGTCATCGAGGGCATTCCCCTTTTCCTGGCGCCGGCGCGAATGCGCCGGGCGGCGCGGGAACTGGCCGACCTGGATAGCCGCGTGCTGAGACTCATCGGGCTGGCGGCCATGCTATTGGGCGCCGGCCTCCTGCTGCTAACACGGTCCTAGGATGAATCAGGAAGAACAGTGGCTCCTGCCCGACGGCGTCGAGGAAGTCCTCCCCGAGCGCGCCCGGGCCATCGAAGAACTGCGGCGGCGGGCCCTGGACCTGTACCGGTCCTGGGGTTACGAACTGGTATTCCCGCCGCTGATCGAATTCCTGGAATCCCTGCTCAACGGCGCCGGCCGTGATCTGGAGCGGGATACCTTCAAGATCACCGACCAGCTCAGCGGCCGCCTGATGGGCGTGCGCGCCGATATGACGCCCCAGGTGGCGCGCATCGATGCCCACGGCCTGCGCCGCAACGCCCCCACCCGGCTGTGCTACTGCTCCACCGCCCTGCGCGCCAAGCCGCCCCAGGCCGGTGGCACGCGCCTGCCTTATCAGCTGGGCGTGGAGCTGTTCGGCCATGATGGCGCCGACAGCGATCTGGAAGTGATCCTGCTGCTGCTGGAAACCCTGGCGCTGGCCGGCGCCGGCGACCGGGTGGTGCTCGACCTGGGGCACGTGGGCATCTTCCGCGCCCTGGTGGCCGCCTGCGATCTGAGCGAAGCCGATCAGGCCGCTCTGGAAGACATCTACCTGCGCAAGGCACGCACCGAGCTGGAAGGCTTCGTGGCCGGGCGCGCCCTGCCGGACGCCGCCCGCCGGGCCCTGGCGGCGCTGCCGTTCCTGGACGGCGACGCCGGCGTGTTCCCGCAGGCGCGGGAACTGCTGGCCAGCTTCCCCGCCGCCACCGAGGCGCTGGCGGAACTGGAGCGTCTGGTGAGCGTGCTGGAAGCGCGCGGCGCCCGGGTGCACCTGGACCTGGGCGAATTGCGCGGTTACCACTACCACACCGGCTGCGTGTTCGCCGCCTACCTGCCCGGCGACAGCGAGCCGCTGGCCAAGGGCGGCCGCTATGATCACATCGGCGAGGTGTTCGGCCGCGCCCGGCCCGCCACCGGTTTCAGCGCCGACCTGAAAAAACTGGCGTCGCTGGCGCCGGTGACCCGGGGCGGCGGCATCCTCGCCCGGGGCGCGCTCACCGACGCCGGCTTCGCCGACCGCGTGGCGCGCCTGCGCGCCGACGGCGAGCGTGTTCTGCTGGCGCTGGACGGCGCCGACAACGATCCGGCCGAACTCGGCTGCGACCGCGAACTGGTGGCCGCCGACGGCGGCTGGACCCTCCAACCCATTTCCTCCTGACAGGCCAAAGCGAACAGCCATGGGCAAGAACGTCGTAATTCTCGGTACCCAATGGGGTGATGAAGGCAAGGGCAAGATCGTCGATCTGCTCACCGACCAGGCCGCCTATGTGGCCCGCTTCCAGGGCGGCCACAACGCCGGCCACACCCTGGTGATCGACGGTGAGAAAACCGTCCTGCATCTGATTCCCTCCGGCATCCTGCGCGAAAACGTCCAGTGCCTGATCGGCAACGGCGTGGTGCTGTCGCTGGAGGCCCTGCTCAACGAAATCCGGGGCCTTGAGGAGAAGGGCGTGCCGGTGCGCGAGCGCCTGCGGCTGTCCTCCGCCTGCCCGCTGATCCTGCCGGTGCACGTGGCCCTGGACCAGGCCCGGGAAGTGGCCCGTGGCGCCCAGAAGATCGGCACCACCGGGCGCGGCATCGGCCCCGCCTACGAGGACAAGGTGGCGCGCCGTGGCGTGCGCCTGGGCGATGTGTTCCACCGCGAGCGCTTCGCCGCCAAGCTCGGCGAAGTGATGGACTACCATAACTTCATCCTGCGCAGCTTCTACAACGCCGAGCCGGTGGATTTCCAGCAAACCCTGGATGAGACCCTGGCCCAGGCCGAGGAAATCCGCGCCATGGTGTGCGACGTCACCGCCCGCCTGCACGGTGCCCGTGAGAAGGGTGAGAACATCATGTTCGAGGGCGCCCAGGGCACTCTGCTGGACATTGATCACGGCACCTATCCCTACGTGACCAGCTCCAACACCACCGCCGGCGGCACCGCCACCGGCACCGGTTTCGGGCCGCTCTATCTGGATTATGTGCTGGGCATCACCAAGGCCTACACCACCCGCGTCGGCGGCGGTCCCTTCCCCACCGAGCTGTTCGATGAAACCGGCCGGCACCTGGCGGAAAAGGGCCGTGAATTCGGTGCCACCACCGGCCGCGCCCGCCGCTGTGGCTGGTTCGACGCCATCGCCCTGAAACGGGCCATCCAGATCAACTCGATCAGCGGCCTGTGCCTGACCAAGCTGGACGTGCTCGACGGTCTGGAAGAGGTGAACATCTGCGTGGGTTACAAGGGCCCGGACGGCGAGACTCTGGAGTGCGCCTGGGACGCGGACAGCTACGCGGAAGTGACGCCGGTGTACGAATCGCTGCCGGGCTGGCAGGAATCCACCATCGGCATCAAGTCCCTGGATGGCCTGCCGGACAACGCCCTGGCCTACCTCAAGCGCATCGAGGAAGTGACCGGCGCCCCCATCGACATCATCTCCACCGGCCCGGACCGGGCCGAGACCATCATCAAGCGCCACCCGTTCGGGTAAGCGCCTTATCGCGACTGAAGTCGCTCCTACACCATCATTCGATGTAGGAGCGACTTCAGTCGCGATATTCCCTCTCTATTTCTCCGACCAATCCAACCGTATGTCATAGGCGTCGATGCGCTTCTCCGGCTTGAGCGGTTCTATCTCTTCCGGATTGATATGCCGGAACACGTTCTCCGCCGGCTTCAGGGTGGCATCCCGGCCGTACAGGAAGCTCTGCTCCTCGACGATCAGCTTGTAGGCCTTATTCAGGGCCAGGGCCCGTTCACGGCTGGGCGTGATCAGATCGTAGAGGCCACTCTTTCCTGTCCGGGGTTTAATGTGAAATTCATAATTACCTTCACGATAAAGCTGCTTTTTTTGATTTATGAAATGATTTCTTAACAATAAACCAAAATCATGGAGGTTGTCGTTACGGGGAGGTTGCGAGAGATGATCAGGGGATTGGTGTTCTTTATTTTTATGGCGTTTTGTGGCTCGTTGTGGGCTGAAAGTATAAAGATCAAAATTGTGGAATTATATGATTCAGGGGCGGGGTTTTACATTATCGGCAATTCGCTATCCGCACCATGTCTGGGGCAATCACTGGAGTTTTATTTCCCTGAAAATATCCTCGATTCCTCCTCTGTGTATGAGGCTACAAATGCCTTTTTTGAAAATAAACCTGTGAGTATCGTTTACAGTAACGAAGAGCAGGTATGCGACGATGGGCAGTTGTATAGCATGGAGGTTATTGCGGATGAATAGGAGAATAATTTTCCTCTTGGTGCTTTTCCTCTGGGCAGGCAATGTGCATTCGCGGACGGTAAATATAACCGTGGGTGAGATGTCGAATTTTCTGATGTCCAAGCCTTATGGGGATATCTCTCAGTATCTATGGTCGGATTACTTGGTCTCTCTAAGGGATAGGGGGGTGCTGTTTGCTGATGGCGGGGTTCTTTTCTACAAGTCTTTTTCGGGTGGAAAGCATCACTGTGGGTCAACAAAGCATTCCTGGTATGTCAATGCGCGAGCGTTTATTGGGAATGGTTCGGATTTCTGGCTGATGTATGAGGCTTTGGATGAGCCGGTTCGGGTTGGCCTTAATGTCGATGGAAGTCTGCGATTTGATGGGAGTGCGACTTTTAGGCCAAGTACCTCAATATTGGGGAAGTGCGTGCGTTATGACAAGGTCAAGGTCAACCTTGATATGCCTGACTTGCCCTTGAACGCCTCCGTGTATGCAGTAATTAATATAAATCCTTCTATTGTGCCGAAGGGAGTGTCCCAGTCTGGACGAACTGAGATCGTCATAGAGCCTTCTGGGGTTCTCCGCGTCAACATAGATTCTTATGGTGACCCCGATATAGATGCTGATATTGATGCGCATGGAGGTGTCGGGGCGGTTGTGGGAGCCATATTCGGAGCACCGATAGCTGGTTTTTTGACTGAAATCGGTCTGGCTGAAGTTGGGGGCGATTACGTGGCGGATGAGGTCGAAGATAGGATTATTGACTATCTTGAGGATATTAAAAATGGTCCCATGCAATATGATTTTTCTTCAAGGTTGGGTGGTAGACAGGTTTTTCTTGTCCCGGAATTGAGTGCGCTCAGTGGTGTTCAGGTGTCATCTATAATATCGTCGGAAGGTTTCTTTATGTTAATGCCGAATATCTATTCAGCATATCGTAATGAGGATGCCGAGGCACTTCTGGCACATTTAATGGTTTATGGTAGAAAAAATGAGACTGCCGAGCTCAGGAAGGCTAATGGATATAGCGCTGCAATGTATACGGCAGTGATGGGTTACTGATAAGAGGGTGTTGATGATGAAAATTTTCAATGGGTTTTTTCTAGTTGTTTCTATTATGGTTTCAGGGTTGGTGGCAGCGGACGCGCCGGATGGAGATCATACTTATTATGAAGACCTTGCCGGGGAGAATATTCTTTCTGTGTCAGAGCAGGGAATGGATGGTACTTTTACGGTCGATTTCAATTCCAATGTGGAAGGCTTTTCCTGTAAATCAGTAAACGGTGGCACCGGGCTGATAACATTTAACAATGAGAGTCTGAGGTCCGCGGATATGGTTTATGCCTTTCTGGTCAATGCCCTCATGAATGATAAGCTCTCCGTTATTAGTGTGAAGGTGCGCGTTGATGAACAATGGGACTCGGGGGCTCTAGAGACAGTTTCTTGCGAGGTCGAGGGTCTATCTTTCACTTCCGGCGCCTGAAATTATATTTATATAAGTCGGTAAGCAAAAAAGGATTTTCTACTTGGAATGTGGTGGGTGGCCGTGTTTCCGTTGGATTCCGTATACGGCCGCCCTTTGCTTTCGTGGAAATAAATGCCATTGGGGGTTTTGACTGGCGATCCAGGAGCCTCTACGTACCCTCTGAAGCTGGTGCTCGGGGCCGTTTCGTTTGTGGCGGTGCGCCAATTATGCCTTTTTGTCATATAAAAATTCTTACAACGGAGACCTTTTTGTCACAATTCTTGGTTTAACTCCTCCCACGGATAACGACTGTTTATGTGGGAGACTACCAATGATTCCTTTTACCAAAACGCCCCTGGCGGTGAAGATCGGTACCGTCATGTTGGGTATTGCTTTGCTGAGCGCCTGCGGCGGTGATTCAGACAACGACGGCGGCAACGACGGCGGCTCCAGCGCGCGCACGCTTTCCTTCGAAGGGGTGGAGGCGCCCGCCTCGGATCTGGAGAAGCGCCAGGTGCTGGCAGCATCGTCCGCCACCATCAATGGCCAGTCCTACGATATCGGCTACCACACCCTGCTGCGTTCCGGCGATTCCGTGAATAACAATGTGGTCTTCGGGCAGTTAGTGGATCAGGTTGGCCAGACGCTGTACGACGGTGACGGTTATCCGCAGATTACCGATTCCAACGAACACACCTCGCTGTTGCCGATTGGTGATCGTCTGTTCTCGGTCTCGCAGATGGAAACGGCCCCTGGGGCGATGTTCCTGATTGAGCTGGATCAGAACAAGAAGAACGGTCTGCTTACGCCGAAGCAGCTGTGGCAGATCGACCAGTCCGACGTAAACGGCGGCTGGACTCATTGCGCTGCCTCGGTGACTCCCTGGAACACGCATCTGGCCAGTGAAGAATACGAGCCGGATGCGGCCTCACCCGGCAGTGCTGATCGTATGGCGTCCTATTTCGGCGGCGATACCTCCGTGATCAACCCCTACTGGTGGGGCTGGAACATCGAGGTGAAAGTGAATGCGGAAGGCGATGCGGACCCCTCCACCGACCTCACCAAGCACTACGCCATGGGCCGGCTGGCCTTCGAGTTGTCTTACGTGATGCCCGATGAAAAAACCGTCTACATGAGTGATGACGGCACCAACGTGGGGTTCTACATGTTCATCGCCGACACCGCCGGCGACCTGAGCGCCGGCACCCTGTACGCGGCCAAGTGGAACCAGACCTCCGGTGCGGGCCTTGGCAGCGCCGATCTGGAGTGGATCAGCCTGGGCCACGCCAGCGATGATGACATTGCTCCCTATCTGGAAGGCGCGGGCGCCCTGACTTTCGATGACATTTTCACCACCGGCACCGCTACCGGTGACACCTGCGCCGACGGCTTCACCGCCATTAAAGCCAATGGCGGCGACCTGGAGTGCTTAAAGGTCAACGACGGCATGGAGCAGGCCGCCTCCCGCATGGAAGCGCGCCGTTACGCCGCCATGCAAGGTGCCACCACCGAGTTCCGAAAGGAAGAGGGCATCACCTTTGATCCCAAGGGTAATCATCTTTACGTGGCGATGAGTGACGTGGGCAGCGGCATGCTCGACAACGGCAGCCGTGATCTGGCCAGTGCCAATCACATCCGCCTTGAAGAGGCCAATAGCTGTGGTGGCGTTTACCAACTGGCAATGGGGAGTGACGCGGACATCGGTTCCGATTTTGTCGCCACCAACATGCACGGTCTGATCGCTGGCATTCCCACCGATCAATATGGCGAAGACAGCCCCTACGCCAGCTACACCTGCGACAAGGACGGTATCGCCAGCCCGGACAACATCACCTTCATCACTGGCTACAACACGCTGATGATTGGTGAAGATACCGGCTCCGGCCACCAGAATGATGTGGTCTGGGCGTTGGATCTGGCCAAGGTCTCCGCCGAGGATCAGACCGCCGGCCTGACCCGGATTCAGACTACTCCCTACGGGTCCGAATCCACCTCCCTGTACTGGTACCCGAACATCAACGGATTCGGCTACCTGATGAGCGTGATTCAGCACCCGTACGGTGAGAATGACTCTTCCGATACGGCACCGAAAGATCGGATACCGGATGGCTCCCTGGATCACCGCGCCTACACCGGCTACGTCGGGCCGTTCCCGGCAATGGATCAGTAAGCGTTATCGCGGAACCACGGCCGGGGCCTTCGCCCCGGCTTTTTCATACCGGCGAACCACGTTGAGTAAACCATGCGAAACTTCTTTCTGGCCGCTCTGGCCGTTTTGGTATGTCTCCTGAGCGGGTGCGGCGACAGTACCGCCGCGGAACAGGAAAATCTCGGGCGGTTGTACCTCTCCAACCCGGCCGCGATCACCCCGCCCCAGTGCTATACCAAAACGGAAAACCCCGGTGGCGAGGCCAGCAACCCCTGCTACGCCTGCCACACGGAAAGCCGGGAGCCCAACTTCACCAACGATCTCGACCTGCAGTTGGCCTACGACTTCGCCGCCCCGGCGCGCATCAACCGATGGGAGAACCAGTTCAAGGATCGCGGTGCCTATCTGGCCGCCATGGACGACCAGGCGATTCTCGACTACGTCCGTGAGAACAACTATCGGGACGCGAACGGCACCGTGCCGTTGGCCACCACCCTCAGCGAACGCCTGCCCGATCACTGGGACGGCAACCGCAATGGCCGCTGGGACGGCTACGTGCCGGACGTGGGCTTTCACTTCGACGACCAGGGCTTCGACCACGATGCCAGCGGCGCCTTGACCGGCTGGCGGGCGCTCGCCTATACACCGTTTCCCGGCACCTTTTTCCCCACCAACGGCTCCACCGACGACGTGCTGATCCGCCTGCCGGAACGCTACCGCAGCAATGAAGCCGGACAGCCCGACCTGACCGTGTACCGGGTTAACCTGGCCATTGTCGAGGCGCTGATCAAACGCCAGGACGTGGCCATCGACCCGGTGGACGAAACCGCGCTGAACGTGGACCTGGACAAAAACGGCGTGTTGGGAACCGCCACTATGGTCACCTACGACTGGGCGCCATTGGAAAAGCGGTTCATGCACTATGTCGGCCAGGCCCGGTTGGCTCAGGAGAGTGGCGACGCCCCCTTGTCCGCCGGGCTGTATCCGCTCGGCACCGAGTTTCTGCACACGGTGCGTTATCTGGATATCGACGGGCAGGGCCGGGTCGCCATGGCGCCACGCATGAAGGAGCTGCGCTACGCCCGCAAAACCAGCTGGACCACTTATTACCAGCACCGGGCCCTGGTGTTCGAGGAAATCAAGGACGCCCACGACTTCCCCGACCGGCTGGAGCCGGTGGTCGGTGACATCGAAGTGGGTGTCAGCAATCGGCGTGGCTGGCGTTACAGCGGCTTTATCGAAGACAAGGAAGGCGAGCTAAGACCGCAATCCTACGAGGAACTGGCGACCTGCGCCGGCTGCCACGGCGCCATCGGCGCCACCACCGACGGCACCTTCGCCATGGCCCGCAAGCTGAACGCCGCCGACAGCTTCCAGCGCGGCTGGTACCACTGGGACCAGAAGAGCCTGGCGGGCACGCCGGAACCCAGGCGTGAAGACGGCAGCGGCGAATACGCCTTTTACCTCGAACAGGTGGGCAACGCCGACGAGTACCGAGCCAACAGCGAGGTGCGCGCCCGCTTCTTTGATGCTCAGGGTGACCTGAAGCCGGACCAGCTCGCCGCGCTTGAGCGCGACATCACCACACTGATTCTGCCTTCCAAACGCCGCGCCCTGGATCTGAACAAGGCGTACCGGGCAATCGTCGAGGAACAGAGCTACATCAGAGGTCGGGACGCGGTGTTGGCGCCCCGAGAGAATATGTACCAGGAGGTCCCCGAGGGGCAGCGGACCGGCGTCAAAGCACCTGTGCCTTACCGTTAAGGGTGGCCGTTTTGCGGGCTATTTCCTGCGGCGTGTGATCACGATCAGAGCGATGGTGAGCCCCAGCACGCCGGCGGGAAACAGCATCAGCAGACGCTCGCGGCGCTCGATCTTTTCGCGCTGGGCGTTGGCCTTCTGGATTTCCGGGTGGACCGCGCCGTTGTCCTGGGCGGGGGCGGGGGGCGTCAGCCCCAGGCCCATGGCCAGGACCAGAGTGGCGAGAAAAAGGCGCATGGTGTCAGGCCTTTGTCGTTGAAGAAGAGGACCGCCGGGGAGGCGGAAACAAAAAAGGCTCCCTGAGGGAGCCCTTTTGGCGGTGAGCTCCGGGAGCTCATCCTGAATTGGTGCCGAGGAGAGGACTTGAACCTCCACGGGGTTGCCCCCACTAGCACCTGAAGCTAGCGCGTCTACCAATTTCGCCACCTCGGCCAATCGCATCGCGTTCTGAGAACGCTTCATCGCGAAAGCGCGTGCATTCTAGTATATGATGACCGGATGTCAACGGTTGATTTCCTCTCTTTTCTCGCTGCGTTAAGGTAGCCCCCGCTGGCGCCGCTCCGGGCCGCGCCGATACATGTATTTTCATAGAGGTTGTTGAATGTCCAGGAAACGCTACAAGGATCCCCACGCGGACCGGGAAGCGGAGAAATACGAGAATCCGGTGCCCAGCCGCGAGTTGATCCTTAAGGTCCTCGACGACCAGGGAAAGCCGCTCGGCAAGCATCAGCTCGCCGACATCCTGGAGGTGGGTGAAGACGGAGAGGTGGGCCTGGAGCGCCGCCTCAAGGCGATGCTGCGCGACGGCCAGCTGGTGGAGAACCGCAACGGCAAGATGGGCATCGCCTCGCGCATGGACCTGATCGCCGGCCGCGTGCAGGCCCACCGGGATGGTTTCGGCTTCCTGATCGCCGACGAGCCCGGCCGCAAGGACCTGTTCCTGGCGCCGCGCCAGATGCAGAAGGTGATGGACGGCGACCGGGTGCTGGTCAGCGTGGCCGGCTTCAACCGGTTCGGCAAGGAAGAGGCGCGCATCGTCGAGATCGCCGAGCGGGCGGTCACCGAGATCGTTGGCCGTTACCGCCAGGAGGCGGGTGTCGCCTTCATCGATCCCGAGAACCGCCGCATCACCAAGGAAGTGCTGGTCGAGGACCACAACGGCATCAAGCCGGGCGCCGGCGACCATGTACGCGCCGAGATCACCCAGTACCCGTCCCGGGACCACAATGTCCTGGTGCGTCTGGAGGAGATCATCGCCACCCCGGAACAGCCGGGCATGGAAGTGGACGTGGCCCTGCGCCGCTTCGAGATCCCCCACCAGTGGCCGGACGGCGTGGAGCGGGACGCCGAGCGCTTCGGCGCCGAGGTGCCGCACCCGGCCAAGGCCCATCGGGTGGACCTGCGCGATCTGCCCCTGGTGACCATCGATGGCGAGGACGCCCGCGATTTCGACGACGCGGTTTACGTGGAGCGCCGCAAGCGTGGCGGCTGGCGGCTGATCGTGGCGATCGCCGACGTCAGCCACTATGTGCACCCCAACAGCCCGCTGGACAACGAAGCCCACAAACGCGGCAACTCCGTGTACTTCCCCAACCGGGTGGTGCCCATGCTGCCGGAGGCCCTGTCCAACGGCCTGTGCTCGCTGAACCCTCACGTGGACCGGCTGTGCCTGTACTGTGACATGCTGGTGTCCGCCAACGGCCGGGTATCGCGCTTCGTGTTCCGCGAGGGCGTGATGCGTTCCCGTCACCGTTTGACCTACACCAAGGTGGGCGCGGTCATCGAGGAACCGGAATCGGCGCTGGCGGTGAAGACCGTGGAGAGCCTGGACGATGAATCCCTGGATTCCATCTGGGCGTTCCACGAGATGTACACCGCTCTGCGTCGCCGCCGTGAGCTGCGCGGCGCCATCGATTTCGAGAGCGACGAAAGCCGCATCCTCTACGACGAGCATCAGAAGATCCGCGACATCGTGCCGGTGCACCGCAACGTGGCCCACGTGATGATCGAGGAGGCCATGCTGGCGGCCAATATCTGCGCCGCCCGCCTGCTGGAAAAGGCCGGCGTGCCGACCCTGTTCCGCAATCACGAGCCGCCCAAGGAAGAACGCCTGGCGAACCTGCAGCAGTTCCTCGGCGGCCTGGGGCTGAGCCTGGCCTGGTCGGAGGGTTCCATCACGCCGCGGGTGTTCCAGGAGCTGGGCGAGGCCATCGACGAGCGTCCGGATCGCCAGGTGATCCAGACCATGATGCTGCGCACCATGACCCAGGCGAAGTATGAGGCGGAAGTGAAGGGTCACTTCGGCCTGGCCTACAACGCCTACACTCATTTCACCTCGCCGATCCGCCGCTACCCGGACCTGCTGGTGCACCGCGCCATCCGCTATCTGATCCGTGGCGGCGCCGAGACGCCCCACGCGGACAACCCCGGTGAGCTGCCGGCGATCCCCCGCGACCACATCCTGCCGTACAGCCAGAGCGACATGGTCGCCATGGGCGAGCACTGCTCGATGACCGAGCGCCGCGCCGACGAGGCCACCCGCGACGTGGTCCAGTGGCTCAAGTGCCAGTACATGGAGGATCATCTGGGCGGCGAGTTCGACGGCGTGGTCAGCGGCGTGGCCGCGTTCGGCCTGTTCATCCAGATCCAGGACCTGCACATCGACGGCCTGGTGCACGTGGCCAACCTGGACAGCGACTACTACCACTTCGACGACGTCAACATGGCGCTGATCGGCGAGTCCTCCGGCCGCCGCTTCAGCCTCGGTGACGGCGTGCGCGTGAAGGTGGCCGGCGTGCACACCGACGAGCGCAAGATCGACCTGGAGCTGATCAGCAGCACCCCGGCCAAGGGCCGGCGCGGCGGCGGCAAGAAGAAAGCCGCCAGCCGCAAGAAGAAGGCGCCCGCCAGGCAGGGTGGCAAAAGCGGTTCCGACAAAGGTGGTTCCGACAATAGCGGTTCCGAGAAGGGTGGTTCCGAGAAAGCCGGCTCCGAGCGGGAGAAGCTGGCCCGTGGCGAGATCCCCAAGGGCGGCAAGGGTGACGCCAAAGGCGACGGCAAGGGTGGCGCCGGCAAGCGCCGCCGGCGTCGCTGAGACCGGCCGCCATGAGCGACCCGAACGCGCCGCGCCGTCCGGCCGGCAAGGCCGCCGCCCGCAAGGGCGGCCAGGCCAAGCCGCTGATGTACTCCGGCATCCATGCCGTGGAGTCGTTGCTGCGGCACCGCCCCGAGGGCGTGCTGGAGCTGTTCGTGCTGGACAGCCGCGCCAGGCGCGGCGACGCCCGCCTGGAAACCCTGATGATCGCCGCCCGGGATCAGGGCATCGCCGTGCAGCTGGCGCGCCGTGAGTCCCTGGACAAGCTGGCCGGCCCGCAGAACCAGGGCGTGGCCGCCCGGGCCCGGCCGCGCCGGCCCGGCGACGATGCCGCCCTGGCCGATCATCTGGACCGCCTGGGCCGTCCGCCGTTGCTGCTGATTCTGGAGGGGGTCACCGACCCGCATAACCTGGGCGCCTGCCTGCGCAGCGCCGACGCCGCCGGGGTGGACGCGGTGATCGTGCCGCGCCGTCACGCCGCCGGGCTGACCCCGGTGGCCTGCCGCAGCGCCGCCGGCGCCGCCGAATCGTTGCCGTATTTCGAGGTGGGCAACCTGGCGCGGCTGCTGGAGGGCCTCAAGGAACGCGGCATCCGGGTGGCCGGCACCGCGCTTCAGGAGCACAGCGCCTCGCTGTTCGAGTACCGGCCGCCGGCGGCCCTGGCCCTGGTCATGGGCGCCGAGGGCGAGGGCCTGCGGCGCCTGACTCTGGAGCGCTGCGACGATCTGCTGGCGATTCCCATGGCCGGCTATGTGCAAAGCCTGAACGTGTCCGTGGCCACCGGGGTGGTGTTGTTCCACCTGCTGGCCGGTCTTGATCGTGGCTCAAGCCGCGATCCGGCTTGAGCCCGCGCCCGGTCTGGGCTAGAATCCCCGCCCTTCCGTTTTCCCGGTCCGCCGGGGGAACGGACTCCTTGCCTCACCGCACACCGCGGGAGGCTGCGCAATCCGAAAGGAGACCACAATGCGTCATTATGAAGTCGTGTTCCTGGTCCATCCGGACCAGAGTGAACAAGTGCCCGCCATGGTGGAGCGTTACAGCGCCATCGTTACCGATGGTGGTGGCACCATCCACCGTCAGGAAGATTGGGGCCGCCGTCAGCTGGCCTACCCGATCAACAAGATCCACAAGGCACACTACGTGCTGATGAACATCGAATGTGACGGCGACACCCTCGCCGAACTGGAAAACACCTTCCGGTTCAACGATGCCGTAATCCGTCACCTCGTGGTTCGCCGTCATCGGGCCATCCCCGAAGCCTCGCCGCTGGCGAAATCCAACGAGAAGGAGGAGGCCGCCAGCTGATTTCCGACGGCAATCACTGCCAGATGACCGGCGTCATCGCCCGCCTGGAACAGGCGGCGGTTACTCCGGCCGGTGTGCCCCGCCAGCGGTTCTGGCTGGAACACCGCTCCCGGCAGGAGGAAGACGGTCACCCCCGTGAAGTCCAGGTACGCCTCGCCGTGGTTCTGGTCGGTCGCAAGACCGGGCTGATCCAGGGGCTCCGCGAAGGACAAAACGTGAAGGTGACGGGGTTTCTCAGCCGGGCCGGTTACAAGGGCGAAGCCCGCGACCGGGTGCAGTTGATTGCGGAAACACTGGTGCCCCTGGACTAAGGAATCGAGAGGAGAATTATCCATGGCCCGTTTTTATCGCCGTCGCAAGTTCTGCCGCTTCACCGCGGAAGGTGTTGAGTTCATTGACTACAAGGACCTCGACACCCTGAAAGCCTACATCACCGAGACCGGCAAGATCGTGCCCAGCCGCATCACCGGCACCAAGGCGCGCTATCAGCGTCAGCTGGCCACCGCTGTCAAGCAGGCCCGCTTCCTGGCGCTGCTGCCGTACTCCGACAGCCACGACAATTAAGCCGAGGGGACCGTCATGCAAGTGATCCTGCTGGAAACCATCAAGAACCTGGGTGACCTGGGCTCCGTGGTGGACGTTCGCCCCGGTTACGGTCGTAACTTCCTGATCCCGCAAGGCAAGGCCCTGCCCGCCACCAAGGACAACCTGGCCGAGGTGGAAGCGCGCCGCGCCGAGCTGGAGAAGCAAGCCGCCGAGCAACTGGGCGCCGCCGAAAGCCGCGCCGAGAAGCTGGCCGAAGCCAGCGTTACCGTGGCCGCCAAGTCCGGCGACGAAGGCAAGCTGTTCGGCTCCGTGGGCACCGCCAACATCGCCGATGCCATCACCGAGCAGACCGGCGTGGAAGTGGCCAAGGCCGAGGTCAAACTGCCCTATGGCGCGATCCGCCAGACCGGTGAGTACGAGATCGACCTGACCCTGCACGCCGACGTGACCGTGACCATCACGCTGACGGTGGTGCCCCAGGAATAAGGGGGCTCGCCGCCAGCGCCCCGGTCGGGTTTGCCCGGCCGGGGGCGCGGTGACAGAATCAAGGGCACCGTCCGGTCTCGGGCGGTGCCTTTTTCGTTTACGCCATGCGGACCCACCATGACCGAACCCCTCACTCTGGACGACCACCTGCCGGACAACCTGCGCGTTCCCCCCAATTCCCTGGAAGCCGAACAGGCGGTGCTGGGCGGCCTGCTGCTCAACAACGACGCCTGGGACGACGTGGCCGAGCGGGTCGGGGTCAAGGACTTCTACCGCAAGGAACACCGGCAGATCTTCGAAGTGATCGGCCAGCTGGTGGAAGAGGAAAAGCCCAGCGACCTGGTGACCGTGTCCCAGGCGCTCACCCATCTCGGGCAGCTGGAAGAAACCGGCGGCATGGCCTACCTCTCGGAGCTGGCCCGCAACACGCCCAGCGCCGCCAACATCACCGCCTACGCGGACATCGTCCGTGAGCGCAGCATTCTGCGGCAGCTGATCCAGGTGTCCCACGGCATCGCCGACCAGTCCTTCCAGCCCAAGGGCAAGCCGTCCCTGGAAATTCTGGACGACGCGGAATCGGCGATCTTCGAAATCGCCGAGCAGCAGAAAAAGGGCGATGGCCCGCAGAACATCAAGTCGGTGCTCAAGAAAGCGGTGGACCGCATCGACGAGCTGTACAAGAACAAGAACGCCCTCACCGGCCTGACCAGCGGCTTCGAGGAGCTGGACAAGATGACCGGCGGCCTGCAGCCCGCCGACATGGTGGTGGTGGCCGGGCGGCCGTCCATGGGCAAGACCACCTTCGCCATGAACCTGTGCGAAAACGCCGCCCTCAAGGCTCACAAGCCGGTGCTGGTGTTCTCCATGGAGATGCCCGCCGACTCCATCGTGATGCGGATGCTGTCGTCCCTGGGGCGCATCAACCAGGGCGCGATCCGCTCCGGCCGCCTGGAGCAGGACGACTGGCCGCGCATCACCTCGGCGATCCAGATGCTCAGCGAGCAGAAGTTCTACATCGACGACACTCCGGCCCTGAGCCCCCTGGAAATGCGCGCCCGGGCGCGCCGGGTGGCGCGCGAATGCGGCGGCGAGCTGGGCATGATCATGGTCGACTACCTGCAGCTGATGCAGGTGCCCGGCGCCGACAGCCGGGTCAACGAGATCTCCGAGATCTCGCGCTCCCTGAAAGGCCTGGCCAAGGAGCTGAACTGCCCGCTGGTGGCGCTCTCCCAGCTCAACCGCTCCCTGGAGCAACGCCCCAACAAGCGCCCGGTGATGTCGGACCTGCGGGAATCCGGCGCCATCGAGCAGGACGCCGACGTGATCATGTTCCTGTACCGCGACGAGGTCTATAACCAGGACAGCGTGGAGAAGGGCATCGCCGAGGTGATCATCGGCAAGCAGCGGAACGGCCCCATCGGCACCGTGCGTCTGGCGTTCCGCGGCGAGTTCACCCGCTTCGACGACCTGGCGCCGGAGTATTACCAGCAATACAGCGGCGACGAGTAGGGGGCGGCCCATGCGCGGTACCTTGCTTGAGCTGCGTCCCGGCGCGCTCGCCGACAACGCCCGCCGGGCCCGCGCCCTGGCCGGCAAGGCGCGGGTGTTCGCCATGGTCAAGGCGGACGGCTACGGCCACGGCCTGGGGCTGGCCGCCCGGGCCCTGGCCCACCAGGTGGACGGCCTGGGCGTGGCGGTGATGGAAGAGGCCCAGGCCCTGCGCCATCTGGGGCTGGCCCACCCGCTGCTGGTGGCGGAGGGCTTTTTCGACGCCGAGGAACTGGCCCTGGCCGCCCGCCTGCACGCCGAGGTGGTGGTGCATTCCCCCTGGCAGGTGGATCTGCTGGCCGCCCGGCCCCAGCCGGTGGGCGTCTGGCTCAAGGTCAACACCGGCATGAACCGGCTCGGCATGGCGCCGGACCTGGCCCGCGCCCAGGCGGCCCGGCTGCGGGCGCTCAAGGGCGTGCGGCTGCTCGGCGTGATGACCCACTTCGCCGGCGCCGACCTGGAGGACGACCCGCTCACCCCCCGCCAGCTGGAGCTGGCCCGCGCCCTGGCCGAGGAACTGGGCGTGCCGCTCAGCGCCGCCAATTCCGCCGCCCTGATCCGCTACCCGGAGGCCCGCGTCGGGCGGGTGCGCCCGGGCATCATGCTGTACGGTTCGTCGCCGTTCCCCTGGCGCGCCGCCGCCGATCTGGATCTGCGCGTCACCCAGCGCTTCAGCGCCCGCCTGATCGCCATCAACCCGGTGCAACCCGGCGACAGCGTCGGCTACGGCGCCACCTGGACCGCCACGGCGCCGGGGCGCATCGGCGTGGTGGCGGTGGGCTACGGCGACGGCTATCCGCGCCATGCCCCCAACGGCACGCCCCTGGCGGTGAACGGCCAGCGTACCCGCCTGGCCGGGCGCGTCTCCATGGACATGATCACCGTGGACCTGGACGGCATCGACGCCCGCGTCGGCGACGAGGTGGAATTGTGGGGTGACGTGGTGTCCGTGGATGAAGTGGCCGCCGCCTGCGGTACCATCAGCTATGAGTTGTTCTGCCAGGTGACCGCCCGGCCGGTGCGGGTGATCACCGAATCGTGATACCGCCACTGTAGGAGCGACTGGGCGGCGCTCCTGCAGGGCGAATAAAGGAGCCGTCGTGGCGAAAAAGAAAACCGCTTTCGTGTGCACCGAGTGCGGTGCCGACTTCCCCAAATGGCAGGGCCAGTGCCCGGCCTGCGGTGCCTGGAACACCCTACAGGAATTCGTGGTCGATCCGGCCACGCCGAAAAGCCGTGGCGCCGAGCGCACCGGTTACAGCGGCGAGCTCACCGAGGTGCGCAACCTCGACGAGATCGTCCTGGAGGAAACGCCGCGCATTGGCACCGGCATGGGCGAGCTGGACCGGGTGCTGGGCGGCGGCCTGGTGCCGGGCTCGGCGATCCTCATCGGCGGGCATCCGGGGGCGGGTAAATCCACCTTGCTGCTGCAGGTCATGTGCCGGCTGGCGGACACCGAGTCGTGCCTGTACGTGACCGGCGAGGAATCCCTGTCCCAGGTGGCGATGCGCGCCGATCGCCTGAAGCTGCCCAAGGAAAAATTGCGCCTGGCGGCGGAAACCGACGTGGAACAGATTCTGGACCTGGCCCGCAAGGAGCGCCCCCGCCTGCTGGTGGTGGACTCCATCCAGGTGATGTACCTGGCCGGCCTGCAATCGGCGCCGGGCTCGGTGGCCCAGGTGCGCGAGTGCGCCGCCGCCTTGACGCGCTTCGCCAAGCAAACCGGTACCGTGTTGTTGCTGGTGGGCCACGTCACCAAGGACGGCACCCTGGCCGGCCCCAAGGTGCTGGAACACATGATCGACTGCTCGCTGATGCTGGAGGGCTCCACGGACTCCCGCTTCCGCACCCTGCGCGGCCTCAAGAACCGCTTCGGCGCGGTCAATGAACTGGGCGTGTTCGGCATGACCGGCGAGGGGCTGAAGGAAGTGAAGAACCCCTCCGCCATCTTCCTCAACCGCGCCGACGAAATCGCCGCCGGCTCCCTGGTCACCGTGGTCTGGGAAGGCACCCGGCCGCTGCTGGTGGAGCTGCAGGCCCTGGTGGACGCCAGCCACTTCGGCAACCCCCGGCGGGTGTGCGTGGGCCTGGAAGCCAACCGCCTGGCCATGCTGCTGGCGGTGTTGCACCGCCACGGTGGCATCCAGGTGGGCGACCAGGACGTGTTCGCCAACGTGGTGGGCGGCGTCAAGGTGGCGGAGACCGCCGCCGACCTGGCCCTGGTGCTGTCCATCGTGTCCAGCTTCCGGGACCGGCCCCTGGGCCGCGACCTGGTGGTGTTCGGCGAGATCGGCCTGTCCGGCGAGATCCGCCCGGTGCCCCAGGGCCAGGAGCGGCTCCATGAGGCGGTGAAACACGGCTTCAAACGGGCCATCATTCCCAAGGCCAATCTGCCCCGCCAGATGCCGGAGGGCGTGGAGGTGGTCGCCGTGAGCACCCTCTCCGAAGCCCTGGAACAATTGTAGTAGGAGCGACTTCAGTCGCGACTACGGAGAGGAAAAGGAGCGCGCATGAAGAAGCAATTCGCGGTAATCGGCCTGGGCGGCTTCGGCGAGGCGGTGGCCGTGGAGCTGATGCGCCTGGGCCACGAAGTGCTGGGCGTGGACAGCGATCCGGACAAGGCCAACCACCTGGCGGACAAGCTCACCCAGACGGTGATCGCCAACGCCACCGACGAGGACGCCCTGGCGGAACTGGACCTGCACCGCTTCGATGCCGTGCTGGTGGCCATCGGCGCCCACATCGAGGCCAGCATCCTGTGCACCATGATGGTCAAATCCCAGGAGGCCAAGGAGGTCTGGGTCAAGGCGATTACCCCCACCCACCACAAGATCGTCGAGAAGCTGGGCGCCGACCGGGTGCTGCACCCGGAATACGAAATGGGCCTGCGCGTGGCCCAGAGCCTGGCCCACCCCAACATGCTCGACTACATCGGGCTGGGCGATAACTACTTCGTCATCGAGATCCGTCCCGGGGAAGTGCTTGAGGACCGGCCGCTCTCCGACCTGCGCATCGACGACTTCGAGGTGCGTCTGCTGGCCATCAAACACGGCCAGAGCGTGAGCCTCAGCCCGGACCCGGAACAGCGCCTGCGCCGCAACGACCACCTGGTGCTGGTCGGCGAGGAGCAGGCCCTGCGGCGTTTCTCGGCCAGCCTGTGAGGACCTGGCACCCGGGCCTGCGCGGCCGCGCCGCCCGCCAGTTGCGCCGCGCCTGGCGCTACGGGCCGCCGGTGATCCTGGCGGCCAGCTTCGCCGTGCTGATCGTGCTCGGTGCCCTGCTGCTGTGGCTGCCGGTGGCCAGCGTGGATGGCCTGAGCCTGTGGCAGGCCCTGTTCACCGCCTGCTCGGCGGTCACCGTCACCGGCCTGGTGGTGGTGGACACCGGCGCCCAGCTCACCCTGTTCGGGCAGGCCGTGGTGCTGGTGCTGATTCACCTGGGCGGCCTCGGGCTGATGACCTTCGCCGCCCTCACCGTGATGGCTCTGGGCGGGCGCTTCGGCCTGCGTGGCCAGCGCCTGGTGCGCGAGGCCCTGGATCAGACCTCGCCGGGGGATGTGCTCGCCCTGGTGCGCCATGTGGCGCTGCTCGCCTTCACCCTGGAGGCGGTGGGCGTGGCCCTGCTGGCCACCGTCTGGGTGCCGGAAATGGGCTGGGCCCGAGGGCTCTGGTTCAGCCTGTTCCACGCCGTTTCCGCCTTCAACAACGCCGGCTTCGGCCTGTTGCCGGGGAGCCTCTCGGCCTGGGCCGGCCATCCGCTGATCAACCTGGTGATCACCGCGCTGTTCATCATCGGCGGGCTTGGCTTCACCGTGGTGGTGGACCTGTGGCGCCGCCGCCGTTTCCGTGCCCTGACCCTGCACAGCAAGCTGACCCTGGTGGGCACCCTGGTGCTGGCGGTGGGCGGCGGCTTACTGGTCCTGCTGCTGGAATGGAACAACGCCCGCACCCTGGGGGCGTTGCCGGTGGGCGAGCGCTTCTGGGCCGCCTGGTTCACGGCGGTGACGCCGCGCACCGCCGGCTTCAACACGGTGGACACGGCGGGCCTGGGCGTGCCCGCCATGCTGTTGGTGATGTTCCTGATGTTCATCGGCGGTGGCAGCAACTCCACCGCCTCGGGCATCAAGGTCAGCACCTTCATGGTGCTGCTGTTGTCCACCCGGGCCTTCCTCATGGGCAATGCGCAGACCACCATCTTCCGCCGCGCGGTGGCCCGGGACGCGGTGTTCCGTGCCCATGCGGTGGTCATGCTGAGCCTGATCCTGCTGGCCCTGGCCGGGTTCATCCTGGTGGTGCTGGCGCCGAAGCAGGCGCCGCTGGACGTGTTCTTCGAGGCGGTGTCCGCGTTCGGCACCGTGGGCCTGTCCCGGGGCATCACCGCGGACCTGTCGGCGCCCGCCCAGGGCGTTCTCATGCTGCTTATGTTCGTGGGCCGCATCGGGCCCCTGGCGTTCGCCTATGCCCTGGCGCGCCCGCGCCCCGCCAAGGTGCGCTTTACCGAGGATCAGGTGCAGATCGGCTAGCGCCCGCCGCCGTCATTGAGCGACCAGTCGTAGTCCAGAAAGTCGATGTCCAGGTCGCCGTCCCGCGCCGCGGAGCGGGCGGCGTCGGGCAGCGCCAGGGCGTCGCCGTGGTTCGCCAGCCAGGCGTCCAGGCCGCCGGCGGCGGCTTCGAAGTCCGATTCGTACCAGTCGAAGATCGGTGATATTTCCAGGGTGCCGTCCCGGTACCGGTTGCGCTGGCGGTCGGAAAGAAAACGGTGGGTGGCGTCGGCGAGCTGAGCCTCCAGGCGGGCACCGGTGTAGGCCTCCGGGCGCAGCGCCGGGCAGCCCACCGAGGCGCAGTTCACCGCGAAATGAATGCGCTCGTCCATCAGTGCCGGGTTGCCCCGGATCATTTCGTGCTCCAGCTCGTCCAGGGTGCGTTCCTCACCCAGCAGGGTGAAAAAGCGTTGCTTCCAGGGGCCGCGGAAGATCGAGCCGATGTCGCGAATGGAGTCCGGGCGCGGCGTCTGGCGCAGAATCAGTTCCACGGTGAAGGCGTTGTAGGTGTTGATCAGGAAGGCCAGCCGGGCGTCGCGGTCGAGACGTTGGAAACCCGCTTCGCTCAGCGCGCCGAGCGCGTCCAGGTAGGCCCGCAAGGCGTCCCGGTCGGCGGCGAAGCCGTCGTAGTCCACCACCGAGGCGACGCCGTCCCGGCGCCATTCAACGTGTTCCTGGAGCAAGGTGTTCCAGGCGCCATGGTCGAAACCGGCGTCGGCGCCGGCCGGCGCCGACGCCCAGAACACAAGCAGCAAAACAAAGAGCCAGCGGGACGGACGCATGGCGGGCCTCCTGAACGAATTACGCTTCAGGATACCCGCTTCGGCGTGGCGTTGGAGTGAGCGTTGGCGCCTAGAACTGCTCCCATTCCGTTGACTGTTCACGCGCTGCTCACTTCAGCGTTGCCAATCGTGAAAACGTTGCACCCAGCGCAGCAGTTTTTCCGGCTTGTGGGCTTGTTTCCATTCGCCGGCGGCGAACTTGTTCGCTTCCGCCCGGGTGGGATAGATGTGGATGGTGCCGAGAATCTTGTTCAGCCCGAGGCCGTGCTTCATGGCCAGCACGTATTCGCTGATCAGATCCGAGGCCGCTTCGCCGACGATGGTCACACCGAGAATGCGATCCTTGCCCGGCGGCGTCAGCACTTTCACGAAGCCCCGGTCGCTGCCATCGGCGATGGCGCGGTCCAGATCATCAATGCCGTAGCGGGTGATCTCCACCGGGATGCCCTGTGCGCGGGCGTCGTCCTCGTTGAGCCCGACCCGCGCCACCTCCGGTGACGTGAAGGTGGCCCAGGGAATCACCCGGTAATCCGCCTTGAAGGTCTTCAGGCGGCCGAACAGGGCGTTCACGGCGGCGTACCAGGCCTGGTGAGCGGCCACGTGGGTGAACTGGTAAGGGCCGGCCACGTCGCCGCAGCCGTGGATATTGGGGAAGCGCGTGCGCAGGCGTTCGTCCAGGTCCAGGGTGCCGTTGTCGCGGGTGCCGATGCCCAGTTCCTCCAGCCCCAGACCGGCGGTGTTGGCGCGCCGGCCCACCGCCACCAGCACCGCGTCGAACGGCAGCCGCCGCTCGCCATCCCGGCTTTCCGCGTACAGCACCTGCTCCCCGTCCTCCACGGCGAAGCGCGCCGCCCGGTGCCCGGTGAGCAAGGTCACGCCGTCCTCGCCCAGGGCGTCGGCCACCACCCGCGCCTCGTCCTCGTCCTCCCGGGGCAGCACCCGGGGGGACTGTTCCACCTGGGTTACGGTGCTGCCCAGGCGGGCGAAACTCTGCGCCAGCTCACAGCCGATGGGGCCGCCGCCGAGCACCACCAGCCGGCGCGGCTGGCTGTCCAGGCGCCAGAGGTTTTCCGAGGTCAGCACGGTGACCTCGTCGATGCCCGGAATCGGCGGCACCAGGGGGCGCGCCCCGGTGGCGATGATCACGGCCCGGGCGCTCAGGCGGCGCTCGCCATCGGCGGTGTCGATGGCCACCTCCCAGGGCGACACCAGCCGCGCGCGGCCCTCAATGCAGTCCACCCCCAGGGCGCTGTAGCGCTCCACGGAATCGTGGGGTTCGATGCGACCAATGACGTCGCGAATCCGTGCCTGAATGTCGGCGAAGTCGAACTCCGTGGTGATGCGCTTGAAGCCATAGCGCTCCGGCACTTTCTCCAGATGCGCCAGGGACGCGCTCTTGATCAGCGCCTTGGACGGCACGCAGCCGGTGTTCAGGCAGTCGCCGCCCATCTTGTCCGCTTCGATCAACGACACCTTCGCCTTCACCGTGGCGGCGATGTAGGCGCTCACCAGGCCGGCGGAGCCGGCGCCGATCACGATCAGGTTGCGATCGAATTTTTCGGGCTTTCGATAACCGCGATACACCTTGCGCCGCTGCACCACCGCCAGCACCGCCTTGGCCAGCCACGGAAACAGGCCCAGCAATACGAACGCCCCCAGCAACCCCGGCGACAGCAGGCCGGACAGCCGCTCCAGCTCGCCCAGCTGGGTCCCCGCGTTCACGTACACCGCGGTCCCCGCCAGCATGCCCAGCTGGCTCACCCAGTAAAACGTCCAGGTCTTCAACGGCGTCAGCGCCATCACCAGATTGATCACGAAAAACGGAAACGCCGGAATCAACCGCAGGGTAAACAGATAAAAGGCGCCGTCCTTCTCCACCCCGGCGTTGATCTTCTTGAGCCGTTCACCGAACCGTTCCTGCACCGCGTCCTTGAACAGGAACCGCGCCGCCAGAAACGCCAGGGTCGCGCCCACGCTGGACGCGAACGACACCAGCAACAGCGCCACCCAGAACCCGAACAACGCCCCCGCCGCCAGCGTCATGATCGCCGCCCCCGGCAAACTCAACGCCGTCACCAGCACATACAACGCGAAAAATCCGCCCAGCACCGCCACCGGATACTCCCCGGCCAGCGCCTGAAACGCCCCGCGCTGCTCCTTCAAGTAATCCAGACTCAGAAACCGTCCCACATCAAGGATGAAGTAGCCCGCCACCAGCGCCACGATCACCAACAGCAACACCACCTTCTTAATGCTCATAACCTCTCCTGAATCCGAATTGCCGGAGCGCTGAGGTTTCCGGATAGCGCTGTGCCGTTTCGCCCCTTCGGGACCTTTGAAGACAGGGATGTCTGAAAAGAGCCTCCAGGGACGGATTCACGGCGTGTCCCGAAGGGGCGAAACGGCACAGCGCGCCCCTCTGGAGGGTCAAGCACTCACTAACAACAAGCACCGGACGACGAACCACCGTCACTTTCCTCGAAGGGCACACTCAACCCACACCCCTCGAAAATCCCGAAATGCCGGGAAAAATCCCCAACAAAATCGAAATGCCCGGCGAACCGGCTCTCCGCCAACATCCGCCAGGTATTCCCGCACACCGGAAACACCCGCCCGGCCTCCATCACATGGTGACCGTCCAGCACGAAGGCCTCCGGCTGATCCGCCATCGTGCCTCGGTAAACCACCGCCTGACCGTAATCCTCGCAGGCCGGCTCCAGGGCCTCGATGTTGAACAGCCGGTAAGTGGCGGAATAGAAACGGATATTGCCCAGCTTCGCCTCGATGGCCGGGTTGTCCACGGTCAGCCGCCGGGATTCGACAAGGCGGGGATCGCCGAACCCGCCGCCCTTGGCCAGGTTGAGAAAGTCATTCCAGTACAGCGCGCCCGCCAGGCACTCGCCATACAGCACCGGGTCCGTGGTCAACGAGGCCGGCACCCGGCGGTCCGCGTACACATCGGAAAAGTAGAACTCGCCGCCGGGCTTGAGCAGCCGCTTCACATCGCCGATCACCTTGGCCTTGTCGGTGCTCAGGTTGATCACGCAGTTGGAGACCACGATGTCGAAGTAGCCATCCTCCAGATCCAGGGCGTCCAGCTCCTCGATGTAGCCCTTCAGGAAACGCACGTTGCTCTCGTCGAAACCGAACGCCTCGCGGTGGTAGTCCTGGTGGCGGCGGGCCACGGCCAGCTGCTCGTCGGTCATGTCCACGCCCACCACCTCACCGGTTTGCCCCACCAGGGCGGAAAGCAGGTAGACATCGCGGCCGGAGCCGCAGCCCAGGTCAAGCACGCGCATGCCCTCCAGGGCCGCCGGCGCCACCAGGCCGCAGCCGTAATAGCGGCTCACCACCTCGTCGTGGAGTAGGGCGAGCAGGGGCTTCAGGTGTTCCGGCGGCGTCTGGTCGCAGCAGGCGTTGGTTTGCAGATCCTGGCTGCCGGTCAGGTGCTGGCCATAGTACTGTTGAACGTCTTCGCGCACGGGTGGGACCTCTTGCAGTAACGACGGGGACGCCCCCGGGATGCTGGCATCCTCGGGGGCTGTGCTCCGTGAAGAAAGAAAGCGGGAGCGTGGGGTTCAGTCCAGGGCGGCCAGCCGCAAGGCCTGGTCCAGGTCCAGAGGCTCACCGACGAAATAGCCCTGCACCTTGTCCACGCCCAGGCCACGCAGGGTCTCCAGCTCGGTTTCCGATTCCACGCCTTCGGCGATCACCCGGGCGCCGACCACCTCCGCGAAGCGGATCAGCGCCGCCGCCAGGGCCTGGCGGGCCCGGTCGGAATGAATGTCGCGAATCAGGCTCAGGTCAAGTTTGATGGTGTCCGCGGCCAGCTCCAGAACGTGCTGAAAGCTGGCGTAGCCGGCGCCGGCGTCATCCACGGCGATCTGTACGCCCTTGTCCCGCAGCGGCACCAGCGCCTTGCGCAACGCCTGATAATCGGCGATGCGCGCGTGCTCGGTGATTTCCAGCAGCACGCGGTGGGCGGGCCAGGGATCCAGACAGGACAGGAAATGGTCGTGGAGCAGGTGCGCCGGAGACACGTTCAGCGACACATACAGTGGCGCCGGTATCGCCGACGCCGCCTCCAGGGCCGTCTCCACCGCCAGCTTCTCCAGTTCCAGGCCCAGCCCCACTCGCTGGGCGTCGCCGAACCACTGATTGGGCGGCCGGTAGGGCTCGCTTTGGAAACGGGTCAGCGCCTCGAAGCCCACCACCTTGCGTTCGCCCAGGTGGAAGATGGGCTGGAACACGGTGTTCAGCCGCCGCTGCTCGAGCATGTCGAGCACGGTCTCCTTGATGCGGCGCCCCCGGCTCTGCTGTTCCTCCTGCTTGCTGATCAGCCGCCCGGCGAAGTCCGCGAAGGCGTGGAGCAGGGCCAGATCCCGCTGGTCCAGCTCGGCGCCAGTCTGGTGGTCGAAGCAGCAGAAGCTGCCGAACAGGGAGCCGTCCGGCAGCCGGATCGGCACGCCGATGTAGTTGGCGATGTTCAGCTCCGAGGTGACCGGCATGGTCCGGGTCACGGCGTTTTCCCCGGTATCCGGGACGATGCTGTCCAGCTCGCCGCTGGAGATATAGTGGCAGTAGCTTTCCGGCAGGGCGTGGGAATCACCGGGGCGCAGCGCGGAAGCGTGTTGCTTGGCGTCCACGTAACGGATCAGGCGGCGGCCCTCGATGAACTCGGAAATAAAGGCCACGTCCATGCCCAGGTGAGAGCGCAGCGTATTGAGGATGTGCTGAATGTCCTGGATGTCCTGGTCCAGATCAACGTTGTATTCGTCGCCGGCGGCGAGCAGCGGGGTAATCAGGCTGTCGTCCCCCATTCGGATCCCCGAAGCAAGGCATGGACATTTTAGGCTAATGGGCGCCCCGGCAAAGATCAACGGCCCGGTCCTCCGGCGCCGGATACCGGCGCCAGGCAGGGGCGCGGGGCCCAACGCCGGCCAGCGGGCCTGGCGGCGGTGGGCGGTGTCGGTGACGAACATGGCATCCTTCCTTCGTGGCTTTGAAGGAAGGATGCGTCCGGCGGCGTTTTGTTACACCGCCGTCAGGCGATGCGCGCCGGGGTGCTGCTTTTTTCCAGGCGGATGGCGATCAGCTTGGAGGTAGGCGTGAAGCTGCCGTCTCCGTAGCTGTCCATGGGCACCAGCGGGTTGGTTTCCGGGTAGTAGGCGGCGGCCTGGCCGGCGGGCACATCGTACTCCAGCAGGGTGAAATCGCTGACGCGACGCTCCACGCCATCGCGCCACAGGGACACCAGATCAATCTTGTCGCCGGGCCGGAAGCCCAGGCGCTTGATGTCGGCGCGGTTGGCGAACACCACCTTGCGCTCACCGTGCACGCCCCGGTAGCGATCGTGCAGCCCGTACACCGTGGTGTTGTACTGGTCGTGGGAGCGCAGCGTCTGCAGCACCAGATCCGGTTCCTCGCCACGGGCCAGGATCGCGTCGTCCACCAGGCTGCCCGGCAGCGAATTGCTGGCCAGGCGGGCGCGGCCGCTGGCGGTGTGCCACTGGCGCTCGCGGGCCGGATTGCCCAGGTAAAAGCCGCCTGGATGTTTGAGCCGTTCGTTGAAGTTGTCGAAGCCGGGTATGGTGTCCTGGATCAGATCGCGGATGCGGTCGTAATCCTCCACCAGGGCGGACCAGTCCACCGGTGTCTTGCCCAGGGTGGCCTCGGCGATGCCGGCGATGATGGCCGGCTCGGAGCGCATTTGCTCGGACAGCGGTTTCAGCTGGCCGTGGGAAATGTGCACCATGGAGAAAGAGTCCTCCACGGTGACGCCCTGGGGCCCGGCCGCCTGACGGTCGATGTCGGTGCGCCCCAGGCAGGGCAGAATCAGCGCCTCGGTACCGCACACCAGATGGCTGCGGTTGAGCTTGGTGCTGATCTGCACGGTCAGATCGCAGCTGCGCAGGGCCTCGTGGGTGCGCGGCGTGTCCGGGGTGGCCTGGGCGAAGTTGCCGCCCAGGGCCAGGAACACCTTGAGCTTGCGCGCCACCATGGCCTGCAGGGTGGTGATCACGTTGTAGCCCGGCTCCCGGGGCGGCTGGAAGCCGAAGCGTTTTTCCAGAGCGTCCAGCAGCGCCGCCGGCGGCTCGTCGGCGATGCCCACGGTGCGGTCGCCCTGCACGTTGGAGTGGCCGCGCACCGGGCACAGGCCGGCGCCCTCGGCGAACTGGCCGCGCAGCAGTTGCAGGTTGGCGATTTCCTGAATGGTGGGCACGGAGTGCTTGTGCTGGGTAATGCCCATGGCCCAGCAGATGATCACCCGTTTGCTGTCGCGGTGAATGCGCGCCGCCTGCTCGATGACGTCGCGGCTCAGGCCGGACTGTGCCTCGATCCGTTCCCAGGAGGTGGCGTCCACCTCCGCCAGGTAGTCGTCCAGGCCGGTGGTGTGCTCGGCGATGAAGGCGTGGTCGAACACCGGCTCGCCGCCGCTCTCCATGGCCTCCCGGTCCCACTGCAGCAGCCATTTGACCATGCCGCGCACCGCCGCCATGTCGCCGCCCAGGGCCGGGCGGAAGTAGGCGGTGTTCAAGGGCGAGGAGCCGCCGGTGAGCATTTCCTTCGGGTCCTGGGGCGCCTGGAAGCGTTCCAGGCCGCGCTCCTTGAGCGGGTTGAACACCGCCACCTGGGCGCCGCGTTTCACCGCGTCGCGGATCGGCTCCAGCATGCGCGGGTGGTTGGTGCCCGGGTTCTGGCCAAACAGGAACAAGGCGTCCGCCTTCTCGAAATCCTCGAAGGTTACCGTGCCCTTGCCGGTGCCGATGCTGTCGGAGAGCGCCACGCCGCTGGCCTCGTGGCACATGTTCGAGCAGTCCGGGAAGTTGTTGGTGCCGAAGGCGCGCACGAACAACTGGTACAGGTAGGCCACTTCGTTGCTGGCCCGGCCCGACGTGTAGAAGGCGGCGTCGTGGGGGCTGTCCAGGTTCTTCAGGTGCCGGGCGATCAGTGCGAAGGCGTCGTCCCAGGCAATCGGCTCATAGTGGTCCGTGGCCCGGTTGTAGACCATGGGCTCGGTGAGCCGGCCCTGGAATTCCAGCCAGTAGTCGTCGTGTTCGAGCAGTTCGCTGACACTGTGTTTCGCGAAAAAGGCGGCGTCCACCCGGCGGCTGGTGGCTTCCCAGTTCACTGCCTTGGCGCCGTTCTCGCAGAATTTGATCATGCCGCCCTGGGGCGTCTCGCCCCAGGCGCAGCCGGGGCAGTCGAAACCGTTGCTCTTGTTGGTTTTCACCATGGCGAACAGGTTCTTGAACGGCTGCTTGCTCTCGAACCAGTGGTCGGTGACGGCGCGCAACGCGCCCCAACCGGCGGCGGGACCCGGGTAGGGCTTGAAGCGCAACCGGTCGGCGGGGGTATGAGGATCACTCATGGGGTTCTCCGTGTTCCCGGGCCCGATGTCCGGGATCAGCGTATCGGGCTGTACAGGCGCGGCGCGCCGTGTCGGGGTTGATGAATCAGGTTCAGTTCGCTGCGGCGTGCCTGGCGCACGCTCAGTGACGACGGCGCGGACAGGCTCACCAAAGTGCCGGCCCCGGCGCGCACCGCCTTGTGGATCAGCTCCAGGCCGCAGCGGCTGGTGATCGCCAGGAAACCGTCCGCCGGGTTCAGGCCCTGGCGCACGCAGGCGCCGATCAGCTTGTCGAGCGCGTTATGGCGGCCGATGTCCTCCCGGCAGAGGCGCGTCTCGCCGCTACCGTCCACGTAAATCGCCGCATGCATGGCGCCACTGTGCCGCGCCAGCCGCTGGGTGGCGTCGAAGCGCTCGCGCAACCCGTCCAGATGGGCGCGCGGCGGCAGCGTCGCCCGCTCGCGTACCGGCAACGGCGGCAGCGCCTGGTCCAGGGCTTCCACCCCGCACAGGCCGCAGCCGCCGGTGCCGGCCTGGCCGCGCCGCTGCTGCTTGAAGCCGGCGAAAGCGCGGCTGCTCAGGGTCACCGCCACTTCCATGGCGTCGTCGTGGGCCGTCAGCTCGATGTCGTAGAGGGCGCGGACGTCGTCCACCAGGCCGGCGGTCAGCGTGAAACCGGCGACGAAGTCCTCCAAGTGTTCCGGGGTGGCCATCATCACCGCGTGATTGATGCCGTTGTAGCTGATCGCCACCGCCACTTCCGCGGCCAGCGCCTGCTCGCCGCCGACGCCATCGGCGCCGTATTCCCGGTAAGCAAAGCGGGGAGACGGATCGTTCAGCGTTTCCTGGATGGGATCATGCCCGGCGTCGTGCCGGGGCGGGGAGGTCATGCCGGTGCCTCTTGCGGTCGGAAAGCATTCTGCCCGAGAGGATAAGCGCTTCGCGCGTGCTGGCCAAATAACGAATGCCTATCGGCCAATTGGCCGTGCCGCGGCCTTGGCGCCCGGGCCGGAATCGTCGATGCTTTGGTCACTCGTTGACGAGAGGCAGGCGCCGTGAATCAGGGACGCTACGATACGGCCGGTTCACCGGAAGGCGAATGGGAACCGGGCTCGGAGGAACAGGTGCTGGCCAATCAGCTTGGGGTTACCGACCCCTGTCTGATGGACCAGATTGAGCTCGATGGTTTGAACTATCTCTATCAGAGTGTGTATGAATCCGTGACTGAAGACGAAACGCTGGGCATGGAGGACATCATTGCCTGGCACCGGGAATGGCTAGGGGGCATTTACGCCTGGGCGGGCCAGTATCGGACCGTCAATATGAGCAAGAATGGCTTTCCGTTCGCCGCCGCCGCCCAGTTGCCCCGTCTCGCCGAGGAGCTGGATCAGATGATCCAGGAATCAACCCCATGTCTTTGTATGACGGAGGAGGAACTGGTTGCCGCGATTGCCAGAACCCACGTCGAGTTTGTTCTTGTGCACCCTTTTCGGGAAGGCAATGGGCGCATCGCCCGGTTGCTGGCGGATATCATGGCCCTTCAGGCGGGTAAGGCGGGGCTGGATTTTTCCAGTTGGGACCGGGACCGGGATAATTACTTCGCCGCTATTCAGCAGGGGCTTGGTGAGGATTATGGGGCGATGGAAGCGTTTGTCAGCTCTGCCTTGCGGGACGCCGAGTCGGATGTTTTTTGAGTTTGGCCTTGATCACCTTTACTGATTCGCCGGTTTCAATGGCGGTGGAACTGGCCACGGAGCGGGCACGAACACGCCACGCGCCGCCTGCCCGGCGGAGATGGGGGTTGGTCTCGGAAAGAGGTGCGGTGCCGCGTTTTCTATTCATGACGCCATTATACCCGCTCTGAAACCTATCCCGAAAGCGGTTTGAAAGCGTTAACGCCGTGGTTCCAGCCGCTCCAGCACCGCCCGGGTGTCGCGTTCGTTCAGGGGCGGCGGCGGTTGGTGAAGGTGGTCGGTGAGGGCGTCGAGCTGGCGCAGGTAGCGTCGGCAGTGGCGGCAGATCAGCAGATGGGCGCGCAGGGCCAGGCGCCGGCCGGGCCGCAATTCGGCGCCGTCGATCAGCAGGTCGGCCTGATTGACCAGATCTCGGCATTTCAGCATTCGCCGGTCTCCTGAAAGTGATCCACCATTTGGAAAATGCGGGCCCGGGCCCGGTGCAGCAGCACCCGGGCGTTGGATGCACTGACCTCCAGAATGTGACAGATGGCGTCGAAATCCAGCCCCTGCACGTCGCGCAGCTGCAGTAGCAGGCGCTGGTTGTCGGGCAGGGCCGCCAGGTTCTTCTCCAGGCAATGCTGCAGCTCATCCCGGGTGAGCAGGGCGTCCGGGCCGGTGAGGTCCCAGTGGCGCGGCGGGTCCCGCCAGTGGCCGCCGGGTTTGAAGCGGTGGTCCAGGGCGTCGCCGCCGTCCTCGGTGGGGTCGAACGGTATTTCCCGGCCGCCACGGCGCAGCTGCATGCGGGCCTGGTTAATGACGATGCGGGTGAGCCAGGTGAGCAGGGCGCTGCGGCCCTGGAAGCGGGGCAGGGCCCGGTGGGCGGCGATCCAGGCGTCCTGAACCGCCTCCTCGGCGTCCGCCGGACTCAAGAGAGTGCGGGCGGTGGCCAGCAGGCGCGGATGATACCCGCGCACCAGTTCCGTCAGGGCGTCACGGTCGCCGGCGCGCAGGCGATCCAGGAATTCGGGACTTTCCAGCTCCGGGATGGCCATGGCGCGCCCGGCCCCGTCCTACCGGCGACACGCCGCGGGCCGGCGCCGGAATCGGCGTGCGGCTTGCGGCGTGTCTTCCGAGGCCCGATTCATACCTCGATGCGCTTGTACTTCATGCGCTTGGGCTGCAGGGCGTCGTCGCCCAGTTGCTTGCGGCGGTACTCCTCGAACTCGGTGTAGGAACCCTCGAACCATTCCACCTGGGCGTCGCCCTCGAAGGCCAGGATGTGGGTGGCCACCCGGTCCAGGAACCAGCGGTCGTGCGAAATCACGATGGCGCAGCCGGGGAAGGTGAGCAGCGCTTCTTCCAGCGCGCGCAGGGTTTCCACGTCCAGGTCGTTGGTGGGTTCGTCCAGCAGCAGCACGTTGGCACCCTGCTGCAGCAGCTTGGCCAGGTGCAGGCGGTTGCGTTCGCCGCCGGACAGGTCGCCGACCCGTTTCTGCTGGTCGCCGCCCTTGAAGTTGAAGCGGCCCAGGTAGGCGCGGCTGGGGATTTCGTAGCTGCCGATGCGCAGGATGTCGTTGCCGCCGGACACCTCTTCCCAGACCGTCTTCTTGGGGTCCAGGTCCTCGCGGCTCTGGTCCACGTAGGCCAGGTCCACGGTCTCGCCCACCTCGATCTCGCCGGAGTCCGGGGTTTCCTCGCCGGTGAGCATGCGGAACAGGGTGGTCTTGCCGGCGCCGTTGGGGCCGATGATGCCGACGATGGCGCCGCGCGGCACGGCGAAGTCCAGGTGCTCATAGAGCAGCTTGCCGTCGAACTGCTTGGCCACGTCCTTGATCTCGAACACCTTCTCACCCAGGCGTTCGCCGGGCGGAATGTACAGCTCCTGGGTTTCGTTGCGCTTCTGGAAGTCCTGGTTGGCCAGTTCCTCGAAGGCGTTGACCCGGGCCTTGTTCTTGGCGCGCCGGCCTTTCGGGTTCTGGCGCACCCATTCCAGCTCCTTCTCCACGGTCTTGCGATGGGCGCTTTCCTTCTTCTCTTCCTGCTCCAGGCGCTGCTCCTTCTGCTCCAGCCAGGAGGAGTAGTTGCCTTTCCAGGGAATGCCCTCGCCGCGGTCCAGCTCCAGAATCCACTCGCAGGAGTTGTCCAGGAAGTAGCGGTCGTGGGTCACCGCCACCACGGTGCCGGGGAATTCGTGCAGGAAGCGCTCCAGCCAGGCCACCGACTCCGCGTCCAGGTGGTTGGTGGGCTCGTCCAGCAGCAGCATGTCCGGGGCGCTCATCAGCAGCCGGCACAGCGCCACCCGGCGGCGCTCACCGCCGGACAGGTTGGCCACGTTGGCGTCCCAGGGCGGCAGCCGCAGGGCGTCGGCGGCGATGTCCAGGCGCCGCTCGATGTTGTGGGCGTCGGTGGCCTCGATGATGTTTTCCAGCCTGGCCTGTTCCTCGGCCAGCTTCTCGAAGTCCGCGTCTTCTTCCGCGTAGGCGGCGTACACCTCTTCCAGCCGCGCCTGGGCATTACGGATCTCGGACAGGGATTCCTCGACGATCTCGCGCACGTTCTTGTCCGGGTCCAGCTCCGGCTCCTGGGGCAGGTAGCCGATGTTGATGCCCGGCTGCGGCCGCGCCTCGCCGATGTAGTCCTTGTCGACCCCGGCCATGATGCGCAGCAGGGTGGACTTGCCGGCGCCGTTGAGGCCCAGCACGCCGATCTTGGCGCCCGGGAAGAACGACAGGGAGATGTCCTTGAGGATCTGCTTCTTGGGTGGGACGACCTTGCCCACCTTATCCATGGTGAAGATGTACTGGGACATAGAAAGAAACTGCCTGAAATCGGGATGAAAAGCCCGCCATACGGGGCGCGGGCGGAATGGCGCCTAAACTAACCGAACCCGGCCCGGGATGAAAGCCCGCTCAAGTTCCCGCCGCCGCCGCCGATATCCAGCGCTGGGAACGAATAAACGACGGGCGCCATGGATGCCCGCAATGAGGGAGACGAGCGGTGTTTGCCAAATTCAACCAGATCAATGTGAAGTACGGGGCCGCCTTCATCGGCGTGGCGTTGGCGCTGCTGGTGGTGGTCACCGCCAATGCCATGCTGGTGCACACGGTGAAGAACCGCATGGTGGAGGTGGCGGAGGTGTTCAACCAGGCCCTGTCGCTGACGCTCAACGCCGACCGTGACCTGTACCAGGCGCGCATCGCGGAGATGTCCTACCTGGCCACGGTGCCGGAAACCGCCGAGGCGGAGGCCAACCGCCGGACCTTCGAGGAGAACGCGGACCAGGCCCGGGACCGTCTCAAGAAAGTGGCTGAATTGCTGGCGCCATACACCGACACCGGCGAGCAGCTGGACCGCTTCCAGGCCCTGTACGGCACCTGGCGCGAGGACGCCACCCAGGTGTTCACCCTCTACGACGACCAGGACATCGGCGGCGCCATGGATCAGCTGGGTGGCGACTCCCTGAGCGCTTTCCAGGCCCTGCGCGGCTTCTACGACGAAACCGGCCAGGCGGTGGACGCCCGCGTTCAGGCGCTGGAGGAGGAAACCCTGGCCCAGGTGGCGCGCCAGCAAACCCTGGTGATCGGCTTCGCCGTGGTGGTGGGGCTGATGGCCGTGGCGGTGGCCCTGATCGGCCCGCATTTGATGTCCAAGGCGATCCGCCAGGTCAGCCAGCGTATCCGCGAGATCACCCAGGGCGACGGCGACCTCACCGCCCGCATCGACAGCCACCGCCGCGACGAAATCGGCGAGCTGGCGGCGGAATTCAACGCCTTCATCGACCGCATCGACACCACCCTGCAGTCGGTGCGCGACAACGCCCTGGGCGTCAACCGCGCCTCCGACGAGATCGCCCAGGGCAGCCAGGATCTGGCCTCGCGGACCGAGCAGTCCGCCGCCAACCTGCAGCAGACCTCCGCCTCCATGGAGCAGATCACCACCACGGTGCGCAATACTTCCGACGCCGCTCGCCAGGCCGAAGGCATGGCCCAGTCCACCGTGGACGTGGCCCGTCGCGGCCAGGAAGCGATGCGCGAGGTGGAAACCACCATGGAGGAAATCAGCGACGCCTCGGCGAAGATCAACGAGATTATCGCCATGATCGACGGCATCGCCTTCCAGACCAATATTCTGGCGCTGAACGCTTCCGTGGAGGCGGCCCGGGCCGGTGAGCACGGCAAGGGCTTCGCCGTGGTGGCCCAGGAAGTGCGCACCCTGGCCGGCCGCTCCGGCGATGCCTCCCGGGAAATTCGTGAGCTGGTGGATCGCTCCGTGACCTCCACCCAGAACGGCGCCGGCCTGGTCAAGAACGCCGGGCGCACCATGGAGGAGATCGTCGAGAGCATCGACAAGGTGACCCGGGTGATCAGCGACATCAGCACCGGCGCCCAGGAGCAGAGCCAGGGCATTGGCCAGGTGAACACCGCGGTCACCGAGCTGGATACCATGACCCAGCACAACGCCTCCCTGGTGGAGGAAACCAGCGCCGCCGCCGAGTCCATGCGCCAGCAGGCGGCCGCCCTGGCGCGGCTGATCGCCGGCTTCCGGCTCAGCGACGGCGCCCCGGCTGGCGGCGACCGGGAAAGCGCCGTGCCCACTCTGCGCGCGGTGCCGTCGGATCGCTCCGCTGGAGGGGGTGACCTGGCGGCCTGAGGCCCGGCCCGCCCGGAAACACGGGCCGGCGACGCCGGTCCGTTTTCGTGTGGGCGGATTTTGGTGTTTTCCTGTTTTTTTCGGGGAATTTGCCGACAAATTGCCCGCACTTTTCGTTATTTTTCACCGATCTGACACATCCGGCCGGCATCCTGCACTCCGTCTTTCCTCAGGATTTTTCAGGAGTCGGTCATGCCTCGCTCACTCAATCGCATTAGTGTGAAATACGGGCTCGCCTTTATCGGCGTGGCCCTGTCGCTGTGGCTGGTGGCGGCGGCGGACGCCCTGCTGGTGAACGCGCTGCGCGAGCGGGTGGACGCCTTCAGCGGCCCCTTCCACGCCGCCACCGTGGCGGTGATGGGCGCCCACCGGGATCTCTACCAGGCCCGCTCGGCGGAGAACGAGTACCTGCGCTACATCCCCGGCACCCCGGAATCCAAGGCCGCCAAGGCCGCTTACCAGCAAAGCGTGGAGGACGCCCGCCAGGGCATGGCGCGGTTCCGCGCGGAAATGGCCGGCTACCCCGCCGTGCTCGAGCGCACTGAAGGCTTCGCCGAACGCTTCCAGGCCTGGCACGACGCCTCCCAGGCCACCTTCGATTACTACGACGACCAGAACGTGGTGCGCGCCAGCCAGCAAATCGATCGGGATTCCCTGGACGCCTTCCAGGCCCTCGGCGAGGCCTACCGGCAGGCCAGCGCGGCGGTGGAGCGCACCACGGCCGCGTTGGCGGCGCGCACCGCCGCCGAGATCCGCCGGCAGCGTTTGATCGTGGGCGGCTTCGCGGCCCTGGTGGGCCTGCTGGCAATGGCGCTGGCCCTGATTGGCCCGCATCTGATGGCCAAGGCGATCCGCCAGGTCAGCCGGCGCATCGGCGAGATCACCCGGGGCGACGGCGACCTCACCGCCCGCGTCGACAGCCCCCGGGGCGACGAAATCGGCGAGCTGGCCCGGGAGTTCGACGCCTTCATCGGGCGCATCGACACCACCCTGCAATCGGTGCGCGACAACGCCGTGGGCGTCAGCACCGCCGCCGAGGACATGGCCCGTGGCAGCCAGGACCTGGCCGCGCGCACCGAGCAATCCGCCGCCAATCTGCAGCAGACCTCCGCTTCCATGGAGCAGATCACCGCCACCGTGCGTGGCACCGCCGGGGCCACCGACCAGGCCGGCCAGCTGGTGCGATCGGCGGTGGACGTGGTGCGCCGGGGCCAGGACGCCATGGGCGAGGTGGAAACCACCATGCAGGAAATCAGCGAGGCGTCCGCCCGGATCAACGAAATCATCGCCCTCATCGACGGCATCGCCTTCCAGACCAACATCCTGGCGCTCAATGCCTCGGTGGAGGCGGCCCGGGCCGGCGAGCACGGCAAGGGCTTCGCCGTGGTGGCCGAGGAAGTGCGCACCCTGGCCGGCCGCTCCGGCGAGGCCTCCCGGGACATCCGCGCGCTGGTGGACCGCTCCGCGGGCGCCACCGACAAGGGCGCCGGCCTGGTGCGCCGCGCCGGCCGGACCATGGAGGAGATCGTGGCGAGCATCGACCGGGTCAGCCAGGTAATCGGCGACATCGGCGCCGGCGCCCGGGAGCAAAACCAGGGCATCGACCAGGTGAACACAGCGGTGGCCGAGCTCGACGCCATGACCCAGCACAACGCCGCCATGGTGGAGCAGGGCAGCGCCGCCGCCGACGCCATGCGCCGCCAGGCCGCCGCCCTGGCGGACCTGATCGCCGGCTTCCGGCTCACCGGATCATGAGCCCCGGTCATGGTTAACCTGAACCCCCTTCAAGTGCTATCCGGCCAGGTTTTGGGTAGAATACGCGCCCCTGACACCCACCATTGCACGACGACAGGTAACCCATGTTCCCGAAATCCATGTCCATCGCCGAGTTCGACCCGGAAATCCAGGCCGCCATCGACGCCGAGCGCGAGCGCCAGGAACAGCACATCGAGCTGATCGCCTCCGAGAACTACGCTTCCCCGCGGGTCATGGAAGCCCAGGGCTCCGTCCTCACCAACAAATACGCCGAGGGCTACCCGGGCAAGCGCTACTACGGCGGTTGCGAGAACGTGGACGTGGTCGAGCAGCTGGCCATCGACCGCGCCTGTGAGCTGTTCGGCGCCGACTGGGCCAACGTGCAGCCGCACTCCGGCTCCCAGGCCAACGCCGCCGTCTACATGGCCGCCCTCAAACCCGGCGACACGGTGCTCGGCATGAGCCTGGACGCCGGCGGCCACCTGACCCACGGCGCCAAGCCCAACTTCTCCGGCAAGATGTACAACGCCGTGCAGTACGGCCTGGACAACGACACCGGCCTGATCGACTACGACCAGGTGGCCGAGCTGGCCCGCGAACACAAGCCGAAAATGATCGTCGCCGGCTTCTCCGCCTACTCCCAGGTGGTGGACTGGCAGCGCTTCCGCGACATCGCCGACGAAGTGGGTGCCCTGCTGCTGGTGGACATGGCCCACGTGGCCGGCCTGGTCGCCGCCGGCGTCTACCCCAGCCCGGTGGGCATCGCCGACGTGGTCACCACCACCACCCACAAGACCCTGGGCGGCCCGCGCGGCGGCCTGATCATGGGCAAGGCCAACGACGACCTGCTCAAGAAGATCAACTCCGCGGTCTTCCCCGGCGGCCAGGGCGGCCCCCTGGAGCACGTCATCGCCGCCAAGGCGATCTGCTTCAAGGAAGCCATGGACCCGGCCTTCAAGACCTATCAGCAGGACGTGATCAAGAACGCCCAGGCCATGGCCCGCGTGTTCATCGAGCGTGGCTTCGACGTGGTCTCCAACGGTACCGAGAACCACCTGTTCCTGCTCAGCCTGATCAAGCAGGACATCACCGGCAAGGACGCGGACGCCGCCCTCGGCCGCGCCCACATCACCGTCAACAAGAACGCCGTGCCCAACGACCCGCGCTCGCCGTTCGTCACCTCGGGCCTGCGCATCGGCTCGCCCTCCATCACCCGTCGCGGCTTCAACGAGCAGGACGCCGCCAACCTGGCCGGCTGGATCTGCGACATCCTCGACAACATGGGCGATGAGAGCGTGATCGACGACGTGCGCGGCAAGGTCGCCGAAATCTGCGCGCGCCTGCCGGTCTACGAGCGCTAAGAAATGAGTTAACAGTTAACAGGGAACAGTTAACAGCGAAAACAAAACGAGGCGTCAAGGATGACGGAAAAATTCGTGGCGCGGGAGAAATCCCGCGCTTTCGCGTTGCGGGTGGTGAGAAGCTGCCAGTATCTGCAGGGCCGGAAACGGGAATACGTGCTCAGCAAGCAACTGCTGCGCAGTGGCACGGCCATTGGCGCTCTGGTGCGCGAGGCGGAGTACGCGGAAAGCCGGCCTGATTTCGTGCACAAAATGCACATGGCGTTAAAAGAAGCCAACGAGACGGATTACTGGATAGACTTACTCTCGGACGCGGGTTACTTCGCCCCGGAGGTGGGCCAGTCGCTGCGAGTGGACTGCCGGGAGCTGCTGCGCATCTTGATCGCCATTATCAAAACCACAAAAAGTCAGCGATAATGCCTCCTTGTTTTCGCTGTTAACTGTTCACTATTAACTATTAACTGGTCTCCCATGTATTGTCCTTTCTGCGGCGCCCAAGACACCAAGGTCATCGACTCCCGGCTGGTCGCCGACGGCGGCCAGGTGCGGCGTCGCCGCGAGTGCCTGAGCTGCTCGGAGCGCTTCACCACCTTCGAAACCGCCGAGTTGGTGATGCCCCGGGTGGTCAAATCCGACGGCACCCGGGAGCCCTTCAACGAGAGCAAGCTGCGCGCCGGCATGCTCCGTGCGCTGGAAAAGCGGCCGGTGAGCATGGAGGACCTGGAAGCGGCCATCAGCCGCCTGTGCCACCGGCTGCGCGCCACCGGCGAGCGGGAAGTGCCGGCCCGGGAAGTGGGCGAGTTCGTCATGGAGGCCCTGCAGGAACTGGACGACGTGGCCTATGTGCGCTTCGCCTCCGTGTACCGCAGCTTCCAGGACATCTCCGAGTTCGCCGCCGAGGTGGACCGCCTGCGCAAGGGCGGCCGCAAGGACGGCGAGCCGGGTGACGACCAGGGCGGCGCATGAGCGACGCCGCCTTCGACCAGCAGTGCATGCTGCGCGCCCTCTATCTGGCCCGGCGCGCGCTCTACACAACCGACCCCAACCCCCGCGTGGGCTGCGTGCTGGCCCGCGACGGCGCCGTCATCGCCGAGGGGTTTCATCCCCGCGCCGGTGAGCCCCACGCCGAGCGTTATGCCCTGGCCGCCGCCGGCGACGCCGCCCGGGGCGCCACCGCCTACGTCACCCTGGAGCCCTGTTCGCACACCGGCCGCACCGGTCCCTGCGCCGACGCCCTGATCCAGGCCGGCGTGGCCCGGGTGGTGGTGGCCATGCAGGACCCCAACCCGCAAGTGGCCGGCAACGGCCTGCGCAAGCTGCGCGACGCCGGCATCGAGGTGGAGGTGGGCCCGCAGGAGCAGGAGGCGCGGGCGCTCAACCCGGGCTTTATTCGCCGCATGTCCGGCCAGCGCCCGCTGGTGCGCATCAAGGCCGCCGCCAGCCTGGACGGGCGCACCGCCATGGCCAGCGGTGAATCCCAGTGGATCACCGGGCCGCAAGCCCGGGAGGACGTGCAGCGGCTGCGCGCGCGCAGCTCCGCCATCGTCACCGGCATCGGCACGGTGCTGGCCGACCGGCCCTCCTACACGGTGCGCCCGGAACAATGGACCCTGGGCCGCTACCACGATTACGGCGACGGCGAGGTGCGCCCGCCGCTGCGGGTGATCCTGGACCCGGCCCTGCGCACGCCGCCGGACAGTCCGGTGGTCAGCGCCGCCGGCCCCTGCCTGATCGCGCACGGCGAGGCGGCCCCGGCGGAACCCCGGGCGGCGCTCGAGCGGGCTGGCGCCGAGCTGCTCGTGCTGCCCCTGGCGGCGCGGCCGGAGGGCGCCCCGGAAGCGCCCCGGCCGGAGGAGCGTCGCGGCCTGGATCTCACCGCGCTGCTGGCGGAACTGGCCCGCCGCGAGTGCAACGAGGTGCTGGTGGAATGCGGTGCCACCCTGGCCGGCGCCTTTGTCCGCGACGGCCTGTTTGATGAGTTGATCGTTTACATGGCGCCCACCCTGCTGGGTCGCGACGCCCGCGCTCTGCTTGACCTGCCCCTGAATCGCATGGCCGACCAGGTGCGCCTGCGCTGGGCGGACGTGCGCCACCTGGGCGACGACCTGCGGCTCACCCTGACCCCGGCGTGATATGCGCTGCCCCAAGTGTGACCATCCCCGAACCGCCGGCCAGACCACCTGCGACGGCTGCGGCCTGGTGTTCCACAAATACGACGCCTACCTGGAGCGCCAGCGGCAACTGGGACAAAGCCGCACGCCGCCCGGGCCGGACCGCCGCGAGCGGTTGAAGGCCTGGCTGCGCGGCCTCGCCGTGCCGCCGGACAGCCTGCGCCGTTACCCCGCCGCCTACGCGCTCCTGTGGTTGGGGCTGGCGGTGTGGGGCGGCGCCCAGATCACCCAGAACCTCCACGAATTGGGCTACCAGCCCAGCGTCCTGCACAACGTGAACCTGCCCTTCCACGAGGCCGGCCATGTGGTGTTCGGCGTGTTCGGCCGTTTCATCGGTTCCCTGGGCGGCACCCTGGGGCAGCTGCTGATCCCGGTGATCTGCGGCATCGCCCTGCTGCGCCGCCCGGACACCTTCGGCGCCGCCGTCTGCCTGTGGTGGTTCGGCCAGAACTTCCTCGACATCGCCCCCTACATGGCGGATGCCCGCGCCGGCCAGCTGCCCCTGGTGGGCGGCAACTACGGCCGGTCCTCGCCCTACGGCTTCCATGACTGGGAATTCCTGCTCGGCGAAACCGGCCTGCTGGCCTGGGACAAGGCGCTGGCCTCCCTCACCCTCAACCTGGGGCGGCTGATCATGGTGGCCTCCGTGGCCTGGGCCGGGTTGTTGGTGTGGCGGGGCCGGCGCGGCGACGCCTGAGCCTCAGGGGGCGATGGCCAGCCGGTTGCGACCGTCCGCCTTGGCCTGGTACAGCGCCTGGTCGGCGCGCCGTAGGGTGGCGCGCCAGTCGCCGTCGGTGAGTTGGGCGAAGCCCACGCTGGCGCTCATCTCCAGCCCCGGGGCGGCCGGGTCCAGGTGGCGGAAGGCACGCAGCAGGCGCTCCGCCACGGCCAGGGCCGCGTCGCTGCCCGCCTCGCTAAGGTGCACCACGAACTCATCGCCGCCCCAGCGGCAGGCCACGTCCTGCTCGCGCACGGTCTGGCGAATGCCGTCCGCCACCGCGCGGATCAGCCGGTCGCCGCGTTCGTGGCCATAGCGGTCGTTGACCACCTTGAAATGATCCAGGTCGATGAACAGCAGGCCGCCGGCGCCCTCGGCGGGCAGCCGGTCCAGGTGTTGCTCCATGTAGGCCCGGTTGAACAGGCCGGAGAGCGGATCCCGGGTGGCCTTGTCCGCCAGCCGGCGCATCTGGTGGTCGTGGTAGGTGCGTTCGCGCAGGGTCTTGGAGTAGTGCATGGCCATGGCCGCGAAGGCGCCGATCTGGAACACCGCGCAGGCCAGGGTGAGGCCGCTGAAGGGCAGCAGCTCCATGCCCAGCTCGCGGAAGGTGTCGTGGACGCCGGCCAGGAAGAACACGGTGAAACCGAACACCGTCATCCGCCACGGCAACCGGCCCTCGGCCCGGCGGGCCCGGCGCAGCATGGCCCAGGCCACCGCCACCAGGGTCGCCAGGCAGGCCACGTAAACGGGCCCGGCGAGAACACCGTAATCCGCGAATACACCCACCGGCGTCACCCGATACCGGTCGGAGGCAATCACCAGCCGTGGGTCGTCGACCCAGAACAGCCCGGCCAACAGGGCGCCCAGCAGATAGATTGGCAATAAGCGCCTTGATGGTATGCGACGGTCACCCAGTACCTGGTGCAGCGCCACCAGGGAGGCCAGCGATAGGATCACCGCGCTCAGGGACACCCGGTACGGCACCATGACGCTTTCCAGGCGGTTTTCCATCAGGCAGATGCGCACCGCGATGTCGCCGGCCACGTAGGTGGTGGCGCACAGGTTGGCCACCGTGAAATGCAGCGCCACTGGCGCTTCCCGGTCGCCATTGCGGTACAGCGCCACGGTGAACACCACCAGCAGGCTGGACAGGGTGGCGGTGGCGCCCACCGCCATGATCTTCCCCCACAGCGCCCAGGTGTCCACGCCCGCGCCCGTCAGGCCGGCGACCACGATTTCATTCGGCATACAGCCCCTTTCACGACGAAAAGCCCCCGCGAAGAGAGTAGCAAAAGCGGTGCCGGGCCGCCGCTTCCCCGGGTGTTAAAGCGTTGTCTTTTGGTTCCTGCCTCAGGGAAGGGGGCGGATGGGGCTGGCTCTGTATCGTATTGTTAACGGTTTCCCGGTTGAAGGGCGCGCACGGGAGCCCGAAACGATGCTGAAAAGGGCAGTATTATTGCCATTAAAAACAAAGATTTATGCAGGTTAATCCTGGCCGGTCGGCGGCCCGCTTCAATATGATACGCAATTGAGATATTGACACTAAATTATGTGTCGTATAAAAAGGAGCCATTCATGGCGGAAACCCCGGCGCCCCGGCGTTCCGCCCACGCATCAAGGAGGCACCCATGTACGCACAACAGGTGGACACCGGCAGCAAGGGCCTGAAGAGCCTGGACGAGATGAGCCCGGAAGAACGCCACTTCCAGGAGAAGGTGGACGCGGAAGTCCGCATCGAGCCCAAGAACTGGATGCCCGATGGCTACCGCAAGACGCTGATTCGTCAGATCTCCCAGCACGCCCACTCGGAAATCGTCGGCATGCTGCCGGAGGGCAACTGGCTGACCCGGGCGCCTTCGCTGAAACGGAAACTCCAATTGATGGCCAAGATCCAGGACGAGGCCGGCCACGGCCTGTACCTGTACAGCGCCATGGAAACCCTGGGTGCCGACCGCGACGAGGAAATCGAGAAGCTGCACCGGGGCGAAGTGAAGTTCTCCTCCATCTTCACCTACCCGACGCTTACCTGGGCGGACATGGGTGCCATCGGCTGGCTGGTGGACGGTGCCGCCATCGTCAACCAGGTGCCGCTGCAGCGCTGCTCCTACGGCCCCTATTCCCGCGCCATGATCCGCGTCTGCAAGGAAGAGAGCTTCCACCAGCGCCAGGGTTACGAAATCCTGCTGACCATGATGCGCGAAGGCACCGACGAGCAGAGAGAGATGGTGCAGGACGCCATCAACCGCTTCTGGTGGCCATCGCTGATGATGTTCGGCCCGTCCGACGTCAACTCGCCCAACTCCGCCCAGTCCATGGCCTGGAAGATCAAGCGCCACAGCAACGACGAACTGCGCCAGCGCTTCCTCGACCAGACCGTGCCGCAACTGGAATTCCTCGGCTGCACCGCCCCGGACCCGGACCTGAAATGGAACGAGGAAACCGGCCACTACGACTTCGGCGAAATCCAATGGCAGGAGTTCTTCGACGTGCTCAAGGGCCACAGCCCCTGCGGCGTCGAGCGCATCCAACAGCGCAAGAAAGCCATCGACGAGGGCCAGTGGGTGCGTGACGCCGCCGTGGCCTACGCCGACAAGCAGAAAGCGAACGCCGCTTAAACCGAATTAATTCAACGGAAATCGAAATGGCAGACTGGACCCTCTTCGAAGTCTTCGTGCGCAGCAAGCACGGCCTCAACCACAAACACGTGGGCAGCGTGCACGCCGCCGACGCCACCATGGCCCTGGAAAACGCCCGCGAGCTATACACCCGCCGCAGCGAAGGCGTCAGCATCTGGGTGGTGCCCGCCGACCGGATCACCGCCAGCGCCGGCGACGAGAAAGAACCCTTCTTCGACCCGGCCGACGACAAGGTCTACCGCCACGCCAGCTTCTACAAGCTGCCCCCGGAAGTGGACCAGATGTGAGGAGCGTGACGATGACGACCGATCAAGCACTCACCGAATACCTTCTGCGCCTGGCCGACACCGACATGGTGCTGGCCCAGCGCTTCTGCGAATGGTGCGGCAACGCCCCGGCGCTGGAAGAAGAAATCGCCATGATGAACGTGGGCCTGGACCTGATCGGCCAGGCGCGCAACTGGTACGACTACGTCGCCGAACTGCGCGACGACGGCCACGATGCCGACTTCCTGGCGTTCCGTCGCAACGAGCGCGAATACCTCAACCTGCTGATCGCCGAACAACCGCGCGGCGATTACGCCGTCACCACGGCGAAGCAGTTCTTCTTCGACGTCTGGCACCACCTGGTGCTCACGCGCCTGACCGAATCCAGCGACGAACGCATCGCCGGCATCGCCGCCAAGGGCCTCAAGGAAGCCACCTACCACCGCCGCCGCTCCACCGAATGGATGCTGCGCCTGGGGCAGGGCACCGAGGAGAGCCACCGCCGTCTCACCGACGCCGTGCAAAACCTGTGGCGCTTCACCTGTGAGCTCACCGACACCGACGAGATCGAGGACCAGCTCGCCGAGGCGGGCATCGGCGCCGGCAACGTGGGCGACGCCTGGCGCGCCGAAGTGGCCCGCGTGTTCGCCGAGGCCGGCCTGGAGCTGCCGGAACCGGCGCGCCACTTCTATATGGACGGCAAGAACGGCAAGCACACCGAGCATCTGGGCTTCCTGCTGGCCGAGATGCAGTACCTGCCGCGGGCCTACCCCGATGCAACCTGGTGATCTGATCTATCGCGAGCGCAAGGCCTACCAAGGTGTACCGCTCGGCGAAGACGACCTGCCCCGGGCCTGGGAATGCCTCACCGAAGTGATGGACCCGGAAGTGCCCGTGGTCAGCGTCGTCGATCTGGGCATGATCCGCGCGGTGGAGTGGGAGGGCGACCGCCTCAAGGTCAAAGTCTCGCCGACTTACTCCGGCTGCCCGGCCACCGAGGTGATCGAGCGCGACGTGCAAGAAGCCCTGGAAGATACCGGCTTCAAGAACCCGCGCATCGAACGGGTGCTGGCCCCGGCCTGGACCACCGACTGGATCACCGACCAGGGCCGCGCCGCGCTCCAGGCCTACGGCATCGCGCCGCCGCCCAAAGGGCAGGGCCGAGACACCTTGCACGACCCCGGCCCGGCGGAATGCCCGCACTGCGGCAGCACCGACACCGTGCAGGTCAGTGAATTCGGCTCCACCGCCTGCAAGGCGCTCTACAAGTGCCGCGACTGCCTGGAGCCGTTCGATTACTTCAAGTGCCTCTGAATGGGTCACCTGAATCGGCCACCTGAATCAAGAGCGGGCCGCCCGCCGCCAAGCACGCGGCCCCTCGAAACCGAAAAGTGAAGAGTTCGCGCCATGAACCAATTTCATTCCCTGACCATCCGTGAAGTGCGCCCGGAAACCCGCGAAGCCGTCTCCATCGCCTTCGACGTGCCCCCGGAGCTCCGCGACACCTTCCGCTTCACCCAGGGCCAGCACCTGATCGTCCGCACCCATATGGACGGCGAGGAAGTGCGCCGCTCCTACTCCATCTGCACCGGCGTCCACGACGGCGACCTGCGCGTGGCGGTGAAAAAAGTGCCCGGCGGCCGCTTCTCCGGCTTCGCCAACGGCGACCTGAAAGAAGGCGACACCCTGGAAGTGATGCCCCCCAGCGGCCACTTCTTTATCGACCTGGATCCCGAGCGCCAGGCCCACTACCTGGCGGTGGCCGCCGGCAGTGGCATCACGCCGATCCTGTCGATCATCAAAACCACCCTGGAAGCCGAGCCCCACAGCCAGTTCACGCTGCTCTACGGCAACCGCTCCAGCAACTCCACCCTGTTCCGCGAAGCGCTCAGCGACCTGAAGAACGCCTACCTGGGCCGCTTCAACGTGATCTACCTGTTCAGCCGCGAACAGCAGGACGTGGACCTCTACAACGGCCGCATCGACGCCGACAAATGCGACGCCATCTTCTCCCGCTGGCTCGACACCCCGAACCTGCACGCCGCCTTCCTCTGCGGCCCGCAATCCATGACGGAGACCGTCAAAGAACGGCTGATCGCCAACGGTCTGGACAAAAGCCGCGTGCACTTCGAACTGTTCGGCGTGGAAGGGCAAACCCAGCGCAAACACCGCGTCCCGGAAGAAGTCGCCGCCGACGAAACCAAAACCCAGGTCACCATCATCGCCGACGGCCGCGAAGTGCTCGTCGAACTGCCCCGGGACAGCAAGAACATCCTCGACGCCGCCAACGAAAACGGCGCCGACCTGCCGTTCTCCTGCAAGGCCGGCGTCTGCTCCACCTGCCGCTGCAAGGTGGTGGAAGGCGAAGTGGAAATGGACAACAACTTCGCCCTGGAAGACTACGAAGTCGCCGCCGGCTACGTGCTCTCCTGCCAGAGCTACCCGGTCACCGACAAGGTGGTCCTGGATTTCGATCAGCCGTAGGCCTCGATCAAAACAATCGCGGCTGAAGCCGCTCCTACAACTCAAGCCGAAGCCGCTGTAGGAGCGACTTCAGTCGCGATAACCAGGGCCAAAAACCGGCACGTCGCCAGACGCGGCACGGGCCACCAGGAAGCACAGCCTTCCTCCGCCAAACCACGGCCCAAACAAAACACAGGCCGCGGCCCCAAGAAGCCGCGCCCATACGCAGACAAACAAGGAGCCACGCCATGACCGTTCTCCAAAGCTACCTCGCCGGCCAATGGTTCGGCAGCCAGGCCGCCAAACCCCTGGCCAGCGCCATCAACGGCGAAATCGTCGCCCACACCCACGACGACGCTCCCGACTTCGCCGCCGCCGTGGACTACGCCCGCACCACCGGCACCCGCGAACTGCTCAAACTCGACTTCCAGGAACGGGCCGCCCGCCTCAAGGCCATGGCGCTCTACCTGCAAGAACACAAAAAAGAGCTCTACACACTGTCGCGCCACACCGGCGCCACCAAAGGCGACAATGCCTTCGACATCGACGGCGGCTTCGGCACCCTGTTCGCCTACGCCAGCATGGGCCGCAAGGAGTTGCCCTCCGGCAACGTCCTCCACGAAGGCCCGGTGGTCCCCCTCGGCAAGGAAAACCACTTCGCCGCCACCCACATCTTGGTGCCGCGCCGGGGCGTCGCGGTGCACATCAACGCCTTCAACTTCCCGGTCTGGGGCATGCTGGAAAAATTCGCCGGCAACTTCCTCGCCGGCATGCCGTGTCTGGTGAAACCGGCCACCGCCACCAGCTACCTCACCGCCGCCTGCGTGCGCCTGATGCAAGACTCCGGCGCCCTCCCGGAAGGGGCCCTTCAGCTGATCATCGGCGGCACCGGTGACCTGCTCGACCAGCTCGACGAACAGGACATGGTCACCTTCACCGGCTCGGCCAACACCGCCCGCAAACTGCGCGCACACCCCAACATCATCAACCGCTCCATCCCCTTCAACGCCGAAGCGGATTCGCTCAACAGCGCCATCCTCGCCCCGGACGTCACCCCCGACGACGAGGAATTCGACCTGCTGGCCAAGGAAGTGGTCCGTGAAATGACCGTCAAAGCCGGCCAGAAATGCACCGCCATCCGCCGCATCCTGGTGCCCCAACAGCACCTGGACGCCTTCGCCGACCGCCTGATCCAGCGCCTGGAAAAAATCACCCTCGGCGACCCGGACGAAGAAGGTGTGCGCATGGGCGCGCTCGCCTCCCTGGACCAGAAAGAAGACGTGGCCGCCGCCGTCAACGACCTGCTCAACACCAGTGAATGCATCTTCGGCGGCAACGGCGACCCGCAGCCCATCGGCCAGGGCACCGACAAAGGCGCCTTCTTCGGCCCGCGCCTGCTGCGCAGCAAAGATCCTCATGCGGAAGGCGGCGCCCACGACATCGAAGCCTTCGGCCCGGTCAGCACCCTCATGGGCTACGGCGACCTGGATGAAGCCATCGCCCTTGCCGACAAAGGCAAAGGCAGTCTGGTCACCACCTTCGCCACCAAGGATCCGCAAAACGCCGCCCGCGCCATCCCCGTGCTCGCCGCCCGCCACGGCCGCCTGCAAGTGCTCAACGCCGAATCCGCCAAGGAATCCACCGGCCACGGCGCGCCGCTCCCCATGCTCAAACACGGCGGCCCCGGCCGCGCCGGCGGCGGTGAAGAACTCGGCGGCATCCGCGCCGTGCGCCACTACCTCCAGCGCACCGCCATCCAAGGCTCTCCCTCTATGCTCGCCGCCGTCACCGGCGAATACGTGCGTGGCGCCGACGTCCTCGAAACCGACGTGCACCCCTTCCGCCGCCACTTCGACGACCTCGCCATCGGCGAATCCCTGCTCACCCACCGCCGCACCGTCACCGAAGCCGACATCGTCAACTTCGGCTGCCTCTCCGGCGACCACTTCTACATGCACTTCGACGACATCGCCGCCAAGGACTCCCAATTCGGCAAACGCATCGCCCACGGCTACTTCCTGCTCTCCGCCGCCGCCGGCCTCTTCGTCTCCCCGGCCCCCGGCCCGGTCCTCGCCAACTACGGCCTCGACACCCTCCGCTTCATCACCCCCGTCGGCGCCGGCGACACCATTCAGGCCCGCCTGACGTGCAAGCGCAAAATCGACCAAGGCAAAGCCGCCCCCGACGGCACCCCCCAAGGCGTGGTGGTCTGGGACGTGCAGGTCAAAAACCAGGACGACGAACTCGTCGCCAGCTACGACATCCTCACGCTGGTGGCGAAGAAGAAAGGGGACGCATAACCCATGTGGTGAGTTAGTCCTTACTCTTTAATTCAAGGCTTCCTTGGTGATGGCCGCTCCTTTTGGGGTGGCCTTTTTTTGTGGATAATCATCGAGCTTTGTTTAGATAAGAAAAGGGGACGGGATGAGATTCAAAAGTTTGAAAAGGTGGAGTGATCCTATTGCTTGTCGGTCGCTAGTGATAGTAGCTCAAATGATGGATGAGCTTCTCTTCGATTACACGATTGACACATATAAGCCGTCAGCTATGAATACGAGTATTCTTATTCAAGAGGCACTTCAAACATATTCCTTAGTTGACTCTGGAAGTATTAAATCCCCGAATTTGAAGCACGTTTTAGATGAACTTTGCGAAAATATTAACAAAGATATAGTTGCTCAGTCTCTGATAGCTATTGATCTGCGAGAGGTTACGGCATTATTGAGAAATCCCAAAGAATCTAATGCAAGTAAGCTGGCGGTGGTTGAGCTCTTGCATAGCCAAGTTTCTTTGGTGGCTTATAAAAAAAGGACCTAAGAACTCTTGGTTGAAGAGGTCGTTTCGGGGCATAGAGAATACTATATAAGGGCCTTGGTGCGCGGATATGTGACAACGCTTTTAAATATGGGGTTCTCTCAGAGATATATAAGGGAGCAATCTCAGAATATGTTCTACGCCTTCGGCAGTAATGTCTCATCGAATGAAAATATTAGACAGTTTGTGGATGTATTCTCCCATGAGAGGCATGACTTCTTTGTGGCTTATCGGGCTCCAGACTACTTCGAGGGGTTTTCAGAAGCAGCTAAAAAAATAGGCATAGATGTATGCAAAAATATTAGCGGAAAACAGACGATTCTAAGTCGATTCGGATTTTCGGTGAGAAAGGGCGGGGTATATTTATATATCGACAGCATTATTGGGGAAGATCCTTACACAATAAAGTCTGCTGCTGACCGCAAAGTTGACTTGCTTCAAACTTTGATTGGGTTATATCACCATAAGGAACATCCGAAAACTATTCTTGAAGCGGTTGTATATAATAAAACTCTAGGAAGAGGTAAAAAAATAAATAAAAGTAAAAACCCTATGCACAAGTGTAGAGATTTAACTAAGGAGAAGGCGGCAAAGAAATTAGATGAATTCATGGCTGGTTTTTCGATGAAGAGGGACTCCTTTCAAAAGTTTAATCGAAGTGCCGAGCTTCATGCATTGGCCCTTGCGAGTGATTCATCCGAGAATCAAATGATAAATTTATGGATTGCATTGGAGTCACTCATTCCAAGCAAGGGAGAGGCTAACGATAAATCCAATATAGAACACGTTGTTGATTCTATCGTTCCTTTTATAAACCTGGAATATATTTGCTCTTTAGTTTTGTCTTTCGTTAGAGATATGTGGAGATGGGATAGCAGAAATTTCAAGAACGCTCTAAAGGGAATTTCGGGCTCTGATGTGCTATCAAAAACAGTGAAGATTCTAGCATTGGATGAATTTAATGAAAGTAAAGATATTATCAGGGAGAGTTGTCGGGGTTATGTATGGCTGGGTTTGAGATTTGAGTATATTCTCACAATTTTCCACAGTCCAAAATCTGTTAGCGATGCTCTAGAAGCCCATAAAGTAAGAGTGGGATGGCAAATAAGAAGAATATATAGGGCCAGAAATATGATGGTTCATGAAGGTATTACACCCACTTACATTGATGTTCTTATCGAGCATGCACATGACTATTTGGATTGCGTAATGAATGGAGTGATGAGATTGGCCTCAAAGGCTAATACCCTCAATGCTATTGATCAAGCATTCAAGATGGCGGAGATTAATTATAAATCTTATCGCGATGGGCTAAGGGTGAAGAATGAAAATTTCAGTCAGGAGAATATAGAGCAAAAAATATTCGAAAAAATTATAAGGTGAATATTGCTGGTGGCTTTTTTTATGACTACTATTAAGGCACTACCTTCGGGTGCGGCAACACCCGAAGGTAGCTAACCATAACAGACTTCTGAGGAGTCCATCATGGCTGAGCGCAATCATAAGCCACGCGCCCGCGTGGGTAAAAGCGAAACCCCCAAACCCAACCGGGAATTTCCCTATATTCGCCACCTCAAGGTCCACCCCGGCCAGTACTACTCGTCCGGCGTCCCGCTCCACGTCCAGCTAAGCCGCCCACCCAAGCCGCCTGTGCCCTGGGTTCACGTGAAGGGCTACTGGCTTGCCGAGGCAGGCTTCGCCATCGGCACGCAATTGGAGGTGGAAGTCAGCGAAGGCCGCCTGGTGATCTCGGCGGCCCCCGAGCCCTCCGGCGCCTGACGGCCGCCCGCGCCGCCGCCTTGCCGGGCGGCGGCTTTCCAGCAAGCTTGTGTCGCCGGGCGTCCTCCTTCGAGGGTTGCGTTTACCGGCCAGTATGTTCTGCTGGACTGGGCAAGGGCATTGGTCTGGCTTTACTGCTGCCACCAATAAAGGCGATCAAAAACAATAGGATGCGAACTGGGGGAGCCAGGGATCGGCCCATAGGCAACGGGTATCCTGGCTTGTAACATGTATCGATACAGGGTACAATTCGTCGTGATCAGTGAGTTCAGAGATCAGTGGTTGGATGACTATTACTTTGGTGGTCAATCAACACGGCATATTCCCAGCAACATAGAGAGTGCGTTAAGGCGAAAGCTTCAAATCATCCATGCCGCAGAGGGAGAGAAGGATCTTATGGTTCCTCCCGGCAATAAGTTTGAGCACTTGAGCGGTAAGTTGAAGGGATGGTGCTCAATCAGGGTCAACAAGCAATACCGGCTGGTCTTTCAGTGGGACCATGGTGAGGCCCGAGGTCTCTATCTGGACCCACATACCTACCGGTGATGAGAAAATGAGGTGCGTTATGGCTGAAGCATTGAGGATCCCGGCGCATCAACCCACGAGTGTTGGTTTGATGCTCAAAGAAGAGTTTCTTGAACCCTTGGGGATCACCCAAGGCGAACTCGCTAAGGCAATGGGCGTGGGTCGGAAAACAGTTAACGAGCTCTGCGGTAACCGCCGCGGCGTCACCGCCGAAACGGCCTTCTTGCTCGCCAAGGTATTGGGCACCACGCCGGAGTTCTGGCTCAACTTGCAGCTACTCAACGACATGTGGCTGGCCAATCACAGCGAAACTCTGGCGGCCAAGCTCAGTGTGGCCCGTTCATTAGTCGCGGCTTGAAGCTTATACAGACCTGAACGGAGGAGGTGGGCCACTTCGTGGCCGCCTTCCCCTAAGCGGCCAGTGAAGGGTCGCTCAGATACCCGCCTCGCTTTACGGCCGTTTTAACGCTCTCCTGTCACTCTGTACCCTTAGATCTTTTCATCGATCCCTTGATTTCCTCCCTTTGCGAGGCTGCAACCAAGAGCGCATACCCGTTATGATCCCTGACGAACAATAATCGTCGACGCTCTGGTTTTGGCCTGGGCGTCCGGATAGTCCGGTTGGCTTGGGGATGCGCAGTGTTTGAAGTGGGAAAAGAGTATCACCGCCGTTCGCAGATTCATGAGGTGCATGGCGGGCAGCAGCAAGGCGGTATTTCCACACCAAAGAACGCGCCCTGCGTGTTCCTGTTCGTTTCAGAGACCGGCGGTCGGCACGGTTACACGGACGAGTTCAAAGAGGGCGTGTTCTTCTACACCGGGGCGGGGCAGGTCGGAGACATGGCGTTCACCGGCGGCAATCGCGCCATTGCTCATCATCAGCAAGATGGCAAGACGTTGCACCTCTTCGAATACACGCGCCGCGGGTACGTTCGTTATGTCGGGCAGGCGGACTGTATTGGTTACCACCAGGAAGAGCGACCTGACCGGGATGGCGAGCTGCGTCAGGCCTTGGTGTTTCATCTCGATGTGAATTCGTCGCCTCCTTCCTCGTCGGTGCGGGAGGCTCGGCCGCTCTACGACCCGGGCGATACAGATAGGCTGAAGCGCTATTCGCTGGCGCAGCTTCGGGATGCGGCGCTCCCGAAGGCCGTTAGCACCGTCGAGCCACAGACTCGAATGCGAGTTGCCTACTACCGGGCGGAGGCTATTCGACGCTATACATTGGCGCGTGCCAAAGGCTATTGCGAGGGCTGTGCCCAGCCGGCGCCGTTTTCCTCGTCACAAGGTCCTTATCTTGAGTGCCACCATCTTCACCGTGTGGCCGATGGTGGGCCGGACCACCCAGAAAACGTGATCGCTCTGTGCCCCAATTGTCACCGGCGCGCGCACTACGCTAAGGATGCCGCGCGCTTTAATGCTCAGTTGGTAGAGGTGGCGAAAGCCGCCGAGGCCGCTTTGTAGCCTGGGTATTGAACGGGGCAGGGCGCGCTCGTTTCTCTGCATCTCCGGTGAAATCCCTGCGGCTAGTTTAAAAAATAAACCAATATGTGCATTTATAGGATATTTTGGGCTATAAATTAAACTGACGATGGTTTAATTTATAGCTTGATATGTTCTTCATGGGTTTATATCAGTGAAAAATGTAAACCAGCTCCTCCAGCAATGGCCCGCCGGCGCGGTCCTCTCCCAGCCCTGGCTGACGGCGCATGGTGTCTCCAGCGTGGCCGCCGGGCGTTGGGCGCGGGAGGGGTGGTTGGCGCGCGTGGGGCACGGCGCCTACCGGCGGGCCGGCGACAAGGTGGACTGGCAGGGCGGACTGTACGGGTTGCAGCAGCCGCTCGGCGAAGGGCCGGCCTTCTGGTTGGGCGGGTTGTCGGCGCTGGAGCTCAGCGAAGGCAGCCATTTCCTGCGCTTTGGTGAGGAAGCGCTCACTCTCTGGGGCGAGCCCGGCCGGCGGCTGCCGCGCTGGTTCGCCGGGTACGACTGGGGGGCGAGGGTGAGTTATCAGCGGTACGCCTTGTTCGGCCGGGCGCCTGCGGACAGCATCCAGCCTTATAAGCCGCCGGGGCGGGATTTCGATATCCAGGTGGCCACGCCAGAGCGCGCGGTGTTGGAGTGGTTCTATGCGTTGTCCGGTGAGGCGTTCTTCGGCAGCCTGGTGTCGGAGACGTTCGGCGGGCTGGTGACGCTTCGCCCCCGGCGTTTGCAGGTGTTGCTGGAGGCCTGTCGCTCGGTCAAAGTGAAGCGGGCTTTCCTGTTGCTGGCCCGCCACTACGGTCATGCCTGGTATCGGCGCCTGGACACGGTGCGTATCGATCTGGGCGCGGGTAAGCGTCAGCTGTATCCGGGTGGTCGGCTGGACAGGGACTTTCAAGTAACGGTACCCAGGGAGTGGGGCGATGACGTTTGATGCACGCTATGCGGACCAGGTGCGGCTGCTGCTGCGGGTGCTGCCGCTTGTGGCGGAAGAAAAAGACTTTGCCCTGAAGGGCGGCACGGCCATTAATCTCTTCGTGCGCGATATGCCGCGGCTGTCCGTGGACATTGACTTGGCGTACCTGCCGGACCACGGGCGTGCCGACGCTCTGGGATGTTCCCGGGAGGCCCTGACCCGGATACAAGGGCGCATCAAGGCGCAGCTTCCCGGGGTTAACTGCCTTCAACAAAACCGAGGAGATGACGATCTCAAGCTGGTCGTTCGCCAGGGGCGGGTGCAGGTCAAGGTGGAGGTGAACCCGGTCGTCCGTGGCTCGTTGCACACCCCGGAAGAGCGTGACGTCAGCGAGGCCGTGGAAGATCAGTTCGGCTTCGCATCGGCGTCGGTGCTGGCGCTGCCGGATCTGTATGGCGGCAAGCTGTGTGCGGCGCTGGATCGCCAGCACCCCCGTGATCTTTTCGATGTTCACCTGTTACTGGAAAACGGAGGCATAGACCGACCGCTTTTTGAGGGGTTTCTGGTCTATCTGATGAGCCATCCCCGGCCGATGGCGGAGTTACTCGCTCCGCGCTGGAAGGCTCTGGGTCAGGTGCACGCCGATGAGTTCGCCGGCATGAGCCGGGAGGCTGTCTCCGCCGAAACGCTGCAAGCCGTTGGTGATGCCTTACTCAAAGCCCTGGCTGTCCACCTTTCCGATGCAGACATTGAGTTCCTCCTTTCCTTCAAACGCGGCGAGCCTGATTGGCAACGGTGTCCGGTACCAAAAGCCGAATCGCTTCCTGCTGTGCAGTGGAAACTTCGCAATATCAACGCGATGACCCCGGAGAAGCGGGCGGCGGCGGTGGCCCGGCTGGAGGAGGTGCTTCGTCTCTTGTCAGCCAGCACCGTAAAGCCATAATGATTCCGTCGGGCTCCGGTTGAGGAAAGCACCATGATCAAACGCATCTGGCACGGCTGGACCACCCACGCCAACGCCGACCGTTACGAGTCGCTGCTCAAGGAAGAGATTTTCCCCGGCATCGAAGCCAAGCAGGTGCCCGGCTACCGGGGTATCCAATTGCTGCGCCGCGAGCACGCCGATGAGGTGGAGTTCATCACACTGATGGGGTTCGATTCCCTGGACGCCATCAAGGCGTTCGTCGGTGAGGACGTCACGGTGTCTGACGTGCCGGACAAGGCTAGGGAGGTGCTGGCGCGCTGGGATGCGCACGCTCAGCATTACGAGATGCGCGAGCAGCGCCGGTACTGAACCCACGGCCGGAGCGTGAACTGAGGGCTATTCGTCCTTGGAATGACCGGGAAGGCGTTTGACCGGTGGTCCAGACTGAATACCCATTTTGGGGTTTCGAGAACTCAATATGGGTTTCCTGTATAAGTATACTCATATTGGGTTTATAGTTACCCATTATGGGTATGAATCACGGTATCGAAACCAATTCCGGCCGCCTCTCCGTGGCCGACGCCTTGTTCTCCAGCACCCAGCAGCGGGTGCTGGGGCTGCTGTTCGGTCAGCCGGAGCGGAGCTTCTTCGGCGCCGAGGTGATCGGCCTGCTGGGTATGGGCTCCGGCGGGGTGCAGCGGGAGCTGAAGAAGCTGGCCGATAGCGGGTTGGTGCGGGTGTTTCGGGTGGGCAACCAGAAGCATTACCAGGCCAATCCGGAATCGCCGATCTATTCCGAGCTGGTGGCCCTGATCCGCAAGACAGTGGGGCTGGTGGCGCCGCTGCGAGAGGCACTGTCGGCCTCTCCGGAGGCCATTGATCTGGCGTTGGTCTACGGTTCCGTGGCGAAGGGCGGGGCCACGGCGGCGAGCGATATTGACCTGCTGCTGGTGTCCGATACCCTGACTCTTGAATCGGCCTACGGGATGCTGGCCGATGTGGAGAGCACCTTGGGGCGGCCGATCAATCCGACGTTGTACACCAACGCGGAGTTCGAGAAGCGGCTGCGGGACGGCAATCCGTTCCTGCATAAGGTGCTTTCGGGGGACACCATACTGTTGCAAGGACGCTTACCCGATGACTTCCGATCCTCTGGAGAATCTGGCCTGCACCGGCCAGCTCAAACCTGAACCGCCCGCCGAGGCCGAACTCAACGGCCTGTTCCTCTCCGGCCAGCGCAGGCTGGCCGACGCCGAGCAGGAAAGCCTGAGCTTGGAGAGCCGTTTCGATCTGGCCTACAACGCAGCTCATGCCCTGGCGCTTACCGCCCTCCGCTTGCAGGGCTACCGCTCGGAAAGCCGCTATCTGGTCTTTCAGTGTCTCAAGCACACGGCGGATTTGCCGAACGCTCAGTGGCGGGTGCTGGACCAAGCCCACCGGAAACGCAATCTGGCTGAGTACGAAGGGCATCTGGAAGTTGACGAATCGCTGGTGGCCGCGATGATTCGGGTGGCCCGCGATGTCGAGGCCTCGGTGCGGTTGCGCCTGGAAGGCTGACGCTGGGCCCGATTATCGGCAGTTTCAGGTGGGCCGCGTGGGGCGTGACTTGCCTTCTAATCAGAATCTGGAGCGAAGGCTTCTCGGGCAAGCTCTTCTGCCTGTGCGACTTCCTCCTCCGTCATCCAATCAAAATGACTTTTGCGCTTATTGGCTGAAAGCAGTCCGTCGTTTTGCCGTACCACGCGCACAAACAGTTCCAGGCTGTGGTCCGGCCAATCCAGCAACCCGTTCAATGCCCGGCAGGCGCGGTCGAAGCCCAGCAGAAAGTCGATTTCCTCCTGAAGGTCGTGCTCGACGGTCCGTTCCAGGGCCCGGTAGAGGAATTCTGTTTGTCGGGTGAGGTCCGGGTAGCGGAAATAGACGGCGTCGTTGCCGCTGGCCGGGCTCTCTGGCGTGTCCGGGTTGTAGTCGGTGAGCCGATTCAGGGGTTTGGAGAAGTGCTCCAGCGTCTCGATGTAGTCGTCCAGGTTGGCCAGGATCACCGCCGACACTGGCAGGACGATGCCACGTGGGGTAAACCCGGCTTTCGCCAGGGTGTCGTGAATCAGGTAGCGATGGATGCGTCCGTTGCCATCCATGAATGGATGGATGTAGACGAAGCCGAAGGCGATACAGGCGGCGGCCACCACCGGGTCCATGGGCGGGACATACACTTCATAGCGCTGGTTGACGAAGTCAGCGACGAGCGAGGGGCCCTTATCGCTTTTTTCCTGGTCCCGCACCTCGTCCAGATCATCACTCAGGTTTGAGGACATGGTAAGCAGCCCGCCCATCAGCGCCGGGAGGTCCTCCGGTCTGGCGGGTACGAAATCGATCTGCTGGCGGTGGCCCAGGTCCTTGCCAATCCAGTTTTGCCGATGCCGCCAGGTGAATTCGTGGAAGCGTGGGTCAATCACGGTGTTCTGCAGCTCAACCAGCCGTTCTTCGGTGAGCGGTTCGTGAGCATCCGCCTGTCTCAGCATGTCTGCGAAACGCTGTGCTTTTTTTGGGCTTGGTTTCTCCCGTTCCACCTCGAAGGAGGATTGGGTTTCTTTGAGATACAGGAACGCGGCCGCTCGCCTCAACAGGTCTTCGTCGTAACGCGCCAGGGTCTCGAAGGTACTCTTGCGGAGGTCCTTTCGGACCATCTCATTCAGATAGTCCGTGCGCCTGACCAGGGGGCAGAACGAGGGCGGTCCGGCGAGGTTGTTGGTGACCCGGAATCGTTTGCTGCGCTCGCCGTGTTCCCAGACGAAGTGATGCGCGGGGTCGACGGCCAGAACGTATCGGGCCCTTGAGGAAACCGGATCCTCAATGGGAAGCTGCTGACCTGTCAACCATTCAAACAGGAAGCAGGCTCTTCGGGCGTACTGGGACTGGGGGCTGTCGAGGAGCCACGTCACCAGCTCTTCAGGGCCCGTTTTTTCGAAGAGCAGGGAAAGGACCTGCAGGTTGACGCCCTCGTAGCGAAGCGCAAACTGAATTTGCCCCGCCAAGGTGTCGCCGGGGTCGTAGTTCGGCTCAAAGCGATGGACGACCTGCCCCCCTTGCTGGGTGCTTTGCCGCCCGCCGCGGATGTTGCCGACATACGCACACTCGTCCAGCGGCAGCGCGCGCAGGGCATAGTGTTCGATCAGCCATTGGTAGCCGAGCGGTGCGGACATAGAGCCCTCTTCAGTAAATTGGCCGGGTTTGCAGTAGAATAGCCGGAAATGGAGGTCATTGCAGTAAAGCGGCCGGGCCGCCAAATGGCCCCGGTCAATTCACTGAAATTTTAGCGGTTTCCGGCCGTTTTACTGCAAGCCCGTTCAAATTACTGAATCTTGGGACGGCCTCACAGCTGGCATTGCACGGTGTGGGTCGTCCGTACCTGGACAATAACGCTTTACGTTAATAATGCAACGCGTTAGTATTTGCTAATGATCAGTTCGTTCAAATGCCAGGACACGGAAGCGCTGGCGAGCGGCAGGCGCGTCCGACGTTTCGTCGCTTCGAGCGCGTCGCGCTGCGTAAACTTCGGCAGTTGCAGATTGCCGAGCGGCTGGACGATCTTCGAGTGCCGCCGGGCAATCGCCTGGAAGCCCTGAAAGGAGGCTGCAAAGGGCAGCACAGTATCAGAGTGAACGATCAGTTCCGTCTCTGCTTCCGGTGGACCGCCGCCGGGGCGGTTGACGTGGAGATCGTGGACTACCACTAGGAGGGCATCATGACTCGTATTGCACCCGTGACGCCCGGTGAGCTGCTTCTCGAGGAATTCCTCAAGCCCCTGGGTATCACCAAATATCGCCTCGCCAAGGAAATCGGCGTGCCGGCGCAGCGCATCGGCGATATCGTCGCCGGCAAGCGCGCCATCACCGCGGATACCGACCTGCGCCTGTGTCGTTTCTTCGGCCTGTCCCGTGGCTATTGGCTGCGGGCGCAGGTGGAGCACGATACGGAGGTGGCGGAGCGTGAGTTGGGGGAGGTGCTGGCGGCTATCCGCCCCTGGAGTGAGAGGCAGAGCGCCTGATAGCCACCCCGACAATAGATTCCCAGGTGGGCTCGTTCCGGATCAAAGCCCGGCGTCGTCCATGCGCCGCATCAGCGCCGGGCGCCGCGCGAAGCGCTGGCGCAGGTCGGCGATCCAGGCGTCGGTGTCCGGGGTTGGGGCGTAGCGGCGTACGCGTTTCATCAAGCGGACGGCGAACGGGTAGCGCTGGCTGACGGCGTCGCGCAGTTGATGTTCCGTGGCTTTTTTGATCAGTTTCGCGGCTTGATGGGGATGGTCGGCGCGCACGACGTCGGCCAGGTGGAGCAGGGTGTTGAGGTCAATGGGGTGGGCCTTGGCGATGGGCAGGGCCGCTGTCGGGTCGTTGTTGTGAATAAAAAAAGCAATCAGTTGGGCGTGTTCGTAGCTCTCCATCTGGGGCGCTCGCGCCAGTAATGCGGCGCGCGCTTTCTGATACCAGATGGCCTCGTCCGGGCCGGCCAGGTCGAGCAGGTCATCCCATAATTGCAGGTCGACGCGGTATTGGAAGCCTTGCCATAGCGTTTCGATGGCGTCGTTGATTCGGTTCCGTTGTCGGTACAGCCCGGCCAAGGCGCGGTGCAACGCCGGATGGTCCGGGTGAGCTTGCACTCCTTGCTCGGCCCAGGTGAGGGCGTCATCAATATGGCCGTGGCGTTGGCAGACATCGATCAGTTTCTGGTAGGCGTAAAAGCCGGGGAGACCGGGCTTGAGCAGCTCGATCAGGGTGTCGGTGTCGCCTTGTTCCTCGGCCAGTTCCTCGCGAAGATGGCGGATGGAGAAGGCATCCGTTTCCGTCTTGGGGTGCCTGCCAATGGCGCGGAAGCGGTCGAGTACCAGCGCTGCATAGCGTTCCCGGGCGGCCGCGTCGAACCGGGGCCAGTACGCCGGTAAGGGAAACAACGCCCACTCGTCGTGGGTTTTCAGGCGGAATAACCGGTCGGGAAAATCCTCGCCGATGCTGGCGGCGCGCCCGGCCATTTCCGCGTGGAGGACGGCGAGTTCGTGGAGGTGGTCGCCGATGGTGCCGGCGGAATCGTCGGAATGCGCGTAGTACGCCAATCCCCTTGCCACGGCCTGTTCGCAAAGGAGAAAGCCGGCATTCGGGTCCTGGTGACCATGATCGGCAAGCAGGTCGGCCACCATTGCCAATTGCTCGCCGTAGTCGAGGCTGCCTTGATAATCCAGGTCTCCGTTCGGCGTCAAAAGGTCGTCGAGCCGGGCTTCGAGAGATTTCGGCGTGCTCGCCGAAAGCCGTAACCGTAGCCGCTGCTCCAGTTCGGGGTCACGTTGAGCGGCTTCCAGAAGCCACTCGGCCAATTGTGTCGGGGCGCATTCGCTTAATGCCTCCAGCAAAGCGTTATCGGCCGTGTCCGCGGAGGGGCTTTGATCGTCCCGTAGGGTGAGCACCGCAGCCACCAGATGCTTGCAGAAGGCGCCGTCTTCCGCCGCCGGGCAGTCGCAGAACCAGTCCAGACGGTCGTCTTCCTCGTGTATCCAGAGTTGATAGCGGCGGCTACCCGCCACTTCGGCGTTCAGTCCCCGCGGGTTGGTGTGCAGGTGCCTGACCCGGCGCTCCAGGAAATAGCCGACACCGCGCTCCAGGGCCGCCGGCCCCGCCAGGCGTTCCAGTTCGAAATCGTCCAGTTCTTGAAGACAGTGCGTCATGGTTTGAGAGGGCGTTTCCGTTGCGTGACGGCCGGTAGTCTAGCATCGTCTCTCGATGGTTCGAGCGACATGTGGGCGAGGGCCTTGGGAGGACGGATACGGAGGCCATTGATCTGGCACTGGTCTACGGCTCTATTTGTGGTTGCCGAGACGGGCTGGCAGAGGGGTTTCTTGGGTCTCCAAAAAAGACTAAGCTAGTTGGACTAAGCTTAGGAGGGGCCATGGACATCATCAATATGCACGACGCCAAGACGCGCTTGTCCCAGTTGGTGGACAAAGCCGCGAAGGGCGAGCCGTTCATCATCGCCAAGGCCGGCAAGCCGGTGGCGCGAGTGACCGCCGTGGATGCTCCCGAGCCCGGCAAGGTCCGTCGCCTGGGGTTTCTCAAGGGGCAAATGCAGGTGCCGGAGGATTTTGACCGCCTCGGTGAAACGGACATTGCCGATTCCTTTGAGGGCTGAATGAATCTGCTGCTGGATACGCATTTACTGCTATGGGCGGCGGGTTTTCCTGAGCGCCTTTCGATGGAGGCTCGGGCGCTGATTGAGCCCCCGGAGAACCGCTTGTTCTTCAGCGCTGCTAGCATTTGGGAAGTAACGATCAAAAACGGTTTGGGCAAGCCCGCTTTTCAGGTCGATCCACACCTCTTCCGGCGGGGGCTGGTGGAGAATGGCTATGAAGAGCTGCCGATCATCAGCAGTCATACGCTTGCCATCAGCCACCTGCCGCCGATTCACCGTGATCCTTTCGACCGGATTCTGGTCGCCCAGGCAGAGTATGAAGGGATTCTGCTGTTGACCAGTGATGAGATGGTGGTGCGCTATCCTGGGCCCATCCGGCAAGTTTAAGAATGAGCCGTGTGGCCTTTTCCTGCGCTAGCAGGCGTGTTATTTCTTTCCCCTGGATAAAACCATGTTTTCCCTGGGGGGAGCCTTGCCGCACCGGCAGGTATAACACGGACGGTGACCTATGGACGCGCCGGCGAGAGAGCGCACCGAACGCTATATTTCCGCTCGTTATCACAATCCATCCTGGCAGTTGCTGGCGTCGCGTCGCGCGCCTTTGGTGCTGGGGTGTCTGCAAACGCTGTTCGAGCAGGCTCACGACGGCATCGCCATGGAAGACGCGTTGCAAGCGCTGGCTGAGATGCTGGCGGAGCACGCCAACCACGTGGACTATGAGATCGATGTGGACCAGGCGCCGCAGCAGGCCCGGCGAGAGCTGCGCTCTTGGATCAAGCGGGCGCTGATCGTAGAACGGCAGGGCCGTTTGTATCAGACCGATGCGCTGGAGGCCGCGCTACGCTTCGTGGAGGGCCTGGACAATCGCATCATGACGTCCACGGCATCACGGCTGTCGGTGGTCCAGCGCGAGATCGAGAGTCTGGAGATCGGCCTTAACCCGAACCCGGCCAGCCGGGTGGCGAGCCTGCGCCGTCGTATCGATGAACTGGAGCGTGAGCTGGCGGATGCCGAGGCCGGCAAGGTGCCGGTGCTGACGGAGGCGGCCGCCATTGAGCGAATCCGTGAAGTGTTCAATCTGGCCACCGGGCTGCGTGCGGATTTCCGTCGCGTGGAGGACTCCTGGCGTCAGGCGGACAAAGAGCTCCGGCAGTCGATCATCAGCGAGCAGCATCACCGGGGCGAAATCGTCGATCGCTTATTGGATGGTCACGATACCTTGCTGGAGACGCCGGAAGGGCGGGTTTTCGAGGGCTTTCAGCAGCAGCTAAGACAGACCATCGAGCTGGAAAACATGAAGCAGCGCCTGCGCACGATTCAGGGTCATCCGGCGGTGAACAAGGCGCTGTCGCGCAATCAGCAGCAGGAATTGCGCTGGTTGGTGATGCGGCTGGTCAAGGAATCCCAAGGTGTTTTTGAGGCGCGAGCGCGTAGCGAGCGCGACGTGAAAGGCTTTTTGAAGACCGGGCTGGCCGCCGAACACCATAGGGTTGGCAATTTGCTGTCCGAGATCCTGCAAGTGGCGTTGAAGGTGGATTGGCCCCGTCAGGCGGTGCGTCGCCGGGAGACGCCGCTGCCCCCGGTGGCCGTGGTCTTGTCCGGTCTGCCGGTGGTGGAGCGCTTGCGGTTTAAATCGTTGGAAGACGACGCCACCGGTGAGCTCAGCCTTGTCACCCGCGACGGCGATTTGGACGAGATCGATGAGGCGTTCTGGGCGGCCTTCGACGGTCTGGACCGGGACGCGCTGGTACGGCAAACCCTGGCGCTCCTGGCCGAGGAAGGCCGGCCGGTGAGCCTTGCCGAGCTGGCCCGCCGCCTGCCTCCCACCCACGATCTGGAGACGTTCGCGCTGTGGTTGGGCATGGCTCGGGAAGCGGGTATTCCGGTGGACGAGGAGCGCGTTGAGGAAGTGGAGCTGGAGGACGACGAAAAAGGCCGCTGGCGTTTTCGGCTGCCCTATGCCGGCCTGGAAAGTGACGCACTGAACGGCATTGATTGGGAGCTCTGAGCATGGCGGGATTCTTTGACCAGTTGACTCAGCAAGACACTGACGACGAAGCGGAGAAAGAACGGGATACGGAGGCCGGCGATCAAGAGGAACTTGTGCAACCGGAATCGCCGGACGCCAACCGCACGCCGGCCCGCTTGCGTGAGGCGGCCCAGGAGCTATTGAAGTACGGTTTGTTGGAAGAGGAGCGCAAGCCCAATCTGTACCGTCTCGTGACGACTCACGCTGCCGAGATAGAAGCGATTCTGGAACCTTTGGACCTGGCATTGGGCGTGGACGACGTGCGTGGCCTGGCCTACGTGGTGGTGCGTCAGGGTGAGGTCACGGAGCAGGATGACTGGTCCCATCCTCTGGTCAGGCGCCAGCGCCTGAATTTGGAGCAAAGCCTTCTTGTGGCGATCCTGCGACAGCACTTCGTGGCGCATGAGCAGGAGGGCGGCACCGGTGCCGGCGGGGCTCTGGTAGCGATCGACGATCTGATTCCGCAGATTCAGGTTTACCTGGGGGATACCGGTAGTGACGCCAGAGAGCGCAACCGCATTCTCGCCCTGCTGGAGCAGCTCAAGGGGCATGGGTTGGTTTCTGCGCCGGATCAGCATGAGCGGGTCACCGTGCGGCCGATTATCGCGCACCTGGCCAACCCGGAGAACCTGCAAGCGCTGCTGGAGTGGCTGCGCGAACAGACCGGGGGGCAGTCAAAAGAAGACCAGGAAGGTGAAACCCCGGAGGGCGATCAATGAGTGTGGCAATGCCTCTGAGTGCCGGAGAAACATTGTTTCTGACTCACTTAGACCTCTATAACTGGGGCGGTTTCAATGAGCGCCACACCGCGGAAATCGATCTGGCCGGCACGGCGGTAATCGGGCCCACGGGTAGCGGTAAAACCACGCTGGTCGATGCGCTGATGACCTTGTTATGCGCCAATCCCCGTTACAACCTGGCGTCCACCGGCGGCCACGAAAGCGACCGGGATTTGGTTTCCTATGTGCGCGGTGTCTCCGGCCCCGGGGATGGCGGCGACGACCAGACCCACATCGCACGGCCGGGGAAAACCGTGACGGCCTTCGCCGCGCGCTTCGCCAACCATGAGAAGGAAGTGCGCCTCGGCGCTGTCTTGTGGTTCGACGGCACCAGTTCGTCGGCATCGGATTTGAAAAAGCTGTGGCTGTTCGCCGAGTCACCGGAGCACACTCTGGACCACTGGTTGATGGTGCACCATGAAGGCGGTATGCGCGCACTCAAACAGATGGAAAAGGAAGACACGGGGATCCGCACCTACTCCAGCAAAAAGGCCTACCTGGCTCGCCTGCGGGATTACTTCGAAGTGGGCGAGAACGCCTTCACCCTTCTCAATCGCGCCGCCGGCCTCAAGCAGCTGAACAGCATCGACGAAATCTTCCGTGAGCTGGTGCTGGATGACCACTCCGCCTTCGACCGTGCTCTTGATGTGGCCAATAGTTTTGATGATCTCACCGATATTCACGAAGAGCTGGAAATCGCACGGCGCCAGCAGCGCTCTTTGGTGCCGGTCGCGGAAGAGTGGCGGCGTTATCAGGAACAACGCGAGCTATTGACGAGCAGCGAGCGTTTACGGGAGGTACTGCCGCTCTGGTACGCGGAACAGGCCCACGGGCTATGGGAGCAGCGGGAAACGGAGCTGCGTGAACAGCTGCAGCGTGATCGGGACGCCGAAAAAGCGTTGGCGGAACGTCTTAAAAGCCAAAAACATCTTGTCTCGGCAAGGCATCAAGCCTATCTCCAGGCGGGTGGTGGCGATATCGAGCAGCTGGAACTGCGTATCAAGGAAAAGGCCGGGAGGCGGGACGAGGTTGCCGTTCACGCCGGGCAATACCGCCATATCGCCGAACGTCTGGGAATGCCCACTTCGCTTGAGAAACGAGTCGTCGAGGAAAACCGGGCCCGAGCAAGGACGCAACTGGAATCCATCGAGGAGAGCGTCCCGGAGGCGGAGGAAGCCTTTTTTGAAGCCGGCGTGAATGAACGAACGGTTGGAGCCGAAAAACGGGAGCTGGAGGAAGAGCGGGAAGCCGTTCTGGCCAATCCGGGATCTAATATTGACTTTCGCTACCAACAGTTCAGGGCGGAGCTGGCTGAACGGTTGTCGCTGTCGGAGTCGATGTTGCCGTTCGTGGCCGAGTTGGTTCAGGTCAAAGACGAGGAGCACCAATGGAGAGGCGCCATTGAGCGGGCGATCGGCGCTCACCGGCTGCGAGTCCTGGTGCCGACGGAACAAATCCGAGAGGCATTGAGCTGGGTAAACCAGCGCCATAATCGGCTGCATGTGCGCCTTCTGGAGGTAAAGCAGCCGGAGCGGCAACCCCGATTCTTTGAGGATGGCTTTACCCGAAAGCTGGAGTTCAAGGAACACCCCTTCCGGGAAGCGTTGAAGGCGTTGCTGGCGGGCATCGACCGTCACTGCGTGGCTGACGCGGAGGAACTGCGTGACACCCCCCACGCAATGACGGCACAAGGCTTGATGTCCGGAAAAGCCCGGCATTTCGATAAGCAGGACCAACGTCGCCTGGACCAGGACTGGATGACCGGGTTCGACAACCGTGATCGTCTGGCAGCTCTTGAGCGGGCCATTGAGGAGATCAGCGCCAATTGGCAAGAACGCAAAAACAGGCTGGAGGCCGCGCGATCTCGTGTCGGAGAAGTAAAGGCGAGGATGGAACTGCTGCTCTCCCTGGCGGAGGTGCATTTTGAGAGTATTGACCTGCCTGGCGCTGAAAGGACATTGGCGGATATTAAACAGCAGTTTGAGATCCTCAATGCACCGGATTCCGATGTCGGCGCGGCTAAACAGGCGTTGGATGAAGCAGAGAGTCTGTGTAAGAAGCTGGACAACGACTGGCTTGATGCGTTCGAGAGACGCAGTAAGGGTGAAGAAAGGCTGGAACAAGCTGAAAGAAGCAGGCAGGAAGCTTTCGTACGCATGGGGGAAGGATTAACTGGTGATCAACGCCAGATCGGCGAGAAAAATCTGGCAGTGCTGGTTATCGAAGACCTGAATCAAATAGAAAAGCTAGAACGTGAAGCGGTCGCTAATCTTCAGAAAGAGATTGAGCAGAATAATCGGCGGCTTGCGGACATCGCTGCGAGGCTACTCAAGGCCATGGCGGACGCCAAGCACCTGGATCGCGGTGCCTTGTCCGAGGCTGGGCGTGACCTTGAGGATGTGCCCGCTTACCTTGAGCGGTTACAGGTTCTTACTGAAGAAGCGCTTCCTGAGAAGCAAAAGCGGTTCATGGAGTACTTGAATCGTTCTTCCGACGATGGCGTGACCCAGTTGCTGACCGATATCGATAACGAAGTATCGATGATCGAGGAGCGTCTGGAGGACCTTAACAATACGCTGCGTCGGGTGGACTTCCAGCCGGGGCGCTACTTGCGCCTGATTTCAAAGAAAGTCGTCCACGAAAGCTTGCGCACGCTGCAAAGAGCGCTTCGGGAGCTGAATTCCGCGCGCTTCACCGAGGATGGCGGGGAAAGCCAATACAAGGCGCTCCAGCATATGGTCGCGTTACTGCATGATGCCTGTGACCGTAGCCGGAATCAGGGCGCCAAGGCTTTGCTGGACCCGCGCTACCGTCTGGAATTCGCGGTGTCGGTGATCAATCGCGAAAATGGCGCCGTCATCGAAACCCGTACTGGCTCACAGGGTGGTAGTGGGGGCGAGAAGGAAATCATCGCCTCCTATGTGCTGACCGCGTCGTTGAGTTATGCGCTTTGTCCGGACGGCAGCAGCCGCCCCTTATTCGGGACCATTGTGTTGGACGAAGCCTTCTCGCGCAGCTCCCACGCGGTGGCGGGCAGGATCATCGCCGCCCTGCATGAGTTCGGCCTGCACGCCGTTTTTATTACGCCCAATAAGGAAATGCGCCTGCTGCGTAATCACACCCGTTCTGCCATCGTGGTGCACCGCCGGGGCTTACAGGCTTCCTTGACGTCGCTGAGCTGGGAAGCACTGGATGAGTTCCACCAGAAACGGCTGAAGGCGTCGGATGAAATCCCCCGCTGAGATGGCTTGTCGCCTGGCACGCCAATGGCAGCAGGCGCAACTACGGGAGGCACGTTTGTTGAGCGCCAGCGGGTGGCCATTGAAGCTGCCCATTGGTAGGCCCTTCGCTCGGCGTTTCGGGCGAGATGTCGCGGCAGTGCGTGAGCATGTATTGGCCTGGCGGGAGGTTTCCGTTGGAGACGTGCTTTGGGAGCCGGTCAACTATCGTGCCGGCGCTGATCCCGTCGATGTTCCGGTTTATTGGATCCTGCGTACTCCTTCGGAATGGGTGGAGGCGGCCGCCGATACCAAGATGCGTGATGAGTTCAGGCGGCTTGAGTATATTATTGAGAACGTGGATGCGTTATTTCGTCGGATATTGGTGCGCCAAAGGGGGCTTTGGCGCGACAAGCCCGATCAGGAAGTAATAGCCGCCGCCCGGCTGGCGATCCGGCTTTCCCCGGGGTGTGCGGATGGCCGGCCGCTGCGTTTGATGGCGGAATTCGGAGTCGATACCAAGTTTTTTGAACGTCACAGCGGATTGCTGACACGGCTCCTTGATGAAAGATTCGATGGCCTGGCCAGCCAGCGCGGTTTGGTGGCATTTCTGGGTGCTTTGGAAGAAAAAGAGCACTGGCTTCTCATTGCACCTCTTGATGATGAATTACTCCCATTCAGACGACTTCGTGTAACAGCCGAGGAACTGGCCGCCGCGGAACTACCGGCGGATCGTATTCTCGTGGTTGAAAATGAGCGTTGCCTACATCTTCTTCCTCGAATGCCCAATACCATCGCCATACTCGGGGCTGGCCGTAATCTCTCTTGGATGTCGGCGCCTTGGCTTGAGGCTAAGAAAGTCGCCTATTGGGGGGATATCGATAGCTGGGGCTTGGTGATGTTGGCTGAGGCGAGAAGATATCAGCCTCATTTAACGCCATTAATGATGGATCGCGCAGTTTTTGATCGGTACGAAGAAGAAAGAGCGGTAGTGGAAGAGTCTATCGCCGGAGATCAAGCCCCGGCTGGCTTGATTGGCGATGAAATCGAACTTTACCACTATCTGACAGCACGGGACCGAGGGCGTTTAGAGCAAGAGTACTTGCCCGATTTCGAGGTGTCTCGGTCACTTTCTGGTTGGGCCCGTTAGTGTCTCATACTGGGCCCTGTGGCTAATGTTGAGATCGATTCCACAAGTGTATTTATAGGTACCATCGTCTTTTCGGCGGTCCATGAGCCGAATCCGCCTTCTAATCGGCTCACAATCTGAGTCGATTACCTCCAGGCCTTCTCGGCACTACCCCCTTCTGTTGGCCGCTCCCGCCAACCTCTCCCTCAACGCCCCCTCCACCGCCTCCATAAAATGCCGGACCCGCGGTGACAGCAGCCGGCTGTGCGGAAACACGAACTGCACGGGCATGGGCGGCGGGTTGTAGTCGGTGAGCACGGGCACCAGGGTGCCGCGTTCGAAGTCCTGCTGGGCCTGGTAGCTGAGCACGCGGCAGAGGCCGAGGCCGTCACGGGCGGCGGCGAGTTGGGTGTCGACCTGGTTGGCGCGGATCAGTGGGTCGATGCGTTGGGGCCAGGGTTTGCCGTCCACCTGAAAGTGCCAGGTGCTGCCGGCGGGGGCGAAGCAGACGGTGGGCCAGTGGGCGAGGTCCTGGGGGTGTTGGGGGCTGCCCCGTTGTTCGATGAGTTCGGGGCTGGCGCAGAGGACGTAGCCGGTGTGTCCGAGGGGGCGGGCGATGAGGGTGCTGTCGGCGAGGTGGCCGATGCGCAGGCCGAGGTCGAAGCCTTCTTCGAGCAGGTCGGTGATGCGGTCGAGGAGGGTGAGTTCGGCGCGCATGTGCGGGTGTTGTTTGAGCCACTGGTTGAGCAGGGGCGTGAGGTGGAGGTGGCCGAACATCACCGGGGCGGTGATGGAGAGGGTGCCGGCGGGTTCGGTGCGGTGACTGTCGAGGCGGGCTTCGGCGGTGTGGATGTCGGCGAGGATCGAGTGCCCTGTTCCCTGAATAGGTGACCGTCAGAAGGTCGGGGCGCCACCGTGGCTAGGCGCGCTGTGCAGGCCATAGTGGTGCTATGGGCAAGCAGTGCAACGCCGCCACGGTGGCGCCCCGGCCTTCCCGAAGGGCGAGCCCCACAAAGCCCGTGGCTGTGTTGCCGTCCTTGCCAAGGACTACGGCCATTGGCGGCGGCCGGCGCCTAACCACGGCCTTTGTGGGGCACGCTGACGGTCACCTATTCAGGGAACAGGGCACTAACGGCAGTGTTGCAGGTAGTCGCGGCCTTCGTCGGTGAGGGCGAGGCGGCGGGGGAGCGGTCCAGTTTGTCGCCGGCGGCGGAGAGGCTGCCCTGGTCGACGATGGCGACGAAGGTGCTCATGGCTTTGAGTTTGTCCATGGGAGGCGCGCGGCTTCATCTTTGCGAAAAGCTGAATAAAGCTAACAGCTTGGCGCCATTTATTGAACTTAAAGAAGGGCGTGTACTGGGCCTCCGTTTCATAGAAGGAGCCAGTGATGAAACAACCGCAGCCCATTCGCGAGTACGACCACGTGGGCATCCGGGTCAGCGATCGCCAGGAGGCGGTGGCGTTCTACGAGCAGCTCGGATTCACGGAGGTGCGCCGTTTCGAGAAGGCCGAAGCCAACGAGATGGAGACGCCGGGTGGCGTGCGCATCAATCTGATTTTCAACGGCACGCGGTTGCCCCATGGCCGCAACGTGCTGCTGGACGAGCCGGTGAAGCTGCCGGGCGTGACCCATCCGGCGTTCGTGGTGGACGACCTGTATGCCTTGAAGGAGTGGCTGGATCAGGCGGGCATCGAGATCACCGAGGGCATCCATCGCCTGGGCCCGCGCCGCATCACCCTGTTTATCCGCGACCCGGATCGCAACGTGCTGGAGTTCAACCAGCTGCTTCCGGAAACCGAATAAGGAGTCTCGCCATGAAACTGTACGATATGGAATTGTCCGGTAATTGCTACAAGGTGCGCCTGTTCGCCGCTCTGGTCGGCATCGAGCTGGAGCTGGTGCCGGTGGATCTGGCCGCCGGCGAGCACAAGCAATCGCCATTCATTGATCTGAACCCCTGGGCCCAGGTGCCGGTGCTGGAGGACGGCGATGTCGTGTTGCACGATTCCCAGGCGATCTTGGTTTATCTGGCGCGCCGGTACGGCGGCCATCAATGGTGGCCGGACAGCCCGGCCCATCAGGGCGAGGTGATGCAGTGGTTGTCCACCGCCGCCAATGAGATCCACGCGGGCCCCAATGCGGCGCGACTGGTCGACAAGTTCGGTTACCCGCTGGATAAGTCGCGGGCCCTGGAAGTGAGCGCGCGGGTGTTGCCGCTGATCGAACGGCACCTGAGCGAGCATCGCTGGCTGGCCCTGGGCCGGCCGACCCTGGCCGAGTGCGCGGTGTTCCCCTACATCGCCCTGGGCTGGGAAGGCGGTGTGAGCCTGGAGCCGTACCCGGCCATCCGCGCCTGGATCGAGCGCATCAAGGTGTTGCCGGGGTTCGTGGCGATGCCTGGCGTGTAACAAAGGGCGATAGCCGAAAAGCACCTTTATGTTTATTCACTAACGTTCGAGTGAATATAGTCGCCGGCCGTCCTATGATGCCAGAACACCGTGCCCGCGCCGGGCACGGTGCCAAGACAGACAACCCGACCAATAACGACAACACCGGGAGAGCATCATGAAAACAACAAACGGCCTGCAACGGCTGGGCATCACTCTGTGCGGTTTGTCCGCCCTGGCCCTGGTGGGCTGCGGTGGCGACAGCGACCACGATGACGTCGAACAACCCCAACCCCAACCCCAACCCCAATCCTTGAGCTGCGAGCAGTTGCCCGGGCTGGCGATTCCCGCCGATGCGTTCGCGCTGGCGACCTCCGGCGGTGAGGTGACGGCGGCCACGGTGGTGGCCGCCAGCGGCAGCGGCGTGGCGGCGTTGCCGGAGCACTGCCTGGTGGAGGGGCGCATCGCGCCGGTGGACCCGGCGGCGCCGGACATTTTGTTCAAGGTGGCGTTGCCCGCCGACTGGAACAAGAAAGCGCTGATGTTCGGCGGCGGCGGTTTCAACGGTTCCATTCCCAATATCACCGGCAATATCGCCCAGGGTGCGGTGGACCAGCCGCTGCCGGTGGCGCGCGGCTACGCCACCTTCGCCAGCGACTCCGGGCACCAGGCCAATGCGCTCGGGTCCCAGGACGGCCGCTGGGGGTTGAATGACGAGGCGGTGGACAACTTCGCCGGCGATGCGCTGAAGAAAACCCGCGATGCGTCAGTGTTCATTATCAAGCAGCGCTACGGCAGCGCGCCGGCGCACAGCTATTTCGCCGGCGGTTCCACCGGCGGCCGCGAGGCGCTGACCAGCATCCAGCGCTGGCCGGACGATTGGGACGGGGCCATCGCCTGGTACCCGGCCTGGAACGACGCGGAAGCGCTGCTGGCCGGTCAGCATTACAGCCGCGCCCTGTCCCAGCCCGGCGCCTACCCGAGTTTCGCCAAGCGGCAGTTGCTGCTGGACGCGGCCCTGGAAGCCTGCGACGAGCTGGACGGGCTGGCGGACGAGCTGATCAATGACCAGCGCCAGTGCAACGCGATCTTCGACCCGTCCACGGCCATGGTGAACGGTAATCCGCTGCGCTGCCCCGGCGGTGGTGACGACGGCGACAGCTGTTTGTCCGACGCGCAGATCAACGCCCTGAAAACCATGGACCAGGGCGTGACCTTCAACTTCCCGCTGGCCAGCGGCGAGACCGGCTACCCGGGCTCCAACGTGTGGGGCGCGGATCTGGGCATCGACACCAGCACCCCGGTGGGCAACACCATCACCTTCCTGAACTTCGGTTACACCGCGCCGGTGTTTCCGAACATGCCGCAGTACGCGCCCTACCTGAGCGTGCTGGTGGATCAGTGGGTGAAGTACTCCGTGGCCCGGGACGCCTCCTTCAACTCCTACAACCTGGACCCGATCAATCCGGCGCCCCAGTACGCGCAGCGCATCAGCGAGCTGAGCGTGGGCCTGAACGCGGGCACCAATATTTCCGCGTTCGAGGCGCGCGGCGGCAAGCTGCTGCTGGCCCACGGTATGTCCGACGTGCTGGTGAGCACCCGTGCCACCGAGATGTACTACGGCCGGCTGCTGAATCAGATGGGCGCGGAAAAAGTGGATTCGTTCGTGCGCTTCTATGAAGTGGCGGGCTTCGGCCACGCGGCCAGCCTAAGCTTCAACGCCACCTGGGATTCGCTGACCGCGCTGGAGGACTGGGTGGAAGACGGCACCGCGCCGGAGAATCAGGTGACCACGGACACCGTGGGCGCACCGGGCCGCACCCGGCCGCTGTGCGACTATCCGGCCTGGCCGCGCTATATCGATGGCGGCGACCCGATGGAAGCTGCCTCGTTCGAGTGCGCGCAGGAGTAACGGCCCGGCGCGGACCCGCCTGACCCCGGGCCCGCCCTGGCGTTGTGGCGGGGCGCGGCTGGTCCGTGACCGGCGGCTTCCGCCATCTGTAACACCGTACTCAGGTCAGCGGCGTCATCACCGCGGTCTGGAAGGCCGGCCGTTCGGTCAGGCGCTGATACCAAGCGGCCAGGTGGGGCAGGTCCGGGCGCTCGATGGGCATGGACAACCAGGCGTAGGCAAAACACCCCAAAGGGAGATCGGCCACGGTGAGGGTGTCACCGGCCAGAAACGGCCGGTGACGGAGGGCGTCATCGGCGATGCGCATCAGCTTTTCGCACACCTGCCGGCCCTGCTCCATGGCGGCGTCATCCCGTTCCTCCGGCGGGCGGCGCACCCGATTGAGAAACAGCTGCTTGAACGGCTCGGCGAACGAAATCGCCGCCCAGTCCATCCATTTTTCCGCCTCGGCCCAGACCTCGATGCCCTCGGGCGTGAACGGCGGCTGGCCATAGCGGCGGGCCAGGTAGCGCACGATGGTGTTGGATTCCCACAGCACCAGCCCGTCGTCCTCCAGGCAGGGCACCAGGCCGTTGGGGTTCATGGCCCGGTATTCCGGCGTGTCCACGCCGCCAAAGGCCCGCCGACTTCAATGAGTTCCGGGTTCAGGTTGAGTTCCGCCGCGCACCAGCGCGCCTTGCGCACGTTGGTGGAGTTGGCGCGTCCCCAGAGTTTCATGGTGCTCACTCCTTCACGAAAGGTCCCCACCGAAGCGGGGACCTGATTTCAGTATTGCGATCGTTTAGTGCGGCGTGCCGGTGAGGCGGTGGAAGATCACCTCCAGGCCCGGCGCGAAGCAGCCGTCACCGCCGTAGTGGTCATGTTCATGAGCATGATCATGGGCATGAGCGGCCAGGGCCGGCGCCAGGCCCAGGGCCGGCGGCGCGCCAGCGCTATCGTCGGCGGCGCGGTGGTAAATGTTTGCGCCTTCCTTGATGGTTTCTTCCACGTGCAGGTCGATCAGCGTGGCCGGCGGCACCGTCAGCGGGTTGTCCGAGAGCACCACGAAGTCGGCCAGCTTGCCCACTTCGATGGAGCCCTTGCTGTCTTCCTCGAAGTGCTGCCAGGCGGACCACAGGGTCATCGCCTTCAGCGCCGTCATCACGTCCACTTTCTGGTTCTCGCCGAGCACCCGGCCGCTGCGGGTGGTGCGGTTCACGGTGGCGTCGAGCACGCGCATGGAATCCGGCAGCGCCACCGGGGCGTCGTGGTGGGTGGTGAAGCGCATGCCCCGCTCGCGCAGCCAGCCGGTGGGGGAGATGTTTTCCGCCCGCTCCGGGCCGAGCACGGAATCCCGGTGCCAGTCGCCCCAGTAGAAGGTGTGCATGGGGAACAGGGACGGGAAGATGCCCAGTTCCTGGAGTACCGGGATCTGGTCCTTGCGCAGGGTCTGGCCATGAATCAGCACCGGCCGCACGTCCACGCCGGGCACCCGCGCCTCCGCTTCCCGCCAGCCCATGATCATCTGGTCGATGGCGCGGTCGCCGTTGGCGTGGGTCAGCGTTTGCCAGCGGTTCTCCAGGGCTTGGGTGTAGACCTCCACCACCTTGTCGTCGTCCACCACGCCGTAGCCGGCGTAGTCGGCGCCCTTGCCTTCCGGCGGCTGGTAGTAGGGTTCGGTGAGCCAGGCGGTCTTGCCCTGGGGCGAGCCGTCCAGGGTCAGCTTGATGCCGCCGATGCGGAAGTGGTTGTGGTATTGCGGTTGGCTGTCCACGTTGTGATAGAAGGGCGGCACCATCAGCTCCGCCACCCCCGGGTTGAGAATGTCCGGGTAGGAGACGATGTCCGCGCGCAGGGCGCCGGCATTGGCCGCCGCTTCGGCGATCTTTACGTGCATGGGGGCGCTGCGGCCGTCCTGCAGCGTGGTGTAGCCGTAGCGAGTGTAAAGCTTCTCGCCTTCCCGCAGCATGGCGATGGCCTGCTCCGGGTTCATTTTCGGGAACAGCTTGCCCAGGGCCATGAAGAAGGCGTTCTCTTCCAGCAGGCCGTTGGGTTCGCCGGTGGCCGGGTCCTTGCCGATCACGCCGCCCTTGGGATTGTCGCTGTCGGCGGTGATGCCCAGTTGTTTAAGGCCGGCGCTGTTGACCACGCCGAAATGGGCGGATTGGTGGATCACCAGCACCGGTTGGTCCTGGCTCACCCGGTCCAGCTCTTCCCGGGTGGGATGGCGACGTTCGGCAAGCTGGGAGTCGTCGTAGCCGAAGCCGTAGATCAGGCCGAACTGTTCGCGCAGCACCGAGTCCTTCGAAAAGGTCTTCAACGTTTCGATCATCGACGCCACATCGGTGACGCCGCCGTCCGGCGGCGGCAGCAGGTTGGCGCTCATCGCCTGGAAGCCGACGAAGAAAACATGGCCGTGGGCGTCCACGAAGCCGGGCAGCAGGGTACGGCCTTGCAGGTCGTGCATGACGGTGGTCTCGCCCTGGTAGCGCAGTACCTTCTTGCGCGTGCCAACGGCGACAATGCGCCCGTCCCGCACCGCCACCGCTTCGGCGTCCGGGTGGTTGTCGTCCACGGTGATGATCGGGCCGTTTGTCCAGATGGCGTCCGCCGGTTCGGCGGGCGGCGCGTGCTGGCACCCGGCCAGGGTCGCCAGCGCCAGCGCCGGCAGCCATTGTTTGAATAACATCATTGCTCTCCCCGTTTCTTTTTGTGGTTTTCAGCTTTCGGGCACCAGGGTCGCTGGCGCCGACCGTCATCATACCCGTGTTGCCGATAGGCGGGCGATGCTGGCCGGGGCGTATCAGCGCACGCTCTGGGTACGGGGGGAGGCAGGGGAGGGGTGGCGCCCGGCGCCCGGGTCCAGACAGCGGACCAGCATGGCGAAGCCCAGGGCCTGGTCGCCAGGACCCGCGGGCCGTGGAATGCGTACCACATGGCCGTCCCCCGGCGCCAACGGGATGGCGTTGCCCTGTTGGTTCTCCAGCCGGTCCAGCCGGAAGCGGCGGTTGCCGCCCGGGGTGATCAACAGCACCTCGTCGCCGAGCTCGAAGCGGTTCTTCACCGCCAGGGTCAGCCAGTGATCATCGGCGTCGATCACCTCCGCCACCAGCTGTTGGCTGCCCAGTTTGGCGGTGCCGGCTTCGTAGTGCTGGTAGGCCTGGGGCGGATGGCGGCGGAAGAAGCCCTCGGTGTAGCCCCGGTGGGAGAGGGCTTCCAGGTCGTCCATGAGCGCCATGTCGAAGGGCCGGCCGGCGGCGGCGTCATTCAACGCGCGGCGGTACACCTGGGCGGTGCGGGCGGCGTAGTAAACCGACTTGGTGCGGCCCTCGATCTTCAGCGAGTGCACGCCCATGTCCGCCAGGGCCTGAACGTGCTGCACCGCGCGCAGGTCCCGGGAGTTCATGATGTAGGTGCCGTGTTCATCCTCGTGCAGCGCGATGGCGCGGCCCGGGTCGTTGGGCTCAGCCACCAGCAGCGAGGGGCTCTCGCGCACCGGGATCAGGTCGCCGCTGTCGTCGGCGCGCGCGGCCACCGGCTTGTAATCCCAGCGGCAGGCGTTGGTGCAGGCGCCCTGGTTGGCGTCGCGGTGGTTCATGTAGCCGGACAGCAGGCAGCGGCCGGAATAGGCCATGCACAGGGCGCCGTGGACGAACACCTCCAGCTCCATGGCCGGCACTTTTTCCCGGATCTCGCGGATTTCCTCCAGGGCCAGCTCCCGGGACAGGATCACCCGCTGGATACCCTGGCGGCGCCAGAACTCCACGGTGGCGTAATTGACCGCGTTGGCCTGCACGGAAAGATGGATGGGCTGCTCCGGCCAGCGTTCGCGCACCATCATGATCAAGCCCGGGTCGGACATGATCAGCGCGTCCGGGCGCAGCTCGATGATCGGCGCCAGGTCGCGCAGGTAGCTGCGTACCTTGTCGTTGTGCGGGCTGACGTTGGAGGCCAGATAGAACGGTTTGCCCCGGGCGCGGGCTTCGGCGATGCCCTCCGCCAGGGCGGCTTCGTTCTTGAAGCTGTTGTTGCGCACCCGCAGGGAATAACGGGGCTGGCCGGCGTAGACGGCATCGGCGCCGTAGGCGAGAGCGTAACGCAAATGCTTGAGGGTGCCGGCCGGAGACAGCAGCTCCGGCGCGGCGGGGGTGGTATCGGGCATGGATGGGTCTCGAGGGTGGCGCGCGGTACTCAGAGGTCGTCCAGTTCGCCGGCGTCCCGGGCCATGCGTCTGGCTTCGTTCTGTTCCAGTTCCAGCAGGTTGGTCATCAGCGCCTGGGTGCTGGGCACTTCCGCGCGGCTGGCCATGTAACGGTAGAACTCGATGATCTTGTTGTGCTGGGCGAGCACGGCGCTGATGATCTCGCCGGTGTCCTTGTCCTTGAAATCGGCGGCGCAGGCCTCGTGGGGCCGCACCGGCGCCTTCTCGAAGAACTCGTAGGCCCAGCTGTTGAGCGCCGCCGGGTCGGCGTCCTTCTGGCTGCTTTCCAGAATACGGTTGAGGCGGGTTTCATGTTCATGGACATAGTCGAGCAGCATGCGCACCTTCTCATGGCGGCTGCCGGCGCCACAGTGGGCGGCGCAGTCGGCCAGGTTGCGGTGCACGGCCCGGGTCCAGTCCAGAACGTCGGAGAAGGTCTCCACTTTCATCGCGGTCTTCCTGTCATGGCCGGACTCCTTATTTTGGAATAAGAGTCATCACACCCTAATCGCTCCCCGTTGGTCGCTTTTTGATCTGCATCAAAACAGCGTGCCCGGGCCGTTTCACGGTTCGGCGCCGGTTTCGTTGCCGAGGCGCCGGCGCTTGGGTAGGTTGGTCCACCCTTTTGACGTGTTGGCGGGATGAATAACCGTGGAGAGAACCTTGGCGTCCTTGGGGCGTTGGCTGGCGTTGTCGGTGATCGGTGGCGTGGCATTGTTCATGGCGGTGGCCCGCTGGGGCGAGCCGGCCCGGGCGGAGGAACGAAGCGGCTGGCTGTACCAGCAGTTCGGCGATCAGGGCGTGGTGCTGGGCATGCTGGCCATGGGGCTGGTGTTCCTGGTGCTGGGGCTGATCGGCATGGCGCGTTCCGGCCGCGCCCTGTGGCGCCACCGGCAAGCGGGCAGTCCACCTTCGCCGCCCAGCGTCGCCACGCCCGGCGGCGTGCGTCTGGCCGGCGGGTTGCTGCTCACCGGCGGTGTGCTGTGGACGGTGTTTTACCTGGGTGGCAAGGCCCGCGCCCTGGCCACTGGCGCGGCCGCCGTGGAGTACGGCTACCTGGCGGTCCTGATCGGGCCGCTGGCGGTGGCGCTGGGGCTGTTCTATCTGCTGGTGCGGCCCGGCACGCTGCAGGGCGCGCAGGCCATGAACCGGCGCGAGCGGCTGTGGTTCCTGGTGTTCCTGGCCGTCGGCATACTCGCCGGCGTGGCGCTGGGCGTCGGCCTGCCGGTCTGGGCGCCGATGCTGGCGGGCGGTCCCTGAGCGCGGTGGGGTACACTTGCCCGGCGGTGCCCTGACAAGGAGAGAATCATTAAAATCCCCGCCTTGATCGTATTGCTGCTGGCGGCCCTGGTGTCCGGGTGCGCGCTGCCGTCCCTGGACGGGCGCTCCGCGTCCCGGGCCCTGTCGCCGGAGGAAAGCCGCGCCACCGCGCTGGGGCGGGCGTTGCGCCCGGAGGCGCTGAGCCATCCCGGCCTCACCGGCGTGTCGCCCCTGCCGGACGCCCATGATGCCTTCGCCTCCCGGGTGCTGCTGTCCATGGCGGCGGAGAAAACCCTGGATGTGCAGTACTACATCTGGCACGACGACGTTACCGGCATGCTGCTGTTGCGCGCCTTGTACCAGGCCGCCGAGCGGGGCGTGAGGGTGCGGCTGCTGCTGGACGACAACGGCACCGCCGGGCTGGACGGTGACCTGGCGGCGCTGGCCTCGCATCCCAATATCGAGATTCGCCTGTTCAATCCCTTCGTAATACGTAGCCCCAAATGGCTGGGCTATGTGTACGACTTTTCCCGGTTGAACCGGCGCATGCACAACAAGGCCTTCATCGCTGATAACCAGGCACTGATCGCCGGCGGCCGCAATGTGGGCGACGAGTACTTCGGCGCCTCCGACGGCATGCTGTTCAACGATCTGGATGTACTGCTGGTGGGCGAGGTGGTGGATTCGGCGTCCCGGGATTTTGACCGTTACTGGCGCAGCCGCTCCGCCTATCCGGTGGCGCGCATTCTGGCGGCGCCCCCGGAGGATGCCCTGGCCGGTTTCGTAGCCAAGTCGGAGACGCTCAAGGCCTCACCGGCGGCGGAAGACTACCAGCGCGTGATCGCCGCTTCCCGATTCGTCACCCGGCTGATGGAGGGCTCCCTGGAACTGGAATGGGTGCCGGTGGAAATGGTCAGCGACGACCCGGCCAAGGGGCTCGACGAAGCCGAGCCGGAAGGCCTGCTGATCCATCAGATGGAAGCGGCCCTGGGCGAGCCCCGGGATTCGCTGCTGCTGGTCTCGCCCTATTTCGTGCCCACCGCCGATGGCACCGACGCCTTCCGTGCTCTGCGCCGCCGGGGCGTCACCGTGAAAGTGCTGACCAATTCCCTGGCCGCCACCGACGTGGCGGCGGTACACGCCGGTTACCAGAAACGGCGCAAGGCGCTGCTGAAAGCCGGCGTGGAACTCTACGAGCTGCGCCGGCTGTCGTCGTCGAAGCGCAACGAAAGCGCCGGGCCGTTCGGCAGCTCCGGCTCCAGCCTGCACGCCAAGACCTTCGCCGTGGACGGCGAACGGGTGTTCGTGGGCTCGTTCAATTTCGACCCGCGCTCGGCGAACCTGAACACCGAACTGGGTTTCCTGATTCACAGTGAAGCCCTGGCCAGCCGCATCGACGCCGCCTTCGAAACCGTGATTCCGGCCAACGCCTACGCGGTGAAACGGGATGACGACGGCGACCTGTACTGGCTGGAGCCGGACCAGGGTGGCACCGTTCGCCATGAGCGGGAACCGGCCACCAGCGTCTGGCGCCGGGGCTGGGTGCGCTTCGTCTCCTGGCTGCCGGTGGAATGGCTGTTGTGAACAGGCCGGGCGGCAATGGTGCCGGGACCTCTTTGTTTCGGTTGTGCTAGATTCAGAAAGGCGCAGGCCGCCCGGGCAGAGGTGGCCGCGCCTGTTCACTCGATTATTGCTTTAAAGGGAGTTTCATCATGGGGCGGGACGGTCTTCGATTTTTCTCTTTCTCGGTTTTTCTCGGCGCGGCGATGAGCCCGGGTGTGAGCCCGGCTTCGGTGCTGGATGACGGTGAGCCGGTCAGTCTTTATGCCGCCGACGCCGATGCCCGGTTCGTGGGCTTCGACGTGGCGGCGCTGCCGGACAATGACTTCGCGGTTACCTGGGTGGAGCGTAATTCGGTTGATCAGACCGAATCCGTTCGGCTTGCCCGTTTCGATCGCAATGGCGAACCTCGTGGTGCCGCCCTGACCGTGGATGACACCCCCGATCAAGCCAATTTCCCGCGCCTCTCCGATCCAGTCGTGGCGACGAACGGCGCGGGCAACAAGGTGGTCGTCTGGAATAGCGGTGCCGCCGAGGGCGCCTCGGAATGCCGGCGGTTCGTCCAATTCCGGCTGGTGGATAACAATGGCACGGCCTCGCCCACGCAATTTTTCCAGGACACCGCGAACGGCTTCAATTGCAATCTTGAAGTCGCGATGAATGAACAAGGGCTGTTCATTCTGAGCGTGAAGTATGGTCTTGAGGACAACTACCTTATGCAGGTACGTGGCGAGGACGGCACCGGTGTGGGGGCTCCCGTTACGCGAGGGCAAGCCGGTGGAGCCAGCCATCCAATGGTGGTGGCGCTTCAGGAAAGTTCGGGCATGGCGGTCTGGTCCGAGCAAGCGGGCCCCGGCACGGTTCTGCTGGCTTCCCGCTTCGACCTGTCCGGCGATACGCTGGGGGGCGGTGACTTCCGCTTTGACAACAATGCCCACGACGCCGACGGTCTGAACCAGAGCGCGGTCAGCTTGGTGGCCACCCCGGACGGCGGCTACCTGGGCGCCTGGTTGCAGGTCGAGAGCGATGGTTCCGAGCCGGTTTATAGCCAGCGTATACAGCGGTGGCGGGCCGATGGCACGGTGGCGGGGTCGGCGCGCGTAGGCGCCACGCCGTTCGACGTGTCCTCGGATCGGGTGGACCTGGATGTCGGCGCTGGTGGGGGTGGCGCCATCACGGCGTGGACGGGCAGTCATGACGACGGCGCCCGTGACCGTTACGCCACGGTGATTAACGGCGATCAGGCCGTGGGAGATGCCCCGGTGGTAGTCGCGCGAAGCGACGCGGCGCTGTTCGACAGTTCCGAAACAACCAAGGTGGCACTGGCGGACGAGACCGCGATGGTGGTCTGGTATGAGCAGACCGATGAAAACAGCGGCCCGATTCTCAAGGCACGGATCGGCACGCTGTCGGAAGCCCCCGCCGATTCAGCGGAAGGTGGCGGCGGTGGTGGCGGCCCAATGGGGCCCTTGGTTCTGTTCGCCACCCTGGCTCTGCTGTTCAGAAAGAAAAAGCCGGGCGGAAACATCCGCCCGGCTTGATCGTTCCGGCGACTAGCGCAGGTCGGTGACGGACTTGAGGCTGTACTGGTTCGCGTCCAGGGCCGGCAGGGTCTGGCCGGGCAGCTCTTCGCGGAAGTACTCCAGCAGGGGCACCACGTAGGTGACGTTGGAGTTTTCGAAGGCGTCCGGGTTCGCCGTTTGCACCTCGCCGAAGGTGACGTAGCCGTCCTTGCCCTGGCCGGTGAAGGAGTTGGTGGCCACGGAGTAGGTTTCGCTTTCCACGATGGGCGCCCAGTTGCCGTTGTCGTCGCGCACTTCCACGTTTTCGATGCCGGTGCCTTCCGGGGCGCCCAGCGTCACGTCATAGCGGAGGCCGGCGGAGTAGGGGAAGGCGCCGGTGGAGGCGGAGATGCCCTGGGCATAGTCCAGGCCTTCGTTGAGCACCTTGACGATCTGCGCGCCGGTCATGTCGATGGTGACCACGGTGTTGGAGAACGGCAGGATGTCGTAGGCGTTGGCCACGGTGAAGGTGCCGTCGTTGAGCGGCGCGCGCACGCCGCCGGCGTTCTGGATCGCCACGTCGGCCTTGGGCAGATACTTCAGGAAGGCGTCGGCCACCACCCAGGCGGCGTAGCTGCCGGTGGGGGTGTCGCCGGCGTTGAACGGCGCCGGGATGCGCTCGAAGGGCATCGGCTCGGTGACCTGGCCCAGGGTTTCCTGCTTGAAGCTTTCCATCTGCTCTTTATAGGGCGCCAGGATGTCCAGGATTTGCTGGGATTCCTCGGCGGTGCGGATGGTGGTGAGATCGTCGATCACGCCGTTGATGCGGGCGGTCTGGTCCGCGTCGGCGGTGACCCAGGCGCCGCCGCCGTCCTGTACCTGGTAGGGGCCGCCCACCAGCAGTTCCATGTTGCCGTCGATGTCGGTGACCACGCCGTCCGCGTCGAAGTCGATGTTCAGCCGCCCGAGGCCCTTGGCGTATTCCCAGGCTTGCACGATGTACACCGGCTTGCCGTCCGGGTCCTGGACCACGGTGGGGTAGTCGCCGTCCACCTCCAGGCCCATGGCGGCCAGTTCGCCGGTGGAGTCGAGCACGTTGTGGGTGTCGCCGCCGATGATCACGTCGATGTCGCGCACGCTTTCGGCGAGCACCTGGTCGAACTCATAGCCCAGGTGGCTGAGCACGATGAATTTGTTGATGCCCTGATCCTTCAGCGCATAGATGTGGTCGCGCACGGACAGGATCTCGTCGTCGAATTCCACCGCGTCGGTGACCAGCGAGGACTCCCGGGTTTTCTCCACTTTCAGCACGCCGATCACGGCCACCTTCTCGCCGTCGATCTCCTTGACCACGTAGGGCTTGATGTCGGAGTTGAACAGCGGGCTGTCCACGGTGGGGCGGATGTTGCCGGTGATCACCGGGAAGTTGGCGGTTTCCAGCAGGTCGCGCAAATGCGCTTCGCCTTCGTCGAACTCATGGTTGCCGAGCTGGTAGGCGTCCAGGCCCAGGGTATTGAATACCTTGAAGTCCACCTCGCCCTTGAACAGGCTGAAATAGAGGGTGCCGTTGAGCTCGCCGTTGTTGAGCACCAGGGTATGGTCGTCCCGGTAATCGTTCATGGCGGTGATGATGCGCGGGAAGCCGCCCAGGCTCAGGCGCACGGTTTCGCTGCCGGGCTGGTCGGCGTCGTAGTCCAGGTTCAGGTCCTGGCTCTGGCCCTCGAAATAGGAGTGGTGGTCGTTGGTGTACAGCACCTGCAGGTTCAGCGGCTTGGCCTCGTCGGACGCGTTGCCGTGGTTGTCATCGTCGCCGCCGCAGGCGGCGAGAAAAAGTGACAAACCGGTGACGGCAAGGGCCGGAAAGCGGAGTTGGAAAGGCACGGTCGGCTCCCATTGATTCAGTTGAAAGTCAGCCCGCGAGGCTAGGGAGCCGCCATGACAGAGCGGTGGCAGTTTCGTGTCGGTGTTGTCTTTATCGCCGACGGCGCCCTGATTCCGCCCGGGGAAGCTGGTAAAGTGCCGCCCTCCACAGGCAGGACCAACCCCCACGAGGACGCCCATGAACCAGGAACTCGCCGACCGGCTCACGGCCATGGCCGAGGACGACAAACAAACGCTGGCGGCGCTCACCGAGCGCGGCGAGCTGCCCGCGCCGGACTACCACCCGGAGATGCGCGCCGTTCATGAACGCAACGCCGAGGCCCTGGAACGCATCCTCGACGAGCACGGCTGGCCCGGGGTGTCCCTGGTGGGCGAGGCCGGCGGCGAGGCGGCCTGGCTGATCGCCCAGCACGCCATGTCGCGGCTGGAGCTGATGGCGCGTTGCGCCACGGCGGTGGAAGAGGCCGCCTCGGTGGGCGAGGCTCCGGGCTGGCAGTCCGCCTATCTGCGCGACCGGCTGTGCGTGCTTAACGGCGAGCCCCAGCGCTATGGCACCCAGTTCGACATGGACGAGGAGGGCTGGCCGGTGCCGTGCCCGATCGCCGACCCCGCCATGGTCAATCTGCGCCGCTGGGCCCTGGGCCTGGACAGCCTGGAAGACCGGGTGGAAAAACTCCGCGAGCGGGAACGCGAGCGCCGGGCACGGGGCGCCGAATCATGAAGGTGACGACCGTGGCCGGTGGCGGCCTGCTGCTTTTCGGTGTGCTGGCCCTGGCGGGCAGCGGCGCGTCGGCGGTGAGCACTTCCCGTTTTCTGGAGACGGCGGTGACCACCTCCGGCGTGGTCACCGATCTGGTGCCCAAGCGCGACAGTGACGGGGACGTGCTGTACAGCCCCAAGGTGCATTTCCGCGACCGCGACGGTGGCAGCGTGGTGTTCGTGCCCAATATGAGCAGCCGCCCACCAGCCTATTCGGTGGGCGAGGGCGTGGAAGTGCTGTACGCGCCCGGCGCCAGCGGTGACGCCCGGATCAGGAGTTTCTTTTCCCTGTGGGGCGTGGCGCTGATCGCCGGGGTGGTGGGCCTGATTCTGACCGTGGTCGGCAGCGGCTTGCTGCTGTGGCCGAGATGGAAAGCGCGCAAGGTGGCCTGGCTGCGCAAGAACGGCCAGAAAGTGGCCGCCGAGCCGGTGGAGGTGGTGCTCGACCACTCACTGCAGGTGAATGGCCGCCACCCCTACCGGATCGTGTGCCAGTGGAGCGATCCGGTGAGTGGCGAGACCCACCCGTTCCGCAGCGATGCGCTGTGGTTCGATCCGAGCCCGGCGCTGGGCGATCAGCCGCTCACCGTCTGGGTGGCGCCGGACAATCCGCGCCGTTACCACGTGGATCTCGCGTTCCTGGAGGCGCGATAGAACGCGCCTACCTTTTTGGTGGGATAAAAAAACGCCGCGACGGTTAAGGCGAACGTCGCGGCGGTGAAAACGGCGCCCGGGGCGGGCGCCGGTGGAGTCGAACCCCGTAAGGGGAAGAATCAGCGCACTTCGATCAATACTTCCCCCGGCGTCACCCGGTCGCCCTTGGCGACGAAGATCCCCTGCACGGTGCCGCCGCTGGGGGCCTGCACCTCGGATTCCATTTTCATCGCTTCGATCACCAGCACCGGCTGGCCGGCTTGCACTTCGTCGCCTTCCGCCACCAGCACATCGACGATGTTGCCGGGCATGTTGGTGGTCACGTCGCCGGGGCCGCCGGCCTGCTTGCGGCCGCCTTCCCCTTCGCCTTTCTGGTAGGCGTTGAGCGGTTCGAAGATCACTTCCTCGGGCATGCCATCCAGGGTCAGGAAGAAGCGGCGCTTGTCGCTGCCCTTCAGGCCCACCCCGGTGATCGCCACCTGATAGGTTTCGCCGTGCACGTCGATGGTGAACTCGGTGGGCTGGCCGGCCACCTTGGCGCCGGCGGCCTGGCCGCTGTCCGGCGGCAGCAGGGGCTCGGGTTTGAGGGTGCCGGCGGCGCGCTCTTCCAGGAAGGCGCGGCCGATGTCCGGGAACATGGCGAAGGTGAGCACGTCCTCTTCGTTGCCGGCCAGTTCGCCGATGTCCTGGCGCAGCTTGTCCAGCTCCCGGGGCAGCAGGTCCGCCGGACGCTGGTCGATGACCTCCTCGTTGCCCACGGCGCGCCGTTGCAGGGTGGTGTCCACCGGCGCTGGGGCGGCGCCGTAGTGGCCCAGCAAATAGCGCTTCACTTCATTGGTGATGGTCTTGTAGCGCTCGCCGGCGAGCACGTTCATCACCGCCTGGGTGCCGACGATCTGCGAGGTGGGCGTGACCAGCGGCGGGTAGCCCAGGTCCTGGCGCACCCGGGGGATTTCCGCGAACACCTGGCCGATCTTGTCCAGGGCGCCCTGTTCCTTCAACTGGTTGGCCAGGTTGGACATCATGCCGCCGGGCACCTGGTTGACCTGCACGCCGATGTCCTCGCGGGTGTAGTCGCTTTCGAACTGGTGGTACTTCTTGCGCACCTCGCGGAAGTAATCGGCGATCGGCTGCAGCTTTTCCAGATCAAGACCGGTGTCGTACGGCGTGCCTTTCAGGGCCGCCACCATGGACTCCGTGGCCGGGTGGCTGGTGCCGCCGGCGAACGGCGACATGGCGGTATCGATATGGTCCACGCCGTTCTCGATGGCCTTCAGCTGGCACATCGGGGCCAGCCCGGAGGTGTTGTGCGAATGCAGAAACAGGGGCAGGTCCACCGCGTCCTTGAGGGCGGCCACCAGCTCGCCGGTGGCATAAGGGGTGAGCAGGCCGGCCATGTCCTTGATGGCGATGGAGTCGCTGCCCATGTCCGCCAGTTGTTTGGCCAGTTTCACGAACCGTTCTGGTGTGTGCACCGGGCCGGTGGTATAGCAGAGCGTGCCCTGGGCGTGTTTGCCGTTGGCTTTCACCGCGCGCAGGGCGGTTTCCAGGTTGCGCGGGTCGTTCATGGCGTCGAATACGCGGAACACGTCGATGCCGTTGGCGGCGGCGCGCTCCACGAAGGCGTCCACCACGTCGTCGCCGTAGTGGCGGTAGCCGAGCAGGTTCTGGCCGCGCAGCAGCATCTGCAGGCGGCTGTTGGGCAGCGCCTGGCGCAGTTGCCGCAGCCGCTCCCAGGGGTCTTCCTTGAGGAAGCGCACGCAGGCGTCGAAGGTGGCGCCGCCCCACACTTCCAGGGACCAGAAGCCGGCGGCGTCCAGTTGCTCGCAGATCGGCAGCATGTCCTCGGTGCGCAGGCGCGTGGCGATCAGGGATTGGTGGCCGTCGCGCAGCACCACGTCGGTGACTTCAATTTTCCTGCTGTTTTTCGCGTTCGTATTCATGACGGGATCTCCTGCGCTTAAAGCCCGGTGTGAGCGGCAATCGCCGCGGCGATGGCCAGCGCGATCTCTTCGGGATTGGATTTTTCCGAGTAATTCAGCAGTTCCGGGTGGGCATCCACATAGCCGGTGTCGAACTGGCCGCTGCGGAAACCGGGATCGTCGAGAATCTTCAGGTAATAGGGCGCGGTGGTTTTCACCCCCTGCAGGCGCATGTCATGGATGGCGCGCTTGGCGCGGTCCAGGGCGCCTTCCCAGCTCAGATTCCAGGCGATCAGTTTCAGGCACATGGAATCGAAGTAGGGCGGGATGGTGTAACCGGTGTAGATGGCGGTATCCACCCGCACGCCCGGGCCGCCCGGGGCGTAATAGCGGCTGATACGTCCGAAGCTGGGCAGGAAATTGTTCTTCGGGTCCTCGGCGTTGATGCGGAACTGCAGGGCGAAGCCCTGGTGGCGGATGTCGCTCTGCTGGTGGGCCAGGGGCTCGCCGGCGGCCACGCGGATCTGTTCGCGCACGATGTCCACGCCGGTGATCTGCTCGGTGATGGTGTGTTCCACCTGCACCCGGGTGTTCATCTCCATGAAAAACACCTGGTTGCCGGTGAACAGAAATTCCACGGTGCCGGCATTGGTGTAGCCCACCGCCTCGGCGGCGCGCACCGCCAGATCGCCCACGTAGGTACGCTGCTCCGGGGTGAGCTGCGGGGAAGGCGCGATCTCAATCAGTTTCTGATTGCGGCGCTGGATCGAGCAGTCGCGCTCGAACAGGTGGATGGTATTGCCGTGGTCGTCGGCGAGGATCTGCACTTCGATATGGCGCGGGTCGACGATGCATTTTTCCAGGAACACATCGGCGCTGCCGAACGCCTTGGTGGCTTCCGAGACCACCCGTTCGTAGTTGCGCGCCAGCTCGTCCTCGTTGTCGCAGCGGCGGATGCCGCGACCGCCGCCGCCGGAGGTGGCCTTGAGCATCACCGGGTAGCCCACCCGTTCGGCTTCGGCGCGGGCTTCGTCCAGGCCGCTCAGGTTGTTCTCCGAGCCCGGCGTCACCGGCACGCCGGCCTCGATCATCGCCTGGCGGGCGCGGGTCTTGTCGCCCATGCGCCGGATCACCTCCGCCGAGGGCCCGATAAAGGTCACGCCGCGCTGGGCGCAGATCTCGGCCAGCTCCGCGTTCTCGGAGAGAAAGCCGTAGCCGGGGTGCAGGGCGTCGCAGCCGGTTTGCACCGCCATATTGACGATATGGTGCGGGTTCAGATAGCCGGCGAGCGGGTCGTCGCCCAAGCTGTAGGCTTCGTCGGCGCGCTTCACGTGCAGGGCGTAGCGGTCCGGCTCGGTGAACACCGCCACCGAGCGGATGCCCAGCTCGGCGCAGGCGCGCACGATGCGCACCGCGATCTCGCCGCGGTTGGCGATGAGGATTTTTGTTATGGCCATGCGTGTACTCCCGATCAGCCCAAGGGCCGCTTGATGCCGGCAAGGTACCGGGAAAATGGCGGCCAAAAGAAATTGATATTACTATGAGAAGCCATAATGAATTCATTATGTGTGAGCGCTCGCTCGCCATGGAGAGCAATGAGTACCGCCTATCTAAGCCGTCTAACCCTCCGCCAAGTGCGCATCTTCCTCACCGTCTGTCAGCAGGAAAGCTACTCCCGGGCCGCCGAGGAACTGGCGCTCACCCAGCCGGCGGTGAGCGCCCAGGTGCGCAATCTGGAGGAGCTGATCGGCGAACCGCTGTTCGATTACGTGGGCAAGCGCTTGTCGCTGACCCCGGCCGGGCGGGCCATGCGCCGCGCCGGCCAGGACCTGATGCGGCGTCTGGTGCGGGTGGAAATGGAGCTGGCGGAACTGCGCGGGGTGATGCAGGGCACCCTGACCCTGGCGGTGGAAAGCAGCGCCCAGTACTTCATGCCCGAGCGGCTGGCGGCCTTCTGCCGGCGCCATCCGGAAGTGGAGGTGCAAATGCGCGTGCTCAACCACGGCGAGGCGCTGAAAAGCCTGCGCGAGGACCGCTACGACCTGACCATCATGGGCCAGGTGCCGGACGACCGGCGGCTGCGTTTCGTGCCCTTCCGCCAGAACGATCTGGTGGCGGTGGCCGCCCCGGGGCACCCGCTGCAAGACATGGAGGCGGTGCCGCTGACCCGCTTCCTGGAGTTCCCCCTGCTCAGCCGGGAGCCCGGCTCCGGCACCCGGCTGGTGTTCGAGGAGCTGTGCCAGAGCCGTGGGCTGCGCCCCGGCCGCCGGCAGCAACTGGGCTCCCAGGAGGCGATCAAGGCCGGGGTGATCGCCGGCCTGGGGCTGGCGGTGCTGCCCCGGGACGCCTGTCGGGAGGAGCTGGCGGCTGGGCGTCTGGTGACCCTGGACGTGGACGGGTTGCCGCTGAAGCGTTCCTGGTGCGTGGTGCATCCCCGCGCCCGCCATCTGACGCCGGTGGCCGATGCCTTCCTGCAGGCCCTCACCACGGTCTGAGCGGGCGGGGACGGGCGCGGCGCGAACGCGTTCCTGCATTTTTATCGCCGAGCAGGTAGGGTACGGCGGCGCCGACATCCTCACGCCCGTCCTTTCTCAAGGAGCTCCATGATCCGCCTCGTTTTGCCCCTGCTCTCCCTGTGTGCCGCCCTGTTCGCCCTGGGTGGCTGCCAGCTGCTCCAGGACACCGTCACCTTCGAGCCCGAGCCCGGCGACCAGCGCGCCTACCGGCTCTATACCCGCGCCGAGTTCCAGATGCCCAGCGGCACCACCCCCAAGGACGTGGTGATCGATACCGAGGGTCTGGTCCGCTACCGGGTTGGCGACGACGGCGACCTGCGCCTGACGCCGCTCAACCTGTGCGTCAGCGGCCAGCGAAAAAGCGGCAACTATTGCAGCGCCTGGACCGGTGACCGGGCGCCGGCCCTGGCCGCCGTGCTGCGCGGTGGCTTCCGCCTGGGCGATGGCGCTGGAGAAGACGGCGGCGAGGCGCCGGCCTGGGCGCGGGCCCAGGACGCCGAGGCGCTCAACACCCTGGCCGAGGACGACGACGATTTGGGCCGCCTGCTGCCGCGCCAGTTTCCGGCGCCGGGGCTGATCGCCGGCCTGCCGGCGGAGCCCGGCGCCGAGCGGCGCCTGGACCGGGTGGTGGGGCTGCCGCCCCTGCGTGCCCGGGTGGTGGCGGTCACCGACGACCGGGTGTTCGCCACCCTGCGCGAAGGCCGGGACGGCGAGCACCTGTCCGGCGTCCTGGTGGTGGAGCGTGACAGCGGCTGGGTGGAGCGCCTGGCCGTGGTCTATGAAAGCCGGGATTCCATGGGGCGTGAGGAACCGGTGCGCCAACTGCTGGCGCTGGTCCCCGAGGACTGGGAGGCCGGCGCCCTGCATTGGCAATATGGCGAGACCCGTGGCAACGCGCCCTGGGACCGGATGCCGCCGACCCCATACCTGGCCGCCGCCACGGTGGCGGGCCGCACCGACGATCTGGTGGCCCGGGCCGAAGCCGGGCAGGGCGCGCCGCTCACCGAGGCGGAGGTGTTCGCCTCGCCCATCGGCGCCTTCAAGGCGCAAAGCGCCTGGGGCGTGGAACTGTTCTACGACCACCCTCTCTGGCGGGACGTCCGCGACCGGTTCGGCCGGCTGGTGTTCCAGGACCCGGTGGCCCTGGGGGCCGACGGCGCGCCCCTGGATCTGACGTTTGGCGGCGCCCTGCCGAACACCGCCGTGGCGACCCTGAAAGGCAACCTGGAAACCAAGGTGCGCCTGCTGCCCCTGGGCCTGGACGGTGTTGGCGAGCGGGTGGAACGGGTGCGGGCCGCCCGCGCCACCGCCCGATATTATCCGCCCGGGCCGGTCCGGGAACTGGCCCTGCCGGTGCCGGCGCCAGGGGAGGTTAGCGAGGCGGAAACCGGCGACGGCATCCGCGCCCGCCTGCGCGTCCTTGAGGGGCGGCGCGCCGAGTTGTTGATCAGCGGCCCTGGCCGTTATCTCAGCCAGCTTGTGATTGGCGAGGACGCCAAGGCCATGCCCGCGGAGCCGGACACCAGCGGTCCGGAATGGCGGCGCCCCGGCGAGGCCCATTTGTTCCAGACCCTGCTCGGCAATGGCGGCGCCCGCCTCCAGCGCCTGCGCCTGGCCGAAGGGCTCGACACCCTGCACATCAAGGTGATGGCCTTCGCCGATGCGCCGGCTTTCGAGAAGGACCTGCGTTTTCTCGGCAAGGCGGACCACTATAACGCCCTGGGCGTGCCCCCGGGCGTGCGCATCCCCTTGATCGCCGACGATGAGTTCGCCCGGGAAAAGGAAGCGCCGCTGATCAAGGACGATGCCGACCTGGCGCCCCGCGCCCTGGACTCCGGCGCGCCGGTGCTGCGCCTGAGCCGTGAACAAAGCGGCCGCTGCGAGCTCTCCGCCGAGGTGGACGGCGAGGGCCAGGCGCCCCGCTGGCGGGTGATCGAACACAACCGGCCCACCCGCCCCGGCGCCGACCGGCAACTGCCGGCGCTGCTGGTATGGCGGCTGCTGTCCGCCGACGGCGGCCCGGCCAATGAAAACGGCGCGGTGACCTTCGGCGTGCACTGCCGCCAGGGGGAATGGCGGGACGCGGACCACCGGCTTGGCGAACGCCCCTGGCGGGTGGACGTGCAAGCGCTCACCGGCGACGCCCCGGACCCGGCCACCCCCATGCCCGTGTTCCTGGGACGCTACCGCTTCCTCGACGAGGACGGCGTGGCCCTGAGCGTGCTGCCGCCCCGCTATGACCACTACTGGGAGCGGCACCTGAGCACCGGCCGCCTCGGCGACTTCCTGGTGGATGGCCGCTACCTGCGCATCGCCGGCGTCCCGGCCACCGTTCAGCACTGGCATCCCGGCCCGGTCACCGAGGAGAAAACCTGGCGTCCGGCTGGCGGGGGTTGAAAAAGGTAAAGTGATCGTTTTACCCTCGATCCATGGATACCAGGACAAAACTTCTCAAGGCCGCGGAAAGCCTGTTCGAGCGCCACGGCTTCACCGCCACCGGCATGGACCGGCTAACCCGGGGTGCCGGCATGTCGAGCCGCACGCTCTATAAACACGCCGGCAGCAAGACCGCTCTGATCGCCTCGGTGCTCACCGAGCGGGACCGGCGCTTCCTGCAACACATGGAGGTGGACAGCCTGGAGGGGTTGTTCGACGCCTTGGCGGAGTGGATTTGCACCGAAGGCGCCCGGGGCTGTCTGTTCCTGCGCGCTCATGGTGAGACCGGTGGTGACCAGGCGGCGATCACCGCCGCCCTGCGGGCTCACAAGCAGGCCCTGTTCGAACGCATCCAGGTGATCGTGGCGGCGGAAACCGGGGGTAAGGCCGATCCGGCCCTGGCCGAGCAGGTCATGATTCTGCACGAGGGCGCTACCGCGGCGGCGGTATATCGCGGCGCGGACGCCGTGGCGCGAGCCCGTGACGCGGCCATGGCGCTGGTCCATCCGGAGGCGTGATGAGAGCGGGGTTTTCCTTGGCGGCCGCCGGTTTCGGCCTGATCGCGGTGTGTTACGGGTTCGCCCGCTTCGCGTTCGGGTTGTTCCTGCCCGGCATCAACGCCGACCTGTCCTTGTCGCCGTCGGTGGGCGGGCTGATCGCCGGCGGCTCGTTTCTCGGCTACTGCGTCGCCATAGTTTTGTCAGCGCACCTCACGGAACGTTTTGGCGCCCGAAGCGTCTCCATCGCGGCGGCGCTGGTAGCGGCTTTGGGAATGACCGGCATCGCCCTGGCGCCGTCCGCGCTCTGGTTGGCGCCGGCGGTGATGCTGGCGGGATCCAGCACCGGCCTGGCGTCCCCGCCCCTGGCCGCCGCCGTGAGCATCGCGCTGCCGCCGGCGCGCCGTGACCCCGCCAATACCGTGATCAACGCGGGCACCAGCGCCGGCGTGATGCTGTCCGGCCCGGTGGCGTTGCTGGCGGGCGCGCAGTGGCGGCTGGCGTTCGCGGTCTTCGCCGCCACCGCCTGCGTCATGGCGGTGGTGGTGGCGTTCACCGTGCCCGGGCCGGCGCGCGCGGAAGCCCGGGCCACGGAAGGGGCCGGGCTGCGCCATCGGTTGCCGGTGCGTTTGATCGTGGCGGCGTGGTTGATGGGCGCTTCCAGTGCCGCTTTGTGGTCCTTCGGCAGCGAGCTGGTTGCCCTGCGGCTTGGCTGGGACGGTGGTGAAGCCGGCGGTCTGTGGGTCGCCATTGGCATCGCCGGCATCGTCGGCGCCGCCGCCGGACGCTGGGTGGTCCGGTTCGGGATCGACCGCGTGCACGGGGTCTTCCTCGGGGCGCTGGCCCTGGGGACCGTGCTGGTGGGGATCGGTGGCACGACGCCGGCACTGGCACTGTTCGGCGGCGCCTTGTTCGGCGCCGCCTACATCACCCTCACCGGGGTGTATCTGGTGTGGGGTGTCAGCGCGCTGCCGGACCGGCCCGCCAGTGGTCTTATGGTGGGCTTTCTGAGCATCGCCATTGGCCAGGCCGCCGGGGCCCCCGCCTTTGGCTATCTCCTGGAGCGCTTCCCAGGCGATCTGGCCGTTCTGGTGTTCGCGGGTCTGGCGTTCCTGGCTCTGTTTGCCCGCTCGGTGGTGATTCGCCGTCCCGTGTCCCGGGGCATAAAAAAAGCGCCGCGGCGGTGGTCCGCGCGGCGCCTGCTCGATAATCGGGGCGGGCCCGTCGCCCGCCGGGTCAGCCGCCCAGGTAGGCGGCCTTGACGCTGTCGTCGTTGAGCAGGGTTTCGCCGCTGCCGGTGGCGACGATGTCGCCGGTCTCCAGCACATAACCCCGGTCGGCGATGGCCAGGGCTTCCGAGGCGTTCTGTTCGACCACGAAGATGGTGATGCCCTCGCGTTTCAGCTCGGTGATGATGCCGAAGATCTCCTCGATGATCAGCGGCGCCAGGCCCATGCTCGGTTCGTCCAGCAACAGCAGGCGCGGTTTCGCCATCAGCGCGCGGCCCATGGCCAGCATCTGCTGCTGGCCGCCGGACAGATTGCCGGCGTGCAGGCGGCGCTTTTCCTTGAGGATCGGGAAGCGCCGGTACATGGCTTCCAGGTCGTCGGCCACGCCCTTGTCCCGGCGCCGACTGAAGGCGCCCAGCATCAGGTTGTCCTCCACGGACAGACCGGCGAACACCTGGCGGCCCTCCGGCACCTGGACGATGCCGCGGTGGACGCGGTCGGCGGCCTTGCGCCGGTTCAGGTTCTCGCCATCGAAGGTCACGGTGCCACCGGTGAGCGGCTGCAGGCCGGAGATCACCTTGAGCAGGGTGGACTTGCCGGCGCCGTTGGCGCCCACCAGGGCCACGGTTTCGCCGGGGTGAATGGCCACGTCCAGGCCGTGCAGGGCCTCGATGCGGCCATAGCCGGTGCGGATACCCTTCAGATCCAGCAGCGGTGTGCCACGGGCGGCGTCGGTGCTGTCCGCGCGCTCGCCGGCGGGCCGCGGGTCGTCGGTCGGGCGCGCCCGTTGCTGGGTCTGCGGGTCGGCGGTCACGGTGGTGATCATGCGGTGGCCTCCTCGCGGGAATGACGGTTGCCCAGGTAGGCGTCGATCACATCCGGGTTGGCGCGGATCTGGTCCGGGGTGCCCTCGGCCAGCTTGCGGCCGTAGCAGAGCACCAGCACCTGGTCGGAAATGCTCATCACCAGCTTCATGTCGTGTTCCACCAGCACCACGGTGATGCCCTTGTCGGCGATCCGGCGGATCACATCGCGCAGGGCATCGGTCTCGTTGCGGTTGAGGCCGGCGGCGGGCTCGTCGAGCAGCAGAATGTCCGGGGAGGACGCCAGCGCGCGGGCGATTTCCAGACGCTTGAGCGCGCCGTAGGGCATCGCCGAGGCGTGGTGCTGGATGTACTGGCCGCAACCGACGAATTCCATCAGCTCGGCGCATTCCTCCCGGCATTGCTGGTCCGCCCGGCGCAGGGCGGGCAGCTTGAACAGGGACGTAAAGGTGCCCTGCTTGAGGTGCCGGTGGCGCCCCAGCATGACGTTTTCCAGCGCCGTCATGTTCATGCAGATTTGCAGGTTCTGGAAGGTGCGGCACATGCCGAGCGGCGCCAGCTCATGGGGCTGGTGGCCGGCCAGGCTGCGGCCGTTGAGATGCACGCCGCCGCTGCTGGGCTGGTAGAGCCCGGTGATCAGATTGAACAGGGTGGTCTTGCCGGCGCCGTTGGGGCCGATGATGGAATGGATGCGGCCTTTTTCCACCTGGAAGCTCAGGTCCTCCACGGCGTGCACGCCGCCGAATTCCTTGCCCAGCTGGTCCACGGAAAGCAATGCGGTCATGGGGCCTCCTTCTGGAAGCGGCGCGCCAGGGTGGGTACCAGGCCGCGCGGCATGAAGATCATCACCGCCATCAGAATGGCGCCGAACAACACCATCTCCAGCTCCTGGAAGCCGGTCAGGAACTGCGGAATCAGCAGCAGGATGGCGGCGCCCAGGATCACCCCGTAGGTGGAGGCCATGCCGCCCAGCACGACGATGGTGATCAGTTCGATGGAGTGGGTGAACGAGGCGATGTTGGGGGTGATGAAACCGCCGTAGTAGCCGTACAGGCTGCCCGCCAGGCTGGCGTAGACGGCGGAGATCACGAACACCCGCAGCTTGAATTTGCCGGTGTCCACGCCGGCCACCTGGGCGGCGATTTCCGAGCCGTGCAGGGCGCGCAGGGCGCGGCCCAGGGGCGAGTCGATCAGGTTCAGCGCGAACAGCACCGACAGGAACAGGAAGCCAGCGGCGATGCCGTACCACACCTGAGTGCCGGTGACGGTGAGGCCGAACAGATCGTAGCTGCCGAACACGCTCAGCTCATGACCGAACAGGCTCAGCGGCGCCACCGGCAGGCCGTCCGGGCCGCCGGTGAGCTGATCCTCGTTGTTGAGCACGATGGCGGCGATCACGCCCAGGCCCAGGGTGGCCATGGACAGATAATGGCCCTTCAGGTGCAGGATCGGTTTGCCCACCAGCCAGGCCAGCACCGCCACCCCGGCGGCGGCCAGCAGCATGGCCGGCACCGGCGTGATCCCGTGGTTCTGCACCAGCAGGGCGCTGCCGTAGGCGCCGGCGGCATAGAAAGCCGCGTGGCCGAGACTGATCTGGCCAGCGTAGCCCACCAGCAGGTTGAGGCCCACCGCCACGGCGGCGGTCAGGGCGATCTTGATCATCAGGTCGTAGTGGTAGTCGTTGCCGGCGAACAGCGGCAACGCCAGCAACACCACGGCCAGGGCCAGCAGGCCCGGCCATTTGGCGGGCGCCCGGACCCGGGACGGACGGTGCGGAATCGCTTCGCTCATTACACTCGCTCCACGGCGCGGCTGCCCAGCAGGCCGTTGGGCAGGAAAAACAGGATCGCCAGAATGATCACGAACGGCACCGCGTCCTTGTAATCCGACGAGATGTAGCCGGCGGTGTAGGCTTCGGCCAGGCCCAGCAACAGACCACCGAGAATGGCGCCGGTGCTGCTGCCCAGCCCACCGATGGCGGCGGCGATGAAGCCCTTGAGGCCGAGCATGATGCCGATGTCATAGGAGGTCAGGGTGATGGGCGCCACGATCACCCCGGCGGCGGCGCCGATCACCGCGGAAATGCCGAACGCCATCATCAGAATGGCGCTGGTCTTGATGCCCATCAGGCTGGCCGCGTCCTTGTTCATGGAGGTGGCCAGCAGCGCCTTGCCCAGGGCGGTGCGGGTGAAGAACAGCCCCAGGGCGGTGACCAGCACCGCGGCGATGCCCAGAATCCACAGGCTCTGGGTGAGCAGGGTCGCGCCGCCCAGGCTGATCGACTCGGTGGCGCTGAAATTCGGCAGGGCGTGGTACTCCTTGCCCCAGAACACCTGCGCCAGCCCGCGCAGGAAGATGGAGGCGCCGATGGTGATGATAATCAGCGTCACCACGTCGGCGTTCTTGGCCGGCGCGATGGCTAGGCGGTGCAGCAGGATGCCGGCCACCCCGGCCATGGCGATGGCCAGGGGAATGGCGAAATAAATCGGCACGCCGGCGTCCATCAGGACCACGGTGCCCATGCCGCCGATCATCAGGAATTCGCCCTGGGCGAAGTTGATCACATGGCTGGCGTTGTAGATCAGGGTGAACCCCAGGGCGACCAGCGCATAGATGGCGCCCAGGGTGATCCCCGAGAAGGTGAACTGGAAAAATTCGCTGAACATGATTCTGCCCGGGATGGTCGTGGGAGGAGGGCGGCGGGGCGGTGCTGGGGCGGGGGATCGCGACTGAAGTCGCTCCTACAGGGTCGTGCGTGGCACGAGGTAGGAGCGGCCGGGCGGCGCACCGCTTCAGCCGCGATTCGGCCTTGGGATTATTCCGTCAACGCCCAGTCGCCATCCTCCACTTGAAGGATGCGGAAGGATTCCGCGTCGAGGCCCATGTGGTCCTCGGCGCTCATCCGGTAGGTGCCGGTGACGCCCACGGCGCCGTCGATGCTTTCCAGCGCGTCGCGCACCTTGGCCTTGTCGGTGCCGCCGGCCATGTTGATGGCCTGGACCGCCAGTTGCAGGCCGTCGTAGGCGTAGGCGCCGAAGGTGGAAACCGATTCGTTATAGCGGCTTTCGTAGTCGCTCTTGTAGCGGTTCAGCACTTCGTACTGGGGATCGGATTCCGGCAGCTTGTCCGCCACCAGCAGCGCGGAAGCGGGCAGGCGCAGGCCTTCGGCGGCGTCGCCGGCCAGTTCCAGGAAGCTGTCGGAGGCCACGCCGTGGGACTGATAGAAGGGGATCTCGATGCCCAGTTGCGCGTAGTTGCGGGTCACGATCGCCGGGCCCTGACCGAAGTCGAAGTTGAGGATCGCCTGCACGCCGTCGGTGTTGCGGATGCGGGTGAGCTGGGCGGTGGTGTCGGTGTCCTTCGGGTTGTAGGTCTCGTCGGCGACGATCTCGATGCCGAAGTTGCCGGCCTCTTCCTTGGTGACGTTGCGGCCGGAAGCACCGAAGCCGCCGGTGCCGGAGATCAGGCCGATCTTGGTGAAGCCGCGTTCCTTCATGTCCATCAGAATCCGGCGGGCCGCCTGACGGTCGGACTGTGGCGTCTTGAACACCCACTTCTTCACCGGGGTGGTGATGGTTTCGGCGCCGGCCAGGGAGATGAACGGCACGCCGGCCTGCTGGATCAGCGGCACCGCCGCCATGGTGGCGCCGGTGGTGGAGCCGCCGACGATCAGATCGACGCGGTCCTGGCGCAGCAGGCGGTTGGCGAAGGTGCGCGCCTTGGAGGCGTCGCCGGCGTCGTCATAGTGGACCAGCTCGAGCTGTTTGCCGAGCACGCCGCCACGTTCGTTGATCTTGTCGATGTACAGTTCCAGGGTTTTCAATTCCGGATCGCCGAGGAAGGACGCCGGTCCGGTAACAGAAAGGAAGGAGCCGATTCGGATGGTGTCCGCGGCCTGGGCGGGCACGGTGGCCAGGGTCAGACCGAGGGCGGTGACCGCGCCAGCGGCCAGCTGTTTCAGCGTTCTTTTCATTATCGCACCTTTTGAGCGTATGCCAGTTGTTCTTATGCGGGCCTCTGTTGTCCCATCGGGCCCGTCGATAGGTACAGGTATAAAGCGATACGGCATACAAGTCAATACGGCGTTTAATGTGTCATAAAAGTGGACCTATGCCGGCAAGTCCCCGTTTTAGCGTGGAATTCGTGTGTTGTTTGTGTCATACAGATGGGCCGTTTGGTAGTATGTCGAATCTTTTCGAGGGACCGTTCCGGCAATGGGGGTAGGGTTTTGGACCTGCAGTCCGATCATCTGGAAACGCTGATCAAACGCTTTCAACAGCGCCGCCCGCTGCGCACCGGCTCACTGATCATCACCGTGTTCGGGGATGCCATCGTGCCCCGGGGCGGCACCGTCTGGCTGGGCAGCCTGATCGAGCTGCTGGCGCCCATGGGCGTCAACCAGCGCCTGGTGCGCACCTCCGTGTTCCGCCTCACCCGCGAAGGCTGGCTGATCGCCGAGAAGGTGGGCCGGCGCAGCTACTACGGCCTCACCGGCGCCGGGCGGCGCCGCTTCGAAAAAGCCTTCAAGCGCGTTTACTCCGGTGGCCAGCCCGCCTGGGACGGCGCCTGGACCCTGGTGATCCTCAACCAGTTGGACGCCGACCGCCGCCGGGACGTGCGCCAGGAGCTGGAGTGGATGGGATTTGGCGCTTTCGCGCCCACGGTGCTGGCGCACCCGGGCGTGGACCGCGCCGAGCTGAACGCCTCCCTCCAGGAGCTGGGCGCCCTGGACGACGTCATTCTGTTCCAGACCGATACCGTGGATCAATTCGCCACCCGGCCCCTGCGCCGCCTGGTGCGCGAGGCCTGGAATCTGGATCAGCTCGCCGAGGGCTATGGCGAGTTTCTGAATCAGTTCCGCCCGCTGTGGAACCAGATGCGCAAGGAGAAGAGTCTGCCGCCCAGGGAATGCTTCCTGGCGCGCACCCTGCTGATCCACGAATACCGGAAACTGCTGCTGCGCGATCCGCTGTTACCCGACGAGTTGTTGCCCGCCGATTGGGAGGGCCGCGCCGCCCGGCAGCTGGCCCGCAACCTCTACCGGCTCACCGGCCAGGGCGCGGAAACCTGGATCAGTCAGCACGCGGAAACCGCCCAGGGCCCGCTGCCGGAGGCCGGCGACGGCTTCTACCAGCGCTTCGGTGGGCTCGACTAGCCCGCCGCTTCCTCCCCCTTCGGGGCGATCTTGTTGGTTTGCATGCGCGGGCGGTCCGCTTCCATCTCGGTGAGCGGGTCGCAGGGTTTCATGGCCCGCTGGTAGCGGCGCGCCAGCTCCTGGTATTCCAGGGTCCCTTCGTATTTCCAGCGCACCTCTTCCTCGCTGAGCTCGCGCTTCACCACCGCCGGGGTGCCGATCACCATGGAACGCGGCGGGCAGCTGAAGCGGCCCTTGACCAGGGCGCCGGCGGCGACAATGGAGGATTCGCCGATCTCCGCGTAATCCAGGATCACCGCGTTCATGCCCACCATGGCGTTGCGGCCGATGCGGCAGCCGTGCAGCACCGCGCCGTGGCCGATGTGGCCGTCCTGTTCGACGATGGTGTCGGTGCCCGGGAAGCCGTGCATCACGCAGGTGTCCTGAAGGTTGGCGCCGCGCTCCAGGATCAGCCGGCCGAAGTCGCCGCGCAGGCTGGCGCAGGGGCCCACGTAGCAATCCGGGCCCACGATCACGTCGCCGATCAGCACGGCGGTGGGGTCCACATAGGCGTCCGGGTGAATCACCGGCGTGATGCCTTCAAGCTGGTAACAGGGCATGGCGGAATCTCCAAGAAAGCGGGCCCGGAGGCCGTGACGGGGTGGCCGATTAAGCTACATGACCTCTAAAGAGCGATCAAACGGACGATTTTGTAACACTAGGCGCCGCCCGGTGATGCTTCCGGTAAGTTTATGATAAAAAAGAAAAAATACGGTAGTAGAGCAAGAAAGAGATTCCGGCCATCTCTAAATGCGATACATGAATTAGATAATTATGTATTGACTGGTGTCATGTTTGGGCTATGCTCGTTATCAGGTCGCGGCTCGCCGTGGGCGGCCGCATTTTCGTCAGCCAGTCACTGCCAGCACAGAGGCGTACCATGGCCTACGACACCATCGAATTCTCGCTCCGCGACGGCGTGGCCACTCTGGCCCTGAACCGTCCGGACCGCCTCAACAGCTTCAATGAAGCCATGCACCAGGAGGTGCGCCAGGCGCTCACCGAAGTGCGGGGCGCGGTGGAATCCGGCGATTGCCGGGCTCTGCTGCTCACCGGCAACGGCCGTGGTTTTTGCGCCGGCCAGGATCTGTCCGACCGCAACGTGGCCCCGGGCGATGAGATGCCGGACCTGGGTTACTCCATCGAGACGTATTACAACCCGCTGATCCGCACCCTTACCGCCCTGCCGGTGCCGGTGGTGTGCGCGGTCAACGGCGTGGCCGCCGGCGCCGGCGCCAACATCGCCCTGGCCTGCGACATCGTGCTGGCGGCGCGTTCCGCCAGCTTTACCCAGGCGTTCGCCAAGATCGGTCTGGTGCCGGATTCCGGCGGCACCTGGCAACTGCCCCGCCAGGTGGGCCTGGCCCGCGCCAAGGGTCTGGCCATGCTGGGCGACAAGCTCGGCGCCGAGCAGGCGGAAGCCTGGGGCCTGATCTGGAAGGTGGCGGACGACGAGGCCCTGCGCGACGAGGCCGCCAGCCTGGCCGCCCATCTGGCCACCCAGCCCACCCGCGGGCTGGCGCTGATCAAGCAGGCGCTCAACGAAAGCGGCACCAACGACCTGGACACCCAGCTCGACCTGGAGCGCGACCTGCAACGTCAGGCCGGCCGCACCGCCGATTACCGCGAAGGCGTCGCCGCCTTCATGGAAAAACGCAGCCCGAAATTTTCGGGTCAATAATTCAATAAATACATACGCAGAGGGGCCTTGGCGGTTCTGGCGCCGGGGTCCCCAGGGAGAGCAGTACCATGCCCGAATCCTCCGCCACGGTGGATGCCGGCGCCCTGGCACGGCAATGCGCCGACGCCATGTACGCCCGTGACCGCGCCAGCCAGGCCCTGAACATGCGGGTCGAGAGCGTGGCGCCGGGCCGCGCCGTGCTCACCATGCCGATCACCGAGACCATGATCCAGGGGCACGACTCCTGCCACGGTGGCTATATCTTCACCCTGGCGGATTCGGCCTTCGCCTTTGCCTGTAATTCCTACAACGAAGCCACCGTGGCGTCCGGTTGCTCCATCGAGTACGTGGCGCCGGGCAAGCTGGGCGACACCCTCACCGCCGACGCCCGGGAGCAGACCCGCAAGGGCCGCACCGGCGTCTACGACGTGCGCGTCACCAACGGTGACGGCGAGCTGGTGGCCCTGTTCCGTGGCAAGTCCTACAAAATCCGTGGCCCGGTGATTCATGAACAGGAGAGCGACGCATGAGCGACGCACTGATTTTCGACGCCATCCGCACCCCGGTGGGTCGCTACGGCGGCGCGCTTGCGCCGGTCCGCGCCGACGATCTGGGCGCCATTCCCATGAAGGCCTTGATGGAGCGTCACGCCGACGTGGACTGGAGCACCGTGGACGATGTGTTCTACGGCTGCGCCAACCAGGCTGGCGAGGACAACCGCAACGTGGCGCGCATGAGCGCCTTGCTGGCGGGCCTGCCGGTGGACGTGCCCGGTGTCACCCTGAACCGCCTGTGCGGCTCCGGCATGGACGCGGTGGGCAGCGCCGCCCGCGCCCTGCGTTGCCAGGAAGGAAACCTGATGATCGCCGGCGGCGTGGAATCCATGTCCCGGGCGCCGTTCGTGATGGGTAAGGCGGAGCAGGCGTTTTCCCGCCAGGCGGACGTTTTCGATACCACCATTGGCTGGCGCTTCGTCAACAAATGGATGAAGGATCAGTACGGCATTGATTCCATGCCGGAAACCGCCGAGAACGTGGCCGAGCAGTTCAAGGTCAGCCGCGAGGACCAGGACGCCTTCGCCTTCCGCAGCCAGCAAAAAGCCGGCCGCGCTCTGGCGGACGGCACCTTCGCCGACGAGATCGTGCCGGTGAGCGTGCCTCGCCGTAAGCAGGATCCGTTGATCGTGCGCGATGACGAGCACCCGCGCCCGCAGACCAGCCTGGAAGCGCTGGCCAAGCTGGGCACGCCGTTCCGCCGCGAAGGCGGTAGCGTCACCGCCGGCAATGCCTCCGGCGTCAACGACGGTGCCTGCGCCCTGCTGATGGGCAGCGAGGCCGCCGCCCGGCGCTGGAACCTGAAACCCCGCGCCCGGGTTCTGGGCATGGCGACAGCCGGGGTGGAACCGCGCATCATGGGCATCGGCCCGGCGCCGGCCACGCAAAAAGTGCTGGCTACCACCGGCTTGAAGCTGGCCGATATGGATGTCATCGAGCTGAACGAAGCGTTCGCGTCCCAATCCCTGGCGGTCCTGCGTGAGCTGGGTCTGCCGGACGACGCCGAGCACGTGAACCCCAATGGCGGCGCCATTGCCCTGGGTCATCCCCTGGGCATGAGCGGCGCCCGCCTGGTGACCACCGCCCTTCATGAACTGGAGCGCCGTCAGGGCCGCTACGCGCTGTGCACTATGTGCATCGGCGTCGGCCAGGGCATCGCGGTCGTCATCGAAAGAATCTGAAGCAACGCAGCCGGGCGCGGCGCGCCCTGCCATTAGAGAATAAAGAGAGGCGGAGATGGATATGCCATTCAACCTTGAGAACCGTTTCGACTCGGTGGAGATGAGCGACGTCGCCCAGCTCCGTGAACTGCAGCTCGACCGCATGCGCTGGAGCCTCACCCACGCCTACAACAACGTGCCCTTCTACCGGAAGAGCTTCGATGAGGCCGGCGTGCACCCCTACGACCTGCGCAGCCTGGACGACCTGCGGCACTTCCCGTTCACGGTGAAGAACGACCTGCGCGACAACTACCCGTTCGGCATGGTGGCGGTGCCCATGCGCGAGGTGGTGCGCGTGCACGCCTCCAGCGGCACCACCGGCAAGCCCACCGTGGTGGCCTACACCCAGAACGACATCGATGTCTGGTCCGACGTGATGGCGCGCTCGATCCGCGCCGGCGGCGGCCATGCCGGTGACAAGGTGCACGTGGCCTACGGCTACGGCCTGTTCACCGGCGGTCTTGGTGCCCACTACGGCGCCGAGCGCCTGGGCTGCACCGTGATCCCCATGTCCGGTGGCCAGACCGAGAAACAAGTCCAGCTGATCAACGATTTCAAGCCGGACATCATCATGGTCACGCCCTCCTACATGCTCAACATCGCCGACGAAATGGAGCGCCAGGGCCTGGACCCGAAAGCCTCCAGCCTGCGGGTAGGCATCTTCGGCGCCGAGCCCTGGACCCAGACCATGCGCGAGGAGCTGGAAGCGCGCCTGGGCATCCACGCCCTGGACATTTACGGCCTCTCCGAAGTGATGGGCCCGGGCGTCGGCATGGAATGCATCGAAACCAAGGACGGCCCGACCATCTGGGAAGACCACTTCTATCCGGAGATCATCAACCCGGAAACCGGCGAAGTGCTGCCCGATGGCGAATACGGCGAGCTGGTGTTCACCTCGCTCAGCAAGGAAGCACTGCCGATCATCCGCTACCGCACCCGCGACCTGACCCGGCTGCTGCCCGGCCAGGCCCGCCCCATGCGCCGCATCGACAAGATCACCGGCCGCAGCGACGACATGATGATCATCCGTGGCGTGAACGTGTTCCCCACCCAGGTGGAAGAACAGATCCTCAAGATCGAGGCCCTGGCCCCGCACTACGAGATCCACGTGGAAAAGGAAGGCAACCTGGATCACGTCACCGTGCGCGTGGAGCTGAAACCGGAAGCCGCGCCCCAGGCCGAGACCCTCACCGTGGAAGTGATCAAGGAGCTGCAGCACCGGGTGAAAACCCACATCGGCATCAGCACCAAAGTGGACCTGGCCGCCCCCGGCACCCTGGCCCGCTCCGAAGGCAAAGCCAAACACGTCTTCGACAACCGCCCCAAATAATTACGTCCCAACGCGCGCTCACCGCGCTACCGGCCGCGCCGCCACCCCGGCGTTGGCCGGCCCCTCCGAAAGCCGCCCAAAAGGCGGCTTTTGCTTTTATCGGGCTTCGGTAAAGGGTGGGTTTTCCAGCGCAGGCGCGGTTCTGGGTTCATTCTGGCCGGGGAAAGGGGTGCTGTACTGTAGGAGCGGCTTCAGCCGCGATAGCCCAGAGGATGATCGCGGCTGAAGCCGCTCCTACAGCAGGATTTCGTCTACGGCTCTTTATATGTCGGTGACGCTTGCGGTATGGCCTTCCGCTCTGGTCTGCGCCGCTGTCCGTGGCTACTCTGTATGAGAAGTCTTGCAACGCGGTGTATGGCGATGAGTTCAACCGAGGACATTATCAATCAGGCGATGGCGTTGCCTCCCGAGGAGCGTGCCATCGTCGTTGAGCAGTTGCTGCTGAGTCTGGATTCGCCGGATCAGGCGCTGGACGATCCTTGGGCGGAAGAGGCGGAAGCCCGTCTTGATGCCTATGAGCACGGTGATCTGTATACATTGACCTTGCACTCGTGATCACGCCCTTCTTGTATGTCGCCGCCGCCCTGGCGGAGATCGCCGGTTGTTTCTCCGTGTGGGCCTGGTGGCGGCTGGAGAAGTCGCCGCTGTGGCTGGTGCCGGGGCTGCTGAGTCTGGTGTTGTTCGCCTGGCTGCTTAGCCTGGTGGACACCGATTACGCCGGCCGCGCCTATGCCGCCTATGGCGGCGTCTACATCGTGATGTCGCTGCTCTGGCTGTGGGTCGTGGAGCACCGGGCACCGGATCGGTGGGACCTGCTGGGCGCCGGGATCTGTTTGATTGGCGCAGGAGTCATTCTCTTAGGGCCCAGAACCGCATAACGGGTGTTTTGCTTCAGCGGTGCAGACCCAGCACCCAATCCCGCACCGCCTGGATGGCCGGTTCCTTGAGCCGTTCCGGCGGGCAGACCAGGTGGAAGGGCTCGCCGGGCAGTTCCGGGCCGAAGGGTTCCACCAGCCGGCCGTCGGCCAGTTCCTCGGCGATCAGGGTGCGGCTCATCAGCGCGATGCCCTGGCCGCCCAGAGCGGCGGCGATGGTGTGGGTTTCGTCGGAAAAGACCAGTCCCTTGCTGATGTCCAGGCCGGGCACCCGGGCGAGCTTTTGCCAGGCCGGCCAGCTGAGCAGGGCGCCTTTGTGGTTGGGGGGTTCGTAGTGGATCAAGGTGGCGAGGGGCAGGTCCTCATGGGTGCGCACGCCCAGGGTCGGGCTGCAGGCGGGCACGAAAGTGTTGTCAAACAGCTTCTCCGCTCGCAGGCCGGGCCAGTGGCCGGCGCCGTAGCGGATCGCCAGGTCCGCGGCCACGCCGTCCAGGGGCACCAGGTGATGGGATATCTGCAGATTGAGGTTCAGGTCCGGGTGGGCGTCGCGCAGTTCGCAGACCCGCGGCAGCAGCCAGCGCGCCGCCACCGCCGGGATGGTGGAAAGGGTGACGGTGTGTTGTTCCGGCGCCGGGCGCAGGCGCGCCACGGTGTCCGCCAGGGCGTCGAAGGCGTCGCTGGCGGTGGCCAGCAGTTCCCGGCCCTGCACCGTCAGTTCCAGTTGGCGGGGCTTGCGGATGAACAGAGCCAGGCCGAGTTGTTCTTCCAACTGGCGGATCTGGTGGCTGATGGCGGTGGGCGTTACCGACAGTTCCTCGGCGGCGCGTTTGGCGCTGCGGTGACGGGCCGCTGCCTCGAAGGCGCGCAGGGCGGAGAGAGAGGGCAGTTTGCGGGCGGTCATGGCGGGCCTGATGGATGAATTCTGTTTTGCCATTCCGGCAAGAAAAGGTCGTTTGTCGCTGAAATGAGCGTCGGGTTTCATGGTGCGGGTGTCAAGCATGGGTGAGGCAGTTTCACCCAGAAACGAACCTGAACCGAGGCCCGAACCAAGGAGAGAACCGATGACCCGTTTGCTGCATCTCGACGCCAGCCCCCGCCCAGGGCGGGCCGGTACCCATGAGCACGGCTCCCTGAGCCGCCGCCTCAGCCATCATTTCATCGAGCAGTGGAAGGTGGCCCGGCCCGACGACCCGGTGACGCGCCGGGATCTCGGCGCCCGGCCGCCGTCGTTGTTGACGGTGGATTGGATCGAAGCCGCGTTCACGCCCACGGAGCGCCGTTCCGCGCGCATGGCGGCGGCCCTGGCGGAGAGCGATACCCTGGTGGACGAGGTGATCGCCGCGGATGTGCTGGTGTTGGGCGTGCCGCTCTATAACTTCAGTTATCCGGCGGCGTTCAAGGCCTGGATCGACCAGATCGTGCGCCTGGAGCGTACCGTGAGTTTCGATGCGGAGAACACCGAGGAGCCCTTCGTGCCGTTGCTCGCGGATCGTCCCCGCCACGCGGTGATCCTGGCGTCCCGGGGTGGCCACGGGCAGGGCGCCGGCGGCCCCATGGCGCACATGAATTTTCTGGAAGACAGCGTGCGCACGGCGATGACGTTCATGGGCATCGAGAATATCCATGAAGTGGCCATCGAGTATCAGGAGGAAGGCGGTGAACGGTTGCAGCGCTCCATCCGCGATGCCCTGGTGGAGGTGGAGCGCCTGGTAGCCCGTCTGCAATCGGCGCGCGACGATTGCACCGCCGCCTAGGGGAGGGCGATCCAGATCATCAGCAGGCCGGCGGCGAGGCCGAGAAAGAACAGGCCCCAGAGGGTGCCGATGTTGGTTTCGTCGCCGAATTTGTCGGAGAGTTTGATGGCGCGGGCGAACAGGGCGATGCCGGATACCGCGCCCAGGATCAGCAGCGCCAGGCCGACGATCAGCAGAATAATGTCGAAGGTGGTCATGGCGATCCCTATTCCACGTCGAACTCGCGCACGCCTTTGGCGGTGCGGCACTCTTCCACGTACTGGCGCAGTTTCTCGCGCAGCTCCTCGCCGTTCTCGATGGCTTTTATGGTGACCACCGGGCTGGTGCGATCAGAGGTGCGCAGGATCACGTTGCCCAGCGAGAACAGACGCAGGAAGAAGGGTTCTTCAAGCTGGTAGTCGCGGACCCGGTACAGTTCCAGTTCGTTGGTCTTTCGGTTGAGCACCCCGTAACGGGTGCGCAGCCGCTGGGTGGTGAGTTCGTACTTGGTGTACTTCACCTCCAGCCAGCGCCACAGGGCGATAAACAGCGGAATCACCAGAAAAAACAGCAGCCCGCACACAATGAAGGTGCCCAGGTTGACCACCTGGGAGGGGGTGCCGTACCAGACGTCTTTTTCTTCGCGCATGGCCATCTCTTTGTCTTCGATAGCCGGTTTGTACCATTGACGGGCGCCGGACTCGACCGGTGTTTCGCTTTTTTCGCAGAAATTTTGCCGGATTTGACGTCGGAACCCGCCGGTCAGCTTCGCGCGCCGCGATGAAACAGCAAGGTGCCGCCGGCCACCAGCAATACCGCCAGCCCCAGGAACGGCGGCGGCGCTTCGCCCAGGGCGAGAATGGCGATCAGGGTGCCGACCAGGGCGGCCACGGTACCGATCTGGCTCAGGTACACCGGGCCGGCCATTTTCTGCAGCACGAAATAGAACGAATACAGCACCGCGAACACGCCCACTTCGATCCACAGCAACTGCACGGTGTCGCGGGTGGCCAGCAGCTCGCCACCGCGGCCGGGTTCCAGCAGCAGCGCACAGGGCATCAGCATCAGAGCGGCGCCGATTTCCATCAGGCCGGCGAGAAACAGGGGCGAGGTATTGGCCGGCCAGCGCAGCGAGCGGTACACATTGCCGGCGGCCAGCATCATCGGCATGGCCAGCACCAGCAGCGCCCAGCCCGGCGACGCGCTGGCGTTGCCGGCCTTGGCGGCGGCCAGCAGCAGCCCCCCGGCGAGCCCCAGGGCGACGCCGGTGAGCCGCAGCAGCCGCACCTTTTCCAGCCGCATCACGGTGGCGATGATCCAGGTAAACAGCACCGGGAAGGCGAAGCTCATGGACAGGTAGCCGGCGCCCACATGGCGCACCGCCAGAAAGCCCAGGGCGGTGGGCGCCGCCAGCAGAAAGCCGGAGACCAGGCCGTATTCCAGAGTGCGCCGGTTGATCGGCATGGGCTGGCGGGCCAGGGCGGTGAGGCCGATCAGGATCAGGCCGGCGCCGCCGATGCCCACCATCAGAAAGGTGAGCCGGGGCGCGCCGGCCTGATCCGCCAGCTTGGCCAGGATCGGAGACAGGCCGAGGAAAGTGCCCACCAAAAGCAGGCAGCCGAAGGCGGCCAGTCCGGCCTTGCCGGTGCCGGTCAGGTTGGACATGACCCTCTCCATGGCGTTAGAGAATAAAAAAGGCGCGCCACCGGGGCGCGCCAAGAGGGTTACACGGGATACACCAGGTCATTGTTCAGCAAAAGGTTGTCGTAGATGGCCCGCCGTTCCTGGAGCTTCAGTTCGCCGTTTTCGAACACGAAGCGGTCCAGGTAGCAGCCCACCTGGTGCAGGGTGGCGGTGGGCTGGTCCATCAGTACCTGGGTGAGCATATAGTTGGCGCCGGCGACGATGGTGCCGTCGTCCTGGGGCTCGGCGTAGGTGTTGGTGACGAAGTGGCGCAGGTAGCGCGGCGCGAACATGGAGGTCTCCAGGATCGCCAGGGCGCGGTCCTTGAGCATGCCCTTGCCTTCGCAATAGACCAGGCCCACCGGCAGATTGGCGGTGTGGTTCTCCCGGCCGGACACCACGTAGTAGGCGTCCTCGGTGAAGAATTCCACCCAGTCGTGCAGGCGGCCTTCGTCCAGGGCGCGGCAGTAGTCGGTATTGAAGCGCTCGATGGCGTGGACCAGTTGCGCCTGGCCGAGCCCGGGAGCGGCTTGGTTCTTTTTGATGGCTTCCATGAAAGTCTCCCTTATTCAATGTCCAGGGCCTGGCGCCAACTTTGGTACATGGCGCGGATGGCCGCTTCGGAAATGAGCGTGTCGGAGGTGCCGGCGGGGGTATCCGGGTCCAGCGCCACCAGGTGTTCGCCGGGCTGGGTGCGCTTCATGCCGTCCTGGACGAACTTGATCGCTTCGTTGTCCTCCAGGCCGAGGAAGCCGGCCGGGCCCATCAGGTTGCCCTGGCGCAAACGGTGGCGGGTCATTTCCTCGTCGTCGTCGGCGAAGCCGAACATGGTCCAGTTCATCACGAACTCCTCGGGGCCGCTGGGCACGATCTGGCGCACGCCCAGGGTGTTCATTTCCCGCTGCACGATCAGGTTCGGCCAGACGGTGAGCATGGTCACGCTCCACTCCGAGTCGAATTCGGGAATGAAGTTGAGCATGTCCTCGCGCTCCAGCTGGAACTCCGGCCGGTAGGCGCGCATTTCCTTGCGGTTTTCCTCGCTCACGTTGGTGCCGTCGCTTTTCGCCGACGCCATGGCGCCGTGCAGGCCGGTCTCGTCGCAGATCATCTGCGACTTGTTGCCGGCCACCAGCAACCCGAAGCTGACCAGGAAGGTGTGCAGCAGGGTGGCGTGGTAGGGGTCCTTCAGGTTTTCGTGGTAGAGCTTCCAGTTGCCCGGCAGGGAATTGCGGTAGTAGCCCAGCAGCTTCAGCTCGCGGCCGTCGAAGGTGGCGTCGAATTCACGCAGCATGTCCGGGCCCAGATAGTCCTCCAGCGGTTTCATGTCGTGGTCGAAGGACGCGAACACCACGCCGTGGCGGGTGGTCACCTTGAGCTTGGTGGGGCCGTGGTCGCAGGTCTTGAACTCCTTGGCCATGCCGCCCTTGCCGTCCACGCCGCGCCGGAACGGTACCCCGGCCAGGTTGCCCTTCAGATCGTAGGACCACTGGTGGTAGGGGCAGACGAATTCTTCGGTATTGCCGCGCAGGTCGCGGCAGAACTGGGCGGCCCGGTGCGAGCAGCGGTTGACGAACACGTTGATGTCGCCGTCCTCGTCGCGGCTGACCACCACCGGGGTGGGGCCCACGTTGCTCTGTTTGAAATCGCCGGCGTTGGGAATTTCCACTTCCAGGGCCACGTAATTCCAGGTCGGGCCGTGGAAAATGTGTTCCACTTCCAGTTCGAAAATGTAGGGGTCGGTGTACACCCAGTCCGGCACGCGGGTCAGACCTTCCCGGGGCCAGACGTAGTAGTTGGACAGATCGCTCATCGTTCCTCTCCGGAGTGGGGCGGGCAGTCGGGCATCACCGGCGGCGCCGGCGGTGTTTTCCAGAAGGCGGTTCAGGGCGTCCACGGACAGGCCCCGGCGCAGCCATTCGCGACCCCGGCGGATGGCGCCGGGGTCGTTGAAGGCGATCACCCCGGTGAGGCGCTCGCCATTGTGAAAGTACAGCGTTTCGGCACCGTTGGAGCCGGGCTTGGCGACCATCTGGTCGTCGGCCGTGGGCAGGCCCAGCATCTGGATGTTGTGCGCGAACTGGTCGCTCCAGAACCAGGGCACGGCGTCGTGGGCGGTGTCCTGGCCGGCCATGGTGCGGGCGGCGGCGGCGGCCTGTTCCTGGGCGTTTTGCCAGGACTCCAGCCGCAGCAGGGTGCCGTCGTCGCGGCGGGTGACGGCGGCATCGCCGGCGGCGAATACGCCCTCCAGGCCGGTGCGGCCGAAACGGTCCACCACGATGCCGTTGTCGATTTCCAGGCCCAGGTTCTCCGCCAGGGCGGTTTCCGGAATCACGCCGATGCCGACCAGGACGCTGTCCGCCTGGAGGGTGTCGCCGTTATTCAGTTTGAGGGCCACGCCGCCGTCGGCGGCTTCAAAAGCGGTGGTCTGCACGTCGGTGAGGATGCGCACGCCGTTCCGTTCCGCCAGCTTGTGCACGCGCAGCGCCGCCATCGGATGCAGCGCCCGGCTGCAGATGCGCGGCGCGGCTTCCACGAGGGTCACTTCGCAGCCGCGCTGGCGGGCGGCGGAGGCCACCTCCAGGCCGATAAAGCCGCTGCCGATGATGGCGATATGGCGGCCGGGTTGCAGGGCGCGCTTGAAGGCGATGGCGTCTTCCAGGGTGCGCAGGCTGTGCACCGCGGACAGGTCCGCGCCCGGAATCGGCAGCGGGCGCGGCGTGGCACCGGTGGCCAGCAGCAGTTGGTCGTAGGCGTGGGTTTCGCCGTCGCCGGCGGTGAGCGTTTTCCGTTCCGCGTCGATGGCGGTCACGGTCACGCCCAGGTGCAGTTCGATGTCGAGCTGTTCCGCCGCCGGCCCGTCCAGCAAGGTGGGCCCGTGCAACGGCGCTTCACCGAGCAGGATCGCCTTGGACAGGGGCGGGCGCTCGTAGGGCAGCGCCTGTTCCCGGGCAAACAGCTTCACCGTGCCGGTGAAGCCGGCGTCGCGTAGGGCGCGGGCGGCGCTGGCCGCCGCCTGACCGCCGCCGACGATGGCGAAGCAGCGCTGATCGCGTTCCTCGGCCATGGCGATGCGGTTGTCGGCGGGCGCTTCGCTGATCTCGGCGGGGCGGGTCACGTCCACGAACACCTGGCCGTCTTCCACCTTCACCGCGTAGGTCTCCAGATCCTTGCTCACCGGGCCGGACAGGGCCTTGCCGGTGCGCAGGTCGAACACCGCCTGATGCAGCGGGCATTCCACGCAGCCGTCTTCCACGAAGCCGTCGCTGAGCAGCGCGTACTGGTGGGTGCAGACATTGCCGGTGGCCAGATAGTCCTCGCCGAACCGGTAGAGCGCCACCGGTATCTTGTCGATGGTGACGGCCATGACGCCGCCGTCGGGGGACAGGGCCCCGGCGTTTTCCATGAGTATCCAGGCCATGATGATTGTCCTCGGTATTTAATCAGTGTACTTCCTATTTGTTCGTGAGGGTACTCCGCGCCTTCCTGGTCAGTGCAGTAAGCCGGGCAGGAAGGTGGACAAAGGGGCGAACAGGGTGACCAGGGCCAGTACCACCAGATTGACCAGCAGGAACGGCCAGACGCCGGCGATGATTTCGGTCACCGGCACGCGCAGGGCGCTGGAGGCCACGAACAGGTCCAGGCCGAATGGCGGCGTGATGGTGCCGATGGCCACGTTCAGTACCACGATGATGCCGAACTGCACCGGATCCACGCCCAGGGCCATGGCCACCGGCGCCAGCACCGGCACCAGCACGATCTGCATGGACACCGGGTCCATGAACATGCCGGCGATCAGGAACACCACGTTGACGATCAGCAGGAACTGCAGCGCGCTGATGTCGGCGCCGGCGATGAAGGCGCCGATGGCCGCCGGCACGCCGGCCACGGTGACCAGATAGCTGGCGAAGCTGCCCACCGCGAGAATGATGAACAGGGTCGTGGTGACCAGGGCGGAGGATTCCGCCACCTTGGCCACGCCCTTCCAGCTCAGAGCCCGGGTGATCAGGGTTTCCACCAGCAGGGCGTAGAGCGCCGCCACGGCGGCCGCCTCGGTGGTGGTGAACGCGCCGCTGTAGATGCCGCCGAGAATGATCACCGGCATGCCCAGGGGCAGCAGGGCGGCCTCCACCGCCTTGCGCCGTGCCGCGCCGTCCGCTTTTTCCTGCAGGCGGGGCGCGTCGCGCAGGCTGCGGATGTGCACGTACACGGAAAAGCAGAACGCCAGCAGGCAGCCCACCGCCAGGCCGGCGGCGAACAGATCGATGATCGAGGTGCCGGTGAGCCAGCCGTAGATGATCAAGGTGATGCTGGGCGGCACCAGCAGGGAAATTTCCGCGGTGGCCACGATCAGGCCCACGGCGAAGGAACGATTGGTGCCGGTTTCGATCAGGCGCGGGTACAGAATCTTGCCGAGCCCGGCCACGGTGGCCGGCGCCGAGCCGCTCACCGCGCCGAACGCGAAGCAGGCGCCGGTGGTGGTGTGGCCGAGCCCGCCCCGGCGATGGCCGATGAACGCTTCCACCATGCCGGTCAGGCGCGCCGCGATGCTGCCCCGCGCCATCAGCTCGGCGGCGAAGATGAACAGGGGAATCGCCAGCAGGGTGGACTGGTTAATGCCGCCGATCATCTTCTGGATCATCACGATGTCCGGGAGGTTTTCCAGAAACAGATGCTTGCCGACCAGGCCGGACACACCCAGTACCAGGAAAATCTCCGCTCCGGCGATGAACAGGGCCACGGCGACGCAGGTTACGAGAATGGGTTTCATGAACAATCCTTGCCGTCGGGCCTCAGTCGGGGTGGTCGTCCGCTACCGGCCGCTGCGCGGGAAACAGCACATAGCGCAGGTAGCGCAGGGTCAGCAGCGCCATGCCCAGGGGCAGGGCCGCGTACAGCCAGCCCATGGACACATCCAGCATGTTGCTGACCTGGCCGGTGTCGATGATGCGCTGCAGAAACCGCCAGCCGAGCACCGCCACGTAGGCGCAGAACAGCGCGCCGACCAGATCGAGAACGCGCTGAATCCACAACAGCAAGGCCGGGCCGATGAACCGTTGCAGCAGGTTCATGGACACATGGCGTCCCTTGTCCATGGTGTATCCCAGGCTCACGCACACCAGCCACACCAGCAGGAAGCGCGACAGCTCCTCGATGCCGTCGAAGTGCCGCGCCAGGCCCGGGGCCAGGTTGTAGAGAATCACGTTGAGACCGTAGAGACAGGGCAGGGCCAGCATCAGGCAGACCATCAGGGTCCGCTCCGCCAGGGCCAGCCCGGCCCAGAACTTCGTCCACATGAGCCGCTCCGGAGCGCCGTTATTCGGTGATGTCGCCGTACACGCCTTCGTACAGGTCGATCAGCTTCTGGCCTTCGTCGCCGGCCTGTTCCAGGAAGGCGTCGCGGGCGGTGGGGTACATTCTGTCGCGCAGGGTCTGTTGTTCGGCGTCGTCCAGTTCATTGATGATCAGGCCGGCGGCTTTGATTTCCTCCAGGGCCTGCTTCTGGTTTTCGCCTTTCACCCGGGCCAGTTCCTGGGCGTTGTCGGTGAACACGTCGCTGACCGTTTGCTTGTCGTCATCGGACAGACCGGACCAGAAGGTGGGGCTGAACAGCACCACGTTTTCCACCACGCCGTGGGCGGACAGCAGCAGATACTCCTGCACTTCGTGGAATTTCATGCGGGCGATGGAATCCAGCGGGTTTTCCTGGCCATCCACCACGCCGGTTTGCAGCGAGGTATAGACGTCGCCGAAGGGAATCGGCATGGCCTGGGCGCCCACCGCTTCGAACTGGGCGCGCAGCACGCGGGAATCCATGATGCGGAATTTCTGGCCCTTGAAGTCGTCGATGCCTTCCAGCTTTTCGTTGGAGGTGAAGTGTTTGAAGCCGCCGGGCCACAGTGCCACGGCGATGAAGCCGCGATCCTTGAAGGACGCCAGCAGGGCCTGGCCGAACTCGCTCTTGCGCAGCTGGTTGGCCTGGTCGTCATTGGTGGGCAGAAGGTAGGGAATGTCGAGGATCGACACCAGCGGGTTGAAGCCGCCGATGAAGGCGGCGGGCACCACCACGGCGTCCTGCATGCCCAGTTGCACCGCTTCGGTCATGGCGCGGGCGTTGCCCAGTTGGGAAGACGGAAACACCGACAGGTCCACCCGTCCATCGGTGCGCTCGGCGATTTGCTCGGCGCTGAGCTTGAGTACCTGGTCCAGGGGCTGGCCGGAGGCCTCCACATGGCCGACGCGGGCTGCCTGGCCGAGGCCGGGCAAAGTGAGGAGCAGTGTGCCGAGAATGAGAAGAGCGTGGCGTAAAGCTGCGTATGCTTTCATCGTTCGATACCTATGCTGCGTATTGTTAATAGTCAGTATGCTGATCTATGGCCTGGGGCTGGAAATAATTAGCAAGCGCCGTGCCAGACAATGTTGCCGCAAGTCCTTGGTTTAAGAGGCTTTTGGCAAGGGTCCCCGACTTTTTTTGTATACTAGAGCACTTGTGTGGTGCGGTTGCACCGCTTTGATTCAAATGGCGGGTCGCTCCGCCTTATTTTTCTTGGAGATCAGAGTTTCAGAAGCCGTTTGGCGTTGCCACGGCAGACTTTTTCACGCACCGCGTCGCTGATCGGCGCTTCCTCGATGAAGCGCGCCGCCAGTTCCGTGGATTCATAGGGGTAATCCACGGAGAACAGCACCGCGTCCTCGCCCATCTCGCCGATGGCGGCCATCAGGGTGGGGGCCGAGCACACCCCGGAGGTGGTGATCACGATATTGCGGCCGAAGTATTGTGACGGCGGCAGATCCAGGGACACGCCCTGGGCGTACACCGGGAAGCGGCTGTCGAAACGCCAGCGCATGAATGGCAAGCCCTCGCCCATGTGGCCGAGGATGATTTTCAGGTTGGGGAAGCGGTCGAACACGCCGCCGAACAGCAGGCGCAGGGCGTGGGTGCCGGTTTCCACGCCCCAGCCCCAGACCGCGCCGGCCAGTTCCGGGTGGCCGCGCATGGAATCCACTTCCTTCCAGGGATTGATGGGGTGCAGATACAGCGGCACGTCGAGATCCTGCATCCGTTCCCAGAACACGTCGTAGGCCGGGTCGTCGTAGTAAACGCCGTTGCTGTGGCCGTTGATCAGCGACCCCTTGAAGCCTAGTTCCCGCACCGCGTATTCCAGTTCGTCGGCGGCGGCTTTCGGATCCTGCATGGCCAGGGTGGCGAAGCCGGCGTAGCGGTCGCCGTGGGGCGCCATGCGTTCGGCCAGGTACTCGTTGTTTTCCCGGGCCCGGCGGATCGCGCGGGCGGTATCCGCTTCCGCCTGCACGCTGGGGCCGGATTGGGACAGCACCACGGTTTCGATGCCGTGGCGGTCCATCTCCTCCAGGCGCAGGCGATCGAAATCGTCCAGGCGCGCCGCCAGGTCGTCCTGGTTGGCGGTGTCGATCTTGTCGAAGAACATGGCGGTGTATTCCTGGAAACCCGGTGCCATGAAGTGCTCTTCCAGAGCGATTTTCCTAGTCGTGGTCATGGTTAAACCCTTTTTTCTTGCAGGTGTGCGAGGAAGTCGGCGCCGTCGATCACGTCGCCGTACTTGCCGTTGATATCGAAGAGGTTGGCCTCGTGGGGGGCCGGGTGGCGGTCGCCCACGGCCTGGCGGATCACCATGACGCGGAAGCCGTGCTGCAGGCCGTCCACCGCCGTGGCGCGGATGCAGCCGCTGGTGGAGCAGCCGATCAACACCAGGGTGTCGATGTCCAGGGCGGTGAGGGTGGCGGCCAGGGTGGTGCCGAAGAAGGCGCTGGCGTACTGCTTGGTGATCACCAACTCCTGGTCGTCCGGCGCGACTTCGTCGCAGAACGCCGCCAGCGGGTTGCCCTCCACCATGGCTTTCATCACCGGAGCTTTCTTGACCCAGATGCCGCCGTCGAGAAAGCGCCCCGGCTGGTAACGGATGTTGGTGTGGATCACCGGGATGCCGGCCTCGCGGGCGGCGGCCAGGGCCCGGGCGGCATGGGGCAGGGCGGCCACCACCCCAGGGGCGTACAGATCGGCGCCGTCGGTGGTGTAGGCCTTCATGAAATCGACGCTGAGCAGGGCGGCGCGTTCGCCGAAGCCGATGCGCGTGTCCCAGACACCGGCGTAGTTGTCACCGGGGGAGCTCATCGGGTATTCGCCTCCGGCGTCGGGTAGCGGCCGCTGAGCAGGGCGCCGGCGCCGGGCACCACCGGCTCCAGGCCGAGCCGGTCGAGCATGCCGCGCACGGTGCACACGGCGGTGGACACCACCGGGATGCCCAGCGCGTCCTCCACGGTCTGGATCGCCGGCAGCGAGGGCATCTGCACGCAGGCCGACAGCACCACCGCGTCCACGTCGGCGGTTTTCAGTTCGGCCACGTCCTCGATCAGTTTCAAAGGATCGCGGCGGCCTACTTCCAGGTTGTCGGGGATCTCGAAGCAGCGCCAGTCGCTCACTTGCACGCCTTCGTTCTCGATGTAGGCCACCACCTTCTCGGTGAGCGGCTTCATGTAGGGCGCCAGCAGCGCCACTTTTCTGGCGCCAAGAATCTCCAGCCCTTCCACCAGGGCGCCGGCGGAGGTCATCACCGGCGCGTCGCACTGGTTGTCCCGGGCGGCCTGGCGCAGTTCCGCCTCGGTGTGGCGGTGGTAACCCGGCCCCTGGGCCATGATCGCCACCAGGCAGGCGGTGCTCATCACGTCCACCCGGGCGTCCGCCAGTTCCGCGGCGCAACGGGCGCCCTGGCTGTTCATGGCCTTCAGTTCCTCCGGCGTCACCTTGTGCATGCGCATGCGGCTGGAGTGGAAGGTAAAGCGTTCCGGGAAGCGGCTTTCCCGGGCGCGCAGCATGGCGGGGATTTCCGTTTCCATGGTGGTGTTGGAGCTGGGGACGATTTGTCCGATTCGATAGCTGGTCATGGCGCGGGTCCTTTTCTTATCGGGGCCGTTAAAGCGGCCGGTCGAGCAATTCGGACAGGGCGCGGAAGAAGCCTTCCGGGTCGTCCCAGGGAATCATGTGCCCGGCGTCCGGGGTGCGGCTGACGCGCAGGTCCGGCAGCCGTTCGCGGAGCTCCGCTTCGTCCTCGGGCAGGATCACGTCGCCCCGGCCGGCCACCATCAGGCCGGTGCGGATGCCGGTCAGGGCCGGCAGGTCGGCGTGCACGTCGTCCTGGTGAAAGCCGTCGTAGCTGGCGCGGATGGCGCGCAGGTCGCAGGTGTGCAGCCATTCGGCGCGCAGCCGTCGTTGTTCCTCGCTCCAGGTGGCGCAGTAATGGCGCATGCGGTCCGCGTCGATGCCCTTCTGGCACTCCAGGATGGAATCCTCGTACCAGGGCCAGGCGCTGGGATAGGCGCGGCGGCCCGGGCCGGACACCGGCGGGTCCACCATCACCAGGTGGGCGATGCGGCTGTCGGCGCCGCCGCGCTTCACGGCGCGGATACCGTGGCGGCCGCCCATGGAGTGGCCGACCACGATCACGTCGTGCAGATCCAGCGCGCGAATCAGGGCAAGCAGGTCATCGGCGCAGGCGTCCAGGCCGTAGTCCAGGTGGTCGCCGCTTTCCGACAGGCCGCGGCCGCGTACGTCCAGCACCCAGGTGTCGAAGTGCCGGCCCAGGCGCTCGGCCACGAACTCCCAGGTGATCGCCGGACTGGTGATGCCGGGCACCAGCAGCAGGGCCGGGCCCTGGCCACCGTAGCGCAGGAAATGCTGGCGGATGCCGTTGGCGTGGATCTGGCCGCCGTATTGAAAAGTGCGGGTCATGGAGCCTCCCCGAATAAAAAAGGGCGCCGGCGGCCCGTTGTGGGCCGGCCGGCAAGGAAGTCTCCGGAATATATATCAGTATACTTCCTAATTTCAAGGAAGGGTTCGGCCGCCGTTTATTCTGTAAGTTATTGTTATATATTCAAAAAATCCTGTATTTCAGGGCTGGGCGCCAAAATAATATAATCAGTGTGCTTCCCATATGGCCGCACCCTGGCACGGAAAAGCGGCTGCCGGTGGAGGCTCAGGTGGGGTGGAAAACGGCGCGGCCGAGGTGGTTGTTGGCGCTCACCAGGCGCATCAGCATCATGATGAAGGCGTTCTGGTCTTCCGGCGGCAGCGGGGCGAGCAGCTTTTCCTGGGCCCGGCGCATACTGTCGTACATCTCCTGGGTCACCCGTTCGCCGTCCTCGGTGAGCCGGCTGAGCTTCATGCGACGGTCGCGTTTGCTGGGGTGGCGGCTCACCAGCCCGCGCTTTTCCAGGCGGCGCAGAATGTCCGCCGCGTTGCTGCGGTCGATGCCCACTTCCTGGGCCAGGGAAATCTGGTCGATGTCCGGGTGTTCCCGCAGTTCGGTGAGAATGCCGTACTGAACCGGCGTCAGATCGAACTCCTCGCATTCGCTGAGGAACAACGCATAGTGAATCTGGTTGAGACGCCGAATCAAAAAGCCGGCCCGGCTCCATAGCGGCATGGTTTCCGAGTCCAGCGGCAAGGGATTGATGGGCGCGCTGTCTTGCTTCTTCATTACCCCTGTTTCCTCCAATGATCGGGGCCGGCGTCAAGCGGACGCCGGCCGGGGGACACGGTTGATGGGAGTGTCGGGTTCGAGGCAGGCAAATAGTGCATGTTTTTCCCGGTCCCGTCGAACCGGTGCCCGGCGGCCCGGCTCAGCGGGTCAACGCCCGGCGCAGGGTGCGCGCGGGCGGTTCGCCGAAGCGGGCGCGGTAAGCGCGGGAGAAATTGCTGACATGGCCGTAGCCCGCTCGCGCCGCCACCACCTTGACCGGGGCGTCGCCGGTTTCCAGCAGTCGCTGGGCCTGGTCCAGGCGCTCGCCGCGTATGAACTCCGCGCAGGAGCGTTTTTCCTGGTGCTGGAACAACTGATTGAGGCGGCTTTCGGAGAGGCCGGCCCGGTCCGCCAGAGCGGGGATGGATAACGGCGCCCCCGGGTCGTTGATAATGGCATCACGGATTTCCAGAAACGCCTGTTCTTCCCAGGCGGGCAGCGCCTCGGTGGCCGGGCTGTCGCAATAATTTTCCAGAATTTCCGACAAAAACAGCAGGGCCGCGCCTTCCATCTTCATGCCCCGGCACAGGCCCTGGGCATGGGTGGTGAACAGGCTGGTGGCGAACTGCCGCAGGCGGCTGCTGGGATGCAGCGCACGCACCGCCACCGTGTCGCCATAGCGGCCGACGAAGGGCTTCAGGGCTGTCGGCAGCCCGCCGCCCAGGTGGTCGCGGAGCACGTCCAGGGGGCAGGCCACGCCAATGTGCCGGACCTGTTCGCCACGGCTGAGTCGGAAGCAGGTGCCGCTGATGTCGGTGCGTACCAGCAGGGCGCGCTCCGGCGTGACCTGGTGATGGCTGCCGTCCGGCAGCTCCATGCCGGAGCGGCCCTGAATATGGAAAATGCTTCCGATCCAGGGCTGCTGGAAGGTGGGGCGGTCGAGCTGCAAGGTGCAGTCTTCTCCAGCCCGGTAATCCACCCGATACAGCACCAGGCCGCTGGCCAATTCCAGCCGTTCCATTCGTCCGCGTACCCCGGGCAGTTCGAACCGCTCCCCGCCGCCCATTTCCAAGGCGTGGACGGTGCCCGGTGGGTTGTCTTGGCTGATCACTTGCTTCCCCCTTTTGAATCATCCCTGTTGTCTTTTTTTGGATGATAACTTTCACGAAATTCATAAAACGGCGCCGTGGTGAGGCGATCGGCGCCTTGCTATTTTTCTGCCTTATCGTTGATAAAAATACCGAATCGAGGGTGCGATGTCCTGTTCTCTTTCTGGCCCTTGGGGGGCTGCTTTTACCCAAAAAAAACGGGTCGGGTTGTGTTTTTCCATGGCGCTGTTGCCGGCGATGGCGTCGGCGGTGTCCGGCATGCCGGGGGCGGATGGCACCGGCTCCGATGGCGTGCGCGGCGGCGCCGGGGGTGACGGTGGAGGCGCCGTGATCAATGCCGATGCCTCCCTGATCATCGGCGCGGGCACCGTGCACGACGGCGGCACGGGCGGGCAGGGGCATTCGCTGGATGGCTATTCTGAAGCCGCGGAGACCGCCGCCTATGGCCTGGACGGCACGGCGCCGCTGGCCGGCCAGAAGGGCATTGTGCCCGGCGACAGTTTCAGCATCACCATTGACGGCGTAACGGCAACCATCGTGATCGAAGCCACGGATACCCCGCGGGACATCGCCGACAAGATCAGCGGCGCCTTCGCTTCCGGGCTTATCAGTGTCTATGCCACCCAGCGTGGCGCCGCCGATTACCTGTCAATCGGGCAGACAAGCTATCTCTACAACATCGAGATGAGCAACACGAACAATACGCCCCTGCACGCCCTTGGGCTGCTGGATTGGAAGTTGGCGCGGCCTTTTGACGATGGCGGCCATGGCGGTATGGGCGGCCATGGCGTGGTGCGGCAAGGCGTGGGTCTCGGCACTCATAATGCCGGTGAACTGTACGGAGGGGATGGGGGCGAAGGCGGTTTTTCCGACTATTACCTGGCCGGCGAAGGGGGCAACGGCGGTGATGGCGGCGATGCCTTCCGAAACATGGACGGCGGCGGCACCCTGACCAATGATGCCGGCGGCTATATCCAGGGTGGCAACGGCGGCGAAGGCGGTGCCGGCAGTACCTATGACTATCCCGCCGCCGGTGGTGCCGGCGGCAAGGGCGGCACCGGTGTGCGCATGTCGGGCGCCACGCTGATCAACCGGGGCGATATCCTTGGCGGCGACGGTGGCCTCGGCGAGAGCGGCGGCGACGGGGGCGCCGCCGGTGACGCGGTGTGGATCGACAACGCCGCCACCGTGCGTCAATTCTCCGGTGGCCTGTATGGCGGTTGGGGCGGTGACAGCGTTGGCTCCGGCGGTGATGGCGCCGACGGCGGCGCGGGCCTGCGCCTCACCGGCGGCGGCAGTGTGGAAATTCTCGGTGGCGAGGTGGTGGGCGGCCGGGGCGGCGACGGCGCCCAGAGCGGCGACGGCGGTGCCGGCATCGTCATGGACGGCGGTGACCTGCTAATCGCCAGCGGCGCCGAGGTACAAGGTGGCGGCAGCGGTTTCGTCGGTTTCGGCATGGTGGCGGAGGGCGGCGTTGGCGTCAGCGGCGCGGATCTGGACGTTACCCTGGGCGGCACGGTGAGCGGCGGCACTCGCAGTAACGGCAGCAATCGCGCCGCCGCCATCCATTTCACCGGCGGCGCCAACCGGCTGACGCTGCTGAGCGGCTTCCAGCAGAGCGGCGGGGTCCGGGCCGAGGGCGGCAATGATGTGCTGGCCCTGGGCGGCGCCGACGACGGGGTCTTCGATCTGGGCGACATCGGCACCGCGTTCCAGGGGTTCGAGGCGTTCGCCAAGCGCGGCGTCGGTACCTGGCGGCTGACCGGCAACGGCGCCCAGGACTGGTTGATCGAAGGGGGCACCCTGGCCGGGAACAGCGACGCGCTTGGGGGGAATGTGACCAACCAGGGGGTGCTGCGCTTTGAGCAAAGCCTGGACGGCGTCTACGCCGGTACCATCAGCGGCGCCGGGGTGCTGGAAAAAACCGGCGCCGGCGTGCTGACCCTGAGTGGCGCCAATGGTCATGCCGGCGGCACCCTGGTCCGCGAGGGCGGCCTGTCGGTGGCCTCCGATGGCGCCCTGGGCAGCGGGGCCCTGGGCCTGGACGGTGGCACGCTGATCGTCACCGGTACCGGGTTCAGCGCCACCGCCCGGCAACTGCAACTGGGCGTTGGTGGCGGCACCCTGGCGGTGACCGACGCCGGCCATGCGCTCACCTGGGACGGTCGCTTGCTGGGCGCCGGCGCCTTCGAGAAAAGCGGCGCCGGGGACCTGGTGCTCACCGGCGCCAATGCCTTCAGTGGCGGGCTGACGGTGAGCGGCGGCACGCTCACCGGGGCCTCGGCCAGCCTGGGCAGTGGCGATATCGTCAATAACGCCACCCTGGTCATCGACCAGACCGCCGCCGCCGTGCTGAACAATGATTTCTCGGGCACCGGCGCGCTGCGCAAGAGCGGCGCGGGCTGGTTGGCGCTTAACGGTGACGGCGCCGCCTTCACCGGCGCCACGCGGGTCGGCCAGGGTGGCCTGGCGGTGAACGGCGACTGGCACGGCAGCGCCATGACCGTGGCCGACGGCGCCACCCTGGGGGGCACCGGCACGGTCGGAGCCACGGTGGTGGAAACCGGCGGCACCCTGGCGGCGGGCAACTCCATCGGCACCCTGGCCGTGGACGGCGACCTGACCTTGAACAGCGGCGCCACCCTGGCGGTGGAAGTGGACCCGTCCGGCGGTGACGGTGACCGGATCCTGGTGGCCGGCCAGGCCCGGCTGGCCGGGTCGGTGATCCATGTGGGCGCCGGCGGCGCCTATCGCCCGCTCAGCGAATACACCTTTCTCAGCGCCGATGGGGGGATCCTCGGCCAGTTCGACGATGTGTCCTCGGACTACGCCTTTCTTGATCCGTCGCTGGTGTACGGCGCCCGCGACGTGACCCTGCGGCTGGCGCGCAACAACGTGCGCTTCGCCAGCCTGGCGGGCACCGACAACCAGCGGGCGGTGGCGACCCACGCGGAAACCCTGCCCACCGGCCACGCCGTCCAGCAGCATCTGTTGCCGCTCAGCGGCGCCCGGGCGCCGGCGGCGTTCTCCGCGCTGAGCGGCGACAGCCTGTTGGCCGGCCCGACGGTGGCGATGGCGTTGCAGCGTCAGTTCGCGGATGCCCTGCGTCAGCGCGGTGGTGCCCTGGACGGCGGCTCGCGGGCCACGCTGAACCAGCGTCTGCAGCGGGGGCTGCAGGCCTTGGCGGCTCCAACCGGGAGTGCCCATCGTACCGTGGCGCCCACCGGGCTGACCCCGGCCCGGGCCGCCGGGGACGGCGGCGGCGAGCGCGGCGGGGTGTGGGTGCAGGCGCGTTCTTCCCGCTACCAGGAAGACGCTGATTTCCCCACCGGTAACGCCGCCTACACCTTCCGGGGGGAGCAACTGGCCCTGGGCGTGGACGGCCGCCGGGGCGACTGGCTGCTGGGCGCCGCCGCCGGCCGCGGCCAGGGGGATTTTCATTACCGCAACCGGGACGCGGACGGCGACCTGGAGGCCTGGTTCGCCGGTCTGTACGGGCGCTGGCAAGGGGATGGCGGCCTGTATGCGCGTGGCGATCTCAATTACGGCCGCGCCCGGGTGGACCACCGCCGGAGCGCCGCCGCCGGGGTGCTCGCCGAGTCCGACAGCGACCTGCACAGCCTGCGGGTGGACCTGGAAGCTGGCATCGACCTGATCCAGGGCGACGTGGTGCTGCGGCCCTATGGCCGCCTGGCCTGGACCCGGCTGGAGCGGGACGCCTTCACGGAAACCGGCGCCGGCGCCCTGGGCCTGGCCGTGGACGACACCACCCTGGGCGTGGGGGAAGCCGCCGTGGGGGTCGACGGCGCCCGCTATTTCCAGATCGGCCGCCAACGCTTGAGCCTGCACGGTGGCCTCGCTCTGGAGCGCGGCTTCGGCGACGCCCACGCCGAGCAGGACGCCGCCTTCGTGGGCACCGGGGGCACCTTCCGGGTGGCCGGCGCCGAACGCGACCGCTTGCAGCTGGCCCCGCACCTGGGCGTGGGCCTGGCGGTGACCCCGGCCCTGTCCCTGTGGGCCGGTTACCAGGGTCGCCTGGGCGGTGAGCACCACAGCCAGGGGGCGCTGCTCAGTGGTCGCCTGACCTGGTAGCGTCTTTCCTGCCCCATCCGCTTACCCACCTTCCACGCCCCGGGTTTGGACTGAATCCCCCGGGGCGTTTATGATTGCGCTCCTCCTGCATATTTCCGCGCGCCCGGCGGTTCTCCCGCACGCTTGGCCGGTCTTCACCGGCGTCCGCATCCGGATCCACAGAGGTACAGTCATGTTTACAGGCATCATTGAAGCCCAGGGACGGGTGGCGGCGCTGACCCCCGCCAACGGGGACGTGACGCTGCGCATCCAGAGCGCCGAACTGGACTTCGGCGACGTCAAACTGGGCGACTCCATCGCCGTCAACGGCGTCTGCCTGACGGTCACCGCCCTGGACGGCGGCGACGCCTTCAGCGCCGACGTGTCCGGCGAGACCCTGTCGCTCACGTCCCTGGGGCAGCTCAAGAACGGCAGCCGGGTGAACCTGGAGAAGGCGATGACGCCCTCCACGCGCATGGGCGGCCACCTGGTCAGCGGCCACGTGGACGGGCTGGGCACGGTCAAGGCGATGACCTCGGACGCCCGCTCGGTGCGCATCGACATCGAGGCGCCGGCGGAGCTGGCCCGCTACATCGCCCAGAAGGGCTCGATCACCGTGGACGGCATCAGCCTGACGGTGAACAGCGTGGACGGCGCGGTGTTCTCCTTGAACATCATTCCCCACACGCAGGAGGTCACCACCATCCAGGATTGGGCGGTGGGGACGCCAGTGAACCTGGAAGTTGATATCATTGCGCGCTACCTGGAGCGGCTGCTGCTCGGCGAGCGCGCCGCCCAACCCGGCTCCCAGGGCATTTCCACGGCCTTTCTGGCCGAGCACGGGTTTCTGAAATAAGGCGGACTTATGCAGTTGAACAGTATCGAGGAACTGATCGAGGACATTCGTCAGGGCAAGATGGTGATCCTGATGGATGACGAGGACCGGGAAAACGAGGGCGACCTGGTGATGGCCGCCGAGCACGTCACCCCGGAGGCCATCAATTTCATGGCCCGCTACGCCTGCGGCCTGATCTGCATGCCGATGTCCAAGGAACGCTGCGAGCAGCTCGACCTGCCGCTCATGGTGAGCGCCAACGGCAGCGGCTTCGGCACCAAGTTCACCGTCTCCATCGAGGCCCGGGAAGGCGTCTCCACCGGCATTTCCGCCGCCGACCGGGCGCGCACCGTGCAGGCCGCGGTGGCGTTGGACGCCAAGGCCTCCGACATCGTCCAGCCCGGCCACATCTTCCCGCTGATGGCCGAGCCCGGCGGCGTGCTGCGCCGCGCCGGCCACACCGAGGCGGCCTGCGACCTGGCGTCCATGGCCGGCTGCGAGCCCGCCGGCGTGATCTGCGAGGTGATGAACCAGGACGGCTCCATGGCCCGCCGCCCGGACCTGGAGACCTTCGCCAAGGAGCACGACATCAAGATCGGCACCATTGCCGATCTGATTCAGTACCGCGCCCTTAACGAGCAGACCATCGAGCAGGTTTCCGAGCACCCGCTGGACACCTGGTACGGCCAGTTCCGGCTGGTGGCCTTCAACGACACCGTGGACGGCCACCTGCACGTGGCCCTGGTGAAGGGCGAGATCAGCGAGGACAAGGAAGTGGTGGTGCGGGTGCACCAGGTGGACCCGCTGCGCGACCTGATGAGCGCCAAGCTGGACGGTCGCACCGGCTGGAACATGCACCGGGTGCTGGAGAAGCTGTCCGGCGCCGAGGCCGGGGTGGTGATCATCCTCGGCCAGGACGAGGATTCCGAACCCAGCCTCAACCGGCTGCGCGCCTTCTTCGAAGGCACCGCGCCGCAACCCAAGGGCGAGTCCCGGGCCTACCGCAATATCGGCACCGGCTCACAGATTCTCAAGGCGCTGGGCGTGCGCAAGATGCGCCTGCTCAGCTCGCCGATGCGCTTCAACGCGCTCTCCGGCTTCGGCCTGGAGATCGTCGAATACGTGGAAGCGGACGGCTGATCCCCGCGCCGCCGCGCGGACTCGAACAGGAACCAGGAACAGACCATGCAAGACATCAAGACCTTCGAAGGCACTCTCAACAACGTGGGCGGCCGGTACGCCCTGGTGGTGACCCGCTTCAACAGCTTCGTGGTGGAAGCACTGCTGGCCGGCGCCGTGGATGCCCTGGTGCGCCACGGCGTAAGCCGCGACGACATCGAGATCATCCGCGTGCCCGGCGCCTGGGAACTTCCGGTGGCGGTCAAGCAACTGCTCGCCAAGCGTGACTACGACGCCGTGGTGGCGCTGGGCGCGGTGATCCGCGGCGGCACCGCCCACTTCGAATACGTGGCCGGCGAAGCGGCCAAGGGCCTGGCGGCGGTGCAGAACGAGGCCGGCGTGCCGGTGGCGTTCGGCGTGCTGACCGTGGATTCCATCGAGCAGGCCATCGAGCGCAGCGGCACCAAGGCCGGCAACAAGGGCGCCGAGGCCGCCATGTCCGCGTTGGAAATGGTTTCTCTGTTCAAGGCGCTTTGATGACCGCTTCCTCTTCCCCCGCCGCCCGCCGCAAGGCGCGCCGCTACGCGCTGCAGGCGCTCTACCAGTGGCAACTGGCCGGCGCCGCCCTGGGCGACATCGAGGCGCAGTTCCTGGCCACCAACGACATGGAAAAGGTGGACCGCACCTATTTCCATGATCTGCTGCATGGCGTGCCGGGGCAGGTCGGCGACCTGGACGAGGCGCTGCGGCCCTTCCTGGACCGCCGCGTGGAGGAGCTGTCCCAGGTGGAGAAGGCGCTGCTGCGGCTGGGTGCCTTCGAATTGAAGGAGCGCCTGGACGTGCCCTACCGGGTGGTGATCAACGAGGGCATCGAGTTGGCCAAGGTGTTCGGCGCCGAGGACTCCTTCAAATACGTCAACGGCGTGCTCGACAAGCTGGCCCGCCGCCTGCGCTCGGCGGAAACCGCCCACCGCCGCCGCGAGCCGGACAGCGGCGCCCGCAGCCGCGACCAGGGTGACGGCGACCGGGACGGCGGCGACGCCTGAACCGCCGGGGAGCGGGCCATGGACGAATTCTCCCTGATCGAACGCTACTTCCGCCGCCCGGGCCCGGGTGGCGAGGGCGTGTTGCTGGGCCCCGGCGACGACGCCGCCCTGCTTACGCCGCCCGCCGGCGAACAGCTGGTGATGACCCTGGACACCAGCGTCGGCGGCCGTCACTTTCCCGACGACCTGCCCCCCTTCGAGACCGGCCACCGCTGCCTGGCGGTGAACCTCTCCGACCTGTACGCCATGGGCGCCCGCCCGTTGTGGTTCCTGTTGTCGCTGACCCTGCCGGAGGTGGACGAGGCCTGGCTGGCGGAGTTCAGCCGGGGCATGTTCGCCCTGGCGGACCGGGCCGGCATCGACCTGGTGGGTGGCGACATGACGCGCGGCCCGCTCAGCGTGGCGATCCAGGCCACCGGCGCGGTGCGCGCCGACCGGGTACTGCGCCGGGACGGCGCGCTGCCCGGCCAGATTCTGGCGGTGGGCGGCGTGCCCGGGCTGGGCGGTCTGGGGCTGCGCCACTGGCAGGCCGGCCAGCGTGACAGCGCCAGCGCCCGCCATTTCGCCGCCCCGGATCTGGATCTCACCCTGGGCCGGCGCCTGGCCGGCCGGGCCGGCGCCTGCATCGACATTTCCGACGGGCTGCTCCAGGACCTGGGGCATGTGCTCAAGGCCAGCGGCGGCCTCGGCGCGGTGATCGACACCGGGGCCCTGCCGGTGAACGAGGAGCTGGCGGCACTGGACGCGGAAGATCGGCTGGCGCTGCAGCTGTCCGGCGGCGACGATTACCGGCTGCTGTTCACCTGGCCCGCCGACGACCCGCTGCCGGAGGGCACCGTTGCCATCGGCCGGATTAGCGGCCCCGGCCCGGTGCGTCTGCGCGCCCCGGACGGCAGCGAGCGCCCCGCCGACTCACCCGGCTGGCGCCATTTCCCGTAGGAACGCTGCGGCATTGTTTTGTAGGAGCGGCTTTAGCCGCGATGGCCGCACCGGCTGATCGCGGCTAAAGCGGAACGCCGCCCGGCCGCTCCTACAGTCAGTTCCACGCCGGCGGGCCGGTGCCCACGAAATCCGATCAAGGAAAACGCCCCATGCACCCTGAATCCGTTCTCGTTCTGCTGGCCCAGGGGCTGGGCATTGGCCTGTCGCCCTGGGCGCCGGGCACGGTGGCATCGTTGCTGTTTCTGCTGATCTGGTGGCCGCTGGCGCGGCTGCCACGGCCCCACTACATGCTGGCGGTGCTGCTGGTGGCGGCGGCCGGCGTGCCACTGTGCGGGCTGGCCGCCGAGGTGCTGGGCGTTCATGACGCGGGGTCGCTGGTCTGGGATGAGCTGGGCGGGCTGCTGCTGGCCCTGGCGGTGGTGCCCCGGCGCCCGGTCTGGGGCCTGGCCGGCTTCGCCGTGTTCCGCCTGTTCGACGTATTCAAGCCGGGGCCGGTGGGGTGGGTGGATCTGCACCTCAACGGCGGCGTCGGTATCGTGCTGGACGATCTGGTGGCCGGCTCCCTGGCGCTGCTGGTGCTGGCGGTTCTGGTTTGCTGTAGGAGCGGCTTTAGCCGCGATGGCCGCACCGGTTGATCGCGACTGCAGCGGAACGCCGCCCGGCCGCTCCTACAAAACAGGCCGGGTTCAGGCCCGGTGGGGCAGGGCGGTGTCCAGGCGCTTGAGGCGCTCGCGCACGCTGGCCTCGATGCCGGCGGCGTCCAGGCCCTGCTGCGCCAGCAGCTCGTCGCGCTTGCCGTGGTGGATGAAGTGGTCCGGCAGGCCCAGATTCAGCACCGGCACCGCCAGACCCTCGTCCAGCACCAGCTCGTTCACCGCCGAGCCGGCGCCGCCCATGCGCTGATGGTCCTCCAGGGTCACCAGCAAGCCATGGCGGTCGGCCACGTCCAGTACCGCGTCCCGGTCCAGGGGCTTCACCCAGCGCATGTCGATGACGGTGGCGTCCAGCTTCTCCGCCGCCTCCAGGGCCGCCGGCACCAGGGCGCCGAAGGCGAGCAGGGCGGCGGGGCCCTTGCCCTGGCGCAGGGTGCGGCTCTTGCCGATGGGCAGCGGCGCCATCTCATGCTGGATGGCGGCGCCGGGGCCGGTGCCGCGCGGGTAGCGCACCGCCGCCGGGCCCTGGTGCAGCCAGGCGGTGTAGAGCAGCTGGCGGCACTCGTTCTCGTCGGAGGGCGCCGCCACGATCATGTTGGGCACGGTGCGCAGGTAGGCCAGATCGAACACGCCGCCATGGGTGGCGCCGTCCTCGCCGACCAGGCCGGCCCGGTCCAGGCCGAAGGTCACGTCCAGGTTCTGCAGCGCCACGTCGTGGATCAGCTGATCGTAGGCGCGCTGCAGGAAGGTGGAGTAGATCGCCACCACCGGCTTGCGGCCCTCGCAGGCCATGCCGCCGGCCAGCGTCACCGCGTGCTGCTCGCAGATCGCCACGTCGTGGTAGCGGTCCGGGAAACGGCGGGCGAAGTCCACCATGCCGGAGCCTTCGCACATGGCCGGGGTGATACCGATCAGGCGCTCATCCTTTTCCGCCAGGTCGCACAGCCAGTCGCCGAACACCTGCTGGTACTTGGGCCCCTTGGGCGCCGCCGGTTTGGCCACCTGGACCTTGGGCTTGGGCTCGATCTTGTTGATCGCGTGGTAGCCCACCGGGTCCGCCTCGGCGGGGCCGAAGCCCTTGCCCTTGGTGGTGTAGACGTGCAGCAGCTGTGGGCCTTCCAGGTCGCGCATGGTGGCCAGGGTGGCGGTGAGCTCGTCCAGGTCGTGACCGTCGATGGGGCCGATGTAATTGAAGCCGATGGCCTCGAACAGCATGTCCGGGCTCACCATGTTCTTCATGCTCTCCTCGGTGCGGCGCACGAAGTCCCAGGCCGCCGGCATGGCGGAGAGCACCTTCTTGCCGCCCTCGCGCAGGGCAATGTAGGTCTTGGAGGCCCAGATGCGGGCGAAGTAGTTGGCCAGCCCGCCCACGTTGTGGCCGATGGACATGGTGTTGTCGTTGAGCACCACCAGCAGGTTGGCGCGGGTATGGGCGGCGTGGCTGAGTGCCTCGAAGGCCTGGCCGGCGGTCATGGCGCCGTCGCCGATCACCGCCACCGTGCGGCGCTTCTCGCCGGCGTTCTCGGCGCCCAGGGCCATGCCCAGGGCGGCGCTGATGGAGGTGGAGGAGTGGCCCACCCCGAAGGTGTCGTACTCGGATTCACCGCGCTTGGGGAAGCCGGACGGGCCGTCCTGCTGACGCACCTTGAGCAGGTCGTCGCGGCGGCCGGTAAGGATCTTGTGCGGGTAGCACTGATGGCCCACGTCCCACACCAGCCGGTCGTGGGGCGTCTCGAACAGGTAATGCAGCGCCACCGTCAGCTCCACCACGCCCAGTCCGGCGCCGAAGTGGCCGCCGCTGCGGCCCACCGCGTAGAGCAGATAGGCGCGCAGCTCGTCGGCCAGCCGTTCCAGCTCCGCCTCCGGGAGGCGTCGCAGGTCCGCCGGCGCCAGGACATCGTCCAGAAGGGGCGTGCGCGGGCGGGTCAGCGGAATGTCGGTGAACGTCTTTGGCATGGATATCGAGCCTGATTCAGTCGGCGGCAAGGGCATCGATTATAACGGCCAGAACGGGTCCCCGTCAGGGGCGCCGGTCGGCCCCTTGCCGGGTGCCGGGGTCAGTGGGTGCGTTGCACGATGTAGTCCGCCAATTGTTGCAGGGGCAGGGCGTCCTCGCCGTAGCCGGCCAGCGCCGCCCGGGCCTGGTCGCAAAGGCTCTGGGCGCGCTGGCGGCTGGCATCCAGGCCGAGCAGGGCGGGGAAGGTGCTTTTACCGTGTTTTTCATCCGATTTGCTGGGTTTGCCCAGCTGATCGGTGTCGGCGGTGACATCGAGAATGTCGTCCTGGATCTGGAACGCCAGGCCGATGGCGTCGCCGAAGGCGATCAGAGCCGCTTCCAGAGCGGCGTCGGGGCGGTCCGCGGCGTGGTAGCCGAGCAGCAGGCTGGCGGTGATCAGCCGGCCGGTTTTCAGGTAATGCATGCGCTCCAGGGCGGCCACGTCCTGCAGCCGGCCGTGGGCGGCCATGTCCAGCATCTGCCCGGCGGCCATGCCGGCGCCGCCGGCGGCCCGGCACAGCACCCGGGCCATGGCCACCCGGGCGGTGTCGGAGTAGTCGCCGGCGCTGCTGAGCAGCTCGAAGGCCAGGGTGAGCAGGGTGTCGCCGGCCAGGATCGCGGTGGCCTCGTCGAAGGCCCGGTGGCAGGTGGGCTGGCCCCGGCGCAGGTCGTCGTCGTCCATGGCCGGCAGGTCGTCGTGGACCAGGGAATAGGCGTGGATCGATTCCACCGCCACCGCCGCCACGTCGGCCCGGTCCGCGTCGCCGCCGGCCAGGCGGCAGGCGGCGTACACCAGCATCGGACGGATCCGCTTGCCGCCGGCCAGGGCGGCGTAGCGCATCGCTTCGGCGAGGCGCGGGCTGGCGCTGGTGGCGGGGTCGGGTAACAGGCGTCGGAGGGCGCCCTCGAGCCGGGAGCGGCTGTCCTCGGCGAAGGTGTCGAAGCGGTTCAAATCAGACGTCATCGCGATTTTCGAAGGAGGCGGGCTCGCCCTCCGGGTCCTGATCCAGCAGGATGCGGACCTTCTGTTCGGCCTGGGTCAGGGCCTGCTGGCATTCGCGGGTCAGCTTTACCCCCTGTTCGAAGGCCTGCAGGGACTCTTCCAGGGTGAGCTCGCCGGATTCCATCCGCTCCACCAGGGCTTCCAGGCTGTCCAGGGCTTCTTCCAGTTGCGGGGCTTTGTTGGCCATGGGTCTCTCTCTTGGAATGCGGCGCAACAGTACTGTAGCGCCGCGGGGTGGTCAATCCGGGCCATCAGCCGTTCGGGGTTTGTGAGTACTTCTTAGCGCCGAGGCCCGGTTCATACCAGCCGGCCCGGTCGTCCCAGAAGATGTGATCGTCCGGGTCCATGTCGGGGTCCCGGTCCAGGCCGCCGGCGGGCACGATGGCCAGCTCGCCCCGGGTGTGGGGCACCATGCCGCCGCAGACCTGGCAGAAGGCCCGGGAGAAGCGGGTTTCCGGCAGATCATAGCGGCTCACCGAATCCTCGCCGGCAAGCCACTCCAGGTGGCTGGCCGGTACCATCAGATTGGCGGCGTGGGCGGTGCCGCTGAAGCGCCGGCAGCGCGAGCAATGGCACAGATGGAATTGATGAAACGGGCCCTGGACGCGGTAGCGGACCAGGCCGCACAGGCAGCCGCCTTCGTGGGTGCTCATAGCCGGAATCCTCATTCCAAAAGGGTCTAACCACGGCCTTCCGCCGCGGCGCGCCGCCACCTATAGTGAAATGCCCGCCCGTTGGTCGCAAGCGGCTTCTTCCTCTGATCTCCTTTAATCTATGGCGTTTCGCTTGCGATACGGGCGGGGTTCCTCGCCTTCACTTCCGCGCTGTTATACTCCGCGCCCATGAAATTGATTCTCGCCCCCATGGAGGGCCTGGCGGACTATTGGGTGCGCCGGGCGCTCACCGATGTCGGCCACTACGATTGGTGCGTCAGCGAATTCGTGCGCGTCAGCGGCAACCTGTTGCCGCCCCGGGTGTTCCATCGCTGGTGCCCGGAGCTGCGCGACGGCGCCCGCACCCGCTCGGGCACGCCGGTGCATTTGCAGTTGCTGGGGTCGGACCCGCCCTGCATGGCCGACAACGCGGTGCGCGCCGTGGCACTCGGGGCGCCGGCCATCGACCTGAATTTCGGCTGCCCGGCCAAGACCGTGAACCGCCATCGCGGCGGCGCCGTGCTGCTCGACGAGCCGGAGGTGGTGCACGCGGTGACGGCGTCGGTGCGCCGGGCGGTGCCGGCCACCGTGCCGGTGTCGGTGAAGATGCGCCTGGGCAACGCCGACGACGGCCGTGCCCTGGAAAACGCCCTGGCGGTGGAGGCGGCCGGCGCCGCCTGGCTCACCGTCCACGGCCGCACCAAGAAGCAGGGTTACCGGCCGCCGGCCTACTGGGACCGCATCGGCGCCATCCGCGAGGCGGTGTCCCTGCCGGTGATCGCCAATGGCGAGATCTGGACCGCCGAGGACGCCCGCCGCTGCCAGGCGGAAAGCGGCTGCACGGACCTGATGCTGGGCCGGGGCGCGGTGGCCGATCCGTTGCTGGTGCGGGCGGTGCGCGGCGGCGATCCGGGAGACTGGTCGGAGGTGCTGGCGGTGCTGGGGGATTTCGGCGAGTCGATTCTCGATACCGGCACCGAGCCGCAGCTGTGTGGCCGCGTGAAACAATGGCTCAGCTATTCCCGGCGCCGCTGGCCGGAGGCCGCCGCGCTGCTGCAAAGCGTGAAACGGGAAACCCGCATTCGCCCTCTGGTGGCGAGCCTTCACCGCACGGTCGGCGAGCAGCCGTAGGAGCGGCTTCAGCCGCGCTCAACGGCGCTGCCATCTTCATCGCGGCGGAAGCCGCTCCCACCGCTGCCGCCTTCGACCTTCGTCGAGTCTCCGCCGGGCTGGAGCCCGCGTCAGCCGGACCTTCGACTAAAGTCATACTGTGGCGACCCACCCCTTTGTTTAGTCTTCCTGGCAAGGCTCGAAAGAGTTTTACCGTCAGTACGCAGAGGGGTAAACCAATGAGAGAAGAAAACGCCCGCGCCTACTGGGCCGCCAACGTGAAGTTGATCCTGAGTTATCTGGTCGTGTGGTTCGTCGTGTCCTATGGCTGCGGCATTCTGCTCGTCGATGTGCTCAACAACATTCAGTTTTTCGGTTTCAAGCTGGGCTTCTGGTTCGCGCAACAAGGTTCGATCTACGTGTTCCTGGCGCTGATCATTCTGTACGCGCGCTCCATGAACAAACTGGATCGCAAATTCGACGTCCACGAAGAGTAATAACAAGAGGACCGGAAAAATGGATGTTCAACTGCTCACCTATATCTTCGTGGGCGCGTCGTTCGCGCTCTACATCGGCATCGCGATCTGGTCGCGGGCGGCGTCCACGAAGGACTTCTACGTCGCCGGTGGCGGCGTGTCGCCGATCGCCAACGGCGCCGCCACCGCCGCGGACTGGATGTCCGCCGCTTCGTTCATTTCCATGGCGGGCATCATCGCCTACGCCGGCTACGACGCCTCCGTGTATCTGATGGGCTGGACCGGCGGCTACGTGTTGCTGGCCATGCTGCTGGCGCCCTACCTGCGCAAGTTCGGTAAGTTCACGGTGCCGGACTTCATCGGTGACCGTTACTACTCCAACGTGGCCCGCACCGTGGCGGTGATCTGCGTGATCTTCGTGTCCTTCACCTACGTGGCCGGGCAGATGCGCGGCGTCGGCATCGTGTTCGCCCGCTTCCTGGAAGTGGACGTGAACCTGGGCGTGATCATCGGCATGGCCATCGTGTTCTTCTACGCGGTGCTGGGCGGCATGAAGGGCATCACCTACACCCAGGTGGCGCAGTACTGCGTGCTGATCTTCGCCTTCCTGGTGCCGGCGGTGTTCCTGTCCATTCTGATGACCGGCCACGTGCTGCCGCAGACCGGCTTCGGCGCCACGGTGCTCGATGCCGCCGGCAACGACACCGGCGTGTACCTGCTCGAGCGACTCGACCGTATCGTTCAAGACCTTGGTTTCGGGGCCTACACCGAAGGCCAGAAAAGCACCGTGGATGTATTCTTCATCGCCGCCGCCCTGATGTGCGGCACCGCCGGTCTGCCCCACGTGATCGTGCGGTTCTTCACCGTGCCCACGGTCCGTGACGCGCGCATCAGCGCCGGCTGGGCGTTGTTCTTCATCGCCTTGCTGTACACCACCGCGCCGGCGGTGGGCGCTTTCGCCCGCACCAACCTGATCGAAACGGTCAACGAAACCCAGTATCAGGAGCTGCCGGGCTGGTTCTACAACTGGGAGAATTCCGGGCTGATCGGCTGGATGGACAAGAACGGCGACGGCCGCGTGCAGATGTCCGCCGGCGCGCCCTTCGAAGGCAAGCCCAACTTCGCCGGCGACCGCAGTCAGGCCACCGGGGACTTCGGCGAGCGGGTGGTCACCAACACCCCCACCAACAACGACGCCGAGGTCTACATCGACCGCGACATCATCGTGCTGGCCAACCCGGAAATCGGTAATCTGCCGGCCTGGGTGATCGCCCTGGTGGCGGCCGGCGGCGTGGCGGCGGCCCTGTCGACGGCGGCGGGTCTGTTGCTGGTGATCTCCTCGGCGGTGTCCCACGACCTGCTCAAGAAAACCCTCAAGCCGGACATCACCGAGAAGCAGGAATTGCTGGCCGCGCGGCTGGCGGCGGTGGTGGCGATCTGCATCGCCGGTTACTTCGGGATCAATCCACCCGGGTTCGTGGCCCAGGTGGTGGCGTTCGCCTTCGGGCTCGCCGCGGCCAGCTTCTTCCCGGTGATCCTGATGGGCATCTTCTACCGTCGCATGAACAAGGAAGGGGCGATCGCCGGCATGGCGGTGGGTCTGATCTTCACTTTCTCCTACATCGTCTACTTCAAGTTCGTGTCGCCGGAGCTGAACAGCGCCGAGCACTGGCTGTTCGGGGTGTCCCCGGAGGGCATCGGTACCCTGGGCATGATCCTCAACTTCGTGGTGGCTTTCCTGGTGTCCCGCGTGACCGCGGCGCCGCCGGAAGAGATCCAGCACATCGTCGAGGACATCCGCGTGCCCCGTGGCGCCGGCCAGGCCCACGCACACTGACGCACGGTGCCGAAAAACGGCGTAAAGTAAGAATCGGGGCGGCGCCTGGCGTCGCCCCGATTGCCGTTGTGGAGGCCCCCGCGAAGGCGGGGTGAATCGCCATGATCGACGTGGATTTTGACCAGCTTCCGTTTTCGCTGCTCGACGACGGGCAGCGCGAGCGCCTTAAGGCGGCCATGGAGATGGCCTTCTTCGAGGCCGGCGAGGTGTTGCTGGAAGCCCGCCATCCGGCCCGCTCGGTGTACCTGGTGCACAAGGGCGCGGTGCTGGAGCTGGACCCGACCCTGCCGGCGGACGCCGGCCGCCTGGGCGTGTACACCGCCGGCGATCTGTTCGGTGCCCTGAGCGTGCTCAACGGCCGCAGCCGTTACCGCTTCATCACCGAGGAAGAAACCCTCTGCTATCTGATTCCCGCCGATCTGTTCAAGACCTTGTGCGATGAGCAGCCGGCCTTCGCCGACTACTTCCGGCAACGCCTGGCCAGCAAGAACCGGCTGCTGGCGGAGCGCCGGGAAGGCGGCGTCACCATGGCCGGCTTCATGCTGGCCAAGGTGGACCAGTGCATGCGCGAGCCCCTGGTGCTGCCTTCCGGAGGCACCGTCCAGGAGGCGGTGGCGGCGCTTAACGAGCGGCAGGTGGACAGCCTGCTGGTGGAGCGCAACGGCCATGTGGGCGTGATCACCAAGACCGATCTGCTGCGCGGCCTGGTCAACGAAGGGCTGACGCCGGCGTCGCCGGCGTTGTCGCTGGCCACCTTCGAGCTGATCAAGGTGCCGCCCGGGGAGTTCCTGTTCTCCGCGCTGGTGAACATGACCCGAAGCCGCGTGGAGCGGGTGGTGGTCATGGAGGGCCGCAAGCCGGTGGGCGTGGTGGAACTCACCGATGTGCTCAGCTTCTTCTCCAGCCGCTCCTACGTGGTCGGCCTGGAGGTGGAGCGGGCCGACAACCTGGAAGCGCTGTCCCTGGCCAGCGCGCGCCTGCCGGAGCTGGTGCGCGCGCTGATGGCCCAGGGCGTGAAGATGCGCTTCGCCATGGACCTGCTGGCGGCGCTTAACGGCCGCATCATCAGCAAGGCGTTCCAGTTCGTGGTGCCCGAGGCGCACCAGGAGCATGGCTGCCTGCTGGTGCTGGGCAGCGAGGGGCGTGGCGAGCAGATTCTCAAGACCGACCAGGACAACGCCCTGATCCTCGACGACGCCGCCCACTGGCCGGAGCGGGAGGAGCACATGCGGCGTTTCACCGAAACGTTGCTGTCGCTGGGCTACCCGCGCTGTCCGGGCAACATCATGGTGTCCAACCCGGACTGGGTGGGATCGGTGTCGCGCTGGCGCGAGCAGATTTCCCGCTGGGCCGGGCAGGGCGATGACGCGGCCATGATGAACCTGGCGATTCTGATCGACGCCCATCCCGTGGCCGGCCGGGCGGAGCTGGTGGAGGGTCTGCGCGAGGCGTTGTTCCAGCGCTGCAGCGGCGACCAGATCCTGCTGTCGCGCTTCGCCCGGCCGTCGTTGAAATTCTCCACGCCGTTGAACTGGTTCGGGGCGTTGAAGAAACCGGACCAGGGCATCGATATCAAGAAGGGCGGGCTGTTTCCCGTGGTCCACGGGGTGCGCTCCATGACCCTGGAGCAGCGCATCCAGGAAACCGGCACCCTGGCGCGGCTCGACCGGCTGGTGGACGCCGGCCAGATGGAAGCCGCCTTCGCCGAGGAGCTGGGCGAAGCCATGGCGCTGTTTTCCGAACTGCGGCTCAAGCAGCAACTGATGCGGCTGGAGGGCGAGGTCGGCGATCTGCCCGGCAACCAGGTACTGGTGGAACGCCTCACCGCCCTGGAGCGGGACCTGCTGCGTGAATCCCTGCAGGTGGTCAATGAATTCAAGAAACGCCTGTCCCGGCGTTTCCATCTGGAATATTGAGGTGGCCATGCTGAAACGGCTGGTACAGAAACGGCGCCACGGCAACGGCCCCCATGGCCATTTGTTCGAGACGCCGGATGGCAGCGAACTGATGGCGCTGGATTGCGAAACCACCGGGTTGGATCCGCGCCGCGCGGAACTGGTGTCGGTGGCGGCGGTGCCGATCCGCGCCGGCCGGGTGTGCGCCGGCGCCGCCCTGGACCTTCATCTGGCGCCGCCATCCAGCCTGGATGGCGAGTCGATTTGCATTCACCGTTTGCGCGGCGTGGATCTGGCCCAAGGCCTGGACGTGGAAGACGCCCTGGAGCAATTGCTGGCCTTCATTGGCAACCGGCCCCTGGTGGGCTGGTGCCTGGATTTCGATCTGGCGGTGATCAACCGCTACCTGCGCGCGCGGCTCGGGTTCGATCTGCCCAACCCGGTGGTCGAGTTGTCCGACCTGTATCGCAAGCGCGAGCGCTACCGCAGCCCGGAGGCACTGCCGGACCTGCGTTTCGAGCGGGTGGCCGGCAAACTGGGGGTGCCGGTGATCGGCCGTCACACCGCCCGGGGCGACGCCACCACGGCGGCGCTCATGTACCTGAAACTGAAGCGTTCCTGATACCCAACCGACTCCCGAGGAGAGCTTCCAAGGAGAACAACAATGCAATATCTGCAAGGCGCCCTGCTGCTCGGCGGCCTGCTTCTGGTGGCCCTGGCCTATGGGCGTTATATCCGCCGCACCGGGGACTGGTCCGGCGTGCTGCGCTTCTGGGCCCGGGGCATGGCCCTGTCCACGGTGGAGTTCAAGATTCAGCGCGCCGGCCTGATGGTGTTGCTGCTGGCGGTGGTGGTACGGTTCTGCCAGGTTCTCTTTCAGTGGTGACGCCTTGTTGAGTCTATGGCAACTGGGGCTGATGGCCCTGTTGTACGTGATGGTGCTGTTCATCATCGCCTGGTGGGGCGACCGGGCGGAACGGCGCGGTCTGCCGGTGGTGAACAACGCCTGGACCTACAGCCTGGGGCTGGGGGTGTACTGCACGTCCTGGACCTTCTACGGCGCGGTGGGGGAGGCGGCGCACAGCGGCTGGACCTACCTGCCCATCTATCTGGGCCCGATCCTCACCATGCTGCTCGGCGGCGAGCTGATCTATAAGCTGGTGTCGGTGGGCAAGCAGCACCACATTACCTCCATCGCCGACTTTCTCGCCGCCCGCTACGGCAAATCCCGGCAGCTGGCGGTGCTGGTCACGGTGGTGGCCATCGTCGGTGTGCTGCCCTACATCGCCCTGCAGCTCAAGGCGGTGACTCTGTCCTTCGAGCACGTGGTGGGCATCAACGCCACGCCGCCGCTGGACATCGCCCTGGCGGTGTCGGCGCTGATGGCGGTGTTCACCCTGCTGTTCGGCACCCGCCACATCGACGCCACCGAGCACCAGTCCGGCCTGATGCTGGCGGTCAGCTTCGAGTCCTTCATCAAGCTGGTAGCGTTCGTGATCATGGGGCTGTTCTGCCTGTTCGTGGTGTTCGAGGGGCCGGCGGATTTGTGGCGGCGGGTGATGGCGGCGCCGGACCTGCGCGCCACCTTCGAGCCGGCGCTGTTCTCGCAGAACTTCGTCACCGCCCTGTTGCTGTCGATGCTGGCGATCCTGTGCCTGCCGCGCCAGTTCCACGCCGGGGTGGTGGAGAACAACGACCTCCAGCACCTGCGCAAGGCCCGCTGGCTGATGCCGCTCTACCTGGGGCTGTTCGCCGTGTTCGTGCTGCCGATCGTGGCCGCCGGCCTGCTCACCCAGCCGCACTCCGGGTCGGCGGACATGTACATGCTGTCGCTGCCCATGGCCGCCGGCAACAACGCCATGATGCTGCTGGCGTTCATCGGCGGCATCGCCGCCGCCACCGGCATGGTGATCATGTCCACCATGGCACTGGCGATCATGCTCACCAACGAGGTGCTGATGCCGGCCTGGGTGCAGTACCGCATCCAGGGCGACGAGGAACTCTCCGACCTGAGCAACCAGGTGCGTCTGCTGCGCCGGCTGAGCATCGTGGTGCTGCTGGCCCTGGCGTTCCTGTTCCACATTCTCATCGACCGGTTCGACGGCCTGGCGCGCATCGGGCTGCTGTCCTTCGCCGCCGTGGCGCAGCTGGCGCCGGCGCTGATCGGCGGCCTCTATTGGCACCGGGGCCACCAGAGCGGCGCCTTCGCCGGCCTGATACTCGGCTTCCTGGCGTGGGGCTACTGCCTTCTGCTGCCGCTGATGCTGCCCATGGAATGGGTGGACTACCTGAACCGCCACGGCCTGTTCGGCCTGGGCCTGCTGCGTCCCTACGCGTTGTTCGGCATCGAGGGCCTGGCGCCGCTCACCCACGGCGTGTTCTGGAGCCTGAGCCTGAACCTGGTGGCCTATGTGGCGTTCTCCCGGCGTGCCCACCACTCGCCGCTGGACGAGACCCAGGCCACCCGTTTCGTGGACACGCCCACGGACTGGTGGCGGGAAGGCATGGGCCACCCGCTGATCACCACCGGCGAGCTGCTGCAGGTGTGCGAGCGGGGCCTGGGCCATCCCCGGGCACGGCCGCTGTTCTTTGATTACCTGCACCGGCGGCAGATCTCCGAGGACCCGTCGCTGCCGGCGCCGCTGCACCTGGTGCGTTACGTGGAGCGGCTGCTGGCCGGCGCCATGGGCGCGTCCACGGCGCGCATCGTGATGGGGTCGCTGCTCAGCAAGCAGAGCGTGCGCCGCGACGACATGGTGCGCATCATGGACGAGGCCTCGCAGCTGATTCAGTTCAACCACCAGCTGCTGCGCACCACCATCGAGACCATCAGCCAGGGCATCTGCGTGGTGGATCGGGATCTGAACATCGTGGCTTGGAACCAGGCCTACGTGAATCTGTTCGGTTACCCGGAAGGCTTTATCCGCCTGGGCCGGCCCATCGAGGAGGTGTACTGGCACAATGCCGAGCGCGGTTTCTACGCCGGCGACGATCTGGAGCAGGACGTGCGCAAGCGGGTGCAGCTGCTGCGCGAGGGCAGCGCCCACAGCTTCGAGCGGGAGCTGCCCAACGGCGTGATCGTGGAGGTGCGGGGCAACCCCATGGAGGGCGGCGGTTTCGTCAGCACCTACATGGACATCACCGAGCGCAAGCGCGACGAGATCGCCCTGCGCCAGATCAACGAGAACCTGGAGCAAATGGTCTCCGAGCGCACCCGCCGGCTGTCCGAGGTGAACAGCCAGTTGGAGCAGGCCAACGAGGGCAAGACCCGGTTCCTGGCCGCCGCCGGGCACGACCTGATGCAGCCGCTCAACGCCGCCCAGCTGTTCGCCTCGTCGCTGTCCCAGCGGCTCGGCCAGCGCGATGGCGAGTTCGGCTACGAGCGCCAGGTGCTGGGGCACATCGACAGCTCCCTGCGCGCCGCCGAGCAGATTATTTCCGCGCTGCTGGAGATCAGCCGCCTGGACACCGGCACCATGCAGGCCAACCCGGCCACCGTGGCGGTGCGGCCGCTGATGCAGCAGCTCGGCCAGGAATTCAGCGTGCTGGCCCGCGCCGAGGGGCTTTCCCTGCGCACCGTGTACAGCGACCTCTATGTGTATACCGACGAGGCGCTGCTGCGCCGGGTGCTGCAGAACCTGCTGTCCAACGCCATCCGTTACACCGAACGCGGGCGGGTGCTGTTTGGCTGCCGCCGGCGCGGCGACACCCTGCGCATCGAGATCTGGGACACCGGGCCGGGCATCCCCGAGGACCAGCAGGCCAAGGTGTTCCATGAGTTTCTGCGTCTGCCCCAGCAGGGCCGTCGCCAGGTCAAGGGCCTGGGCCTGGGGCTGGCCATCGCCGACCGCATCTGCCGGTTGCTGGGGCACCGCATCACGGTGCAGTCCTGGCCGGACAAGGGCACGGTGTTTTCGGTGTATGTGCCTCTGGCCGGCGTGACCACGGTGGAGGAGCCGGCGGCGGGCCCCGGTCCGGCCCTGGAGGATCGCCGGGATCTGGCGGGCACCCGGGTGTTCTGCGTGGACAACGACCCGGCCCTGCTGGCCAGCCTGGAGGCGCTGCTGCGGGCCCTGGGCTGCGAACCGGTCACCGCCGGCTCCCGGGAAGAGGCGCTGCGCCAGGCCCGGGGCCAGCCGGAGCCGGACTTGCTGCTGGTGGATTATCAGCTGGACGACGGCGAGACCGGTTTCCAGGTGATCGAGGCCCTGGACGGTTACTGGGAAGACGTGGTGCCGGCCATGCTGATCACCGCGGACCGGCGCGCCGAGGTGCAGGCCCGGGCCCGGGAGAAGGGGGTGGGCTTCTTGCAGAAGCCGGTCAGCGAGGAAACCATCCTGAATGTGCTGCGCGGGCTGTAACCGTAACGGCGTTATTCCAGCCCCGGCGGTTCGATGGCCAGGTCCTTGAGGGCAAGCACCGCCTGGGTCCGGTTGCGCACCCCCAGCTTGCGGAAGATGGCGGTCATATGGGCTTTCACGGTGGCCTCGGAGACGTCCAGTTCGTAGGCGATCACCTTGTTCTGCATGCCTTCCATGAGCATGCCCATGACCCGGAACTGCTGTGGCGTCAGGCTGGTGATGCGCTCGCGCATGCCGGCGAAGTCGCCGGGCTCCGGCGGCAGCGGCCGGCGCGCGTAATCCGGCACCCAGCGTTCCCCCTCCATGATCCGTGACAGGGCGTGGGTCATGTCGTCCACGGAGGCGGATTTGGGAATGAACCCGTCGGCGCCGAACTGGATCGAACGCTGGATCACGTCCAGGGCTTCGTTGGCGGAGATCACCACCAGGGGCACCTTGCTGTACAGCTCGCGCAGATAGATCAGGCCGGAAAACCCGTGGGTGCCGGGCATGTGCAGATCAAGCAGGATCAGATCGAAGGGCACCTGATCCTCGCCCAGGCGCTCCAACGCGGCCAGGGAGTCCGCCTCGACAATGTCGGCGTGCTCGAAGCTCACGTCCACGGCCTGGCGCAGGGCGGCGCGAAAAAGGGGATGGTCGTCGGCGATCAGTATTTTCATTATTAGGGGCCTGTGACTCGTTGTCCCGGCAGTATACACGGCACGGGCGGGCCTGCCGCCGTCACTCTTCGGCAAATTGATCCGGTGGGCAAAAAAAAGAGGAGGCCCCCCGCGGGGGAGGGCACCGTGGAAACTCTCCGGAGCCGTATTGTCGGAGCAAGGCAAGGTTGTCACCCGATGCGCGGCGGGTTCCCCGACCGCCGCGTTGGTGCCCTTACTATCCCGGAACCCCCGTCGCCCCTGAATTAGACCTTGGTCGAAAAAAAACGGAGCCAGAGGCTCCGCTTTTTCGGTGTCGCGAGGGTGCCCCGATCAGTCCAGATCGGCGGGGTAGACGCCGTTCTCGTCGTGCACTTCCTTGCCGCTCAGCGGCGGGGTGAAGGCGCACGCCACCACCATGTCCTCGTTTTCGCCACCGTACAGGTAGTGCTCGTCGTGCTGATCAAGCAGGTAGATGGTGCCCGGGGTCAGTTCGTACACGTCGCCGCTATCGACCATCTCGATCTTGCCCTTGCCGGACAGCACGTACACCGATTCCCAGTGGTTGGCGTATTTGATGTGGGTCTTGGTGCCCTTGAAGATGGTGGTGATGTTGAAGGAATGGCCCATGCCGTCTTCCTTCAGGGACAGCCGCACGGACTGCCAGTTACCATTCTCCGCCACCACGCGGCGATCGGTTTTTTCGGCTTCCGCCAAGGTGCGAACGATCATCGACTACCTCCTGAAAATTCTGAAACGCTGAAAGGGAAAAAGAGGAAAAGCGCCGGCCGCGCGGGGCGGCCGGCACGGGCGGGGTTCAGCCCGCCAGGCTGGATACGGAGTGGGCGTCGCCACGCTTGATGCGGTCCTTCATGACCTCGGCCACGCTTTCCTTGATCACGTCCATGGCGTGGTGCAGCTCTTCCTCGGACACGGTCAGCGGGCACAGGGTCTTGATCACCTGATCGTCGGCGCCGGAGGTCTCGATCACCAGCTTGCGCTTGAACGCCGCCTTGGTGATTTCCTCGGCCAGTTCGCCGTCGCGGCATACCAGGCCCTGCATCATGCCCCGGCCGTTCAGGTAGAACCAGTGATCATCATAGGCGCCGGCGATGTCGCGGAAGCGCTCGGTGATGATGTCGCCCTTCTTCTGCACTTCCTTGGCGAAGCTGTCGTCGGCCCAGAAGTGTTCCAGCGCCTTGGCGGCGGTGGCGAAGGCCAGGTTGTGGCCCCGGAAGGTGCCGTTGTGCTCGCCGGGCTTCCACTGGTCCAGTTCCGGCTTGAGCAGCACCACCGCCAGGGGCAGGCCGTAGCCGCTCAGGGATTTGGACAGGGTGATGATGTCCGGCTTGATGCCCACCTCATCGAAGCTGAAGAAGGTGCCGGTACGGCCGCAGCCGGCCTGGATGTCGTCCAGGATCAGCAGCATGTCGTGCTTGCGGCACACGTGCTCCAGGTTGCGCAGCCATTCGAAGCTGGCCGCGTTGATGCCGCCTTCGCCCTGCACGGTCTCGACGATCACCGCCGCCGGGTGGTCGATGCCGCTGGAGGAATCGCACAGCACCTTGTCCAGGTACTGGGTGGTGTCGAAGGCGTCGCCCAGGTAACCGTCGTAGGGCATCACGCTGACGCCGCCCATGGTCACGCCGGCGGCGCCACGGTGGTGGCTGTTGCCGGTGGCGGACAGGGCGCCCAGGGTCACGCCGTGGAAGCCGTTGGTGAAGCTGATGATGTTCTCGCGGCCCTTGATGTTACGGGCGATCTTCAGCGCCGCTTCCACGGCGTTGGTGCCGGTGGGCCCGGGGAACTGAACCACGTGGTCCATTTCGCGGGGCTTGAGCACGTACTCGTCCAGGGCTTCCAGGAACTGGCGCTTGGCCACGGTGTGCATGTCCAGGCCGTGCACGATGTAGTCGTTCTCGATGTAGTCGAGCAGGACTTTCTTCAGGACCGGGTTGTTGTGGCCGTAGTTGAGGGTGCCGGCGCCGGCCAGGAAGTCCAGGTAGGCGATGCCTTCCTCGTCGTACAGGTAGCTGCCCTGGGCCTTCTGGAAGACCACCGGGAAGCTGCGTGCGTAACTCTGCACTTCCGATTCAATATTCTCGAAAATTTCCGTATCCATGGCTCTGTCTACCTCGCTAACTGTCTGGTCGAATTCCGGGTTCAGGCGTCGTCCCGATTGAACGGGCCGATGCGCAGCAGGTGTTCATCGTTGTGTTCGCCGGCGAAATGGATGCGTGAATCGAAGAGAATGAACTCCTCGGTGGGCATCCGCCGTTCGTAGGCGAAGCTGCGGAACATGCCCCAGGACGCTTCGTTGTCCGGGGTGATGGTGGTCTCGATGAACTGGACGTTGTCGGTCTCATCACGGTGAATGAGGTTGTCCAGCATGCGCTTGGCGAGACCCTTGCCGCGTGCCTTCTCGTGCACCGCGACCTGCCAAACGAACAGGGTGTTCTGCTGCTTGGGCGGGATGTAGCCGGAGATGAAGCCGACCAGATCACCGTCCATTTCCGCGGCCACGGAAGTGTCCGCGAAATGGGTGCATTGCAGCAGATTGCAGTACACCGAGTTCTCGTCCAACGGTTTGCATTCCGCGATCAGTTTGTGCACCCGCGCGCCGTCCTGACTCTCGGGCTTGCGGAGAATGATGTCGTCTTTGTCGTCAGCGGAAGATGAATCCGCTTTTTTGTCGTCTGCGAGCATGATGTCACTTCTGGTCGGTTTCGAAGGAAGAGTCGGTGCGCCGGCGGCCCGCGGCGGGCTGGATGCGGTCGATGGCGCCCAGATCCAGCACCGGCGAGGCGTCGATGTCCCCGGCGTTCATCATCGCCGCCACTCTCTGCAGGGAACTGAGGATCAGTGATTGCTCCCAGTCCTCCAGGCGCGAGAAGCGCGACATGAATTCATCCTGCAACGGCGTCGGCGCGCGTTCCATGATGTCGCGACCGGCGTCGGTCAAATAAGCATAAACCCGCCGTTTATCCCGTTCACCCCTTTTGCGCTCGATCAGACCGCGCTTTTCCAGGCGATCAAGAATGGTGGTGACGGTGGCCTGGCTGACGGACACCTCCGTGGCGATGTCGCCCATGGTCATCTCGCCCTGGGACGCGATGGCCTGGAGAATCAGCAGTTGCGGCGCGGTGAGGCCGGCCACCTTACTCAGCTTGCGCGAGTAAAGGTCGGTGGCGCGGATAATCTGGCGTAGGGCGATCAACACTTCGTCGTGTCTGGCCATGGTCGTTAATTCTCTGGTTAACAAACCAATGTGACCGTGTGAAGACAGGGTCATTTTGATGTGAAAGCAGCGTTTGTCGGGTGAATAACGGCCATGGCCGGGATATTCCTTGCGATCAGTGGTAGGCTAGTTTAGAGATATAATATTTAGATGTCAAAATAGTTTCCGGCGGTAGCCGGCGCCCGCCCGCAAGCGGTGGCCGCCGTTCCGTTGCGTTGATGAAAGGTAAACAGTGTGGTTGTATTGGGCCGATGAAGTTCGCGTTTAACGGTTTGCTTGCCGTCCTCGCCGTATTCGACCGGGCCATCGGCGTGCTCGAACGCCTGGTGATTGGCGCCACCGTGCTGGCCATGGCGTTTCTGATGAGCGCCCATGTGGTCGGGCAGCTGGTGTTCGACCAGGGCATTCCCGGCACCTATGAAGTCACCGAAATGCTGATCGTGGTGATGACCTTCGTGGGGGTCAGCTACGCCGCCCGTCACGCCCGCCACATTCGTATGTCCGCCCTTTATGAACAACTGCACGGCGCCGCCCGCAAGGGGCTGCTGATGCTGATCTGCGCCGGTACCGCCGCCCTGATGTTCTATTTCGCCTGGAAATCCGGCCAGTACGTGCTGGAGATTCACGGCCGGGGCCGGGTCAGTTCGTCCCTGGGTTTGCCCATGTGGATCGTCTATCTGGCGCTGCCCGCGGGGTTTGGTCTGGCCGGTGTGCAATACCTGCTGACCCTGGCCCGCAACGCCCTGACGCCGGGCATCTGGCGCTCGTTCAACGAACGGGAAACCTATTCCGACGTGCCGGTGCACGGCGCCGAAGCGGGGGAAAGCCATGACGACCGGGCCTGAGTCGCGCCGCCGCCCGGGGGGAGCCGCTCCATGTTGATCGTGCTCGCCCTGATCATGCTCGTGCTGCTGTTGCTCGGTTACCCGATGATGGTGCCGTTGGCGGTGGGCACCCTGTTCATGATGTTCTCCGGGATGACCTTCTTCGGCCCGGACCAGGCGGTGAGCTGGATGGTCAACGGCGTCGGCAGCTGGGTGCTGGCGGCGGTGCCGATGTTCATCTTCGCCGCCGACATCCTCACCAAGGGCCACACCGCCAACCGCCTGCTGGACCTGGTGGATGCCTTCAGCCGCCACTGGCGGGGCGGCTTGCCGATCACCACGGCGGCGGGCTGCGCGGTGTTCGGCGCGGTGTCCGGTTCCACCCAGGCCACCGTGGTGGCCATGGGCGGCCCGATGCGCCCGCGCCTGCTGGCCAAGGGCTATCCGGACAGCTTCGCCCTGGCGCTGATCATCAACGCCAGCGACATTGCCCTGCTGATTCCGCCGAGCATCGGTTTCATCGTCTACGGCGTGGTGATGGGCACCTCCATCGGCGACCTGTTTCTGGCCGGCATCCTGCCCGGCATTCTGATTCTGCTGATGTTCGCCGCCTATTGCTGGGTGGGGGCGCGGCTCAAAGGCATCGAGCCGGAGCCCCGGGCCAGCTGGGATGAGCGCTTCACCGCCATCGGCCGGGCGATTCTGCCGCTGGGCTTCCCGGTGCTGGTGGTGGGCGGCATCTACCTGGGTTTCTTCAGCGCCGTGGAGGCGTCCGCCGTGGCGGTGGCCTACGCGCTGCTGCTGGAGGTGGTGATCTACCGCAAGGTGAGCATCCGCGATCTCGGCGGGTTGGCGCTGTCCTCGGGGATGATCACGGCGGTGGTGTTCATTCTGGTGGCCATTGGCGCCGCCTTCTCGCAGACGCTGGCCACCGCCGGCGTGCCGGAGCAGCTGCTGGGGCCGGCCATCGAGGCCATCGGCGACAACAAGACCGCCGCCCTGGCGCTGATCGCGGTGGCCTTTTTCATCGGCTGCATGTTCGTGGACCCGATCGTGGTGATCCTGATCCTGGTGCCGATCTTCAGGCCGCTGGTGGAGGCCGCGGATCTGAATCCGGTGCACGTGGGCGTGATCGTGACCCTGCAGGCGGCCATTGGTTCGGCCACGCCGCCGTTCGGCTGTGACATCTTCACCGCCATCGCGGTGTTCCGCCGGCCTTATCTGGAGGTGATTCGCGGTACGCCGCCGTTCATCCTGATCCTGATGCTGGCCACGGTGATTCTGATCGCCTATCCGGAGATTTCCCTCTGGCTGCCGTCTTTGGACAGCCCCTGACGGACGGGGGCGCCACGCTGCAGCCCTAATCCGGGCCGCGTCTCGGTGTGGGCCCCTTTCCGGGAACGCCGTGAACCCGTCCCTGGGGGCTCCCGGTTTGACATCCTGTCAAACAGGGTCCCGGAAAGGGGCCCACACCGAGACACTTCGAGGTAGCGTCTCGCGCGGCTCCGTAGCTTGAGGGTTGCGGTAGGAGCGGCCGGGCGGCGTTCCGCTTTAGCCGCGATGAAGATGGCACCGCCGTTGATCGCCATGAAAAAGCCCGGCGCGGGGCCGGGCTTTCGGGGCGTGGCGGGGCGGGAATTTATTCGCCGCCGGCCTTCTTGAACGCCTTGAGCAGGATGTTCAGGGACTGCTCGCCGCGCTCGCCCACTTCGTCGATGTAGGTTTGGCGCACCGGCTTGGCCAGCTTGCGGAAGGCATCCCGCTGGGCGTCGTCCAGCTCGATGATGGTGATGTCACTCTCCGACTTGATGGTCTCCAGACGTTCCTGATTGAACCGGGTCTGCATGTCGTGGCCGGCGCGCACCAGTTTGCCGGTGACCTTGTCGAGCATGGCGCGCCGCGCGTCGGAGAGGCCGTCGTACCAGTCGGCGTTGCCCATCAGGGTGGCCACGAACTGGGACTGGCGGGCGAAGATCATGTGGCTCTGCACTTCGTAGAAGCCCATTTCCTCGTGGGCGAACACCGGCTGAATGTTGGCGTCCGCCTGGCCTTGCTGCAGGGCGCTGTACAGCTCGCCGTAGGCGATGGTGGTGGGGGTGGCGCCGTAGGCGTTGTAGGTGGAGCGCAGCAGGCTGTTGTCCATCACCCGGATGTTGACGCCCTTCATGTCGGCGGGGGCGCGGATCGCCTTGTTGGCGGTCCAGACCTGATAGCCCTCGGGCAGCTCGGCCAGGGGCACCAGGTCGCGCTGGCGGAAGGCTTGCTGCCAGGCCTCGCTTTTCAGGAAGGCGTCGCTGTTGAGCACCTTGGTGGTTTCCAGCTGATCGGCGGGCATGATGAAGTTGAGGTTGAGCAGCTGGCTTTCGGGCACGGTGCCGCCCAGGGCGCCGGAGCCGAAGCCCATCTGGATGGCGCCGCCCTGGACCGCGTCGTAGAGCGACGAATAGGTGGAGCCCCAGGTGCCGTAGGGCAGCAGTTGCACGGTGATGTCGCCGTCGCTTTGCTCCTCGACCAGCTCCTTGAACTGCTCGGCGTAGCGGTGCTGGACGCTGCCTTCGATCTCTTCCAGACCGATGCGCCAGGTTTCCGCGGCGGCGCCGGCGCTGAACGCCAGAAGACCGAGCGCGGCCACGGCGCCCATGAGTCGATGCTTTCTCATGAAACTCCTTGATGGTGGCATTCGGGGATGAACTCACTACATTGCATCCGGCGGGGCCTGTCAAGGCGCGTCGGTGCGCGTTCACGCCTTTCAGGCTGGCGCCGGCCGGGGCTTAATGCCACCATACGCCGGCGTATCGGTAACCCATTGGTGAAGAGGAAAGGGTCTTGTTCAAGCGATGCCTGCAGGCGGCGATCTGGGGAGTGTGGTTGACCATGAGCGTGGCGGCCACGGCCCAGCAGGCGCCGGCCGAACCCCGCCCGGAATCGGAGAGCGAGATCGAGAAGGGCCCGGTGATCTCCCAGTTCCGGGAGAACTGGATTCTCGGCGAGTTGCGCTCCATCCGGCAGGACATGATGGAGTACCGCAACGACATGAACCGCATCGTCACCGACCGGGAGCTGGAGGTGGCCGACAAGGCCATGGGCTACGCCACCAACACGGTGACCTACTTCTTCTATCTGATCGCCGGCGCCGCTTCGATCCTGGCGCTGGTGGGCTGGTCCACGATCCGCGACCTGAAGGACAACATCCGCGTCTACGCCGAGAAGGAGATGTCCCGGCTGACGGTGGAATACGAGTCGCGGCTGGCGGATCTGGAGCAGGAGCTCCGCCAGAAGTCGCGCACCATCGCCGAGAACCAGGAAGAGATCGAGCGCACCAACGAAATCCACAGCCTGTGGCTGAAAGCCACCAAGGAAGGCAGCTACAAGGAGAAGATCGAGCTCTACGATCGCATCCTGGAGCTGCGCCCGGACGATCCGGAGGCGCTGGCCTGGAAGGCGGACGCCGCCCTGGAGCTGGGCGAGCAGCGCTGGGCGCTGAGCCTGTGCGACCGGGTGCTGGAGGTGGACGAGGACAACGCCCACGCCCTCTACCAGCGGGCCTGCGCCTGGGCCGGCCTGGGCGAGACCGACAACGCCCTGAACGATCTCCAGCAGGCGGTGAGCATTTCCGACGCCCTGCGCCGCCACGCCCGCGCCGAGGAGATGTTCGTGCCGCTGCGCGATCTGGAGCGCTTCCAGGAGCTGGTGGGCCGGCCCGAGGACGACCCGGAAATCGCCCTATAGGCGGCGCCGGGCTTATAGACCGGGCCTGTCGTCGCCATTGCCAATCCCTCACCGCCGGGAGGTCTATTTGTCCCGGCGATTCTGCTACACTTCGCGTCCCTGTGTGATCGGGCGATGACAATCGGGTTGCCATTCTGTTCACCTGATCGGCGTCATGCTTCGCCGCCGTCGTCCCTACGGAGATTCCCCATGAAGCGCGATAGTGGTGCCGGAACCACAAAATCCATGCCGGACGTGGCCTCCAATTCGATGGTGGACCACCTTCACAGCACCCTGGACTGGGTCGGCATGAGCCAGATTCACCTGCCTGCCCGGGTCAGCGACACCCTGGCCGGCGAGCGTCCGGTGAGCACCTCGATCCAGGCCTATGTAAGCCTGTCCAACCCGGACGCCAAGGGCATTCACATGTCCCGGCTGTACCTGATGCTGGAGGAGACCTTCGGCGATCATTCGGTGAGCGCTTCGTCCATCGAAACCCTGCTCGACAACTTCCTGGACACCCACGAGGGGCTCAGCGACCAGGCGTTCGTGCAGTTCGACTTCGAATACTCCATGCGCCGCCCGGCCCTGAAGAGCAGCTACGCCGGCTGGAAGAGCTACCCGGTGACCATCAAGGCCACCAAGGCCGGGGACGGGCTGCGGCTGGAGCTGGCGGTGGAAGTGCCGTATTCCTCCACCTGCCCGTGCTCCGCCGCTCTGGCCCGGCAATTGATCCAGGAGCAGTTCCGCGAGGATTTCGGCGGCGACAGCCAGGTGGACATGGAAAAGGTGTTCGAGTGGCTGGGCACCGAGGAAGGCATCATGGCCACCCCGCACAGCCAGCGCTCCGTGGCGCAGGTGCGCGTGGTGCTGGACACCGGCTGCGACGAGGCCTTCCCGATCACCGCCCTGATCGACACCATCGAAGGCGCGCTCAAGACCCCGGTGCAGACCGCCGTGAAGCGGGTCGACGAGCAGGAATTCGCCAAGCTGAACGGTCAGAACCTGATGTTCTGCGAGGACGCCGCCCGGCGCCTCAAGCAGGCTCTGAATGGCCAGCAGTGCTATCAGGATTTCTGGCTGCGGGTGAATCACCTGGAGAGCCTGCACGCCCACGACGCGGTGGCCATCGTCACCAAGGGCGTGGACGGCGGTTACCTGCCGATTCCCTGACCGGCGGCGGGCCGCCTCCGGACACAAAAAAAGCCGCGCATCGCGCGGCTTTTTCGTGTCTGGCCGGTGGTCCGGGCGACGCTCAGAAGCGGCCGTTCAGGCCGATACCGATGTTGCTCACCTCATCGCCGCTGCGGTCCACGGCGCGCAGATATTCCACGCTCACGAACACCACGTCGGTGAGGCTGATGTCGGCGCCCAGTCCCAGGGACAGGTCGGTGTAGTTGTCGCCGTCGGAGCCGCCACCGGGGTAGTCCACGGTGGTTTCCATGCGCGTCAGGCCGATCAGGCCGTAGGGGCGCACCGGCAGGGTGTTGGGGAACTGGCCACGGAAATAGGCGCCGTAGTAGCGGTCGATTTCCACGTCGGCGCCGCCGCCCAGGCTGTCGTCGCCGATGCCCAGGCCCAGGCGCAATTCACCGCCCAGGGTTTCGTTGCGGTTGATCCAGCTGCCGAATTTGAACTGCAGCGCATTGGGATCGGCGCTGCCGCCGTTGTCCGGCTCGATGCTACTGCGCACGTAATCCAGGCCGGCGTAGCCCGCCGCCATGGCGGGAATGGACAGGACGGAAAGGGGTAGGGCAAGGCCCGCGGCCAACAGCCATCGTTTCATGGGGGACTCCGAATTCCACTGCTTTGAGGACGAGCCTTATTGTAGTGAAAAGCCGCGCTTATGGCGACGCGGGTATCGCGACTGAAGCGGGGTGCCGCCCAGTCGCTCCTACGGCAGGGTTATGCCACCGCTGTAGGAGCGACCGGGGGGCCGCTTCAGTCGCGAAAAGGCGCGCGACGACGATCAGTGCTCGTGATCGTGCTCGTCGTCGTGGTCGTGCCCTTCCTCGCCTTCACCGTGGTCGTGCTCGCCGCCGATGCCGGTCCAGGCCAGGCCGGTGGGCGCGAAGTCCAGGTCCACGGTTTCCACGGACAGGCTTTCCAGATCCAGCACATGCAGCGCCTGGGCCGCCGGGTCGGTGACGAACGCCTGTTCCGCGGCGGCGCTCACCGCCAGGGCCGGGGCCGGGCCGGCGGCGGGCACGTCGTCCAGCAGCGACACGCTGCCGCGATGGGACCAGTCGGCGGTTTCCAGCACGTGCAGATCGCCTTCGCCGTCCAGGATCAGCAGGTGCTCGCCGTGGGCGTCGAACGCCCGGGCCACGGCGCTCACCGGGTCGCCGCCGCTATCCACGGCGCCGTCACGCCAGTCGGTCTCGGTGGCGGTTTCCGCTTCCGGGTCGATCACATAGAGGGTGTCGCCCGGGTAGGAAAACGCCGCCAGCTGTGCCACGTCCGGGTGCCCGAGCACGGTGGCCAGGCGTTCCGGGGCGGCGATCTTGTGGGCGTGGAAGTGGTCGCCGTGCAACTCCGCCAGCAGCGCGCCGTCCTGGCAGCCGAACACCGTGTACAGGCCGCTGGTGGCGGCGCCGTGCAGGCCCGGGCAGGCGGTGCCCAGCTCGCCCTCGTCGTGGAAATGGTCACCGTGCAGTTCGAACACGGTGACGCCGTCCGGGGCATCGCCGCTGGTGGCCGTGTGGCTGGCCAGCACCAACCCTTCCAGGGGTTCCGCCACGCCGTGGTGGGCGGTGTCCAGGGTCTGGGCGGCGAGCACGCCGCCGGCTTCCAGGCTCTCGTCGCTGAACAGCTCGAAGCGGCTCATCTGGCCGGCGCCGTCATCACCGTCGAAGTACAGCGCGGCGTGCTCGCCGTTGACCCGGTAATGGGTGGGCGCCACGCCGGTGAGGGTGAAGCCCAGCATGGCGGGGGCGTCCTCGTGCGTATGGTCGTCGTGCAGGTGGATGCCGTTATCCAGGAATTCCACCTGATCGTTGTCGCGCTGGAGGATCACCGCGTAGCGGCTTTCCGGGCTGGCGTACACCGCCGTGGCCGGATGCACCAGGGCGAAATCGGCGATCGTCTCGCCGCTTTCCAGGTCGTGCACGTAAACCCGGGAATTGGCGCCGTCGGCGTGGGTGAACACCAGGCGGCCGGCGGACTCGCCGTGTTCATGCTCGTGATCGTGGTCGTCACCGGGCAGCGCGGTGCTACCGGTGTCGTTGTTGCAGGCGGCAAGCAGCACCGAGGCCGCCAGCAGGGCGGCGCCGGTGGGGGAAAAAGAGCGTTTCATCGTTGTCTCCGAATTCGTTTCGTCGTGGATCGCGTCAGAACGTCAGGCGCACGCCGGCGGTCACGTTGCGACCGGGTTCCGGGACGGTGCGAGCCAGGAAGGACGCGTGGTTCCACACTTCCTCGCCGAGCAGATTGCTGCCGCGCAGGAAGACGCTGTATTGGGGGTTGCCGGCCAGGGTGTAGCTCACCGTGGCATTGAGCATGTCGTGGCCCGGGGTGCGGCTTTCGAAGCCGGCGATCCGGTCCTGGGCGAACACCCGGTAGAACTCCAGCTCGCCGTCGAAGGCGCGCCAGAAGGTGTTCAGCCGGCCGCCCAGGCGCTGCGCCGGGATGCGCGGCAGCTCGTTGCCGCCATCGTCGAACTCGGCGCGCACCGCGTCGCCGAACAGGGTGGTGGAGAAGCGGTCGGTCCACTGGTAGGTGGCCTCGGCCTCGGCGCCGATGAAGGTCACGTCCGCCTGGCTGTACTTGATCAGGCGGAATTCCTCGATCTGGTCCAGGGTGCGGGCGTAGACGTAGTTGTCCACCTGGTTATGGAACAGCCCCAGGTCGAAGGTCAGGTCGCCGCTCACCTTGCGCAGGTTGATCCCCACGTTGTGGGAGGTTTCGGTGTCCAGGCTGTCGTCGTTGGCGGTGCCGCCGCAGGTGTAGCGGTCGGCGAGCAGGCCGCACTCATAGGTGTTGGTGGCCAGGTGCACGCCCTGGGCATAGACCTCCTGGGCCTGGGGCAGGCGCTGGGAACGGGCCAGGGACAGCGACACGTTGTAGTCCGGGCGGAATGCCCAGGTCAGGGCCGTGGACAGGGACGCGGCGCTGTCGCTTTCCGAGGGCAGCGGCCGGTCGGCGTCGTCCGGGTCCAGCTTCTGGTGCTCGAAGCGGGCGCCGGCCTCCAGTTGCCAGCGTTCATTGAAACGGTAGCGTTCCACGGCGAAGAGCGCCGCCACCCGGGTGTCGGTCTCGGGCACCACGGCTTCCTCGCCGGTGGTCTCGATGCGGCCGTCGGAGAACTGGGTGCCCACGGTGCCACGCCAGCCCAGGATCGGCGCGTGCTCCGCTTCCACCCGGGCGTCCACGCCCCGGTGGCGGAAGGTGGTGCCGATGGTGTCTTCCTCGATCTCGTGGTGGCGGTAGTCGGTGTGGCTGGCGCGCAGGCGCACCGCCTCCACGCCGGCGAACGGCTGGCGGTATTCGCCGCGCAGGTCCACCCGGCGGCTGTCCAGATCCACGAACGGCGCTTCGTGTTCGCCGTGTTCATGTTCGTGCTCGTGGCCGGCCTCGGCGCATTCCAGGCTGGAACCGTTGGCGGTGCAGCCCTCGAACTCGTGGCTGTGCCCGGGCAGGCCGTAGAGATCGCCCCGGTAGGAGTAGGCCAGGCCCAGGTAGCCCCGGTCGCCGATCCAGGACAGGCCGACGCTGGCGTTGTTGCTCTCCGCCCAGGTGCCGTCGATGGTCGGATCGGTGAAGCCGTTCACCTCGTAGTCGCTGGCCTCGCGGCGGGCGCCTTCCACGTGCAGGGCCAGGTGCTCGCCCACCGGCGTGGTCAGGCCCACGGCGCCGGCGGATTCGTCGGCCACGGTGTTGCCCCGGGCGGACACGAAGCCTTCCACCGGGCCATCCGGCATGCGGGTGGGGATCTTGTCGTCCAGCACGTTGACCACGCCGCCGATGGCGCCGCCGCCATAGAGCAGGGTGGACGGGCCGCGCAGCACTTCCACCTTGCGGCTGAGCATGGGTTCCACGGTGGTGGCGTGGTCCGGGGAAATCTCCGACATGTCGAACAGGCGCGCGCCGTCGGACAGCACGCTGACCCGGGGCGCGGTCTGGCCGCGAATCACCGGCCGGCTGCTGCCGGCGCCGAAGGTGTCGGCGTGCACCCCGGGCAGGCCGTTGAGGGTGTCGCCGAGGGTGGCCTCGCTTTGCTGGAACAGCAGGTCCCCTTCCAGCAGATCGAAGGACGCCGGGGTCAGGTCGGCGTCACTGCCCAGGGGCAGGGCCGAGACTTCCACGGATTCCAGGCGGTTCTCCTCGGCGGGCTCGGCGGCGTGGGCATAGCCGCACAGGGCCGCCAGGGCGGCCGCCGTGAACGGCGCCGCCAGAGGGGCGTTGAAGCGTTTCATGTTGTCTCCTGATATACAGCCGCGGCGCGAGGCCATGGCGAAACGCCACGGCGGGCCGCGGGGGCGGCGCGAAGGGATCGCGCCCTGGCAATGTCATGGATCGGGGATCAGGAGAAACGGGGAGGCGCGCGGGCCGGGTGGGAGCGGGAAACGGTTTGATGGGCCGGGCGCGCCGGGCCGGCATCGAGCGCCGCGCGGGCGGCCACTGGCACCGGGGCCACGAACAGCGACGGCGCCGCCGCCATGCCGTGGCCATGGAGCGCTTCGCAATCGTGCTGGGCCACCGCGTCGCGGTGGCTGTCGAAGATGTGGCTGGGGGCGTGCCAGGCGAGCACCGTCTGCGCCACCAGCAGCAGGGCGGCGAGCAGCAGACGCTGGCGGACGTGGCGCTCAGTCACGGGCTTCTTCCTCGCGGCCGGGTACCGGGTCGAAGCCACCGGGGTGCCAGGGGTGGCACTTGCACAGGCGTTTCGCCGCCAGGGCGCTGCCGCGCAGGCTGCCATGGGTTTCCACCGCCTGCCGGGCGTATTCCGAGCAGGTCGGGTAGAAACGGCACTGGTTGCCGATCCAGGGACTCAGCACCAGTTGGTAGACACGCAGGCCGGTGAGCAGGACGCGTTTCACGGCGGCACCCGAGGAAAAAGAGATGAGTTCAGCCGCGCATCATAAAACGAAGCCGGTGACGAACACTAGCCCCGCGTCCAGCGGGTGCCCTCGCGGGTGTCCTCCAGCTGGATGCCGGCGTCCTTGAGCTGGTCGCGGATTTCATCGGCGCGGGCGAAGTTCCGGTCCTTCTTGGCCTGGGTGCGTTGCGCCACCAGATCATCGATGGTGGCCGCGTCCAGGTCGTCGTCGCCGGCCTTCTTGTTCTGGAACCAGCCGGTGGGGTCCGCGTCCAGCAGCCCGAGCAGGCCGGCGCCGGCCAGCAGCTCCGCTTTGAGGGCGGGCTTGTCGGCGGGCTCCGCCTTGTTCAGGCGGGCGGCGATGCCGTGCAGGGCGCTGATCGCCTCGGAGGTATTCAGGTCGTCGAGCAGCGCCTCCAGCACCGGATGGTCCTCGGGGAGCGCGTAGTCGGCCTGGGCGCGCACGGTCTCGCCCCGGCCGAGCAGGGCGTAGTAGAGCGAATCCAGGCTGCGCTCGGCCTGTTCCAGCAGCTCCGCGGAGAAATTCAGCGGCGAGCGGTAATGGCTGGACAGCAGGGCGAAGCGCAGCACCTCGCCGGGGTATTCCTTGAGCAGCTCGCGCACCAGGCGGAAGTTGCCCAGGGATTTGGACATCTTCTCGCCGTCGATGTTGATGTAGCCGTTGTGCATCCAGTAGCGCACGTACTCGGTGCCGTGGGCGCAGCAGCCCTGGGCGATCTCGTTCTCGTGGTGCGGGAAGATCAGATCCTGGCCGCCACCGTGGATGTCGATCACGTCGCCGAGATGCTTGTGGATCATCGCCGAGCACTCGATGTGCCAGCCCGGGCGGCCCCGGCCCCAGGGCGAATCCCAGCCCGGCTGGTCGGCGTCGCTGGGCTTCCACAGCACGAAATCACCGGGGTGGCGCTTGTAGTCCGCCACTTCCACCCGGGCGCCGGCCAGCATGTCCTCCAGATTGCGCCCGGAGAGCTTGCCGTAGTCGGGCATGGATTCCACCGCGAACAGCACATGGCCCTGGGATTCGTAGGCGTGGCCCTTGGCGATCAGCGTCTCGATCATGGCGATCATGTCGGCGATGTGATCCGTGGCCAGGGGCGTGATGGTCGGCTCCAGCGTCCCCAGGGCCGCCATGTCCTCGCGGAAGGCGGTGGTGAAGCGGCCGGTGAGGGCGTCCATGGATTCGCCGGTCTCGGCGCAGGCCTTGATGATCTTGTCGTCGATGTCGGTGATGTTGCGGGCGTACACCACCTCCGGATAGAGGCGCGCAAGCAGCCGGTACAGGACATCGAACACCACCACCGGGCGGGCGTTGCCGATGTGCACGTAGTTATAGACCGTGGGACCGCACACATAGAGCGTCACGCGATTCGGGTCCAGCGGAACGAAGTCGTCCTTGGTGCCGGTGAGGGTGTTGTGCAGTTTCAGCATCCGGATGCGGTCCTGGTTCCGGTTTATTTCGGGGTGTCTTTTTTGTACAGCTCCGCCGGATCGATGAGCGGCGTCTTGTCGATGGTGGCCCGGTCGCCGTCCAGCTTCCAGTAGAAACAGTCCCGGCGGCCGGTGTGGCAGGCCGGGCCGGTCTGGTCCACCCGCGCCAGCAGCACGTCGCCGTCGCAGTCCACGCGCAGTTCCCGGAGGGTTTGCACCTGGCCGGAGGATTCGCCCTTGCGCCACAGCGTGCCCCGGGAACGGGAGTAATAACAGACCCGGCCGGTGCGCAGGGTTTCCTCGATGGCCTCCCGGTTCATCCAGGCGAACATCAGCACCTCGCCGGTATCGTACTGCTGGGCGATCACCGGAATCAGACCGGCGTCGTTGAGCGCCAGGTTATCCAGCGCCTCGCCCAGCGCCACGCTGAAGCCTTCCGGTTGCCGTTCGTTCTCTTTGAACATGGAGCCTCCTGCCTCGCCGCCGTAGGAGCGACTTCAGTCGCGATCAACCGCCTTGCGGATCGCGACTGAAGTCGCTCCTACAACACCGGGGCCCTCAGATGGGTGCGCGGGTGGCCTCGGCCAGCTGCGCCACGGCGTCTTCCAGGGACAGCTCCTCGGTGTCCTTGGAGCCCAGGCTGCGGATTGCCACCTTGCGGTCCTCCGCTTCCTTCTCGCCCACCACCCAGATGCGCGGGGTCTTGCCCTTGGAATGCTCGCGCACCTTGAAGCCGATCTTCTCGTTGCGGGTGTCCAGTTCCGCCGGCACGCCCTTGGCCTTGAGCAGGGCCACGGCCTCGGCGGCGTAATCGTCCACCGCGTTGGTGATGGTGCACACCACCACCGGGGTGGGGGCCATCCACAGCGGCAGGTGGCCGGCGGTGGATTCGATCAGAATGCCCAGGAACCGCTCCAGGGAGCCCAGCACCGCCCGGTGCAGCATCACCGGCCGCTGGCGGGAGCCGTCCTCGGCCACGTATTCGGCGTCCAGGCGCTCGGGCAGCACGAAGTCCACCTGCAGGGTGCCGCACTGCCAGTCCCGGCCGATGGCGTCGCGCAGCACGAACTCCAGTTTCGGGCCGTAGAAGGCGCCTTCGCCCGGGTTCAGCTCGCACTCCAGGCCCAGGGACTCCACCGCGCCGCGCAGGGCGCCCTCGGCTTTGTCCCAGGTTTCGTCGGAGCCGGCTCGCTTCTCCGGCCGGTCGGAGAACTTGATGCGGAAGCTCTCGAAGCCGAAGTCCGTGTACACCTCGCGCAGCATCTGGATGAAGCCGGCGGTTTCCTCGTTGATCTGCCCCTCGGTGCAGAAGATGTGGCCGTCGTCCTGGCTGAACGAGCGCGCGCGCATCAGGCCGTGCAGAGCGCCGTGGGCCTCGTTGCGGAACAGGGCGGTGAATTCGCCCATGCGGATCGGCAGGTCCCGGTAGCTCTTGATGCCCTGGTTGAAGATCTGCACGTGGCCGGGGCAGTTCATGGGCTTGATCGCCATCTCCCGGTCATCGTGGGTGCAGACGGTGAACATGTCGTCGCCGTACTTGTCCCAGTGGCCGGATTTTTCCCACAGCACCCGGTCCATCATCTGCGGCGTGGCCACCTCGTCGTAGCCGTACTTGATCATCTTGTCGCGGATGTAGTTTTCCAGGTTCTTGCGCAGGCGCCAGCCCTTGGCGTGCCAGAACATGCTGCCCACCGCCTCCTGCTGGATATGGAACAGGTCCATCTCCCGGGCCAGTTTGCGGTGGTCGCGCTTCTCCGCCTCCTCAAGCTGCTTGAGGTAGACGTTGAGTTCCTTCTTGTCCCGCCAGGCGGTGCCGTACACCCGCTGCAACTGGGCGTTGTCGGCGTTGCCGCGCCAGTAGGCGCCGGCCACCTTCATCAGCTTGAAGCCGTCGCCCAGCTTGCTGGTGGAGGGCAGGTGAGGGCCCCGGCACAGGTCGATGAAATCGCCCTGGCGGTACAGGGAGACCTCCTGGTCGGCGGGCAGGTCGCGGATGATTTCCGCCTTGAACTCCTCGCCCTGGTCCAGGAAGAAGCGCACCGCCTCGTCCCGGTCCCACACCTCCCGGCGGATGTCCTCGTTGCGGCGCACGATTTCCTGCATGCGCTTCTCGATCGCCTTGAGGTCCTCCGGCGTGAACGGCTCTTCCCGGTGGAAGTCGTAGTAGAAGCCGTTCTCGATGGTCGGCCCGATGGTCACCTGGGTATCCGGGAACAGCTCCTGCACCGCCTCCGCCATCACGTGGGCGGCGTCGTGGCGGATCAGCTCCAGGGCGTCCTCGTGGTCCCGGGTGATGATTTCCACTTCGGTGCCATCCGTGAGCGGCAGGTAGACGTCCGTGAGGTGGCCGTCGGCCTTGGCGGCCAGGGCCTGCTTGGCGAGTTTCTTGCTGATCCGCTCGGCGATCTCCAGGGCGGAGGCCGGCTGATCAAACTCCATGGTTGCCCCATCGGGCAGTCGGTAGCGCACGCTCATGAATGAAAAGGGGTCCGAGGCTAAGGGTTGCGGAACCGAGGAATGGTAGGCAATCGCCCGGCGCCGTTCAAGCGAGGCCGCTTTACCGCCACGATGGGCTGTGCCTATGCTAGGCCGGCCTGACAACGGAATGACGCCATGAGCAAGCTGGAAAGGGTGCCCGGCACCCAGCTGCCGCCCCTGCTGCGGGTGGCTCGCCAGATCAACGCCCAGAGCGACCTGGCGCCGCTCTCCCGTACCGTGCTGGAGGAGGCGCTGGCCCTGGCCCGCGCCGAAGCCGGCGTGCTCTGGCTGCGCCGCGAGGAGCAACACCAGGAGTGGCTGGAGTGCGCCCGCCAGGCCCTGGACGGCGAGGAAGAGGGCGCCGACCCGGGCCCGGATCAGCCGCGCCTGCCGTTGGACGACGCCCACGCCGGCCACCCGGCGGTGCGCACCGTGCGCGGGGGCGAGGCGCTGCATCTCACCGCGCCGGCGCTGGACGACGAGGACCGGGCGCGGCTGGTGCCGGGCCTGGTGACCCGGGTGGTGTCGCTGCTGCTGGTGCCGCTGACCAACCACGAAGGCCGGGTGGTGGGCGTGCTGCAGCTGGTCAACGCTCGCGGTGAACAGGGCGCCGGGCCGTTCCCGGCCCGCACCCGGGCCCTTTTGGAAGCCCTCGGCGGCTACGCCGGCATCGCCCTTAACAACCTGATGCTGGTGCGCGAACTCAAGGATCTGCTGGACGCCTTCGTGAAGGTGTTCGCCCGCGCCATCGACGCCAAGAGCTCCCACACCAGCGCCCACTGCGAGCGCGTGCCCTTGCTCACCGAACTGCTGGCCCGGGCCGCCTGCGAGGACGGCGGCGAATTCGCCGATTTCCAGCTCGACGAGGACGAATGGTACGAGCTGCGGGTGGCCGCCTGGCTGCACGATTGCGGCAAGCTGGCGATCCCCGATTCGGTGCTCGACAAGGCCACCAAGCTGCACGGCCTGCATGACCGCATCGAGCTGGTGGCGGCGCGTTTCTCGGCGGCGCGCTCCGAGGTGGAGCGGCGCTACCTGCGTGATTGCCTGGAAGACCCGGAGCGGGAGCCGGAGCACCGCTTGCGCCGGCAGACGGACATCGATGCCCTGGAAGCGGACCTGACCTTCCTGGAGCGCATCAACATCGGCGGCGAAACCATGGCCGCCGAGGACGAGGCCCGGGTGCGGCGCATCGCCGAGCGCCCCTGGGTGGACGCCCGTGGTGAAACCCGGCCCCTGCTCAGCGACGATGAAGTGAGCAACCTCTGCATTACCCGTGGCACCCTCACCGAGGAAGAGCGGCGCATCATCAACAGCCACATGGACGTGACCCTGGACATGCTGGAGTCGCTGCCGTTCCCGCGCAAACTGCGGCGCGTGCCGGAGTACGCCGGCGGCCACCACGAGCGCATGGACGGCACCGGCTTCCCGCGCGAGCTGACCCGGGAACAGATGTCGATTCCGGCGCGCATCATGGCCATCGCCGACGTGTTCGAGGCGCTCACCGCCCGCGAGCGGCCCTACAAAACGCCGCTGAAAATCTCCGAGGCCCTGGGCATCATGCAGCGCATGCGCGATAATCGGCACCTTGATCCGGACCTCTACCGGCTGTTCCTGGACGCCGGCGTCTGGCGGGACTACGCCCGCGCCGCCCTGGATCCGGAGCAGCTGGACGTGGACGACCCCACGCCTTTCCGATAACGGACCCGACACATGTCATCGAACGCCGCGCCGGCGACGATGCCGTCCTGGTTGGTGCTGATGCTGGCCACCGCCTGCGGCTTGATCGTCGCCAATATCTATTATGCCCAGCCCCTGGTGGGGCCCATCGCCGAATCCCTGTCCCTGTCGCCGGGGGCCGCCGGGCTGATCGTCACCATGACCCAGGTGGGCTACGGCGCCGGCCTGCTGTTGGTGGTGCCGCTGGGCGACCTGGTGGAGAACCGCCGCCTGGTGATCTCGGTGGTGCTGCTCGCCGCCCTGGCGCTCACCGCCGCCCTGTTCGCCCATCACGCCGCCACCTTCCTGGCCGCCGCCCTGGGCATCGGCTTCGGCTCGGTGGCGGTGCAGATTCTGGTGCCCTACGCGGCCCACCTGGCGCCGCCGGAACGGCGTGGCCAGGTGGTGGGCACGGTGATGAGCGGCCTGATGCTGGGCATCATGCTGGCGCGGCCGGTGGCCAGCGCGCTCACCGAGGCGTTCGACTGGCAGGCGGTGTTCGTGCTCTCGGCGCTGCTGATGGTGGCGTTGAGCCTGGTGCTGGCGCGGGTAATGCCGGCGCGCCGGCCGCGTCCCGGCCCTGGTTATGGCGGTCTGTTGCTGTCCATGGGCTGGCTGCTGCGTCACACCCCGATCCTGCGCCGGCGGGCCCTGTATCAGGCCTTCCTGTTCGGTGCCTTCAGTCTGTTCTGGACCGCGGTGCCGCTGCTGCTGGCGAGCCCGGTGTACGGTTTCAGCCAGGGCGGCATCGCCCTGTTCGGGCTGGCCGGCGTGGCCGGGGCGGTGGCGGCGCCCATCGCCGGGCGCCTGGCGGACCGGGGCTTCACCCGTCCGGCCACGGTTTCCGCCATGCTGATTTCCAGCGCCGCCTTCGGCCTGACGCTGCTGGCGGAGCCGGGCTCGACCCTGGCGGTGGCGTTGCTGGTGATCGCGGCGGTGGTGCTGGATTTCGGCGTGTCCGCCAATGTGGTGCTCGGCCAGCGCGCCATCTACGGCCTGGGCGACACCTACCGGGGCCGCCTCAACGGCCTCTACATGGCGACCTTCTTCACCGGTGGCGCCCTGGGGTCCGCCGTGGGCGGCTGGTCCCAGGCCCATGGTGGCTGGTCGCTGACCGCCACCATCGGCGCGTTGCTGCCGCTGGCGGCGCTGGGTTATTTCCTCACGGAGCTGGCGCTGGGGGTGCCGGAGCCGGCCTGGCTGGACGGCGAGGCCTGATTCACAGGGCCAGCACGCGGCCCTGGTCGTTCATGTAGGCCACCTGATTGCGGCCGGCGCCCTTGGCCTGATAGAGCGCCTCGTCGGCGCATTTGATCAGGGTGTTGGCATCGGCGGCGTGCTCCCCGGCGCAGGTCACGCCGACGCTGATGGTCACCACCTGGCTGACCCGGGAGCCGCTGTGCGGCAGGCCCAGTTGCTCGATGCGGGTGCGCATGCGTTCGGCCACCACCAGCGCATCCTTGAGGCTGGTGTTGGCCAGCACCACCATGAACTCCTCGCCGCCGTAACGGGCCACGAAGTCCTTGTCGCCCTGGGTCAGCGAGCGCGGGATGGAGGCCACCGCCTTGAGGCATTCGTCGCCGGCGAGATGGCCGTAGGTGTCGTTGTACTGCTTGAAGAAATCGATGTCGAACAGCAGCACGCTGACCCGCTCCTTGCCGCCGCCACGGCTGAATCCGTGCAGCAGCTCGTCGAGCCGGCTTTCCATGCCGCGCCGGTTGAGGCAGCCGGTGAGGCCGTCCACGGTGGCCTGGCTCTCCAGCACCCGGTTGGCGGAATGCAGTTCGTCGCGGTGCTGGAACAGCACGTTCTCGGACAGGAAGTGCTGGCGCAGCAGGCGCTCATAAATGTACTGGCCGAACAGGCTCATGCTGGCGCTGGACAGCGACAGCAACAGCAGCACCATGGCCAGATCGTCGCCGGTGCGCCCTCCCTGGTAGAGGCTCGCCGCCAGCGCGCCGATCATCACCACGCTGCCGGCCACCGCCCAGTAGAACGGCACCCGTAGCAGTACCGACATCAGCAGGATCGCCAGCGGCGTTTGCAGGAACAGGCTGAACGCCAGGGGGTGGTCCACGGTGAGCGCCATCCAGTCGCCGGTGAGCGCCACCGCCAGGGCCAGGGCCATGCTCAGCCCGTGCAGCCAGCGCCGCCACTCGCCGTGGCGCGCCACCAGGGCGGTGGCCACCGCCAGCATCAGGCACAGCAGGCGCGGCCGCCAGGTGCTGGCGGCCACCTCCGGTGACATGGAGAACTCCAGGGCCAGCGCCAGGGACAGCAGCACCACCACGTTGAGCGCCGCCCACGGCGCCACCCTGGCCACGCTGTCGCGGAAAAAATCGGTGAAGTCCCGTTCAAGCGGGCCCGGCAAGCGCAGATGCCAGGGCAGGCGGATGTCGCTGCCGCTGGGCAATCCGCTCATCCGATGAGATTCGTCCTTCAACTGCGTTCCATCCCTCCGACGTGTCCACCCCCGACGGGCGGCCGCCGTTTTCTTCGGCGTCTACGAAACCTGGTTAAAGAGTAACAGCATTGAACGGTCCAATGCGCGTTCGATGATCGGGGTTCAGTCGAGCAGGGCGAGCAGGGCCTGGCGCTTGGCCGGGGGGAGGCCCCGGAAACGGTCGAGCAGGTAGCACTCCTCGTCGCCGGCGGGGGCGGCATGGCGCGCCACCGGCAGGGAATCGGGCCAGTGGCCAAGGCTGTGCTGAAGGCGCGCGACGATCTCCGCGTTCATGCTGCGGTGGCCGAGGCGGGAGGCGGCGGCGATATGGTCGCGCATGCCGGCCGGAAAGCGCACCACGAATTTCTCGATGCGGGGCTGTTCCTGCTGATTCATAATCCCTACTGCTTTTGGGGGGAAATCAGCACCATACGCATTTATTTGCGATGCCGCGATGCCCGTGAAGGGTCTTCGGTCAAGAAAGCGACCTGGTTAACAGTTAGGGTTTCGCCGGTTTCACGGGTTATTATTCAGGCCATGAATCTCGCCAGCGCCGATCTTAATTTGCTCAAATACCTGGACGTTCTTCTGCGCGAGAAGAACGTGACCCGCGCCGCCGAGCAACTGGGTATCACCCAGCCGGCCATGAGCAACAGCCTCAAGCGCCTTCGTCTGATGTTCGGCGACCCGCTGCTGATCCGCACCAGCGAGGGCATGACCGCCACCGACCGGGCCCAGGAGCTGCAACCCCTGGTGCGCCAGCTGATCGCCCAGGCGGAATCCCTGTTCACCCCGGAGGACGGCTTCCAGCCCTCGGACAGCCGGCGGGTGTTCCGCATCATGACCAGTGACTACGCCGAGGCCACCCTGGTGCCGCACATCGTGCGCCGCCTGCGCGAGGAAGCGCCCAACGTGGTGCTGGACTTCCTCACGCCCTCGGACGTGAGCTACCCGGACATGGAGCAGGGCCGGGTGGACATGGCCCTGAACCGCTTCAACGAGATTCCCGGGTCCTTCCACCAGGTGACACTGTGGCGCGACACCTTTTCCTGCCTGCTCAACCGCGACAACCCGATCGCCGAGAACTTCGACCTGGACAGCTACCTGTCCGCCCAGCACATCTGGGTGTCCAAGACCGGGTTCGGGGTCGGTTTCGGCATGAATCCGGAGAAACTCGGCGGCCTGGGCTGGATCGATCACGCCCTGCAGCGGCTGGGGCGCAGCCGCAAGATCAGCATCTTCACCCGGCACTACCAGATGCCGGCCCTGCTGGCCATGAACAACGACCTGGTGGCCACCCTGCCCAGCCGGGTGGCGCGCATGCAGCTGCAGAACGACAACCTGGTGATCAAGGCGCCGCCCTTCGAGATCCCCGAGTTCGAGCTGAAGATGGCCTGGTCGCCGCTACTGCACCACAACACGGCACACCGCTGGCTGCGCCGCCTGATTCAGGAAGAAACCGAGAGCATTCTTGCGCAAACGCCCTGAAAATCAGTTGAGAGTTGACGGTTGACAGTTGGCAGTTAAAACCAAAACAACGTTGCGGAAAGGCATGGCGTTTATCCATTCCCCGCGAAAACCTGGTTGCCGTGCATTGTTTTCACCATCAACTGTCCACTATCAACTGCCAACTGGTTCTCCAGTGCGTCACAGCACTGAAGAGCCAGTAAGCCAGCCGCCTTTGGCGCGGCCCGGGTTGTCCTCGCCGGCCTCGGCGATGGCGCCCTTGCCCACGCCCTCGAAGGCGCGCACCCGGAAGCGCTTGCCCGGCGCTTCCCGGGCCAGTTCCCCGGCGATGTGCCCGGCCAGATTCTCCACCGTGGAGTCGTGGTCCACCAGGTAGCAGTGGTCCTCCGGGATCACCAGCTCGAAGTGGCCCTGGTCGGCGTCGTAGCGGAACCGGTGGTGGGGGACCTCGTCCACGTAGTAGGTACCCTCCAGGTCGTCCTCGGTGCCGATGTAGATGTCTTCCCAGCGGTCCGCCCAGAGCTTTTCCCAGTAGCGGCTGCGGCGGCCGTTCTCGAAAATCTGGATGCCGGAACGGTGGCCGTGGGCGATGCGCTGGCAGTTGCCGTCGTGCTTCTTGAGCCCGTGGGAATAGTGGTAGAAGGGCGCCGTGCCGGTGTCCTCCTCGCGCAGGATCACGCGCACCTCGGCCACGTTGGCCGGCACCGTCTCCTGGATCAGCTCCATCAGGTAGAGCGTCACGCCGGCCTTGGAGATTTCCATGCCCGGCAGGCCGAGCACCGCCGAGGCCGGCGACACCATGCGGATCTCGCCGGCCAGGTAGCGCCAGGCCAGGCTCAGGTGACCGTCGTCCCGTTCGTGCAGATCCAGCTGTTCGCTGTCGCGGGGCACCAGCAACCGGTGATCGACGCGCTCGTCGACGGTGCGTTTGACGGTTTTCTTGATGTGGCCGAAGTCGAACACCATGCCCTGGGCATCCAGCTCGCCGGACAGCTCCAGATCCACGATCCACGACTCGCCGACCATGCCGCGCTTGGCGTGGAGATAGGAAAAATCCACCACGGTCAGGTTTTCAACGAACAACGTGGCCATAAGGTCTCGTCGGGTTAAAGGGTGGGTGAAGTCAGGGCGCCATTATAGTCAGTCGGGCCGCGCGGACTCACCCCGGGTTTTGTAAATTGCTGGCGCCGCATGGTCGGGGTGTGATCGGGATCATGATCGACGTGAAGGCCGCCGTGTTCTATCGTTGGGCCTTTCCGATCCTGGGAGTCTGGAGACGCGGCCATGAGTGAAACGATTTTTTCCAAGATCATCGACCGGGAAATCCCCGCCGACATCATTTACGAGGACGACCAGTGCCTGGCGTTCCGGGACATCAATCCCCAGGCGCCCACCCATTTTCTGGTGATTCCCAAGAAGCCCATCGCCAAGCTGTCCGACGCCGGCGGCGAGGACAAGGAACTGCTCGGCCATCTGCTGCTGGTGGCCGGCCAGGTGGCCGGCGACGAAGGGCTCGAGGATTTCCGCCTCAACGTGAACAACGGCGCCGGCGCCAGCCAGACCGTGTTCCACCTGCACGTGCATGTGCTCGGCGGCCGTCCGTTCTCCTGGCCGCCGGGCTGAACCTTCGGCCCCCGGCGCCGGTCCATGGACACTACCAACAACAATAATCAGGAGTGCCTGCTATGCAACGATGGATCCTTGCCCTGCTTACCCTGTCCCTGGCCGGCCCGGCCCTGGCGGTGCCGCCGGAGAACCCGGATCAGGTGAACGGCATGATCGATGACCTTGAAACCCTGGCGGACCAGGGCCGCGCCCTGAAACAGGGCCTGGACCCGGCCGACCAGGCCGCCGTCGAGGCCTGCCGGGCCGAGCACGGTGCCCTCCAGGAGCAGGCCGTGGCCCTGCGCGATAGCGCCGCCAAGCTGCCCCAACTGGCCTACCGGGTGAACCTGACCATGGCGGCCAGCGCCGCCGCCGGCTGCGTGGCCTGTGACCAGGGCGCCGACCAGTGCGATTCCGTGGCGCCGGCCCTGGACCGGGTGCGCCATCAGCTGAACGCCCCGGCGGAAAAGCAATGACCGTGGCCCGCTGGATCGAACCGGTGGTGCTGGAAGGGGAGCGGGTGCGCCTGGAACCCCTGGACCACGAGCACGCCGACGATCTGGCGCTGGCCTGCCAGGACGGCGAACTGTGGAAGCTCTGGTACACCTTCGCGCCGTCCCCGGAGCGGGTCGGCGACTACATCGCCGAGGCGCTGGCCGGCCGCGAGCGGGGCGAGCTGCCGTTCGCCGTGCGCCACCGGGACAGCGGCCGGGTGGTGGGCAGTACCCGCTTCTTCCGCGTCGATGAACAAAACCGCCGCCTGGAGCTGGGCCACACCTGGTACGCCCGCCGCTGCCAGCGCACCGGCCTGAATACCGAGTGCAAATGGCTGCTGCTGCGCCACGCCTTCGAAACCCTGGACGCCATCGCCGTGGAGCTGCGCACCCACTGGCACAACCGCGCCTCGCGGGCGGCCATCGCGCGGCTCGGCGCCAAGCAGGACGGCGTGCTGCGCAACCACACGGTGAGCGCCGACGGCGTCTACCGGGACACGGTGGTGTTCTCGATCATCAATCACGAATGGCCGGCGGCGCGCCAGAACCTGCGGTTCCTGATGGAGCGGGGCGGGGCGTGAACTACTTCGCCCACCTGGCCCTGGCCCGGCCCACGCCGGCCTCCAAGGTCGGCAATCTGCTGGGCGATTTCATGCGTGGTGTGCGCGAGGACGAGTTGCCGGCGCCGGTGCGCCAGGGCCTGCGCAACCACCGCCTGGTGGACCGCCTCACTGACCACCACCCGCCGGTGCGCGACAGCCGCCGGCTGTTCGCGGCGCCGCGCCGGCGTTTCGCCGGCGTGGCCCTGGACGTGTTGTTCGATCACTTTCTGGTGCGTCACTGGGCACGCTTTCACGACCGGCCCCTGGACGCCGCCCTGGACGACGATTACCGCCTGCTGCGCGCCGGCGAGCCGTTGATGCCGGCGGACATGCGCGCGGTGGTGGACCGCATGGTCAGCCAGGACTGGATCCGTCGCTACGCGGAGCTGGACACCGTGGGCCGGGCCCTGGACCGGATCGCCGCCCGGGTGCGCTTCGCCAACCGCTTCCAGGGCTGCCAGGTGGACATCGAGCGCCACTACCGGGAGCTGGAAGCGGTGTTCCTGGACCTCTACCCGCGCCTGCAACGGGCGGTGGCCGAGCAGGCGCTGGAGGCGTCCGGCCCTACAGAGGGTTGATGCCGAGCAGCGCCATGCTGTCCTGGTAGAGCCGTTCCGCCACCTTCTTGTTGCGCGCCCGGGGCGAGCGGGCGGCCGGGCCCTTGGCGTCGAAGTAGCCGCCGGTGACGCCGTCCAGGGCCGGGTCCAGGGCCAGCCGCGTCGGCAGACGGGCGGCCTTCTCCGGCGTGGTCAGGGTAGGGCGGATCAGCTTCATCAGCAGCTCCGGCGCGTGGCGGAAGATGGGCGTGTCCACGCCGCCGGGGTGCAGGGCGTTGCTGGTGATGTCCTGGCCGGCCAGGCGCTGGGCCAGCACGTCGCTGAACAGGATATTGCCCAGCTTGGACTGGCCGTAGGCGTCCATCACCAGGTAGGGGCGGCGGCCGCGCCAGGTGCGCGAGTTGATGCGCCCCAGCCAGTGCGCCACCGACGCCACGTGCAGGATCCGCGCCCCCGGGCGTTGCTGGAGCAGCGGCAGCAGCAGGTGGGTGAGCAGTACCGGCGCCAGGTAATTGACGCCGAACTGCATCTCGAAACCGTCGGCGGTGAACTGCTGGCGGTCCGGCACCACGCCGGCGTTGTTGATCAGCACGTCCAGGCCGTCCAACTCGTCATTGAGGCGCCGGGCGCAGCCGCGCACCTTGGTGAGATCCGCCAGATCCAGCTCGAACAGCCGCACCCGGGCGTCGGGCTGGTTGTGCTTGATACGCGCCAGGGCCGCCTGGCCCTTGGCCTGGTCGCGGCAGGCGAGAATCACCTCCGCCCCCTGGGCGGCCAGTTGCTCGGCGGTGCACAGACCGATGCCGGAATTGCCGCCGGTGATCAGAACCCGTTTGCTCATGGTGTCGCGGTCTCCTTTCCGTTGGGCTTGGTACCGTCGTAAGCCTAGCAAATTCGGCGCCACCAACCGGGACAATAACGCCGCCGCCGGGCCGTCATTCCGGCAACCGCGCCGGTGGCAGCCAGTCGAGGATGGCGTCCGTCACCCGCGACCAGTGGCGGCCCTGCAGCAGCAGGTGAGGACCGTCCTCGAAGAACCGGTAGTCGCCGTGCCCGCCCAGGTGGCCGTTAAGCCGGCGAATGCCCACCGCCGGCACCGAGGTGTCGCGGCCGCCGTAGCGCAGTCGAATCCCCTCGCGCACCGCCGGGGCGGCGAGAATCAGCCCGTCCACCGGCAGGTCCGGGTGACGGGCCGCCATCAGCATGGCCACGGCGCCGCCCAGGCTCTCGCCGAGCAGGTACAGCGGCCGGTCCGGGTAGCGTTCCGCCAGTTGCCGGGCCAGGCCGGCGGCGTCGTCCACCAGGCGGGCCTCCCCGGCCCAGCGGTCGTTCAGGTTGCGGGTGCCGAAACCGGCCTGGTCGAAGGCGTACACGCTGTACCCGGCCTCGGCCAGGGCCGGCGCCGCCAGATTGAAGGCGGCGGCGTGGTCGCCGAAACTGTGCAGAGCGAGAATCACGCCGTGCGGCTCGCCGGCGGCCGGCCACACCCGGGGCTCCAGGGGCGGCGGGATGGGCGGAGCACCGGCGCAGGCGGACAGCAGGAACAGCATCAATGGCCACGAGAGGGTTCGTAATGACGTCATCGACGCAGTCTGGCGAAGGGCGGGTGAAGAGCGGGTTCAGGGCGCTGGCCCTGGTGGCGCTGTGGCTCGGCGCCGGCCCGGTGACGGCGGATTCCTTCGAAGCGAAGGCCAGCGTCACCGCCACCGCCTTCAATTCCCTGCGCGGTCAGGGCGCCGGTGATGATCACAGCCTGGCGGCCTGGGGCGACACCCTGGTGCCCGGCATGAAAGCCATTGCCGTGTCCCGGGATCTGCTCGGCCAGGGGCTGGATTACGGCACCCCGGTGCGCATCGAGGGCCTGGACGGCATCTGGTACGTGCGCGACAAGATGCACCGGCGCTGGCGCAACAAGATCGATATCTACATGGGCGAGGACCGCGACGCCGCCCTGGAGTGGGGCCGGCGCCGGGTCACCATCCACTATTAGGGCCGGCTCAGCCAGCGCATCAATTCCCGGGTGGCCCGGCGCGGCGTCAGCTTTTCCATCAGCACGGTGAGCCGGAACGGCAGCCCCACCGGGGTGTGCACCCGGTCGCTGTCCAGGGCGCGCTCCGCCGCCACCGCGATTTCCTCGGCGCTCAGCTTCACCCCCATGCGCTTGACCACCGGCGCCTGGAAGGCCTGGTCGCGGACCATGGGCGTGTCCACGAACGGCGGCATCAGGTCCTGCACGCGGATGCCGTGGCGGCGCCATTCCAGGTCCAGGGCCTCGGTGAGGCCGCGCACCGCGAACTTGGACGCCGAATACACCGCCAGATGCGGCACGCCGTAAAGCGCCGAGGCGGAGCTCATGTTCAGCACGTGGGGCCGGTCGGCCCCTTTCAGGTGCGGCAGGCAGGCCAGGCACATATTGAGGGTGCCCTGCACGTTGATCTCCAGGGTGCGCCGGTGCAGCTCCGGGTCCACTTCCTCCACGAACCCCATGCGCAGAATGCCGGCGGCGTTGAACAGCACGTCCAGGCCGCCGGCCTGGGCCGCGAAGGCATCCGCCGCCGCCCGGCAGGCGGCCGCGTCGCGCACGTCCAGGGCCCGCGACCAGGTGCGCTCGCCGAGCTCCGCTTCCACCGCTTGCAGGGCCTGGGCGTTCATGTCCAGCAGGCCCACGGACCAGCCCCGGGAGTGGAAGCGCCGGGCGGTGGCCAGGCCGATGCCGCTGGCGGCGCCGGTGATCAGGATATGGCTCATCAGGCGCGCTCCCCGGCGGCGGCCAGGTGGCCGGTCAGGAAGGCGCGGATGTCCGCCAGTGCCCGGTCGGCGTCGGCGAGCACGCCGCCGTGCAACTGGAACACGTGCCAGCGGCTCGGGAACAGCTGGTAGCGGGCCTCGGTGTCGGCGTCGTCCAGGGCGTCCGCCAGCCGCTCGCTGTCGGCGCGCAGGATCTCATCACCGCCGCACTGGATCAGCAGCGGCGGCAGGCCGTTCAGTTCACCGTGCAGAGGCGAGGCGGCGGCGCCGTCGCGGCGGCCCCGGGCGTAGGCGTCGGCGGCGGCGTTCAGCCAGGGCAGGCTGAGCATGGCCTCGCCGGCCACCCGGTCCGGGGTGTGGGCCAGGGTCAGATCCACCCAGGGCGAGAGCAGCACCCCGGCGGCGGGCAGTGGCAGGCCGCCGCCGTCGCGCAGGTGCTGCAGGAACGCCAGGCTCAGCCCGCCGCCGGCGGAATCCCCGGCCACCGCCATGCGCGCCGGCTCGTGGCCCTGGTCGAGCAGGCTCCGGTACACGGTGATGGCGTCGTCCAGGGCCGCCGGGCAGGGCGCCTCCGGCGCCAGCCGGTAATCCACCACCATCACGGTGGCGTCCAGGTCCCGGGCCAGGCGGGTGGTCAGGGCCCGGTGGGTGCCCGGGCCGCCGCTCACGTAGCCGCCGCCGTGCAGATACAGCAGGGTGGCGGCGCGGCCCTCGCCGACCACCTCCACCGGCACGCCGCCGAAGCGGGTGCGCCGGCGCGGCACGCCCCGGGCGGGCAGGGTGGCGCGGGCCACCGTGGCCAGCCAGCGGCGCTGCAGGCCCACCGGAGCGCGGGCCTGGAAAGCGGGGCTGAGCAGGGTCTTGAGGCTGCCGCGCAGGGTGGCGGCGATCAGGCGTTGCGACGGGCTTTCCGCCACGCCGCCCTGTTCACGGGTGCAACTCATAATCGCGAGGGTCCAGTCGTCGGGTCCGGCGCCGGTAGCGGAAGGTGAAGCCGGGCCAGTTGTTGGTGTTCTTGCCGCTTTCGGTCTTGTACCAGCTGTCGCAGCCTTGCCCCCAGACGCTGTCGCGCAGGCGCGTCTGGATGTCGCGGTTGAAGCGGTCCTGGACCTCGGCGTTCACTTCCAGGCCGCCCACTCCGGGGCGCTCCATTTCTTCCAGGGCGCTGAGCACATAGGCGATCTGCGATTCCAGCATGTAGACGATGGAGTTGTGCCCCAGGTTGGTGTTGGGGCCGTACAGCATGAACAGATTCGGGAAGCCGTGCACGGTGATGCCCAGGTAGGCCTCGGCGCCGTCCCGCCAGGCTTCGTTCAGGTCCCGGCCCCGGCGGCCCTGGATGGTCATCGGCGCCAGGAAGTCGGTGGCCTGGAAGCCGGTGCCGAAAATCAGCACGTCGGCGTCGTGGTGCTGGCCGTCCGCGTCCACCAGGCCGGTTTCGTCCACCACCGCCACGCCGCCGGTGCGCACCTCGATGCCGAAGCGTTCGATGGCCTGGAAATAATCGTTGGAGATCAGGATGCGCTTGCAGCCCATGGGGTAATCCGGCGTCAGCTTCTCGCGCAGCACGGCGTCGCTGATGGTGCGCCGCAGGTAGCGCTGGAACAGCCACTGATAGACTTTCATCACCCCCTGCAGGGCGGTGAAGCCCAGTACCCGGGTTTCGTTCTGGGCATAGACCCGGGCCCGGTCCAGCGTTTGCAGCCAGGGCCACCGGGCCATCAGCCGCTGCTCCAGGGGGGAGTAGGGGCGGTCCGGTTTGGGGATCACATAGGCGGCGGAGCGCTGGAACAGCTTCACCTGGCGGGCCTGTTTCGCCACTTCCGGCACGAACTGGATGGCGCTGGCGCCGGTGCCGACCACCGCCACCGTCTTGCCGGCCAGGTCCACGCCATGGTCCCAGCGCGCGCTGTGGAAGACCGGGCCCTGGAAACGCTCCAGCCCCGGCACCCGGGGCCAGGCCGGCCGGTTGAGCTGGCCGGTGGCGGTGATCAGCGCGCGGGCGGTGAGCTCCCCCTGGTCGGTTTCGATCCGCCACAGGCCGGCGTCCTCGTCGAAGCGGGCTGCGCGGACCTCGGTGCCCAGGCGCAGGTGGCGCTCCAGGTCATGGTCGCGGGCGCAGCGCTTCAGATAGTCGAGGATTTCCGCCTGGGGCGCGAAGCGCCGCGACCAGTCGAATTTGCGGGCGAAGGAAAAGGAATACAGATGGGACGGCACGTCGCAGGCGGCGCCGGGGTAGGTGTTGTCCCGCCAGGCGCCGCCCACCTGGTCCGCTTTCTCGAGGATCACCAGCGAATGCCGGCCCCGTTTTTTCAACTCGATGGCCATCCCCAGGCCGCCGAAACCAGCGCCGATGATGGCAACCTGAAAGTCCGCTTGCATGGAAAGGGTCCCTGCTAGAAAGCCTCACTGTAGCCCGCCGCCTGGCGCCGGGGGATGACCGGAACGCTCGGCCCGGTGGCCGCCCGGGTCAGTTCGCGGCCCGGACCACCGGCCCTAGCGCGGCGGCACCGTGTCCGGCAGCCGGAACTCGCCGCGCTGATCGAAGCTCAGTGGCAGGGCCAGGCCCTTGACCCGGGCGGTGCCCTTGATCCGGTAGTCCAGCGGCGCGCCCGGGTCCTGCTGCAAGGCTTTCAGCTTGCCCAGGGTCTGCATCAGGCTGGTGGTGATGCGGGTGCTCACTAGGGCGTCGCCCATGGCTGGCAGCGTCACGTTGTCGCCGGTGAGCCCGCGAGCCAGCTTCTCGCCGTTGACGAACAGCTCGTAGTCCAGGCTCTTCAGCGTCAGCTCCCGGTCGTTGGGGTTGCGCGCGCGCAGTACCACCTGCCACTGTTGTTCGAACACGCTGACCTGCTCCAGGCGGATGCTGGACAGGTTCACCTCCGGGGTTTCCAGGCCACTGAGAGTCTGGCAGGCGCCCAGCAGCATCAGCAGTCCCAGAACGCCGAATCGGGCCAGGATTCGCATAGCTATCTCCGTGCAGTGATGACAAGTCCCCCGCCCGCGGATGATACCCTACGCGGGCGGCAATGCCAGGAACCGAACATGACCCGCTTCACGATTGAATGTCGCCAGGGCGACATCGCCAACCAGACCGACATGGACGCGGTGGTCAACGCCGCCAACGCCCTGCTGCGCACCGGCGGTGGCGTGGCCGGCGCCTTGCACCGCGCCGCCGGGCCCGGCCTCGCCGAGGAGTGCGCGCCCATGGCGCCCATCGAACCCGGCCAGGCGGTGATCAGCGGCGGCCACCGGCTGCCCAATCGCCACGTGATCCACTGCCTGGGCCCGGTGTATGGTCGCGACGAGCCCGCTGATCGGCTGCTCGCCGACTGCTACCGCAACGCCCTGCGGCTGGCCGAGGCGCGGGGCCTGGAAAGCGTCGCCTTCCCGGCGCTGTCCACCGGCGCCTTCGGCTATCCGCTGGCGGAGGCGGCGCGCATCGCGGTGACCACGGTGGCCGCCGAGGGCGCCGCCCTGGAGCGGGTGAAGCGGGTGCGCTTCGTGCTGTTCGACGACGCCGCCCTGGCCGCCCACCGCGAAGTGCTCGACCAACTGCCCGGTCAACGGGCTTGAAAAGCGCCGCCGCCGGCGCAATTCATGGCGGTGCCGCGATGACTGTATAGCCAAAGGATGCGCCGATGACCGCTGTCTGGCCCCGGGTGGACGAACTGGGTCTGCTCACCGATCTGTACGAACTGAACATGGCCCAGGCTTACCACCTGGACGGAAAAAGCGGCGAGGCGGTGTTCAGCCTCTTTTACCGGGTGCTGCCCGGGCAGCGCAATTACGTGGTGGCCTGCGGCCAGGAGCACGCTGCCCGGCTGATCACCGAACTGCGTTTTCCCGAGGAGCAGGTGCGCCGCCTGGCGCCGTTGGGTTTCCGCGATGAATTCCTCCACTGGCTGGCGGATTTCCGCTTCAGCGGCGAGGTGCGGGCGGTGCCCGAGGGCTCCCTGGTGTTTCCCCAGGAGCCGCTGCTGGAGCTGCGTGCCCCGGTGGCCGAGGGGCAGCTGCTGGAAAGCCTGCTGATGAACTACGTGAACCTGGAAACCCTGCTCGCCTCCAAGGCCGCCCGGGTGGTCCAGGCCGCCGCTGGTACCCCGGTGCTGGATTTCGGCATGCGCCGCATGCACGGCCTGGAGGCCGCCTGGCGCAGCGTGCGCGCCTACCGGGTGGCGGGCATCGGCGCCACCAGCAACGTGCTTGGCGGGCTCAGCTTCGACCTGCCCCTGCGCGGCACCATGGCGCACTCCTACATCCAGTCCTTCGACCGGGAAATCGACGCCTTCCGCCGCTACGCCCGGGACTACCCGGGCACCACCCTGCTGGTGGACACCTACGACAGCCTGGCGGCGGTGGACAAGGTGATCGGCCTGGTGCGTGACGAGGGCCTGGACGTGGGCGCCGTGCGCATCGACTCCGGCGATCTGGTGGCCCAGGCCCGGGCCGCCCGGGACAAACTCGACGCCGCCGGCCTGAACGGCGTGCGGGTGGTGGTCAGCGGCGGCCTGGACGAATGGAAGGTCGCCGATCTGGTGGCCGCCGGCGCCCCCATCGACGGCTTTGGCGTGGGCACGGAAATGGGCTCGGTGGCGGACGCCCCGTCCCTGGACTTCGCCTACAAGCTCACCGAATACCAGGGCCGCCCGCGCCTCAAGGCGTCGCCGGGCAAGCCCATCTACCCCGGCGCCAAGCAGATCTGGCGCCACTATGACGACCACGGCCGGCTGGCCGGCGACACCCTCACCGGCGCCGAAGAGGAACGGGACGGTCAGCCGCTGCTGCGCACCGTGGTGGCCAACGGCGAGCCGGCGGTGCCGGCCCCGGACGCGGACGCCGCCCGCCGGCGGCTGGCCGGAGAGCTGGCGGCCCTGCCCGACGCCTGGCGCGGTACCGCCCGCGCCGAGCGGCCCTACCCGGTGACTTTCAGTGACCGCCTCCAGGCCTTGCGCCAGCGCACCCTGGACGAGCTCGCCTGAACGCTCTCACCAGGGAATCTCCTTGCCGCCCCAGGCCAGGACGTGGCCGCTGAATACCCCCGCCAGCCTGCTTCCAGCGGCCTGCTCCACGACACCCTGGACCGCCGCGATCCGGAGCATCCGCCCGCGCCGGGCCGGACTAGAGGGTATCGGTGAGCAGAATGCCCAGGCTGAAGCGGGTCTCGTAGTCGTCGTAGTTGATCATCGAGTCGCCGTAGCCGGTGAACACCTGCACCAGCCCCTTGAAGCGCTCGTTGATGGGGAAGGAATAATTGACCCGGCCGGCGCCCTTGTTGTCCGAGCGCAGGTTGTTGCGCACCATCACTTCCAGCACGTGGTTGCCGAACGCGCGTCCGACTTCCAGCTCGAAATGGCCCATGTATTTTTCAATGTCCGGGTTGTTGTCGCCGCGCGGGTCCAGCGGGTAGTCCTTGTCGTCTTCCGGAATCCGGTACCAGGGCATCAAGGACACATAGTACGGGCCGATCTGGGAAATGTGGCGCAGGTAGAGACGGTTCCAGCTCCGCGAGGTGGGTTCATCCCGGCCGTTGGAATCGTGACGGAAACCGAATGTCATCAGTTTGGTTTTCACCGGGCCCAGTTCCCAGTCCAAGGGTTTGGCGACGAAGATTTCCGGGGTGAAATTGATTTCCCGGAACGGGCTCGACTCGCTCTTGTTGTAGGCCTGCCAGAAAAACAGCCCGGTGAACGCCATGTACAGGGTGCTGCCGTCCCAGAAATCGTCGTAGAGCGGCGCCTTCAGGGAAATCTGGAACTTCACTTCCTGGGAATCAAGGTTCTGGCCCTGGCGGTCCGGGTCGTTCCATTGCGGGTTCGACCAGTGGCTGTAGGGCATCAGGTAGTTGCGCCGGTGCGGGGTGATCACGAAGGGGTTGTCCTGGCTGGAGCGTTCCAGGGCCAGGCGCGTACGCAGGGCGTCCTCGTGGGCGGAGCGCTGTTCCGGCCGCTCCTCGTTCTCCAGGCACCAGCCGCGCAATTGGGCGGCGGTGATATTGTCGGCGGCGTCCCGGGCGGCGCGCAGCAGGCAGTCGTTCTGCTTCTGCTCGCGGGTCATGGTCTGGTCGGCCTCCGGCACCGGGGGCCGGTCCTCTTGTTCGGCGGCGTGCAGCGGCGCCGCCAGGGCCAGCAGCAGGGCGAGCAGCGAGCGGGTCATGGCCGGTCCTTACAGTGAGCGCAATTCGTCGTCGTCGAGGGTGCGGGCTTCCTCTTCCAGCATCACCGGGATGCCGTCGCGCACCGGGTAGGCCAGGCCGCTGGCCTTGCATTTGAGTTCCTCGCGCTGCTCATCGTAGATCAGCGGCGCCTTGCTCACCGGGCAGACCAGGATATCCAGCAGATTGGGGTCGATCATGGGAGTGCTCCTGTTGGCGAACCCAAGAATAGGAAGGCTTCGGAGGCGGACTATACCAGTCTTGTCCGACAAAAGTGATTTCAAACGCTTGTTTGACTTGTGGGTCACAAATAGTTGTGGGCAGCGGCTCCGGGGCACGGCTACCATTTGTCTCCCTGACGATGGACCCGCCCCGCCCGCTGCCTGTGTCTCAGCCCGTTCCGGGGCCGGTTTTCCCGCTTCCCACAGAGTGTTTTAGGGAGACCTGACATGCCCGATTACAAAGCGCCCCTGCGCGACATGCGTTTCGTGCTCAACGAGGTTCTGGATCTGGATGGCCACTACGCCAAACTGGGTCTGGAAGAGGTTAACAGCGAACTGCTCAACGCCTTCCTCGAGGAAGGCGCCAAGTTCGCCGAAAACGAACTGGCTCCCCTGAACCGCTCCGGCGATGAGGAAGGCTGCCACTTCGAGAATGGCGTGGTGACCACGCCGAAGGGCTTCAAGGAAGCCTACGCCAAGTACGTGGAAGGCGGCTGGCCGGCCATGGGCGGCGACCCGGAATTCGGCGGCCAGGGGCTGCCCGGCTCCTCCAGCATCGCCATCTCCGAGATGACCGGCACCGCCAACTGGTCCTGGAGCATGTACCCGGGCCTGTCCCACGGCGCGGTGGCCACCATCGAGGCCCACGGCACCGACGAGCAGAAGAACGCCTACCTGCCCAAGCTCACCAGCGGTGAGTGGACCGGCACCATGTGCCTGACCGAGCCCCACTGCGGCTCCGACCTGGGCATTCTCAAGACCAAGGCCGAGCCGCAAGGCGACGGCTCCTACGCCATCACCGGCACCAAGATCTTCATTTCCGCCGGTGAGCACGACATGGCCGAGAACATCGTGCACATCGTGCTGGCCCGTCTTCCCGATGCGCCCAAGGGCACCAAGGGCATTTCCCTGTTCATCGTGCCCAAGTTCCACACCGACGGAAACGGCGGCGTGGGCGAGCGTAACGGCGTGACCTGCGGCTCCATCGAACACAAGATGGGCATCAAGGCTTCCGCCACCTGCGTGATGAACTTCGACGGCGCCACCGGCTACCTGATCGGCCCGGAGAACAAGGGCCTGAACTGCATGTTCACCTTCATGAACTTCGCCCGCCTGGGCACCGCCATCCAGGGCGTGGCCCACGCGGAACTGGGCTTCCAGGGCGGCCTGGCCTACGCCAAGGAGCGCCTCGCCATGCGCAGCCTGGCCGGCCCCAAGAACCCGGACGGTCCGGCGGACCCGATCATCGTGCACCCGGACGTGCGCCGCATGCTGCTCACCTCCAAGGCCTTCGCCGAAGGCGGCCGGGCGCTGGTGTACCTGTGCGCCCAGCTTGGCGACCAGGTGAAGCTGGCCCAGGACGACGAGGAGCGCAAGCAGGCCGATGACCTGATGGCCCTGCTCACCCCGATCGCCAAGGCGTTCGTTACCGAAGTGGGTCTGGAAGCCGCCAACCACGGCGTGCAGATCTACGGCGGTCACGGCTTCATCCGCGAATGGGGCATGGAGCAGAACGTGCGTGACGCGCGCATCTCCACCCTCTACGAAGGCACCACCGGCATCCAGGCCCTGGACCTGCTGGGCCGCAAGGTGATGATGACCCAGGGTCAGGCCCTGCGGAACTTCACCAAGATCGTGCACAAGTTCTGCGAAGCCCACGGCGACAACGCCGACCTCAAGGAGCTGGTGGAGCCGCTGGCCGCCTACAATAAAGAATGGGGCGAGATGACCCAGGCGGTGGGCATGCAGGCGATGCAGAACCCGGAATACGTGGGCGGCGCCGCCGTCGACTACCTGATGTACTCCGGCTACGTGACCCTGGCCTACCTGTGGGCGCGCATGGCCGCCAAGGCTCAGGAGCAACTGGCCGCCGGCGCCGGCGACGAGGACTTCTACAAGGCCAAGATCAGCACCGCCCGCTTCTACATGAAGCGCATCCTGCCGCGCGCGGCGGGCCACAAGGGCGCCATCGAAGGCGGTCTCGACTGCATGATGGAGCTGGACGCGGAGCACTTCGCGTTCTGATCCGGCCCCGGCCCGCACGGAGAAAACCCGCCAATCGGCGGGTTTTTTTCGTTAAGGCCGTTGCGGAATGGAGGATGGCTTACAGGCGAGATGGCGAAATGCCGGTATAGTGGCCCCGGGTACAAGAAAATGGATACAAGAGAACCATCCTGGGGGAACAATGAAAAAAATCATCCTCGCCATCCTGGTCCTGGGGGGACTGTGGCTTGGCGGCACCTATGTGATCGGCCAGACCGTTGAGAGCCGCCTGCGCCAGCAGGTGGCCGACCTGGAACTGATTCCGGGCTCCGATCTGGTACGTCTGGAACTCAGCCATTACGACGCCGGCCTGCTCGGCGCCGAGGCGCGCACCTGCCTGGTGCTCCACCGGCTGCCGCCGGATCTGGCCCAACTGGAGGCCTTCTCCGGCACCCTGTGCGATCGCGCCGAGATCCGCTTCGGGCCGCTGCTGTTCACCGACGACGGCCCGGCCCTGGGGCTCGCCTACGCCCGTGGGCGGCTCGATCTGAGCGGCCTGCCGGAGCCGGTCACCGCCATGGTCGACCAGGTGTTCCAGGGCCAGCCGCCGGTCACCGCGCGCACCCTGTACCGCTTCGACGGCGGCCTGCGCGTGCGCGCCGCGGTGACGCCGTTCCAGGTGTCCTCGGCGGCGGGCCGCGCCTCCCTGGGGCGGCTGACCCTGGACGTCCGTTCGCCTCGGGCGGACGCGGCCACCGGGCGCTTCTTCATCACCGGCCGGGATCTTCAGGTGGGCGGCCCCTTGGGCGCCGCCACGCTGCCCGCTCTGGATGTGGACATCACCGTCAGCGAACTGCTCGGCGACGTGCTGCCGCTGATGGACATGACCCTGGCCGCCACCGGCCTGAGCATGACCCGGGGCGGCCGCGAGCAGTTCACCGGTGATCTGACCCTGCGCACCCGCTCCCGGCGCCAGGGCGACACCCTGGCCGGTGACCTGGGCCTGTGGCTGGACGGACTGGGGGGCGACGCGGTGCCGGCGGCCCTGGCTTCCGGCTACCTGGGGCTCGCCTACCAGGGCATCGACAGCGCCGCCGCCGTGCGCGCCCAGCGCCTGTCCCGGGAACTGGACCGGCTGCGCATCGAGATGATAGTGGGCGCCCTGGCCGACGACCAGGTGGCTCTGGAAGCCAACGCCGCCCAGGCCCGGCAGCTGGGCGAGGAACTGGTGACGGTGCTGACCCGGGAGCTGCTGCGCCCGGACCGCAGCGGCCTGACGATGCTGGCGGTGCTGGACGGTGACAAGGGCCGCCCGCTGACCCTGGATGGCCGCCTGGACTACCGTGGCCTGGACGGTCTCAACGCCAGCCTGGCGGAGCTGCGGATGCTGCCGCCGGCGGGGCTGCTGCGGCTGGTGGACCTGGCCCTCAACCTGGACGCCGATCCGGGGCTGTTGCCGCCGCCGCTGCGCGCCAACCTGGCCGGGCCCATGCAGGCCGGGCTGGTGGCGCACCGGGACGGCCGCCTGGTGTCGCGGCTGATGGTGCGCGACGGCGCCTTGACGGTGAACGGCGAGCCCCTGGCGCCAGCGGCGCTGATGGCGCCGGGCGCGGACCTGTCCGCGGGCCCCTGAGCAACCGGCGCCGCCTTTGCCGGCGCGCCCGGGGCATGCTGTAATTCCGCCCATGATCAGGGTGTTTTTATGGCGCGCCCTGGCGCTGCTGTGCGTGGCCCTGGGGCTGGTGGGCGCGGTGGTGCCGGTGATGCCCACCACGGTATTCATGCTGGTGGCCGCCTGGGCGGCCACCCGGGGCTGGCCGCGCCTGGAAACCTGGCTGCTGGACCACCCACGCTTCGGCCCGCCGGTGCGTCAGTGGCGGGAACAGCGCGCCATGAGCCGCCGGGCCAAGTGCGCCGCCTCCACCATGATGCTGATCAGCATCGGCCTGATCACCCTCTCCGAGGTGCCGAACGCGGTGAAAATCGGGGTGCCGCTGTTCCTGTGCGCGCTCATGCTGTGGATGTGGCGGCGCCCGGAACCGCGCCCGTTGGATGAACGGCGGGTCACAAATAAACGTTTACGGCCCGTTCGCCGGGACTAAACTATCGTCCCGCAACGCAAGCCAGTTTCGGGAGATTCACCAATGGCCACCTACAAAGCGCCGCTGGACGACATGCGGTTCATTCTGAACGACGTGTTCCAGGCCGACCAGCTCTGGGCGTCCATGACCGCCACCGCCGACGTGACCCGGGATCTGTCCGACGCGATCCTGGACGAGGCCGGCAAGATGGTGGAAAACCTGCTGTTCCCGCTCAACCGCGACGGCGACGAAGAGGGCTGCCACTTCGACAACGGCGAGGTGACCACCCCGAACGGGTTCAAGGAAGCGTTCAAGACCTACGCCGAAAACGGCTGGACCGCGTTCTCCGGCAATCCGGAGTTCGGTGGCCAGGGCATGCCCAAGTCCCTGGCGGTGCTGTTCGAGGAGATGATGCACAGCGCCAACTCCTCCTTCGCGCTCTACCCGGCGCTCACCAACGGCGCCACCCTGTGCCTGGACGCCCACGCCAGCGACGAACTCAAGCAGGCTTATCTGCCCAAGCTCTACAGCGGCGAATGGACCGGCACCATGTGCCTCACCGAGCCGCACTGCGGCACCGATCTGGGCATCATGCGCTCCAAGGCGGTGCCCGCCGATGACGGCGCCTATGCCATCTCCGGCACCAAGATCTTCATCACCGGCGGCGAGCACGACCTGGCGGACAACATCGTTCACCTGGTGCTGGCCAAGCTGCCCGACGCGCCGGCCGGTTCCAAGGGCATCTCCCTGTTCCTGGTGCCCAAGTTCCTGCCCGACGCGGACGGCAACCCGGGCGCCCGCAACGGCGTGGCCGCCGGTTCCATCGAGCACAAGATGGGCATCAAGGGTTCCGCCACCTGCGTGATGAACTTCGACGACGCCAAGGGTTGGCTGATCGGCGAGCCCAACCAGGGCCTGGCCGCCATGTTCACCATGATGAACTACGAGCGCCTGTCCATCGGAATCCAGGGCCTGGGCCTGGGCGAGGTGAGCTACCAGAGCGCCGCCGACTACGCCCGCGAGCGCCTGCAGGGCCGCGCCGCCACCGGCGTCCAGAACGAAGGCGGCAACGCCGACCCGATCATCGTGCACGGCGACGTGCGCCGCATGCTGCTGACCATGCGTGCCCTCAACGGAGGCGGTCGCGCCCTGTCCACCTACGTGGGCATGGAACTGGACAAGGCCAAGTTCTCCGAGAACGACGCGGAGAAGAAAGCGGCCCAGGACCGGGTGGCGCTGCTCACCCCCATCGCCAAGGCGTTTTTCACCGACCGCGGCTTCGACACCACGGTGATTGGCCAGCAGGTGTTCGGCGGCCACGGTTACGTGCGCGAGTGGGGCATGGAACAGTTCGTGCGCGATTGCCGCATCTCGCAAATCTACGAAGGCACCAACGGCATTCAGGCGCTGGATCTGGCGGGCCGCAAAGTGACCCGCAACGGCGGCAAGTACGTGGACGCCTTTCTGGCCGACGTGCGCGGCTGGATCGATGACAACGCCAACGAGCAGGGGCTGGACAGCATCCGAGAACGGCTGGTGGCCGCCGTGGATTTGCTGGAAAGCACCACCGCCGAACTGCTGCGCCAGGCCGGTGACGACCCGGATATGGTCAACGCCAGCGCGGTGGAGTATCTGGATTTGTTCGGCTATGTCACCTACGCCTGGCTGTGGGCGCGCATGATGGTCACCGCCGCGCAACGGGACGACGACTTCGGCCGCGCCAAGCTCACCGTGGGGCGTTTCTACTTCGAGCGTCTGTTGCCCCGTGCCGGCGCCCTGGCCGAACAGATCAAGGCCGGCCCGGCCACCCTGATGAGCCTGGACCAGGACCTGTTCTGAACCGACAACTCCGACCCTCTGAAGAAGCGGCCTCCGGGCCGCTTTTTTTGTTCTTTATCCCGCCCCATGGGACGAAATCACTGACATAAACCCTGTCATCCCCGGGTCACCACTCTGCAACAGGCGGCCACTACCGTACCGGCTTCGTTTGGTCCCTTTACCGATAATGACCGGGAGAAAAAACGGTGAGCAGTCGTCCCAGGTGGCGCCACGCAGGCGTGGCCCCGTTGTGCTTGTTGGCCGTCGCCGCGTTGAGCGGCTGCGGCGGTGATACCGATACCGTCTACCGCGACCAGCCGGTGGATGTGCCCTATGTGGAGGATCTGTCCGGCGCGGAATCGTTCAGCGCCAACGTGATCGCGCCACCGGAGGACGCCGAGGCGCAATTCGCGCCGGCCACGCCGCCCACGGTGTCCGGCACCACCGCCCGGGAGACCGTGCCCACCGACATCAGCGACTTCCACCGCTATGCCGTGAACCGGGATCTGACGATCACCGAGGGGCGGCTCAACCACACCCGCGACGAAGCCATCATCAGCGCCGAGTTCAATCTGGGCGACAGCCTGTCCCTGGTGCCGGTGACCCGCTCGCGGGGGCAGTTTTCCTTCGAGCGCACCACCACCTCGGCGAACCACGCCATCGACAACGGCGACAACCTGATCCTGGCGGTGAACGCGGATCCCTACAGCATGACCCAAGGCTGGAACACCGGCCTGATCAAGAAGGATGGCGTTACCTACACCGGCTTCTCCGACCGCAACGAAGACCTGATCGTGGTCTACCAGGATGGCCGCGCCGATATCCTGCGGGAGGTGCCCACTTTCACGCTCAACCTCTACCAGGACGGCAGCGCTCTGGGTGAGCTGGGTACCGTGCACTACTTCGACAACGCCACCCAGGTGAACACCGGCTTCAGCCGGGGCAACGGCGAGGTGGAACTGTACCTGGCGGAAAGTTACCGGGGCACCGTGGACCTGACCGGTCGCTCCGCCGCGCTGGTGAAGGCGGAAGCTAACGGCATCAGTGTGGTGACGCTGGAGCACGGCGGCATCAGTGCCCAGTTGCCGCCGCTGAGCGGCACCGTGGTGGCACGCGTCGAGGACCGCGACGGCTATGTGATCCCCGCCGGCCATGCCCTGCTGGTGGACGACGGCGCCCTGAACGCCGGCGCCCGGGTGGACATCCGCTATGAAACCGACGACCCGGACTGGGCCAATGTGAAAAGCGCCCTCGGCGCTGGCTTCGGTCGGGGCCTGCTGGTGGAGAACGGCCAGCTCGGCGACAACCAGAACGAGAACGCGATCAGCGGCCGCACCGCCTTCGGCGTGCGCGCCGACGGCAGCTATTTCTTCCTGGTGGTGGACAAGCCGGTGGGCTCGCTCACCGACGGCATCACCGAAACCAAGCTGGGGCAGTTGATGATCGCCTACGGCGCCGACCGCGCCATCAATCTGGACGGCGGCGGCTCCACCACGCTGGCGGCGCGCCTGCCCGGTGAACGCTACACCTATCTGCTCAATACCCCGTCCGACGGCGGCGAGCGGGTCACCGCCACCAAGTGGGGGCTGGCGCTCAACACCGAGCGGGCCCGCGCGGCCAGCGACGCGGTGGCGGTCTACCCGCGCACCATTACCCTGATGGCCGGTTCCACCTACCGGCGCTTCAAGGGCGTGGGCTATGACGCCGCGTCCTGGGAGCGCGGCGGCGAGGTGCCGGAATACGGCATCAGCGAAGCCGGCCTGGGCCTGATCGACGCGCGCACCGGCGCCTTCCGGGCCGGTGACGGTAATCAGGAAGGCTATGTGGTGGTGAAAGTGGGGGACCGCAAAGGCGTGGCCCGGGTCCGTGTCACCGCGGAACTGGACGAGATCCGTTTTGCCAGCGCCGCCATCGCCGTGGACAGTGGCGCTACCGTGGCGCTGCAACCGCAACTGATCAGTCAAGGCGAGGCGGTGACTTTCTCCGCCGAGGCGCTGGCGTATCAGGTGGACGACGCCGCCCTGTGCCAGGTGAACGCCAACACCGGTGAGGTGACCACCGCCCCGGTTCAGGGCCGCCAGTGCACGGTCACGGTCAGCGCCGCCGGCAAGAGCGCCGCGCTCACCATCAATATCGGCGTGGCGCCGGAGATCGTCGCCGATTTCGAGGGCGACGTGAGCATGTTCCAGGCCGCCGGCGCGCGCCATCGCCGGGTGGAGATCGAGCGCGTCCAGGACCAGGTGTTCGACGGCGCCCATTCCATGGCGCTGCGCTGGGAGGCCAACCCGGACCAGCCCGGCACCTTCGGTGCCTATCTCACCGACCCCGGCGGTGTCACCGAACTGCCGGGTTACCCGAAATACCTGGGCGTGAACGTGTACATTCCCGATGAACTGGCCGGCAAGGTCTGGTGGGTGCGGGGCAGCCTCAAGGACGCGGACGGCAAGACCGTCACCATCAACTACAACAACGACGGCGAGCAACTGCCGGAGCGCGGCTGGCACTTCATGAAGGCCAGCATCGGCAGCGGCTACCGCGAGCCGCTGACCTTCTACCAACCGTTCCGCTTCCTGGTGCTGAAGACCGCCGAGCGTATTGATTCCCAGGTGGTGCTGGACAACTTCACCGCCATCTACAGCGACGACACCGACCTGGCCGGCCCGGGCGTCACCGCCACGCCGGCGTCCGGCGATACCGTGGACAGCGCCGATCCGCTGATCGCCCTGCAGGTGAATGACGCGTCCGGCGTGGACTTCGCGGCCAGCCAGCTGACCCTGGACGGCCGTGACGTGTCCGCCGACCTGACCAACAACGGCAGCGACCGGATCCGCTATCAGGCCGCCGGCCTGGACGACGGCTGGCACCGGGTGGACTACCGTCTGTTCGACATCAACGGCAACGTCACCGCCGGCAACTACCTGTTCAATGTGGTCACCGGCGCGCCGCGTCTCTATATCGACAGCGACAACATTCAGTTCTACCCGGGCGGCACGTTCAGCATTCCGATCCGCGCGGTGGGCGCCGAAGCGTTCAATGATCTGTCCCTGACGCTGGACTACGACAGCACCAAAGCCACCATGACCGTGGACGACGGGGACCTCACCGCCACCGGCGTCAACGAGACCAGCGGCCGCTGGCAGGGTCGATTCACCGGCTTCAGCGACGCCACCGGCGTGGTCGCCTACCTGAACCTGAGGGTACGCGATTACATTCAGAACACCTTCGTCTCGGTGGTGGTGAACGGCACCCTGGACGGTGACACCTTCCATCATCCGGTGGTACGCAAGGAAGTGGGCAGCCGCTACCGCCTGCTCACCGACTGGGGCATCGAAGGCGAAAGCACGCGGATGCTGGTGGTGGATCAGGCCGGCAATCCGGTGCCCGGCGTGACCCTGGAAACCTTCCGCTACAACAGCGGCACCGATCAGATCAGCGATGTCACGGTGCTCGGCGACACCGATGCGGAGGGCCGGCTGAACGTCACCCTGCCGGCCGCCACCGATACCCAATCGCTGCTGTTCCGCGCCTACGACGGCCAGGGCTCCTCCCTGATGACCGACGTGCGGGCGCTGGTCGAGCGGCTCGGCGAGACGCCGCGTTATGTGTTCCTCACACCCGGCCGGGATGCCACCGCCATGAACGTGGCCTGGTTCACGGCCAGCACCGTGACCGATTCGCGGGTGCGCTTCGGCGTTGACGGCCTGGATCGGGAGATCACCGGCGAATCGCGCATCGTGCCGTTCTTCTACGGCAGCGAAGCCGGCGTGGTGCGCGTGCACCGGGCCACCCTGGAGGGTTTGCGGGCCGGCAGCGACTACCAGTATCGGGTGGGCGCCGACGGGGCCATGAGTGACACTTTACGGTTCGCCACCGACGACGGCGATGACCGGGTACGCATCCATCTGTTTGGCGACACCCAGACGGTGTCCAACGACAACCTGTTCAACGGCAGTGGCCTGGTCACCGAGCTGTACCGGAAAATGCAGGCCCAGTTGCCGGACGGCGATCTGATTCTGCACGTGGGCGACTTCACCGAGGACCTGACCGACTACCGGCTGGTGCGGCTGTTCTTCGAGGCGCTGGAAGGCGACGACATGCTGGCGTCCCATCCGTTCGTGCCGGCCCAGGGCAACCATGAGGTCTACAACGAAGGCGCCCGGAAGTTCGCCGATCTGATCCCGCTGCCCGGCAGCGACAGCGGCCTGCCGGCGCCCTACGACGACGCGGTCTACAGCTTTGATCGCGGACCGGCGCACATCGCCGTGATCACCTCGGAGCTGCAAAGCGAGGCGGACTGGCCGGTGATGATGGACTGGCTGCGCCGCGATATGAACGCCAGCGACGCCACCTGGAAAATCCTGATGGTGCACCGCCCGCCGTACAACGGCAACGCCGCCTCCGGCAACGGCCGTTCCCAGGCCCATATTCCGCCGGTGGTGGATGAAACCGGCATCGACCTGGTGCTCTCCGGCCACGATCACATGTACTCGCGCAGTCTGCCGCTGACCGCCGGCAAGCCGGCGCCGGGCGGCGCCACCTATCTGATCGCCGGCTCCGACTCCGCCAAGTACTACGACAACAACGGCGGCGGCATCGCCCTGATCGCCGACGTGCTGTTCGACGACAACGTCAACACCTACACCACCCTGGACATTCAGGGCGAGGCCCTGCGGGTACTGACCCGCACCCTGGACGGCACCGTGGTGGACGACGTCACCCTGCACCCGCGCACCGACCGCTGAGGAGAGCCGCGATGAAACTGAGAAACGCTTTGCCGATCACGCTGCTCGCCGCCGCCCTGGCGGCCTGCGGTGGCGACGACGAGACCCGCTACGTGGACCGGGACGACCCGACCCCGGTGGAATACATGCCGGTGGACGGCTACGTGCTGGGCTTCTGGGTAATGGACACGCAGGACGGCTGCGACGGCCCCTGCATCAACGACCACTCGCCCTACGGTGATCCGCTGTACGGGCTGGACGCCGACGATCAGCCGGCGGCGCCGACCCTGACCGACGGCGGAGAGGTGGGGCGCGTGGCGGCGTTCGCCAACGACTACCGCCTGGTCACCCGCGATACCGGCTCGCTGAACAACAGCGTGATCGGCGAGCGGTTCACCCTGCACCTGCGCGCCCGCACCGATCAGGCCGATGCGGTACCGGTGCTGGCACTCGCCGGCGAGGGCGGCACCGCGCTGCGCATCAGCCTGGCCCGGGACCGCCTGCTGGTGGAGCTGCCGTCGCAGAGCCGCCGGCTGCTCACCGCTCTGGACGCGGGCGACGGCTGGCGGGAAATCCAGCTCGCCGCCGATGGCGAGCGTGTGACCTTGGCCGTGGACTGCAACACGGTGGAAGGCTTTGACGTGGCGCCGGGCGTGCCGGTGCTAGGCAGCGATCCGGTGGGCGCCACGGTCGGTGAAGGGTTCGCCGGGGCGGTGGATCTGGTACGTCTCAGCCGCCGCGACGAGGGCAATCTGTTCTGCGCCGACTAGTTGCTGTACGGCGCGATAAACGCGGCCCGAAGGCCGCGTTTATCGCGGTATGGTGATCCAGCTAAGCACCCCCGCCGACTCTTCCTCGGCCCTGAAAGACAGGCAGGTACCGGCGGACCAGTCCTCCGACAGGTCGGTCAGCAGCCGGATACGACCGTCTTCCAGGGCCGCATCCTGAAAATAGAAACGCCGGCCGGTGAGAGGGTAGAGTGCCTTGAACAGGCTTTCCTTCACCGAAAACGTCAGAGTGACATGGCGGGCCAGGGCGTCCTCGGACAGTCCGGCCAGGGCCTCGCGCTCCACAGGAGTCAGCAGTTCACCGCATAGTCGCGCTGCCCGGGCCGGTGCCAGCCAGTGCTCCACGTCCAGGCCCAGCCCTTGCCAGTTGGCGCCGTCGCCCACCAGGGCGGCGGCCCGGCCCCGGGAATGGGTGATGGCGCCCACCGCCCCCACCGGCCAGCGCGGCGCCCGGTCGGCGCCGATGCCGGGCACCGCCTCCAGCCCCAGGGCGTGGCGCAGGCCGGCTCGGGCGCACACCCGCCCGGCCAGGTATTCGGTGCGGCGCTTGGCGATGGCCCCGGCCAGGGCGGCGGGGGGCTCGATGTCGGCGCCAGCGAAAGCGCCCTCGTCGAACGCCTCCGGCCGATAGCCGCAGTGCGCCAGCACCAACCCGGCCCCGGGGGTTCCGGTGGTCAGATCGTGCAGGCAGGGGGGCAGGGCGGTGTCGGTCATGGGGTCGCTGGGGCCGGAATCGGTGGCGGCAAGGCGTCTCATAGTGGACCGCCGGGGCGGCGATCACAACCGGAGCGATTGCGCCGCCGGCCCGGATAGTGCTAAACCCGGAGGCTCTCTTTTTTCGCAAGGAGCCGAGCATGCTTCGTCTGAACGTGATCATCGCCAGCACCCGGCCGGGCCGGGTGGGGTCCACCGTGGGCACCTGGTTCTATGAGCTGGCCCGCCACCATGGCAACTTCGATGTGCGCTGGGTGGATCTGGTCGATTTCAATCTGCCGGTCTTCGACGAGCCCCACCACCCTCGCCAGCAAAACTACCAGCACGAGCACACCAAGCGCTGGGCCGCCAGCGTGGACGAAGCGGACGCCTATGTGTTCGTGGTGCCGGAGTATAACTTCGGGCCCACGCCGGCCCTGCTCAACGCGCTCAATTACGTCTACCACGAGTGGAATTACAAGCCGGCGGCCTTCGTCAGCTATGGCGGCATTTCCGGCGGCATGCGCTCGGTGGAGGCCACCAAGCCCACGCTGACCACCCTGAAGATGATGCCGCTGATCGAGCAGGTGGCGGTGCCCTTGGTGCAGGAGCAGCTTGAGGACGGCACCTTTAAGGCCAAGGACATCCAGGAACAATCCGCCATCGCCATGCTCGACGAACTCAAGCGCTGGGCGGATGCCCTCAAGCCGATGCGCGGCTGAGCGACTCGCCGCCGGACCACATAACGAAACAACGGGAGAGCACATGCAAAGCCGCACCTTTCTGATCACCGGCGCCACCAAGGGGATCGGCCGCGCCGCGGCCGAGCGCCTGGCCGCCGCCGGGCACGGCGTGGTGGGCATTGCCCGCCACGGCGACGACCCGGATTTTCCCGGCACCCTGGTGAGCGCGGACCTGGGCGACCGGGACCAGACCGACGCCGTCCTCCAGGACCTGGCGGGCCGCTTCGACTTCGACGGCGTGGTCAACAACGTGGGCATGATCAAGCCCCAGGCTTTGGGCGAGATCGACCTGGACACTTTCGACACCATCCTGGCGCTGCACCTGCACCCGGCGATCCAGGCCAGCCAGGCCCTTCTGCCGGGCATGAAGGCTCGGGGCTGGGGGCGTATCGTCAATGTCTCCAGTCTGACCATCTTCGGCCTGCCCGGCCGCACCGCCTACGGCAGCGCCAAGGCCGCCATGGTCAACTTCACCCGCACCTGGGCCCTGGAGCTGGCGCGCACCGGCATCACCGTCAACGCCATTGCCCCGGGCCCCATCGAGACCGAGCTGTTCCGCGAGAACAACCCGCCGGGCAGCGACCGGGAAGCGGCCTACCTGGATCTGGTGCCCATGCGGCGGCTCGGCGGCCCCGCCGAAATCGCCGCCACTATCCAGTTCATGCTGGGCGAGGAAAGCGGCTACATGACCGGCCAGACGATCTGCGTGGACGGCGGCGCCTCCGTCGGGCGGGCCGCGTTTTGAGCGGGGCGGACACCGACAGGCGCCGCTTCGAGGCGCTGCGCCATTGTCTCACCGCTTCCCCGGATACCGCCGCGCCGCGCGATCTGGCGGCTTGGTGCCGTGACTGGCGGGCCCGGGTGGAGAGCGAACCGGCGCCGGTGGCCCAGGCGATCCTCGGCGGCTTCGCCGCCGACCGGGTGGGTTGGGCCTTCGCCGCCGGCTACCAGGCCGCCCTGCGCCAGTTGCTCGCCGGCGTCAACGAGCAACCCGCCGCCGACGCGCGGCTCGCCCTGTGCGCCACGGAAAGCGGCGGCAACCGGCCCCGGGACATCGCCACGGTGCTGCGCCGGGACGGCGACGGCTGGCGCCTGGACGGCGCCAAGAGCTGGATCACCCTGGGGGAAGCGGCCACCGAACTGCTGGTGGTGGCGCGCCTGGAGGACGGCGGACCGCGCCCGGCGCTGAAGGTGGCCCGGGTGCCCGCCGGCGCCGCCGGCGTTACCCTGGAAAATAAAGCGCCGCTGGAGTTCGTGCCGGAAATCCCGCACACCGCCGCGCGCTTCGAGTCGGTGGCGGTGCCCGGCGATGGGCTGCTCGACGGCGACGGCTACGACACCGTGGTGAAGCCGTTCCGCACCATCGAGGACACCTTCATCGCCCTGGCGGTGCAGGCCTGGCTGCTGCGCGAAGCCCGTGTCCGCCGCTGGCCGGCGCGGTTCGCGGAGGTCCTGGTCACCGGCCTGGAGAGTCTGGGCGCCCTGGCGGCCCGGCCCGCCGGCGACCCGGTGACCCACCTGGCGCTCACCGGCGCCCTGACCCGGGCCCAGGGGCTCTACGACGACGCGGACGGGCTCTGGGAAGAGCAGGGCGGCGATGCCGCGGCCCGCTGGCACCGCGACCGGCCGCTGTTTCGCCTCGCCGCCAAGGCGCGGTTGCTGCGCGCACAGCGGGCCTGGGAACGGCTTAATCCTGATCAGGAGGGGAAATGAGACCATGAACGAAACGGCCCTGACCGAAGTGGCTCCTATTGAGGTGGGCGAGGAGCTTTGGCTGGTGGATGGTCCGGTGGTCGATTTCTACGGCTTTCCGTACTCCACTCGCTCGGTGATCGTCCGCCTGCCGGGCGGCGGCCTCTGGGTCTGGTCGCCGGTGCCGCTCACCCCGGCCCTGCGCGCCTTCGTGGACGAACTCGGCCCGGTACGGCACCTGGTCAGTCCCAACAAGCTGCACCACCTGTACCTGGACGAATGGCACCAGGCCTGGCCGGAAGCCGCTCTCTGGGGCCCGGCTTCCACGCAACGGAAAAGGTCCGACCTCACCTTCACCGGCACCCTGGACGACACCCCGCCGAGCGTCTGGGCGGATACCCTCGATCAGATCTGGCTACGCGAGGCCCTGTTCCTGGACGAAGTGGTGTTTTTCCACCGCCCCTCGCGCACGGTCATCCTGGCGGACTTCAGCGAAGCGTTCAGCGACGACTTCCTGCGCCGCCACTGGAAACCCTGGCAGCGCTGGATCGCGCGGCTGTGGGGCATCACCGAGCGGCCCGGCAAGGCACCGCTGGAAGTGCGCCTCAGTACCCTGCGCCGCCGCCGCGCCCGTGAGCGTGTGCGCCGGATCCTTGCCTGGCAGCCGGAAAAGGTGATCATGGCCCACGGCGTCTGGCGCGCTGAAAACGGCACCGCTTTCCTGCGCCAGGTGTTTTCCTGGCTCGACGTGTAAGGCAATGCCGCTCCCTGCCCGTCGAGTTCGAGTCAATCCGGCAATATCTTCCCTGATATCAATGAGATGCGTAATGCCGGGGTCAGCATTCGATGTATCATCTCCGCGGCGGCCTCGCCGTCGCCCATTTTTATGGTACCGAGAAGAACTTCCTGGTCCGACATATTGGTCTTGTAAGGTGGAACATGCCGCGCAATCTCTTTGATCGTCTCCTCGACAACAGGGGCGCAGTGACTATAAAGGCTGGACAAAGCGATATTGTGGGCGGCGGCAACAAGCGAGGAATGGAAGCGTAAAATCTGTCGAGTGCAATCTCCTATGTTATTAGCGGCGTTCTTTCCAGCCTGAAGAGCTTGGTGCATTTCCTGCAAATCCTCCTCGTTTCGGCGGTGGGCGGCAAGCGAGGCCGCCTCACTCTCCAGAATAATGCGCATTTCCAGTTGATCCTGAAAAATCGCTCGCTTTATTCGCTGTTTTGTTTCTTGCCATGAAGGAAGCGCTACCAAGTAGCGACCGATTCCTAATCGATCTTCCACCATCCCAATCCTATCGAGAAAATACATCGCTTCCCTGACGTCTTTATCCGGCAGAGCCAGTTCAGCTCCTAGCTCGGAGAGAGGGGGCAGCAGGGCGCCTTCCTCACAGTTTCTTCTTTGCAAAAAAGCATGCACGGAGCTGGCCGCTTGTATAAGCACTTCTCTTCTCCAGGTAACAAGCTTGAATAGGGGGCTTGTCTCGCCGGACCGCCGGAAAAACTCCGGGGCCGGCGTTGAGGATGGAAGATGGGTGGCGAGAAGAGGCGGCAGCTTTGCATGATCGGGAAAATTTGAACTTCAGGTGAATTGACCAATCGGTTAATCTTTTATTCTGGCGGTCATCGCCGTTTGCCATTCTAGTGCTTTTTTAAAGGGTGGCGGAGGGGCTCTGTCAACCTTTTCAAGCACAATGCCCTCTTTTTTTCATGAATTCCAGCGTCGACCGGTTACGGGGCGCCCTTCAGGGAGTCATTATGAGCCATGTTTCCAGTGTAATCGCTCGTCTACAGCAAAGTAGTCCGGGCCAGACAGAGTTTTACCAAGCAGTGGAGGAGGTTCTGGAGGTATTGTCGCCGGTTTTGGATACTGATCCCCGCTATCGAAGCGAGGGGGTAGTCGAGCGTCTTCTTGAGCCGGAACGTCAAATTCTGTTCAGAGTGGCCTGGGTTGACGATAAGGGTGCTGTACAGGTGAACAAGGGATATCGGGTTCAGTTCAACTCGGCTCTGGGGCCTTACAAGGGCGGCTTGCGTTTTCACCCCAGCGTGAACAGCGGAATCATAAAGTTCCTGGGTTTTGAACAGATATTCAAGAACGCATTGACTGGGCTTCCTTTGGGAGGGGCGAAAGGCGGGTCTGATTTCAATCCAAAGGGTCGCACTCAGGGCGAGGTCATGCGGTTCTGTCAGGCTTTCATGACAGCTCTTTATCGCCATATTGGTGCCACCATGGACGTGCCGGCGGGGGATATCGGTGTTGGACACCGTGAAATCGGTTATCTGTATGGTCAGTACCGTCGTCTCAGTGGTCGGTTCGAAGGCGTGCTTACGGGCAAGTCCACGGACTGGGGCGGTTCCCTTGGCCGCAAGGAAGCGACCGGCTATGGATGCGTGTACTTCGCCGAAAACATGCTGGCCGAGAAAGGCGAGACTCTGGAGGGGAAACGGTGTCTTGTTTCCGGCGCGGGCAATGTCGCGCTTTATACCATGGAAAAACTGGTGGAGCTGGGCGCGAAGCCGATTACCTGCTCGGATTCCACGGGCACTCTGATTCATCGCTCAGGTCTTGATGTGCCCTTGTTGAAGAACATCAAGGAGAGAAACCGTGACCGCCTTGCCAGTTATCTCGATGATCACCGCGATGCGTTTTTTGTTCGCGCGGAGGATTATGACGACGGCCGCCTGCCGGCTTGGCTGGAGAAAGCGGATCTGGCTTTCCCTTGCGCCACCCAGAACGAGTTGCTGGGGCCGGATGCCGAAGCACTGTTGGCCAATGGCATACGTTGTGTCTCGGAAGGCGCCAATATGCCGTGTTCGCGCGATGCCATATCCCTCTTTCTTCGTGCCGGTATCAGCTATGGCCCGGGTAAAGCCGCCAATGCCGGTGGCGTGGCGGTCAGCCAGTTGGAGATGCAGCAGAATGCGGCCATGGCGCGTTGGCCCGCGGAGCAGGTGGACAGAACGCTGAGATCGATCATGAGTGGAATACATCGTGATGCCAGCGAAACCGCCATGGAATTCGGCGCGCCGGGGAATCTGGTGCTGGGCGCGAATATAGCGGGTTTTCGGCGTGTTGCCGATGCGATGATTGACCAGGGTGTGTTCTAGGCAGCTTTCCACGTTTCGGGGTTGCTTTATATTTTTATTGGGCTATGGTCAGGGCATTGAATTTATTCATGGTTCGAGGCACGCCGTGATCCTTTGCCGATTTCTTCTGACCGTCCCCCCCACCTTTCTCGTCTAAGCCGGACGGGCACGCCCGTCCGGCATTTCTTTCCCGAATATAATGTCTTTTCTTGATCAGGAGATGTGCTGATGGCGCCCTGGTGTGCGCGATGGTGTCTGCCCGGTTCCGGGAAGGTACGCGGATACCTGTCGGTTCGAGGATGGTGGATGTTGTCACCTCATGTGCTTGGTAGCTTGTTGGCAAGAATGGAGGAGAGAAAGCGTGAACGAGAGCGTTCAATGACGGCGGATATTGACACCCGTGTATGGATTGTCGACCTGGACCACGGTGGTGAGATGGATTTCGTTCTGGTGGAGCCGGGCCGCGCGAAACCGAATCGCCGGGTTATATCGATCCTTTCACCCTTTGGAGAGGCTCTTTTGGGCGCTCGCATTGGCGATATGGTACATCCTCGCTTTCTCGGGCATGAATACAGCGTTCTGATAAAACACGTGGAACCTTATAAGGAGGATACCAGGTATGAGTAAGGAGAAAGAGAAGAAGAAGGCGAAGAGGACGCTTAAAGAAAAGCGCCGCGACAAGAAGAACAAAAACTAGCGAACAGGAGGGTGGGTTTCGCCCTCCCTCCGCTTTTCTTCATCGGTGGCGTCCGCGATGGGAAGAAGCCCGGGGCTGTTCAAATCCTCGAACTGGTCGTGGTTGACCGCCCAGAAAAAAGCGGTCACCGCGCCAATCAGGATAAGCAGCGACAGAGGAATCATGATCAGGATTATGTTCATGGATGAGCTCCATCCGCGACGTGTTCGATATGACCGGTTTCCATTTTGTCATGATCGATCCTGAGGGCATTAAGGACAACCACCAATGAGCTGGCGGACATGCCGATGGCGGCGAGCCAGGGCGGCACCCAGCCCATGGCGGCCATTGGCATGGCGCACAGATTGTAGGCCAGCGCCCAGCGTTGATTCTGGGCCAGTACCCTTGATGTGGCAAAGGCCAGGTTCCGTGTTTCATTGATGCCGCCAAGATGTCCGGAGCAGAGTACGATGTCCGCCTGTGCCTGGGCCAGATCACTTCCGGACGCCAGCGCTATGGAAACATCGGCGCCCGCCAGGACCGGCGCGTCGTTGCTGCCGTCGCCGACCGCCAGTACGGAATGCCCCGCCTGACGCAGTTCGGAAATGCGTTCCAGCTTCTCGTCCGGCAAGCAGCGGCTTCGCCACTCTGAGATACCAAGGCGGTTCGCGACGATACGTACCCGGTCCCTGGAATCACCACTGACAATCTCGCTGGTGACGCCTTTCGCGGCCAGGGAGCGCACCGTGTCGGCGGCGCCCTGGCGCAGCCGCTCCCGTATCCGGAAGCGCCCGAGAACACGTCCGGCTTCCGCGAGTACCAGGTCGTCATCTCCCTCCTTTCCGCCGGTGGCGAAGTCCGCTCTGCCGAGGCTTAACCGGCGGCCGTCGACCTGGCCAGTGACGCCGAGCCCGGGGAGGTTTCGGGCGTGTTCGACCGGCAAGGCGTGCTGGCCACAGGCGGCGGCGAAAGCGGAAGCGAGGGGGTGCTGGGTGATCGCGGAAAGACTGGCTGCCCAGAGGAACACGGTATCCCGATCAAGGGACAGGTCATGCTCGACGATGGACAAGGTCGGTTCGGTGAGTGTGCCGGTCTTATCGAATACGGCATGGTCGATATCCGTCAGCGCTTCCAACGCATCCGGCCGGAGCACCAATACTCCCCGGCGCGCGAGCACGGACAGGCCGCGGGTAATCGCGGCGGGCACCGCCAGGGCGAACGCACAGGGGCAGGAGACGACCAGCACCGCCAGGCAGGCGTCCAGCAGCCGGCTGGGATCAAGCACCGACCAGACCAGCGCGGTAACGCTGGTCAAAGCGAGAACCCGTAGCACGAAGCGGGACGTGGTTTTCTCCCCGGCGCGCGCCAGGCGAGGGCGACTTGTTTGCGCGCGGGTGGCCAGATTCGCCAGATTGGCGAGGAAGGTTTCCTCGCCGCAATGGGTCACACGAAACGTCATCGGTTGACCCTGCACCACGCTACCGGCGATGACCGGGTCCCCGGCGACTTTGTCCACCGGGCTGGATTCTCCGGACAGAAGGGATTCATCCACCCGTGCATGGGCGTCCAACAACAGCCCGTCGGCGGGAATGGAGCCACCATCCCGGACCCGCAGACGGTCGCCGGCCCGGAGTTCGCTCAATGGGACTCGATGTGTCCGGTTCTCGTCGTCGAGCCGTTCCGCCCAGCTCGGAGTGAGGCGTGCCAGAGCGTCGGTGTGATCGAGTGCGCGATGTCGCGCCCGCATCTCGAGGTAACGCCCGGTCAACAGGAAGAACACCAGCATGGTTACCGAATCGAAGTAGACCTCGCCGGCGCGAGTCAGGCATTGAACAAAGCTGGCGCTGTAGATAATGGAAACCGCCAGCGCGATCGGTACGTCCATATTGAGGTGCCGGCCGCGCCAGGCGCGCCATGCCCCTTGAAAGAAAGGGCGCGCGGAATACAGCACCACCGGCGACGCCACCAGGAATCCCAGCCAGCGAAACAGATCCAGCGTCGGCCCCTGGATCTCGTTGTCCGGTCCCAGATAGAGCACCAGGGCGAACATCATGGCTTGCATCATGCAGAAGCCAGCCACCATTAAACGCTTGAGTAGCTGTCTGGATTCATCGCGCCGAGCGTCGTCCAGAGAGCCGGAATCCAGAGGGCGTGGTTGGTAGCCGGCGCTGGAAAGCGCGCCCAGAAGGTCACTCAGGGTGGTCCGGGCCGGTTGAAACATCACGCGAACACGACGCGTCATGGCGTTCACGTTGACACTTTCGACACCGGGCAGAGCACTCAACGTTCGTTCAATCAGCCAGACGCAACCGCCGCAGCGTATTCCATCCACCAGCAGAGCCACCTCACTGCTTTTAGCGGAGCGGCGGCGTAGCACATGACGGGATAGCCGGGGATCGGTCCAGACCTCGGCGTTGTGACCGTCCTCGGGTTCGGGCCTGCGGGAGGGCGCCTGGCGCAGGCGGTAGAAATCGCCAAGTCCCTGCTTGTCGATCCAATGCACCGTGTCCTGGCAAGCGGAGGAGCACACCGGTACCCGGTGTCCATCGAGCCGGGCGGAGAGGGCGGGGTGGGCGATTCTGGCGCCGCAGTGATGACAATCAACGTTCATTGGGGGCTTCCCGTACCTGGCCGGGCTCACGATGCAGCGGAACGCCGCGGAATGCGGTGCCCTGTTCGGCGGGCCCGTGCGCCTGGGGAACTGAAAGACTTATGACGATCAGATGGACACTCGCCGTCACGCTGGCGAGCAGAATCAACAGGCCCAGCCAGAGCAGCGGCACGCGATACCAGGGTGTTTTTTCAATACGATGGCCCATTGCTCAGAATCCAGGCGGTGATGAGGCGAATTCGGGCCTCGTCCAGTCTGTCTTTCCAGGGCGGCATTTCCCCCTGGCGCCCGTCGCGAATGGAGGCAATGATCCGTTCCAGTTCGCCGCCATACATCCAGGCGTCATCGGTCAGGTCTGGCGCGCCCATGGCCGGATTGCCGGTGCCGTCCGGACCATGGCAGCCGGCACAGGTGCTGAAATGTTCGCGTCCGACGGCGGCGGCGGCGGTGTCGTGGGACTGGCCCGACAGACTTCTTACATAGTGAGCGAGATTCTTGACCCGCCCGTAGCCGAGAAACCCCCAGGCCGGCATGACGCCGTCGCGCCCCTCGCGGATGCTGGCGAGAATGGTGTCTTCGTCGCCGCCATGGACCCAGTGGTCGTCAACAAGATCCGGCGCGCCAATCGCCGTGCGCCCCCGGGCATCCAGGCCATGGCAAGCGGCGCAGTTATCCTGGAAAAGCCGGCCGCCTATCCGTACGGCGTCGGCATCGCCGGCCAGTTCGGAAGGCGCTTGCGTTCTGGCTTGCTCCATCAGGGGACCGAGGCGTTCCTCGTTTCTGGCTTGGGCCTGTTCCAGTTGAGCCCGGGAGCTCCAGTCCAGAATGCCGTCATAGGCACCGAATCCGGGATAAAGGACCAGGTACCCGATACCGATCACGAAGGTACTGGCGGACATCCAGTACCACCAGCCGGGCAATTTGCGCACGCCTTCGCGCAGCGTGCCATGGGCCCACACGTGACCGGTGGTGCCGTCATCCCGGGTGGGAATGTGTACCCGGGTGCCCCACAGAAAAAGGAACAGAGTAATCCCCAGGTTCAACACCACCAGGAACATGATCCAAAGCGACCAATGCAGGCTCATGTCGTTTCCTCTTTTTCCGCTTTTACTTGGCGGCGCGCCTCGACGGGGTCTTCCATGGGCAGGTCCGCCATGCGCTGGAAGACCACGCGATGACGGTCACGCCAGGCCCAGATCCAGATGCCGAGAAAGATGCCCATAAGCAGGACGATCATGACGCCGATGGCATGTCCCCAGAGTTCACTCATCGGATGCCTCCCGCTGTGTGCCCAGACCTTGTAGATAGGCGACCAGCGCATCGAGTTCGGTTTTGCCCTTAAGCGCCTGCGGAGCGGCGGCGATCTGTTCGTCGGTATAGGGGTCGCCCAGCCGTCGCAACGCACGCATGCGCGCCTGGATGTCCTCGGCGTCCATGGTGGCCTCCTCGAGCCAGGGATAGGCGGGCATATTGGATTCCGGTACCAGCGAGCGTGGCGCCAGCAGATGTTTGCGCTGCCAGGCGTCGGTGTACTTGCCGCCCACCCGCGCCAGATCCGGACCGGTACGCTTGGAGCCCCATTGGAAGGGACGGTCGTAGACGGATTCGGAGGCGGTGGAATAGGCGCCGTAGCGTTGGGTTTCGAACCGCAGCTGGCGCACCATTTGTGAGTGGCACAGGTAACAGCCCTCACGGACATAGATATCGCGGCCCGCCAGACGCAACGGGTCATAGGGCTGGACATGGTCCGCCGGCTGCACGCGGTGGGCCTCCATGAAAAGCGGCGTGATCTCCGCCAGCCCGCCCAAGGAGACCATGAAGGCGGTGAGAATGCCCAGCAGCCAGGCGTGTTTCTCGATTTTCTCAAAGTGACGATAGCGAATCGGGAACTTCATGAGGCACTCCCGCCGGCGCTGGAAAGGGGTTCCGGAGTCTGGTCCTGGACCGGCTCGGGCACCGGCACCGGAATCGGGTTGATCAGGCGCGCGCGAGCGTCATCGGCGGTATGCCAGAGATTCCAGAGCATCACGCCCATGCCCGCGAGCGTGAACAGGCCGCCCAGCCAGCGCACCACGTAGAAGGGTTTGATGGCCAGCAGGCTTTCGATAAAGGAATGGGCCAGGGAGCCGTTGGCCAGGGTTTCACGCCACATCAGCCCTTCAATGACACCCGCCGCCCACATGCCGCCGATATAGAGGAGAGTGCCGGTGACGTGCAGCCAGAAATGGAGCTCCATGGCCGCCCGTGAATGCATGGGCTTGCCGAGCGCGCGCGGCGCCATGGCGTACAGCGAGCCGATGGTGATCATCGCCACCCAGCCCAGGGAACCGGAGTGCACATGGGCGATGGTCCAGTCCGTGTAGTGGGAGAGGCTGTTCACGGATTTGATGGCCATCATGGAGCCTTCGAAAGTGGCGGCCGCGTAGAAGACCAGTGACAACACCATGAATTTCGCCGCCGGATCCGTTTTCAAGCGATGCCAGGAACCGTTGAAGGTCAGTAGACCATTGGCCGCCGAGCCCCAGCTGGGCATCAGCAGGACCAGGGAAAAGGCCATGCCCACGGATTGCACCCAGTCGGGCAGGGCGGTGTAGATGAGGTGATGTGAGCCCGCCCACATGTACACCGAAATAAGAGCCCAGAAGTTGACGATGGAAAAGCGGTAGCTCCAGAGTGGCTGGCGCGCCTGGCGTGGAACAAAGTAATACATCATCCCGAGAAAGCCAGCGGTAAGGAAAAACGCCACCGCGTTATGGCCGTACCACCACTGCACCATGGCGTCCACCGCCCCGGAATAGACCGGGTAGGACTTGGTCAGCGAGACCGGGATCACCATGTTGTTGACGATATGCAGCAGGCCGACGGCGATGATGAAGGCGCCGTAGTACCAGTTCGCCACGTAGATATGCCGGATGCGGCGGCGGGCCAGGGTGGCGAAGAACACGATGCCGAATGACACCCAGACCACGGCGATCAGCAGGTCGATCCACCATTCCGGCTCCGCGTACTCCTTGCCCTGGGTAAGTCCCAGTGGCATGGTCACCATGGCCAGTACGCAAGCGGCCTGCCAGCCCCAGAAGGTGAAGCGCGCCAGGCGTTCCAGAGCCAGGCGTGTGTGGCCGGTACGTTGCACCACGTAATAGCAGGTCCCCATCAAGGCGGAACCGCCGAAGGCAAAGATCACGCCGAAGGTGTGGGCGGGCCGGATGTGGCTGAAGGTCAACCAGGAAACGCCGAAGTTGAGTGATGGCCAATAGAGCTGGGCGGCGGCGAACACGCCCACGGACATGCCGATGGCGCCCCATACCACGGCGGCGAGCAGAAAGAGACGGACGACGTGGTCGTCGTAGGTTTCGGTGGCTTGCATGGATTCTCCGGCCCGTACACGGGCCCCTGCGGGCTCCCGTACACGGGCCCCTGCGGGCTATGGCTGTCGGAGTTAAAACATGTATAATTTATACATGTTAATGGGCGCGTTCAAGTCCGGATCAGGGAGTCCGGCCGGATCAGGCGCCGGCGGCGGGTTTCAGGCGGGCGAAAAGCTGCTGCTGGAGCCGGCGGCGTGGCTTCAGGAGATGGGCCAGGGTATAACCGTCCAGGGTTTCGAGAAAGGCTCCGAGGGCGTTATTCAGAGCACTGCGTAGCTCGCACGAAGAGGTCAGTACACAGGCGTCTGGATCGTCGAAGCACTCGACGATGTTCAGACTGGGCTCGGTGTCGCGAACCACCTTGCCGATCACGATGCGTTCCGGGGCCTGGGCCAGGCGGAGGCCGCCGTTCTTGCCCCGGATGGTTTCCACGTAGCCGAGCTGGCCAAGCCTGTGCACGATCTTGACGATATGGTGCCGGGAAATACGGTAACTGTCGGCGATCTCGGTGATGGTGGCGAGCTCCTCGCCATGAAGACCGAGGTAGATCAGAACGCGCAGGGAGTAATCGCTGTACTGGGTCAGTTTCATGGACGTCCGTCGTCGACTCTTAACAGGGTGGGTGGGGACAGTCTGACATATTTTCAAGATCAAGGAGCGCGACGTGCTCTATCTGACGGTCAAGCATCTGCACATGACATTGGCGGCACTGAGCGTGTCCTTCTTTGTGGTGCGGGCCTGGTGGTCGGTCCGCGAATCGCCTCTCGGTCAGCGGCGCTGGGTTCGGGTGGCGCCCCACGTGCTGGATACCCTGCTGCTTATTTGCGGGCTGATTCTGATGGTGTTGCTGCGTGCCTGGCCTCATCAGACGCCGTGGCTGGCCGCCAAACTGGCGGCGCTGCTGTTGTACATCGGGTTCGGCACCCTGGCCATCAAACGGGCGCGTTCGTCCGGTCAGCGGGCGCTGTTCACGGTTCTGGCGGTTATGGTGTTCGCCTACATGGTGGCGGTGGCGATCACCAAGAATCCCTTGCCCGGGGCCTGAACCGGTTCTAGCGCAGAACAAGGGTTTCGAAGCAGGGTGCCAGGGCCGCCAGGCGTTGTTCGAGCTCGGCTCGGGAGGGCGCCCCGGCAACTGGCCGCTGGTATCGGGGGTCCAGGCATTGCTCGGTGCGCGCCAGTTGCAGCGCGTAATGCCGGATACCCCGACGCGCCAGCCAACGCGCCAGCCGCTCCACCTGATCGATCTGAAAATCCCGCCAGTGCACGGTGGTTCGACACTCCAGCGCGACGCCGCTGGAAAGCAGCACGTCCAGACTCTGGCCATGCCGGACGCCAACTCCGGGGCGTCCGGCGATGCGGTCGAAATCCGCCGGCACGCCTTTCACGTCGAGGCCCACCCAGTCCAGATAGGGCAGCAGACGTAGCAAGCGCCGCGGGTAGGGGCCCGCGGTGTGCAGTCCGATGCGATACCCCAGCCCCCGGGCACGACGGATCGCCGCTTCCAGATATCCATGGCGGGTCGGTTCGCCGCCGCTGAACACAACCGCATCCAGCAGGCCGCGCCGCCGGTGCAGAAAGGCCTCTACCTCCAGCCACTCCGTGAGACCGCCCCGGCGCGGGGCGATCATGCCGGGATTGTGGCAGTAGCCGCAGCGCAGAGGGCAGCCTTGCAGGAATACCACGCAGGCCAGCCGGCCCGGATAATCCAGTGTGGACAAGGGGGTCAGCCCGGCGACCGGCAGGCGTACGGGTATTGGTGTCATGGTGCTCACTCCGGGTCGGATCGAGCCGGCCCGGATTGCCTCCTGTTGGTCTAGCGAGTCGGTGGCTGGACGAAGTGCCGCCGTTGGCGGTGTTCCGACTGCTTGCCGGCGTTGAACTGCGTCACCGGCCGGTGATAGCCCATGACGCGGGTCCAGACTTCACAGCGTTGCCGTTTGGCCGGATCGAGGCGGGAGGAAATGGAAGCGTTCATGGCGAACTCCTTGCGTCTGATGGTTGAAAGCCGCTACCGGCCCTGGCGAGCAGTTCTTCGTCGCAAAGCGGGCAGAACTCGTGCTCGCCGGACAGGTAGCCGTGCACGGGACAAATGGAAAACGTGGGCGTGATGGTGAGATAGGGAAGACGAAAGCGCGACAAGGCCCGGTGGACCAGCTGCTTGCAGGCGCCGGCGTCGCTCAGTCGCTCTCGCATGTACAGATGCAACACCGTGCCGCCGGTATAACGGGTTTGCAGTGGATCCTGATGCAGTAGCGCCTCGAACGGATCCTCGGTGTAATCCACCGGCAACTGGCTGGAATTGGTGTAGTAGGGCGCCGCTTCGGTACCCGCCTGAAGGATACCCGGGTAGCGCCTGGCGTCCTCCTTGGCGAAACGGTAGGTGGTCCCCTCCGCCGGCGTGGCCTCCAGGTTGTAGAGATGGCCGGTTTGCTCCTGGAACGCACGCAGACGGAGCCGGACGTGATCCAGAAGTTCCAGGGCCAGGTTGCGGCCCTCCTCATCGGCGATGTCGAGCCGGTCCCGGGTGAAATTGCGAACCATCTCGTTGAGGCCGTTGACGCCCAGGGTCGAGAAGTGATTCCTCAGGGTGCCCAGGTAGCGCTGGCTGTAGGGGTAGAGCCCGTTATCCATCCAGTGCTGGATGCATCGCCGTTTGATCTCCAGGCTGTCGCGGCCCAGCCCCAGAAGCCGGTCCAGCTCGGCGAACAGTGCCGCGCGGTCGCCGGCGAAACGGTGGCCCAGGCGCGCGCAATTGACGGTCACAACGCCCAGGGAGCCGGTCTGCTCGGCGCTGCCGAACAGGCCGTTGCCTCTTTTCAGAAGCTCGCCGAGATCAAGCTGCAGCCGGCAGCACATGGAGCGCACCATGTGCGGCTGCAGGTCCGAGTTCAGAAAGTTTTGAAAGTAGGGCAGGCCATACTTGGCGGTCAGCGCGAACAGGCGGTTGGCGTTGTCCGAGTCCCAGTCGAAGTCCGGCGTGATGTTGTAGGTGGGAATGGGAAAGGTGAAAACGCGGCCGTTGGCGTCGCCGGCCTCCATGACCTCCAGATACGCGCGGTTGAGAAGGTCCATCTCCGCCTGCAGGTCGCCATAGTAAAAGGCCTGCTCCTCGCCGCCGATCACCGGCACCTGTTCGCGCAGGTCCGCGGGGCAGGTCCAATCGAAGGTCAGGTTGGTGAACGGGGTCTGGCTGCCCCACCGGGAGGGGACGTTCAGGTTGTAGATGAATTCCTGTACCGCCTGGCGGACCTGGTCATAGCTGAGCCGGTCCCGGCGGACATAGGGCGCCAGGTAGGTATCAAAGGAACTGAAGGCCTGAGCGCCGGCCCATTCGTTCTGCAGCGTGCCGAGAAAGTTCACCATCTGCCCCAGGGCGCTGGACAGATGCCGCGGTGGCCGGCTTTCGGCGCGGCCGGGAACACCGTTGAAGCCTTCTGCGAGCAGGTTGCGCAAGGACCAGCCCGCGCAGTAGCCCCCCAGCATATCGAGATCGTGGAGGTGCAGATCGCCGTCGCGATGAGCCGTGGCCACCGCCCGGGGATAGACCTGGTCAAGCCAGTAATTGGCGATCAACTTACCGGAGACGTTCAGGATCAGGCCGCCCAGCGAGTAGCCCTGGTTGGCGTTGGCATGCACGCGCCAATCCAGGCGCTGCAGGTACTCATCGACGGTATCGCGCACGGATACCCGGGTGTCTTGGTCGGTCATGGCAAGGCCTGGGGATCAATATATGGTTGGTTTATTTGTTAATTGATACTATATGTTGTGTTTTTCCGAGGCGATCCTTGCGAGCCGGGACGCTGACCCAGGTCAAGGAAAGAGCCCGGCTCAAACCGTTCGCGAGAAATGCCGGGTTTCACGGGCATTGCCCAGGTGGGCATCGAACACCATGGCCAGATTGCGCATTACCAGCCGCCCGCCGGGGCGCAGATACAGCCCGTGTTCGTTGCAACGGATCAGGCCGTCCTCGACAAAGGTGGACAGGGCCTCCAGCTCCGTCTGGAAGTAGTGGAGAAAGTCGATGCCATGACGCCGGGCGGTGCTCTCGAAGTCCACGCAGCCGAGGCACATCAATTGCTGTATGACATCGTGACGAAGGCGGTCGTCGGCACTTCTGCTGTAACCCAGAGCGATGGGCAACCGGTCCTGGTCCAGTGCCTGGTAGTAGGTTTTGAGGGACTTTTGGTTCTGGCAGTAGTGGTCGCCGATGTTACCGATGGCGGATACGCCCATGCCCAGAAGATCGCATCGGGCGTGGGTTGAATAGCCCTGGAAATTGCGGTGCAGCAGACCGTCGTCCAGCGCCCGGGAAAGTTCGTCGTCCGGCAGCGCGAAATGGTCCATGCCGATATAGCGGTAGCCTCCTGCGCGCAGACGCTCGACCAGCTGGCGCAGCAGGTCGAGCTTGTCGTCGGCGCCGGGCAGGTCGGAGGTGCGGATCAATCTTTGCGACCGGAAGCGGCCGGGCAGGTGCGCGTAGCCGTATGCCGCCACCCGGTCCGGGCGCAGAGCCAGTACCTTTTCCAGGGTCACCGCGAAGCTCTCGCGGGTCTGCAAAGGCAGGCCATAGATCAGGTCCAGATTGATGGAATGAAAGCCGGCTTGCCGGGCGGAACGCACCAGATCACCGATGGCCGCTTCGCTCTGCTCCCGGTTGACGGCCCGCTGGACGGCGGGATCGAAATCCTGCACGCCGAAACTGATTCGGTTGAATCCCAGGGCGTGGAACCATTCCAGCCGTTCTCCGGTGACCGTGCGAGGATCCACCTCCAGGGAGAAATCCCGCGCGGGGCTTATGTCGAGGCGGAAATGCCGCGCCAGGGTGTCCATCAAACGGGTCAGCTGATGGTCATCAAGAAAAGTGGGGGTGCCGCCGCCAAGATGAATCTGACTGACCAGACGATCCGGATCGAACAGCTCGGCCTGCAGTTTTATTTCCCGCTCCAGATAGCGCAGATAGATGTCCGCCTTCTGGTGGTCGTGGGTGATGATCTTGTTGCAGGCGCAGTAGTAGCAAAGCTTCTCGCAGAACGGAATGTGCAGGTACAGCGACAATGGCCTGGGAAGCAGGTCTCCATTACTGTGCTCCACCGCATGGCGATAGCGTTCGACGCCGGCCACCGGGCGAAAGCATGGCGCGGTGGGGTAGGACGTGTAGCGTGGGCCGGGGCGGTCGTATTTTTTCAGCAGGGGACCGCTCAGGCCATACAGGCTGTCATCCATATCGTACTCCGGGTGCCCGGCGGCGGGGCCGCCGCCGGGCGGTTGGTTCGTGATCGCGATTCAGCTCAATCAGGGAGAAGCGGGTTGCTCGTGTTGCTCCGGTGACGGTTCCGCGCGATGCAGGATCACGCCGAGCACCACCTGCCAGGCCACCGCCAGGGCGCCAAGCATGAACACCACATCCCCGAAAGTGCGAACCCAGCGCAGGGTTTGCAGGATGTCCTGCTGCATGAAGCCTTCGCTGCGCGCGTACCAGAGGCCCTCGCTGACGCTGGCCTGGAACTGGATGATGCCGATTGGCAGAAGGCTGGTGGTCACCATCAACACCAGGCCGATGTTGAGTAGCCAGAAGCCGGTGCCCATCAGCTTGTTGTTGAACACCAGATTGGGGCGGATATAGCGGAGCACCAGCAGCGTGAAGCCGAGCGCCAGGAAACCATAGACGCCGAACAGAGCGGAATGGGCATGCACCGGCGTGGTATTGAGCCCCTGGATGTAATACAGGGAAATCGGTGGGTTGATCATGAAGCCGAACACCCCGGCGCCGAGCATGTTCCAGAAGGCCACGGCGATGAAACAGGAAAGTGGCCAGCGAAGCTGCGCCATCCAGGGGCTTCTTTCGCGCAGCCGGGAGTGCTCCCAGGCTTCATAGCCGAGCACGATCAGCGGCACCACTTCCAGGGCGCTGAAGGTGGCGCCCACGGCCATCACCGGCGTGGTGGTGCCGGCGAAATAGAGGTGGTGAAAGGTGCCCGGGACACCACCGAGAAGAAACAGGGAGGCGGACGCCAGGCTGGCACCGGTGGCCATGGTCCGGCTCACCAGACCGAGGTTGTAGAAGATGAAGGCCAGCGCGGTGGTCGCGAACACCTCGAAGAAACCTTCCACCCACAGATGAACGATCCACCAGCGCCAATACTCCATGATCGACAGATGGGTGCGTTCGCCGTAGAAAAAGCCGGCGCCGTAGAACAGGCCAATGGCCACCACCGAGGCGGTCAGCAAGGCCAGCAGGCTTTTTTCGCCGGGACGGCGCAACGCCGAGGTGATGCCGCGCATCATCAGGACCAGCCAGAAGGCAATGCCGGTGAACTTGCCGATCTGCCAGAGGCGGCCCAGGTCCACGTATTCATAGCCCTGGTGCCCGAGCCAGAAGTTGAGATGGGCGGGCATGACCTGGGCGATGGCCAGATAGTTGCCGACGAAGGAACCGACGACGACCACCACCAGGGCCCAGAAAAGGATGTCCACGCCCAGTTTCTGGAATTTCGGGTCCTTGCCACCATTGATGATTGGCGCCAGGAACAGGCCGGCGGCAAGGAAGCCGGTTGCGATCCAGAACAGCGCGCTTTGGATGTGCCAGGTTCTCACCAGGCTGTAAGGGAACCAGCGCGACACGTCCAGACCATAGAATTTCTGACCTTCCACGGTGTAATGGGCGGTGAAGGCGCCGATGAAGACCTGAAAGATGAACAGTGCCACCACCAGGAACAGGTATTTTCCCAGGGCCTTCTGGGATGGCGTCAGTTGAATCAGGGTCAGCGGATCGCGCGCCGGCGCGGTGGGTTCCTCTTCATCATGCCGGCGCAGGAAGGCCCAGGCCCAGATCAGGAAGCCGATGCCGGCGATCAGCAACACCACGCTGACGATCGACCAGACGATGTTCTCGGCGGTGGGAACATTGCCGATCAGCGGCTCATGGGGCCAGTTGTTGGTATAGGTCGCTTCGCCCGGGGTCCGCTCGGTGGCCGCCGCCCAGGCGGTCCAGAAAAAGAACCGCGTCAATGCCTGCCGCCGTTCCGGGCTGGGCAGGGTGTCCTCCTTCATGGCATAGCTTTCGCGAGTGCCCCGCAGCGCCGGGTCATCGCTGAACAGGCGCTTGTAATAGTCAGCGGCCTGCGCCATGGCCTCAATGCGCTGCCGGGACAGCACCAGGGTGCCCTGCTCGGGATCGAAGGTGTTGGCGCGGTAGGCCTGTTTCAGAGCCTGGCGGAGCAGGGCCTGGCGTTCGCCGTCCAACTGGTCGTAGGCGAGGCCGTAGCGCTGCTCGGCTTCCAGATCAAGCCAGGCAACCAGTTCACGGTGAAGCCAGTCCGCGGTCCAGTCCGGGGCCTGGTAGGCACCGTGGCCCCAGATCGACCCGAGCTGCATGCCACCGACGGACTGCCAGGCGGTCTGCCCGTCGAGAATGTCCTCGCCGGTCATCAGGACCTGCCCGGATTCACTGACCACGCGATCCGGGATCGGCGGTGCCTTGCGATACACCTCGGTACCGAAATACCCCAATAGAGCGAAGGTGACCGCGAGGACCGCGATCAGCGTCCACCAAAGATTACGATAGTGGGTCATGGCTGAGGTTCTCCCCATGGGTTGATGAACTGCTTTTCATAAGGTGTATTTAAATTACATCTTTAAAGATGTATTCGCAATGCATCTTTAAAGTTAAAAAAAGGGCCGGGCATCCGTGGATACCCGGCCGTGGGTTTTAAGGTGCGAGGGGCTCGAAGATGTCCTTGTCCGCCTTGCCGTTCACATGCAGGAAGCCCACCAGGCCTCGTTCCATGCGGGAAAGCGCATGGTCGACGAGAATGTAGCGGCCCGGGAAGTCCACCTGGAACTCCACCATGGTGGCGCCGCCCGGGGCGACCGTGGTGGTCTGCACATCCCGCATTGGAGGGCTGGTCAGGCTGCCTTCATGGTAGACCCGGTCGAACATCTCGCCGATGACATGGAAAGAAGAGGTGGCATTGGGGCCGCCCACGCCGAAGAAGATGCGCACGGTCTCGCCGACGCTTGCTTCCATGCGATGGGTCTTGGTGAGGGCGTCGCTGGCGCCGTTGAAGATGTAGTACTCGGGTCTTTCGTTCAGCAGTTTGTCCAGGGAGAAGGACAGGTCGCCATGCTGACCATGGGCCTCCGTGGTGTAGATCTCCCCCTGCATCACGTAGAACTCCCGGTCGACTTTCGCCAGGCCGCCGGCGGGTTCGACCAGTATCAGGCCGTACATGCCGTTGGTGATATGGTGAGCCACCATCGGCGTGGCGCAATGGTAGACGTAAAGGCCGGGCTTCAGGGCGCGGAAGCGGAAGCTCGCGGTCTTGCCCGGCGCCGCCTGTGTGACCTCGGCGCCGCCACCCGGCCCGGTCACGGCGTGGAAGTCCACGGAGTGCACCATGGTGGATGTCTTGTCATTGTGCAGGTTCACGGTAACCCGGTCGCCCTGACGGACGCGCAGGAACGGGCCGGGTACCTGATCGTTGAAGGTCCAGAATTTGTAGCGGGTTCCATCGGCCAGGTGACCGGTCTTCTCGGTGGTATGGAGGTCCACGGAGACGTCACGGGGTGGCCGGTCGCCGATCGCGGGCGGGATATCGGTGGGCGGATGGCTTAGATCCGCCGCCTTGTCGCCGGCATCGAAGGCGCCCTTGCCCACCAGGATGAGTCCTTCCATGCCGGCGGCACGGTGGCCTGGCACGGAACACCAGTAGCGGAACTCACCCGCCTTGCCGGTACGGAACACCATCACCGTGCTGGCATCGCGGCCGGTGACCCGGTCGGAACGGGCGCCGAAGGCATCCGCCACCACATCGTGCATGGCGCCGTCGCCGTTGATCAGATTGACCTGTACCAGGGCGTTCTCCGGCACCCGAAGGGTAGGATTGACCTGCCCATCGATGTTGCCTCCCTGGCCGATATAAACGAGCTTGCCCTCCGCCACGGCGGTGCGCAGCGTGAAGGTGACCTCGGCGGGGTATTCCGGCTCACTGGCGGCCGTGGCCATCTGGAATGGCAGCAGAATACCGATCAGCAATAAAAGCAGTCTGGTTTTCATGGATCCCCCTTGATCCTTGAGTTGGAGCGGATTAAAGATGTATATAGAATACATCTAAAGGCCGCCGCCGCGGCCCGTTTGAACCCAGAACCCACCGGAATCTTGTTATGGATCAACATCGAGAACGCGCACCCGGCCCCGCGCCGATCACGCTCTGGGCATTTCCATTCCGCCCGTTCTTCCTCTCCAGCGCGCTGGTTGCCGCCTTGTTGGTGCCGCTTTGGTTATGGGTCTGGCGGCACGGACAGAGCACCCTGGCATTGCCTCCGTTGCTGTGGCATCAACATGAAATGCTGGCCGGTTTCCTGAATGCCGCGGTGGCCGGCTTTCTGCTCACGGCGGTGTGTAACTGGACCGGCACGACGCCGTTGGCGGGGTGGCGATTGGCTGCCCTGTGGCTGGTGTGGCTGGCCGGTCGCCTGGCGATGGCGCTGGCTGGCGACGCGGCACCCTGGGCAGTGGTCCTCGACCTGTTATTCGTGCCCCTGGTGATGCTGGATGCGGGAGTGCGTATCTGGCGCGCCCGCCAGCGTCGGCAGATGGTCGTTTTGCTGGTGCTGCTGGCTTTCTGGGGGTTGGATGCCGCTTTCCACTGGCGTGGAGACCCGCGCTACCTGCATGCTCTGGTTCTGCTCGGCGCCCTGTTGATTCTGGTGATCGGGGGACGTATCACGCCGGCGTTCACGAGCAACTGGCTGCGTCAGCAGGGAGAGAATCCGGCACTTGTTACCGTTCGGCCCTGGTTGGACCGTGCCGCCCTGATCACGGTGGCGGTGCTGGTGTGCCTGCGGGTCGCTGGCCTGACGTCCTCCCCCTGGCAGGCCGCGCTGGCGTTGCTGGCGGCGCTGCTGGTGTTGGCGCGTTTGGTGGGCTGGGCCGGATGGCGAACCGGGCGTGAACCGCTGCTGTGGATATTGCACCTGGGCCACCTCTGGGTGGTGGCGGGGCTGGTATTGCTGGGCCTGGCGGCGCTGTCCCTGGTGCCCGGCTCCGCCTGGCTGCATGCCCTGGGAGCCGGTGCCATGGGAACCATGGTGCTGGGCGTGATGACCCGGGTCGCGGTCGGCCATACCGGCCGCCCTTTACGCTTGCGGCGCGGCGGGTTGACCGCCTACCTGCTGATGTTGTGCGCCGGCCTGGCCCGGGTGGCCGTGGCCCTGGGCGTCATGCCGATGATGGCGGGGCTGTGGCTGGCCGCGCTCGCCTGGAGTGGCGCCTGGCTGGTGTTCCTGGGCGGCTATGGGCGGATCCTGCTGACCCGGCGAGCGGATGGGAGGCCTGGCTGATGCATATTACCCGGCATTGTGACTATGCGTTGCGGGTGTTGATCCAGCTGGCCTTGCACCCGGGGCGTCGCCTCACGATCTCGTCGGTGGCGAATGCCTACGGGATTTCCCGCCATCACCTGACCAAGGTGGTCCACGAACTCCAGAAGGCGGGGTTCGTGGTCACCAGCCGGGGGCAGGCCGGCGGTATCCTGCTGGCGCGGGCGCCGTCGGAGATCGGCGTGGGAGAAGTGGTGCGGGCCATGGAACCGGAACTCGCGCTGGTGGAATGCTTCAATCCGGGCAGCGGTTGCAGGATCACGTCCAACTGCCTTTTGAAAAGCATGTTCGAAGACGCGCTGGCGGAATTTCTCGCCCGTCTGGACGGGTTCACCCTGGACGATATCGTGCGGCCCCAGCGGCGTAACCTGATCCGTATCCTGGAGCCGCCGGCGTTTTAGTCCAGAAACATCTTCAGGGCGACGGCGTTGTTGTGCTCCGTGTCCCTGGCGGCATAGAGCAGCGTCAGGGGCCGGCCGTCACAGTTACGAAGCAGCGCGTTCAACGCATCCCGCCGTTCGCGAAGCTCGGCGTGGAACTTCTGATAGAAGGCGGCCCATCGCCGGGGGTCGTGTCCGAACCACTTCCTGAGTTCCGCCGACGGCGCTAGCTCCTTGCGCCATTCGTCCAGCTTCAGAGCCTGCTTTTTTATCCCTCGGGGCCACATACCGTCCACCAGCACCCGGTACCCGTCCGATCGGGCCGGGTCTTCGTAGACGCGTTTGCACTGAATGCTTTCGGGCTGCTTCATGGCGTCCTCATTGACTTATGAATCAATCCCATTAGGGGCCTTGGAGTTGGACAATCGCCTGCCTGGCTTCGTTGACAAGTTGATCAATGCGCTCCGCGGCGTCGTCAATCCGATGGATGGCACCGCAGCTCTGGCCCGCATACAGGGCCATGTCATTCAATTCTCCGGTGGCGTCGGCCAGTGGCGAATCCGTGGAAAACAGGTAGACCGGTTGACCATCCTGTTCGCCGATGATGTCGCTGGTCCCGCGGGCTTTCAAATCGTCGTATTCGCCCCGGGTAACTCGGTTTTTCAGGACGCGGACCGGCGCGGATTCGTGCCAGTTGCGGTTGAATAGGCGGGTATGGACCGTGTCGTCGCCCCGGGCGGTGACCACTCGCCGCTTATGGTGATCATGGGCGTGGGCCTCCCGGGTGGCCAGGAAGGCACTGCCGACACTGGCACCTTGGGCGCCGAGCGCCAAGGCGGCGGCCAGGCCGCGCCCTTCGGCGATGCCGCCCGATGCGACAACCGGCACCGGACTCCAGGGCACCAGTTCCGTGAGAAGGCTGAAGGTGGTCATTTCGCCACGAACATGGCCGCCGGCCTCCAGGCCTTGGGCGATCAGTATATCGGCCCCTGCGTCGACAGCGGCAAGGGCATCGTCGTGGCCGCCGACCTGATGAATCACGCCGAGCCCCGCTGCTTTAAGACGGCGCACCAGGCTTGTGTCGACGTCCCAGAACAGCACCATCCATGGCACCGCCAGTTCCAGACAGGCTTCGACCTGTTGTTCGAGAAGCGCGGGCTCCGTGGCGGCGGGAATCAGGTTTACCGCGAAGCCTTTGATGCCGGCGGCGCGCAGCGCCTTTACCTCTTCGCGCAGCCGGTCCACGGGCTCACGGACCATGCCGAGGACGCCGAAGCCGCCGGCTTGAGCCACCGCCGTGGCCAGCCGGTGTCGGGCGACGCCGCCCATGCCGGCGAGGAGGATCGGCCAGCGGCACCGCAGCAGCTCGCAAAGAGGTGTATGCAGCGAGGGAGTTACCATTGCCAGACCTGATCCGCTTCTTCGTACAGTTCCGGTAACGCCCGGCGGGAGATGGGGCGAACCCCTCCTTGCAACGGCAAGTCACCAAGTCCCCGTTCTTCCAGGTCGTCCTGGACCGCGTAGACCGGCACACCGCTGTTGACCAGTTCAGTGATATCCCGAGGAATTTCAGCGGGCTGGGTCTGGCGCCAGTTGCCCAGCGTAAGCGTCGGCTGCCGCTCGCGCAGCACGGCATAATGCACACCGTGCCCACTGAGCAGAATCATCAGGTTTCCCCCCACGCCACGCATGGATCGGGTGAGCCAAACGATGGTGTCGTCCTGCTCCTCGGTGGTGGTCCGATAGGCCTGGTCGATCACTTGTAATACTTTCATGGTTACCTCGTACCGATGGTCAGGGTGTTGCGGGCATCGGTCGCGTAACGCCAGAGATCCGGGGGGCCACCCCGGCCACAGCCTTCAATCACATCGTTGACGCCGCGCTCGTCCACGCACAGCCCGCAATTGATCCACTCGAAGCCCACCGTCCGGGCTCGTGCCTTTTCCTGCAAAGCCTGAACCCAGTCCTTGGTAAGCGGGTGGGCTTCTTCCGCGCTGTCGCGACCGTGCACGGCGTTGCCGTGAGGTTGCTGTCTGGCGAAGGTCAGCGCTACCGCGCCCTCGTAGGCGAATACACGCACCCCAACGTCCCGGTCCAGGGCGGCATCCAATAAGCGAAAGAAGGTAATAGTGCGTTCGCTTTCGAACGGTGGTTCCATGAAAGCGAATGTCAGAGTCCGTGGATGGCTCATCTTGGTCTCCTTTAAAATCAGTGCCAGATTACCTTGCCGTTGGCGAGCATGGCATCGATGACGACATGGAGGCTGGACAAGCCGATATTGTCCTTGAGGTCCGCGTCGTCGATTTCGCGTTGCTCCAATGAGAACGTGTCCGCCAAAACCGGAACGCCCCAATCAAGTAAACGATCGAAACTCCCGGTTCGGGCTCCGCGGCGTGCGGGTGTCACACCGTTCTGTACCAGCAAAACGGAGACGTCATGACCTGCCTCGTGTAACTGTCCGATCAAATCGAATTGATGGCGGGTGCGACTTTCCGTGAAAGGGTCCTGGCTTTGAATAAAAAGATATTGGGACATAGCAAGCTCCGGTATCAGGGGGTCGGTGTTGCCGGCTGGTCGTCAAGCAATCGCCATCGAATCAGGAAGTCGCCGAAATGCTCGCCATCATTCCGATCACGGGCAAAGCTCTTCAACAACGGGGCGAGCAGTTCCAGGAAGCGTGCTTCGTCCACATTGCCGGCGTAGAGGCGTGCGAGACGGCCGCCCTGAAAGCTGCCGCCGAGATACAGGTTGTAGAGGCCCGGGGCGCGGCCCGTCAGCGCCACCTCGCCGAGATAAGGGCGGGCGCAGCCGTTAGGGCAACCGGTCAAGCGCAGTGAGATAGGCAGGTCGGCGAGTCCGTACTGGCCTTTAAGGCGCTGGAATAGATCCAGCAGGCGTGGCGTATAGCGTTCCGCCTCGGCCATCGCCAACCCACAGGTAGGCAAGGCGACGCAACTGAGCGTGTGTGCTGCCTGGGTGTCCGGCGTAAGCCGCCAGGCCAGGCCCAGGTCCTCCAGCCGATAGTGCACGGTTTGAATTTCATGCTCTTCCAGATGAGTCAGCTGCAGATTCTGGTTGGTGGTTAACCGGAGCTGGCCGCCGTACTGTTCCAATAACCCGCTGATCTGGGCACGCAGGGCGTCGTCCACCCGGCCGCTTTCGATGTAAAGAGTGGCGTGCCAGAGCCCGTCGTCGCCTCGCTGCCAGCCCAGCCGGTCACCATTGTGTTCGAAGCGCTGTGACCGGGCCGGCTCCAGCGGGCGTCCCCGGCGTGACGCCAGTTCCTTCAGAAACCAGTCCATCCCGAGCCGGTCGAGGGTGTACTTGAAGCGGGCCCGATGGCGGTCCTTGCGATCCCCGAAATCACGTTGGATCGACATCACCGTTTCGCTGAAAGCGGGCGCTTCGTCCGCCTCGATGAAACCGATCTCCTCGGCCAGTCTTGGATAGCTGTCCTCGCGACTGTCCAACTGACCCATGCCGCCGCCCACGCAGACATTGAAGCCGAGCAGTCGACCGTTGTTGACGACGGCGATCAGACCCAGATCCTGGCCGTAAACGTCGATGTCGTTCACCGGCGGGATGGCGTAGCCGACTTTGAATTTCCGTGGCAGATAAAGGCCGCCATAGACCGGTTCTTCATTATCCGTCTTCGGTGCCGTTTCCTGGTACCAGATTTCCGGATAAGCACCGGTTCGGGGGAGCAGCCGGTCGCTGGTGGCGCGGGCCAGTTCCGCGACCCGCCGGTGGGCGCTGGACAGGAAAGGATTGGCGCCGCAGACCACTCCCCGGCTGTCATCGCCGCAGGCGGCGATGGTGTCCAGGTTCATTTTACGAAGGCCTTGCATCAACGGGCGGAGATGACGTTTTCGTACACCGTGCAGTTGGACGGTTTGCCGGGTAGTAACACGAATGCCTCTTTCCGCATACCGGCGCGAGAGGGCGTCGATGCCGGACCATTGTCGCTTGGTCAGCATGCCGCCGGGAATGCGCAGGCGCACCATGAACTGGTATGCCGGCTCGAGGTGCCGCCGCCGCCGGTCGGCACGCCGGTCCCGATCGTCCTGCTGATAGATGCCGTGGAACTTCATCAGCAATGGATCCTCGCCGGGCACGGCCCCGGTCAGTGCATCTTCCAGACCATGGGCGATTGTGCCGCGCAGGTTGTGGCTGCGGGCTTTCAGTTTTTCGTTCTCGTGCAGCGTTTCCACGGGTTGGCTGATATCGCAATCGCGATGGACCATGCCACCTCCTAGTAAAGGTTCCGGTGAAGGCGCCGTGCCTTCGACAATTGCGTCCAGTGGCTCGCGCCGAGGCGATCGTCCACCGCCTCTTTCAAGCGCTTCTCGGCGTCGCCAAGCGTGTCCTTGTCACCACAGAAATAGATATGGGCATCCCGTTTCAGCCAGTCCATCAGGTGGTCGGGTTGAGCAAGCAGCGGTGCGACCAGAGCACGATCTGGCTGATCGGCTTGAAAAACCGTGTCCACGCGTTCAAGAACGCCTTGGCTCCGGGCTTCCTGGAAGGTTAGTTGATAGAGAAAGTCCTCTTCGAATTGCTGTTCCGCGAATACTAGCCAGCAAGGAGTATGGCGGCCGGTGGCGATCAGGTGCTGGACGAAAGCCCGATACGGCGCGATGCCGGTGCCTTCGGCGATCAGAATCAGCGGCGTGCGGGGGTCGTCCGGGAGGTGAAAGCGGCCATTGCGGTGCGGATAGAGACGAGCGCGATCTCCAGGCTGCAGGTTCAGCAGATAGTGCGACGCGATGCCGATTTCCCGTCGGCCTTCGAATTCGTATTGAAAGTGCTTGACGGTGAGATGCAGGGCGTCGCTCTCCGCCTCCAGACTGTTCGCCAGGTCGTAGAGGCGGGGCTGAAGAGGCCGCAGCACGTCCACCAGGATGGCGGCGTCCGGGCGGGCCGGGTAGTGGTTGAGCAGGTCGAGCACCTGATGACGTTTGAGGAAGGCGCGTTGGCTTGGCGCGCCCCCCTTTGCAGCGTCCCTCAGGGCGGTGTCGCCGGTCAATTCCGCCCAATAGTCCAGTAGCCGGTTTCCGGGCAGAGTGAGGTCCCGATGCCGCCTAAGGGCCTCGACAAGGGGCCGTGCCACACCGTTCACCGTCACGGGCTGCTCGCCGGACAGGCCGGCTGCGTCGAGTATCGCGGCCACCCGTTCCGGCGGATTATCGGCGAGCACGCCCACCGCGTCGCCAGGCGCCGCCTGGAAGTCCGTTACGTCCAACGCCAGTTCAAGATGATGGATGGCGGTGGTCCGGTCCGGCGCGCTGAGGCATTGATTGGTCAGGACTTCCGTTTCCAGTGGCTGCTGTTTGTCATAGCCCCGGACGGCCGGCGTTCGAGAGGCCGGGCTTTCCACGACGGCAGGGGGTGTGTCCCTGGGCAGTTTGTCGAATACCCGCGCCAGCCATTCCCTGGCCGGCCCCTCGAAATCCACATCGCATTCCAGGCGCTTGATCAGGCGTTGGCCGCCCAGCGCTTCCAGCCGCGCGTCCAGTTCGCGGCCGGCGGTACAGAAATGCTCGTAGGTACTGTCGCCCAGAGCCAGAACGGCGAATCGCAGACCGGTCAGCCTGGGCGCGGCGGTGTCGTCGGCCAACGTCTCGAAGAACGGAAGAGCGGGCTCGGGCGGGTCGCCGTCCCCGTGGGTGGCGGTAATCACCACCAGATGTTCGCGTTTGCTAAGCTGGCGCCCTCTCACTCGCGCCAGGTCCTGGAGGTCCGCCGGGACGCCGTTTTCGTCGCAGCGCCGCTTTAGGCGCATGGCGAGATCGCGACTGTTGTTGGTCTCCGTGCCGTAAGCGATCAGAACGGCGGAGATTGGCCCGGCCGGCGGGCCTGATGGGTCGAGATTGCTCTTCTGGCCCGCGAGATAGCCGCTCAGCCACAGGGCCTGGCGTTTGTCCAGGTCCTTCAGCAGGGCGTGAATGCGCCGCCATTGCGTTTCCGAGAAAGGGGGCGCGACATGCGCGGTCATCAAAGGCTCCATCCAATTCAAGCGTGAGAGGCAGTATGGCGGGATGCATTCTTAGGGAATAATGAAATAGAATGCGCTTTAACATTATAAATATTGATATAAAGCATGGACATCGAGCTTGCCCGCACCTTCCTGGAGATCGTTCGCTCCGGCAGTTTCATGGCCGCGGCGGAGCGACTTCATGTGACGCAGACGACGGTCACCGCCCGCGTGCACAATCTGGAAGGCCAACTCGGTTGCCGGCTTTTTGTACGTAACCGCAGCGGAGCCCGGCTAACCGACAATGGCGAGCAGTTCGCCGGACATGCCAGCCAACTGGTGAGCACCTGGGATGCTGCCCGACGTTCGCTGCCGTTGCCGGAGGGCGCGGGGCGCACCGTGACTCTCGGGGCGGAAATCAGCCTCTGGAATCCCTGGCTACTGGATTGGCTGGTGCGTTTACGTGAAGATTTTCCCGATGCCGCCATACGTGCCGAAGTGGGCGAGCGCGCCATCCTGCATGAAAAGTTGGAGCAGGGTGTTCTGGATGCCGCTTTGGTGCACCAGCCGGACTACTGGCCGGGCATGCAGGTCGAACAGTTGATGGAGGAAAAGCTCATTCTGGTGCGCGGCACCGGGCGAGACTCGCCTTACGTATACGTCGATTGGGGTGTGGATTTTCGGCGCCAGCACGACAGCGCCTGGCCGGAGCGCTCCAGGGCGAGCGTCAGCATTGATTTGGGACCGCTGGCGCTGCGTTACATACTGAGGCACGGGGGGAGCGGTTATTTCCGCACCAGAGTGGTGCAGCCCTACCTTGAAGATGGCACTCTTCGCCGCGAAGAGGACGCCCCGGAATTCACCTATCCGGTCTACCTGATATACGGAAAAAATCAGCAATCATCGCTCATCGTCCCGGTAATCGAGGTGCTAAGGAGCTTGGTCGCCGGCCAGGGGGTGCTCCAAAACGGGGCGGCAAAGTAGACCTTCCGGCTGCAAGTTCTATAATGGTGCGGGTGGGGACGGCCCCTGCGTTTCAAGGATGTGCCATGTCCTGGTTAGTGCTTTTTATTGCCGGTCTGTTTGAAATTGCCTGGGCGATCGGGCTCAAGTATACCGAAGGATTTACCCGCCCGTTGCCGACTGTCGCCACGATCCTGGCGATGGTGATCAGTATGGGGCTGCTGGGGATCGCCATGAAGGAGTTGTCCGTCGGAACGGCCTATGCGGTCTGGACCGGAATCGGTGCGATTGGGACGGTATTCTTGGGTATTGTTCTGTTCGGGGATTCCGCCAGTCCCGCCAGGCTGGTGTGTATATTGCTTATTTTCATTGGCCTGGCGGGTTTGAAGGCGCTGTCTCCCTCTTGATGAGCGTTAACGGATGCCGATTGGACAAGCCATGGTCCAGGCAGTATTCTTACCGCCCCTAGAGCCTGGGCCATTTGCCCGGTTTTCACCCGAGCGCCGTCCGGCACTTGTTCCCGTCGCTTGATCGGCTCGCTCGACAGTCACGTTTTTCCACCGGCTAACGTCATCGTTAAAGGGAGAGTATGACACTCCACTTTTCGAGCGCGGGCCGCTGCATGCCACGCCGCCCGCCGCCTGATCCCTTCCTCTTCGGGTAGACCGATCCGGTCTTCGCGTGTCCCGCCCTGGCATTGGCGATGTCGCCCCCCGGCTCGTCGTTGCCGAGTCTCTGGTTTTCACTGATTGACACGCCACGCCCATGAGCGCGCCCGCCATGCCAATCGCGCAGGCCCCGGGCGCCCCTGTCCAATCAATACAAGGAAACGCCCTTGAACAGCGAGTCATTACATCAGTTCTCCGTTGCCACCATCGTGCTTCTTATGCTGGCTTTTTACGGTGGTACCTACCTGCTCACCCTAAGCATTCGCAAGAAAAAAGAAGACGCGGATGCGTTCATGGTTTCCAATCATCGCGTCGGATTCGGCATTGGCGCCGCGAGTATGACGGCCACCTGGATCTGGGCCGCCTCCTTCTATGCGGCCGCCACTTCCGGTTATACCTACGGCGTTTCCGGTCCGATTCATTATGGCCTCTGGGGCGCCTTGATGATCCTGTTCATCTATCCTTTCGGGCGCCGGTTTCGTAAGCTGGCACCGAACGCGCATACGCTGGGGGAGCTCATTCATGCCCGGCACGGTGCCTCCAGTCAGTTGATTCTGGCGTTCTCCAACCTTCTGGGCAGCGTCATCAGCTTAATGGTCAACTTTACGGCCGCGGGCGCCCTGGTTTCCGTGCTTTCGCCGTTGTCCTTTCAGGCCGGTGTGATTATGGCCGGCGTGGGGGTGTTGCTGTATACGCTGTGGTCCGGGTTTCGTGCGTCGGTGCTGACCGACTTCGCCCAACTGGTGGCCCTTATGGCCATCGCCGTGGTCATTATCCCCGCCGTCTTCTTCGCCATGGGTGGTCCCGACCAATTGGTCGCCGGCCTTGGCAATCTGACCACCGAGCAGGCGGATTTTTTCTCCTCGGAAGCGATACTCAAACAGGGTGCTCCCTTTTTCGTGGCGGTACTGGCGTATGCCATTGGCAACCAAACCATATCCCAGCGTCTTTTCGCCGTGAACGAGGAACACATCAAGCCTACGTTCCTCACCGCGACGGTGGGCTATGGGGCCATTGTCATTGGGCTGGGGATGATTGGTTTGATGGCCGCCACCCTGGGGGTCGAGCCGCTCAATGGTGATATGAACAATCTCATTCCTCAGATGGTGTCCGGCTATCTGCCTCCCGTCTTTATTGCTCTGTTTTTCGTGCTGGTGATCGGGTCCTTGTCATCCACGGCGGATTCGGACCTTTCCGCGCTCTCGGCGATCATGATGGCCGATGTCTACGGAAAGAATATCGCTCGCGGCCGGGCCAGTCCGGAACGGATGTTGTTCGTCGGCCGACTAACCATGATCGCGGCTACCGCCGCGGGGATCATCTTCGCCAGCTTCTCCTTGGATATTCTCGTGATGTTGGTGTTCGTGGGGGCGCTTTGGGGGGCTATCGTCTTTCCCGTGATCGCCAGTTGCTATTGGAGTCGTGTTACCAATCGAGCGTTCACAAGCTCCGTGCTGGTCGCTATGGCGGTATTCTGCCTGGCGCGATTCGAGCTGGTTTCTCTCCACGGCGTCACGGGTCTGCTGTTTGAGTTGCTGGCCTGTGTCGGCGGCGGCGTGATTATCGGGTTGATGGTGTTTGGGTTTCTGGGGCGGACCGCTGGCCTTGTGGCGGGACTGCTGGCGGTGCTTGCGATGGTGGTATTCGCCACGGGATTTCTCCGTGACTACACCGTTTTGCTGGCCTCGTTGACTGCTTATGGCACCAGCACACTGGTATGCGTGCTGGTGAGTCTGATGAGCCGTCAGGCGCCGTTCGATTTCAATCTGATCCGGCAACGGGTAGGTGATTACGATGGCCATGAACCGGATGCCGGGAAAGCGAATTCGGGGGCGCCCTCCGGCGCTTCCGTATCTTGATATCCGCACGGAGGATCAATCAATGAACTGGTTATTGGGTTTCTATGTTTTGGTATGGCCGGCACTGACCTTGGGGGTGCTGGTGATTATCTGTGCCGCCGTGCTGCGTGATCGCCGAAAGGCGAAAGCGGAAAAGCGGGATCTGGTATAGCCGGCTCGATATGGAGAGCGGCCGGGACGGATCCGGTGGCGCGTGAATATGGGGGCAGGGAAGCCCGGACCAAGGAAAGTAACGACGGGGACGGCGCCGGGGGAGAGGGGCGAAAATGGTGCCCACCAGGACTTGAATGATTAGCATAACGCGATGATTTAAAAGATGAATCCTGTTTAGGTTCCAGCAATGTGCCCCCATAAATACCCCCGAAAGCGGGTGCCAGGCGTGTTTTTCCTAGATCGGCGTTGGTGTGGAGGTGCGTCCTCAACTCTGTTTACAAGCCGTACCCCCAAACTTGTTTGAGTCGCTCGACCGTGTGCGACCACTTGGCGGTAGTGGGCTTACAAACAGAATTTTGGTTTCCGAACAGTCCGGTTTCGGCGAATGCGTGGCTGGCCGGGACGGCGTGCTCCCAACGGACAGGCACGACATACTCCGTGGTGTCTTCAGGCTCTGCGGCTAGCGCTTTGTAATCCACGGTGCTTTGGAGCTCTGTGAGAGGTGTGCCGTCGACCGTGAGATCACTCACGGGCATGCGCTCTCCGGTCACGATACCCACGCCCACATAGCCCGTCTTGGGAATGTTGACCCAGATACGGTCGCCCTCTGACAGCATGTTGAGCGTGTTGGAATACCAGGTGCCGCCGCCGGCGCTAATGAAGCCGTAGCGGCGAGCATCTTCCCAGTCGCGCCGAAAGTCTCCCCCAAAGGAAACGTAGAACTCTCCGTTCCAGGACTCACGGACGCCACGGGTTGTGACCAGGTGCTGAGTCTCCTGAGGGTCGATCATCCAGGCGCGAGACAGGTAGCGCTGGTCACCGTCGCTGAACGCAGAGAAGAAGACCGCATTGATGCCCACGCCGTGGCGGTCGTTCAGATAATTGATAATGCGCTCTGTGCTGGCGTCCAGCTCGGAGGCGACGATAACCATCTGGTGAGATTCGTTTAGCTCCACATCGGACAGCGGCAGGCCGAAGCGTGTTTGGAAGGCGGCATCCAGGCTGGTGCTCGGGAGCTGATGGCGGGTAGCGAAATCCACATAGCAATCTACCAGATCCGAATCTTCCAGGGATTCAACCCAAGAGGCGTAGTCGATGGTCTGCGCCACCACGTCGCGGGGTGTCTTGTCGCGCTTGAGCTCGATGATGACCACGCTGCCGTTGGCATCCAGCGCCAGCAGGTCGATGCGCTTGTCGAAGGCAGTACGTACCTGCCGGCCAATCAGCAGCCAATCGCCGTTGATAATGGAGACATCCCGGACGATCAGCTCTTCCAGCTGGTTTTCATCGTCCAGTCGGGCGGTGTTGAGGCGTTGTGGGGTGGCGATCTCGCTGCCAGTAGCCGGGTTGATGCGCCAAATGCCTTGTTGGATTGCCATGATTTCTCCTTTGGGCCTTTATTGGAGGGCGCTTCCCACAATGGTTTCAGCCAGTTGGCAGCGGGTTTTGCTGACCTGATTGAGGCTTTTCTGTAGCCGGTTGCATAAGGTCATTAGCTCATCGACTTTTTGGACAATGCGCTCTTGCTCCTGAAGAGGGGGGATGGCAACGGGTATCTCTTTTAATTTTGATGCTTTTATACCTGTTGCCGTCATGCCGGTAGCATTCTTTACAAGTTGTTCCTGAAACGGAGAGGCCATAATCTGAATCAGCATGAATTGGGCGATTTCAGGGGTGTGCCACTGAAAACAAATGGTGCGCTGAGCCAATGCGAACTCTTCGTCCAAATTGACTATTGCAGCATTTCCTAAAGGGGCTTCTGGAGTAAATAAGAGATCATTTGTTCGAGGAAATCCACGAGTCATCCAATCTGTGTAATCTTGCTCGCTGATAAACTCCTCTGGAGTTAGGTCAATGTATCCTTGTCGAATGTTCTTGGCGGTAATTAACCGCTTTCCCCGGTTGATTTTTCGAGGTGTCTTTCCTCGGTAATCGATGAACTTGGCTGTGTTTCCTAACCTTATCCATGTCCAATTTTCAGGTATGGATAGGTATGTATCATCAGGGTCTATTGTCTCTCTGGCCTTTGTCTTCATGTTTTTTTCTTTGGCCAACCGGTCTCTGGTATCTAAAATTCTAGAGATTAAAGAACTAGCTTTTTCCCCTTGATCGTTTTGTTCAACAAGCAACCCCATAACCGCCAACTGCAAGATGGTCTGCTTGAGCTTGTCGATGCTCTGTTCGGTGGTGAATAGAGTGTCGCAGTGGGCGGCGAGGCGGGTCCAGTTTTCGGCCAGTTCGGTGGCGTTTTGGGATTGGGTCAGAGTGCCGAGGAGGGTGTCCACGAGGGTGTCGTGGGCGTCGATCTGGTCGCTGGTTTGCTGTTCCAGGCGGTCGCAGAGGGCCATTAGCTCGTCGACTTTTTGGACGATGCGGTGTTGTTCTTCAGTTGGCGGTAGAGGCAATGGGGTTGAGCTAAAGTAATCCTTTGGCACACGCTTTTGGCCAGCAGACCCGGTCATTACTTTCTCACCCGCGATCAGAAAACGGGGGGACTTTAAGAACAGGATTAGGTAGTATGGATTAACCGCATTGCTGAGAGGGCGGGCTACATGGAGTTCGGTTGTCCCTGCTCCCAGACCATTTATGAGCCCTCTGAATACAGCTGCTTTACTGTTTTCAAAGCATGGAGTGATTTTGGCTAAAGCCACATCTCCATCCGCAAAATGGGTGTACCCCTTCTTGATTTTTCCCCAAGGCTTAGTTTCATGCCCGTGATAACCATGATATGAGGTGGTGATTAATGGCATTGGAACAAACGATGCTTTCGTAGCATCTTCAGCGCTATTTCGAGGGTTTATCTCAGCGATAGAACCCAGTCGGGTCCAAACCCAATTTGAGGGTAACTTTGATGGTTTCTCATCAGCTGAAACATTCGGCAATGGTTTTGAGTTCTTGATTTTTTTCTTGCGAATGAGCTCTTTGCGCCTCAGCTGGAGATCTTCAAGGACCTCACAAGCGGGTGTTTCTGAGACTAGTTGTGGAACGATTTTCCCATGGCAGGCCAGCTCTAGGATTAAATGCCGGAGTTTATGTATACCCGTAAGCTCAATTTTTTTATTGCTTCCGCGTCCGCTAGTAATTCTTTTGGTTATAGCTCCAGTCCATAGATCTAGGTTATCTGTAATCAGCGTCTCAGCGCTCATGCCGCCCCCTCTTGATCTGAGCGGCCCAGGGCCTCCGTCAGAATTCCTTTCAACTGATCCCGAATCTCCTGAATCTCCGCCTGCTGCTGCTCATACTTGGCCAGCAGCTCATCTGGATCATGATTTTCTTCCTCGGCCTGCCAGGGGTTCTTGATGTCCAGGTTGTAGCTGCGCTCGCGAATTTCGTCGATGCTGACCTTCCAGGCCTGCTCAGTCTCTTTCCGGCTGGCAAAGCCGTTTGACTCATCACCCCACCAATCCATTTCGGTCTGGAATTCTTCAAACTTCATTGGCTTGGTCTTGCTATAGCTCTTGTAGCCCTCTGGATAGGGGTGTTCGTAGTACCAGACGGTTTCGGTCGGTTTCCCCTTGGTAAAGAACAGCAGGTTGGTCTTGATGCCGGTATAGGGGCTGAAAACGCCGTTGGGCAACCGAACGATGGTGTGAAGATTACATTCGGTGAGCAGCTTTTCCTTGAGGCGAGTTTTCATGCCTTCGCCGAACAGGAAGCCATCCGGCAGGACCACGGCGGCGCGGCCACCGCTCTTGAGCAGCTGGATGAACAGCGTCATGAACAGGTCGGCGGTTTCGCGAGTACGGAAGGCCTGGGGGAAGTTGGTCTCGATGCCATCCTCTTCCATGCCGCCGAAGGGCGGGTTGGCGACGATAACGTCCACGCGCTCTTTGGGGCCCCAGCTAATCAGGGGGCGGGCCAGGGCGTTGTCATGGCGGATCTGGTTCGGTACCTCGATGCCATGGAGGATCATGTTGGTGGTGGCCAGGAGGTGAGGCAGCGGCTTCTTCTCGATGCCGTGGATGGTGCGCTGGAGGACCTGTTCGTCGTCCACGGTGCTGACGTAGTGCTGGCGCTTGTGGTCGATGCTACAGGTTAGGAAGCCGCCGGTGCCGCAGGCCGGGTCCATGATGCTCTCGTCCAGCTTTGGGTCGACGCGATTCACCATAAAGCGCGTCATGGCCCGAGGGGTGTAAAACTCACCGGCGTTACCGGCGCTCTGTAGGTCTTTGAGTATTTGCTCGTACACATCCCCCAGCTCGTGGCGCTCGGAGGATTTGTTGAAGTTGATGCCTTCCTGAATCTTGTTGATGACCTGCCGGATCAGCTGGCCGGATTTCATGTAGTTGTAGGCATCCTCGAACACGGCCCGGATCACAAAGGCGCGTTGGTCGTTGCCCTTGGCTTCCAGTTTCTGGAGGCCGGGGAACAGGGTGTTGTCGAGGAAGGCTTTAAGCTCGTCACCGGTGATGCCTTCGGCATCTGCGGCCCAGTTGCGCCAGCGTAGAGCCTCAGGGATGGGCGACTGGTAGTTATCATCCATCAGCTCCCATTCTTCTTCACGGGCGTCATAGATCTTGAGAAACAGCATCCAGACCAGCTGGCCAATACGCTGGGCGTCCCCGTCGACGCCCACGTCTTTGCGCATGATGTCCTGGATGGATTTGATAACGGTGGAAATGCTCACGGATTATCCTTTAAATTCGTTGTCGCGATGCCAGGTGAGGTATTCCTGATGTTGGACATCGAGTTTTCGGAGTTTCATTTTTGGTGTGATGCCAAAATCGCTGGCCTCGCTAAACCCTTTGGAAATTAGGATGTCGCCCTGGTAGGAAAAGGTAATCAAGCCGCTATCAAAGGCAGCATCCAAATTCGCGGACAGCAGTAGACCGTTGTAGGGATTAAGGCGTTCTTTATTGTTGGAAAAGCGCCAGGGCTTCATGTGTGAGGCTTTCAATAGTTCTGGCTGGTGGGCGCCGGTGACAGCGCAGCCTTCCCAATAGCTAAGGAGGGCCTTGCGATACTTGCCTTGACCAATGCGTGCCAGTGCCAGCCTTGCTTTCTCTGTTTCAGAGAGAGAGGCGCTTTCCGGCTCATGGCTGCCGTCGAAATACGACAGGTCCGAAACATCCAAATCACAGACCAAGGTTAACAGTTTGGCGAGGGCTTGTTTGTTTTCAACACTTACTGGCAGCCCCCTATAATTGATCTTACCTCTGGAAGAGATGCCCTGAGGGAAGTCTCTGAGATTGGAGTTGTGGAAGAAGGCTTCCCGGTTCGGATAAACACCTTCAATCCCGCCAATCGTGTCGAGGAGAGGTAGCCACTCTGGTCTCAATACAAGGGGCTCTTTGATTACAGGGCTATCTTCATTTCCTTTGCCTGAGGGCGTTTTCACATAGACAGTCGTTTCGCCATGAGTGAACTTGGCTATTCTTACTTTAATGTCCGGCGTAAACCCTGCTTGGACAAGGCAATCTTGTAACTCGAGTGAATTAAGCATTCTGGCTATAGATCTCTGCTTCCAGGTCATTAACGGCTTTCAGGTAGCCGTCTTTGTCGCCAAAGGCGCTAACTAGCTCGGGGAGGGTGCCGAACTGTCGGAACGGGTCGAGCTGGAGGACTTTGATGTCTTCCACTTCCTCGATGCCGGCATCGGCGTATTTGTCCAGCAGGGTTTCCAGCACTTGCCGGGCCTGGCCCTCGTAGCGGGCGAAGTAGTTGCGCTTCTTGACGTTCTCGGCCCGCTCTTTGCGAGAGAGCGGCGGTTGGCCGTAGGCCACATGACAGACGAGATCGAAGGGGCCAGCGTGTTTCCCCGTCTTGCGCTCCACTTCTTCGGCCAGGGCTTCCCAGGGGACCCCTTGTTCGGCCAGCTCTTCGATCACCACCTGTTTGCGCTCGGATTCGCTCCAGCGGCGTAGGAAGTCGTCCAGGGAAGCGAACCTGTCCGTCACTTTCTTCTTCGTGTAATCGTGAAGGCTCTCAGTGATGAGTTTTCCGTCCGGGCCCAGGTATTGGACCCGCTCCGCGACGACCTTAACTTCCACGTTATCGACAATGAATGTCTCGCGGCGCTTGGTTTGCTGTTCCTCGGCATCAAGGGCTTCAACGCCAGGCGCGTCATCGGTATGCCAGCCGTCCTCTGTATCCATACGGTCGTACTCGCCGCGCTCCTCGCGTACGCCGTGAATCGTTTCATCCTCGGGTACGATATCGTCATCGCGTCCAACCTCATAGACCTTCACTGGGTCGCCATCGAAGGCCGGATCGGCGAACAATTCGGTGGCCTTCTTGAAGTCCATGATGGTGAACCAGTGCTTCTTGTAGTCATCGTTAATCCGGGTGCCGCGCCCGATGATTTGCTTGAACTCGGTTATGGATTGGATGCTTTGATCCAGGACGATGAGTTTACAGGTCTGGGCATCCACCCCGGTGGTCATCAGCTTGCTGGTGGTGGCGATGACTGGGTAACGCTCTTCCGGGTTGATGAAGTTGTCCAGCTCGGCCTTGCCCTCGTTCTCATCGCCCGTGATACGCATGACGTACTTGCGGTTTTCGACGACGCGTTTGGGGTTCAGGTTCACCAGGGCCTGGCGCATGCGTTCGGCGTGGTCGATGTTCTCGCAGAAGATGATGGCCTTCTGGTACGGGTCGGTCCGCTCCATGAAGTGGGTGACGGTGGCGGCGACGGTTTCCGCTCGTCTCTTCAGTACCAGGGTCTTGTCGAAGTCCTTGGCATTGTAGATGCGGTCCTCAATGAGCTTGCCGTCGGTGTCGAGTTGCCCTTTCTCGGGTCGCCAACCTTGAAGGTCCTTATCCAGGTCCACCCGTATGACCTTGTAGGGGGCAAGGAAGCCGTCCTCGATCCCCTGCTTTAAAGAGTAGGTATAGATCGGTTCTCCGAAGTAGTCGGTGTTAGAAACGTCCTTGGTTTCCTTGGGGGTGGCGGTGAGGCCCACATGGGTGGCGGAGGAAAAATAATCCAGAATCTCCCGCCAGGCGGAGTCCTCGGCGGCGCTGCCACGGTGGCATTCGTCGATGACCACCAGATCGAAGAAATCCCGCGAGAACTGCTTGTAGATGTTTTTCTCTTCCTCGCTGCCGGTGACGGCCTGATAGAGGGAGAGGTAGATCTCGTAGGACTTCTCGATCTTGCGCTTGGAGACCTTAGTCATGGCGTCGCCAAACGGTTTGAAGTCGTTGCTTTTGGTCTGGTCGACAAGAATGTTGCGGTCAGCCAGGAACAGGATGCGTTTCTTCTGGCGGGCCTTCCATAACCGCCAGATAATCTGGAAGGCGGTATAGGTTTTGCCGGTGCCGGTGGCCATCACCAGCAGGATGCGGTCCTGCCCGCGTGCTACGGCCTCCACGGTGCGATTGATGGCGTTGATCTGGTAGTAGCGCGGTGTGCGGCCGCTGCCATCGTCGTAGTAGGGTTGCTCGACAGTTTCCTGAGCTGCGCCGTCCAGGCCTTTCCATTGGCAATAGCGGGCCCATAGAGTTGCCGGGGAGGGGAATTCTTCCAAGGTGAGCTCGGTCTCGGTCTTCCCGCCCAGCCCGGTGCGGTCGTGAAACAGGAAACCGTCCCCGTTGCTGGAGAAGACGAAGGGGGCGTCCAGGGCGTCGCTGTAGGCCAGAGCCTGTTGCATACCGTCGCCCAGGCTGTGTTTGTTGTCCTTGGCCTCAATGATGGCGATGGGCTGGTTCTTCTGATAGCTGAGCACGTAGTCTGCGCGCCGTTGCTTAGCGCGGGTATGTAAGCGCCCACGTACCAGGATTCGCCCGGCAGTAAAGGAAAACTCCTCCCTGATTTGGTCCTGGATGTCCCAGCCGGCTTTCTGGACGGCCGGGGTGATAAATTTCGTACAGATGTCTCTTTCGCTGAGTTTCTTCTTATCCATACGCTCAGTCGTCCCCCTTTGAGGCATCAATAGGGCTGCGGCCGGGATGCCAAATTTGAGATTCAATCGTACTATGTTGGTCGGGGTGGAGCCATTCCTGGGGCGCTGCTGAGTATTACCGAATCAACGCCTCGAGAAGAATGCGCTAGGCGCCCCGGTGCGCGAGAAGCAGTGCCAACGGGGTGTCATACCTGGTATGACACCTTCCGCCTATTGGCTTCATGCCCGGAACTTAATGTGGCTTCGGTTGTAGCTGTTGCTCGCCGGGTCCTGTTTGCCCTTGCCCCTCTCCTTGGCCAGGTAGGAGCCACGCTTGAAGGCTGCGTTGTACTCCGCCTGATTGCCCCGGTGAATCAGGTAATAGCAGTGTTGAGGTGTATAGGGCTTGGGCCAATCCCACTTTTCCGCTATCTCTTCTGCCAGTTTGATGATCCTGGACGGGTGGCGCACGGTATGACCGTCCAGCATGAGGATCAGGTGGTAGTGCTGATTTTCTGCCTTCTCCTGCTCTCTTACCCAGAGGTAAGCGATACGCTTGGTCTGGTAGCGGCGCGATAGTCGCTTCTTCAGTTTTCGCAGCAAGTCCGACATGGGCCGGTTGTCGCCTCGGTAATCGCGTTGGCGTACGTCGAGCCGGAGAAACATGATCCGCGAGTAGTGGCTCATCATGGCATCCATTTGGCTTTTGAGCGCTACTAGTATTTCTTCAAAGCACCCAAGCCGCTGGCTGGCGTTGATGGGCAGCTCCTTGCCGCCAAGATTGACCGTTTGTGCCCTGATTACCTTCCGCAATCCATTGGCCGTGCGCCGGCGGCCACTTGGTGTTTGGAGTGGGGAGTAACCCTTATATAGATACTATGAATAACCGTCTGTGGATAAGTTCGGCCTGAACTGCCTAAGCCCCATTCGGGCAGGGCCTTGCGGCCCTGTGCTGTTCGCAAATTGGGGTAAAGTATTGGCAGCAGACACCTCTGCTCTGCCGTCGTGCGCGGTTGCTGGCGGATCATACTTCGACCCCCCAGTGTTTCAGCAGCGCTGCCGCTCTTGCTCGGGAGGTCGCGGCGAGACGGTAGTTTGTGACTTTCGCGGGACCGCCGAACCGGCTTGGGAGCGCGATGGTTACCCTATCGAAATCAAGGTGATGCTCATTCGCCAAAGCACTAATGGTAGAGTTCAGCGCTGTGTCGCCAAGCCTGATTGCCTCGAATCGATGAAGCGACTCACCTTGGTATAGAACGGCGAGGATTCGAGCGATCTTGAGGGGCTGTCGGACCCCAGTTTTGGCGCCGGTCTCGGCTCGGGAGTGCGGTATGAGAGTCGCGTGGTGGTCCATTACGCGCTCTCCTGTGCCAGATACTGGCGGATGTCTTCTACGCGCCATACTGTGATCCGGCCCGGCAGCCGCTTGGGCTGAGGGAACTCGCCTTTTTCGACTTTGCGCCACAGGGTGGAAGCTGCGATGGGGATGATGGCCGGAATGCCCTCTTTGGGCGTTAGAGGGCGCTTTCCGCTTAGGCGGTTGGACTCGGCTTGTTCCGGGGAGACGGCCTGCTGGCCGATGATCTGCTTGAGCCGAAGATACCCGGTTTCAGGGAGTGTCGTGGTATTCATTGATACGCCTCCGTGTCTTAATGGACGACGTATCCCATTCTTGTCATTTCAGTCTTTATGAATACTAGGTCTGCGCGATACGCACTTGATTACCCTTTTTTCGGCTTTCTGCCAGGTTCCTGCCTGTCATGTTTCCCCAGCCAGGTTTTTAGCGTGTGATCATTTACACTGAAGTTGGATTCTTTGCGCATGGCTTTGACTTGGTCTGCTCGAGTAGAAATTGAGAAGCCGGGTTGCTCAATTTTCAGGCGGTCATAAAGCTTCAGTGAGCGCTCCTTCTCCATGCGGTTGGTCTCATTTTTTCTGGATCCTGCGGCCGATCTTTGCTGTTTATGGCGAGTAGATTCGTGTTGGAACGCTCCAAAGCCTGACATGGAGCCTGTGGCTAGCCACGAGGTTCGAGAGAATCTTAGGAGGTTTTCGAAGACCAAAAGGAGTTCTGGCTCGCCGCTTGGCGAGGAAGCCAGGGCGTGTATTTGATCAATGATCTCTTCCGCTTTTTGTATGGCATGCTGCTCCGGTGGTGAGCTCGATTTACCAATGGGTTCAGTTGTTGTGCTCTCCTTTTTCAAGGTTATGACCGCATTTTCCAGCGCTGTTAGATGGCTGAAACGTCTTTTGGGGCTTTTTTCCAGAGCTAAAGCATGCTCAAACGCAGTTATGAGCTCTCTGTATCCTAGAACAAAATTAAACGTTGAGCTCTCACCGAAGACCGACATGACGGTGTCGTCATCATCGGCGAAAAGTGGTGGTGCCAGAGTCGACTTCTTCTTGCTCATGGCATGACCTCGTTTGATTTACTTCTCTTAGGAAAAAGGTGCTACTGCCCTGCCTGGGGCATAGGGATGATTTTTGCGCCCGCCTTGAGCTCGTCCAGATAGTCTGCCCAGCTCTGCATCATCTCGATCCGGGCCTTCAGGTGGCTGGTGCGGTTATACGCTCTGCCGTTGGCATCTTTTACGGCGTGAGCCAGCTGGTGTTCAATCCAGTCAGTCCGGTAATCCAGCACTTCATCCAGTATCGTTCTGGCAGTGGCCCGGAAGCCGTGAGGTGTCTGGGTCGCGTTGTCGTAGCCGAGGTCGCGCAAAGCGGTTCTGACGCCATTCTCGGAAAGACAGCGGCTTGCCCCGCGAGCGGAAGGGAAAACGTAACGTCCTCGGCCTGTCAGGGGGTGAATTTCTTCAAGAAGCGCCAAAGCCTGGCGGCTGAGTGGGACAATATGGGCATGGCGCATTTTCATTTTCTCAGCCGGGATCTCCCAGCGTTTCTCGCCCCAATTGATCTCGCTCCACTCCATGGCGCGAATTTCCCCGGGCCGCTGGAAAAGGATAGGGGAGAGCAGGAGGGCTGTCTTAACAACCTGTCCGGAGGTGCTGCCATCCATTGCTCTGAGCAATCGGCCCAACTCTATGGGGTCAGTAATAGCCGCTAGGTGCTTTGTCTTGGGGCTGGTCAGCGCGCCTTTAAGGTCTGCGCTGGGGTCGCGCTCGGCTCGGCCTGTTTGTACGGCATAACGGAAAACCTGGCCCGCCGTCTGTTTTGCCCTGTGCGCGGTATCTACGGTGCCTCGGCTCTGGATGCGGCGGAGTGCCGCCAGCACCTCGGTCGCCTTGATTTCAGCAATGGGGCGGCTTCCCAATGTGGGGAACAGGTTGCGTTCCAACATGCGCAATGCCCGATTGCGGTGGCCGGGAGACTTGTCGCTCATGTGGCTTTCAAACCACTCACGGCCTATGGCTTCAAAGCTTTCCTCGGCTGAGAGGTGGCGCGTTAGTTTAGCCACACGCTTTTCTGCGTTGGGGTCGACTCCATATGCAATTTTTGATCTCGCCTCCTGGTGGGCGAGTCGCGCTGCTTTCAAGGAGACCTCAGGATAAACGCCAAGAGCCAGAGTTTTCTCCTTGCCGGCAAAACGGTACTTATGCCGCCAGTACTTTTGGCCTTTTGGCGTGACCAGGAGGTAGAGACCGTTGCCGTCGGCCATTTTGTATTGTTTGTCTTTGGGTTTGGCTTGTTTGGCTGCGGTAGCGGTTAGTTTCATGCGTCCTCCCTTTGGGGGTATCTGCCTTGGCGTCCCCGGAAATGCCCCCGGATGTACCCCTTTTTCTGGGGGTATGTCCGTGGATGTCATGGGACGTGATAAGACGCACTATACTGAATGGGGCCCAGGAATAAAGGGGTTTGGGGCGCAATGAGATTTGAAGGGAGGAGAAATTGGTGGGCCCACCAGGACTTGAACCTGGAACCAACGGATTATGAGTCCGCTGCTCTAACCAGTTGAGCTATAGGCCCCAAAAAAAACGGCCCGGGCGGCGGTGCCGTCCGGGCCGGTAGTTATATACCAGCTTACATATCCGCGTCCAGGAAGCTGCGGAGATGTTCGCTGCGCGAGGGGTGGCGGAGCTTGCGCAGCGCCTTGGCCTCTATTTGTCGGATCCGCTCCCGGGTCACGTCGAACTGCTTGCCGACTTCTTCCAGGGTGTGGTCGGTGTTCATGTCGATGCCGAAGCGCATGCGCAGCACCTTCGCCTCGCGGGCGGTGAGGTTGGCGAGCACTTCCCGGGTGGCCTCTTCCAGGCCCAGGGAGGTGGCGGAGTCCACCGGGGAATCCATGTTGCCGTCCTCGATGAAGTCGCCCAGGCTGGAGTCCTCGTCGTCGCCGATGGGGGTCTCCATGGAGATCGGCTCCTTGGCGATCTTCAGTACCTTGCGCACCTTGTCTTCCGGCATTTCCAGGCGCACGCCCAGTTCTTCCGGGGTCGGCTCGCGGCCCATTTCCTGGAGCATCTGGCGCTGCACGCGGTTGATCTTGTTGATCGTCTCTATCATGTGCACCGGAATCCGGATGGTGCGGGCCTGGTCCGCGATGGAGCGGGTGATGGCCTGCCGGATCCACCAGGTGGCATAGGTGGAGAACTTGTAACCGCGACGGTATTCGAACTTGTCCACGGCCTTCATCAGGCCGATGTTGCCTTCCTGGATCAGGTCCAGGAATTGCAGGCCGCGGTTGGTGTACTTCTTGGCGATGGAGATCACCAGGCGCAGGTTGGCCTCGACCATTTCCTTCTTGGCGCGGCGGGCCTTGGCTTCGCCGATGGAGATGCGGCGGTTGATCTCCTTGATGTCCGCCACCGGCAGGCCGACGATTTCTTCCAGGGTGAGGATCTTGCGCTGGTTGCGCTGGATGTCTTCCTTCATCAGGCCCAGCTTGCCGGCGAAGTCCTTGGACTTCTTGCCCTTCACCTGGTTGTCGACCCACTCCAGGTTGGTCTCGTTGCCGGGGAACACCTTGATGAAGTCGCGGCGCGGCATGCCGGCGCGGCGGATCGCCAGGGTCATGATCTGACGCTCGAACTTGCGCACCGTGTCCAGGTGGTTGCGGGCGGCGTTGAGCAGCTCGTCGTAGATGCGCGGCACCAGCTTGAACAGGGTGAAGTGATCGGCGAGGGATTCCAGGGCCTTGGCGGTGCTGGCGTGGTCGCGGCCGTTGCGCTTCAGGGAGCGCTCGGCTTTCTCGTAGCGCTTGCGCAGCTCGCTGAAGCGCTCCGCGGCCAGTACCGGATCCAGGCCGCCTTCGTCTTCCTCTTCCTCGTCGTCCTTGTCCTTGTTCTCCTTGTCCTCGTCGTCGTCCTCTTCCTCGTCTTTTTCCTTCTTGGCGGCCTCGGCTTCCTCCTTCTTCTTCTGGCTGAAGCGGGGCTCCTTGTTGGCGTTGGTGGCGGCGGCGCCGTCGTCGTCCGGGTCCAGGTAGCCGGCGATCACGTCGGTGAGCTTGCGCTCCTCGTCGGTGATGCGCTGGTATTCGTCCAGGACCATTTCCACCGCGCCGGGCCAGTAGGCCATGGCGTGCATCACTTCCCGGGTGCCTTCCTCGATGCGCTTGGCGATCTCGATCTCGCCTTCGCGGGTCAGCAGTTCCACGGTACCCATTTCGCGCATGTACATGCGCACCGGGTCGGTGGTGCGGCCGGGTTCGTTTTCCACGGAGGCGAGGACGGCGGCGGCTTCCTCGGCGGCCATCTCGTCGGTGCTTTCCGCACTTTCGTCCATCATGATCTGATCGGCATCGGTGGCTTTCTCGACCACGCTGATGCCCATGTCATTGATCATCTGGATGATGTCTTCCACCTGATCCGTGTCGGTGATGGACTCGGGCAGGTGGTCGTTCACCTCGGCGTAGGTCAGGTAGCCCTGTTCCTTGCCCAGCGCGATCAAAAGCTTCAGCTGTGATTGCTGCTGTTTCTGAGACGTCATGCGAAAAGTCCGTAGGTTGACGAGGTGTCGTTGGTAAACGGCATATTATACGTGGATATGGGGGCTGGAGCCAGTTTGGTCAAGTCCCCCGGTCTTCACGCCGGCGTGGCCGGCGGCGCCTCCGGAGGGCTTCAGCCGGGGCCCTGGCGGGCCCGGGAGCGGGCCTGGGAGAGCGCCTGGATCAGCTCGCCAAGGCGGGCCGCATCGGGATCGGGGCGGCGCTGCTCTTTTTCAAGGGCCTGCTCCAGGGCCATGATGCGCAGGTGGCCCAGGGCGTCCTCCCAGTAGCGGCGCGCCACGTCCGCGTCCATGGGCGGTTTGAGGGCCTCGCGCAGCAGCGCCGACAGGGATTCGCCGTGGTCCAGGGCCATGGCGGCGCCCAGCAGGGCGGCCGGGGAGCCGGTCTGGTCCCGGGCGGTGGCGGCCACCTGCAGCAGCAGGTCGCGCTGATCCAGCTCCAGCTGATCCAGGCCCTCCGGCAGGGGGTGCTCCACCAGCACTTCCGGGTGGGAAAGCAGCACCAGCACCAGCCGTTCCACCAGGGTCAGGCCCCCGGGGGCGGGCCGGCGGGCCGGGCGGCGCGGGGCGCGGGCCGGTGGCGCCTCCCCGGGGAAATCCGCCCAGTCCGGCGGCGGGCCCGGATCGTCGTCCGGTGGCGGTGCGTCCCAGGGGCCGGGATCCGCCTCCCGGGGGGGCGGTTCCGGGCGGGTCGGGGGCGGTGCCGGGGCGGCCCGGCGCGGTTTGGGCAGGTTTTCGCGGAGCTTTTCCAGGGCGCTCCGTTCCAGGCGGGTGAGCCGCGCCAGTTCCTCCTCCAGCAGGGCCCGGTAGACGGGGCCGGCGGGTTTGTCGAGGAACGGCAGGGCCAGTCGCGCCAGGCGGGCGCGGCCGTCCACGGTGTTCAGGTCCAGCCCCTCGGAGAGGTGACGGAACAGGTAGGTGGCCAGGGTGTCGGCTTTGTCAGTGAGCGCTAACAAGGCCTCCGGACCCTGGGCGCGCACCAGGGTGTCCGGGTCCTCGCCCTCGGGCAGGAACAGGAAGCGGGCCTGCTTGCCGTCGTCCAGGGCCGGCAGGGCGGATTCCAGGGCCCGCCAGGCGGCGCGCCGGCCGGCGTTGTCGCCGTCGAAGCAGAACACCACCTCGTTGACCTGCCGGAACAGCAGGTGGCAGTGGTCCTCGCTGGTGGCGGTACCCAGGGTGGCCACTGCGTTGGGTACGCCGTGCTGGGCCAGGGCGATCACATCCATGTAGCCCTCCACCACATAGAGGCGGTCGGTCTTGTCCCGGCTCTGGCGCCATTCCCACAGGCCGTACAGTTCCTTGCCCTTGTGGAAGACGGGGGTTTCCGGGCTGTTCAGGTATTTGGGCTTGCCGTCGCCGAGCACCCGGCCGCCGAAGCCGATGGTGCGTCCGCGGCCGTCGCGGATCGGAAACTGGATGCGGTCGCGGAATTTGTCGTAGGTGCGGCCGCTGTCTTCCCGGCGCACCAGCAGGCCGGCGGTGAGGGCCTGTTCGATGCCCTCGTTGTCCAGGCTCAGGCCCTGGCTCAGGTTGTCGTAGCCCGGCGGCGCGAAGCCCAGGCCGTAGCGGGCGGCGATCTGGCCGGTGAGGCCGCGGCCCTTGAGGTAATTCACCGCTTTCTGGCGCTCCGGGGCGTTCTTGAGCTGCTGGCGGTAGAAGCGTTCCGCCCGGGCCAGCAGGTCGTACAGGGTCTGCAGGCGGTCGCGGCGGGCTTTTTCCTTGCGGGCGTCGCCGCCGCCCTCCCGGGGCACTTCCAGGCCGGCCCGGGTGGCCAGTTGCTCCACCGCTTCCGGAAAGCTGAGGTGGTCGTATTCCATCAGGAAGCCCACGGCGTTGCCGGAGGCGCCGCAGCCGAAGCAGTAGTAGAACTGCTTGTCCGGGGCGACGGTGAAGGAGGGCGTCTTTTCCTGGTGGAAGGGGCAGCAGGCGGAATAGTTGCGGCCGGCCTTCTTCAGTGGCACGCGGGAATCGATCAACGCCACCAGATCGGTGCGCGCGAGCAAGTCCTGGATGAAGTGTTCGGGAATGCGGCCGGCCATGGGGCGCAATCTTCCGCCTGTCGGTGGTTTTGATCAAGTGGCCAGATTCAGACGCCGATAGAGGTCCTGCAATATCCGCTCCACCGTCGGTTCCGCCTCGATGCCGGAGTTGATCAGCAGGCCGGCCACCATTTCATAATGGCCGATCAGCATTAGTAGCTCGATCAAATCCGCTTGCGAGTAGCGTTCCGTAAGCGCTCGCCAGGTGTCGCCGTCAATCAGCTTCGTGGCGCAGGATTGGTCGCAGGCGCGCATCAGCAGGCGATCATCGTCATTATCGATGTCATCGGGCGCACGGGTGATGGCCAGGATTTCCTGATCCTGGACGCCCACACGTAGCGCGATATCCACGTGCTGGGCCCATTCATAGCGGCTGCGACAGCGCCAGGCCACGCGCAAGATGATCTTCTCACGCACCGGGGCGGGCAGGCGGCCCCAGGGCATCAGGCGCGAGGCGAAGAACAGCCAGCCCCAGAAGATCCTTGGGTTGAGATGAATGACCGGGAACACCAAGGGCAGGTCGGGGCGGCCGAACAGCCGTGATACGCGTGACACGGAGCGAAACACCAGGCCGCGTTCGCGCGGCGGCGGTGCAGGCAGGCGTGGCGAGGCCGGGGCGGCCCAGCCGAATTCGGGTTGCAGCGGGTCCGGAGTGGTCATGATGAGGTCTCCTTGCGATAACGGCCCGGCGTCAGACCGGTGTGTCGGCGAAACCAGCGAATCAGCGATTGGCGTGACTGTAGGCCCAGGTACATCGCCACTTCGTCGAGGGGGGCGTTGCTCTCGTGCAGCAAGACGCGCGCGCGCGCCAGGCGCACCGCGTCCAGTAATGCCTGGAAGCTACTTCCTTCGGCACTCAGCCGTCGGTGCAGACTGCGTTCGCTGAGACCCAACTGGTGTGCGATTTCGATGGCCGAAGGATCTTGTTCACCGAGCATGGCGGTAAGCAGCCGGCGCACCTCGCCGCTCAGTGGCGCGGGTTGGTGACGGTGCCGGAGCAACTCATCGGCGTGCCGTTCCAGGGCGTGGCGGATGGCCGGGTCGCCGTGCCTCAAGGGCTGGTCGAGCAAAGCGGCGCGCACCACGATTCCGGCGCTGGGCCGCTCGAAGTATACCGGGCAACGAAACAGATCCTGATACTTAGTGCGCTCAGCCCGGCGGCATGGGGCCGGGTGGGGGAAGCTCACCATCAGCGGGAAGTCGGAGTGGACGGGTAGCAGGGCGCGGGCCAGGGTTACCAGGCTGGCGAGGACATATTCCCGGGCGTGACGGCGAAACCGGGGGCTGCCGGCACGGCATTCCCAGCGAATCGCCATGCGGCCAGGGGCGGGCACCAGTGATACCTGACCGATGTCGCTGAGCAGACCGTTGTAGCGTACCAGCAATTCCAGCACATCGGCGAAGCGTGGCGAGCTCTGCGTCAACAGGCCCAGCACGCCGAAGGTCGCGGGCTGGATATCACGGGCCAGCAGCAGGCCGATGGGGTGATCCGGCGAGGCCGCCGTGAGCTGTTCGAGCAGAGGTTCCAGGGTGGTGACCGCAAGGGTGGCCTCGGGGTCATCCAACTGCGCGGCCGAGATGCCGAGGTGTTTCAGCAAGGCGCCACTGTCCAGTCCGACGGCGTCGCCGTGGGCTAGAAAATGCTTCAGGTGACGAATCGACACCCAGTGCTTTATCGCATCGCCGGATGGCATCGGTAGCGGCCTCTTTTTTCGCAGTATGTCACAAATTCCGCCGCTTTCAGGGGGGGGGGCGGGAAAGGTCCCTTACATTGGCATTATCCGCTACCTCATTGGTGGTGCGGTCGTGACAGCATACGATCAGTATGCAGTAGGAGACTCCGATGAAGCATTTTAACGACAAGCTTTGCTTGATCACCGGCGCCGCGAGCGGCATCGGCCGGGCCACGGCCCTGGCGTTGGCCGGCGAAGGGGCGCGCCTGTGTCTGGCCGATCTCAACCGGGAGGCACTGGAGGCAACCGCGCGCCGTGCCGAGAGCATCAGTGGCCGGACGGTGGTGCGTCGGACATTGGACATTGCCGATGAGCAGGCGGTGTTCGAGCTGGCCGCGGAGGTGCAGGAGCGCGAGGGCGCGGTGGATGTGGTCATGAACATCGCCGGCATTTCCATTTGGGGCACCATCGAAAACCTGGAATCACGACATTGGCGCAAGCTGGTTGAGATCAATCTGATGGGGCCCGTGCACGTGCTGCGCGCTTTTCTGCCGGCGATGATCGAACGGGGTCGAGGGGGGCACGTGGTCAATGTCTCCTCCGCGGCGGGGCTGTTCGGCCTGCCCTGGCATGCGGCCTACAGCGCCACCAAATTCGGGTTGCGTGGCATCAGCGAGGTACTGCGTTTTGATCTGCGCCACCACGACATCGGAGTGAGTCTGGTTTGCCCCGGCGGGGTGGACACCGGTCTGGTTCGGACCATCGACATCGTCGGCGTGGACCGGGAAGACCCGGAGGTGCAAGCCATGACCCAGCGCTTCCAGCGCCATGCGGTGACATCCGAGAAAGCGGCGGCGGCGATTCTTAAGGGGGTGCGGCGTAACCGCTACATGGTATTTACGTCGCTGGATATTCGCATGGGCTACTGGTTCCAGCGCAAATGCGCCTGGCCCTACGAAATTGCCATGCGAGTGCTGAGTACACGGGTATTCGGGTTGGCCCGAAAGCTGGCGGCGCCGAAATAGTTGTTGGGGATCAGCCCAGGCGGGCCTTGACCTTGCCGCTGACGGCGCCGATGTCGGCGCGGCCCTGCAGTCGCGGCTTGAGCTCGCCCATCACCTTGCCCATGTCCTGCATGCCGGCGGCGCCGGTTTGGGCGATGGCGTTATCGATCAGAGCGTCGATTTCCGCCTCGGTGAGGGGGGACGGCAGGAATTCCTGGAGCACCGCGATTTCCGCTTCCTCCACCTCGGCCAGATCGGCCCGGTTGGCGTCGCGGTATTGTCTGGCGGCGTCCTTGCGCTGTTTGATCTGCTTGTCGAGCAGCGCCAGAACGCGCGCGTCGTCCAGCTCGATGCGTTCATCCACCTCGACCTGCTTGATCGCGGCGGTGGCCATGCGAAGGGTGCCCAGGCGTGCTTTGTCCTTCGCACGCATGGCGTCCTTGACGGCGGCGTTGAGCTGATCCTTGAGCGCGCTCATGACGAAACCGGAAACGCCGGGCGGGGCCCGGCGTTGTCCTTAGTACAGGCGCTTACGCGCCAGCTGCTCGCGCTGGAGCTTTTTCAGGTGACGCTTTACAGCGGCGGCCCGCTTGCGCTTGCGCTCCTGGGTGGGCTTCTCGTAGTTCTCGCGACGACGGACTTCGGAGAGCACACCGGCTTTTTCGCAGGAACGCTTGAAACGGCGCAGGGCCACGTCGAAGGGTTCGCCTTCTTTCACTTTCACCTGAGGCATGAAGTATCACCTACCTTGAATATTGAATATTGCGGTTAATTGGGGCTGTCGGGGCTCAGGTGTCCCTGGGGTGGCGGTCGACCACCCAGACAGCAAGGCGCGAATTCTACCTGAGCGCGGAGAAAATGCAAAGCACCGGCCCAGGCGGTATCATGCGCGCCCCGGCCGGGCATCGCGCCCGGGCCGGCCGAACGGGAGCAAACATGCGCGTATTGGGCATCGAATCCAGCTGCGACGAGACCGGCGTCGCCCTCTATGACACCGAGCATGGCCTGCTGGGCCAGGCGCTGTTCAGCCAGATCGACATGCACGCCGCCTACGGGGGCGTGGTGCCGGAGCTGGCCAGCCGCGACCATGTGCGCCGCGTGCTGCCGCTGATCCGTCAGGTGCTCAGCGAGGCCGGCTGCGGGCCGGAGCAGGTGGACGGCGTCGCCTTCACCGCCGGGCCGGGCCTGGCCGGGGCCCTGTTGGTGGGCGCCGGCGTGGGCCGTTCCCTGGCCTACGGCTGGGGCGTGCCGGCGGTGCCGGTGCACCATATGGAAGGCCATCTGTTGGCGCCGTTGCTAGAGGACGACGGCCCGGATTTCCCGTTCGTGGCGCTGCTGGTCAGCGGCGGCCACTCCCTGCTGTTGGAAGCCCGCGCCCTGGGTGACTACCGGCCCCTGGGCGAGTCCGTGGACGACGCCGCCGGCGAGGCCTTCGACAAGGTCGCCAAGATGATGGGCCTGGGCTACCCGGGCGGGCCGCGCATCGCCGCCCTGGCGGAAAAAGGCGAGGCGGGCCGGTTCCGCTTCCCGCGACCGATGACCGACCGGCCCGGCCTGGACATGAGCTTTTCCGGGCTCAAGACCTTCACCCTCAACACCATCAATGACCTGGGCGGCGCCGACGCCCTGTCCGACCAGGACCGGGCGGACATCGCCCTGGCGTTCCAGGAAGCGGTGGTGGATACCCTGGTGATCAAGTGCCGGCGGGCCATGGAGGCGGCCGGCGCCGAGCGGCTGGTGGTGGCCGGCGGCGTCAGCGCCAACCGCTCGCTGCGCGAGAAGCTGGACGCGGCCATGGCCAAACGGGGTGTGCGCGTCTATTACCCGGGGCTGGCCTACTGCACCGACAATGGCGCCATGATCGCCTACGCCGGCGCCCTGCGGCTGGCCGCCGGCGAGCACAGCGATCTGCCGATCGCGGTGCGCCCACGCTGGCCACTGGCGGAATTGGCGCCGCTGAGCGCCTGATCGCGGGCTTTCATCGCGACTGAAGTCGCTCCTACAAGGTCCGTTGTAGGAGCGACTTCAGTCGCGATCAGCCGCTACCGCTTACCGCGGAACCCCAGTTCCTCGCCGCTGAGCAGCTTGGCCAGGTTGGTGCGGTGGCGGAACACCATGATCGCGGTGAGCGCCGCCATGGGCCAGAACGCCGCCGGCAGCCAGAACCACAGGCTGATGGGCGCCGCCACGAAGGCGCTCAGCGACGCCACCGAGGAAATTCGCGTCAGCGCGAACACCACCAGCCAGACGCCGCCGGCCACCAGGCCACTGGGCCAGTGCAGCGGAAACAGCAGGCCGAAGGCGGTGGCCACGCCCTTGCCGCCACGGAACTGGAAGAACACCGGGAACAGGTGGCCCAGGAAGGCGCAGAAGCCCACCAGGGCGGCGCCGAAGGCGCTCAGGCCCAGGCCGTAGGCCACCGCCACCGGGATCGTGCCCTTGAGCACGTCGCCCAGCAGGGTGAGGGCGGCGGCGGGCTTGCCGCCGATGCGCAGCACGTTGGTGGCGCCCGGGTTGCTGGAACCTTCGGTACGCGGGTCCGGATAGCCGAACAGCCGGCACACCAGAATGGCGCTGGAAATCGAACCCAGCAGATAGGCGGCCGCGCACAAAGGCAGCAGCCAGACTCCGCTTTCCTGTAATGCTAAGGTGTCCACCGGCTATAATCCCGCTACGAAATCCCGGGGCATTATCAAGGACCAGCATGGACATCGTCTATATCAGCGACCTGAAGGTGGACACGGTGATCGGCATCTACGACTGGGAGCGCCGCATCCGCCAGACCGTGAGCCTCGACCTGGAGATGGTCGCGGACATCTCCCGCGCCGCCGCCAGCGACCACATCGATGACGCCTTGAATTACAAGGCCATCGGCAAGCGCATCATTCAGTACATCGAGGACAGCGACTTCCAGCTGGTGGAAACCCTGGCCGAGCGGGTCGCCCAACTGGTGCTGGAGGAATTCGGCGTCGCCTGGCTCAAGCTGCGGCTGAGCAAACCCGGCGCCCTGCGCGGCTCCCGCGACGTGGGCGTCATCATCGAACGCGGGGAGCGAACCTGATGCCCACGGTGTACCTGAGCCTCGGCTCCAACATCGACCGCGACCACAATATCCGCTCCGGCCTGGATCAGCTGGCCGCTGAATTCGGCGCGCTGGGCCTCAGCCCGGTGTACGAAAGCGAAGCGGTGGGGTTCAGCGGCGACGCCTTCTACAACCTGGTGGCGTCCCTGGACACGGATCTGCCGGTGGGCGAGCTGGCCGAGCGCCTGCACGCCATCGAGCGCGCCCACGGCCGGGTGCGCGGCGAAAAGAAATTCGCCAGCCGCACCCTGGACATCGACATCCTCACCTACGGTGACCTCACCGGTGACGTGGACGGCGTGGAACTGCCCCGTGGCGAGATCCTCAAGCACGCCTTCGTGCTGCGCCCGCTGGCCGACCTGGCCCCGCGCACCGAGCACCCGGTGCTGAAGCGCACCTACGCGGCGCTGCTCGAGGACTATCGCTTCCCCGAACAGCGCCTGTGGCAGGTGCCGTTCGTCTGGCCCTGAGCGGGCTCAGGGAGACGGGCTCAGAAGGGCGTCAGCATCGGGCCGATGGCTTCCGTGATCCACTGCTCGAATTCCTCGCAGGTGTAATGGGTGCCCACGCCGTCCGCGGTAATGCGACTGCCCTGGCCGTTTTGTTCACTAACGCAATGCCGGGTTCGCCCGGTTCCGGATCCGGGCGGTAATTATCGTCTTCGCAGGCGGTGAGCAGTACGGAGGCGCACAGCACGGCGGGCACGCCCCAGCGGATCGCCGGAGCGTGGCGGCAAGAATAAAGTCTTATTTTCCCTATCCCAAGACAATTTTTTCTTAAGTTTTATGGAGATAATGCAATAAAAAATTGTTGAGGAAGCCTATCGGGGTAGGAATGAAGAGGAAAATGAAATTTTGCGTGCACCCCGACGACGTTTAGTGCGCGATCACCAGCGCCGCCATCGGGTCGGCGAGGTCGAGCAGGTCACCGCAATCGATCAGCCGGGCATTGCCGTTGGTGGTGATCACCGCTTCATCGGCGTGCTGAACGCTGAGGCGCACCTGGCTGTCTTCCGCGCCGGTGACGGTCAGGTCGCCGGAGTCCGGGCAGGCCGCCATGGAGGTGGACAGCAGCGGGTCGGTGTCCACGTCGATGAACCCGGCGGGCTGATCCGGGCCGGTCAGCGACAGCCGTCCGCGGGCGCCGATGCCCATGCCGCCGGTCATCGGATCCACGGCGAACGGCACGGCGAAATCCTGCAATCGCCACTCCCGAGCATGCAGGGACTGATCGTCCTCCAGGTACTCGAAGGCCAGGGTCAGCCCGGCGTCGCTGACGCTGGCGAATGGCAGGCCGGCGATCGGGTCCGGTGTCATGTGCAGGGTGCCGTCCAGGCGGGTGTGGTTGCCGTACACGGTGCCGCCCTGATTCTCGCGCAGGTCGGAAACAAAGGCCGTGGCGTCGACCTGGAAGGGCGAGGCCGGGTCGGCGCTGTCGTACTGGAAAGCCAGGTCGCCGTCGAGCATCAAGTCGGTGTCCGGTCCCAGGGAGATCCGGCAGTTTTCATAATCAATCGCGGTGACGCGCCCGGCGCCGTCCGGTTCAGTTTCCCGTGCCACGGTGCCGTCGTTGTCGCAGGCGGTCACCGGCATCACCACGCTGTACATGTTCAGGTCGTAGGCCACGTTCAGGGTCATCAGGTTGGTGACGAACATCGCCTCGCCCAGCAAGGATTCGGCGTTTCGCGCGTCCACGGCGATGGCTCGGGCATCGTTGTCCGGTGGCGTATTGTCGACGGGGCGGTGATCATGGTCGCCGCCACAGGCAGCGAGCAGCAGAACGAAGCCGGGCAGAACCCGGCGCGGAAGCGATAAGAACCTGAGTGGTGCGAACATGGTATTCCCCCTGGCGGTGCGTTGTTGTTGCGCCGCAGTCTGCCAAGGGGAAAGGGCGCCGGCTTTCACCGGCGTCCCGTCGCAATGTGCATTATGTCCCGGGGCTGGTTGGCGGGGACGGCATTTGGGAGAACATCCATTCCTCGAAAGCATCGCAATCGTAATCGGCGGTGATACCGTTGATGGTCACCGTGATAGGGGTGCCGAAATTCAGGCTGAGGGAAGTGCCGTCGCCGCCGGTGATTGTCAGACTCCCACCGGCGGGGCAGTAAAGATCGCTTTCGAATGACAGAACGGTGTCGGTGACCACCGTGACCAGCCCTTCGAGCGGACCGGAGAAGCTCAGATCGCCATCCAGACGTCTGCCGTCCACGCCGTCGCTCAGGTATTCGGAGGTGGCGTCGAAACCCCGGTAATCCATTGTCAGATCGAGAAACGGCGTGTCTTCGCCATCAAGCGTGCCGCTCAACCTTAGCGTGGCCTCGATGTTTATAAAGTCCACCTCGTCGGAGCCGGTGCCGGGTACCAGGTCGAAGCCACCGTCCAACTGGCTTTTTTGAACGATGACGTAATCGCTGGACTGGGTCTGTTCGAAACGAAGCGCCTCGGCGTCCAGCCGGGTGAGCGCGCCACCATCGTATTCCAGGCTTACGGTACCGTCCGCGACATTGCCGGTGGTGTACTCGCAGTGATCGAACTGAATCAGTGTCGGGTTCGGCGTGCCCTCCGGCTCCAGCAGAACGCCGCCGTTCAGGCAGCCTCCGTCGAGCACGTTGCCCAATGCCTCGTAGATCTGCTGCTGCATCACGCCATAGCGCAATGAATCGTATTGTTCGAGAACCAGGCCGGCCAGGGTGCCGGCGTTGTCCTCGCTGACGACCAGGCGGTTGACGCCCGTATCCTCCTCCATGTAGTCGGAATCGGAATCGTCGTCACAGGCGCTGAGCAGGACGGCGGTGAAGGCGATAAGCGGCAAGGAAAGCGCCAAGGAGGCGCTCGAGCGATAGGCGGGTTTCATCGTTGTTCTCCGGCTGCGGCATGCTGAAAACGGACCATCATCATCCGTTCCTGCAAACCCTAGCGGCCGGAGGTGGTAAAGAAATTCCCCTAATCAGGGGTGACAAGGGGTAGTGTGAAGGCGGTCACATGGCCGCGTGGCTCAGGTGCCCGCCATCGCCAGCGGGCCAGGTCACCCAGGGGCGGACTTCGGCAAGTCATTGAATTTATTGATTTAAACAAGGTAGTAATGGCAAATATTCTGCCTTGGAAGGGCTTTTGGGGGGGGGGGGCAAATACCGGTTGTTAACGCAGCGTATGTTCGGTCTTTGTCCTCTTAGAGGCGTCTATTCAATGTCGTTAACGTGGCCTAAGGCCCGAAAATCCATCCGTTTTTTGATTTATTCCTTGTCGATCAGTGGTTTGTGGTGGTCAGGCGCCGGCGAGGGCGAGGGAGCGGCCGCCGTCCACGGCCAGGATCTGGCCGGTGACGTAGGGGGCGTCCAGGGCCAGCCAGGCCACGGTGTTGGCGATGTCGTCCGGGTCGCCGGCGCGTTTCAGGGCGGTGGCGTCGAGGATGGCGTCCTGGTCCTCGGCACCCTGTTCCGGCCACAGGATGGGGCCGGGGGAGACGCCGTTGACGCGTATCGCCGGGCCCAGTTCCCGGGCCAGGCTCTTGGTCATCATGGCCAGGCCGGCCTTGGCCATGCAGTAAAGCGGGTGGGCGGCCAGGGGTTTGTCGGCGTAGACGTCGACGATGTTGACGATGGCGCCGCCGTCGGCGGCGGCGAGGGCGCCGGCGAGGCCCTGGCTGAGCAGGAAGGGGGCGCGCAGGTTGCTGTGCATGAGCGCGTCCCAGTCGTCGTCATCGGCCTCGGCGACGGGGGTCGGGTAGAAGCTGGAGGCGTTGTTGACCAGCAGATCCAGGCGCCCGAAGCGGGCGCGGGCCTGCTCCGCCAGGCCGCGCACGGCGTCCGGGTCGGTGAGGTCTGCGCGCAGCAGGGCGGCGCTGTCCGGGCGCAGGGCGTTGAGTTGCCCGGCCAGGGCATGGGCGTCCGCTTCGCTGTGACGGTAGTGGATCAGTACCCGGCAGCCGCGGGCGTGCAGGGTGCGGACGATGCGCGCGCCGATGCGGCGCGCGCTGCCGGTGACCAGGGCTACTGGCGCCATTGTTCGATGAACTCCCGTTTGTACTCTCTGATGGTCTTGATGCGTTTCTCGTCCAGGGCGTGGCCCAGGGCCGGCCCGGCCAGGCCCGCGTTGCGCAACCCGGCTACATCCACCTGACGCACCGCCTCGGCGGCGCCGTGGAGGAACTCGCCCTGCGGAAACGGCGCCTTGGGATCGGCGGCGCAGGCGCGCGCGCAGGCTTCGCAGGCGCCGATGAAGAACTTGAGGCGCCGCGGGCGGCGAATCACGTCCAGGCTGCGCAGCATCTCCCAGATGTCCGGCGGTCGCAGGGTCAGGGCGCGCTGGCCACGGCGTTGCCAGCGCGCCATGGTAACGCCGGCTTCGGCCAGGTCCTTCGGCACCTTGAGCCGTTCGGCGAATTCCCGGGCCAGGTTCTCGCTGCGCCGCTCGTGGCCCCGGTGCTCCGGCCAGCCGTCCGGGGGCGTTTCCGCTTTGCCGAGATCGTGGCAGAGCAGGGCGAAACGGGGCGTCAACGGCAGCTTCTGGCGGGCCGCCTGGGCCAGGCAGCGGTACTGGTGGGTGAGCACGTCCACGGTGGGGTGGTGGTCCGGGCATTGCGGCACGCCGTCCAGGTTGGCCAGCTCCGGGAACAGTTCGGCCAGGGCGCCGCAATCGTGCAGGGTCTGGAAGAAAGCCTGCGGGGAACGCTCCATCAGGGCGCGGCTGGTTTCCTTCCAGACCCGCTCGGCGGGCAGGTGCTCAAGCTCGCCGCTGAGGGCGATCTGGGTCATCAGCTCCACGGTTTCTTCCGCCACCTGGAAGCCCAGGCAGCGGTAGCGGGCGGCGAAGCGCGCCACGCGCAGCACCCGCAGCGGGTCCTCGGCGAAGGCCGGGGAGACGTGACGCAGTATCCGGGCCTTGAGGTCCTGGCGGCCGTTGTAGGGGTCGATCACCTGGCCGTCGGCGGTGCGCGCCATGGCGTTGATGGTCAGGTCCCGGCGGATCAGATCCTCTTCCAGGGTAATGGCGGGATCGGTGTGGAAGGCGAACCCGCCGTAGCCGTGGCCACTCTTGCGCTCGGTGCGCGCCAGAGCGTATTCCTCGCGGGTTTCGGGGTGCAGAAAAACGGGAAAATCCTTGCCCACCGGGCGGAAGCCCTGGTCAGCGAGTTGTTGCGGGGTGCCACCCACCACCACCCAGTCTCGTTCCTTGACGGGAAGGCCGAGCAGTTCGTCGCGAACCGCGCCGCCTACAAGATAGATATCCATTTGTTGTCACCAACCCTTTGACGCAGAATAGTCGCATGTCTGTTTTTATTCGCAAGCCGAGCCGTTTTCGGACGAACCGTTGGCCGCATGGCCGATGGCGCGGTTCGCCGCCGAGGGCGTGAGCGGCTGACGCCGTTCCGCCGGCCGCGGTGCTTCCTGCCCGCGGCTTTATTGTTTTAACGACGCATTCTCCCCGGGTGCCCGGCCCGGAACAACCCCGCCCCTTTTTTCAAGGAACGCCATGAATACCCTGGCCGCTTATCTGATCGTGATCGCCGTTTGGGCGACCACGCCCCTGGGGATCAAGTGGAGCGGCGAGGCGTTGCCGGCGTTCGCCGCCGCCGGTTCGCGCATGGCGTTGGCGGCGGCGCTGGGTCTGCTCTGGCTGTGGGCGCGCGGCCAGGGGTTGCCGCTGCACCGGCGCGCCCTGACCAGCTACGGCGCCGCCCTGCCGGGCATTTTCGGCGCCATGGGCTGCAGCTATATGGCGGCGCGGGACCTGCCCTCCGGGTTGATCTCGGTGGTGTTCGGCATGGCGCCGCTGATTTCCGGGGTGATGATGCAGTGGCTGCCCGGCGGCCAGCGTTTCAACGGCTGGCACTGGGGCGCCTGCCTGCTGGGCCTGGCCGGGCTGGCGCTGGTGTTCGGCGACAGCCTGGGCGCGCTGTGGCAGGGCGCCGACACCGTGGACCAGCGTGGCCGGGGCATGCTGTGGATTCTTTCGGCGGTGAGCCTGTTCGCGTTGTCCGGCATCGTGGTGCAGCGGCTCGGCGCCGGCCTGGCGCCCATGCAGCAGACCGTGGGCGGGCTGCTGCTGTCGCTGCCGTTGTACGGCGCGGCGCTGCTGGCCACCGGCCAGGGCATTGCCTGGAGCGGCGACGTGCGTGGCCTGGGCGCCATCGTCTACCTGGCGGTGTTCGGTTCCCTGGTGGGGTTCTATTGCTACTTCCTGGTGCTGACCCGGTTGCCGGCGGCCACCGTGGCCCTGGTGACGCTGATCACGCCGGTGCTGGCGCTGTCCCTGGGGGCGTTGCTCAACGATGAACAGCTGGGTCCCCGGGTGCTGGCCGGGGCGGCGGTGATCGTGGCGGCGCTGGGGTTGTACCTGTTCGGCGACCGGCGGGTGCGCCGTCAGGTCGTTTCCGCCACAGTTGGTGACGGATAAGATCATTGTCCTTGCCCGGGCCCCTGGGTAGGGTCGGCCAATCACCTTGGGAGAGAGATCGCCATGAAAACACGTCTTACCGAAATGCTGGGTACCCGCTACCCGATTATCCAGGGCGGCATGCAGAACGTGGGCTACGCGGAGCTGGCCTCCGCGGTGTCCAATGCCGGCGCTCTGGGCATCATCACCGGCCTGACCCAGCCCACGCCGGAGGATCTGGCCCGGGAAATCGCCCGCTGCCAGGAGATGACCGACCAGCCGTTCGGCGTCAACCTGACCCTGCTGCCGACCATCAAGCCGGTGCCCTACGAGGAGTACGCCCAGGCCATCGTCGAGGCCGGGGTGAAGATCGTGGAAACCGCCGGGCGCAGCCCGGAGCCGTTCATGCCCCTGTTCAACGAGCACGGCGTCAAGGTGATCCATAAGTGCACCTCCGTGCGCCACTCCCTGAAGGCCCAGAGCCTGGGCTGCGCGGCGGTGTCCGTGGACGGCTTCGAGTGCGCCGGCCACCCGGGCGAGGACGACGTCACCAACCTGGTGCTGCTGCCCGCCGCCGCCAAGGTGCTGGACATCCCCATGGTCGCTTCCGGCGGCATCGGCACCGGGACCCAGATGGCCGCCTGCTTGGCCCTGGGCGCCGACGGCATCAACATGGGCACGCGCTTCATGGCCACCAAGGAAGCGCCCATCCACGACAACATCAAGCGCGCCATCGTCGAGGGCACGGAACGGGATACCACGCTGGTTTACCGGCCCCTGCGCAACACCGCCCGGGTGTACAAGAACAAGGTGGCCGAGCGGGTCAACGAGATCGAGCGCGAGGCCGGCAAGGACATGAAGTTCGAGCTGATCAGCGACATGGTGGCCGGTGCCAAGGGCAAGGTGGCGCTCACCGAGGGCGACGTGGACTACGGCATCTGGACCAGCGGCATGGTGCAGGGCCTGATCGACGCCATCCCGTCCTGCGAGGAGCTGGTGGCGTCCATCATCGACGAATGCACCAGCACCATTCGCCAACGGCTGGTGAACCTGCTCGACTAAACCCGCGCGAACACCACCAGGTGTTCCAGATCCAGGCGCACCGCCACGCCCGTGCCTTCCTCGTGGGCGTGGTGGCTGGGCGCCAGGCAGGGTAGCCGCTGGCCGTTGTCCAGCTCCAGGGTGTAGAGCATGCGCGCGCCCCGGAATACCCGCTCCACCACCCGCGCCCGGCGCGGGCCGGCATCGTCGATCACCAGATCATCCGGGCGCAGCAGCACGTCCACCGGAGCGCCGTCGGCGACGCCGTCCGGCAGGTCCCCGCCCAGTTCTCCCAGCGCCGTTTCCACCCGGCGCGGTCCGCTGACGCGGCCGGGAATCAGCACGCCGCCGCCGATGAAATCCGCCACGAAACGGTGCGCCGGCCGATGATAGACCCGGTAGGGCGTATCCCATTGCAGCAGACGCCCCTCGCTCATCACCCCGACCTGATCCGCCAGGGCGAAGGCCTCGTTCTGGTCATGGGTGACGAACAGGGCGGTGATGCCTTCCCGGCGCAGGATGTGGCGCACATCGCGGCTGATCTGTTCGCGCAGTTCCGCGTCCAGGGCGGAAAACGGCTCGTCCAGCAGCAACAGCCGGGGGCGCGGCGCCAGGGCCCGGGCCAGGGCCACGCGCTGTTGCTGGCCGCCGGAAAGCTGGTGGGGGTAGCGGCCGCCGAGCCCGGGCAGGCCCACCAGAGCGAGCAATTCCTCGACCCGCTGGCGCTGCCGCGCCGCCGGCTGGCCGTGCAGGCCGAAGGCGATGTTGGCGGCCACGTCCAGGTGCGGAAACAGGGCGATGTCCTGGAACACCATGCCCACCCGGCGCGCCTCCGGCGTCACCCAGCGGCCGGCGCCGGCCACGGTGTCGCCATGCAGGGCGACGCGCCCGGCGGACGGCGTCAGAAAACCGGCGATCAGCCGCAGCAGTGAGGTCTTGCCGCAGCCGGACGGGCCGATCAGGCAGCCGATGCGGCCTTCCTCCAGGGTCAGGCTCACCGTTTCCAGCACCGGCTGATGCTGGAAACGCAGGGACAGATCATCGAGGGTCAGCATGGCTCTCCACGGGCGAGCGGGCGTCCACCGGCGTGGCCTGGCCGGCGGGGCGCATGGAACGGGTCAGCAACAATACCGGCACCACCCCGGCGAGCAGAATCGCCAGCGCCGGCAGGGCGGCGTCCGCCAGCCGTTCGTCGGAGGCCAGTTCGAACGCGCGCACCGCCAGGGTGTTGGTGTTGAAAGGTCTGAGCACCAGCGCAGCCGGCAGTTCCTTGAGGGTGTCCACGAACACCAGCAGGGCGCTGGTGGCCAGGGGCACGCGCAGCAGTGGCAGGTGCACGTGGCGGAGCAGGCCCGGCGGGCGCCGGCCCAGGGAGCGGGCGGCGCTGTCCAGGTTGGGTGACAGTGCCTGCAGGCCGGCGTCCAGCCCCTGCACCGGGATGGTCAGGAAGCGCACCGTGCAGGCGAAGATCACCGCGAACAGGGTGCCGGAGAACAGCAGCCCGGGCCGGGGCAGCCCCAGGCCGGCGAGCAGTCCGTTGAGCCCCCGGTCCACGCTGGCCAGCACGATCACCACGCCCACCGCCAGCACGGTGCCCGGCACCGCGTAGCCGAATCCGGCCAGGCGCGCCGCCAGCCGGCGCGGGCGGTCGGCGTGCAGGCGCCGGGCCCACACCAGCAGCAGGCCCAGGGCGGTGGCCGCCGCCGCGGTGCAGCCGGCGATCAGCAGGCTGGTGCCGAGCAGGCGCAGGAAGTCCGGCGCCAGCAGGCCGCGCCAGCGCGGCAGGCTCCAGGCCGCCAGTTGCAGCGCCGGCAGCAGGAAGCCGAACACCACCGGCAGCCACAGCAGCGCCGCCAGGGGCAGGCCCCGGGCCCGGGTGAGCACCCGGGGCGGCGCCGGCGGGCCGTCCGCCCCGGCGATGCGGCGTTGCTGGCGGGCGCGGCGTTCCACCCACAGCAGCGCGACCATGGCCACCAGCAGCACGCCGGCCAGCTGCGCCGCCGCCAGGCGGTCGCCCAGGCCGAACCAGGTGCGGTAGATGCCGGTGCTCAGGGTGGGCACGCCGAAGTAGGCCACGGTGCCGTAGTCGGCCAGGGTTTCCATCAGCACCAGCGCCAGGCCGGCGACGATGGCGGGACGGGCCAGGGGCAGGGCGACCCGGAAGAAGCGCCGCCAGGGGCCGGCGCCCAGGGTGCGCGCCACTTCCTGGGCCAGCGCGGACTGGCCGACGAAGGCGGCCCGCGCCATCAGGTACACATAGGGGTAGAGCACCAGGGTGAACATGGCCACCGCGCCGGCGGGGCCGCGGATGTCCGGCAACGACACGGCCAGCGCCTGCTGCAGGGCGCCCTCGCTGGCCAGCAGGCCGGTCCAGGTGTAGGCGATCAGGTAGGCGGGGCAGGCCAGGGGCAGCAGCAGGGCCCATTCCAGCACACCGTGGCCGGGAAAGCGCAGACGCGCCACCGCCCAGGCGGCGCCCACGCCGATCACCAGGGTGCCCAGGCCGGTGCCGGCGGCCAGCAGCAGCGACAGCCGCGCGTAGTCCGGCAGGACGGTGGCGCGCAGGTGGGCCCAGTTGGGGGACGCGCCGGCCAGCCAGCTGCCGGCCACCACCAGCACCGGCGCGGCCAGCGCCAGCGCCAGGCTCAGCAGCAGCCAGGAGCGGACGCGCACGCGCCCGGGGAAGCCGGGAGGCAAGGGGTTATTTCCAGCCCGCCCGGTCCATGACCTTCACCGCCTCGGCGTTCAGCTCGCCGAGTTTCACCAGGGGCAGGTCGTCCTGCTTGAATTTGCCCCAGGATCGCAGGCGCTCGCTCACCGGCACGCCCGGGCGCACCGGGTATTCGTGGTTGGTCTCCGCGTACCATTGCTGGGACTCGTCGCTGACCAGGAACTCCAGCAGTTCCACCGCCTTGTCCGGGTTGGGGGCGTTGGTGGCGACGCCGGCGCCGGAAATGTTCACGTGGGCGCCGCGGCCGTCCTGGTTGGGCCAGAACACCGCCATGCGGTTGCCGATGTCCCGGGTGGCGGCGTCCTCGGCGGCCTGCATCATGCCCAGGTAGTAGGTGTTCACCACCGCCAGGTCGCATTCGCCGGCGGCCACCGCCTTGATCTGGTCGCGGTCGCCGCCCACCGGATCCCGGGCCATGTTGGCCACCAGGCCCTCGGCCCATTGCTGGGTGGCCGCCTCGCCATCGTGGGCGATCAGGCTGGCCACCAGGGACTGGTTGTAGATGTTGTCCGAGGAGCGGATGCAGATGCGGTCCGCCCATTGCTCGTCGGCCAGGGCTTCGTAGGTGGACAGGTTGGCCGGGTCCACCCGGTCCGGGGCATAAACGATTACCCGGCCGCGCACGGACAGGCCGAACCAGTGGCCCTCCGGCTCGCGCAGGGCGGGCGGCACCTGGCGGTCCAGTTCGTCGCTGCGGGTGGGGGCGAGCAGGTCTTCCTGCTGGGCCCGGTACAGGCGGCCGGCGTCCACGGTCACCAGCAGGTCGGCGGGGCTGTGCTCGCCTTCCGCCTTCATGCGTTCCACCAGGGCGTCGGCGCTGCCGGTGATCAGGTTGACGGTGACGCCGGTCTGCTCGGTATAGCGGTCCAGCAGTGGCTTGATCAGGGCTTCCTTGCGGGCGGAGTAGACGTTCACCTCTTCCTTGGGGGATCCGCAGCCGGCCAGCACCAGGGCGGCGGAAAGAGCGGACGCGAGCAGACCAAAACGGCGCATAAAAAGCTTCTCCAGGCTGTAAACAACACGGCCCGGATAGAAGCATTAATGAGAATATTTATCAATCAAGGCACCGGACGTATCAAAGGTCCGGGATCGACAGACGCTCCACCACGGTGCCGTTGTCCACGCTTTCCAGATGCACGTCGAAGCCCCACAGCCGGTAGAGGTGGCGCAGCACTTCCCGGCTGCTGGCCTCGTCCAGTGGCCGGTGGTGCTGGCGGATGTGCTGCAGGGTAAGCGAGCGGTCGCCGCGCACATCGGCGTCATGGACCTGGATGTTGGGCTCCTGAATGCTCAGGTTGTACTGCTCGGAGAGCTTGTTGCGGATCGCCTTGTAGCCGCGCTCGTCGTGGATGGCGTCGATTTCGATGTAGTCGCGCTCATTGTCGTCGAACAGGCTGAACAGCTTGAACTCGCGAATCAGCCGGGGCGACAGGAACTGCTGGATGAAGCTTTCGTCCTTGAAGCTCTCCATGGCGAACTTGAGGGTGGCGAGCCAGTCGCTGCCGGCGATGTCCGGGAACCAGTGGCGGTCCTCTTCGGTGGGCTGTTCGCAGATGCGCCGGATGTCGGTGAACATGGCGAAGCCCAGGGCATAGGGGTTGATGCCGGAATAGTAGGGCGAGTCGAACGGTGGCTGATGGATGACCTGGCTGTGGTTCTGCAGGAACTCCAGCATGAAACCGTCGCCCACCTGCCCATTGTCGTACAGGTCATGGAGCAGGGTGTAATGCCAGAAGGTGGCCCAGCCCTCGTTCATCACCTTGGTCTGGCGCTGCGGATAGAAGTACTGGGCCATCTTGCGCACGATGCGGATCAGCTCGCGCTGCCAGGGCTCCAGCAGGGGCGCGTTCTTCTCCAGGAAGTAGAGCAGGTTTTCCTGGGGCTCCGCCGGATAGCGGAAATTGGGTTCGCGGCGCTGGGTGGCGGGCTGCAGGTCCGGGAAGGTCTTCCACAGCTCCGAGACCTGCTGGCGCAGGATCTCCTCGCGCTCGCGCTGGCGGCGCTTTTCCTCCATGGCGGAGATCGGCGTGGGGCGCTTGTAGCGGTCCACGCCGTAGTTCATCAGGGCGTGGCAGGAATCCAGCACTTCCTCCACGGCGGCCACGCCGTGGCGCTGCTCGCACTCGGCGATGTAGTGGCGGGCGAACACCAGGTAGTCGATGATCGCCGAGGCGTCGGTCCAGGTCTTGAACAGGTAGTTGCCCTTGAAGAAGGAGTTGTGCCCGTAGCTGGCGTGGGCGATCACCAGCGCCTGCATGGTGATGGTGTTTTCTTCCATCAGGTAGGCGATGCAGGGGTTGGAGTTGATCACGATTTCGTAGGCCAGCCCCATCTGCCCGCGCCGGTAGCGGCCTTCCACCTCCACGAACTGTTTGCCGAAGGACCAGTGGTTGTAGCCCACCGGCATGCCCACGGAGGAGTAGGCGTCCATCATCTGTTCCGAGGAAATCACCTCGATCTGATTGGGGTAGGTGTCCAGGCCGTACTTGCCGTGGGCCAGCTCGGCGATGGCGCGGTCGTAGCGGTCCAGGGTTTCGAAATCCCAGTCGGAGCCGGTGGACAGCAGTTTGCTTTCGGTCACGGTCATGCCGCCTCCATGCGCTTCTTGAACAGCCGGCGGAACACCGGGTAGATGTCCCCCGGTGCGTCGATCTGCGCCATGGAAAAGAAGTCGCCGTTGCGTTCCATGACGCCCTGGTACTGATCCCACAGCGCCTGGTGGCTGCGCGGCATCACTTCCACGTAGGAGAAGTGCTGCATGCGTGGCAGCAGCTCATTCTCCAGCAGGCTGGCGCAGCCCGGGGAGTCGTCGTTCCAGTTGTCGCCGTCGGAGGCCTGGGCGCCGTACAGGTTCCACTCGTCCACCGGGTAGCGTTCCTTGATGATGTCCAGGGTCAGTTTGAGGGCGCTGGAGACGATGGTGCCGCCGGTTTCCCGGGAGTAGAAGAATTCCTCCTCGGTGACCTCCTTGGCGCTGGTGTGGTGGCGGATGAACACCACCTCGGTGTGCTCGTAGTTGCGCTGCAGGAAAAGATAAAGCAACAGGAAGAAGCGCTTGGCGAGATCCTTCATGTCCTGATTCATGGAACCGGACACGTCCATGATGCAGAACATCACCGCCCGGCTCACCGGGCGGGGCACCTTGACGTGATGGTTGTAACGCAGGTCCACCTCGTCCAGGAACGGGATGCGCTCCAGGCGCCGCTGCAGCCTGGCGATTTGTTCCTCCAGTTCCGCCAGCCGTTCCCGGCGTTGCGGGGACTGGTCCTGTTGCAGCAGTTCCTCGTGTTCCGCCTTGAGCGCGCGCAGCCGCTTGCGGCTGGCGGCGGACAGGGCGCGCCGGCGCATGGAGGCCTGGCGCATGGAACGCACGATGTTCACCTTGGTGGGAATGCCGTGGCTGACGATGCCGCCGTGGCGCAGATGGAAACTGCGGGTGCCTTCCAGCTGGCGCTTGACCAAGTTGGGCAGCTCCAGGTCCTCGAACAAAAAATTCAGGAATTCCCGGGGATCGATCTGGAAAGCGAATTCATCGTCGCCTTCGCCGCTGTCGCCGGCTTTCTGGCCGCCGCCACCGCCCTCGCCGCCGGAGGGTTTCTTGATGCGGTCCCCTTGCTGGAATTCCTTGTTGCCCGGGTGCACCACGTTGCGGCGGCCGCCGCTGCCGTGGTGGAAGATCGGCTCGGACAGGTCCTTCTGCGGGATGGTGATGCGCTCGCCCTGTTCCATGTCCTGGATCGAGCGCCGGCCCACGGCGTCGTTCACCGCCTCGCGGATGTGGCGCCGGTAACGGTCCAGGAAGCGCTGCCGGTTCACCGTGCTCTTGTGCTTGCCGTTCAGGCGCCGGTCGATGATGTAGCTCATGGCTTCCTCCGGAAGCAGTTGCAAGTTGAAAGTTTCAAGTTGAAAAGGCGGCTCCGATTTGGTCGCGGAGCGGGCGTTCCCCGATGACGTCTGCCCGACCCGCGTTTCAACTTGCAACTTGTAACTTTCAACTGCTCTTTTACTGGGCTTTGCGCACGCGCAGGTACCACTCGGACAGCAGGCGCACCTGCTTCTCGGTGTAACCACGGTCCATCATGCGCTTGACGAAGTTGTCGTGCTTGCGGCGGTCGTCCTCGCTGCCCTTGGGGTTGAAGGAGATCACCGGCAGCAGTTCCTCGGTGTTGGAGAACATCTTCTTCTCGATCACGTCGCGCAGTTTCTGATAGCTCATCCAGCTGGGGTTGCGGCCGTGGTTGTTGGCCCGCGCGCGCAGCACGAAGTTGACCACCTCGTTGCGGAAGTCCTTGGGATTGGAAATGCCCGCCGGTTTCTCGATTTTTTCCAGCTCCTCGTTGAGGGACTGGCGATCGAAAATCTCGCCGGTGTCCGGGTCCCGGAACTCCTGATCCTGAATCCAGAAATCCGCGTAGGTCACGTAACGGTCGAAAATGTTCTGGCCGTACTCGGAGTAGGATTCCAGGTAGGCGGTCTGGATTTCCTTGCCAATGAATTCCACGTAGTGGGGAACCAGGTACTCCTTGATGAAGCGGCGGTACTGGTCCTGTTTTTCCTGCGGAAACTGCTCCTGCTCAATGCGCTGTTCGAGCACATGCATCAGGTGCACCGGGTTGGCGGCCACCTCGGAGTGGTCGAAGTTGAACACCTTGGAAAGAATCTTGAAGGCGAAGCGCGTGGACAGGCCGTCCATGCCTTCGTCGACGCCGGCCATGTCGCGGTATTCCTGGATCGACTTGGCGCGCGGATCGATGTCTTTCAGGTTCTCGCCGTCGTAAACGCGCATCTTGGAATAGATGCTGGAGTTCTCCGGCTCCTTGAGCCGGGTGAGCACCGAGAACTGCGCCAGCATGTGCAGGGTGTCCGGCGCGCAATGGGCGTCGCGCAGGCTGGAGTTACGCAGCAGCTTGTCGTAGATCAGCTGCTCCTCGGTGACGCGCAGGCAGTAGGGCACCTTGACGATATAGACCCGGTCGATGAAGGCCTCGTTGTTCTTGTTGTTCTTGAAGGTCTGCCATTCCGATTCGTTGGAGTGCGCCAGCACCATGCCCTCGAAGGGAATCGCGCCCATGTGCTCGGTGCCGTTATAGTTGCCCTCCTGGGTGGCGGTGAGAAGAGGGTGCAGCACCTTGATCGGCGCCTTGAACATTTCCACGAATTCCAGCAGCCCCTGGTTGGCGCGGCACAGCCCGCCGGAGAAGGCGTAGGCGTCCGGGTCTTCCTGGGCGAAATCCTCCAGTTTGCGAATGTCCACCTTGCCCACCAGGGAGGAAATGTCCTGGTTGTTTTCGTCGCCGGGTTCGGTCTTGGCCACCGCCACCTGATCAAGGATCGACGGATAGCGCTTGATCACGCGGAAGCGGCTCAGGTCGCCGCCGTATTCCCTGAGCCGTTTCACCGCCCAGGGCGACATGATGCTGTTCACGTAGCGCCGGGGGATGCCGTATTCCTCTTCCAGGATGGGGCCGTCTTCCTCCGGGTCGAACAGGCACAGCGGCGATTCGTTCACCGGTGAATCCTTGATGGCGTAAAACGGCACCTTCTGCATCAGCGCCTTGAGCTTTTCCGCCAGGGACGACTTGCCGCCGCCCACCGGGCCGAGCAGATACAGAATCTGTTTCTTTTCCTCCAGCCCCTGGGCGGCGTGGCGGTAGTAGCTGACGATGTTCTCGATCACGTCTTCCAGGCCGTAGAACTCGCTGAAGGCGGGGTAGCGACGGATCATTTTGTTGGAAAAAATCCGGGAGAGGCGCGGATCCTTGGAGGTATCCACCAATTCCGGTTCACCGATCGCCATCAACATGCGCTCGGCGGCGGAGGCGTAGACGCCGGGGTCGCTCTTGCACAGAGCGAGGTAATCCTCCAGGGACATTTCGTCTTCCTGGGTGGCGTCGAAGCGGGCCTGATAGTGGTGGAGAATACTCATGCCTTACTCCCTCGTGGCGATACGAAATCGGGAAAGCGATAAGGGTGCCATGCCAGTTTCGTTCCAACTTTTCGCGGGTGTGACGTCGGGCGTGAAGACGGTGGGCGGGGTCGGAACGACGGGACGGAAAGAATTAAAGCGGGCCCGTGCCGTCGTGGGGCGGCGTGAAAAGCGGTGGCCTGGGTCCGCGCGTAATTCATCGGGGTGCTCCCCGCCGGCGTTCGGGACGCCGGCGTGATAACGGGATCGAGCTTCGGTCTAGCATGGCGCTAAATCGAGCGCCAAGTCAAAACCAAAAAACGCGTTTTTGTTGAAAAAAATTCTGTTTTTTAGTTATCCGATAAACGGTGTAAACAACACGTCGAGAGGCGGGAACCCGGCCGCCGGGCCGGGTGTTTCGGGGCGTTCAGGGGATCAGGGCAGCGTCGCAATCACAGCGGAAACGGGTACCGTCGTCCAGCCGCAGAGCGGTGAGGGTTCCGCCCCACACGCAGCCGGTATCGAGGGCCTCGACACCGGCCACGCCGGTGTGGCCTTCCAGCGCCGCCCAGTGGCCGAACAGCACGCGGCGCTCCCGTTCCAGGCGGTCCGGGTGCTCGAACCAGGGCACGAAGCCCGCCGGCGGCTGGTCCGCTTCGCCCTTGGTGGTCAGGTCCAGGTCGCCCTGGCGGTCGACGAAGCGCATGCGGGTGAAGTAGTTGGTGATCACCCGCCAGCGGGTCGGGCCGGTGAGGTCGTCGCGCCAACCGGCGGGTTCATTGCCATACATTTCCTGGAAGAATGTATCCGCGCTGGCCGGGTCGGCGAGCACCGCCGCCATCTCCGCGGCCCGCTGGCGGGCCTGCTCCAGGGTCCACAGCGGCGGCAGGCCGGCGTGGGCCATCACGGCGTCGAACGCCGGCGCTTCCACCAGCAGGGGCTGGCGCTGCAGCCAGCCGAGCAGGGTGTCCCGGTCCGGGGCGTCCAGGATCGGTTGCAGGGTGTCCTTGTTCTTCAGGCGGGCGTGGCCGTGGGCCACGGCCAGCAGATGCAGATCGTGGTTGCCGAGCACCACCTGGGCGTTGTCACGCAGCTCATGGACCCGGCGCAGGGCGCCCAGGGAGTCCGGGCCACGGTTGACCAGGTCGCCGGCCAGCAGCAGCCGGTCGCGGTCCGGGTTGAAGCCGATGCGCGCCAGCAGCGCATCGAACGGGGCCAGGCAGCCCTGAAGATCGCCGATCGCGTAGGTGCTCATGGGCGTGTTTCCTCGGTTGCGTGCGGTCTCGGTTCAGTGCAGGGCGCGGGGTACCGCCAGGGTGAAGGCGGGGATGTCCGCTTCGAAGCAGGTGCCGTCCTCGGCCAGCATCTGGTAGCTGCCGTGCATGGTGCCCACCTCGGTTTCCAGCACCGCGCCGCTGGAGTACTGGTACTCCTGGCCCGGGGCGATGCTGGGCTGCTCGCCCACCACGCCCTCGCCGTGCACCTCGCGGGTGCGTTCCTCGCCGTCGGTGATCACCCAGTGGCGGGTAAGCAGCCGGGCGGTCATGTCGCCCCGGTTGCGGATGCGAATGTGGTAGGCGAACACCCAGCGGTGATTTTCCTCGTCGCTCTGGTCGGCCAGGTATTCGGTTTCCACCGACACCTGGATCCGGTACTGGTTTTCGTCCACGGCGGTCATCGGGACTCCTTTATTGTTCGCTGTGACGGTGGGCGGCGCCGCTGGCGTTGGCTAGGGCCACGTAGTCCGCCACCGTCAGGTGATCGGGGCGCAATCCCGCGTCGATGCCGGTGGCCGCGAAGACCTCGGCGTCGACCAGGGATTTCAGGCTGTTGCGGATCGCCTTGCGGCGCTGGCTGAACGCCTGGGCCACCAGCCGCGTCAGCCAGTCCGGGTCGTCGGCGGGCCAGGGCGGCGTCCGGTACGGGGTCAGGCGCACCACGGCGGAGTCCACCTTGGGCGGCGGCCGGAAGGCCCCCGGCGGCACGAAGAACAGGTAATCCGCCTGGCAATGGTACTGCACCATGACCGACAGGCGGCCATAGTCCTTGCCGCCGGGGGCGGCGGTGAGGCGGTCCACCACTTCCTTTTGCAGCATGAAGGTCATGTCGGCCACGGCGTCCGCCTGGCCGAGCAGGTGGAAGATCAGCGGCGTGGAGATGTTGTAGGGCAGGTTGCCCACCACGCGCAGGGGGCCGTCTCCGGCCAGGGCGGCGAAATCGAAGCGCAGGGCGTCGCTTTCATGGATGGTGAGCCGCTCCGGGGCGACCCGTTCGCGCAGCAGGGCGATCAGGTCGCGGTCCAGCTCCACCACCTGCAGATGACGCACTTCGTCGAGCAGCGGATAGGTGAGCGCCCCCTGGCCGGGGCCGATTTCCACCAGGGTCTCGCCGTCCCGGGGCGCCACGCTGCGCACCAGGCGGTCGATGATGGCCGGATCATGGAGAAAATGCTGGCCGAAGCGCTTGCGCGCGCGGTGCTCGCTCATGGGGCGGCCTCCGTGCCGGCGCGCCGGGCCAGTTCCGCCGCCAGGGCGGTGGCGGCGCGCAGGCTGCCGGGTCGGGCGCGACCGCTGCCGGCCAGGTCGAAGGCGGTGCCGTGGTCCACGGAGGTGCGGATGAACGGCAGCCCCAGGGTCAGGTTCACCGCCTCGCCGAAGCCGGCGTACTTGAGCACCGGCAGGCCCTGGTCGTGGTACATGGCCAGCACCGCGTCGTGTTGCTCCAGCAGCGCCGGCTGGAAGGCGGTGTCCGCGGGCACCGGGCCGGTGAGGTGGAAGCCCTCGCCGCGCAGGCGTTCCAGGGTGGGGATGATGATGTCCAGCTCCTCGCGGCCCAGGTGGCCGCCTTCGCCGGCGTGGGGGTTGAGCCCCAGCACCAGGATACGCGGTCGCGGCAGGGCGAATTTGGCGCGCAGGTCGTCGCGCAGAATGGTCAGCACCCGGCTCAGGCCGGCGTCGGTGATCGCCGCCGGAACGTCCGCCAGGGCCAGATGGGTGGTGGCCAGGGCCACGCGCAGGTCGCCGGCGACCAGCATCATCACCACCCGGTCCACGCCGGCCCGTTCGGCCAGGAATTCGGTGTGGCCAGTGAACGTCGGGTCGGCGCTTTCGCAAATCACGTTCTTGGCCACCGGCGCGGTGACCATGGCGGAGAAGGTGCCGTCCAGGCAGCCGTCGGCGGCGCGCTGGAGCATGGCCAGGGTGCCGGCGCCGGTGGCTGGATCCGGCCGGCCGGCGGTGACCGCCGCCCCCGCCGGGCAGTGCCACAGGGCGGCGCCGGCGGGCGCCGGCTGGCCCGGGGCCCAGTCGGGCAGGGTGACCTCCAGGCCCAGGACGGCGGCACGCGCGTTCAGCACGTCGCGGTCGCCCAGGATCACCAGTGACGGCGGCGCGTCGCCGGCGGCCAGGGCCAGGGCCAGATCCGGCCCGATGCCGGCGGGGTCGCCGCTGGTCAGGGCCAGGGGGCGGCTCATGAGTCCTCGTTGAGGCGGATGTCCACGTAGGCTTCCGCGCGCTGCTCCTGCAGCCAGGTTTGCAGCTCCTCGTCGAAGCGGCGTTTCTGCAGCGCCTGACGGGCCTGGAGGTCGCGGTAGCGGTCGCTCATGTCGGTGTCGCGGGTGTCCTCCACCTCCAGGAAGTGCCAGCCGAACTGGGTCTGGAACACCGGCGAGAGCTGATCCACCGGGGTTTCGGTCATCATCTGCTCGAACTCCGGCACCATCTCACCCGGGGTCACCCAACCCAGCTCGCCGCCTTCGCGGGCGCTGCCCGGGTCGTCGGAGGCGCGCTCGGCGGCTTCGGCGAAGCTCAGCTCGCCGCTGGCCACCTGGTCGTGCAGGCGGTTGATTTCCTGGCGGGCCTCGGCCTCGGTGGTGAGGGTGTCGGCGCGGATCAGCACGTGGCGCACCTGGTACTGGGTGACCACCTTGGCGGCGCCGCCGCGCCGGTCGATCATCTTGAGAATGTGGAAGCCGGCCCCGGAGCGCAGCGGCTCGCTGATGGCGCCTTTTTGCATGTCGATGGCGGCGTCGGCGAACAGGCTCGGCCACTGGGCCGCTTCGCGCCAGCCCAGGTCGCCGCCTTCCAGGGCCTGGGGGCCGTCGGATTCGGCCACCGCGGTTTCCGCGAAATCGGCGCCGCCGCGCAGCCGGTTGACCAGATCGTCGGCCTTCTGCTTGGCCGAGCGCACCTGATCCGGGCTGGCGCCGCCGGGCACCTTGACCAGGATGTGGCCGAGGTGGAAATCGGCCTGGAACATGCGCTTGCCGGTCTCCGACTGCAGGAAGCGCTCCACTTCCCGGTCGGTGATGCGGATGCGCGACGCCACGCTGCGTTGCTGCAGGCGGGAGATCACCATCTCGTTGCGGATCTGCTCGCGGAACTGGCTCCAGTCGTAGCCGTCGCCGCGCAGGGTCTCGGAGAATTGCGGCAGGGTCATGTTGTTCTGCCGGGCGATGCCTTCCAGGGCCTGGTTGAGGGCGGCGTCGTCCACGCGGATGCCGGCGCGCTCGGCCATCTGCAGCTGCACGCGTTCCAGGATCATGCGGTCGAGCACCTGCTCCTGCATGACGTTCAGCGGCGGCATCGGCCGGTTGTCGGCGCGGAACTGGGCGGCGATGTCGTCGACGCGGGCGTCCAGCTCGCTCTGCATGATCACGCCGTCGTTGACCACGGCCACGATGCGGTCCAGCGGCTGCATGTCGGCGCGGGCGCCCAGGGACAGCAACAACGTGCTCAGCAACAAGGTGCCCAGCAGCCTCGCCACCAGGGTTTTCCTAATCATACTCGCTCCTGTATCCGGGAATACTGCGTTCCAGCAGGGTGTCCACCCGGCCGCCGAAACCGCCCAGCCCGGTCATTTGAATCTGCATTAATACCGTGGAATCGCCTTCCAGGGTGCCGTCGCCGTCGTCGTCGGCGAGTTCCCGCTGGCTGAGCAGGCGAATTTTCCAGCAGCAGTTGCGCCATTCGGCGCCCGCCAGGGTTTCCAGGGTGCGCTGGTTCTCCATGTCGTAGAGCCAGCGGCCGATCAGCCGCCAATTGTCGTGGATCGGCAGGATAGTGGCGATCTCCGACTGGCGGATGTCTTCCTGGGGCAAGTCGTGGAAGCCCAGGTTGAAAATACGGCGTTCCCGGTCGGTGTACCCCAGGCGCAGGGAGGAACGCTGGCGCTCGTTGGCGTGCGTGTCCCACTGGCCTTCGGAGTAGAGGTACCAATCGTGCCCAAAGTTCCAGCGCATGTCCGCCACCAGGGGCGTCTGGTCGGCGTCGTCCGGCGGCTCGCCGTCCAGTTGCACCTTGCGTTCGCCGCTGTAGTAGCCCTGGCCCATGCGCAGGCGCAGCTGTTCGCGGCCGTCGTCGTCGCGCAGGAAGCGGCTGGTTACGCCCAGGGCCACCTTCTGCTCGTCGCCGATGCGATCGTAGCCGATGAAGCGGTTTTCCCGGAACAGGGTGTTGTACGAGAAGGTCAGTTCGCCGGCGTCGAAGTCGGGCAGGTCGCCCTGCTCGGCGTAGGCCACCTTGTTGATGAACAGGCGCGGTTCCAGGGTCTGGGTGTAGCCGCGGCCGAACAGCCGGGTGCCGCGCTCCATGAACAGCCCGGAGTCCAGGCTGGCGCCCCAGGTGGTCAGGGTCGGGTCGACGCCACTGTCCTCGGCGTCGTCCAGCTGATAACGGGTGTGGTAGAGCCGGGCCCGGGGCTCCACGAAGCCCCAGGGTTTCTCCAGCCGCGCGGTCAGGCCCGGCGCCATGTGCACCCGGGCGCCGGTGGGGTTGGCGCTGGTGTCGTTGTCGGAGCGGTCGAAGGCGGTCACGTCGCTCAGCCACAGGCCGCGCACCGGCCCCACCAGTCGCGGGTCACCGGCGAGCTGCAGCTGGGGCAGGCGGCGGTAGGGCTCCCGGTCGTCCGGCAGCGTCGGGTCGATGGTCTGCCAGGATTGCAGGCGGCCCAGCACCTGCCAGTGGCGGCCGAAGTAGCGCGCCTCGCCGAGGCGTGGCAGGTGGGTCCGGGAGCTCACCTCCAGGCCGGTGTCCAGATCCTTGAAGTAGAAGTCGTCGGACACATAGTTGACGTCGGCGGTGAGCTGCCAGCGCTGGATCGAGCCGCTGTGCTGCCAGGCCGCCAGTTCCCGGTTCTCGTCGTTGAACTGGCGGTCGCTGAACAGCACGCCGTAGCTCACCTGGCCCAGGCCGAAGCGGTTCAGGTAGCGGAATTCGGTTTCCAGGCCGCTGCCGCGGCCGTCGATGTAGCGCGGCGCCACGGTGGCGTCCATCTGCGGGTGCAGGTTGATGTACACCGGCTGGGTAACGTCGACGCCGCCGCTGTCGCTGGTGGTGATGGTCGGGAACAGCATCCCGGTCTTGCGCCGGTCGTCGATGGGAAAGGTGATCCAGGGCAGCCAGATCAGCGGCACGCCCTTCACCCTCAGGGTCACGTCCCGGGCCTCGCCCCAGCCCTCGCTACGGTCCAGGCGGATTTGCCGGCCCTGGAGCTGCCAGCCGTTGGAGTCCGGCGCGCAGGTGGTGTAGGTACCCTGTTCCACGGTGATGAACTGATCCACCACGTCGATGTAGTCGGCGGTGCCCCGGGCGCCGGGGCCGAACAGGGCATAGCGCACCCGGTCCAGGCTCGCTTCGCGGCGGTCGGTCTGGCCGCTCATGCCGTCCGCCAGGAAGGTGAACTGGTCGGTCTCCAGGCGCAGGGCGTTGTCCACCTGGAACTTGCCGCTGGACTGGTCGAGCAGGGCGGATTGGGTGGTCAGGCGGCGGCCGGGCTCCTCGATGAGCACGTCGCCGCCCATCTCGATCAGGCCGTCCTGGGTCAGGCTGGTGCGGTCCGCGGTGATGATGGTGTCGCTGCGCTCGGCGGGCACGCCCACTCGCGGGTTGTAGTAGATGCCGCTGCACCACACGGGAATCGGGCGCTGTTGCACCGGGGGCAGGGCGTCCATGGTTTCCCGGTCGACCCAGTTGAGGTCGTCATCGGCGCCGGCGACGCCGGCCAGGCTCAGGGCCAGGCCGGCTAAAAACGATGGTTTGGGCAGTGGCATCGGCTGCTCGGAACAGGTAAAAAGGCCGTTTCGGAATCCCCGACCGCGTCCATGATGGCGCTCGCCCTGCCGGTGGGGCCGGCGTTGTCGTGGCGGTACGGGTTTTCAGTCGAATCGCGGCAGTGTAATGGATTGAAGGTGGCAATGCAGCCTGAGATGGGTAATGAGGATTCCCGGCGCGCGGCGCTGGATCAATGGGTCGGCGACTGGCTGGGCGCGCCGGTGACCGGCGAGCCGGCGTCCGCCGACGCCAGCTTCCGCCGCTATTTTCGCTATCAACACGGCGGGCGCTCCCTGGTGGCCATGGACGCGCCCCCGGAGCAGGAAGACTGCCGGCCTTTCATCGACGTGGCCGAGCGGCTGGCGGCGGCGGGGGTGAACGTGCCGGCGATACTGCACCGGGATCTGGAACGTGGCTTTCTGCTGCTCACCGACATGGGCACGGAAACCTGGCTCACCGCCCTGGACGACGGCAACGCGGACGCCTGGTTCTCCGCCGCCCTGGACGCCCTGATCGCCCAGCAGCGCCACGCCGACGTCACCGGCCTGCCGGCCTACGACCGGGCCCTGCTGCGCCGGGAGCTGGACCTGTTCCGCGACTGGTACCTGGACCGCCACCGGGGACTGAACCTGGACGGCGACCGGGGCCGCCGGCTGGACGCGGTCTTCGAGACCCTGATCGAGGTCGCCCTGGCCCAGCCGCGAGTGTTCGTGCACCGCGACTTCATGCCGCGCAACCTGATGGTCAGCGACCCCAACCCGGGGGTGATCGATTTCCAGGACGCGGTGCTCGGGCCGATCAGCTACGACCCGATCTGCCTGTTCAAGGACGCCTTCCTGAGCTGGCCGGAGGACCGGGTGCTGGTCTGGTTGCGGGTTTACCACGAGCGCGCCCGGGCCACCGGGCTGCCGGTGCCGGAGGCCTTTGATGAGTGGCTGCGCTGGTGCGACCTGATGGGCGCCCAGCGCCATTTGAAGGTGATCGGCATCTTCGCGCGCATCCGCCACCGGGACGGCAAGCCCAAATACCTGGAGGACGCGCCGCGCTTCTTCGCCTACCTGCGCGCCGTGATCGCGCGGCGCCCGGAGCTGGCGGACCTGGGCCGCCTGCTGGATGAATGGCAATGCCCGTGACCCCGGCGCCCCGGGCCATGATCCTGGCCGCCGGCTACGGCAAGCGCATGCGCCCGCTCACCGATCGCACCCCCAAGCCGCTGTTGGAAGCCGGCGGTCGGCCGCTGATCGAGTACCACATCGAGGCCCTGCGCGACGCCGGCGTGGGCGACATCGTGATCAACACCGGCTGGCTGGGCGAGCAGTTGCCGGCGCGGCTCGGTGATGGCGCCGATCTGGGCGTGCGCCTGCACTGGTCCCACGAGGGCACGCCCCTGGAGACCGCCGGCGGCATTCGCCGGGCCCTGCCGTTGCTGGGCGAGGCCCCGTTCATCCTGGTCAACGGCGACATCTGGACCGACTACGATTTCCGCCGGCTGGCGGCCCTGGACGAGGGCGACGACGCCCACCTGGTGCTGGTGGACAACCCGGCCCACCACGGTGACGGCGATTTCCATTTAACAGGCGGGGGCCGGGTGAGCGATAATGCCGCGCCCCGGCTTACCTACGCCGGCATCGCCCGGCTGAGCCCGGCGCTGTTCGAGCGCCTGGACGACGGCGAGCGCCCGCTGGCGCCGCTGCTGCGCGCCGCCATCGACGCGGGCCGGGTGAGCGGCGAGCACCACCGGGGCCACTGGTGGGACATCGGCACGCCGCAACGTCTGACCGAGCTGGACCGGTTCCTGGCCGGTCGCCGCCGCTGAGCCACGCACCGAGGACAACACTTCATGGCCAAACAGACTCCCTGGATCGCGCCTTCCATTCTCGCCGCGGATTTCGCCCGCCTGGGCGAGGAATGCGAGTCGGTGCTCGCCGCCGGCGCCGACGTGATCCACTTCGACGTGATGGACAACCATTACGTGCCCAACCTGACCATCGGCCCGATGGTCTGCAAGGCCCTGCGCCAGCATGGCATCACCGCGCCCATCGACGTGCACCTGATGGTCAGCCCGGTGGACGACCTGATCGGCATGTTCGCCGACGCCGGCGCCTCCATGATCACCTTCCACCCGGAAGCCTCGCGCCACGTGGACCGTTCCCTGCAACTGATTCGCGACGCCGGCTGCCAGGCCGGCCTGGTGCTCAACCCGGCCACTTCCCCGGACTGCCTGGAATACGTCATGGACAAGCTGGACATGATCCTGCTGATGAGCGTGAACCCGGGCTTCGGCGGCCAGAAGTTCATCCCCGGCACCCTCGGCAAGATCGAGCGGGTGCGCCGCCTGATCGACGACAGTGGCCGCGACATCCGCCTGGAAGTGGACGGCGGTGTTTCCGAGAACAACATCGGCGCGGTGGCCGCCGCCGGCGCCGACACCTTCGTGGCCGGCTCCGCCATCTTCGGCAAGGACGACTACCGGGCGGTGATCGACGCCATGCGCGCCCAACTGCCCGCCTGACCCCGCTGTTTCGTCAAACTCCGTAAAGCCTGCCCGCCGGTGCCTTGAACGGCGCCGGCGCTGTGCTGCAATGGGCGCCGTTATCCGACGCGAACCGTTATCCGACGCGAATAAAGGAGACGACGCCAATGACTTCCTGGTTGAGCTGGCCGGTGCTGGCGGCCTGGGCGGTACTGGCCCTGGCCTGCGCCGCCTGGACGATCCGGGATCTGCGCCACGACAACGCCTTCCTGGGCGGCATCATGAAGGTGGCCTGGGTGCTCACGGTGCTGTATTCCGGGCCCCTGGGGCTGCTGGTTTATGTCTATTCCGGGCGCGGCCAGATCCGCCGCGATTCCCTGTGGCGGCGCAGCTTCCGCTCCGTGGCCCATTGCTACTCCGGCTGCGGCCTGGGTGAGATCCTCGGCGTGCTGGTGCTGATGGGGCTGCTGGCGATCAGCGGCTGGCCGGTGAACCTGGCCACCTTCGCCCTGGCCTATGTGATCGGCTTCGGCTTCACCCTGGGGCCGTTGATGCAGAGCGGCGAGCCGTTCTGGGTGGCCCTCAAGGACTCGGTGGTGGCGGAATCCCTGAGCATCACCGCCATGGAGGCCTCCGCGCTGGCGGTGAACACCGGCCTGGCCGGTGGCGCCGGCATCGGCGAGCCGCTGTTCTGGGCGGCCCTGGTGGTGTCGCTGACCGTGGGGTTGCTGGTGGCCTATCCGGTCAACGTGCTGCTGATCCGCTTCGGCATCAAGGAAGGCATGCACAACCCCAAACACATGATGGAGCACGGCCACCACGGCCATTGACCGGCCGGCGGGGCTGGTGGCCGGACCGCCGCCGGCGGTATAGTTCGTGGAATCGTGTTTCGGGATACCTTCGGGAGACGCCGTGCCCGGTGCGCTTTACCCCCTTTGCCGCCGCTGGCGGGCGACGCTCGGTCTGCTGGCGCTGGCCGCCCTGCTGGCCGGCTGCGCCAGCCGCCCCATGCCCGCCGTGGAGAGCCGCGACGCCGGCGGTGACCCGCCGCCGCTGCTGCGCGACGACGTGCCGGTGGGCGACGCCTCGCCGGTGCTGCCGTTGCTGCGCGAGCAGGCCGACGACTGGCGCGGCGTGCCCTACCGCTTGGGCGGCACCGACCGGCGCGGCGTGGATTGTTCCGCCTTCGTGCAGATCACCTTCCAGTCGCAACTGGGCGTGGAGGTGCCGCGCACCACCGCGGAACTGGCCCGGGAGGGCCGGCGGGTGCCCCGGGACGACCTGGCGCCGGGGGATCTGGTGTTCTTCAAGACCGGTTTTCGCCAGCGTCACGTGGGCATCTACATGGGCGCCGATCGCTTTCTGCACGCCTCCACCAGCCGTGGCGTGATGACCTCTTCCCTGAACAACGTGTACTGGCGGCGCCATTACTGGAAGGCGCGGCGCTTGGAACTCACGGAACCGCCCTCGGCGGTGTCGCTTTCGGATGAATCACGGTAGATTACGTCACTGTTTTTTATTGATGACGTTTGACCGACCGGGAGTTTGTCCATGAGCGCCGATCTCGCGCCTTTGTTCCGTCCCTTTGAATGCAAATCCCTGAAGCTGCGCAACCGCGTGGCCATGGCCCCGATGACCCGCAACTTTTCGCCCGGCCAGGTGCCCGGCGAGGACGTGGCCGGCTATTACCGGCGCCGCGCCGAGGGCCAGGTGGGCCTGCTGATCACCGAGGGCACCACCGTGAACCACCCCGGCGCCCCGGGCCACGACGCCGTGCCCGCCTTCCACGGCGAGGCGGCCCTGGCCGGCTGGAAGCGGGTGGTGGAGCAGGTGCATGGCGCCGGCGGCGCCATCATTCCCCAGCTCTGGCACGTGGGCGGCACCCGCCGGCCCGGCGTGGGCCCGGACAAGGACGCCCCCGGCTATTCGCCGTCCGGCCTGTTCAAGCCCGGCAAGCCCAACGGCAAGGCCATGGACCAGAACGACATCGACGACGTGATCCGCGCCTTCGCCGACGGCGCCCGGGACGCCAAGGCGCTGGGCTTCGACGGGGTGGAAATCCACGGCGCCCACGGCTACCTGCTGGACCAGTTCTTCTGGGAAGGCACCAACCAGCGTGACGACCAGTACGGTGGTTCCCTGGAGAACCGGGCCCGGTTCGGCGTCGAGGTGGTGCGGGCGGTGCGCGAGGCGGTGGGCGAGGACTTCGCCATCGTGCTGCGCTATTCCCAGTGGAAGCAGCAGGATTACGAGGCGCGGCTGGCGCACACGCCGGAGGAGCTGGAGCGTTTCCTGGCGCTGTTCGTGGAGGCCGGGGTGGACATGTTCCACGCTTCCACCCGCCGTTTCTGGGTGCCGGAGTTCGAGGGTTCCGACCTGAATCTGGCCGGCTGGACCAAGAAGCTCACCGGCAAGCCGGCGATTTCCGTGGGCAGCGTGGGCCTGGACGACGATTTCATCGGCGCCAACAATCAGGGCATTGGCGGGACCGCCAACCACAAGGGCCTCGAGGATCTGGTGCGGCGGCTGGCCGCCGATGAGTTCGATCTGATCGCCGTGGGGCGGGCGCTGCTGCAGGATCCGAACTGGCTGGTGAAGGTGCGTGAGGGCGATACCGAGGGCATGGAGCCGTTTACCAAGGCGGCACTCGGGTCGTTGAGCTGAGCCTTCGTCGGTCTTTGAGCGTTGGGCTCTCCAGCCGGGCCGCGTCCTGGTGCGGGCCCCTTTCCGGGAACGCCGCGAGTACGTCCCTGTAGGCTCCCTTTCGAACGTCCTGTTCTCAAGGGTCCCGGAAAGGGGCCCGCACCAGGACGCTCCGGGGTAGCGTTCCGCGCGGCTCCGTGGATTGTTATGGCGGTCAGGGCTCGCCGGTTTCCAGGCGGCGGTTGATGCGCAGGGCCAGCAGGGTGCAGATCACCCCGGAGAGCAGGTAGACGCTCACGTAGGCGAGGCCGAACTTGGCGGACAGGCCCAGGGCCACCAGGGGCGCGAAGGCGGCGCCGAACAGCCAGGCGAAGTCGGAGGTCAGGGCGGCGCCGGTGTAGCGGAAGCGGCGTTCGAAGTTGGCGGTCACGGTGCCGGAGGCCTGGCCGTAGGAGACGCCGAGCAGGGCGAAGCCGATCAGGATGAACAGGTCCTGCTGCAGGGCGGAGCCGTCCATCAGCATGGGCGTGAACAGGCTGAACACGCCGATCAGGACCGCCAGGGTGGCCACGGTGGTGCGTTTGCCGATGCGGTCGGCGATCCAGCCGGAGAACACGGTGCCGGCCATGCCCAGGATGGCGCCGGCGATCTGCACGGCGAGCACGTCGCCGATGGCCTGGGTGTCACCCAGGTTGATCCAGGACAAGGGGAAGATGGTCACCATGTGGAACAGTGCGTAGCTGGCCAGGGCGGCGAAGGAGCCGATGAAGATGTTGTAGCCCTGCTTGCGCAGCATTTCCCGGGTGCCCAGGGGCTCCAGCTCGCCTTCCTCCAGGGCTTCGGTGTACTCATGGGTCACCACCAGCCGCAGCCGCGCGAACAAGGCCACCACGTTGATGGCGAAGGCGACGAAGAACGGGTAGCGCCAGCCCCAGCCCAGGAAGTCGCTGCTGTCCAGGCTGGAGAACAGGAACAGGAACAGGGCGCTGGCCACCAGGAAGCCGATCGGCGCGCCCAGCTGCCCCAGCATGGCGTACCAGCTGCGCCGTTCGCGGGGGGCGTTCAGGGCCAGCAGCGAGGGCAGGCCGTCCCAGGAGCCGCCCAGGGCGATGCCCTGGAGGATGCGGAACAGCGCCAACAGGAGGATCGAGAAGCCGCCCAGGGTCTCGTAGCCGGGCAGGAAGGCGATGCCGGCGGTGGCGGTGCCGAGCAGGAACAGCGAGGTGGTGAGCTTCACGCTGCGGTCCCAGCGCCGCTGGATGGTCATGAACAGGGCGGTGCCGAAGGGCCGGGCGATGAACGCGAAGGAAAACACCACGAAGGCGTAGAGGGTGCCTTCCAGGCGGTCGGCGAAGGGAAAGAACACCGACGGAAACACCAGCACCGAGGCGATGCCGTAAACGAAGAAGTCGAAATACTCGGAGGTGCGGCCGACCACCACCCCCACGGCGATCTCGCCGGGGGCCACGTTGGCGCGGTCGGCGGCGGGCTCCTGGGGGGCGTCGGTCAAAGCGGGCTGGTGTGTGCTGGACATGATCCGGTCTCGCTGCGTGCTGGTTTATTGGAATTCATTAGGGGTATGCTGGCCCCGGCGGTCAAGGAAATCCAGTCCCCGCCCCGGTGCGCCGTATCATCGCGCGTGCGAGGCTTCTCTCGAAACGCGCTCCGCCGCCATTGGACAAAATGTCCAATTCCCGCCGCGCTTCCCGGCGGGTAGAGTGCGCCGCACCCTGGGCCACGTCTGTATGATCCGGCAATGCAGTTACTCAAATTTTTGCGCATAACCCCTGTTCTGATCGCCGTCGCCCTGTTGAGCGGGTGCGACACGGTGCTGATGTCGCCGTCCGGCGATATCGCGTCCCAGCAGCGCGACCTGATCCTCTGGGCCACCTTCCTGATGTTGCTGGTGATCGTACCGGTGATCATCCTCACCCTGGTGTTCGCCTTCCGCTATCGGGCCGGCAACAACGCCACCTACAAGCCCGACTGGGACCATTCCACGGTCCTGGAACTGGTGATCTGGGGCGCGCCCCTGATGATCATCATCGCCCTGGGCGCCATGACCTGGGTGAGCACCCACAAGCTCGACCCCTACCGGCCGCTGGAGCGCATCGACGCCAACCGGCCGGTTCCGGAGGGCGTGGAGCCGTTGGTCATCGAGGTGGTGTCGCTGGACTGGAAATGGCTGTTCTTCTATCCGGAGCAGAACGTGGCGGTGGTCAACGAGCTGGCGGCGCCGGTGGACCGGCCGATCCGCTTCAAGATCACCTCCGAGGGCGCCATGAATTCGTTCTTCATTCCGGCGCTGGCGGGGCAGATCTATTCCATGGCCGGCATGGAAACCAAACTGCACGCGGTGATCAACGAGCCCGGCGTGTACGACGGCTTCTCCGCCAACTACAGCGGCGCCGGTTTCTCGGACATGCGTTTCAAGTTCCACGGTCTCAGCGAGGCGGATTTCGATGCCTGGATCAGCAAGGTCAAGGCGAGCCCCAACGCGCTGACCCGCGACGTTTATCGGGAGCTTGAGCAACCCAGCCAGGCCAACCCGGTCACCTACTACGCCAGCGCGGACGAGACGCTCTACCACGACATTCTCAACCGCTGCCTGGAGCCGGGTGACGTCTGCATGGACGAAATGATGGCCTTCACGGAACTGGGCCTGACCATGTGCATCGCCGGTGATCCCCGTGATCGCGAAGCCGGTAGCGAGAAAGAGGTGCGCGAACTTCTGGATCTGACCATGGCCGGTGACAACGCCCGGTCCCTCAATCGGTAAACGCTTCCAGCGTCGGTATACGAAATGTCTGAATTGGACCTGACAAAGCTGATCTTCGGTCGCCTCACCCTGGAGTCGATCCCGTATCACGAGCCCATTCTGATCATAACCTTCGCGATGGTGGCCGTGGGCGGCCTGGCGCTGCTCGGTTTCATCACCTACAAGAAGGCCTGGGGCTACCTGTGGCACGAGTGGTTCACCAGCATCGACCACAAGAAAATCGGCATCATGTACATTGTGCTGGCCATCATCATGCTGCTGCGCGGCTTCGCCGACGCCATCATGATGCGCATCCAGCAGGCCTGGGCGGTGGGCGACGCCGCCGGCTATCTGCCGCCGGACCACTACGACCAGATCTTCACCGCCCACGGCGTGATCATGATCTTCTTCGTCGCCATGCCGATGATCACCGGCATCATGAACTATGTGGTGCCGCTGCAGATCGGCGCCCGCGACGTGGCGTTCCCGTTCCTCAACAATTTCAGCTTCTGGATGACCACCAGTGGCGCCGTGCTGGTGATGATGTCCCTGTTCGTGGGCGAATTCGCCAAGACCGGCTGGCTCGCCTACCCACCGGTGTCGGGAATCATAAAAAGCCCCGGCGTCGGCGTGGACTATTACATATGGGCGCTACAGATAGCCGGGGTGGGCACCTTGCTATCGGGGGTCAACCTGCTGGTCACCATCGTCAAGATGCGGGCCCCGGGCATGTCCCTGATGCGCATGCCGGTGTTCTCCTGGACCGCCCTGTGCACCAACGTGCTGATCGTCGCCGCCTTCCCGGTGCTCACCGCCGTGCTCGCCATGCTCGCCCTGGATCGTTACCTCGGTACCGCCTTTTTTACCAGCGATCTGGGCGGCAACGTGATGATGTACATCAACCTGATCTGGATCTGGGGTCACCCGGAAGTGTACATCCTGATTCTGCCGGCGTTCGGCGTGTTCTCCGAGATCGTCTCCACCTTCTCGCGCAAGCGCCTGTTCGGCTACGCCTCCATGGTCTACGCCACCGTGGTGATCACCGTGCTGTCCTACATGGTATGGCTGCACCACTTCTTCACCATGGGCTCGGGGCCAACGGTGAACTCGTTCTTCGGGATCACCACCATGATCATCTCGATTCCCACCGGGGCGAAGGTGTTCAACTGGCTGTTCACCATGTATCGCGGGCGCATCGAAATGGAAGTGCCGATGCTGTGGACCCTGGGCTTCATCATCACCTTCGTGATCGGCGGCATGACCGGCGTGCTGCTGGCGGTGCCGCCGGCGGACTTCGTGCTGCACAACAGCCTGTTCCTGGTGGCGCACTTCCATAACGTGATCATCGGTGGCGTGCTGTTTGGCATGTTCGCCGGCATCACCTACTGGTACCCGAAGGCGTTCGGTTACAAGCTGGATCCGTTCTGGGGCAAGATGTCCTTCTGGTTCTGGACCATCGGCTTCTATTTCGCCTTCATGCCGCTGTACGTGCTGGGCCTGATGGGCGTGACCCGGCGCATGAACCACTTCGACGATCCGTCCGTGCAGATCTGGTTCATCATCGCCGCCTTCGGCGCCTTCCTGATCGCCATCGGCATCGCCAGCTTCCTGATCCAGCTGGTGGTCAGCTACCGCCGCCGCGACGAGCTGCGCGACGAGACCGGCGACCCCTGGCACGGCCGCACCCTGGAGTGGTCCACCTCCTCGCCGCCGCCGTACTACAACTTCGCGTTCACGCCGCGCGTGCACGATATGGACGCCTGGTGGCAGATGAAAGAGCACGGCTACAAGCGGCCCGAGGAAGGTTTCCTGCCGATCCACATGCCCAAGAACACCGGCGCCGGGATCATTCTGGCGGGCATCGCCACGGTGCTGGGCTTCGCGCTGATCTGGCACATGTGGCTGCTGGTGGGCGTCAGCTTCCTGGCCCTGCTGGCGGTGACGATCGGTCATACCTTCAACTATGACCGCGACTATCACATCCCGGCCGACGAAGTGGCCGAGACCGAGGCAAACCGTACACGGATGCTTGCGAACCATGTCTGAGACCACCCACGACACCCTGGCCGGTAACGCGGAGCGCGGCGAGCCGCTGCAGTTCCACGAGACCACCGAGCATCATCCGGAGACCGGCACTCTGCTGGGCTTCTGGATCTACCTGATGAGCGACTGCCTGATCTTCGCCAGTCTGTTCGCCACCTACGGCGTGCTGGGGCGCAGCTACGCGGACGGCCCCACCGGCATGGAGTTGTTCGATCTGCCCCTGGTGGCGATGAACACCAGCCTGCTGCTGCTGTCGTCGATCACCTACGGCTTCGCGATGCTGAAAATGCAGGCCAACCAGTTGCGCGGCACCATGGTGTGGCTGGCCATCACCGGCCTGCTCGGCGCCGGCTTCCTGGGCCTGGAACTGTATGAATTCAACCATCTGATCCACGAGGGCGCGGGCCCCTGGCGCAGCGGCTTCCTGAGCGCCTTCTTCGGCCTGGTGGGCACCCACGGCCTGCACGTGCTGTTCGGCATCGTGTGGCTGGTGACCCTGTTGTTCCAGCTCAAGAAGCACGGCCTGATTCCGGAGAACCAGCGCCGCCTGTTCTGCCTGTCCATGTTCTGGCACTTCCTGGACGTGGTCTGGATCGGCGTCTTCACCTTCGTATATCTGATGGGAGTGCTGCCATGAGCGGATCCAACGATCATCACGGCGGAGACATGCCGCACAGCACCTTCAAGGGCTACATGACCGGCTTCGTGCTGTCGGTGATTCTCACCGCCATCCCGTTCTGGCTGGTGATGGGCGACGTGATCAAGGACACCGGCATGACCGCCCTGGTGATCCTCGGTTTCGCGGCGGTGCAGATCGTCGTGCACATGATTTACTTCCTGCACATGAACTTCCACTCCGAAGGGGGCTGGAACATGCTGGCGCTGATCTTCACCGCGGTGATCGTGTTTATCGCCCTGGCCGGCTCGCTGTGGGTGATGTATCACCTCAACGTGAACATGATGCCCGGCCTGATGAAGGAGTATGGCTAACCACGCTGGCGGCGCTCCGGTGAGCGCCCGCCGCTGGGCGGCCCGGGTGTTCTGGGGCCTGCTGGCCCTGGGCGCCTTCGCCGGCTTTCTGGCCCTGGGCCAGTGGCAGGTGGAACGCCGCGCCTGGAAGCTGGATCTGATCCAGCGCGTGGAGGAGCGCGTCCACGCCGACCCGCTCACCGCGCCCCGCCCCATGGACTGGGACGGCGTCAACGAAGACCGGGACGAATACCGCCCGGTGCGCCTGCACGGCACCTACCTCCATGACCGCGACACCCTGGTCCAGGCCACCACCCGCCTGGGCGGCGGTTACTGGGTGATGACCCCCCTGCGCCGCGACGACGGCACCCTGGTGCTGATCAACCGGGGCTACGTGCCCGACCGCGACGCCGACTACGCCCGCCCGCAAGGGCCGGTCACCGTCACCGGCCTGCTGCGTGTCGACCAGCCCGGCGGCGGCTTCCTGCGCGACAACGACCCCGCCGCCGACCGCTGGTACTCCCGGGACCTGGCCGCCATCGCCGAGGCCCGCGACCTGGCGCCGGTGGCGCCGTACTTCGTGGACGTCACCGGCGATCCGGACGCCGCCCCCGAGGCCGGGCCGGTGCCGGGCCTGACGGTGATCGAGTTCCACAACAATCACCTGGTCTACGCCATTACCTGGTATATCCTCGCCCTGATGGTGGCCGCCGGCGCGCTCTACACCGCGCGTCAGGAATTCCGGCCCGGGGACCAGGGAGACGACGACCATGACCACAGCGGTTCACACTGAACACGACGCCACCGGCCGCAATAACATGCAGCAGCTGATCCAGCTGCGCTGGATCGCGGTGCTCGGCCAGATCGGCACCATTCTGGTGGCCCACTTCGTGTTCAGCGTGGCGCTGCCCATGCATTACATGATGGCGGTGCTGGCCGGGCTGGTGGCCTTCAACGGCATCAGCATGCTGCGTCTCAAGCTGGTGGGCCGGGAGGTGAGCAACGGCGAGCTGTTCCTGGCCTTGCTGGTGGATGTGGGCACCCTCACCGTGCAGCTGTGGCTCAGCGGCGGCGCCACCAACCCGTTCATCTTCCTCTATCTGCTGCAGGTGGTGCTGGCGGCGGTGCTGCTGGAGGCCTGGTCCACCTGGGTGATCGTGCTGATCACCGCCGCCTGTTTCGTGTGGCTGGAGTTCGCCGGCCGGCCGCTGACCCTGCCGCCGGATTACGAGCGCGGGCCGTTCAGTCTCTACATCCAGGGCATGCTGATCTGCTTCGTGCTCAACGCCGTGCTGCTGGTGGTGTTCATTAACCGCATCACCCGCAACCGCCGCGAGCGCGACGAGCGTCTGGCGGACCTGCGTCAGCGCGCCGCCGAGGAGGAGCACATCGTGCGCATGGGGCTGCTGGCCTCCGGCGCCGCCCACGAGCTGGGCACGCCGCTGTCCACCCTGGCGGTGATCCTGGGCGACTGGAAGCACATGCCGGTGTTCAAGGGCGACCCGGACCTGCGGCAGGAAATCGGCGAGATGCAGACCCAGGTACAGCGCTGCAAGTCCATCGTCAGCGGCATCCTGCTGTCCGCCGGGGAGGCGCGCGGCGAATCCTCCGAGGAAACCACGGTGCACGCCTTCCTCAACGACATCGTCGAGGAATGGCGCGGCAGCCGCCCGGTGAAGACCTTCTCCTACCACGACCGCTTCGGCGAGGACGTGGACATTGTGTCCGATTCGGCCATCAAGCAGAGCCTTTATAATGTGCTCGACAACGCCCTGGAGGCGGCCCGCGAGCGGGTCACGCTGACCGTGCGCCGTGACGGCGACGCCCTGGTGCTGGCGGTGAGCGACGATGGCCCCGGCTTCAGCGACGCCATGTTGACCCGGCTGGGACGACCCTACCAGTCCACCAAGGGCCGGCCGGGCAGCGGCCTGGGCCTGTTCCTGGTGGTCAACGTGGCGCGCACCCTGGGTGGCGGCGTGCGCGCCCACAACCGCCCCCAGGGCGGCGCCGAGGTGGTGCTGACCCTGCCGCTGGCGGCGATCACGCTGGAAGACGAGCAGGAGGGAGGAGAACCCTGATGAGTGCTGATACCGGTCATGCCGAGGACGTCCGGCGGTTGTTGATCGTCGAGGACGACGCCGCCCTGGCGCGCACCCTGGGCCGCTCCTTCGAGCGGCGCGGCTACGCGGTGCGGTCCCTGGAGGGCATGGAAGACCTGGCCGGGACCCTGGAGGAATACCGTCCCGGTTACGCGGTGGTGGATCTGAAGCTCAAGGGCGACGCCTCCGGCCTGACCTGCGTGCAGGCTCTCCACGAGCACGACCCGGAAATGCTGATCGTGGTGCTCACCGGTTACGCCAGCATCGCCACCGCCGTGGAGGCGATTAAGCTGGGCGCCTGCCATTATCTCGCCAAGCCCTCCAACACCGACGACATCGAAGCCGCTTTCGAGCGCGCCGACGGCAGCACCGAGGTGGCCGTGGAAGGCCGCCCCACCTCCATCAAGACCCTGGAGTGGGAGCGGATTCACCAGACCCTGGCGGAAACCGGCTTCAACATCTCCGAGACCGCCCGCCGGCTGGGCATGCACCGGCGCACCCTGGCTCGCAAGCTGGGCAAGCGCCAGATCAAATAACCCGCCGCCCCGTTCCCGGGGCGTTTGAACGCTCACGGCATCAGGCGCGCGGGGGAGGTGTCGTCGACGCCCTGATAGCGCCAGTGGCGGTGCGGTTCGTCGGCCAGTTCCAGCACGTCCACCCGTTCCGCCTCCAGCACCAGAATGGAAAAATCCTCGGCGATGCGCGGTGCCGGTTCCGGCGGCGGGCCCTGATGAACGCTGCCCGGCGGCGGGCCATGGAAGCGGGCCCGGTCGGCGTCGCCGATCCGTTCCCACAGGCGCTGGCAGTCGTCCGGGTGGTTCTCCGGCAGCAGCAGGCGAATCGGGCCGCGAAAGCGCCATTGAACGCGGCTGGTGAGGTCGTACCAGCAGGCCTCGGCCCGGGGCGCGCCGTCGCTGGCGCGGCGCTGGCGGCGCAGTTCGGTGACCTTGTCGCTGCGCAGGTCGGTGGTGAACCACAGGCCGGCGCCGTGGCGCTCGCGCAGGGTCAGGGTACGGCAGCGGGCGCCATCGGCGGCCACCGTGGCCAGCTGCATGAAACAATGGGGCGCGGCGGCCCGGGTGGCGTCGAACCAGTCGGTCCAGGAGTGCGGTTGTGTCATGGCGCCCAGTATGGGCATCGTGACGGCGCCACGCCATTGGCATTTGACCGTTTCGCGGGCTAGAATCCGGACACTGTCGCTTTTGCTCAGGATGTTCGCGGTGATCCACCCCAGATCAAACAATCCGCTGCCTGCCTTCTCTCCCGCCCGCTGGCGATGGTGACGCTTGCCCTCGCGCGCCGCTCGCGGCGTGTCCGCCGATAACGGCGACCCTTTGTTTTCGCTACAATCCGACACCTGAATAAGAACCGGGGACCACCATGTCACCAAATCTGGACGATGCCGCCCGCCAGGGCTATACCCGCGTACCCGTGGTACGCGAAGTACTGGCGGATCTGGACACGCCGCTGTCCGCCTACCGCAAACTGGCCGCCGGCCCCTACAGCTACCTGTTCGAATCCGTGCAGGGCGGTGAGCGCTGGGGGCGTTATTCCATCATCGGGCTGCCGGCCCGGGAAGTGGTGCGCATCACCGGCTCCCATATCGTGGTGGACGGCGAGGCCGGCCGCGAGGAATTCGACCGTGACGACCCGATCGCCTGGATCGAGGAGTACCGCCAGCGCTACCGGACCCCGGACGTGCCCGGCCTGCCGCGCTTCAACGGCGGCCTGGTGGGCTATTTCGGCTACGACAGCGTGCGCTACTTCGAGCCGCGTCTGGGGCCGGCGCCCGGCGAGGACGTGCTCGGCGTGCCGGACATCCTGCTGATGCGCTCCGAGGAAGTGGTGGTGTTCGACAATCTGCGCGGCAGCCTTTTCCTGGTGGTGCACGTGGACCCGGCGGAGGAGGGCGCCCGGGCCGGCGCCGAGGCGCGTCTGGACGAGCTGCAGCGCAAGCTGCGCGCCCCCCTGCCGGAGCCGGAGCACCGCGTGTACGGCGCGCCGGTGGACGAGAACGATTTCGTCTCCGAGTTTCCCCGCGACCGGCACGCCGCGGCGGTGGAGAAAATCCGCGAGTACATCCTCGCCGGCGACGTCATGCAGGTGGTGCCGGCCCAGCGCATGAGCTGTGACTTCCCGGCTCCGGCCATGGACCTGTACCGGGCGCTGCGCTATCTGAACCCGTCGCCCTACATGTTCTATCTGGACCTGGATGACTTCCACATCGCCGGTTCCTCGCCGGAGATCCTGACCCGGGTGGAGGACGACACCGTCACGGTGCGGCCCATCGCCGGCACCCGCAAGCGCGGCGCCACCCCGGAGCGCGACAAGGCGCTGGAGGAGGAACTGCTGGCCGATCCCAAGGAGCGCGCCGAGCACCTGATGCTGATCGATCTGGGCCGCAACGACGTGGGGCGGGTGGCCGAGCCCGGCCAGGTGCGCGTTACCGGCAACATGGAGATCGAGCGCTACTCCCACGTGATGCACATCGTTTCCAACGTGGAAGGCACCCTGCGCAAGGACCTGGGTCCCCTGGAGGTGCTGGCCGCCACCTTCCCGGCGGGCACTCTGAGCGGCGCGCCGAAGATTCGCGCCATGGAGATCATCGACGAGCTGGAGCCCACCAAGCGCGGTGTCTACGGCGGCGCGGTGGGCTACATCGGCTTCAACGACGACATGGACATGGCCATCGCCATCCGCACCGCGGTGGTCAAGGACGGCCGGCTGTACGTGCAGGCCGGCGGCGGCATCGTCGCCGATTCGGTGCCCGATCTGGAGTGGAAGGAGACCATGAACAAGGCGCGCGCCGTGTTCCGCGCCGTGAACATGGCCCTGGGCGGCCTCGACCTGCAGACCCCGGAGGGCAAGTAATGCGCGTGCTGATGATCGACAACTACGACAGCTTTACCTACAACCTGGTGCAGTACCTGCAGGAGCTGGGCGCGGAGGTGCTGGTGCACCGCAATGACCGCATCGACCTGGCCGGCATGGAAGCCCTGGACGCCGACCGGCTGATGATCTCCCCCGGCCCGTGCACGCCCAACGAGGCGGGCATCTCGGTGGAGGCGATCCGCCATTTCGCCGGCAAGCTGCCGATTCTCGGCGTGTGCCTGGGCCACCAGGCCCTGGGCCAGGCGTTCGGCGGCAAGGTGGTGCGCGCGCGCACGGTGATGCACGGCAAGACCTCGCCGGTGCATCATACCGGCCAGGGGGTGTTCCGCGGCCTGCCCAGTCCCTACGTGGCCACCCGCTACCATTCCCTGGTGGTGGACAAGGCGACCCTGCCGGGCTGTTTCGAGATCACCGCCTGGACCGAGGATGACAACGGCGACATGGACGAAATCATGGGCATGCGCCACAAGGACCTGCCCCTGGAAGGCGTCCAGTACCATCCGGAGTCGATTCTGACCGAGCACGGCCATGACCTGCTGAACAACTTCCTGAAGGGGGAAAGCGCATGAACATCAAGGAAGCCCTGGCCACCGTGGTGGACCACATCGACCTGTCCACGGAGCAGATGCGGGACGTGATGCGCGAGATCATGACCGGCGGCGCCAGCGACGCCCAGATCGGCGGCTTCCTGGTCGGCCTGCGCATGAAAAGCGAGTCCTTGGACGAGATCACCGGCGCCGCCATGGTGATGCGTGAACTGGTCACCCCGGTGGTGGTGGAGAACCGCCGCCACCTGGTGGACATCGTCGGCACCGGCGGCGACGGCGCCAACCTGTTCAACGTGTCCACCGCCAGCGCCTTCGTGGCCGCCGCCGCCGGCTGCCGGGTGGCCAAGCACGGCAACCGCTCGGTGAGCTCGAAAAGCGGCTCCTCGGACCTGCTGGAGGCCGCCGGCATCCGCCTGGATCTGACCCCGGCGGAAATCGCCCAGTGCGTGGACGGCGTGGGCGTGGGCTTCATGTTCGCCCCGGCCCACCACGGCGCCATGAAGTACGCCATCGGTCCGCGCAAGGAGCTGGGCATGCGCACCCTGTTCAACATCCTCGGGCCGATGACCAACCCGGCCGGCGTGCGCCGCCTGGTGGTGGGGGTGTTCTCCGACAAACTGTGCCGGCCCATGGCCGAGGTGATGGGCCGCCTGGGCGCCGAGCACGTGATGGTGGTGCACGGCCTGGACGGCCTCGACGAGATCAGCCTGGCCGGCAAGACCCATGTGGCCGAGTTCAAGGATGGCGAGGTCAGTGAATACACACTGACGCCGGAGCAGGTGGGCATCGATTCCGCCTCCCTGGTGGGCCTGGACGTCACCGACCCGGAGGCCTCCCTGGCGCTGATCCGCGACGCCTTCGGCAAGCGCCGGGGCGAACACGCCGCCAAGGCCGCCGACATGATCACCCTCAACGCCGGCGCCGCCATCTATGTGGCCGGTGTCACCCGCACCCTGGAAGAAGGGGTTCGGATGGCGGAGGATCTGGTTCACAATGGCGAGGCGGCGGAACGCATGCGCGAACTGGCGCAATTCACATTCGCCCTCAAAGAGGAGGTGTAGAGCCAGCCATGAGCGAGACCATCCTGGACCGGATCATCGAACGCAAGCGCGCGGAAATTCACGCGGGCCAGCAGCACTACACGATCGGCGACTTCGAGGCCATGGCGGAGAACCAGGGCAAGGCCCGGGGTTTCGCCGCCGCCCTCTACCGCAGCGTCGCCGAGCACCGTCCGGCGGTGATCGCCGAGATCAAGAAGGCCTCGCCCAGCAAGGGCGTGATCCGCGAGGACTTCGACCCGGTGGACATCGCCCGGCGCTATGAGGAAGCCGGCGCCAGCGCGCTGTCGGTGCTCACCGACGAGGAGTTCTTCCAGGGCCATGAGGACTACCTGCGCGCCGCCCGCAACGCGGTGACGCTGCCGGTGCTGCGCAAGGATTTCATGATCGATCCGTGGCAGATCTTCCAGAGCCGGGCGATGGGCGCCGACGCCGTGTTGTTGATCGTCGCGGCGCTGTCCGACGCCCAGCTTGATGAGCTTTATCACGCCGCCCAGCGGGCCGGTTGCGATGTGCTGGTGGAAGTGCATTCGGCGGAGGAACTGGAGCGGGCCATGAAGCTCAATATCGAGCTGGTGGGCATCAACAACCGGGACCTGCGCACCTTCGAGACCCGGCTGGACACCAGCCTGAGCCTGGCCGACGAGGTGCCCGCCGACCGGCTGGTGATCACCGAAAGCGGCATCCATTCCCGCGAGGACGTGCGCCTGATGCGCGACAACGGCATCAACGGCTTCCTGGTGGGCGAGGCCTTCATGAAGGCCGGCGACCCGGGCGCCGCGCTCAAGGCCCTGTTCTTCTGACTCAGGGGTGCCGGTGGTCGTGGTCCGGCTCGGCCAGGTCCTCCAGCGCTCCCCGTTCCCGCCAATAATCCCGCCACTGGCCGACGGTGCCGCCGGGCAGGCTGTGGGTGCGCGCCATGGCGGTGGGACTGTCCCCCACCGGCGCCGTGGCGCGGTGAAGCACTCGCCAGGTGGCGTCCCGCTGCGGCGCCGCTCCCCGGTCCGAAGCGAACACCAGATGGGCGCCGGCCAGCCTCGGCCAGACGCCGTTGCCGGTGCCGGACAGCCGTCGCGCGTCGGCCCAGCCGTTCTCCGCCGTCCAGCGGCTGCCCCATATCCGGTGCCGCCAATCGGCGTCGCGGGTGTCCATCCAGGCCGCCAGCACGGTGCCGTCCGGGGCCCGGCCCAGGGCCGGGCGCTGGCTCATGGCGTCGTCGTTGCGCCCCACCAGTAGCGGTGACGACCAGCTCAGGCCGCCGTCCTCGGAGACGCTGGCGAAGATGGCGCTGTTGACCCCGGAGCTGTTCAGCACCTTGGCGTCCCAGGCGGCTACCAGCCGTCCCTGGTCGTCGTGGCCCAGCGCCGGGTGACGGTCGGCCAGGGCGTCCTCGGCGAAGGCGTCATCCGGGTCGCCGTTGTTGGAGACGCGCACCGCCGGCGACCAGTCGCCGCTGGCCGGATCACGGCGGCGGGCGAGAATCTCCCAGTTGTCGGGATCGGTGCGGTCGAGGCCTTCCAGGCCGTCGTGGAACCCGGTCTGGCCGGTCCAGCCCGGGTTCACGTCGAAGCGGTTGTCCTGGAAGGCCAGCACCACGGTGTCGTCGTCGAGCACGGTGAGCGCCGGATGCAGGGACGCCGGGTCCCGGGTGGAGCGGGTGTCCAGGCCGTTGCCGGAGTCGCAGGTCTTGTCGGCGGTGAGGTTCTCCGCCTCGCCGTTGAGCCCCACCTGGACGTACAGGTCGAAGCAGCGCCGGCGGTTGTCGCTCCAGGCCAGCACCGGGGTGCCGTCGGCGAGGGCCGCCACCGCCGGGCGGATGGCGCGGTCGCCGCCCAGGGTCAGGGTGTATTCCCGTCCCCAGGTGAGGCCGCCATCCACCGAGGCGCGGGTCAGAATACGCGGGCGGCGGGGAACCTGGCCCTGGCGTTCGTCCTGCCAGATCACCCAGAGGGTGCCGCCGGCGGCGGCGATGCGCGGATAGCGGGCGCCGCCGGCCACGGTATTGAGCACCCTGACGTCCGTGCCGTCACCGCGCCGGAACACCACGTCGGTGCCTTCGGGGCCGTGCCGTTCGGCCACCGTCAGCGGCACGCCGCCTTGGTCCTCGGCCACGTCGGGAAAGCCGGTGAAGCGGCCGCGCTCGCCCAGGGCCAGGGCGGCGTCGTCCTCGATGGTCAGGCTCTCCGGCACGGCGCGTTCGCCCCGTGGCCGAAGCGGCGCGCCGGTGCGCATGAACAGCGGCGAGGTCAGCCCCTTGCGCACCCCGGCCAGGGTGGTCAGCTCGGCGTACACCCAGAACGGCCCGGGGCGGTCGGGGCGGGTGATCACCGTGTTGAAGGTCTGGTCGGCGCGGCCGGCGATGAACTCGGCCACCGCGCCGACGCGCCGGCCCGGCGCCGTGTACAGGCGCAGCCGATGGCCGAAGCCGCCCCGCACCCGCAGGCGCAGCGCCAACCCGCCGCCGGGTGGCACCGCCACGGCGTCGCCGGGCAGCGCCTCGAACACGCCGTCGCCCTGGGCATCCGCCTCCAGGGTCAGCAGGGGTGCCAGCGGGCCGCCGTCACCGAGAACCGTATGGCCGGCGCGCAGCCCCGCCAGGATGCCGGCCTCGCCGCGGGTAGCGGCGAACACATGGGTCTTCACCGTGCCGGGGCCGAAACCGATCGGCCACAGTTCCCGGAAGTGATTGTCGGAACTGGCGGTGATGCCGGTTTCCCAACCCCGGTTCCAGCGGCTTTCCGCGTAGGTGAGCTGGGCGTCGATATCCTGGGCCACGTTCCAGACCTCGATCAGGTCCACCCCCTGGGTGCTGGCGTGGTCGTTGGGCACGCCGTCGTCGCCGGTCCAGTCCCGGTCCGGATGGTTGGTCTGCATCACCGCGCCCTGGCCATGGGCGTCCCACAGGCTTTGCTGGGTGGGACGGTGCTCCGCGCCGGAGGACGGACTGGCGCCGTCGAGGATGGTGTCGGTGGCGCCCAGGATATTGGCGTGGGGGCGGCCGTTGGCCTCCTCGCCGGGAATCAGCAGCAACCGGTCGGAGGTCCACAGCGGGTCCCAGTGCTGATCGTAGGTGCGGTGGTCGGTGAGCGCCAGAAAGTCCAGGTCCTGGCGGCGGGCCTGGCCGATCTGGTCGCTCACCGCCATGTTGCCGGGCAGGGCGTCATCACTGGCCTGGCGCCAGATCGAGCCGTCCGAGGAATGGTCGCTGTGCACATGGGTATCGGTGGCCAGCCACTCGCCCCGGGGCGCGGCCCGGGATGGCGCGGGTGGCTCGCCGTTGTCCCAGTGGGAATCGAACCAGGCGGTTTCCGGAGGAGCGGGCGGATCCGGAAGCTCCGGCCCGTCCGGCTGGTTGGCGACGGGGCCGGCGGCGTTGCCGCCACCGCCGCCGCCACCGCAGGCGGCCAGCATGACAATCAGGCAGAGTAGCGCCGGCGCCTGGTGCCGGCGGGTATGGCGAGGTTTGGAAGCAGTCACCGGAGCCCCTTTTTGCAGTGCGAATGGACGCGCGTCCAAGGACGGCGACCGGCACTTTAGGGGGCGGATATGACCGCCCGGCGACGTGTCGGTGGGGACTTTGTGGTGTCCGGGTAACTCGCTCGTAACCGGTCAGCGGGTGCCGTACACCACCATGGTTTTGCCCTTGACGGACACCAGGCCCTGCTCTTCCAGGTTCTTGAGCACCCGGCCCACCATTTCCCGGGAGCAGCCGACGATGCGGCCGATTTCCTGGCGGGTGACCTTGATCTGCATGCCGTCCGGATGGGTCATGGCGTCGGGCTGCTTGCACAAATCCAGCAGCGTGCCGGCGACCCGGCCGGTGACGTCCAGGAACGCCAGATCGCCGACCTTGCGGGTGGTGGCGCGCAGACGGCCGGCGATCTGGGCGGAGACGGCGAACAGGATGTCGGCGTCCTCGCGGGTCAGCTGGCGGAACTTGGCGTAGCTGACCTCGGCCACCTCGCACTCGGTTTTCGCCTTGACCCAGGCGGAACGGGACGGCTCCGCCTCGAACAGGCCCATTTCCCCGAAGAAGTCCCCGGCGTTCAGGTAAGCCATGATCATCTCGCGACCATCGTCGTCCTCGATCATGACGGTCACCGAACCCTTGAGGATGTAATAAAGGGCGTCCGACTCATCACCCGCGTAGATGATGGTACTTTTCGCCGGGTATTTTCGCCGGTGACAATTGGCGAGAAACCGATCCAGGTTTGGGATTATCTTATTTCCGTCGCTCATGGGCACTCTTTGCTTAATAAGGCGTTGCTGTAGCAGGCACGTTGCTGGGGCCGGAAAAAAGTAGTAGCAACTTAAGCTAAGGGAGTTTGCCTTTTTTTCACGTGGCTGCCAAGGGACACGTCGCACAGTCTGCCGTTTCCCGCCATGCCGCGCCACGCGCGGGCTATGGCGCCGCCCCGGGGTATGGTAGTCTGCGCGACCATTCCGGGATGGCCCGATCAGGAGAACGCGAATGAAAGCGGTGGTTGAATGGCAGGGTGACGTCTGCTTCGAGGCGGAATCCGGCACCGGACATAAAATCCTCATGGACGGGCCGCCGGACCATGGTGGCCGGAACCGGGGCGCGCGGCCCATGGAAACCGTCCTGATGGGCCTGGGCGGCTGCTCCAGCTTCGACGTGGTGCACATCCTCGGCAAGGCCCGCCAGGACGTGACCGCCTGCCGCTGCGAACTGAGCGCCGAACGCGCCGAGGACGAGATTCCCGCCGTTTTTACCAAGATCCACCTGCATTTCGTGATCGCCGGTCACGGCCTCAAGGAAAATCACGTCAAACGGGCGGTGGAGCTGTCGGCCGAAAAATACTGCTCCGCCGCCATCATGCTCAGCCGTGGTGGCGTCGAGGTCACCCACAGCTATAGCATTGAGTCCTGAAAACGCGGTAGCACTGGTCAGCGGGGAAACGCCGTGGTGAAAGATCCCAATCCCAAGATTTCGGTCCATGGTTTCAACAACCTGACCAAATCCCTGAGTTTCAACATTTTCGACATCGCTTACGCGAAGACCGAGCAACACCGCAAGGAGTACATTGAGTACATCGATGAACTCTACAACGCCGAGCGGCTCACCGAGATCCTCACCAATGTGACCCGGATTATTGGTGCCAATATTCTTAATATCGCGCGCCAGGACTATGATCCCCAGGGCGCCAGCGTGACCATGCTGATCGCCGAGCACGAGACCCCGCCCTCCGGCGAGGACTGGGACGAGGAAGCGCCGGGGCCGCTGCCGGATTCCGTGGTGGCGCACCTCAACAAGAGCCACGTGACCGTGCATACCTATCCGGAATCGCATCCGGACAACGGCATCTCCACCTTCCGGGTGGATGTGGACGTGTCCACCTGCGGGGTGATTTCACCGTTGCGCGCGCTCAATTACCTGATTCACAGCTTCGACTCGGACATCGTTACCATCGATTACCGGGTGCGCGGCATGACCCGGGATCTGGACGGCACCAAGCACTACATCGATCACGACATCAACTCGATCCAGAACTTCCTCACCGAGGATACCCAGAACGCCTATCAGATGATCGACGTGAACGTGTACCAGGAGAACATCTTCCACACCAAGATGTTGCTCAAGGACTTCGATCTGAACAATTATCTGTTCGGCGCCGGCAGTGACGAGTTCGACGACCACGAGCTCAAGGACATCCGCGACCGTCTGCAGACGGAAATGCTGGAAATCTTCTACAGCCGCAACCTGTGAAGAAAGCAGTTAACAGTGAATAAGTAACAGTTAACAGCGCGCGGAGTTGGCTTGCGGGTGCTCAAACGCTGAGGCCGCGTTCCCGGGTGGGGCGCGGCCTCATGCGTTCCGAGCCGGCACGGCCTTGCCCGCGCCGCTGTTAACTGTTCACTCTTAACCGTTCACTAGATTCTGTAGGTGGTGAAGGTCATCATCTTGCTCATTGCCGTCATCGCGCCGCGCACCGGCGGTGGCAGGGGGGCGCCGCCGGCGTCGCTGGCGGTGACCGCGTGCTTGAGCTCGTCGCTGCGCATCTGGGTGAGGATGGCGCGGCTGCGGCGGTCACGCTCGGGCAGCCGCTGCAGATGGTCCTCCAGGTGTCGCACCACCTGATTCTCCGTTTCCGCCACGAAGCCCAGGCTCCAGCGGTCCCCGGCCAGGCCGGCGCCGGCGCCCAAGGCGTAGCTCATGGCGTAGAAGATCGGGTTGAGACGGCTGGGCACGCCGCCCAGCTCGCGGATGCGGTCCTCGCACCAGGCGAGATGGTCCTCTTCTTCCCGGGCGGCTTCCTCCATGGCGTGGCGCACATGGGGCAGGGTGGCGGTGCTGGCCTGGCCCTGATAGAGGCCCTGGGCGCACACCTCGCCGGTGTGGTTGATGCGCATCAGACCGGTGATGTGACGGCGTTCCGGAGCGGACAACGGCCCCTCGTCGCGGGCTTCATCGAGCCCGCTGGGCTGGCGCTCGGCCCGCGCCGAACCCGGCGTCAGGGTGCGCATGGCGTGGTCCACCCGGCTCAGCAGGCGGTCCAGGGGGGAGAGCTGTCGTTCGGTCATGGCCGGCCTCCGGTGCGATCGTGACGGCATGCTAGCATACGGCTTTCCGAAGCACAGTGAAGAGGCGCCATGGCGGTGATCGACCTGCATCAGGCGGCCGGCGACGAACGCAGCCTGTCGGCCGCTTTCGTGGACTCGGTGTTGCCGGACCTGCTCGCCCACTACGGGCTGGAGCGGGGAGCGGTGCTGGAGCAGGCCGGCATCGACCCGGCCGTGTTCCAGGACCCGGGCCGGCTGCTGCCGCTGCTGGACGTGATGCGTCTGTTCCTGGTGATTCTGGACGCCTGCGGCGACCCGGGCCTGGGGTTCGAGGTGGGCCGGCGGGTACGGCCGCGCTCCTATCAGGTGCTCGGCTACGTGATTCTCGCCAGCCGCGACCTGGACGAGGCCATTGCCCGGCTGATGCGCTTCGAGAAGCTGTCCGGCAACCTGGGCCGCACCGAGCGCCACGACGGCGACACCGAGGTCCGCCTGGAGTGGCACTGCCCGGTGGAGGGGGAGCCGGCGCGCTTCGTGCGCGAGGCGGCGATCACCGGCTGGGTTACCTTCATGCGGCCGCTGATGCCGGCGGACGCGGCGCCCCTGGAAGTCTGTTTCCGCCACCCGGCGCCGCCGGACGCGGAGCGCTACCAGGCGGCGCTGGGGGCGCCGGTGCGCTTCGCCGCCGATTTCGACGGCGTGCGCCTGGCGCCGGAGTTGCTGGCGGCGCCCCTGCGCAGCGCCGACCCGGGCCTGGGGCGCATGATGGAGCGCGAGGCCCGCGCCCTGCTGGCGGACTTCGACGCCCACGGCAATCTGGTCAGTCGGGCCCGGGCCGCGCTGTACCGGCGGCTGAGCGCCGGGGAGCCGTCCATCGAGGGCGTCGCCGCGGACCTGGGCCTGGCGCCGCGCACCTTGCAGGACCGGTTGCGTCGTCAGGGCCAGCCCTACCAGGAGGTGCTCGACGGGTTGCGCCGCAGCCTGGCGGACATCTACCTGCGCGACCCAGCCCTGAGCCTCACCGAAATCGCCCTGCTGCTGGGGTTCTCCGAGTCCAGCGCCTTCAGTCGCGCCTTTCGTCGCTGGCGGGGGACGTCTCCGGTGGCGTGGCGCCGCCGCCGGAGCCCGACGTAAAGCGCACCAGGGTGTCGCGCAGCACGCTCATCTCCACCGGTTTGGGAATATGGGCGTTCATGCCCGAGGCCAGGCTGCGTTCCCGGTGCTCGCGCAGAATATGGGCGGTGAGCGCCACGATCGGCACCGGGGCGAGGCCGTGGCGGCGCTCGTGCTCGCGGATCCGGCGGGTGGCCTCGAAGCCGTCCATTTCCGGCATCTCGCAATCCATCAGGATCAGGTCGTAGCGGCGCTGGCAGGCTTTCTCCAGGGCTTCCTTGCCGTTGGCGGCCAACTCCGGGTCCAGCCCCAGCTTGTTGAGCATGCCGCGGATCACCTTCTGGCTGAGCTTGTGATCCTCCACCACCAGCAGCCGCAGGCCCGGGTCCGGCGCCGCCTGCCGGCGGCCCCGGGGAGAGCGGTGCAGCAGCCCCAGTTCCTCGGCCAGGGCCTGCTTCAGGCGCGGCGCCGATACCGGCTTGGCCAGCACCCGGTGGATACCGGCGTTGCGCGCCTCGGTGCCGTTGGGCGCGTTGTTCACCCCGGTGAGCATGATCAGCGCGGTGGGTTGGGTGATCACCGGGTCCTCATGGATGCGCGCCGCCAGGTCCAGGCCGTTCATGCCGGGCATCAGTTGATCCAGCAGCACCACGTCGTAGGGTTCGTTGATGTTGGCCTGGGTGCGCAGGGAGGCGAGGGCCTCGCGGGGATCGTGGCAGGCGGTGACGCGCATGCCCCAGCTCAGCGCCAGATGGCGGATCACCCGGGTCACCGTGGAGGAGTCGTCCACCACCAGCATGCTGCGCCCCTGCAGCACGGAGCCGTCGGTGTCGGCGCTGTCCGGCGCCGGGTCCAGCGCCGGCAGCGGCAGCACGAACCAGTAGCCGGCGTCGCCGCCGGGCTCGTCGCGCTCGCCGTGGCGGCCATCCATGGCGGCCACCAGCTGTTCGGCGATGGACAGGTTCAGGCCGCTGCTGTCGCGGCGGGCATCCTGCTCGCGCAGCCGGGACAGGGTGCCCGGACGCAGCGCCGAGCCGCTGAATTCGAAACGCACCAGGCCGGCCCGGCCGGTGGGCTCCAGGGAGATGTCGATGATCAGCTCGCCGGGCTGGGCATGGCGGATGAAGGCGCCCAGCAGATTGGTGAGCACCTGGCGCAGCCGGCCCGGGTCGCCCTCAAGGCGCCCCGGCACATTGGTGTGCACATGGGTGATCAGCTCCACCTGCTTTTCCTCGGCGCGCTCGCGGAACAGATCCACCGCGTCCATCAGCAGGTCGTTGGTGTCCAGGGCTTCCCGGTTCAGGTCGGCGCCCTGATCGGAAAGCTGGGAGTATTCGAGCACGTCGTTGATGATCTTGAGCAGGTTGCCGCCGGCATTGCGGATGCCGCTCACGCACTCTTTCTGGTTGGGGGTCAGGGGCGTGTCGTCGAGGATCTCGGCCATGCCGAGGATGCCGCTCAGCGGCGTGCGCACGTCGTGGCCCATGCGCGCCAGGGTTTCCCGGCGGGTGCTGTTCACCGCCTCGGCCACCGCCTGGTCGCGCCGTTGCGCCATGATCAGGCGCTGGCGGCGCAGATACTGGATGCGCAGGCCCACCGCCTGGATGAAGGCGGCCAGGTTGACCGCCACCATGACGCTGAGCACCAGGTCCAGGCCGCCGCCGGTGAGCCCGAACAGGGTCAGACAGGCGAGGATCAGCGGGCTGGCGATCACCAGGCTGGTGAGGAAGTAGAGGCCGCCGAGGGGCGCTTCCCGGTGCCATGCCTGATAGGCCAGCACCAGCATCACCACGGCGGCCACCAGGGCCAGGCCGAAGGCCAGGGTCAGGCCGCGCACCGGCGACAGCCACGGGCCGATCACCAGGCCGGCCACCGCCAGGCCGGAAATCAGCAGCAACAGGCGGTGCAACCAGGGCGCGTAGCGGCGGCTGTCCACGAAGGTGCGGCCCACGCCGCAGGCGCACAGGATCACCGCCATGATCGAGACCAGCTTCAGGCGCGGCAGCCAGGGGCCCCAGAAGGCGCTGTCCGCCAGTTCCCCGGAAACGAACAGCAGCAGCGCCGCCATCGCCACCAGGAAGCCGGCGTGGTAACCGTGGCTGGGGCCGCCGCGCAGGGTGGCCACCAGCACATTGTAGGCGGCCAGGGTCAGCATCATGCCCAGCAGCGCCCAATACAGAATGAAGCCGGCGTCGCCGTTCAGGGCGGAGGCCAGGGTGCCCAGGCGCATGGAGTAGAGCAGCCCGCCCCGGGGATTGACCCGCCAGTAGAACACCCGGGTCTCGCCGGGCGGCAGGTCCACCAGGTAAACCGGGGTATGCAACAGGAAGCGCTCCTCGGCGGTGGCCGGGCGGTGGCCGTCGCCGTCGGGCACGAACAGGGTGCTGTCGTGGTAGTTGCGCGGACCCAGGATCAGCGCGAAGCGCTGCTGATTGCCCAGCTCGTTGCGCACCGCCACGCGGATCCACCAGGGGTGGTCGCTGAGCCCCAGCCGTTCCACGAAGCGGGAGGCGGGCCGGAAGGCGCCCTCGTGGTCGCCGGCGGCCACCCGCGCCACGGAGAGGTCGCCGCCGGGGTCGGGCAGGTATTCCGAGTAAATGGTGATGCGCGCCCGCTCCGGCAGGCTGCTGATCACATAGGGGGGCGGCGGATCGGCGCGGCCCAGGGCCGCCAACAGCAGCAGCAACGCGCCCAGCCACAGGCGCGCCGCGCGGCGCCGGTCACCGGGGCGCGGTGGCCTCGGCGTGCTCCTCGTTCTGGGTATCCCTGTTTTCATTGTCTCCCCGATCCAGCACCAGGGCGTCCAGGCCCGCTTCGGAGAGGATATAGGCTCCCAGCTCACTGCGTCGACCTTCCGCGCACAGGATGTACAGGAATTCCCGTTCCAGGCCGCGGGCCCGTTGGCGCAGTTCGTTGAGCGGCAAGTTGCGGGCGCCGGGAATGGTGTCGTGGCGGGATTCCATGGGCAGACGCACGTCCACCAGCACCACCGCCCGTTCGCCCTCCAGCACCAGGGTGTCCAGGGCGTCCTCGCTGATGCGGCGGATTACCGAGGCCTGCAGAATGGCCTGGAAATCGCTCTTGTCCAGGCACATCAGCTCGCCGTCGCTGGTCATGGTGACGGTGGCGTTGCGCGGCTGGTCGCTGATCAGGGCGTCCTCGCCGAAGAAGCGTCCGGCGCTCAGCGCCGCCAGGGTGTGGGTGCCGGCGGGGGCGGCCCGGGTCACCATGGCCTTGCCGCGCTTGATCACGTAGAAGACGTCGCCGGGCTCGCCTTCCTCCACCACCACCTCGCCGAGGCCCACCTCGCGGGGGCGGAACTTGACGAACAGGGCGTGCAGCTTGGCCGGCGGCACCTGGGCGAACAGGCCGGAGGTAAGCAGGGCGTCCATCCAGTCGCGGTCGTCGGAATCGTCCTCGGGCAGCAGGTCCGGGGCCTGGGTCCAGGCCATCAGCAGATCCAGCTTGTCCCGGTCGATGCCGTACAGAGTGGCGGGTTCGCGGGTGATGGCGTTGACGGTGTGGCGCGGGTAGTTGTCCACGGCCAGGTAGTTTTCGTCGTCGTCGGCGGCGAACGGCCGCACCTGGTAGCCGGCGTCGATCAGATCCAGCTCGCCGTCGACCAGGAACCAGGCCTTGTCGGAGGCCTGGCCGCGTTTGAACAGCAGCCGCCCGGCGGGCAGGCGCTGCACCGTCACCTGGTCGCGGATCTCCGCCAGGTGCGATTCGCTCAGGCCGTCGAACGGGATGAAGTGGCTCAGCCGGCTCATATCGGCGCCGTCGCCGCCACTGGACGGGTGGCGGGTAGCGGACTCGGTGGCGCTCATGGAACTCCCCCTGTTGTTATCGCGGGCCGCCCCCCAGGACGACCGACCATCCACTGTAGGCGCTTTCGCGGCACCGCGCACCGGCCGGGGGCGGCCAGTGTGATGGGGTACGCGCTTACAGAAGCGCCAGCAGGGTGACGGCGGCGCCGCTGAGCATCAGCAACAGGAACACCAGGCGGCGCATGGCGCGCTCGCTGAGCGGTGGCGGGTAGCGACGGCCGAGCCAGGCGGCCAGCGCCACCACCGGCAGGCTCATCAGGCCGGTGCGCAGCACGTCGCCGGTCAGGTCGCCGTGCGCGGCGACCACGGCGAGGCGGCCCATGGAGGTGAGCGAGAACAGCGCCACCAGGGTCAGGCGCAAGGTGGCGGCGGGTATCGGCTGGCGGTAGAGCTGGTAGACCACCGGCGGGCCGCCAATGCTGAACAGGCCGCCGAAGAAGCCGCCCAGGGCGCCGGCGCCAATGAACGCCGGTGGCGAGGACAGGGTGTCGCGCTGGTTGGGGCGGTGCGCCATCACCGCGCCGGCGGCGAAGATCAGCCCGCCCAGCAACAGGTGCAGAAAGTGCTCGGCGTTGCGGTCCAGGTAACCCAGGGCGAGCACGCCCAGGGCCATGGCCGGCAGCCCGCCGGCCAGGCTCAGGGCGATCAGGCGCCAGTTCACCTGGCGCAGGCGGGGCAGCACCACCACCGAGCCGAGCATCAGGTTCATGATGTTGAGGGCGCTGGCGGTGACCGGGATGGAGGCCACCTGGGTGAGGGTGACCACGGTGAGCACGAAGATGCCCAGGGCGAAGCCGGTGACCGTCTGGATGTAGCAGCCGACGGCCACCGCCGCCAGGAACAGGGGGATCGATTCAGGCACGGCGTGCCGTCACGATTGTTCCCGTGCCACGGCCCGGTAGCCGATGTCGGTGCGGTGGTAGGCGTCGCGCCAGGTGATTTTCGCCACCGCCTCATAGGCGTGGCGCTGGGCATCGGCCACGCTGTCGCCCAGGGCGGTGACGCACAGTACCCGGCCGCCGCTGGTGACCACCTGGCCGTCCTTCTCGGCGGTGCCGGCGTGGAACACCTTGACGGTGTCCGAGTCGGCGTCGTCCAGGCCGCTGATGGCGTCGCCCTTGTCGTAGCCGTCCGGGTAGCCGCCGGCGGCCATCACCACGCCCAGGGTGGGGCGCGGATCCCAGTCCGCTTCCACCTGGTCCAGCTTGCCGTCCAGGGCGGCCAGGCACAGGGCCGCCAGATCGGAGCGCAGGCGCATCATGATCGGCTGGGTCTCCGGGTCGCCGAAGCGGCAGTTGTATTCGATCACCTTGGGCTGGCCGTCGGCGCCGATCATCAGGCCGGCGTACAGGAAGCCGGTGTAGGGCATGCCCTCGGCGGCCATGCCGGCCACGGTGGGGCGGATCACCTGGTCCATGATGCGCCCGTGGACTTCGTCGGTGACCACCGGCGCCGGCGAATAGGCGCCCATGCCGCCGGTGTTGGGGCCGCTGTCGCCGTCGCCCACGCGCTTGTGGTCCTGGCTGGTGGCCATCGGCAGGATGTGCTCGCCGTCCACCATGACGATGAAGCTGGCTTCCTCGCCGTCCAGGAATTCCTCCACCACCACCCGGTGGCCGGCGTCGCCGAACTTGTTGCCGTCCAGCATATCGCGCACCGCGTCCTCGGCCTCTTCCAGGGTCATGGCCACGATCACGCCCTTGCCGGCGGCCAGGCCGTCGGCCTTGATCACGATCGGCGCGCCCTGCTCACGGACGTAGGCGAGGGCCTGGTCCATGTCGGTGAAGTTGCCGTAGGCGGCGGTGGGGATGGCGTGGCGGGCCAGGAAGTCCTTGGTGAAGGCCTTGGAGCCTTCCAGCTGGGCGGCGGCCTTGGACGGGCCGAAGCACTTCAGGCCGCGGGCCTGGAAGTAGTCCACCAGGCCTTCCACCAGCGGCGCTTCCGGGCCGACGATGGTCAGCGCCACGCCTTCGCGCTCGGCCAGCTCGGCCAGGGCCGCCTGGTCGCTCACGTCCACCGTCACGTTTTCCAGCTTGGCGTCCCGGGCGGTGCCGGCATTGCCCGGCGCCACCAGCACTTTTTCCACCGCCTCGGCCTGGGCCACTTTCCAGGCCAGTGCGTGCTCGCGGCCACCGCCGCCGATGATCAAGACTTTCATGTGTGCCCCTGATTCAGTGCCGGAAATGGCGCATGCCGGTGAACACCATCGCCATGTCCGCCTCGTCGGCGGCGGCGATCACTTCCTCGTCGCGGATCGAGCCGCCGGGCTGGATCACGCAGCGGATGCCGTTGGCGGCGGCGTTGTCGATGCCATCGCGGAACGGGAAGAAGGCGTCCGAGGCCATCACCGAGCCCTTCACCTCCAGGCCCGCTTGCTCCGCCTTGATGGCGGCGATGCGCGCCGAATTCACGCGGCTCATCTGGCCGGCGCCGACGCCGATGGTCTGCCGGTTGCGAGCGTAGACGATGGCGTTGGACTTGACGAACTTGGCCACCTTCCAGGCGAAGATCAGGTCGTGCAGCTCGGTGTCGGTGGGGGCCCGTTTGGTCACCACCTTCAGGTCGTTTTCGCCGACCATGCCCACGTCCCGGTCCTGCACCAGCAAGCCGCCGTTGACGCGCTTGTAGTCCAGGCCGCCGGCGGTGGGGCCGTCGATCTCGCCGCACTCCAGCACCCGCACGTTCTTCTTGGCGGCGGTGATGGCCAGGGCGTCCTCGTTGACGCGCGGCGCGATGATCACTTCCACGAACTGGCGGTCGACGATGGCCTTGGCGGTGGCCGCGTCCAGCTCCCGGTTAAAGGCGATGATGCCGCCGAAGGCGGATTCCGGATCGGTGGCGAAGGCCAGGTCATAGGCCTGGTCGATGCCGTCCAGGCTCACCGCCACGCCGCAGGGGTTGGCGTGCTTGACGATCACGCAGGCCGGCTTGGTGAAGGATTTCACGCATTCCAGGGCGGCGTCGGTGTCGGCGATGTTGTTGTAGCTGAGCGCCTTGCCCTGCAGTTGCCGGGCGGTGGCGACGCTGGCGCCGGCCGGCTCGCGCTCCACGTAGAACGCCGCCTTCTGGTGCGGGTTCTCGCCGTAGCGCATGTCCTGGGCCTTGCGGAGATTCAGGTTGAAGGTGCGCGGGAAGTCCTGGTTGTTCTCGCCCACCAGCTTGCCGAAGTGGTTGGCGATGGCGCCGTCGTAGGCGGCGGTGTGCTCGAACGCCTTGATCGCCAGGTCGAAGCGCAGGGCGTCGGAGAGCCGGCCGTCACCGGCTTCCAGATCGTCCAGTACCCGGGCGTAATCGGCGGCGTCGGTGACGATGCCCACATGGGCGTGGTTCTTGGCCGCCGAGCGCACCATGGTCGGGCCGCCGATGTCGATGTTCTCCACCGCGTCCTCCAGGGTGCAGTCCGGGCGCGCCACGGTCTGCTCGAAGGGGTAGAGGTTCACCACCACCAGGTCGATGGGCTGGATGCCGTTGTCCGTCATCACCGCGTCGTCCTGGCCGCGCCGGCCGAGGATGCCGCCGTGCACCTTGGGGTGCAGGGTCTTGACCCGGCCGTCCATCATTTCCGGGAAGCCGGTGTAGTCGGAGACCTCGCGCACGGCGATGCCGGCGTCCTGGATGGCGCGGAAGGTGCCGCCGGTGGACAGCAGCTCCACGCCCCGGTCCGCCAGGGCCCGGGCGAAGTCGACGATGCCGGTTTTGTCGGAAACGCTGATCAGCGCGCGTTCAACGGCCTTGCTCATGGTTGCTCACCTTCGCTGTCACGCCGGCACGCCGGGGGCGGCACGCGGGGCGTGCGTGTGTTCAGGGTTCAGAAACTAAAAAAGGGCAGTGTGGCACTGCCCTTCATGATCCGGGGCGGTCTTACAGCAGACCGTACTGCTTGAGCTTCTTGCGCAGGGTGCCGCGGTTGAGACCCAGCAGCTCGGCGGCCTTGGTCTGGTTGCCGCGGGTGTACTCCAGGACTTTTTCCAACAGCGGGATTTCCATCTCCGCCAGGACCATCTGATACAGCTCGCTCACCGGCTCGCCGTCGAGCTGGTTGAAGTAGTCGGCGAGGGACCGTCGCACGCAGTTGCGCAGCGTGTCGTGGGTTTCGCTGCGGGCCAGCGTCAGATGGGGCTTGCGTGATTCGGCGGTATTCATTTCTGTGAGTGTCCGTGCAGCGGCGGTCTTCATTGAAGAAAGGGTCATGCGGCCAGTGCTCCATTCTTTTTCCGGGCTAAGAGGTTCCGGGCAGACACCTCGCCATAGCGACCGAAACGGACGCGATCGCCAAGGCTGTTGATTTCCAGGAAAAACTGCTCAACGGCCCGCCTCTGCTGGCCGGCCTCTTCCAGTTTGTTGAACCCGCGCCGGAACGGCTCTCCGCCGGGCAGGTACTGCGTGTACCACCCCAGGTGCTTGCGGGCGATGCGCACGCCGGTGTATTCCCCGTAAAAGTGATGCAGATCGTCGAGGTGCGTGAGCACCCGCTCGCGCACTTCGTCGACGCGCGGCGCCAGGGGCAGCCGGCCATGCTCCAGGTAATGCAGGGTGTCCCGGAAGATCCATGGATTACCCTGAGCGGCGCGGCCGATCATAATACCACTGGCACCCGTGGATTCCAGTATCCGTTGGGCGTTTCCCGGCGATTTGATATCACCATTGGCGATAACCGGCAGCGTCACCGCCGCGGTCACCGCGCGCAGGGTATCGAACTCCGCCTCGCCGTTGAACTTGTCGGCGCGGGTGCGGCCGTGGATGGCCAGGGCCTGGATGCCGGCCTGTTCCGCGATGCGGGCGATGGCCACGGCGTTGCGGTTTTCACGGTCCGGGCCGGTGCGGATCTTTAGGGTGACCGGCACGTCCACCGCCGCCACCACCGCGTCCAGAATCCGGGCCACCAGGTCCGGATCGGAAAGCAGGGCGGAGCCGGCGGCGCGCTTGCACACCTTCTTGGCCGGGCAGCCCATGTTGATGTCGATGATCTGGGCGCCCCGGTCCACGTTGGCCCGGGCCGCCTCCGCCATCATCTCCGGCTCGCCGCCGGCGATCTGCACCGACACGGGGCCCGGCTCGCCGCGGTGGTCGAGACGTTGCGCCGATTTGCGCGAATTCCACAGGCGCGTGTCGGACGTCACCATCTCGGACACCACGAGGCCCGCCCCCAATTCCCGGCACAGGCGCCGGAACGGGCGATCCGTCACGCCGGCCATGGGCGCGAGAATCAGGGGGTTGGGAAGCACGTAGGGGCCGATCTGCATGGCGATGAAGGGGTCGGTTGGCAGGATTTCCGTCTCAGGTGTCCGCCTGAAAGGGCGTTCAAACAGCCCGCGCGGTCCGCGCGGGGGCGACAATGATAGTGACACGGAGGCCCGGGGGAAAGCCCGATCTGCCGGAAAAGCGGTTCAGGGGGCGGCGCCGAGGCGCGGATCCGGCCGGTCGGCGGCGAGAAGCCGCAGGTTGTAGTTCACCGCCCGGGCCCCGGGATCGACGATTTCCAGACCGATGTGCACCGGCGTGGCCACCGGCATGGCGCCGTTGCCGGCCAGCTCGCCGCGCAGGTATTCCGAGGGTTGGAAACGGCGCGAAGCCACGGTGTTGCCGTCCATATCCTGGAAGGTGAGCTCCAGCACCGGGAACGGCTGCGGCCAGGCCGCCTCGTTGAACAGCAGGGCGTCCACCATCAGGGCGTTGCGGTACTCCGGATGGCTGCGCACCACCAGGTTGGCGCCGCGCAGGGCTTGCGGATCGGAGCGCAGCGGCAGGGCGCAGCCCAGCACCTCGCAGGCCTGGGCGTAGTAGGGGCGCCATTGGGGCGTGCGCGCCAGCTCCTGGAAGTGGAACACGGCGTACTGGCCGGCCAGCACCAGCAACGCCAGCAGCGACAGCAGCCCCCATTTGGCCACCACCGCCGGACCGCTGGGCGGCGGCGCCAGATAGTCGGGTTGTTCACCGCCGCCGCGCCGGCGGGCGGCGGTGCTGTTGAGGAATTCGAACGGGTCGTCGGTGGCTGCTTCCCGTCGCGCCGGCCGTTGCGCCGGGCGCTCGGCCCGCTCCGGCGCGGCCGCCGTGGCGGGGGGCTCGGTGCGTGGCGGCGCCCCGGCCGGCGGCGCCGCCGGGTCGCGCTCGTCTTCCAGTTCCTCCAGCAGGGCCTCGGCCCAGGATTCGTCGGCGCCATCGCCGCCGTTGGACGGCTCGTCCAGGTCCGCGAACGGGTCCGGGCCGTCCGGATCGTCGCCGTCCAGGTCGAGGAAATCGTCGCTCAGTTTCAGGCCGTCGTGGTCGTTTTCGGCGGGGGCGTCGTCCAGGGCATGGCGCCAGCGGTCCGCCGCCGGCGGGGCGGCGTCGCCCACCAGGTGGTCGGTGGCCTGGAAGATCCGCAGGCAGGACCCGCAGCGCACCGCGCCCCGGGCCTGGCCGAGGTGTTCGTCGCTGATCTTGAATTGCGCGCCGCAATGCGGACAGCGGGTCTTGTAAGGGCCGGCCATGGGATGTCGTGATTCGGTGAGTCGGAAGATCGTTGTACAGAAAAAGCCGGGTACGCCGCAAGACCGGGACGCGGCCTTTGCCAACCGGGCCACGTCCGGTCCGCTGTCAGCCCCGTCGCACGCCGTCGATGCGCACCCAGTCGCCGCGCTGGCGGGTGGGGCCGAGATCGAACCAGGGCGCGTAGGCGTCGCGCACCGCCTGGGCCTGGTCGGCGAGGATGCCGGACAGGGCCATGGGCGCCCCGGGGCGGCAGTAACCGGCCAGGGTCCCGGCCAGATCGATCAGCGGGCCGGCCAGGATGTTGGCCACCAGCAGATCGCACCGGTAGTCCGCCGGCATGGCATCGGGCGCGCACAGCGCCAGCCCGTCCGCCACGCCGTTGGCGGCGGCGTTGTCGGCGCTGGCGGTGAGCGCCTGGGGATCGATGTCGGTGCCCAGGGCGCGCTCCGCGCCCAGCAGCAGGGCGGCGATCGCCAGTACCCCGGAGCCGCAGCCGAAATCCAGCACCTGGCGGCCGTTCAAATCGGCGCCGTCCAGCCATTCCAGGCACAGGGCCGTGGTGTCGTGGGTGCCGGTGCCGAAGGCCAGGCCGGGGTCCAGTTTCAGGTTCACCGCGCCGGCGTCCGGGGCCTCGGACCAGCTCGGCACGATCCACAGCCGCTGGCCGAAGCGCATGGGCTGGAAGTCGTCCATCCAGGCCCGCTCCCAGGCCTGGTCGGCAAGCGCTTCCACGCGGTGGTCGGCGGGTTTCAGCCCCTGTTTGGCGAGCGCCGCCAGCAGTGCCTCGGGATCCGCGTCGTCGTCGAACAGGGCGGTGACCACGGTGGTGTTCCACAGCGGCCGGGCCCCCGGTGGCGGTTCGAACACCGGCTGGTCGGCGCCGTCGGTGAGGGTGACGGCGGCGGCGCCCAGGTTCTCCAGGGCGTCCTGGAAGGCATCCGCGTGGTCCGGGTCGGTGGCGATGTGCAATTGCTGCCAGGCCATGGGGTCTCCGCGGCGGCTGAAAAAAGGAGGCGGCAGTATAGAGCAGGGCGCCGGGGCTGGCGATGCGGGGGCGGGCCGGCGTATAGTTAAGGTTACTTTCCCTTTTCGGTGTGCCCCGCCCATGACCGAGAACGCCGCGGAACTGATCGTGGTTCTGATGATGATCGCCAGCCTGCTGCTGCACGGCTGCGACCCGCGCGTGACGCTGTTGCGCCGGCCGCGCCGCCGGGGCCGGGATCTGGAGAAGGCGGTGCTGCGGGTGCTGGTGGTGGTGGCCATGGTGGTGGTGCCGTTGCTGGACGCCCTGGTGCCCTGGTTCGAATTCGCCGATTTCGTGTTCCTGGACGAGGTCGCCTGGCTGGGGCTGCTGCTGGGCAGCGCCTCGGTGTGGCTGCTGTGGCGGGCGCGCCGGGACGGGCGCCCGGTGGCGGGCGACGACGGCGTCCTGCGCGCCCACGGCGTGTACCGCTATCTCCGCCATCCGGCCTACGCCGCCATGCTGCTGTGGGCCCTGGCCCAGCTGCTGTTGTTGCAGAACTGGCTGGCCGGCCCGGTGGCGGCGGTGACCTTCGCGCTGGCCTATCTGCTGCGGGTACCGCTGGAGGAACAGCGGCATCTGGAGCGCCACGGCCACCGCTATCTGGATTACATGGAACGTACCGGGGGGATTCTGCCCCGTTTGACCCGCCACCGGTCCGACTGAGGCCCGGGGTTGTTTCTGAAGGAGCCCGTAACGATGGTTCACATCCACCCTCTTAGCCGCGCGCAACTGGAGCGCGTGATGGAGCGGTCGGAGGTCGTGGAGCGTGATGGCCACGGCATCAAGGTGCTACGGCTGAGCGACGGCCGTTATCTGAAGTACTTCCGGCGCAAGCGGTTCTTCAACCGCGAGCTGCTGTCGCCGGCGGCGGTGCGTTTCGCGCGCCATGCCCGGCAGCTGGAGCGCCTGCGCATTCCCACCCTGACCGTGGAAAGCCTGCATCGCATCATCGGCGAGCCGCACACCGTGGCGGTCTATCAGCCGATGCCCGGCGACACCCTGCGCGCCTTGCTGGCCCGGGGCGAGTTGGACGCCCAGTTGATGTACCGGGTGGGGGTGTTCCTGGCGCGGCTGCATCGCCAGGGGGTGTTCTTCCGCTCGGTGCACCCGGGCAACATCGTCATCGACGGGTTTCGCATCGGGCTGATCGACGTGCTGGATATGAAGGTGCGGCCCTGGTCCATGTCGCGCTGGGCGCGGCGGCGCAACTGGCTGCATTTCCTGCGCTGCGTGGAGGATCGGCCCCATTGGCGGCCGGAGTGGATCGATGCCTTGCTGTTCGGGTATCGGGACGCGGCGGATTTGTCGATGCGGGAGGTGGGGGAAGTGGCGGAGCGCATTCGGGACTTTCTGTTTTAGCGGTTTTTTCTGGGGTGGGTTCTCCAGAGGGGCCGGCGGGAACGGTTTCCCCCGGCCCGGACACGCGGCAAGTACGTCCCTGTAGCTCGTTTCCGGCATCCATGCCTCCAACGGTCCGGGCCGGGGGAAACCGTTCCCGCCTCCGTGCCAGACGGCACGCCGCTTCCCTGTGGGGCGTGGTGGAGGTGGTTGGGGGGTGTAGGAGCGGCTTCAGCCGCGATACCGGACGGTGGGGAGGGGCCGGGCGGTGGGTCCGCGCCGGCCGTTCGGGTCAGTGGTTGCCGAGTTTCTTTTCCAGGTGGTGGATGTCCACGCCGCCTTCCTTGAAGGCCGGGTCGCGGAAGATCTTGTCGCGGTGCAGGGCCACGTTGGTCTTGATGCCTTCCACCACGATTTCCTCCAGGGCGATGCGCATGCGCTCGAAGGCCACGTCCCGGTTTTCGCCCCAGGTGATCAGCTTGCCGATCAGGGAGTCGTAGAAGGGCGGTACCGTGTAGCCGCCGTAGACGTGGGAGTCGACGCGCACGCCGTTGCCGCCGGGGGCGTGGAAGTAGGTGATCTTGCCGGGGCTGGGCACGAAGGTGGCCGGGTCCTCGGCGTTGACCCGCACCTCGATGGCGTGGCCCTGGAAGTTCACGTCTTCCTGCTGGATGGTCAGGCCCTCGCCGCCGGCGATGCGCAGCTGTTCCTTGACGATGTCCACGCCGGTGATCATCTCGGTGACCGGGTGTTCCACCTGCACGCGGGTGTTCATCTCGATGAAGTAGAAGCCTTCGTTTTCGTAGAGGAACTCGAAGGTGCCGGCGCCCCGGTAGTTGATTTCCTTGCAGGCGTTGACGCAGCGCTGGGCCACTTCTTCCTTCAGGTGGGCGGGAATGTTCGGGGCCGGTGCTTCTTCCACCACCTTCTGATGGCGGCGCTGCAGGGAGCAGTCGCGGTCGCCCAGGTGGATGGCGTGGCCGGCGCCGTCGGAGAGCACCTGGATTTCCACGTGGCGGGGCTTCTGCAGGAACTTCTCCATGTACACGGTGCTGTCGCCGAAGGCGTTCTTGGCCTCGGAGCGGGTCAGGGTCACCGCGTTGAGCAGCTGCTGGCGGTCCTCGACCACGCGCATGCCGCGCCCGCCGCCGCCGGCGGCGGCCTTGATGATCACCGGATAGCCGATCTCCTCGGCCATCATCAGGGTGGCGTCCTGGTCGTCGCCCACCGGGCCGTTGGAGCCGGGCACCGTGGGCACGCCGGCGGCCTTCATGGCTTCGATGGCGGACACCTTGTTGCCCATCAGGCGGATGGTGTCGGCGCGCGGCCCGATGAAGATGAAGCCGGAGCGTTCCACGCTTTCGGCGAAATCCGCGTTCTCCGCCAGGAAGCCGTAGCCCGGGTGGATGGCGTCGGCGTCGGTGACCTCGGCGGCGCTGATGATCGCCGGGATGTTCAGGTAGGAGTCGGTGGACGGCGCCGGGCCGATGCACACCGCCTCGTCGGCGAGGCGCACGTGCATCAGGTCGCGGTCCGCCTTGGAATACACGGCCACCGTGCGGATGCCCAGCTCCTTGCAGGCGCGCAGGATGCGCAGGGCGATCTCACCACGGTTGGCAATCAGAACCTTTTCCAGCATGGGAAACCCCCGTTAAACGATGGAGAACAGGGGCTGGTCGAACTCCACCGGCTCGCCGTCCTCGACCAGGATGGCATCGATGGTGCCGGACTTGTCCGCCTCGATCTGGTTCATCATCTTCATCGCCTCGACGATGCACAGCACCTCGCCGGCCTGGACCTTCTGGCCCACTTCCACGAAGGCGGCGGCGCCCGGAGACGGCGAGCGGTAGAAGGTGCCGACCATGGGCGAGCGCACCAGGTGGCCGCTGGGCGTGTCATCGGCCGGGGCCGGGGCGCTCTCGGCGGGCGCGGGGGCCTGGGCCGGCGCCGGGGCCGGGGCGGCCATGTACTGCGGCGGATACTGGGGCGCCGGAGCGGCCGCCTGGCGGCCACCACGGCTGATGCGGACGGATTCCTCGCCCTCCTGGATTTCCAGTTCCTCGATGCCGGACTCTTCCAGCAGTTCGATCAGTTTCTTGATTTTACGGATGTCCATGCTCAGTCCTGTGCCTGATCCAGTTGTTCCAGGGCGGCGGTCAGCGCCAGCTCATAGCCGGCGGCACCCAGACCGCAGATCACGCCCTCGGCGATGTCGGAGAAATAGGAATGGTGGCGGAACGGCTCCCGGGCGTGGACATTGGACAGATGCACCTCGATGAACGGCACCGCCACGCCCAGCAGGGCATCGCGCAGGGCCACGCTGGTGTGCGTGAACGCCGCCGGATTGAAGAGGATGAAATCGGTGCCGTCGGTCCGCGCCGCGTGGATGCGCTCGATCAGCTCGTGTTCGGCGTTGCTTTGCAGATGTTGCAGGCGGTGCCCGGCGCTCACGGCCCGTTCCTCCAGCGCCTGGTTGATCCGCGCCAGGGTGGTGGTGCCGTATTTGTCCGGCTCGCGCTGACCCAGCAGGTTGAGATTGGGCCCGTGCAGGACGAGGATGCTGGCCAAGACGTCTACCCCTGAATTTGCACTTATCTGCGTTGAACGTGTGACGAAATGCCGGTTTGTCCGGCTTTTCGTCGACGTTCGCAGTCTAAGGGTATCCACTTGCGGAAATAAAGGACTTTACACCATTCGTTACATGTGGAGATCAGGGCGACGTGACCGGCAGGATCTTGTTGTCCAGATGCTTCAGGAAGCGCTCCGCGTCCATCTCGCCGAGCACCCGGGCATTGGGGACTTCCGCGCCGTCCGGGTCGAAGAACACGAAGCTGGGCAGCCCGAAGATGTTGTAATCCTCCATGATCTTCTGGTTCTCGTCGTTGATCTCGGTGATGTCCACCCGGTACAGATCGAAGCCGGCCATGGCCTCCAGCACCCGCGGGTCGGCCAGGGTGGTGTCCTCCATGACCTTGCAGGCCACGCACCACTCGGCGAAGAAGTCCACCAGCACTGGCCGGTCCGCCCGGGCGGAGGCGGCCAGGGCGTCGTGCAGGGGCTGGCGGCCGGCCAGGCTCACCCAGGGGCCGTGGTCCCCGTCCGGGGCCGGGCGGGTCGTGGGCGCGTCGCTCCGCTCCGGTGCGGGTGCCGCGGCGGCCAGCGGCGCCGGGTTGGTCATCGGCTTGAGCGGCTGCCAGGGATCGGTGCCGCCGCCGGCGGCGCCGATCAGCATCACCGCCCCGTACAGGGCCAGCACCAGGGCCGCCGCCCGCTTCAGCCGCGAGCCGCCCTCGGCCACCGGTTCCAGGGCGCCGAGGTGCACGCCGTAGGCGGTCAGAAGCACGCCGTACAGGGCCAGGGTCAGGGTGTCGCCGACGATGCGGTCGAGCAGCCAGATCGCCACGCCCAGCATGATCACGCCGAAGAAGCGCTTGATCTCCTCCATCCAGTGGCCGGCCCGGGGCAGCAGGTGACCGCCGCCGGTGCCGAAGATGATCAGCGGCACGCCCATGCCAATGGCCAGGGCGAACAGGGAGGCGGCGCCGGTGAAGGCGTCGCCGGTGCCGGCCACATAGAGCAGGGCGCCGGCCAGGATCGGCGTCACGCAGGGCGACACCACCAGCGCCGAGATGGCGCCCAGCACGGCGGCGCCGAACAGCCCGCCGCCGCCGGGGCCGGCGTTGTTCAGGCGGTGGCGCAGGGCGGCGGGCAGCTGCAGCTCATAGAGCCCGAACATGGACAGCGCCAGCAGCACGAAGATCACCACGCTGGTGATGATCGCCGCCGGCTGCTGCAGCAGGAACTGCAGGTTGAGGCCGGCGCCGAAGACCGCCACCAGCATCCCCGCCAGGGTGTAGGGCACCGCCACGCCCAGCACGTAGGCCAGGCTCAGCACGAAGCCGCGCTTGGCGCCGGCGCCGTGGCCGGGGGCATGGCCGTGGCCGGCGATGATGCCGGACAGGATCGGGATCATCGGGAACACGCAGGGGGTGAAGGCCAGCAGCAGGCCGCCGGCGAAGAACAGCGCCACGATCAGGCCCAGATCACGGCCGCTCATCCACTGGTTGAAGGCGTTGGCGTCCTCGGAGAATAGGGTGGCCAGGAAACCGTCGTCCCCGGCGTCCGTCGGCGTGGCGGCGGCGGCCCTGTCCGGCGCGCCGTCGTCGGCACCGTCATCGCCGCCCGGGCGCGGCGGGCTGAACGCGAAGGTGCGGACCTCCGGCGGGTAGCACAGCCGGTCCTCGATGCAGCCCTGGTACTTCACCTCCAGCTCGGTGTCCGCCAGGGGCACGCTGTCCAGGGGCAGTTCCACGTCCAGCTGATCGTGGAACACCTTCACGTCGCCGTAGATTTCGTCGGTCTTGTCCTGGCCCGGCGGCAGCGCCAGGTCGTCGAAATCATCCAGCAGGTTGCCGTTGGCATCGCGCAGGGTGAAATCTAGCTTGTGGCGGTACAGGTAGACGTCCTTGAGAAGGCTGAAGGTCACCAGCAAGCGCTGGCCGTCCCAGTCCGCGTCCGGCACCACCTGGATGGCTTCGTCCACGGACGGCAGTTCGCCGTCGCCGCCGCCCAGGCTGGAAAAGGCGCCGCCGGGCTCGCCGCCCAGGGAAAGCGCCGTGGCCGGAACGGCCAGCAGCACGCCGAGCAGCACCATCAGCGCACGCAGGCCGCGCCATCCGTCTGAAAACGTCATTCCTTCCTCCCGCCGGTTCCTCGGTGTTGGATGCCTCCGTGACACGGAGGTTCCGGGCAGGCTGGCGGCCCGGGTTTAAGAAACCGTTAAGTTCCACCGTCCAGGCTGGACGGCGGCATATTGTCCCCGTAACCGCCGGGGGGTGCAAAAGCCGCCGGCCCCGGCCATGGCGGTCCCCTCGGGGCCGTCCTATAGTGACGGCGCGAATCAATCAGGGCGTGAAAGCACGGAGCTCCGGATGCGTGTATTGCTGGTGGAAGACGATGAACTGCTCGCCGATGGCCTGGTACGTGCCCTGCGCCATGACGGCTACGCGGTGGACCATGTGACGCGCGGCGACCAGGTACAGCCGGCGGTGGAGGCGGGGCGTTTCGACGCCGTGCTGCTGGACCTGGGCCTGCCCGGCATGGACGGCCTGGAAGCGCTGCGCACCCTGCGCCAGCGCCGCGACCCGGTGCCGGTGATCGTGATCAGCGCCCGGGACCGGCTCGACGACCGCGTCCGTGGCCTGGACGCCGGCGCCGACGATTACCTGATCAAGCCGTTTTCCGTGGAGGAACTGCGCGCCCGGCTGCGCGCGCGCCTGCGGCGCGGGCCGGAGCCGGCGCGGCCGCTGCTGGAAGTGGGCGAGCTGGTGATCGACCCGGACGCCATGACCGTGACCCGGGCCGGGGAGCCGGTGCGCCTGCCGCGCCGTGAACTGGCGCTGCTGGTGGAACTGGCGCGCGGCCCCGGCCGTGTGTTCACCCGCGCGCACCTGGAGCAGGCCCTGTACGGCTGGAGCGACGAAGTGGAAAGCAACGCCCTGGAAGTGCACATCCATCATCTGCGCCGCAAGCTCGGCGGGGACAGTATCAAGACCGTGCGCGGCGTGGGCTACATGCTGGTGGCGCCGGCCGCCGGGGAAGGCTGATGTTCTCGATCCGGCGCTTTCTGATGCTGGCCCTGGTGGCGGTGATCCTGGGCGGCGGCACCCTGCTGGGCTGGGGCACCTATCGCACCCTTTATCACGAACTGGACGAACAGTACGACGCTGAGCTGGTGCAAAGCGGCCGGTTGATGGCCGCTTTCTGGAACGAAGGCCATGTGCCGGACCCGGCGGTGGCGCGCCTGGAGGATAGCGAGCACCGCTACCGGCGCTACTTCGTCTATCAGCTGTGGGACGGCGGCGAGCGGGTGCTGGCCAGCGATGGTGCCCCCCGCGACCCCCTTCTGCCCCTGGAGGATCCGGCCGCCGGCGGGCGGTATCGGGAAGTGGGCGGCTGGCACGCCTACGCCATGCCCCTGCCCGGCGACCGCTGGGTAGTGGTGGCGGAAAGCGACGCGGCCCGGCGCTCCCTGGTGGCCAATATGGCCGCCACCGTGCTGCTGCCCTATGTGCTCAGCGTGCCGGTGATCCTGGTGCTGGTGTGGCTGGCGGTGCGCTGGGGGCTGGGGCCGTTGACCCGGCTGGCGCGCTCGGTGCAGCAGCGTGACGCCAACAATCTGGCGCCCCTGCGTCACCGGGCGGTGCGCGAGCTGGCGCCGCTCACCGAGGCCATCAATATGCTGCTGGCGCGGCTGGTGGGCACCCTGGAGCGGGAAAAGCGCTTCACCGCCGACGCCGCCCACGAGCTGCGCACCCTGCTCATGGCCCTGCGCCTGCACGCCGACAACGCCGCCCAGCTTTCCGATCCGGAGGAGGTGAGTGCCTCGCTGACCCAGCTGCGCCGTGCCGTGGACCGTGCCTCGCGCACCGTGGAGCAGTTGATGAATCTGTCGCGCCTGGATCCGCAGGCCGGCGCCGCCGAGGCGCGCTGTGACGTGGTGGCGGTGGCCCGGGACTGCCTGGCGCTGATCGCCCCCCTGGCGGAACAGCGCGGGCAAACCGTGGCCCTGGACGCGCCGGACCGGCAGGCCGTGGCGCTGCCCGCCGAGGTCACCGACATGCTGATCCGCAACCTGCTCGACAACGCCTGCCGCTATTCTCCCCGGGGGACGGCGGTGGGCGTGCGGGTGCGCGCCGCCGCCGGCCAGGTTCTGGTGGAAGTGTTCGACGGTGGCCCCGGGCTCACCGCCGAGCAGCAAAGCCGCTTCACCGGCCGCTTCAGCCGAGGCCGCCAGGACGTGCCCGGCGCCGGCCTGGGGCTCTCCATTGTCGACCGCATCCTGACCATCTATGGTGGTGCGCTCCGTTACCGGCTACGCACGGAGGATCAGCCCGCCGCGGCGGTGATGACCTTGCCTGCGGCTTGACGCCGGCCTGGGGTATAGTAGTGGCGAGACACTGGAAGGGATGCAAACGGGGAGCGCCCATGAAAGACGATAAATTCGGCCAGAAAGTGGGGGACACCCTGCTCGACCCGAAGAACAACCGCATCTGGAAAGGCTTGCTGGCCCTGGTGCTGATTCTGCTGCTGGTGGATGTGATCCTGGGCTGGTACTGGAGCTGGGAGCCGGAACTGACGGAAGTGCGCCGCGCCGACGGCGCCGTGGCCGGCGAAACCATCACCCGGGAAGTGATCCACGTGGCCAGCACCCTGCTGGACAAACCCGGCGGCTACCTGAGCAACGACATCCTGCCCCACCGCCTGTGGCTGGACAACATGCCCAGCTGGGAATACGGCGTGCTGGTGCAGATCCGCGACGTGACCCGGGTGATGCGCCGGGACATGAGCCGCTCTCAGTCGCAAAGCCAGGAAAACCCCTTCCTCGCCGTGGCCGAGCCGCAGTTCAACTTCGACGCTGAAAGCTGGGCCATGCCGGCCACGGAAAGCGAGTACCGGCGCGGCATCCGCGCCCTGCAAAGCTATCTGGACGCGCTTCGCCGCGAGGACGGCAGCGCCCATTTCTACACCCGCGCCGACAACCTGAACTACTGGCTCAACGAGGTGCAGAACCGGCTCGGCTCTCTCAGCCTGAGCCTCAGCCAGAGCGTGGGCCGTTCCCAGCTGAACACCGACGAGGACACCCCGGTGGGGGAACTGGACGAGCAGGAAACCTATGTTCAGACCCCGTGGATGGAAATCGATAACGTCTTCTACGAAGCGCGCGGCGCGTCCTGGGCCCTGGTGCAGCTGATGCGCGCCGTGGAGGTGGATTTCGCCGACGTGCTGCGGCGCAAGAACGCCACCGTCAGCTTCCGGCAGATGGTGCGCGAACTGGAAGCCACCCAGCAGACCCTGTGGAGCCCGGTGATTCTCAACGGCTCCGGCTTCGGGGTGTTCGCCAACCATTCCCTGGTGATGGCCAATTACCTGTCCCGCGCCAACGCCGCCCTCATCGACCTAAGAAAACTCTTGCAGGAGGGGTAAACCGCGACCGAAGCAAGCTTCGCAGCGCGGTTTACGCCCGGCCATGGATGGCCGGGCAGGGCCCTCTAATGGCACTGCCTCTCGCCAGGGATGGCAGGCACAACGCGGGAAAGAAGGCACTACCGAAGCAAGCTTCGCAGCGCGGTTTACGCCCGGCCAGGGATGGCCGGGCAGGTGCGGTTTGGTCGGGGAGATATCGCGACTGAAGTCGCTCCTACCGCATCCTTTTACTGTAGATACCGTCTCTCCTATCCGGACTCAACCCCCAACGGGTTGGGT
>NZ_JABJWH010000001.1 GCF_015265435.1 Alloalcanivorax profundimaris | reverse complement strand
TATCTTCTGCGTTTGTTCATGAACACTCCTTTGGCACAGTGTGCCTCTTTTTAGAAGTGTCCGCAGTAACGGGGTAGAACCCGACATTGCCAAGTGGCGTAACGAGTTCCACAGGCGGCTGCGCGGCCATCGCAAGGTCGCTCTTCGTATGGGGGAAATACCGGCGAACCATATTCATTGGCGGGTAAAGCCCCATGCCCTGAAGGATCTAACATCAGGACGGAGGAGATGGAGTGACATCAGCGATGACGATTTCAATCTTGATTTGAAGCAAAAAGGTGTCGATATGCGCTTGGGGCTGGATATTGCCGCCTTGGCATATAAGCGGCAAGTGACCCAGATCGTTTTGGTCTCGGGCGATGCTGATTTTGTTCCGGCAGCGAAATTGGCGCGAAGAGAAGGTATTGATTTCGTCTTGGACCCTATGTGGGCAACAATTCGGCCCGATCTATTTGAGCATATTGACGGTTTGCGTTCAGTTTGTGCCAAACCTCAGGCTCGCCATTCGTGATCACGAGCTATTAGCGTGCCAAGCTCTGCTTCCGTGGGTTGCACATCACGACACACCAATACCATCCATCATCACGGCGGTGCCCAGAGCGTCACCGGTTCCTGCCATGAGCTGGTGCTGGGACCGGATGCCAGCCTGCTGATCGATTGCGGCCTGTTCCAGGGCGAGGACGCCGCGCCGCGCGGCGGGGCGGACCAACTGGCCATCGAGTTCGATGTGAGCCGTGTGGTCGCGCTGGTGGTGACCCATGTGCACATCGACCATGTGGGCCGTATTCCCTGGCTGCTGGCCGCCGGTTTTGAGGGGCCGATTCTGTGCAGTGAGCCTTCGGCGCGGTTGCTGCCCATCGTGCTGGAGGATGCCTTCAAGCTGAGCCTGAGCCGCCAGACTGAGGCGGTGGAGCGCTACCTGCAGGTGGTTCGCGGTCGGCTGGTCTCGTTGCCCTATGACACCTGGTACCCGGTGCCGGGCGGGGACGGGGCCCGTGTGCGGCTGCAACGGGCCGGGCATATTCTTGGCTCCGCCTACGTGGAGTGCGAGGTGGCGGGCCACCGCACCGTGTTCTCCGGCGACCTGGGCGCGCCCCATGCGCCGTTGCTGGAGCCGCCGGTGCCGCCGGAGCGCTGCGATACTCTGGTGATCGAGAGCACCTACGGGGATCGCCAGCATGAAGACCGGGCCGGCCGCGGCCGGCGTTTGGCGGCGGTGATTCGGCGTGCCCTGGAAGACCAGGGCACCGTGCTGATCCCGGCGTTCAGCCTGGGGCGCACCCAGGAGTTGCTGTACGAGCTGGAGACGATTATCCAGGAGCAGAGCGACCAGGAGGCGGCGGACGGTTTGCCCTGGAACGAGCTGCCGGTGATTCTGGATTCGCCCCTGGCGCGCCGCTTTACCCGGGTGTACCGGGCGCTGGCGCGCTTCTGGCCGCAGGAGGCGAGGGCGCGCCGGGAAGCCGGGCGCCGGCCACTGGCCTTCGAGCAGCGGCTTACCGTGGACGACCACGCCGCCCACCAGCGCATGGTGCGCCACCTGGCGGAGAGCCGCCGCCCGGCCATCGTGATCGCCGCCAGCGGCATGTGCACCGGTGGGCGCATCGTCAATTACCTGAAGGCGATGCTCGGCGACCCGCGCCACAATGTGCTGTTCGTGGGCTACCAGGCCGCCGGCACCCCGGGGCGCGATATCCAGACCTACGGGCCGAGCGGCGGCTATGTGGAGCTGGACGGCGAGCGCCACGTTATCCGCGCCGGCATCGAGACCCTGGGCGGCTACTCCGCCCACGCCGACCAGGCCGGCCTGGTGAACTTCGTCACCGGCATGGCGCGGTGGCCCGAGCAGGTGCGCATCGTCCACGGCGAGCCCCACGCCCGCCGCGCCCTCGCCGCCGCCCTCAAGCACCGCTACCAGCAAAAAGGCCGCCCGTTGCGTACCACCCCGTGATTTGGCGTGGGCTGGCATTCCCGTTACACTTTGGAGTGTAACTTGAGGAGTCGATATGGAAGCGACCACTAAAGACCTGCGTTTGCGCACCAAAACCCTGATTGCCGCGACGGACCGGGGGGAGGAGGTCATCATTACCTACCGGGGCAAGCCCCGTGCCAGGCTCGTTCCCCTCGGCGAGGAGGCCGAAGGCGCTGCTCGTCCGGAAGTGCGTGAGGGCGAAGCGCCGGCCTATCGAGCCGAACGTAATCCGGCTTTCGGGCTATGGCGGGACCGTGATGAACCGGGCCCCGCGCCTGATGAAAACGCGGTGGATGCCTATGTCAGACGAGTGCGTCGCCCCAGGGAGTTTTGATGAGCCTGGTCGATACGGACGTCCTGATTTGGAATCTGCGCGGAGATGAAGCGGCGGCACGGCTGCTGGATGGTGGCGAGCCTTTCATTGTGTCGGCCGTCAGCTATATGGAATTGTTGCAGGGGCTGCGTGACAACCAGGAACTGCGGACGCTGCGCCGTGCACTCCGGTTTTGGGGGGCGGACCTTCTGCATCTGAATGAGGAAATATCCGCCAGAGCGATGTTCTTGGTGGAGGAGTACGCTCTGAGCCATAACATGCAAATGGCGGATGCCCTGATCGCGGCGGGGGCTCTGTATCTCGGCGTGCCATTGGTGACGGCGAACGACCGTCATTACCGGCACATCAAGGAATTGGAGATCCGGGTTTTCCGCCCCCGGCAGTAAGCCTTCCTTCAACGATCCATGGTACGCCGAACCCGGGGGCAGTTTGCTCCTGCCGTTATCGCCCCACCGCCTTATCAGGGCCTACATATCGTGTCGTCGTTGGCTGACAACGATCCAGGGTGCCGGCTGACATCGCTTTCTTTTCATCCCGGCCACACTGCCTCCAGAGCAAATACGGAGGCCCCATGGATGATCACGACACCAGTTACCGGTTGCTGTTTTCCCATGCCGAGATGGTGCGCGACCTGCTCACAGGCTTCGTGCCCGAGGAATGGGTTGCCGAGCTGAATCTCGATTCCCTGGAAAAGATGAACGGCAGTTATGTCAGCGATGACCTGCGCAGCCGTCACAGCGATGCGATCTGGCGAGTGCGGTGGGGGCATGACTGGATCTATATCTACTTGCTGCTGGAGTTTCAGTCGACGGTGGATCGGTTCATGGCGGTGCGTATTCTGAGTTACACCGGTTTGTTGTATCAGGATGTGATCCGCCGCCAGGAGCTGGATGACGCACGAGAATTACCGCCGGTATTTCCCATTGTGCTGTACAACGGTGAGGCGCGTTGGCGAGCGCCAACATGCGTTTCGCAACTGGCCCAGCCCGGTCCCGCGGCGTTGGCCGAATATCAGCCGGACCAAGCATTTTTGCTTATCGACGAAGGTGCCTTCGATATGGACAGGCTGGCGCCGTTGAATAACTTGGTGGCGGCGCTATTCCGGCTTGAGCACCATCGCTCACTGGCGGAGGTGCCGGAGGTCCTTGGACTTTTGATAAACTGGCTGGACAAGCCCGAGCAAGAAGGTTTGAGGCGAGGTTTCGTGGAGTGGTTGCGCCGCCGGTTGCGTCATTGGGCGCCTGGCGCCAATCTACCCGAGATTCATGATCTGCAGGAGGCCCATGACATGGCCAGAGATACCGTTCAGGAATGGAAGGACGAACACCTCCAGACCGGCTTGCGGCAAGGCCTCGAGCAAGGCTCCACCAATGAAGCTCGCGCCATTTTGCGCCGCCAGTTAGCGCGTCGTTTCGGTGGCGTGCCCTCGGAAGTGAACGACCGGTTGGAGGCCGCCACCCGTGCCGAGCTGGAAAACTGGATCGACCGTCTCTACGACGCCGCCACCCTTGATGAGGTGTTCCAGTAGCCAGAAGGCTCGCGGCCGTCGTTGCGCTTTGGGCGGTTGTTGGCGGCTCGATGGGACGTGGGGTTACAATGAATTTCTCTTGCACCACTTTGCGAGGAGCGACGGATGACGATCTCGTTGGATCTGGATCAAATGAGCATTGAAGAAAAGCTGCGTGTGCTTGAGGCGCTGTGGGTGGACTTGAGTGAAAAAGCACCAGATAGCATCCCCGCTCCCCAATGGCATAAAGACGTGCTGGAAGAGCGTGCCAATAGTGTGGAAGAGGGCAAGAGCCACTTCAGCGCTTGGCCGGACGCGAAAAAGCGTATACGCGACCGGTTCCAATGAAAATCGAGCTTCTCGAGCAAGCGGCCGATGATTTGCTGGCCGGTGCTCGCTTTTACGAGGATCAAGGGGAGGGGCTAGGCCAGTACTTTTTGGACTCCTTGTTCTCGGATATCGACTCGTTGCAACTGTACGGCGGTCTTCACGCTCAAATATTTGGCTACTATCGTCTGTTGTCCAGGCGCTTTCCCTACGCTGTTTATTACCGCGTCCAGGAGAACCTGATCCGGGTATACGCGGTCCTGGATTGCCGGCGCTCGCCTGACAAGATGCGCACGCGGCTGCTTTCGTCCGATTAAGATACCTCTGTATCGCTCCCACGACTCTGATCTACCCACCCCCTGAAGGGATTTCGACTGAATTATGCTGAATGGACCTTTCCCGCCCTGGCCTTCCTTTAGCCAGGAAGAGGCGGACGCCGCCAGCGCGGTGCTGCTTTCCAATAAAGTGAACTACTGGACCGGCCAGGAAGGCCGCGAATTCGAGCGCGAGTTCGCCGCTTTCGCCGGCACCGAGTACGCCATCGCCGTGGCCAACGGCACCCTGGCGCTGGATCTGGCCCTGCGCGGCCTGGGCATCGGCCCCGGCGATGAGGTGGTGGTGACGCCGCGTACCTTCCTGGCCTCGGCCACGGCGGTGCTCAACGCCGGTGCCACGCCGGTGTTCGCGGACGTGGACCGGGACAGCCAGAACATCACCGCCGAAACCGTGGCCGCGGTGCTCACGCCGCGCACCAAGGCGGTGATTTGCGTGCATCTGGCCGGCTGGCCCTGCGACATGGACGCCATGATGGCCCTGGCCGAGGCCCGCGATCTGTTGGTGATCGAGGACTGCGCCCAGGCCCACGGCGCCACCTGGAAGGGCCGCTCCGTGGGCGGCTTCGGTCATGTGGGTTGCTGGTCGTTCTGCCAGGATAAGATCATGACCACCGGCGGGGAGGGCGGCATGGTCACCGTCAACGGCCGTGATCTCTGGTCCCGCATGTGGAGCTTCAAGGACCACGGCAAGAGCTGGGAGGCGGTCTACGAGCGCGAGCACCCGCCCGGCTTCCGCTGGCTGCACGAGAGCGTGGGCACCAACTGGCGCCTCACCGAGATGCAGTCCGCCATCGGCCGGATTCAGTTGGGCCGGATGCCGGACTGGACCCGCCGGCGCCAGGCCCATTGCCAAGCCATCTGGGAAGCCGCCGCTGAGCTGCCCGGCCTGCGCGTGCCCACGGTGCCGGCGGAAGCCGGCCATGCCGGCTACAAGTGCTATGTGTTCGTGCGCCCGGAGACCCTGGCCCCGGGCTGGAACCGGGACTGCGTGATGAACCGCATCGTCGGCATGGGCGTGCCGTGTTTCTCCGGCTCCTGCTCCGAGGTGTATCTGGAGAAATGTTTCCAGGACCTGGGCCTGGCCCCCGACGAGCGCCTGCCCACCGCCCGCGAGCTGGGCGGGACCAGCCTGATGTTCCTGGTGCACCCGACCCTGGAACCCGCCCACATCGAAAAGACCGTCGCCGCCCTGCAGGCGGTCATGGCCCGCGCCACCCTGGCCTGACCGGCATGGTGCGATGCTGCCAAATACCATTGCAAAGCGGTTTCCCATGCCGTAATCAAGAACTTTCAGGATGAGAAATGGACCCCGGTGAGGGCTTTCAGGCCCGTGCGGTAGCCGGGGCGGGATGAGGCTCAGGATGAGCCCATTCCCTTTACACAGTTTTTATCCGATGCCATGCAATATGGGCGCTGGCGTCAAGCTGTGTGGTGCCGGAATGAAAAGGGGCACTGGTTCGCAGCCGACGACTGGATATATGAGTTCACATATGGCCGTCATGTTGGACGTGTATGGCGAGAGTTTCCGGTAACTTATTACTTGAAGTTCTCAATAACAAAAACGGGTATCCAGATTTATATGTTGTCGTGTCACCCTTCTAGTTAGGGGTGAGGAGGATAACGGGATGGAAACGATGTGCTGTGGCGTTTGTGGTGAAGAGGCTCTGCGTGCTCGTGAAGAAACCAGTACGCTAACCGCGGGTGATATTTCCGGGGATGTACTGGTTCGTTTTACTGAATGCGAGGCATGCGGAAGTATTTCCTATGGTGAGGAACAAGAGCGCTTCAATCGCCGCCAGAGGCTCGCGTTCCGTAAACGGACCGAGGGTTTGCTGACCGGGAGCGAAATCCAGGCTCTGCGGGCCCGGTGGGGGCTGACTCAGAAAAGTGCCGCCACCTTATTCGGTGGCGGGCCCGTGGCCTTTGCCAAGTATGAGGCTGATGAGGTGTGTCAGTCCCAAGCGATGGACCGTTTGCTCCGCGCTTATGATCAGATTCCACGGCTAAGAGTGTGGCTGCATGGGCACGGCGGGGTGCCCCACATTGAGAACCAAGTGGTTGAAGGCCATCCCGAGGATTGGGTTGACACCTATTCTTGGATCCATGACAGCACTCTTTCGATTATGGCCGGCATGCGTGATCCACGGGCTTATCGCCGTTCTTTGCACGCTGAAAAAATAATCAGAAGTTTGGTGAAGACACTGGCGCCGACCTCCGAGGAAGAGCCAGAGCAGCCGCCCCACGCCCGATGGAATAAAATGAATGCGCCGGGCATTCAAAGGAGGCACTAATGCGCATGGAGTTGGTGGATATCGTGCTTCGCTCCCATTCGTTGTCCATGGATAAGGATTTTTTTCCGGCGCTTGTGGATTCTTGGGACGCTTACGCGCTGGAATCCATGGCCAGTATTACCTCTTGGAGTGTTTTGCCCGATATGGAGCAGCCTTCTCTTGTCCGGTTCGTTCAGTCCGTGGGGTTGCGGTGGGTTCATTCGGAAGATGGGGAAGAGCGCATCGCCGCGACTATTGACGCACAGTACGGTCTGCTCTTTTCCACCGAGGTCGGTTTGCAAAGTCTGGCCATCGACGAGTTAATCAGTGAACGTGTTATTTCATCCGTCTGGCCGTACTGGCGGCAAGATTTTGCCCAAATGGCCATGAAGGCTTCTTTGCCGATGGTGGTCATCCCCCCCGATCCGGATTTTTCCCTCAAATCCTGACCTGCGCCAGGACTGGCTTGACGACATTCATCGCTTCTCTCCATACCGCGCTGCTGGCCGGGTTCCTGGCGTTGCTGCTGGTGGTGCCCGGGACCTATTACGTGGTGCCGCTGGTGGCGGCGCTGCTGGTGCCCTGGGCGCTGGCGCGGCCCGCCGTGGCCCCGGTGCCGGACCGGGAAGACGCACTCTGCCTGGCGGCGTTGCTGGCGTTTGGCGGGGTGTGGTGCCTGGACGTGTGGCGCACCGGTGTGTGGCCGGTGGGGGAGGGCAATCAGGGGCTGTTCCTGCCGTTGTGGCCGTTCCTGGCCGCCTGGGTGGGCCTGGCCTGGCGGCGCCGGCCGCCCTCCGCCAACGGACTCTGGGTAGGCGCGGCCCTGGGCGCGGCGCTGGCCGGCGGCATCGCCGCCTACGAGTTCGGTTGGCTGGGCCGGCACCGGGCCAACAGCGGCATCAACGCCATTCCCTTCGGCAACCTGGCATTGTTGCTCGGCACCCTGTCGCTGGTGGCGTTTCTGGCGCGAGGGCGCCGGCGTGGCTGGTTTCTGCTGGCCGGCGTGCTGGGCGTGCTGGCATCGGTGTTTTCCGGCACCCGGGGCGGCTGGGTGGTGTTTCCGCTGTTGTTGGCGGTGCTGGCCTGGGCGTTCGGCGAGGGCTTGCCGCGCCGGCGGTTGTGGCCCCTGGCCGGGGTGCTCGCCGCGGTGCTCATCGGCGGCGCGCTGCTGCCGCAAAGCGGGGTGCGCGACCGGGTGGACGAGGCGGTGGACAACCTGCGGGACTACGCCCAGGGCGATGCCGCTTCGTCGCTGGGCGCGCGCCTGGACATGTGGCGTGCCGGCGGGCGGCTGTTCGTGGCGAAACCCTGGCTGGGTTGGGGCGAGGGGCGGCTGGAGGCGCGCCGCGACCAATGGGTGGACCAGGGCCAGTACTATCGCGGCATCAGCCGCTACGACCAGCTGCACAATGATTTCGTGGACACCGCGGCGCGGCGGGGCCTGCTGGGGCTGCTCTCCCTGCTGGCCCTGTACGGCGTGCCGTTGTGGTTGTTCGCCCGCCACTTGCGGGCGCGCCCGGACCGTCGCGGGCGGGCGCTGGCGGCGGCGGGCCTGGTGGTGATCACCGCGTTCGCCGGCTTCGGGCTGAGCCAGTCCATGCTGCGCGATGTGCGCGGCTTGTCCTGTTATTTGGGACTTTTTGTCGCTTGTTGGTGCTTACTCAAGGCCAACAAAAAGGGCACGAATCCCCCCGAATGAGGGGGTGAGTCAAAAGTGAATATTTTTTCAACATCTGGTAACGTGCTGTTCTTCACAAAACGTTATCTTTCTTTTCATCAGCACCGCGACAAGGAAACGTCGTCATGGCCTCTCTTTCCGAGCATGGGTTGCTGAGCGCGATTCTGGACAGCCGACGCTGGCAGAAACGCGCCATCATGCTGACCGTGGACGCCCTGGGTTTGCCCGTGATGTTGTGGGCCGCCTACGCACTGCGATTCAGTTCCCTGGACGTCGCCGTCGAGCCGCTCTGGCTGGTACCGGCCAGCGTGGCGATCTCCCTGGTCTCGCTTTACATCTGCGGTTTTTACCGATCCATCGTGCGCTACCTGGGCGCCGAGGCGGTGTGGTCCATCGTGTTCGGCATGGGCGCCGCCGTGGTGACCCTGGCGGGGATGGCCTACATGATGACACTGGACGTGCCCCGTTCGGTGTTCGTGATTTTCTGGGTGCTGTCGGTGCTGTATCTGGGGGCGAGCCGGTTCGTCGCCCGCCGGGTGCTGTTCCGCCTGGTGTCCGGCTACCTCAACCGTGAGCCGGTGGCCATTTACGGCGCCGGCGCCGCCGGCGGCCAGCTGGCCTCCGCGCTGCAGGCCGCCGGCGAGCTGCGCCCGGTGCTGATCGTCGACGACGAACCGGGCAAGCAGAACATGGTGCTCTCCGGCGTGCCGGTGAGCGGCCGCGGCCGCCTGGCGGAGATGGTGGAGGAGGGCAAGGTGCGCACGGTGCTGCTGGCCATGCCGTCCATGCCGCGCCACCGCCGCATGGCGTTGGTCACCTGGCTGGAGAAACTGGGCGTGCGCGTGCAGACGGTGCCCAGCTTCGTGGACATCGCCAGCGGCAAGGCGCGCCTGGAAGAGATCAAGGACGTGGCCATCGAGGATCTGCTCGGCCGCGACCCGGTGCCGCCGCACCCGGACCTGCTCGGCCGCTGCATCACCGGCAAGAACGTGCTGGTGACCGGCGCCGGCGGTTCCATCGGCTCGGAACTGTGCCGGCAGATCATCAAGCTGAACCCGGCCTCCGTGGTGCTGCTGGAACAAAGCGAGGTGGCGCTCTACGACATCGAGCGTGAGCTCAAGGGCCTGATGAAATCCGCCGGCGTCACCGCCGAGGTGGTGCCCATGCTCGGCTCGGTGGTCAACCGGGGCTATGTGCGGCGCCTGTGCGAGGCCCACGGTATCGAGACGCTCTACCACGCCGCCGCCTACAAGCACGTACCCATTGTCGAGGGCAATCCGGCCGCCGGCGTGCGCAACAACATCCTCGGCACTCTGGAGACCGCCCAGGGCGCCGAAGCGGCGGGGGTGAAGCACTTCATCCTGATTTCCACGGACAAGGCGGTGCGCCCCACCAACGTGATGGGCGCCACCAAGCGCTTCGCCGAGATGGTGCTGCAGGCCATGGCCTCCCGTGGCAGCGGCACCGTGTTCTCCATGGTGCGCTTCGGCAATGTGCTGGGGTCGTCGGGCTCCGTGGTGCCGTTGTTCCGCCACCAGATCCAGCGCGGCGGCCCGGTCACCGTGACGCACCCGGACGTGATCCGCTATTTCATGACCATCCCGGAGGCTTCGCAGCTGGTGATTCAGGCCGGCGCCATGGCCCGGGGCGGGGAAGTGTTCGTGCTGGACATGGGCGAGCCGGTTCGCATCGTCGATCTGGCTCACACCCTGATTCGTCTGATGGGGCTGAGCGTGCGGAGCAAGAGCAACCCGGATGGCGACATCGAGGTGGCCTTCACCGGCCTGCGCCCCGGCGAAAAGCTTTATGAAGAACTGTTGATCGGCGAGTGCAGCACCCACACCGAACATGAAATGATCATGCAGGCCAGTGAGGAAATGCTGGGCATGGACGAGATGCACCGCGCCCTGGAAGCCCTGCGCGGCGCCCTGGACCGGGGCGACGGCGAGGGCATCAAGGCGCTGCTGCGCAGCTACGTGCATGGTTACACGCCTGGCCTGTCCGGCGATGCCCCTGGCACTCTGCCCAAGCCACTCACGCCGCTGCGCGAGACCGCCGCCAGCGTGGCCGCTCCCTTGGACACCCCCACCGGCCCCGTGCACTGACCGATGCTTCGTCCGGGCTCCCCGGCGTGGCGCGGGCTGGCGCTGTTGTGCTGGGCCATCGGCCTGGCCGGCATCTTCGCCCCCCAGGACACGGTGGCGCCGGTGGCCGTGCTGGGCCCGGACGTGCTCCTGCACGCGGCCGCCCTGGCCGCCATGACCGGCACCGCCCGCCTGGCGTTGCCGGGCCCTTCGCCCGGCGCGTTCTGGACCGCGCTGGTGCTGATCGCGATCAACCTTGAGGTGCTCCAGCACCTGATCCAGCCATCCCGTTTTTTCAGTTATTACGACATGGCCGCCAACCTGGCCGGCGTTGGCCTGGCGGCGGTGTCACTGGCGCCGCTCGCGCGGCGTTTGGGCTCCACCGATAAATAAAAAATCTTTTCTCTTTTCTGGGGTGTGTTATGCAACTGATCGACCTTCTCGAGGGCGTCACGTTCATTCGTGTGTCCTTTAATGGCGCCGTCTTTGAACGCTGGCTGGGTAACATCAAACAACAGCCCGCGCTCATGGCCCTCACCGACGCCTGCCTGCGCCACGCCGCCGCGGAGCTCGCCGCCCCCGACTGCGGCTGCCGCGCCACCACGCCGCTGGCGCGCTATCCCACCACCTGTTGCGTGGCGCTGGTCCGCTCCCACATCCTGCTCGCCGAGCTCGACCTCGGCGTGCCCTACCTGAACACCCAGGCCGCCCGCTACCGGCGCGAAGCCGCCACCGACATCGAAGAGGCCTTCACCGACTGGCGCCGCGAGCGCGCCGCCGCCGGCCTCGACACCCTCACCGGCTGGTGCGCCGCCCTCCACCAGGTCGTGCTGACCCTCCCATGCCACGACTTCCCTGTCAGCCGCATCCTCGACAAGGACCTGGCCATCCTCAAACGCATCAACGAGCTCGCCACCTGACCCTCCGGATACCACGGTAGGAGCGACCGGGCGGCGCTCCGCTTCAGTCGCGATAATCCGCACCTTTATGCCTAATGTCATGTTTATAACATGAAAAACTTGTCGATTTGGCCCGGTGATCATAAAATGACCAGTTCTGGAGGTGGTCCATGAGTAGCATTCAATCCCAGATTCGAGAGCAGGTGTCCCTGGCGCCGGAGGGGCGCGTCTTCGGTTATGACGCGTTGCCTTCCTATCGGCAGGCGCCGGTGGCGGTGGTCAAGGCGATAAGCCGTTTGGTCGAGGCCGGCCAGTTGAAGCGGCTTAGAAAGGGGCAGTTCTACAAACCCCGCCGGGGCGTGCTGGGTGAGGTCCCTCTCAAGGATTCCGAGAAGCTGAGGCCGTTTCTGTACCGCGCTGGCCACCGGGTCGGCTATATCACAGGCCTGAGTTTGTATAACCGTCTGGGTTTGACCACCCAGTTGCCCAGGGTGGTGACCCTGGCCCATGGCGGTTCCGCCAATAGCATGGAGTTGAAAACCTTTTCCGTGCGTATGATTACCGCTAGGGCGCCGGTTTTGGAATGCAATGTGCCCGCGCTGGAGTTGCTTGATGCGCTAAAGGATATTCGGCGCATTCCGGACACCACGCCGCAGGTGGTGCTTGAGCAACTGATGGCGCGGATCGACAAGCTCGACAATTCCGGAACGAGCCGCCTGATCGATCTGGCCGTCGATTACTATCCGCCGATGGTGAGGGCGTTACTGGGTTTGATACTGGAGACCGGAGGATGGGCCGGGTTTCAACGCCTGGAGGCGTCTCTGAACCCGGTCACCCGCTACAAGGTGCCGCTCGATCCCGAGGTCTGGCCTTTATCGCGAAAATGGAGGTTTGGGTGAAACTGCATCAAGACAGGGACGTCTTTGAAGAGCTGGTTCTGGCAACCGCCGATGGTATGGGGTTGCCTCAGGCTTACGTTGAGAAAGATTACTGGGTTACCAAGGTTCTCGGTAATCTTGCGTCATCCGAGCACCATGAAAATTTCGTGTTCAAAGGCGGAACCTCTCTCTCAAAGGTTCATGGCCTCATTCATCGTTTCTCCGAGGATGTCGATCTGGCGGTGTGTCAGCCTGAGGGCGGTAGCGCACGCCTGAGAAGGCAGCTCAAGGCGGTGGAGGCGGAGATCACGAAAGACCTCACTTACCTACCGGATCACCCGGGGGAATCGAAGCACGGAAGGTTTCGTAAAACGTTCTACGAATACCCTCGTCTGGATGGTAACGCATCGCTGGGACCCGCATCCGACGAGTTACTCTTGGAAATCAACGCAATGGCCACGCCAGAGCCAAACTCGAAAGGGCGGGTAGAATCCCTGGTGGCGGGCCATCTTTCAGTCTCCGGTAACGGTGATCTTGTCAATCGGTACGAGCTGGAGTCTTTTCAACTGAAAGTGTTGGACGTGAACCGGACAGCTGCCGAGAAGGTCATCGCTCTGGTGCGGGCGAGTCGAGAGGGGGAGGACGACAGGTACCTCAGGTCCAGGATTCGACATGTTTATGATCTCTGCATGATTTTCCGCCACAGCGAGCACGCGGCCTATTTGGAGAATGAGGGCTTCAGGGAGATGCTAAGGGCCGTGTGTGATGCTGACAGAAAGGTTTTCCCGCAAGCCTCCGAGTGGCTTGACCCGCCGCTCCACGAAGCCGACCTCTTCGCGGATCCAAGCGCTACCTGGCCTCGTGTATCGGATGAATTCCAGGGAAGGTTCGCTCAGCTGGTGTACGCGGGCGAGCTCCCGACCTCGGATGAGGTCATTGATTTGCTGTCGCGTCTGGCGCGCATTCTCGAATCTCTTTAAACGGGCCGTAAAAACAAGATGCAGTGCCCTCACACCGGGTCATCAAGGTAAACGTCTTAATAGGCCAGGCTGACAGCTAATAGAAGCCGAGGTAGCCACGGTAGAAGCGACCGGGCGGCGCTCCGCTTCAGTCGCGATCGGCCTCTAAGTCGCCGCTATTGATCGGGCGCGTCATCCGTAAGCGCCACGCAATCCTGAATCGGCAGAAAGAGCCGTAGCCCGTCGTCTTCAAGTCCGATGAAGCCGTATTTCGTATAGAACGCGGCGGCCCGTTGGTCCTTCGCATCGACCACCAGGCCGCCTATGGCGGTGAACCGGCGGGCGATAAGGGCCGCGTCCCTGATGGTTGAAACAAGAGCCAGTTCGCCGAAGCCGCGTCCCCGGACGCTCAGATCGGTGGCGAGTCGCGCCATTCTCAGAAAGGGCACGGGGTGGGGGTACGCTTTCCAGGCTTTTACGCCGGGCGGCGGCATGATTTCACAGGGGGCGGTGGAGTAGTACGCGAGTATGGACGAAGGCTGGTCGGCGCCGACCAGCACCGTGGTGCGCACGAGGTGCCGCTCGTCCTGGCGGCGAGCGGTTTTCCGGATAAAGGTATTCAGTGCCTCGACGCCGCAGTCAAAGCCGGCGCGATCGTGCTCCCTGCTAAGTTGTTGCTTCCTGATCCGGGTCATCCACTACATCCTTATAGTGTCGTGCCGCCCGCCGTAGTTCGGGCAAGTCCCGTGCCGGTCGGTCCAGGGCCGTCATCATATGCTCGAAGGCTTCGCGGCTTGTGTTGATCCGTATTGCTTGCTCGGTGACTTCGGTGGCGCGCGCCAGGGCCGCGTCCAGCAGAAACTGCGAGACGGTGGCGCCTTGCAATTCCGCCGCCTCCGCGATCCGGCGATGGATCTCGGGTTTGGCGCGTGCTACCAGCCGTTTCTCTTTTTCCGTGGTGGCCATGCGACACCTCTATCGTGATGGCTCGATTAACTTGGTGCCAATATGGCACAAACCTGCCTGATCCTCAATATTGGTGCCAGATTGGCACCTGCCATACGGTGCGTGCCGCCCCTGCCTGATAACCTTTCTTGTTGCGATTCGTTTTTCTTTTATTGGTCCAATAACCCTTTGAATTCATTGAAAAATTTTGGCTTTGGGCTGGTAAGTGGCGGGCCGTGAGGGCATACTGCCCGGGTTTTCGGCTATCCGTGATTCAGGAGTGTTCCATGAAAGGTCATCCGGACGTGATCGAGTGCTTGCGGGATCTGCTGCGGGGTGAGCTGGCCGCCCGGGACCAGTACTTCCTGCATTCGCGTCAGTACGAGGATCAGGGCTACCAGCGCCTGTACGAGCGCATCAACCATGAGATGCAGGAAGAGACGGAGCACGCGGACGCGATCCTGCGCCGGTTGCTGTTCCTGGAGGGCGAGCCGGACATGACGCCCCACGCGATCCATCCGGGCCGCACGCTCATGGAGATGCTGGAGTCGGATTTGCGCCTGGAGTACGAGGTGCGCGAGAACCTGGCCAACGCCATCGCCCTGTGCGAGTCGGTGCGGGACTACGTGACCCGGGACATGCTGCGCCAGCAGCTTGAGGACACCGAGGAGGATCATACCCACTGGCTGGAGCAGCAGTTGCGGTTGATCAAGCACATTGGTGAGCGGAACTACCGGCAGTCGCAGATTTCCTGAGCGGGATCCGCCGCTGTCCAGGGCCGCCGTAGGAGCGGCTTCAGCCGCGAAAGCCGCGCAGCGGCAGCGGCCCACCGCGTTGATCGCAACGCCAAGAAAAAGGCGCCCCCGAGGGGGCGCCTTTTTTGGTTCGACACGATGGAGAATATCGGTCGATGTGTGCCGGCGGTGCTCCCTTCCCTGAGGAGTCATGGACGCTCGACCTCAAGAGCCTGCCGGGCCGGCGGCCGGGCCGCAATTGATAAAGGGAAATAATTTGTATACCGGATGTTTCCCTATCCATATGTTCACGCATTCTCACGGGCTTTACGGTACAGTGCCGACGATGTCGAGAGGTGGGCCCGGACGGGGCGGAGGCCAGGATTTCTGGCTCCTAATTGACCCATAGCAAGGGCTTATGAATGTAACAAGCGTTATGCATTGGTTAACGTATGTACAATTCTTGCTCGATTCTGTAGGCTCTCGATCTGTGAGTGAAATGTGAGATATATCACACTTTTTTCACTGTACCTGGCTGGCGGACTGAAAACGCGATGACGAAACAATACGACGAACAGGACGGTTTCAGGAGGAAAACGGGGGAAAGGGATTTCAACATCAGACCGGTCGGCGGTCGCGCTTCCCAGCCGGAACGCGCGGCGCCCCGGGCATCCGGATGGACTTTGCTGGATCAAGTGGCCGGCGGCGAGAGTGGGGATTCCGCGCCGCGCCCGCAGATTCAGGTCCGCGAGGAGCCGGCGCCCTTGGCGATGCCGGCTCAGCAGGCCGCCGCCGAGCCGGCGCGGCCCCGGTTTCGCTCATTGCTCTCCGGAGCGGCGGCGGAGCCTTCGCGGGAAACGGTGGAAGACGCTTACAATGGTACGCCCTTGAAAGCGCTGCTGCGGCGTATCGCCGAGCGGCAAGCCGTTAATCGTCCGTCCGGGTTTGATGCATGGCGCTGATTTCCGTTGATTCACCCAAGGGTGGCGTTGGTAAAACCACCTGCGCCGCCAACCTGGCTTACGGCATTCGCCGTCTCGGCTACCGGGTCGCGGTCATTGACTTCGATCCGCAGAACGCCCTGCGTCTGCATTTCGGGGTGCCGCTGAGCGAGAGTGCCGGCTATGTGCATTCCGCCGTGGACCGGGATGACTGGCGTCCGTTGGCCCGCACCGTGGGCGACGGCATCCAGTTGCTGGCCTATGGCGAGGTGCCGCGTTTCGAGCGCCAGGTGTTCGACCGCGCCCTGGAAGAGCCCGGGTTCCTCAACCGCCCGTTGGCCTCGCTGGCGTCCACGCCGGGCACGGTGGTGATCGCGGACCTGCCGCCGGGGGATTCCAGCGCCCTGTGGGCGGTGAGCCGGCTGGCGGATTTGCGCATTACCGTCTTGCTGGCCGATTCCGCCTCTCTGTCGTTGCTGCCCAGGGTGGAAAGCGGGGATTTCTTTCCGGAGGACGTTCCCGCCGGCAGCCGCCATGGTTTCATCCTTAATCAGGTGGACCCCAGGCAACGTTTGAATACGGAAATCACGGAATTCATGGAACAGCGCCACGGTTCGGAGCTCTTCGGCGAGATCCACCGTGATGAAGCTTTTCCCGAAGCCAACGCCCGGCAGCGGTCGGTGTTCGAACAGGCGCCCCATTGCCGTGGCGCCGCCGACTTCAAAAAGTGCGTGAACCGGGTACTACAACAATTGGCGGAGATCGGCGGCACCGCGGTGGAGGTGCCGGGCGGCGCTTCTTGAGGGACTTTAATGGCGACGATTTCGGAGCAGCGGGGGGGACTCCTCCGCGGGCGCATCATGCTTGTGTTGGCGGTTTTGCTCGCCATTCCACCTTTGCTTCTGTTCATCACCACGCCCATGGATGCCCAGCACCAGATGGTGCTCGGCTTCGCCGGCGCCATCCTGGCGATTGTCGCCCACCGGCTTAGCAACCCGGGCTCGCGGCGCGCCTCCCTGGGGCTGATCCTGCTCTCCATGGTGGTGTCCACCCGCTACCTTTATTGGCGCATTACCGAGACCCTGGTGTTCCAGACCGGCTTTGAGTACGTGTTGGGTTACGGGCTGTTCGTCGCCGAGTTGTACGCCTGGACCATCATGTTCTTCGGTTACATCCAGACGCTGCATCCGCTGGAGCGGACCATCGTGCCGATGCCGGAGAACCTGGCGGACTGGCCCACCGTGGACGTTTACATCCCCACCTACAACGAGGATCTGTCGGTGGTGATGGACACGGTGCTGGCCGCCCAGGAACTGGAGTACCCGGCGGACAAGATGAACATCTATCTGCTCGACGACGGTGGCCGCCAGGCGTTCGCCGCCTTCGCCGCCCGGGCCGGGGTGGGCTACATCGCCCGGGAGGAGCACAACCACGCCAAGGCCGGCAACCTGAACCACGCCATGGGGCTCACCGACGGCGAGCTGATCTGCGTGTTCGACTGCGACCACATTCCCACCACCGGCTTCCTGCAGAGCACCGTGGGCTCTTTCTGCGCGGACCCGGGGCTGTCCATGCTGCAGACCCCGCACTACTTCTATTCCCAGGATCCCTACGAGCGCAATCTGGCGGTGGGTGCCGGCCTGCCCCGGGAGGGCGAGCTGTTCTACGGCCCGGTGCAGAAGGGCAACGATTTCTGGAACGCCACCTTCTTCTGCGGCTCCTGCGCGGTGATCCGCCGGGCCGCCCTGGACGAGGTGGACGGCTTCGCCGTGGAAACCGTGACCGAGGACGCCCACACGGCGTTGAAGATGCAGCGCAAGGGGTGGCGCACGGCGTTCCTGGGGCTGCCGCTGGCCGCCGGCCTGGCCACCGAGCGGCTGTCGCTGCACATCGGCCAGCGGGCGCGCTGGGCGCGGGGCATGACGCAGATCATGCGCCTGGACAACCCGCTGTTCGGGCGCGGCCTGACCCTGCCCCAGCGGCTGTGCTACCTGAACGCCATGCTGCATTTCATGTTCCCTCTGCCGAGGGTGGTGTTCCTGACCGCGCCACTGGCCTATCTGCTGATTGGCCAGAACATCATCGCCTCCTCGGCGCAGATGATCCTGGCCTACGCGCTGCCGCACCTGTTCCATGCCGTCTATACCAACTCCCGGCTCAACGGCCGGTACCGGCATACCCTGTGGGGCGAGATCTACGAATCGTCGCTGTGCTTCCATCTGGTGAAGCCGACCCTGGTGACCTTCTTCAACCCCCGGCGTGGCAAGTTCAACGTGACCGAAAAAGGCGGCCTGCTCAACGAGACCTTCTTCGACGTGGACCCGGTGAAACCGCACCTGGTGGTGGCGTTCATGCTGCTCGCCGGGCTCGGCTGGGGCGTGGTGCGGCTGTTCTGGCACGAATACTACGGCGTGCAGCCGGACGTCATGGCGCTGAACCTGTTCTGGGGCGGTTTCAGCCTGTTCATTCTGCTGGCCACCATCGCCGTGGCCCGGGAACGCCGCCAGGTGCGAAGCTCGGTGCGCGTGAACCTGGATCTGCCGGCCACCTTGTACATGGTGGAGGGCCACACCCTGGCCACGCGCACCGTGGACATCTCCATGACCGGGGCGCGGGTGCGCAACCCGGGCGGCGAGCTGCCGGACCACGCGGTGGAGTTTCTGGAAGTGGGCATGAACGGCCGCACCGTGCTGCTGCCGGCGGAGACCATGGGCGGCGACCGCCGCTACATCCGCCTGCGTTTGAGTGAGCTGGACATCAAGCAGCGTCGCCAGCTGGTGCGCATCGTCATGGGCCGGGCGGACGCCTGGCTGAAGGATGGCGAACGCCGCCAGGATCACCCCCTGAAAGCGTTCTGGCCGGTGCTGCGCTGTGTGATGGGCCTGTTCCTGCCGGACTTCATGTCCCGGGACGCGGAAGAGCGCGAGGCCAACCGGGTGTTCCATCAGGGCAAGTTGTGGCGCTGGATCATGCCCATCGCCATGCTGTTCCTGGTGGCGGTGCTGACGCTGCTGGCGGTGCGTCCGGCCCTGGCCCAGGCCGAGGTGGCGGCGGTGCCGGAAAGCGTGGCGGTGCGGCCGCTGCCCTCGGCGGCCAAGGAAATGACCCTCACGCAACTGGGCCAGCCCAATGGCCTGAGCCTCTCCGGCGATGGCGCCCAGGCCGGGGTCGGGGTGTCGCTGCCGGTGGATGAGGTGGTGGTGGGCGCGCGCATGACCCTGCGGCTGCGCCACGACCCGGCGCTGGCCAACGGCAATGGCGAGCTGGTCGTGAATATGAACGGCGAGCCGGTGCAGCGCCTGATCCTGCGCGAGGGCGACGGTGAGATTCACGAGTACGAGTTCGCGATCAATCCCTCCTTGCTGCTGGACCACAACCGGCTCGGTTTCCGGCTGTTCGGGGTCACCGACCAGACCTGCCCGAACCCCCTGGACCCGCGGGTGCGCGCCGAAGTATTGCCCGACAGCACCCTGCATCTGGCGGTGGAGAACCTGCCCCTGGCCGACCGTCTGGATCTGCTGCCGGTGCCGTTGTTCGACCCCAAGGCCTCCGGCCCGGTGAACGTGAACCTGGCGCTGCCCAGCCCCGACGACCGGGATCAGGTGCTGGCCGCCGCCCTGGTGGCGTCCTGGGTAGGGTCCCGCAATGAATACCGGCCAATGAGCTGGTCGGTGGACAAGCAGCTGCCGGACGGACACGCGGTGGTGTTCACCACCAATGACGACCCGTTGCCGGGGCTGGCGCCGGTGCCGATCCCGGAGCCGGCCATTCGCATGGTGGACAACCCCAATGGTCGCGGCAAGCTGCTGGTGATCGAGGCGCCGGACAGTGCCGGCCTGGTGCAGGCGGCGCGTTACCTGATTCATCCGAAAACGCCGCCCCATGGCCGGCGCATGGTGGCGGAGCCGGTGTCCTCGCCGGTGAGCCGGCCCTATGACGCGCCGCGCTGGAACGCCGGCGACGCCGTGCCTCTGCGGCTGGGCGATCTGGTGTCGCCGGACCAGTTGCGGGTCAATGGCATTACCCCCGCGTTGATCCGGGTGCCGTTCCGGGTGGCGCCGGATCTGGATTTGTGGCCCGGCGACACGGTGCCACTGCGCATTCGCTACCGGTTCCCGGACGGCGAATGGCTGGACGCCGATAAATCGCGCCTGGACGTGGCCCTGAATGGCCAGTATCTGGGCTCGCTGCCAGTGACCCGGCGCGGTCTGTTCGAGCATCTCTGGGGCCTGGTGGCCGGGCCGCTGCGTCAGGAACAGGCGGTGCTGCCGGTCCCGCCGTCGTTGATCCACGGGCAGAACGAACTGACCTTCTATTTCAACCTGCGCTATCACTTCGAGGATCCGTGCAACGTGACCCTGCCCACGGACGTGGTCAGCCAGGTGTACCCGGATTCCACCCTGGATCTCACCGAGACCTGGCACCTGGCGGAAGTGCCGGAGCTGCGGCCCTTCCTGGCCGCCGGCTACCCGTTCACGGTGCGCGCGGATCTTTCGGAAAGCGCCCTGGTGCTGCCGAAGAAGCCGTCCCTGCCGACCCTGGATGGCGCCTTTACGTTGCTGTCCCGGTTCGCCGAGGCCACCGGGGTGGCCGGCGACAAGCTGGCGGTGGCCCTGGGCCGCGACCAGTTGCGCGGGGTGGCGGAGCGGCACTGGCTGGCGCTGACGCCTCTGGAGGACCCGCTGGCCGGGGCGCTGCTGCAGCCGCCGTACTACTTTTATGAAGGGCGTCTGCGGGTGCGCGCGCCGGGCCTGTGGCAGCGGCTCAAACTGTGGGCCCTGTACGGCGACAACCTGGAACGCGACGAGGCCGATCGGGCGCTGAGCAGCCGCTCCCGGGTGCAGGCGGTGATCGCCGACCACTCGCCGCTCAACGACCAGCGCCAGATGGTGCTGCTGGCCACCAACCAGGAAAGCTCGACGGCGGCGCTGGCGGCGGACCTGGCCGACCAGCGGGTGCGCGCCGAGCTGGGGGAGGACCTGTCGCTGGTGGACGACAAGGACGAGATCCGCAACTTCCGCATCAATCCGGTGAGCCCGGACAGTGACAACAACCTAAGCACAATGGTGCGCTGGGTACTGGGCCAGCGGCCGGACATCCTGCTGATTTGCGCGTTGTTCGTCCTGGTTCTGATCGCCGGCACCATGGTGCCTTTGTTGCGCGCCCGGGCGGCGCGGCGCCTGAACGAACACGGGGAACGGAAAAAGCGATGAAAGCGAAGCGCTTCAATGGATGGCTGGCGGCCGGCCTGCTCGGCTCGGCGCTGCTGGCGCCGGTGGCGCCGGTCCTGGCCCAGGAAACCGACGCCTCGGTGCAGCGGCTGCTCGATCAGGCGGAGTTCTGGCGCGGCAACAACCGCCCGGATCTGGCCGCGGACACCCTGCAGCGGGTGCTCAACGCGGACCCGGACAACCCGGCGGCGCTCTATCAGATGGCGATGCTGGAGATGGACCGCGACCCGGCCGCCGCGCAACGCTACGCCGACCGTCTGCGCCGGGTGGCCCCGGACAGTGACTACGCGCGCCGCCTGGCCGAGCGCAACCGCCGCCAGGGGCTGGATTCGGACCTGCTGCGTGAAGCCCGGCGGCTGGCCGCCGCCGGCAACCCGAAGGGCGCCGTGGCCCGCTACGAGGAACTGTTCGGCGATCGCCCGCCGCCGGGGGACCTGGCGCTGGAGTACTACCAGACCCTGGCCGGCGTGGACGGCCGCCGGGACGAAGCCCGGCGCGGCCTGGAAAAGCTCGCCGAGGCGCGCCCCGGCGACCGCGCCGTGTCCCTGGCCCTGGGCAAGGTGCTTACCTATGAAGGCGCCACCCGCCGGCAGGGCATCGAGCGCCTGCGCGGTCTTTGGGAAAACAACCCGGACAAGGAGGTGGCCGCCGCCTGGCGCCAGGCCGTGCTGTGGTTGCCGGACCAGCCCGCCAGCGTGGCGCCGCTGCGCGCTTACCTGGAGCGCTTCCCGGACGACAATGGCGTCAAGGCCAAGCTGGTCCAGGCCAACGACCAGGCCACCGCCGAGCGCGGCCGTGGCTACCAGGCCCTGGACGCGGGCCGCGCCGGCAGCGCGGAGAAGGCGTTCCGCGCCGCCCTCAAGGACAACCCCAACGACGCCGACGCCATGGCCGGCCTGGGCCTGGCGCAATTGCGCCGGGAACAATTCGCCGACGCCGAGCGCTCCCTAGACCGCGCCATCAAAATGAATCCGGCCAAGGCCGGCGACTGGCGGCCGGCGCTGCAAAGCGCCCGTTTCTATGGCCGCCTGGCCTCGGCCCGCGCCGCCTACCAGGCCGGTAACCTGGACCAGGCGTTCCAGGCGGTGCGGCCGCTCACCGAGGTGTCCGGCAATCAGGGCCGCGACGCCAAGCTGCTGCAGGGCGACATCCTGCTCGCCCAGGACCGGCCCCAGGTGGCGGAAACCCTCTATCGCGGCCTGCTGGTGGAGCGCCCGGCGCTGACCCAGGCCCGCGCCGGCCTGGTGCGAGCGCTGCTCGCCCAGGGCCGCTACGACGAAGCGGACGAAGTGTTCGCCCAGTTGCCGGCCTCCGCCCGCGAGGACCTGGCCTACCTGCGCCAGCAGCGGGTGGACGCCCTGCGTACCCGGGGCGAGGAACTGATCGCCGGCGGCCGCCCCGGCGCCGGCGAATCCGCCCTGCGCGAAGCCATGGCGGTGGCCCCGGACGATCCCTGGACGCGCCTGTCCCTGGCGCGCTTCTACGACGACCAGGGCCAACCGCGCCGGGCCCGCGCCCTGATCGAGCCGCTGCTGGAGGGCAACCCGAGCGCCGACGACCTGCGCGTGGTGGCCCTGCTGGCGGAGAAACAACGGCGCTGGGAAGACGCCGAAGCCCTGCTGGGCCGGATTCCCGCCGGCCAGCGCGACGACGCCATCGACGCCCTGGCGGACCGGGTGCGCGCCGGTGCCCGGGTGGCGCGCCTGCGCCGGGTGCTCTCCGAAGGGGATTCCTGGCAGGTGGAAAACGCCCTGGACGACCTCTACCGCAACCCGCCCCAGGACCCCCAGGAGCTGGGCCAGGTGGCCACCCTGTTGGTGGACCAGGGCGAAGAGGGCCTGGCCCTGGCGCTGGTGCGCCGGGACCTGGACCTGCACCTCAACGAGAGCGACGCCGTGGAGCCGTTCCTGAACCACGCCTCGGTACTCTCGCGGACCGGCAACCAGCGCGAAGCGCGGCGCCTGATGGCGCTGCTCGACCGGCGCGCCGCCGACAACCGCCAGGCCCGGGTGGCGCTGGGCAACACCCGCGACCAGTTGCTGCTGGACCAGGTGGTGGCCCTGCGCGACGACGGCGAGCTGGCCCAGGCCTACGACGTGCTGGTGGCGGAGCTGGAACGGCGTCCCCAGGAGCCGGCGCTGCTCCACGAGCTGGGCAGCCTGTACCTGGAAGGCAAGCGCTACCAGGACGCGCGCCGGGTGTTCGAATGGCAGCTGGAGCGCGACCCCAATGACCTGGTTGCCCGCCGGGGCGCCGTGGCCTCCGCCCTGGGCGCCGGCGACGCGGACCGCGCCGAGGAACTGCTGCGCCAGGTGGCGCCCCTGGAGGACGGCGAACTGCTGCTGCTGGCGGCGCGTACCGCCGAGGCCCAGGGCGACAAACGCCAGGCCCTGAAATTCGCCGAGCAGGCGGAAAACGCCGAGCGTGGCGACAGCCCGGTGATCGCCGGGGTGGTGAACCCGTTCCGCGGCGCCGGCCAGTCCCGGGACGATGGCCGCTGGGCGGCGTTCGGCGGTGGCGGCGACGACGACAAGGGCGCCGGTGTCTGGCTGCCCGGGCAGACCGAAACCGCCGGCCGCTGGCAGCCCGACGGCGAGGCCCGCGCCTACCTGAATCGCTCCTACGATTCCGGGCCGGTGACGCCGACCCCGGCCAGCCCCTACCAGGGCGGCCGCGACGAGCAGTGGGCCGGCGACTGGCGGCGCCCGGACGAAGTGGCGCGCATGGGTGATTACCGCTCCGGTGGCGGCGGCACCTCCGCCCGCGCCGCCGCCCGCCAGGCCGCGCCCACGCCGCCGCCCAGCCGCGAGCGGCTGGTGCGCATCGACGACCTGCAGGGCGACCTGCGCCGGGCGTTGTCGCCGAAGGGGCAGGGCGGTTTGTCGCTACGCTTCCGGGACGGCGAATCCGGCCTGAGCGAGCTCACCGAGGTGCGCGGCGACATCGGCCTGTCCGGGGTACCGTTCGGCGGCGGCCGCTTCACCGCCACCGCCTCGCCGGTGTACCTGAACGCCGGCACCCTGAGCGAGGACGGCGGCCGCCGCTTCGGCTCCACCGGCGCCACCTCCGCCGCCGCCGAGGCGGTGGTGGAGCAGCTTAGCGGCGTGGGCGACCTGATCGACGAAATCGACGAATTCGCCGATCAGGTGGACGCCACCCAGGGCGCGTTCGATACCGCCGAGGCCCAGCGCGACGCCGCGCAAACCAGCGTCACCACCGCCCAGGCCAACCTGGCCGACGCCCAGCAGGATTTGCTCGACGCGGAAGATCCCACCGACGAGGAACTGGCGGCCCTGGAAGCGGCGGTGGACACCCGCCAGACCCAGCTCAATCAGGCCGAGGAAACCTTCAACCAGCGGCAGAACCAACTTGATCAGGCGGAGAACGCCCTGGCCAACGCCGAGGACGTGTTCGATACCAACGTGGACCGCAACGTGCTGTTCGAATCCGGCATCGACCTGGATGCCCTCAACGCGGATCAGCGCCAGTTCGTCAACGAGTACCTGGAGCGGGAATTCGGCTCCAGCGACTTCTCCCTGGCGGCGGACAACGTGGCCGACTACCGGGCACGCAGCGCCGCCGTGCGCCAACTGGTCAACGACGTGGCCGCCCGCGCCGGCGCCTACCAGCGCGCCGCCGCCTCCGGCAACCAGACCGATTCCGGTCTGGCGGTGGCGTTCGGCTACCAGGAGGGCAGCTTCGGCGCCGACATCGGCAGCACCCCCTACGGCTTCGAGGTCACCAACCTGGTGGGCGGCGTGACCTGGGCTCCGGAAGTGGCGCCCAACACCCGCTTCCGGGTCACCGCCCAGCGCCGCGCGGTCAAGGACAGCCTGCTGTCCTACGCCGGCGTCGAGGACCCGGCCACCGGCGACCGCTGGGGCGGCGTCACCCGCACCGGCGCCGAGCTGGGCCTGGCCTTCGACAACGGCGACGTGGGCACCTACGGCGACCTGGGCTTCTACAGCTACCAGGGCCACAACGTGGACGACAACCAGGAAGCGTCGTTCAACCTGGGCGCCTACGTGAAGCCGATCAACCAGCGCTGGCGCGAGCTGCAGACCGGCGTGCACCTGAACTACCGCAGCTTTGACGAGAACCGGGGACAGTTCACCTACGGCCACGGCGGCTACTTCAGCCCGCAGGACTATGTGAGCCTGGCCTTCCCCATCACCTACCAGGAAAGCTATAACAAGGTGACCTGGAACGCCCGTGTGTCACCGGGCTTCCAGAGCTACAGCGTGGAAGAAGCGCCGTATTTCCCAACGTTGAGGGGGCAGCAGCAGTGGTTGGATATACTGGCCGACGCCGGCGTCGCACCTGCGTCGTACTACGAAGCCGAGAGCGAGAGCGGCTTCGGGCTGAATCTGGGCGCGGGCCTGGACTATCAGTTGTCGCCGGCGTTCAGCCTGGGCACCAGCCTCGGGTACGATACGTTCGGGGATTACTCGGAAACGTCAGCGATGATCAACCTGCTTTACACCATGGAGCCCTGATCATGGATAAGAAGAGCGCCCACCAGGCGCGCAGCCTGGAGTACTACCGGGGGCGGCAGTTCAGCGGCCAGTGGCGGCTGTTCATGACGGCCCTGGTGGAGGAGCTCAACGCCAGCGCTGGCAGCGAGGAAATGCTGGCGTTCTTCGGCCACCTGGGCGCCAAGATCGCTTCGGATCTGCCCATCGACGAGCAGGACACCCTGGAAGGGCTGGAAGCGGCGGTGAACCGCCGCTGGCGTGAGCTCGACTGGGGCTGGTGCCAGTTCTACGCGGAATCGGACATGATCGTGATCGCCCACGATGCCTGGCCGCGCCTGGACGGCGCGGCCAAGGATACCTGGGCCGCCGCGCTGGCGGCGCTGCTGGCCGGGGCCTACAACGCCTGGCTGCGGGACCAGGGCGGGGACGGCGCCGTGCAGGTACAGGTACTCAAGGCCAACTCGGAAGGGCCGCTGGAATTCTGTTATGGCTGTTGACGATGGTGACGTTGCGAGAGCGCCACTGGCCGCTTTCCTCTGCGCGCTGGTCGGGCTGGCACTGAGCCTGGCCGCACCGGCCGCCGCCGCCACCGACCCGGGCTGGCGAACCTATCAAGACCGCTTCATTACCCGCGAAGGCCGGGTGGTGGACACCGGCAACGGCAACATCAGCCACACCGAAGGGCAGGGCTGGGGCATGCTGATGGCGGTGTACTTCGATGACCCGGACCGCTTCGACGCCCTCTACGACTGGACCCGCGAGCATCTGCGCCGCAAGGTGGACGGCCTCTACACCTGGCGCTTCGACCCCGGCGCCGACCCGGCCGCCATGGACCCCAACAACGCCACCGACGGCGACCTGCTGATCGCCTGGGCCCTGGAGCTGGCGGGGCGCCACTGGGAGCGCCCCCGCTACCGGCTCGACTCCGAACGCCTGCGCGAGGCGATCCGCCGCCACCTGATCATCGAATACGGCGGCTACCAGGTGCTGCTGCCCGGGCGCACCGGCTTCCAGCACGACGGTTACGTCAACCTGAATCCCTCCTATTATGTGATGCCGGCGCTGGACTGCTTCGCGCGGCTGGACCCGGGCGGTCCCTGGCGGCGTTTGATGTACGATGGCATCCGTCTGATCGAGCTGGCCCGCAAGGGCGGCCGCAAACTGCCGCCGGACTGGGTGCGCCTGGATCAGCAGGGCGCGCTCAGCCTGGCGGAGCAATGGCCGCCGCGCTTCGGCTTCGAAGCGGTGCGCGTGCCGTTGTATTTTTACTGGATGGGGCTCGGTGACGTGGCCCTGCTGGATGGCGTGCGCCGTTTCTGGATGCGCCCCCGGCCGCCGGCCTGGGTCGATCTGGAAACCGGTGAAAGCGCCGATTTTCCGCTTTCCCGGGGTGGGCTGGCGGTGCGCGCGCTGATGCTTGGCAACGGCGATTCGATTCCGCTGGCGCCGCAACCGGACGACGATTACTACAGCGCCTCGCTGTTGATGCTCAGCCGCATGGCGTTCCAGCCGGCGCCGCTGCGAGGCGTCCTGGAGCGTAAAAAACTGTAATTAGGCCGGGAGGCGCGACTTCGGTTCGGAACGCCGGGCGGCTCTCCTGGTTCCATAATGGGGAAAGGGGGCACGGGGCCCCGCGTTTTTGTTGCAAAGGAGTCTTCATGGTCAGGAAAGCGGTTATTCCGGTGGCCGGGTTTGGAACCCGCATGCTGCCGGCCTCCAAGTCGATCCCGAAGGAAATGCTGCCGATCGTGGATCGGCCCGCCATTGATTACGTGGTGGAGGAGGCGGTCAACGCCGGCATTACCGAGATCATCCTGGTCAGCCACGCCAGCAAGACCGCCATCGAGAATTTCTTCGACGGCCATCCGGAGCTGGAAGCCCAGCTCGAAGCCAAGGGCAAGACCGACCTGCTGGAAACCGTGAGCAAGCCGCTACCCGAGGGCGTGCAGGTGATCAGCGTGCGCCAGGGGCCGCCCCTGGGCCTGGGCCACGCGGTGTGGCAGGCACGCAACGCGGTGGCCGGCGAGCCGTTCGTGGTGATCCTGCCGGACGTGCTGGTGGACGACGACGGCCGTGGCAATGATCTGGCCAACATGATCCGCCGTTTCGACGACGGCGGCGCCGCCCAGATCATGGTGGAGAAGGTGCCCGACGAGCTGGTGCACAAGTACGGCATCGCCGACCTGGACGGCGCGCCACCGGCGGCCGGCGACAGCGCGCCGATGCGCGGCGTGGTGGAAAAGCCGGCCCGCGAGGACGCGCCCTCCAACCTGTCCGTGGTGGGCCGCTATGTGCTGCCGCCGGGGGTCATGGACCTGCTGGCGAACACGCCGCCGGGCGCCGGCGACGAGATCCAGCTCACCGACGCCCTGGCCACGCTGATCCAGCAGGCGCCGGTGGAGGCCTACGCCATGCTGGGGCGCACCTTTGATTGCGGCAGCAAGGAAGGCTATCTGGAAGCGATTCTGCATTACGCGCTCAAGCACCCGGAGATCGGTGGCGCCGCCCGCGATCTGATCGCACAGGCGAATCGCGGCTAAAGCGGAACGCATTGCAAAGGAGCCATAAATGCGTATCGACATGTTCGGCGACACCCTGTGCGCCATGGTCACCGCCGCCGCCTTCGCGCAAAGCGGCCACCGGGTGCGCTGGTGGCTGCCGCCGGGCCGGGTGGCCCGGGCCCTGGACGATGGCCGGGTGCTCTACCAGGAACCGGGGCTGGCGGAACTGGTTACCGCCCAGCGCCGCGCCGGGCGGCTGGACTGCCGCACCGACGAACCGGGCCTGGCCGACCCCAATGGCGAACCGGCGGTGAGCGAACCGGCGCCGGTGGTGTGCCTGGCCCTGCAGCCCGGCGACCAGGATCGCGCCGGCCACCTGGCGGACTGGGCCGGGCGCGGCGGCGCGCGCCTTCTGATCAACCAGAGCGTGTTCCCGGTGGGCAGCACCGAGGAACTGCAGGCGCGGCTGCGCGAGCAGGGCGCCGCTACCCCGGTGGTGTGCTTGCCCGACACCTTGCAGGAAGGCATGGCGCTGTCGTCCTTCACCCGCCCCCATCATCTGCTGCTGGGCTGCGATGATCGCGAGGCGGAAGTGCTGATGCGCGAAATCCTGCGCCCCTACAACCGGCGCCGGGACGTGTTGCAGGTGATGCAACCCCGCGAGGCGGAATTCACCAAGGTGGCGATCAGCGGCATGCTCGCTACCCGGCTTAGCTACATGAACGACATGGCGCTGCTGGCCGAGGAACTGGGCGTGGACATCGATGTGATTCGCCAGGGCGTGGGCTCCGACCCGCGCATCGGCGAAGCTTATCTGTACGCCGGTTGCGGGTTCGGCGGGCCGGGCTTCAGCCGCGACGTGATGAACCTTACCGACACTCTGCGCCGGCGCCGGGTGGGCGCTGAGTTGCTCGAGCAGGTGCTGCAGATCAACGAGCGCCAGAAGGAAGTACTGTTCCGTAAGTTCTGGCGTCATTACGAAGGCGAGGTGGACCGGCGCCGGGTGACCCTGTGGGGCGCCGCCTTCAAGCCCGGTTCCGATCGGGTGGACAACGGTCCGGCGTTGCGTCTGATCGAGGCGCTCTGGGCCCAGGGCGTGGACGTGCACGTGCACGACCCCCTGGCGCTGCCGGAGCTGGCCGCCTGGGCCCGGGACAAAGGCACCCTGACCCTGCACGACGACCCCTACGATGCCGCCCGGGACAGTGACGCCATGATGCTGGTCACTGAATGGAAGGCCTACTGGGGCCCGGATTGGGATGACCTCAAGGCGGCCATGCGCACGCCCCTGATCCTGGACGGCCGCAACATCTACGACCCGGCGTACGTGACGCGCCAGGGCTTCACCTACTACGGCATCGGGAGAAGCTGATGAACGCCTTCCCCTCGCACCAACTGCCCCTGCACGACGCCGACGCCGAGCGGGATGCCGACCAGGCCCTGCGCGAGCACGCCGGCCAGGCCCGCCACTGGCACCTGGCGGATCTGTTCGCCGGCGACCCGGAGCGCTTCCAGCGCCTGAGCCTGAGTGCCTGCGGTCTGCTCGCCGATTTCAGCAAGCAGCGACTCGACCCCGCCACCCTGGATAAATTGCGTGGTCTGGCCACCGCCCGCGGACTGGATGCCTGGATGCGCTGCCTGTTCGAGGGCGGTGAGGTGAACTGGACCGAGGGCCGCGCCGCCATGCACTGGCGCCTGCGTGAGCCGGACCGTGCCGAGGGCGAGGACGATCCGGTGCGCGACCAGCTGGCGCGCATGGAGCGCATGGTCACGCGAATTCTGTCCGGCCAGTGGCGCGGTTGCGAAGGCGATGCCATCACCGACGTGGTCAACATGGGCGTGGGCGGCTCCGACCTGGGGCCGCTGATGGCCTCGGTGGCGCTCCACGAGCACCGGCCGGACCGGGGCAAGCGCCCGCGCTTGCATTTCGTGTCGTCCATGGATGGCAGCCAGATCGCGCCGCTGCTCGACGAACTCAACCCGGCCACCACCCTGATCGTGCTGTCCTCGAAATCCTTCACCACCGTGGACACTCTCAGCAACGCGGCCACCGCTCGCTACTGGCTGGAGCAGGCGTTCCCGGACCGCAACGGCGCCGTGCTGCGCTGCCACTTCATCGGTGTGTCCGCCATGCCCGAGCGTATGAGCGAGTGGGGCATCCACGAGGACAACCAGCTGCTGTTCTGGGAATGGGTGGGCGGCCGCTATTCGCTGTGGTCCACCATCGGCCTGCCGATCGCGTTGACCATCGGCATGGACGGTTTTCGCGAGTTGCTGGCCGGCGCCCACGACCTGGACCGGCACTTCCGCGAGGCGCCCTGGGAGGCCAACCTGCCGGTGCTCATGGGCCTGATCGACGTGTGGAACCTGAACTACCTGGACATCACCGCCCGCGCGGTGCTGCCCTACGACGGTCGCCTCAAGCACTGGCCGGCGTACGTGGAGCAGCTGGAGATGGAATCCAACGGCAAGTCCGTGGACCGGGACGGCGAGCTGGTGGACTACCATACCTGCCCGGTGATCTGGGGCGAGGTGGGGCCGAACGCCCAGCACGCTTTCTATCAGCTGCTGCACCAGGGCACCCAGCCGGTGGCCTGTGAGTTCATCGCCGCCGCCCGCCATGGCCGCAATGGCAACAGCGCCGAACTGCAGCCCCTGGAGGAGCAGCACACCCTGACCCTGGCCAACTGCCTGGCGCAATCGCGCCTGCTGGCCCTGGGCGACCGGGCCCTGGAGGAGGGCGGCGACACCCCGGCCTACAAGCGCTACCGGGGCAACCAGCCCAGCACCACCCTCCTTATGGACGAACTGACGCCGTATCACCTGGGCGCGCTGGTGGCGCTCTACGAGCACAAGGTGTTCGTGCAGGCGGTGCTGTGGGGCATCAACCCTTTCGACCAGTGGGGTGTGGAAATGGGCAAGAAAATCGCCAAGGATATGATCCGGGTACTGGAGAACGGCGAGGGCAGCGACGGCCTGGACGCCTCCACCCGAGCGCTGGCCGGCTACGTCCGCCAACAACAAACCTAAGCCGCTTCGCGGCTCGATTCAGGATTCAGGATGCAGGATACAGGAACAGGGGGGGCACGAAGCCTGCCCTTTCATCCTGTATCCTGCATCCTGCAACGCGCCGTGAAGCGGCGCCTGATAAAAGGATTTGCTAATGAGCACCGAACTGTCCGATACCCTGTTCCGCGCCTACGACATCCGCGGCATCTACGAGGACACCCTCACCGTGGACGCGGCGCGGCTGATCGGCCTGGCCATCGGCTCGGAAGTGCGCGCCAAGGGCGGCGACACCGTGGCGGTGGGCCGCGATGGCCGATTGTCCTCGCCGGCGCTGGTGGACGGCCTCGCCAAGGGTCTGCAGGCGAGCGGCTGCAACGTGGTGGAAGTGGGCCTGGTGCCCACCCCGGTGCTGTACTTCGCCACCCATCATTACCACGACGCCGACTCCGGCGTGATGGTCACCGGCAGCCACAATCCGCCGGACTACAACGGCTTCAAGGTCGTCATTCAGGGCACCGCCCTGTCCGGCGACGCCATCCAGGCGCTCAAGACCCGCATCCAGCAGGGCGACTTCAGCGAAGGGGAGGGCAGCCGCGAGCAACGGGACGTGCTGCCCGCCTACCTGAACGCGGTGCAGCGCCGTCACCAGCTGGCGCGGCCGCTGAAGGTGGTGGTGGACTGCGGCAACGGCGCCGCCGGCGTCACCGCCCCGGAAGCGCTGATGCTGCTCGGCTGCGACGTGGTGCCCCTGTACGCGGACGTGGACGGCACCTTCCCCAACCATCATCCGGACCCGGGCGACATCGAGACCCTCAAGGATCTGATCGCCACCGTCCGCGAGGAAAACGCCGATCTGGGCCTGGCCTTCGACGGCGACGGCGACCGACTCGGCGTGGTGCTCCCCGACGGCGAGGTGGTCTACCCGGACATCCTGCTCATGGCCCTGGCCGAGGACCTGGTTTCCCGGGTACCCGGCGCCAAGGTGATCTTCGACGTGAAATGCACCGGTGAACTGTTCGACGTGATCAGGAAGGCCGGCGGCGAGCCGGAAATGTGGCGCACCGGCCACTCGCTGATCAAGGCGCGCATGAAGGAAACCGGCGCCCTGCTGGCCGGTGAGATGAGCGGCCACATCTTCTTCGCCGAGGACTGGTACGGCTTCGACGACGCCACCCTGGCGGCGGCCCGGCTGCTGGGTATTCTCAGCCGCCATGACGGCGACGCGGTGAGCTTCTTCCAGCGCTTCCCCAGGCTGCACTCCACCCCGGAGATCCAGATCCAGGTCACCGAGGAGAACAAGTTCGCCATCATCGAGTACCTGCAGGAACACGCCGACCTGGGCGACGGCGAGCGCCGCGTGATCGACGGCATTCGCATGGACTACGCCGACGGCTGGGGCCTGTGTCGCGCTTCCAACACCTCGCCGAAGCTGGTGACCCGCTACGAAGCCCGCGACGACGCCACCCTGGCGCGCATCCGCCAGCGCTTCGAAGCCGCCATCGAGCAGGCCATTCAGGCCGTCGGCTGAGCCCACCGCTGCCACCTCCCTATCGCGACTGAAGCGGAACGCCGCCCGGTCGCTCCTACAGCGGTCTTTGATGCTGTAGGAGCGACTTCAGTCGCGATCCGCACCAATCCCTAATCCATGGCACACCCCATCGGGATTTTGCTATCCTCGAAACCAAGCAAGCGCTTGGTTTATGGCGCGCCCCATCCAGCCCCCCCCGATTCAAGAACAAGGAGTGACCGTGGCCGACCTGTCCTACTTCAATGAAACCCACGGCATGGTGCGCGACACCGTGCGCAAGTTCGTGGAACGCGAGATCCTTCCCCAGGTGAACGACTGGGAGGAGGCCGGCACCTTCCCCCGGGAGCTGTACAAGAAGGCGGCGGACGCCGGCATCCTCGGCATCGGCGCCCCGGAACGCTGGGGCGGCAGCGGCGAGGACGTGTTCATGAAGGTGGCCGCCTGCGAGGAAATCACCCGCTGCACTTCCGGCGGCGTGGGCGCCAGCCTGGGCTCCCTGGACATCGGCCTGCCGCCGGTGTGGAAGTGGGGCTCCGAGGCCCTGCAGGAACGGGTGGTGCCGGCGGTGCTGGCCGGTGACCAGATCGCCGCCCTGGCGATCACCGAGCCCGGCGGCGGCTCCGACGTGGCCAACCTGCGCACCAAGGCCACCCGTGACGGCGACCACTATGTGGTGAACGGCGCCAAGACCTTCATCACCAGCGGCGTGCGCGCGGACTACTACACGGTGGCGGTACGCACCGGCGACGCCGGCTTCGGCGGCGTCTCCCTGCTACTGGTCGAGAAGGGCACCCCGGGCTTCACCGTGGGCCGGGAGCTGAAGAAGATGGGCTGGTGGGCGTCCGACACCGCCGAACTGTATTTCGAGGACTGCCGGGTGCCGGCGGAAAACCTGATCGGCCCGGAGAACGGCGGCTTCTACTGCATCATGAGCAACTTCCAGATGGAGCGGCTGATCCTGGCGGTGACCGCCAACATGACCGCCCAGGTGGCCCTGGAGGAAGCCATGGCCTACGCCAAGGAACGCCAGGCCTTCGGGCGGCCCATTGCCGGCTTTCAGGTGACCCGCCACAAGCTGGCGGAAATGGCCACCCAGGTGGCGGTGAGCCGGGAATTCACCTACCGCACCGCGGCGCGCATCGCCAACGGCGAGGACTGCGTGCTGGACGTGTCCATGGCCAAGAACCAGGCCACCCAGTGCGCCGACCGGGTCACCTGGGACGCGGTGCAGATCTTCGGCGGCGCCGGCTACATGCGCGGCACCGTGGTGGAGCGGCTGTTCCGCGACAACCGCATCCTCTCCATCGGCGGCGGCACCTACGAGATCATGAACGAGGTGATCGCCAAGCGGCTGGGGCTCTAGCTAGCGTCAGCCGGCGGTGCACTCGGCCCGGGCGCTGTTGAGCTTGCAGCGGATCTTGCGCAGCAGGTCGAGCATGTCCGGGTCGTAGTAGCCTTCGTTGCGCAACTGATCCCGGGCGTCCTGCATCATCACTTCGTATTCGCGCTTGTCGTCGTCCGGGATGTCCACCCACCACTTGGAGTCCACCTGGCTGGATTCGCGCTCCAGTTGCTCCAGCACCTGGTCCAGGTTGTTGTAGAAGTACTCCCGGGATTTCTGCGCGATCTCCGCTGGGAAGCGGTCTTCCTTGCCCACCAGCTGGATGGAAAGCTGCAACAGCGGGTAGTCGATGATGCCGCCGTCGGGCTGCAGGCCCTTGTAGAGCTCCAGCACGTTGTAGGCCACCAGGGGCGCGGCGATCACGTCCACGGAGCCGTTGTTGAACTTGCCGGCGAAGTTGGTGATGTCCGAGGGCACCGGGGTGGCGCCGGCGGCGGCCACCATCTTGGCCTGGGTGGGGTCGAAATCCAGCACCGCCACCTTCTTGCCGGCGGCCTTGGCCAGGGTGTTGATGTCGCGGTCGTTGACGAACAGGTAGGCGGCGCCGATGGGGGCGATGCCGATTACCTCGTAGGAGTTGGCGGTGAGTTGCCCGGCGCGGCTCGGGTGGGACAGCACGCGAAGGGCCAGCTTCATGTGCTCCATGGAGGGCAGGGCGCCAATGGAATCCAGGGTGCCGGCGTACTTGTTGAACTGGCGGGCGCGCAGGCCGGTGATCAGGGAGGCGTCGCACTGGCCGGCCTTGAGGTCCTCGGCGGCCACCTGCTCGTTGGTGTAGACGCGCAGATTGGCCTTCAGGCCCCATTTCAGCGCGGCGGTACGCCAGTCCTTCATGGCGGCCATGGTGGGGCCCATCTGGCCGGCGATGTCGAACACGCAGATGTCGCGTTCAATGGGCTCCTGCTGGGCCTGGGCGGCGCCGCCCACGAACAGGGCGGCGGCGGCCAGGAGGGCGCTGAGGCTTTTTGTCATGGTCATGGTCCTTCATCCGGGTCTCTGTCCGGATGGTAGGCGGGTGACGTCAGGACACAAAACCTTGGCGCCCGGGTGCGTGAGCGTTTCGGTCACCTTGATCAGAAACTGTAGTTCTTCAGCCGGTTGGCCTGCTGCCGGTAAAGCGTCACCGGATCGGTGCTCCACAGGTCGTGCAGGCCCAGCACCTGATTGACCTCGTCCAGGTGATTCATGCGGTAGTCGTCACGGATCACCATGCCCAGGTGGCTGGAGCAACTGCTCACCAGGCCGTCGTTGGGCTCGCCCAGGAACACGATGGAGGTGGCCGCCAGGAACGGATCGGACGGGTCCAGGCCGTTGGTGAGCGTCTTGGCGCCGCTCCAGGAGAAGTAGGAGACACCGTTGCTGGCCACCCGTGGCGCGTCGCCGCAGTATTCGGCGGGCATGCCCTCCGGGTATTGCTGGTTGAAGGCGACGGTCTCGGCGGTGGTCAGGGCCTTGAGCGCGGCCAGGATGTCCTGTTCGTTGCCGCCGCCGGAGAACAGGTCGATGACCCCGGCCAGGGCGTTGCCCAGGTAGCCGATCAGGTTGCCGGAGAAGGGCACGTTGTCGACCACGCCCTGCAGCACGTCCGCCAGCCGGGCGCCCCAGTTGACGCCGCCGACGCTGGTCACCGAGGCCACGTACCCCGGGTACACCGAGGCCACGTAGCGGGTGGTGGGGCCGCCGTGGCTGTGGCCGATCAGGTTGACCCGGTCGGCGCCGGTGCTGGCGAGGATGGTCTCCACCTGGCGGGCCAGCTGCTCGCCGCGCACGGCGGTGTCCTCGGCGGCGCTCACCTGGGCCACGTAGACTTGCGCGCCGCCCTGGCGCAGCTCCTCGGGAATGCGATACCAGTAATCCACGCCGGCGGCGGTGTCGAAACCGAACAGGCCGTGCACCAGGACGATGGGGTAGCGGGTGGCGGTGTAGTCGGCGAGCGCCTGGGCCGGCACGGACAGCACCGCGAGCATGAGGGCGCCAAGCAGCGCCTGAGCGAGCGTTTTCATAAGCTTCCCTGTTTGTGTTGTTGTTGAAATGTCGGTTATGCGCCAAGGTCCTCTTGGCGGGAACCTTCCCGGAAGCCGGAGGTTCACTGAAAAGAGTAGCGCCGCTCTGGCGGGCATTTCACTAATAAAAAAGTCGTAATCCGATTAGCGGTGATAACAACAAGACGGAGAACAGGGATGAGAATCGGAATCGCGGCGCTGAGCGCGCTGCTGGTGGCGGCCGGGGCGGCCTGGTGGTGGCTCGACGGCGCCGCCGGCGGCCCGGCCCCGGCCCCCGGCGCGGCGCCGTCCGGCCAGGGCGCCGGGCCGGCGTTCCAGGGATCGTCGGACTTCGCCACCTTCGCGGCCCGGGGCGCCAAGCTGGATGGCGAGCCGGCCAGCTGGCGGGGCACCGAACCGGACGGCGAACTGCGGGTGGACGACCATGGGGATCTGGTGGTCACCGAGGGCGTGCGGCGGCGCTTCGATTATTTCCTGTCGGCCCTGGGCGAGGAGGATCTGAACGTGCTGCGCGGTCGGGTGGCGGCCCATCTGGACACCGTGTTGCCGCCCCGGGCGGCCCGCCAGGCGTGGGATTTGTTCGAGCGCTATACTGGCTACCGGGCGGCGCTGCGCGAGCTGGAGAGTCCGGACAACGACACCGCCGCCCTGCGGCGCAGCCTGGAAGAGCGCCAGGGCCTGCGCCGGCGCTGGTTCGACGCCGCCGCCCGGGAGGCGTTCTTCGGTTTCCGGGACCGTTACGACCGTTTTGCCCTGGACCGCCGCGCGGTGCTCGAGGACCCGTCGCTGAGCGCCGCCGAGAAGGCGGCCCGGGTGGAGGAACTGGAGGCCGGCCTGCCGCCGGACGTGCGCGAGATGGTGGCGGCCTCGCGGCGGCCGGTGTCGGTGGCGACGGAGGTGGCGCGTTTGCGCGAGCAGGGCGCGTCCGAGGCGCGGGTGTATCAACTGCGCGAGCGGGAACTGGGCGCCGAGGCGGCGGAACGGCTGGCGGACCTGGACCGGCGGCGGGCCGAATGGCAGCGGCGTTACGATGAGTACCGCGAGCAGCGGCGGGCGATTCTGGACAGCGGGCTGGCGCCGGCGGACCGGGACGCCCAGGTGGAAGCGTTGCGGGCGCGGCTGTTCGACGAACGGGAGCGGCGCCGGGTGGAGGCCCTGGACCGTATTCGGTGACGCCGGGTGATCGCGACTGAAGTCGCTCCTACAGCGTAAATTCGGCTGTAGGAGCGACTTCAGTCGCGATTGGTTTCAGTCGCGATTCGACTCATCCCTTGGTCTGGTTGGCCACCGCCTCGGCGGCCTTGGCGGCGGCTTCCTCGTCGCCCAGGTAGTAGTTCCTGATCGGCTTCAGATCGTCGTCCAGCTCGTAGACCATGGGAATCCCGGTGGGGATGTTGAGCTTGACGATGTCCTCGTCGGAGATGCCGCTCAGGTGCTTCACCAGGGCGCGCAGGCTGTTGCCGTGGGCGCAGATCAGCACCTGCTTGCCGGCGCGCACCTGGGGCTCGATTTCCGCCTGGTAGTAGGGTAGGAACCGGGCCACGGTATCCTTGAGGCTTTCGGACAGCGGGATCTTGTCCTCGTCCAGGTCCTTGTAGACACGCAGGCGGCCGGCGTAACGCTCGTCGTCGCGGTCCATCTTGGGCGGCGGGGTGTCGTAGCTGCGGCGCCAGATCAGCACCTGCTCGTCGCCGTACTTCTCCGCGGTCTCGGCCTTGTTGAGGCCCTGCAGGGCGCCGTAGTGGCGCTCGTTGAGGCGGTAGTCCCGGGTCACCGGAATCCACATCTGGTCCATGCCGTCGAGGATGGTCCACAGGGTGCGGATGGCGCGCTTGAGCACCGAGGTGTAGGCCATGTCGAACTCAAAGCCGGCTTCCTTCAGCAGCTCGCCGGCCTGGCGCGCTTCCTCGCGGCCCTGCTCGGTGAGATCCACGTCCTTCCAGCCGGTGAAGCGGTTTTCCTTGTTCCAGACGCTCTGGCCGTGGCGGACCAGTACCAGTTTGGTGCTCATGGGCGGTTCCTGTGCGGTTTCCGTGATCGTAACGGCGGCGAATGGTACCAGAAACCAGCCCACGCGTTGTAGGCCGGCTCAGGCGGACTGGAAAAGCATCTGGTCGGCCAGATCAAGGAAGTAGTCGGCCGACCAGATGTCCAGTGTACCGGCGGACTGGATAAACGGCCTCACATCCCTTTTCGCCAGTCCCACGTCAAGGGCGCGGATTCTGTCGGCGAGCAGTGTTTTGAGCGCCGCTGAGGTCATTTCGCCGTCCCGCCAGTCACCACTTTGCCGGGCCCGTTCCTCCAGGTGTTTCAGATTCAGCCGCGCGTGTTGCCGGACATACCATTCAAAGTCGAACCAGTCTCGTCCCTTGACGCGGTTCTTCCAGCGGCGGAAAAGCAACGCGTGCATTTTGCCGGCGTACAGGTCCGGCAGGGCATAGCATTTGACGTAGAAGGAATAGGGCTGAACCAGGAGTTTTTCCTCGGTGGCGAAGCCCCCCGGGGGATCGGTGTCCACCTCGAACTTGATCTTCAATGTGCGTTGGCCGGTGATTCGAACATCGTAAATGCTGGTGTTCTTTTTCAGGAAAGCGGACACCACGGCGGATTCGATTTTCTTGTCGCGCCGGGATATTTCCACGTCAAAGCCGAAGGCGGAAAATTCTTGCTCAAGGGCCTTGAAATAAGGTGCCAGGGAAAAATCGGGCTCCGGCGCCAACAGAGAAAAATCCAGGTCCTCGGAAAAGCGTGGCAGTCCATGGAAAATGCGCAGGCAGGTTCCTCCATAGAAAGCGGCCTTCGCAAAAAAGCCTGACCGTTGAAGAGCGGCCAGGGCGATTTCCTGCATCACTTCGCGCATCGCGTGGTCGCGTTCTTCCCGGGGGTAGCGGGCGAGCATTTGCTCGATGATCTTCATGAGGCTTCCTCCAACACCTTCAGCAATGCTTTCAACGGGCCGGTTTTGTGCCCGGCGGAGGCATAGTGCTCGATCACCGACAACTCCATACCCTCCAGCATGTCCTCATCTACGCGCAAATCCTCGAACAGGAAAGCGTGCATGGCGGATGCGCTTGTGATCCTGAGGTTGCCGGTCAGCACTATCTTGTCGCAGAGCGCTTTCTCCGGGCCCGCGATCAGAAAGGTGGGCCCGCCGGGCAGGCTTTCCTGCCTCAGACCGATGGGAAACAGGTCAGTGGGCAGCCTGGTGTAGGAAAAGCGGCCAAGCGGGGTTTCGAACCGCCGGCCGCGGCGAGGGGTCACCGATGTGACCTCATGCGGACGTTCCGGAATCAAACCGTGCCAGGCCAGGGCGTACTCCAAGGATACGCCGGAGGGCCCGTAGAGGTGATTGGCGACCAGTGGCGGGCAGAGCTCGCCCTGGCGCCAAGGGCTTCCCACGACATAAAGGCCTCGCTTCAACGGGATCAGGACGCCTTGTCTGATCCATTCGGCGATCTTGTCATTGGGTCGCCGGTAGCGGCTCAACAGAGGCAGCAAGGCACCATGGTTGAAAGGAACGACGCCGAATCGTTGAAGTTGGAATTCAAGCATATGAATTGAAATATTTGATTGATTAATCGGAAAATATCCGATTAAGTATGCATAAGCAATACGGTTTGCCGGCAAGGCGCCTGCCATGAGCCGCGTTTCGGGGGGCGGCTCCGATCCGTATAATGCGCGGGATCATTGGCAAGCCATGGATCGACATGACCTATATCTGGTGCGACAGCGCCGAGGCGCTGGGGGAATGGACCGCCCGCCTGCCCGCCGGGGCGCCGCTTTACCTGGACACGGAATTCATGCGCGAGCGCACCTACTACCCGCGTCTGGCGCTGGTGCAGGTGCATGACGGCGAGGCGATCCGCCTGATCGACACCACCCGGGTGGCGGCGGCGGATCTGGCGCCGGCGCTGGCGGACCGGCCGCTGGTGATGCACGCCTGTTCGGAGGATCTGGAAGCCCTGGCGGCGTTTTCCGGGGCCTATCCGGCGGCGGTGGAGGATACCCAGATCGCCGCCGCGCTCACCGGCGAGGACATGCAGCTCAGCTATCAGCGGCTGGTGGAGAGCCGCATGGGCGTGAGCCTGCCCAAGGGCGCCACCCGGACCGACTGGCTCAAACGGCCGCTCAGCGAGGAGCAGTTGCGTTACGCCGAGGACGACGTGAAGTATCTGCCGGAGTTGGCCGAGGGCCTGCGCGAGGATCTTACGCGGCTGGGCCGGGCGGCCTGGTGGGACGAGGAGTGCGCGCGGTTGCGCGAGGACGCTCTGAAGCGCGCCGAGCCCGGCGACGCCTGGCGCCAGGTGAAGGGCGCCGGGGCGCTGCGCGGCCAGGAGCTGGCGGTGCTGGAGGCGCTCGCCCAGTGGCGCGAGGACACCGCCCGGGAGCGGGATCTGCCCAAGGGCTTCGTGCTGCGCGACAATACCCTGTTGGATCTGTGCCGGGCGCGCTCGCTGTCCCGGGAGAGGCTGCGCGAGCTGGGCATGCACCCCAAGGCGATCCGCCGGGACGGCGACACGGTGTTGGCGCTGGCCTCGGACGCCGCCGGGGCGACGCCGCCGGCGCCGCTGCCCGGGCCCCTGGAGCCGGCCCAGCGCCAGACCGTGAAGAGGCTGCGCGAGGAGGTATCGCGGATCGCCGACGACCTGGCGCTCAAGCCCGACGTGCTGGTGCGCCGGCGCTGGCTGGAAGCGCTGGTGCGCGATCCGGAGCGGCTGCCCGAACCCCTTACCGGCTGGCGCCACGACCTGGTGGCCCGGCCTTTGCTCGAATCACTGTGAGACCGTCATGACCCTGGAAGGCAAACTGTTCTGTTCCATCTACAAGAGTCCGCGCCGGGACGGCATGTACCTGTACGTGGAGCGCGCCAAGGGCCTCAAGGATCTGCCGGAGGCGCTGATCAACCAGTTCGGCGCGCCGCGCCATGTCACCGACATGATTCTCGACCCGCGCCGCCCGCTGGCCCGCGCCGGGGTGGACGAGGTGATGGCGCGGATCCGCGAGCAGGGCTTCTACCTGCAGATGCCGCCGCCGCCGGACGAGGACCTGTACCTGGCCGAGGGCCACCCGGATCGCCCTCGCCATGCGTGAGCGTTTCTGGGAATTGCCGCTGGAAGACCTGGACGAGGACGAATGGGAAGCGCTTTGCGATGGCTGTGGACGCTGTTGTCTGGTTAAACTTCAGGACGAGGACAGCGGCGAGGTGGCTTTCACCGACGTGGCTTGCGCCTATCTGGACCAGGCCGACTGCCGGTGCACCGTATACCCGGAACGCCAGCGCTACGTGCCCGACTGCATGCCGGTGACCCCCCAGGTGGCGCGGCATTTTGGCTGGCTGCCCGCCACCTGCGCCTACCGGCGCCGCGCCAACGGTCTGCCGTTGGCCGCCTGGCATCCGTTGATTTCCGGTCGCGCCGAGTCGGTGCGCGAGGCGGGCATCAGCGTGACCGGCCGGGTGGTGTCCGAGCGGGGGGTGGCCGAGGACGACCTGGAAGAGCATATTGTTCACTGGGTGGGCTAACGCCGCCCCGATCGAATTTTGGAGTAATCGTGACGACGAAAGCCTATATGTGGGGATGGTTCGCCTATTTGCTGGGTAGTGTGGGGGTGCTGTTCGTGCTGTGGTACATCACCCGGCCGTTCATGACCTCGGTGCGTCTGCCGCTGCGCGCGGTGAGCGCCGCTTTCCTGTTGACGCCCTGGTCGGTGTCCCCGGAGCATGGCCAGTTGGCGCCGGCCTGGGTGGCGGCCCTGTTCGACGGCCTGTTCCAGGAGGAAATGAGTTCCTGGCGCGCCGGTGGCCCGCTGCTGGCCATGGTGGTGGTGGCGTTGCTGGTGGCGCTGGCGGAGCTGTGGCGGCGCCATCGCAAGTACGGCCCGGGGCCCTACGATGACGGTGACGCGGAGGTGGAGTGACCGATTGCGTCTTTTGTCGCATCCTCGCCGGTGAGTTGCCCGGCAGCGTGGTGTACCGCGACGAGCGGGCCATGGTGCTGCTGGATCTGTTCCCGGTGCGCGAGGCGCACTGCCTGGTGATTCCGGTGGAGCACCACGCGTTGCTGCAGGAGCTGTCGCCGGACCTCACCGCCCACCTGTTCGAACTGGCGCGGCGCACCATCCGCGCCCAGAAGCGGGCCGGCCTGGATGTGCTGGCCCACAACGTGATCGTCAACGACGGCCGCGAGGCCAACCAGCACGTGCCCCATGTGCACGTGCACGTGATCCCGCGCCGGGGTGGCGACACCCTGGCCACGGCCCTGACCTGGGGCACCCGCATGATGAATATCTTCGGCCTGGCCAAGCGCCGCAACCGGCTGGACCGGCTGGCCGGCCTGCTCGCCGAGCATTTCCCCAAATCCTGAATCGCGACTGAAGTCGCTCCTACAGTGCGGGCCTTTGTAGGAGCGAGCGGGCGGCGTTCCGCTTCAGTCGCGATGATGCCGGCACGGCGCCTCAAGGCCGCGCGCAGCAGCGCAGGCGGAGCGGCCAGCGCACGGTCCTTTCCTGTTCGCCCCAGCGTGCCCGCAGCAACGGCAGAAACGTCACCAGCGGGTCCTTGCCGGCGGCGCGGGCTTTCACCAGCGCCGACCAGGTATCCAGGTAACCGACCATGTCCCGCCAGGTCCAGCGGCGCTCGATGGCCTCCGGCGCCGCCACCGTCCGCTCCGGCCAGGGCAGGGTGATGCTGCGGTAGCCGTCGATCACCTGCCAGCGGGCCGCCGGCCACCAGGGCCGCAGCACCCGGTCGTGGAAATCCTCCACCAGGCCCTCCAGCCCCTCCACGGTGCACAGCCCGTAACTGATGATCGCCAGCAGGCCGTCGGGCCGCAGCACCCGGCCGGCTTCGTGGAAGAAGCCGGGCAGCGGGAACCAGTGCAGCGCCTGGGCCACGGTGATCAGATCCAGCCCGCCGTCGGCCAGGGGCAGGGCGTCGGCGCGGGCCACCAGATAGCGGCTGGCGCCGGGCGGGGCGGCGCGCACCTGATCCAGGCTTGCGTCGATGCCCAGCACCCGCTGGAAATGGGGCTCCAGGGCGCGGCAGGCCTGGCCGCTGCCGCAGCCCAGATCCAGCGCGCGACGTTGGCCGGGGGCCTGGCCCGCGAGGGCGGCGAACAGGGCCGGCGGGTAATCCGGGCGATGGCTCTGGTAGCGATCGCCGCGCCCGAACAGGGGACGGTCGCCGGCGCCGCTCATTGCGGGTCCGGGCCGTTGAAGCGGGCCTCCCAGGCACCGCCGTCGCCGCGTTCCAGGTTCAGGGCGATGCCGGCGCGCCAGTGGCCGAGCGGCGCGGCGCACCAGGCCACGGTGCCGAACAGGTGCAGCGGCGCGGGCCGCTCCGGCAGGGCCACCCAGATTTCCACGTCGGTGTCCGGGGTAATGGGGTGGGGAAAGGCGACGCCCAGGCCATTGCGGGATACGTCCCGGCACAGCAGGTGCAGTGGCTCCTCATCGTCGCCGGCCTCGCGGCGCAGCGTCAGGGCGACGCCGCGAGGGGCGCGATGGCGGGGGTGATGGCGGTGTTCTTTCCGAGTCGCCATGGTTCAGCCGTAGATCAGGCGGTCCACCACCGCGGCGGCCACGGCGGTGCCGGCGGTAACCAGGAACAGGACGCCGAGCAGGGTCAGCGCCGGTTTGAAGGACTTGGGCAGGGGCTCGGTGGGGCGGCCTCCGGCACGCTGGGGTTCCGGGCGGTTCATGGCGACCTCGTGTCGGCTGGATGACATTGTCACGAGAGTATCCAATATCCCCGGGCCGGAGAAAACCCGCCCGGGGGTATCGTTTCAGCCGCGATGGTTTCAGCCCGCCTCGATGCGCTGGAACAACCAACCGTGCACGGTATCGGAGATCAACGGCAGGAAGGCGATGATCAGCAGCGCCGTGAGCATCACGCTTATGGGCAGCAGGAACTTCTCGTAGCGGCGGAAGAAGCTGCCGGTCTTGAGCTTGGCGCTTTCCACTTCGTCGTCGCCCACCACCTGTCGCGTCAATAGATGGTTGAGCGCCACTGGTGGCGTCAGGTAACCGAGCTCGAAAGCCACCAGGGCGATCATCCAGAAGTGCAGCGAGCTGATGCCATTGGCTTCGGCCATGGGCGCCATGGCGGCGTTCACCAGAATCACCGCGCCGAGCGGGTCGATGAACATGCCCACCAGCACCAGGGCCACCACGAAGAAGCCGGCGGCGATCCAGATCGAGCCGAAGGTTTCCGGCAGCGCCTCCAGCACGCCGGAGCGCTCGATGATGCCGGCGGCACCCATGGACATGGCCATCAGCATGAGCAGCGCGCCGATGTGGCCGGTGGTCTCCGAGGTGGCGAAGCGCATGGAGCCCTCGAAGTTCTCCGCCACGCCTTCCTCCGGCGCGTAGTGCGGGTCCCGGTCGCCGGGCACCAGGTAGGTGACCAGCAGGAACACCATGAACAGCAGGTTGCGCCAGAAGTCGCTCCACAGGGCGGCTTCCAGTTCCTGGGGTGCCATGCTTCCTGGCAGAGCGCTGGCGGGCAGAGCGCCGTCGCCGACGGCGGTGAGCGCCTGATAGCCCTCCCACACGCCCTGCCAGGACAACACCAGCATGGCCACCATGAACAGGGCGCACAGATGCACCACGTGGCGGCTGAATTTCTCGTAGATCAGAATCGCGAGCAGCATTACCGGCAGGATGATGGGCGCGGAGAACTCGTCCAGCTGGCGGGCCAGCAGGTCGTTGAAGAACAGCGCCACGGCGCCCACCACGATGCCGTAGGGCATCAATGGCACCATGCGCTTGAGGCTGGCGGGCAGCGCTTTGCCGAAGGGCGCGATGCGCGCCGGCGTGGTGCGCGCGAACTGGCTGTAGATAAAGAACACCAGCAGGCTGAGCAGGAACACCTTGCCGCCGGCGGAGAACATCTCCGCGGTGGTCACGTTCTTGTTGAGCGCGGCGATCACCACCACGATCAGGCAGGGCCGCAACACCACGCCCATGGAACCGGACATGGCGGTGGCCGCCAGGGCCAGCTGCTTGCGCGCGCCGACGCGGATCAGTTCCCGGTAGATGGTGGCGCCGGCGGCGATCACGAAGATGCCGGAGGCGCCGGTATAGGCGGTGAGCACGGCGGCGAAGGCGAGCACCACCACGCACATTAATTCTGGCGACAGATTCCAGGGCCGCATCACGTCGAACACGATGTGGGTGAGCCGGGTCTGCTTGAGCATCATGCCGATCCAGATGTACAGCGCCAGATTCAGGAACAGGGTGGAGAGCTCCATCATCATGTTCATGTAGACGCTGACGCCGTGGAAATAACCCTGGCCGTAGAACTGGATCGACGCCGAGATGCACATGAAGCTGAACAGCGGAATGGTGAGCAGCGCCTTGCCCCAGGAACCGCCTTCTTCCAGGCCGCGCGGCGGGCGTACCAGCTGATAGACGGCGGCGGCGGTGAGAATGGCGAAACCGGCGATCCACACCGAATGCAGATAGAGCGCGTCCACGGTGACGCCGGCCTGGGCGGCGCGCAGGTCCGAACCGCGATAGACCAGCGCCGAGATCAGCAGCAGCGAATTGGACACCACCTGGGCGAGGCTGGAAATCAGATGGTCCTTGCGGGTACGCGAGGGGCGCAGGGCGATGTGGTGGCGCTGGAAGGTGGTGGTGGCCGCGCAGATCAGCAGCAGCAGGGCGAGCAGCAAGCGCTTGTAGTCCCCCAGGGTGGCCACCAGGGTGGCGATGCCACCCTCGATATTGCGGAACGCCACCACGCTGGGGGTGACCTTGTCCTGCACGGTCTGGTAGCGGTCCCACTTGGCGCGGCAATTGGCGCGGGTGGCGAGCAGGGAGTCGCGAATCGCGTCCCGGTTCACGGCGCCGCCGCCAAGCAGATCGCCGAGCGGGTCGGAGTCCGCTTCCGCCTTGCGTTTCTCGGCGATCTCGTTGACGCGCTGGTCGATGTTCGGGTCGCGGTCGCACTCCGGCGCCGGCGTCAGGCCGGCGGTGCGCAGCAGGAAATACTCTTCCCAGGTGTTCTCGCCGATCTTCAGCATCTGCGAATGAATGATCTGCCCGGAGGACAGAAACACCACCACCAGGAGCAGCAGAAGCACGGGCAGCGAGGAGAGCCATTCCTGCGGCGAGCGGCGCAGGAAGGTCGGGGTCCGTTTCTCCATGAAGAGGGTCCTTGTTTTTATCGTTATCGGTTTTTATTGTCGTCTTTTTGCTATGTGTACAACTATAAACTTTCATGCTATAGCTTCGTCCCCAACGCCGCAATGAAGCGATTGACCGAGTTACCCCCGGCGGCCGTTCAAAGGGTCAACGCCATCCACGACACAACAAGAAATGGGGAAACGCCATGCGTCATGGGGACGTTATTACTCTGCCCAAGCTGCTCACCAAGGTGCCGGAGGTGGTCGGCAATCTGCCCGCTCTGATCAAGGGCGCGCGCCTGGGCAAGCTCACCGATACCCGCCGCCCGGTGGGGCTCGGGGTGGCCATCGAGCGGGTGGCGGCGGAGCATCCGGCGGGCATCGCCCTGATCCAGGACGAGCGCGCCTTCACCTACGCCACCCTGAACGGCTGGGCCAATCGCATCGCCGATTATCTGGCCGCCATCGGCCTGCAAAAGGGCGACACCGTGGCGGTGAACCTGGAGAACCGGCCGGAGCTGCTGGCCACGGTGATCGGCTGCGCCAAGCTGGGCGTGTGCGCGGCGCTGCTCAATACCTCCCAGCGTGGCAAGGTGCTGGTGCACAGCTTCAATCTGGTGGCGCCCAAGGCGGCGATCATCGGCGCCGAGCAGGTGGCGGCGATCCGTGAGGTGCGCGACCGGCTGGATCTGAAGGAACATTTTCTCTACTTCGCCGACCACGACACCCTGGCGGACCCGGGCGAGGCCCCGGAGGGCTATGTGAACCTGGCCGAGGCGATCCGCCATCGCGCCAGCGATAACCCGGCCAGCAGCCAGCGGACGTTTTTGCGCGATCCGCTTTTTTACATCTATACCTCCGGCACCACCGGCCTCCCCAAGGCGGTGGTGTTCAACCACGGCCGCTGGGAAAAAGCCTACGGCGGGTTTGGTTTTTCCTCGGTGCGTCTGGACGCCCACGACCGGCTTTACTGCACCCTGCCGTTCTACCACGCCACCGGCCTGGTGGTGTGCTGGGCCTCGGTGATCGCCGGGCGCGGCGGCCTGGTGCTGGCCCGGCGCTTCTCCGCCAGCCGTTTCTGGCAGGACGTGCGCCGCCATGACTGCACCGCCTTCGGCTACGTGGGCGAGCTGTGCCGCTACCTGCACGAGCAGCCGGAAAAACCGGACGACGCCGATAACCCGGTGCGCACCATCGTCGGCAACGGCCTGCGCCCCGGCATCTGGAAAGCCTTCAAGAAGCGCTTCGATATCGATCGCGTGGCGGAGTTCTACACCGCCTCGGAAAGCAACGTGGCGTTCACCAATGTGTTCAACTTCGACAACACCGTGGGCTTCTCGCCGGTAGGCTACGCCATCGTCAAGTACGACAAGGAAGCCGACCAGCCGGTGCGCGACAAGAACGGCCACATGATCAGGGTGAACAAAGGCGAAGCCGGCCTGATGCTCGGCGAGATCACCGAGAAGACCCCGTTCGACGGTTACACCGACCCGGAAAAAACCGAGAAATCGATCTTTCGGGACGCGTTCAAGAAAGGCGACGCTTGGTTCAACACCGGCGACATGATGCGCGACATCGGCTTCCGCCACGCCCAGTTCGTGGACCGCCTGGGCGACACCTTCCGCTGGAAAGGCGAAAACGTCTCCACCACCGAAGTGGAGCAGATCCTGGACGGCTTCGAGCAGATCGTCGAATCCGTGGTCTACGGCGTGGAAATCCCCGCCACCGACGGCCGCGCCGGCATGGCGGAGTTGCGCCTGGACCGGCCCCACGGCGAAGCGGACTGGGCCGGCCTGAGTGCCTACCTGGGCCGCGAGCTGCCGCCCTACGCGATCCCGGTGTTCCTGCGCGTCACCGACGGCGGCGTGGAAACCACTGGCACCTTCAAGCACCAGAAAAACACGCTGAAGGAAGAGAAGTACGATCTGGAGCGGGTGGACGACCCGGTCTACGTGCTGCTGCCCGGCGAGCACCGCTACCAGCCCCTCACACCGGAGATCCAGCAAGCCATCGACGGTGGTGAATACCGCCTCTAGAACGCCGGGACGCGCCCATGATGGAGGACACGGCCCCGAATACCCGATAAGGCATAAAAAACGCGGGCCGGAGCCCGCGTTTTTTTGGTCGGTGGGAGGGGAGGGATCAACCCGCCTGGATCTTCTGGAACAGCCACTCGTGCAGGCCGTCGGAGATCAGCGGCAGGAAGGACACGATCAACAACGCCGTGAGCATCACCGCGATCGGCAGGATGAACTTCTCGTAGCGGCGGAAGAAGCTGCCGGTACTGAGCTTGGCGCTTTCCACCTCGTCGTCGCCCACCACCTGTCGTGTCAACAGGTGGTTGAGCGCCACCGGTGGTGTCAGATACCCCAGCTCGAAGGCCACCAGGGTGATCATCCAGAAGTGCAGCGGCGCGATGCCGTTGTCGAACGCCACCTGGGCGATGGTGGCGTTCACCAGGATGACGGCGCCGTAGGGGTCCATGATCATGCCGATGATCACCATCGTCACCACCAGGATGCCCATGGCGATCCAGATCGACGGGAAGGTCTCGGGCAGCATTTCCAGCAGGCCGGAACGCTCGATGATGCCGCCGGTGCTCACCGACAGGGCCATCAGCATGAGCAGCGCGCCGATGTGGCCGGTGGTTTCGTTGGTGGCCAGACGCAGCGCGCCTTCCATCTTCTCGGAGACACCGGCTTCCGGTTTGTAGTGCGGGTCCTGATCCCCGGTCTTGACCAGATAGTGGACCACCAGGAAGCCGCCCAGCACCAGATTGCGCCAGAACTCCGCCCACAGAATGTCCTCCAGCTCCGCCGGGGACACCCCCGCCGGCGTGGTGCCGGTGCTCAATGCCTGGTAACCCTCCCAGATGCCCTGGAAGGACAGGAACAGCATCGGCACCAGGAACAGGCTGAACAGGTGCAGCAGGTGCTTGCTGAGCTTCTCGTAGACCAGCACGCCGAGCAGCATCACCGGCAGAATGATGGGCGCGGAGAACTCATCCAGGTGGCGGCCCAGCAGGTCGCTGAACAGCACCAGGATGGCGCCCACGATGATGCCGTAGGGCATCAGCGGCACCAGCCGCTTGAGGCTGCGCGGCAGCGCCTCGGAGAACGGCGCGATGCGCGCCGGCGAGGTGCGCGCGAACTGGCTGTAGATGAAGAACAGGAACAAGCTCAGGAAGAAGATCTTGTAGCCGGAGGCGAACAGCTCGGTGGTGGTCACGCTCTTGTTGAGGGCGGCGATGATCACCACCAGCAGACAGGGCCGCAGCACCACGCCCATGGAGCCGGACATGGCGGTGGCCGCCAGGGCCAGCTGCTTGCGCGCGCCGACGCGGATCAGTTCCTGGTAGATGGTGGCGCCGGCGGCGATCACGAAGATGCCGGAGGCGCCGGTGTAGGCGGTGGGGATGGCCGCCACGGCCAGCACCACGAAGCACATCAGTTCCGGCGACATCTTCCAGGGCCGCAGCACGTCGAACACCAGGTGGGCCAGCTTGGTCTGCTTGAGCAGCATGCCGATCCAGATGTACAGCGCCAGATTCAGGAACAGGGTGGAGAGCTCCATCATCATGTTCAGATAGACGCTGATGCCGTGGTAGTAGCCCTGCATCATGAACTGCGCCGAGGCGGTCAGACACATGAAGGTGTACAGCGGAATGGTCAGGAACGCCTTGGGCCAGGAGCCGCCGTCCTCAAGATCCTTGGGCGGCTTGATCAGCTGCAGCAGGGACGCGGCGGTGAGCAGCGCGAAGCCGGCGATCCAGAAGCCGTGCAGGTAGAAGTTGCCCACCGTGACGCCGGCGTCCATGGCCTCCACGTCCTTGGCCCGGTAGACGGCGGCGGACAACAGCAACAGGCCGTTGGCGCACAGTTGGGCGATGGTGGAGATGTAATGGTCCTTGCGGGTTCGCGATGGCCGCAGGGAAATATGGTGGCGGGCGAGGGTGGCGGTGGCCGCGCAGATGATCACCAGCAAACACAGCAACAGCCGTTTGTAGTCGCCCAGGGTGGACACCACCTTGGCGACGGTGCCCTCCACGTTGCGGAACATGATCACCCCGGGGGTGACCTTTTCCTCCACCGTCCGGTAGCGTTCCCATTTGCCCCGGCAATTGGCGCGGGAGGCCTCCAGGGAGTTGCGTATGGCGTCTTCATCCACTTCGGAGCCGCCGAGAATATCGGCCAGCGGGTCGTCCTGGGCCTCGGCGCGGCGCTTCTCGGCGACCTCGCGCACCCGCTGGTTGATGTCCGGATCCGGGTTGCAGGTGGGCTCGGGGACCATGCCCGCGCCACGCAGCAGAAAGTACTCGTCCCAGGTTGCTTCGCCTATTTTCAGCAACTGGGAATGGATGATCTGGCCGGAAGAAAGAAAGATGACAATCAGCAGAATAAAAAGGGTGGGCAGGGACGAGAGCCATTCACCCACCGATCGCTTGGCCACGGTAAAAGTCGGTTTATCCATTGTTCACCCGGTGTAATTCGTGTCGCCAGGGGCGGCATCGGGGCGCCTGGGCGCCGGTTGGTCCGCTCGCGGCAGCGCTATCCGCGATACGGAGTGAGGGGAAAGAAAAGCGGGGCCCGGAGGGGCCCCGCGGGTCGGTGACCGGAATCGGTCACTGAGTGCACTCGGCCCGGGAAGGTTCGTACTTGCAACGTACCTTCTTGAGCAGGCCGACCAGTTCCTTGTCGTAAATACCGTCCTGGGTCATTTCCAGCCGCGCTTCACGCAGCATTTCGTCGTAGCGGAGCTTGTCCTGCTCCGGGATCTCGATCCACCACCTGTCGTCCACTTCGTTTTCCGCGTTGCGGATCACGTTCATGGCGCGGTCGAACTGGCCGAGCATGAACTGGCGGGAATTCTGCGCGAACTCCTCGGTGAAGCGATCCTGACGCAGCACGATCTGGGTGGTCAGCTGACCCAGGGTGTAGCGGATGATGCCGCCGTCCGGCTGCATACCCTTGTAGAGTTCCAGGGCGGAGTAGGCCACCACCGGCGCGAAGCAGATGTCCACGGAGTTGTTGTTGAAGCGGCCCGCGAAGTTGGTGATGTCGGACAGCACCGGGGACATGCCCACCTTGGACGCCATTTCGGCCTGGGCCGGATCGTACTCCATCACCGAGATGGACTTGCCGGACAGCTCGCCGACGGTGTCGATCTCGCGGTCCTTCACGAACAGGTAGGCGGCGCCCATGGGAATCATGCCGCCCATGATGTAGGAGCCGGACTTCATCTTGCTGGTGATGGAGGGGGCGTCGCTGGCCAGCACCCGCATCACGGTCTTGAGTTCCTTGTAGGTGGGGATCGCGCCGATCGCTTCCATGCTGCCGGCGAAGCTGTTGAACTGGCGCACCCGCAGACCGGTGAGCACGGCGCCGTCACACTGGCCGGCCTTGAGGTCCTCGGCGGCGATTTTCTCGTCGGTGTAGGGCTTGAGCTTGAGATCCACGCCCCAACCGGCGGCCTGGGTCTTGAGGTCCTTCATGACGTTATAGACGTCACCGTTGGCGCCAATGATGTCGAATACACACAGGCTGCGTTGCTCCGCCGCCTGGGCGGAAACCGCGCCCAGGCCCAGCGAGGCCACCGCGGCCAGGGCAAAAGTCTTGAAAACGCGCATCACGGTTCTCTCCTTGCAGATACTTCTTGTGGAATGGGAGCGGGACGGGCTCGGGAAAGCGTCCCGCTCCTGAAGGCGTTGGAGCTTACAGCAGGTCGTTGATGTCCATTTCCGGCTCGTCCGGCTGGTCGTCCCAGAAGGTGCCCAGGCCGCTCAGCGGAGTACGCTTGCCGGTGTTCTCGGTCCACAGACGATCGGACAGGCCGGTCACCAGCAGGGCGGCGATGGTGTCGATCATGGCGTAGTCCGGGTCCAGGTTCTGGTCGTTGGCGGCGAAGTTGCGGATCGCCTCGCGCAGACGCTGGTTGTCACCCTTGCTGTAGGCGCTCATGGCGTACAGCGCGCTGCTCAGGCGGACGCCCTGTTCGAAGCCCATCTTCTCGGACTGCTTGAGGGTCTGCCAGGGCTGGGCGCCTTCCGGAGCCAGCTGCGGCAGAATCGACCAGATGGTGGCGCGCACGGCCATGGGGGCGCCCCACCATTTTTCGTTGTCCAGGCACTTCATGCGGCGCTCGACCTTGGCGACGATGTCCCGCGGCACGCCCACGGTGCCGTCGGCCACGCCGTCGGCCACCAGGGCCTGGACGCCGGCCACGTTGCCCACCAGCCATACCAGTTCGTCGAAGTCCTTGCGCAGACGGGGGCACTGGCCTTCCTCGAGGGGGCCGTACTTCTCGTCCATGATGCGGAAGGCCTTGTAGAGGCGCTTGGCGGCGGTGGCGGACAGGCGCTTCTGGGCGATGCGCGCGTCCTGGGCGGCGGAGACGTTACCGGCGCGCACTTCGCGCTGGTAGCGGAGTTCTTCCTCGAGGGCCATCTGCTCGACGCAGACGGCGGCGGTGGTGAAGGTCATCACGCCGAGTTTTTCCGGCCAGGAGCCCACTTCCTCGAAGGACATCAGGAGCGGGGTCTGAGCCTCGCCGGTGATGCACCCCATGCGGATATCGTCGTAGGCGAGAAGGTGGGGCGCCATTTCGGCTTCGCCGAAGGTGACCAGGATATCACCGGTGCTTTTCCAGACCATGGCGCAGCCTGACAGCACGGTGATCATCCCCCCCGCCAGAATAAGACGTGAGGAACGTACAAGTTTATCGACTAGAGAACGCATTCCTTGAGCTCCTTTTTATTGTTCTCTCGGCACCAACACCGGTACGGAGCAACATACAGAGCGGCTCCGAGTTGGCACAAGCGCCAATTACATAAATGCCTGTAAGTCATTACAAACATGATGCTAGCCTTGAGATGATGAATTTGAGGCCCGTTGGTGATAATGACCCTGGGTCGCGGCTCTGATGTCAAAACAGCCAATGCCTTCAAGGAACTTGTCGCGGAGTTCGAAAAAAGTGATGACCAAGGATCCCACCCTCAAGGCGGGGCGCCAGGATCTGTCCCGGGAGCGGGAAGGCCTGGCGCTGGTGCGCAACACCGCGCGGGGCGCGCTGCGTATTTTCGAAACCCTGGGCGTGGTGGGCCGGCAGGGCGCCGGCTGGCTGCTCGGCGACCGGGACGCCTTGCCCCGGCGCCTGCGCCATACCTTCGAATCCCTGGGCGCCACCTACATCAAGCTGGGCCAGTTCATCGCCAGCTCGCCGTCCCTGTTTCCGGAGGAGTACGTCCAGGAGTTCCAGAAGTGCCTGGACCGCACGCCGCCGATGCCGTTTCACTACATCCGCGAGATGGTGGAGAGCGAATTGGGCAAATCCCTGGGGGAGGCCTTTGAATGGGTGGACCCGCAACCCCTGGCCAGCGCTTCCATTGCCCAGGTGCACGCCGCCCGGCTGCGCAACGGCGCCGAGGTGGTGATCAAGGTGCAGCGCCCGGGCGTGCGCAACGTGCTGCTCACCGATTTCAACTTTCTCTATGTCTCGGCCCGGGTGATCGAGTCCCTGGCGCCGGGGCTGTCCCGATCCGCCCTGTCCGGGGTGGTGGAGGAACTGCAGGCGGGCATGATCGAGGAATGCGATTTCCTCCAGGAGGCCCGCAACCTGGAGGCGTTCAATCGTTTCCTGGCGGAAACCGGCAATACCGCGGTGGTGGCGCCCCGGCCGATCGCCTCCCACACCACCGCCCGGGTGCTGACCATGGAGCGCTTCCACGGCGTGCCGCTCACCGACCTGGAGGTGCTGCGCGCCTACACCGACGACCCGGCGGGCACCCTGGTCACCGCCCTGAACACCTGGTTCTCCAGTCTGATGCTGTGCGATTTCTTCCACGCCGACCTGCACGCCGGCAACCTGATGCTGCTGGAAGACGGCCGCGTCGGTTTCATCGACTTCGGCATGGTGGGGCGCATCCGGCGAGAGACCTGGGCCGGCATGATGGAGCTGTTCGAGGCCATCGGTAACGGCGACGTGGAATCCATGGCGCGGGCCATGGCCATGGTGGGCATGACCCGGGAGGAAGTGGACGTGCAGGCCCTGGCCCGGGACATCGGCGCGCTCCAGGAGCGGCTCACCGACGTGGACGCCAGCGCCCTGGTGCAGGCGGACCGCAACGACCGCGAGGTAAATCAGCTGCTCACCGAGTTGGTGCGCATTGGCGAGGGACATGGCATTCGTTTTCCCCGCGAGTTCGCGCTGCTGCTCAAGCAGTTCCTGTATTTCGACCGCTATGTGCAGGCGCTGGCGCCGGAGCTGGACATGTTCAATGACCAGCGGGTGGACATGTTCGGCGCCCTGGACCAGTTGCCCGGCGGCGACGAGCCGTTGCATTGAGCTTTACTGCGCGTCGCGACTGAAGTCGCTCCTACGACAGGCCGCTGTAGGAGCGACTTCAGTCGCGATCAACGGCCACCGATTTCACCGCTTGATGTCGGAGCATTCCGCGCGGGTGTTATCCAGCTTGCAGCGAATGCGCTTCTGCAATGCCAGCATGTCGGCGCTGTAATAGCCGCGCCGTTCCAGTTCCTGGCGCGCCTCGCGCATCATCACCTCGTACTCGCGCTTGTCCTGCTCGGGGATGTCCACGAACCAGTGCTCCGGCACCACCCGGGTTTCCTGGCGCACCCGGCCCAGGAAGTCGTCGTAGCTCTCGAAGAACAGCTCCCGGGTAATCTGCGCCAGCTCCGGGCTGACCCGGTCCCGGTGGCCCACCAGCTGCAGGGTGATCTGCGCCAGGGGGTAGTCGATGATGCCGCCGTCCGGTTTCATGCCCTTGTACAGCTCCATCAGCTGATAGGCCGCCAGCGGCGCGGCCAGCACATCCACCACGCCGTTGTTGAACAGCCCCGGGGCATGGACGATGTCCGTGGGCACCGGCGCGGCCCCCAGGTCGCCCACCATTTCCGCCTGCACCGGATCGTAATCCAGCACCGCCACCTTCTTGCCGGCGGCCTTGCCCAGGGTGTTGATGCGCTTGTCGTTGACGAAGATGTAGGCGCCGCCGGCGGGCGCCACGCCCAGCACCACGTACTCGCCCTGGGTCATGCGCGGCGCCGAGCGCGGGTCGGCCAGTACCTTGAGCAGCATGCGCAGGTGTTCCTGGGTGGGCAGGCCGCCGATGGAATCGATGGTGCCGGTGTACTGGTTGAACAGGCGCGCGCGCATGCCGGTCATCAGGGCGGCGTCGCAACGGCCGGCCTTGAGCTCCTCCACCATCACGCGCTCGTCGGTGTAGGGCTCCAGGTTCACCTTGATGCCGTATTTCAGGAAGCGGGTGGTCTGGTCCTGGGCGGCACTGAAGATGGGGCCGTGGCGGCCCACCAGGTCCCAGATGCAGATGTTCACCTCGCGGCGGTCGGCGAGGCGCTCGCGCAGGGGCCGGTCGTCGGCCCCGGCGGGCGCCGCCAGGCCACCGGCCAGGATCAACAGGGCGCTGAGCAGAACCGCCTTCATGAACCGCCTCCGGCGCCGGCGCATTCGCCCCGGGACGAATCGAACTTGCAGCGGATGCGGCGTTGCAGGTCGAGCATTTCGCCGTCGTAGTAGCCTTCCTTGCGCAGCACGTCGCGGGCGTCCTGCATCATGCTCTCGTAGACCCGTTTTTCGTTGTCGGGGATGTCGATCCACCAGCGGTCGGGTACCCGGTCCTCCTCGATCTTGACCCGCTCGCGGACCCGGTCGTAGGCCTCGAAGGAGGCTTCGCGCACCAGCTGGGCGATCTCGTTGGGGAACTTGTCCAGCCGGCCCACCAGCTGCATGCTCAGCTGGGCGATGGGGTAGTCGACGATGCCGCCGTCCGGCTCCATGCCCTTGTAGAGTTCCAGCAGTTCATAGGCCACCAGGGGCGCGGCGAGAATGTCCACCACGCCGTTGTTGAACTTATTGGGGGCACTGACGATGTCGGAGGGCACCGGGGTGGCGCCGATGCCGGCCACCATTTCCGCCTGGGTCTGGTCGTAGTCGAGCACCGCCACCTTTTTGCCGGCGGCCTTGGCCAGGGAACTGATCCGTTTGTCGTTGACGAAGATGTGCACGCCGCCGCCGGAGAACATGCCCATGATCACGTACTCGCCCTGCACCATTTTATCCGCCTGGCTGGGGTGGGCGAGCACCTTGAGCAGGGTGCGCATGTGCTTGTTGTCCGGCACGCCGCCGATGGAGTCGATGGTGCCGGTGTATTTGTTGAACAGGCGGGCGCGGAAGCCGCTCATCAGCGCCGCGTCGCAGCGCCCGGCCTTGAGCTCCTCGACCATCACGGTTTCGTTGGTGAACGGCACCATTTCCAGGTTGATGCCGTATTCCTGGGCCATGGCGCGCTGGTCCATGGCGGCCTGGAATACCGGGCCGGCGCGGCCGGCAATGTCCCAGATGCAGATTTTGCGGCTGAGGGCGGTACCGGGCGGCATCTGGTCGATGCCCACCAGCTTGCTGATCGCCTTCAGGCGGACCCGCACCGGCATATCGCGGGAATAATAAATGTCCGCCAGGCCCCGCACCACGCGATCGTCGATGGTGACGCCGGGCAGGAGTTTTTCCATCGCCTGGCGTTGCTCGTTACTCAGCTGCATTTGCTGCGCGCTGACCGCGCAAAATGAGGACAGAATCAGTGCAATTAAAATCAGGGTAAAACGACGCATAACAATCCCTGCTTTTGTTTTTAGAGGGGTTTTAAGCGAGTTAAACACGGTGGGCCGGGCGTGAAGATACCGGCTTGACGGGGGCGGATGGCGCCGGGGTCAACGGGGGCGCCACGAAGGTTAAGCTAGAAGCGGGCCGTGCTGGAGGAAGGGCCGTGCCGTTGGCGAGGCGCCAGTTGCAAGTTGCAAGTTGCAAGTTGAAAGGGGCGGGGTCGGCGAGGCCTGAAGGCCCTGCGCGCGCTTAAGAGAATTCGACCCGCAAAAGCCATTCCCGGCCGCAGGCCACGGGAAAGCCGCTCGGCTCCCCCCTTCAACTTGCAACTTGTAACTTGCAACTATTTTTGACAGGCACGGCCTCCCCGCCATCATGTCCTGGCTTGCAGCTTGCAGCTTGCAGCTTGCAGCTTGCAGCTTGCAGCTTGCAGCGCCATCGCGGCTGAAGCCGCTCCTACAAATCAGGGACAGCGGTTATTTCGGTTGGGCGTCCAGGGACACGCCGTTGACGTCGCGGCTGTCCGGCCCGAGCAGGAACAGGTAGGGCGCGACGATCTCCTCCGGCGCCTTCAGGGTGGCCGGGTCCTCGCCGGGGTAGGCGAGGGCGCGCATGTCGGTGCGGGTGGCGCCCGGGTTCAGGGTGTTGGTGCGGATCGGGCTGATGTTCTCCAGCTCGTCGGCCAGGGTCTGCGCCAGGTTCTCGGTGGCCGCCTTGGAGGCGGCATAGGCGCCCCAGAAGGCGCGGCCGCGCCGGCCCACGCTGGACGAGGTGAACAGGATGCGGCCGTCCTCGCTGTTGCGCAGCAGCGGCAGCAGCGCCTGGGTGAGGTGGAAGGCGGCGTTGACGTTGACGCGCATCACCGATTCCCAGGTGTCGGCGCCGTAGCGGTCCAGGGGAGTGACGTCGCCGAGCACCGAGGCATTGTGCAGCACGCCGTCGAGACGCCCGAATTCCTTGTCGAACAGGGTGGCCAGTTCCCGGTAGTCCTCCGGGCGGGCCACTTCCAGGTTGACCGGCGCCAGGGCCGGTTCCGGGCCGCCGGCGGCCTTGATCTCGTCGTAGACCGCTTCCAGCTTGGCCTGGGTACGGCCCAGCAGGATCACGGTGGCGCCATGGGCGGCCAGGGCCAGGGCCACGGCGCGACCGATGCCGGCGCCGGCGCCGGTGACCAGGATGATGCGGTCCTTGAAGGTGTCCACCGTGCATTGGTAGCTGACGGCGCGGTCGTTGATTGCCTTGATGTCCATGCCTTAGTCGTCCTGATTGAGACTGCGCAGCAGGGCGGGCAGGTCCTCGCCCCGTTCCAGATAGTGGTCCGCCGGCCAGGCGCGCGGGTTGTCGTCCGCGTCCACGTAGCCGAAGGCAGCGGTGGCGGTGACCATTTTCGCATTGAGTCCGGCCTGGATGTCACGCAGGTGGTCGCCCACGTACAGGCAGTGCACCGGGTTGGCGTTGGCGGTGGCCGCCGCCTTGAGCAGGCCCTCCGGGTGCGGCTTGCGCTCGGCCACCTGGTCCGGGCAGATCACCGCCACGGCCCGCTCCAGCAGGCCCAGGCCGGCCAGTACCGGCCGGGTGAAGCGTTCCGGTTTGTTGGTGACCACGCCCCAGGGCAGGTCGTTGCTTTCCAGCCAGGCGAGGGATTCCGCCATGCCCTCGAACAGCCGGGTGTCCACGTCCAGCCGCCGGCCGTAGGCCTCCAGCAGATCGTCCAGGCGCCGGTCGAAGCCGTCGTCACCGGGGGCCAGGCCGAAGCCCAGCTCGGTGAGGGCGCGGGCGCCGTTGGAGACGGTGGCGCGCACCGCCTGGTAGCTCACCGGCGGGTGGCCATGGGCCTCCAGCACCTGGTTGAGCACTACGTAAAAGTCCGGCGCGGTGTCCACCAGGGTGCCGTCGAGATCGAAGAAAACCGCCTCAAGCACGGCGCACCGCGTGCATCAGATAGTTCACGGAAACATCCCGGTTGAGTTTGTAGACCTGGGCCAGCGGGTTGTAGGTCATGCCGGTGGTGTCGCGCACCTCCAGGGCGGCGTCCCGGGCCCAGCCGGCCAGCTCCGAGGGGCGGATCAGCTTGGCGTATTCGTGGGTGCCCCGGGGCAGCAGACGCAGCACGTACTCGGCGCCGACGATGGCGAACAGGAACGCCTTCGGGTTGCGGTTGATGGTGCTGAAGAACACCTGGCCGCCGGGTTTCACCAGGGTGGCGCAGGCGCGGATCACCGAGGACGGGTCGGGCACGTGCTCGAGCATCTCCAGGCAGGTGACGGCGTCGTATTGGCCGGCCCGCTCGGCGGCGATCTCCTCGGCGGGCACCTGGCGGTATTCCACCTCCACGCCGCTCTGCTCGGCGTGCAGCCGGGCCACCGCCAGGGGCGCCTCGCCCAGGTCGATGCCGGTGACCCGGGCGCCGCGCCGGGCCATGCCCTCGGAGAGCAGGCCGCCACCGCAGCCGATGTCGATGACTTTCTTGCCGGGCAGGTCCAGGCGCTCGTCGATGTAGTTCAACCGCAGCGGGTTGATGTCGTGCAGCGGGCGGAACTCGGACTCCGGGTCCCACCAGCGTTCCGCCAGGGCGTTGAATTTGGCGATTTCGGCGCTGTCGACGTTGGCTTGGCTCATTGCTGATTCTCCGGTGAGTGATCGGCCTGGGCGATCTTGTCCCGCCATTCGCCGGCGTTCTTGGCGATCAGGGCGGCGTTCAGCGTGGTCAACTGGCGCTCACGCATCAGGCAGCGGCCGGCCACCCAGCTGTGGGTGACCTGGTCGCGGGTGGCGGCGTACACCAGCTGCGCCACCGGGTCGTAGACCGGCTGGGTTTCCAGGGCGCCCAGGTCCACGGCGACCATATCCGCCTGCTTGCCAATTTCCAGTGAACCGGTGTGCTGCTCCAGGCCCAGTGCGCGGGCGCCGTTGAGGGTGGCCATGCGCAGGGCCTGGTCGGCGGACACCGCGTCCGCGCGCAGGCTCACGCCCTTGGCGAGCAGGGCGGCGGTGCGGGTCTCGCCGATCATGTCCAGGTCATTGTTGCTGGCCGCGCCGTCGGTGCCCAGGGCCACGTTGATGCCGGCGTCCAGCAGGCGCTGCACCGGGCAGAAGCCGCTGGCCAGCTTGAGGTTGGATTCCGGGCAGTGCACCACCTGAGTGCCGGTGTCCGCCACCCACTGGATTTCCTCGTCCAGCAGCTGGGTCATGTGCACCGCCATCAGGCGCGGGCTGAGCAGGCCCAGCTGCTTGAGTCGGGCCAGGGGGCGTTCGCCGTTGGCTTCCACGGCGGAGTGGATCTCGCCGGCGGTTTCGTGCACGTGCATCATCACCGGCGCGTCCAGTTCCTCGGCCAGGGTGAGCACCTGGCGCAGCGGGCCGTCGGACACGGTATAGGGCGCGTGGGGGCCAAAACCGATGGTGATGCGCGGTTCGTGGCGCCAGGCATCGGCGGCGCGGGTGGTCAGGCGCAGGTAGTCGTCCGGGCCGTCGCCCATGGGCGTGGGGAAGTCCAGGATGGGGGCGAACAGGGCCGCCCGCAGGCCTGCTTCCATGACCACCCGGGCGGTGGTTTCCGGGAAGAAGTACATGTCTCCGAAGCAGGTGGTGCCGGAGCGGATCATTTCCGCCGCCGCCAGCCGGGCGCCGTCGCGCACGAAGGGTTCGCCGATCCAGCGCCCCTCGGCCGGCCAGATGTGCTGCTCCAGCCAGGTCATCAGGGGAAGGTCGTCGGCCAGGCCGCGGAACAGGTTCATGGCGGCGTGGGTGTGGGCGTTGACGAGCCCGGGAATCAGCAGATGGCGGTCCAGGGTCACGGTGTCGTCGGCCACCCATTTCTGCGCCGCCAGGGCGGTGGGCAGCAGGTCGACGATGGCGCCGTCGCGCACTACCAGGGCGTGGTCGGCCAGGGCCCCGGTGTCCGGCGCCACCGGCGCCACCCAACGGGCCTGGACGATCAGATCCGCGCGGTTGTCGGTCATGCAAAGCTCCCTGTTCGGTCAGGTCGCGAGTATAGCCGTCCGGCGTTACAGGATACAGGATGCAGGATTCAGGCGTGGACGAAGCCGTACCGACCGAGGCGCCGAGCCCGCGGGTTCGTGCTGGTCGTGAACTTGGCCTTGCAGCGCGGAGCCTGATGCCAGAGGCTCGTCGCCACCCGACCACGCGCCTGTACCCTGCATCCTGCATCCTGTATCCGGCGGCTTGGCGTCCGTATCGCCCGGCCAGCCGCCGCTGTGCTATCATCCGGGGCTTTCCCGGACTGTCCCTGGACCCATATAAAGGAACGCCATGACGGACCTCGCCAAAGAAGTCACGCCCGTCAATATCGAGGACGAGCTCAGGCAGTCGTACCTGGATTACGCCATGAGCGTGATCATCGGTCGCGCCCTGCCGGATGTACGCGACGGCCTCAAGCCGGTACACCGGCGGGTGCTGTTCGCGATGCACGAGCTGGGCAACGACTGGAATAAACCCTATAAGAAATCCGCCCGGGTGGTGGGCGACGTAATCGGTAAGTACCACCCCCATGGCGACTCCGCCGTGTACGACACCATCGTGCGCATGGCGCAGCCGTTCTCGTTGCGCTACATGCTGGTGGACGGGCAGGGCAACTTCGGTTCCATCGACGGCGACTCGGCGGCGGCCATGCGTTACACCGAAGTGCGCATGTCCAAGATCGCCCACGAACTGCTGGCCGACCTGGACAAGGAAACCGTCGATTACGTCGACAACTACGACGGCACCGAGCGGATTCCCGACGTCATGCCCACCCGGGTGCCGAACCTGCTGGTCAACGGCTCCTCGGGCATCGCCGTGGGCATGGCCACCAACATCCCGCCGCACAACCTGCGCGAAGTGGTGGACGGCTGTCTGGCGCTGATCGACGACGACAGCCTGACCCCGGACGACCTGATGGAATACATCAAGGGCCCGGATTTCCCCACCGCCGGCATCATTAATGGCCGCGCCGGCATCGTGCAGGCCTACCGCACCGGTCGGGGCCGCATCTACGTGCGCGCCCGGGCCGACATCGAGCAGATGGACAAGGGCGGCAAGGAAGCGATCATCATCCACGAGCTGCCCTACCAGGTGAACAAGGCGCGGCTGATCGAGAAGATCGCGGAGCTGGTCAAGGAAAAGCGCATCGAGGGCATCACCGAGCTGCGCGACGAGTCCGACAAGCAGGGCATGCGCGTGGTGATCGAGCTGCGCCGTGGCGAGAACGCCGAGGTGGTGCTCAACAACCTCTATCAGCAAACGCAGATGGAGTCGGTGTTCGGCATCAACACCGTGGCCCTGGTGGACGGCCAGCCCAAGACCCTGAATCTGCGCGAGCTGCTGGACGCCTTCCTGCGCCACCGCCGCGAGGTGGTCACCCGGCGCACCGTCTATGAACTGCGCAAGGCCCGCGAGAAAGCCCATCAGCTGGAAGGCCTGGCGGTGGCCCTGGCCAACATCGATCCGGTGATCGAGCTGATCAAGGCGTCGCCCAGCGGCGCCGAGGCCAAGGAAAAACTGCTGGCCCGGGGCTGGGAGCCCGGCGACGTGATGACCATGCTGGAGCGCGCCGGCGGCGAGGACGCGGCGCGCCCGGACGGCCTGGACGAAGCCTACGGCCTGCACGACGGCCTTTATCACCTGAGCCCGGAACAGGCCCAGGCGATTCTCGACCTGCGCTTGCAGAAGCTCACCGGCCTGGAACGGGAAAAGCTGATCACCGATTACCAGGAGCTGCTCGACCAGATCGCCGAGCTGATGCTGATCCTGGCGGATCCGGAACGCCTGATGCAGGTGATCCGCGACGAGCTCACCGCGGTGCGCGACGAATACGGCGACGACCGCCGCTCCGAGATCCAGACCTCCCGCCTGGATCTGAGCATGGAAGACCTGATCGCCGAGGAAACCGTGGTGGTGACCCTCAGCCACGGCGGTTACGCCAAGACCCAGCCGATCGATACCTACCGGGCCCAGAAGCGCGGCGGGCGCGGCAAGTCCGCCGGCCAGCTCAAGGACGAGGACTACGTGGAGCACCTGCTGGTGGCGGGTACCCACGACACCCTGCTGTGCTTCACCAACGTGGGCAAGGTGTACTGGCTGCGGGTGTTCGAGCTGCCCCAGGGCGGTCGGGCCTCCCGGGGCAAGCCGATCATCAACCTGATTCCGGCGCTCAAGCCCGAGGAGCGCATCACCGCCATCCTGCGCCTGGACGCCGAGCAGGTGCGTCAGCAGAGCAACGGCGACGATGAGGAAGAGGCCGACGCCGAGGTGGTGGACGTGGCCGAGGACGCGGACGGCGCCGACGGCGAGGCGGAAGAGGATGCCCCGGCGGTCGCCGGCCCGTTCATCTTCATGGCCACCACCAGCGGCGTGGTCAAGCGCACCGAGCTGGCGCGCTTCGCCCGGCCGCGCAGCAGCGGCCTGATCGCGGTGCGCCTGCAGGACGGCGAGGACCTGGTCAACGTGGCCATCACCCAGGGCGACGAGGACGTGGTGCTGGTGGCCGGCAACGGCAAGGTGGTGCGCTTCCAGGAATCCCGGGTGCGGGTGATGAGCCGCATCGCCCGGGGGGTGCGCGGCATGAAGCTGGCCGAGGGCGAGCAGGTGATCGCCCTGATCGTGCCCCAGGAGGGCGGCCAGATGCTGGCGGCCTCGGAAAACGGCTACGGCAAGCGCACCGACCTGAGCGAGTTCCCCACCAAGGGCCGTGGCACCCAGGGTGTCATCGGCATGGTGGTCAACGAACGCAACGGGCCCCTGGTGGGCGCCACCCAGGTGTTCGGTGGCGAGGACGTGATGCTGATCTCCAACCAGGGCACCCTGGTGCGCACCCGCGTGGACGAGGTCAGCCATCTGGGCCGCAACACCCAGGGCGTGCGTCTGATCCGCCTCGGTGACGGCGAGGCCCTGTCCGGCCTGGCGCCGATTCCGGAGCTGGACGGCGACGACGACCCGGACGCCGAGGGCGTCGAAGGCGACCAGGACGCCCCGACCGAGGGTGGCGAGGAGACGGAAGAATGAGCCGCGCGTACAACTTCTGCGCCGGTCCGGCGGCGCTGCCGGAGGCGGTCCTGCAACGGGCCCGGGAGGAAATGCTGGACTACCGGGGCACCGGCATGTCGGTGATGGAAATGAGCCATCGCGACTCGGTGATCGTGGACATGGCCGAAAAGGCGGAGCGCGACCTGCGCGACCTGCTCGGCCTGTCCGACGACTACGCGGTGCTGTTCCTGCAGGGCGGCGCCAGCGCCCAGTTCGCCATGGTGCCGCTGAACCTGCTCGGCGACGCCGGCAAGGCGGACTACGTGAACACCGGCCAGTGGTCCACCAAGGCGATCAAGGAAGCGCGCCGCTTCTGCGAGGTGAACGTGGCGGCCTCCAGCGAGGACGCCAACTTCAGCTACGCGCCGGCGCAAAGTGAATGGCGGCTCTCCGACGACGCCGCCTACGTGCATTACTGCCCCAACGAAACCATCGGCGGCCTGGAATTCGACTTCGTGCCGGAGGTGGACAAGCCGCTGGTGGCGGACATGAGCTCCACCATCCTGTCGCGGCCGGTGGACGTGAGCCGCTTCGGCCTGATCTACGCCGGCGCCCAGAAGAACATCGGCCCGGCGGGCCTGACCCTGGTGATCGTACGCAAGGACCTGTTGGGCCGCGCCGGCCCCACGGTGCCGTCCATGCTCAACTACCAGATTCACGCCGACAACGGCTCCATGTACAACACGCCGCCCACCTTCGCCTGGTACCTGGCGGGGCTGGTGTTCGAATGGCTCAAGGAGCAGGGCGGGGTGGCCGCCATGGGCGAGATCAATCGCCGCAAGGCCGCCAAGCTGTACGATTACATCGACGCCAGCGACTTCTACGCCAACCCGGTGCGGCCCACCCAGCGCAGCTGGATGAACGTGCCCTTCGTGCTCGCCGACAGCGCCCTGGACAAGGACTTCCTGGCCGAAGCGGACGCCGCCGGCCTGCGCAATCTCAAGGGTCACCGCAGCGTCGGCGGCATGCGCGCCAGCATTTACAACGCGGTGCCCGAAGCGGCGGTGGACGCCCTGATCGGGTTCATGTCGGACTTCGAGAAACGGAAAGCCTGATGAGCGACAAACCCAGCCTCGATACCCTGCGCGAGCGCATCGACAGCCTCGATCAGCGCCTCCAGAACCTGCTCAACGAGCGCGCCGACCTGGCCCACCAGGTGGCCGAGGTGAAGCGCGCCGAGGACCCGGCGCCGGTGTTCTACCGGCCCGAGCGCGAGGCCCAGGTGCTGCACCGCATCAAGGAGCGCAACACCGGCCCCATCGACGCCGAGGACATGGCGCGCCTGTTCCGCGAGGTGATGAGCGTGTGCCTGGCTCTGGAACAGCCCATGCGGGTGGCGTTCCTGGGCCCGGAGGGCACCTTCACCCAGCAGGCGGCGATCAAGCATTTCGGCCACTCCGTGGAGAGCGTGCCCCTGGGCGCCATCGACGAGGTGTTCCGGGAAGTGGAGGCGGGCGCCGTGCATTTCGGCGTGGTGCCGGTGGAAAACTCCACCGAGGGCATGGTCAACCACACCCTGGATTCGTTCATGAATTCGGACCTGAAAATCTGCGGCGAAGTGGAGCTGCGCATCCACCACCATCTGCTGTCCGGCCCGCACACCCGCCGCGACAAGGTCACGCGCATCTATTCCCACCAGCAGACCCTGGCCCAGTGCCGCCAGTGGCTGGACGCCCACATGCCGGCGGTGGAGCGCATCGCGGTGAGCTCCAACGCGGAAGCGGCGCGGCGCCTGCGTGACGAGTGGAACGCCATGGCCATCGCCGGCGACATGGCCTGCGAGCTGTACGAGCTGGAGAAAGTGCAGGTCAACATCGAGGACCGGCCGGACAACACCACCCGGTTCCTGATCATCGGCCGCCAGGACACGCCGCCCTCCGGCCGCGACAAGACCAGCCTGCTGGTGTCCGGCAAGAACCGGCCCGGGCTGCTGTCCGATCTGCTGCGCCCGTTCCGCGACAGCGGCATCAACCTGACCCGCCTGGAAAGCCGGCCCTCGCGCATCGCCAACTGGAGCTATGTGTTCTTCATCGACTGCGAAGGTCACAAGGAGGACGCGGCCCTGACCAGGGTGCTGGAGGATCTGGATTCCGACGGCAACACCATCAAGGTGCTGGGCTCCTACCCCAAAGCGGTATTGTAGCGGCGAACCTACGTTGTAGGAGCGGCTTCAGCCGCGATCACGGCGCCCGACCAGAGCACAAGGACAAACCATGAGCTGCGATTACATCCAATTGGCCAATACCGGCGTGCAACGGCTCAAACCCTACGAGCCCGGCAAGCCGATCGAGGAACTGCAGCGCGAGCTGGGCATCCACGACGTGATCAAGCTGGCCAGCAACGAGAACCCCCTGGGCCCCAGCCACAAGGCCCTGGACGCCGCCCGCCGGGCACTGGAGCAAGTGCACCTGTACCCGGACGGCGCCGGCTTCGAGCTCAAGGCGGCGCTCTCCGAGCGGCTGCGCGTGGATGCCGACCGGCTGGTGCTGGGCAACGGTTCCAACGATGTGCTGGAGCTGGTGGCCCGGGCCTACCTGCAGCCCGGTGACGAGGTGGTGTTCTCCGAATACGCCTTCGCGGTCTATCCGCTGGTGACCCTGGCCTGTTCCGCCACGCCGGTGCGGGTGGAGTCCCACCTTTACGGCCACGACCTGGCCGCCATGGCGGACGCCATCACCGAGCGCACCCGCATCGTGTTCCTGGCCAACCCCAACAACCCCACCGGCACCTGGTTCAACGACCACGCCCTGGACGCCTTCCTGGCGCGGGTGCCGGAGGAGGTACTGGTGGTGCTCGACGAGGCCTACTTCGAGTACGTGGAGGAAAGCCACTACCCGGACGGCCTGACCCGCCTGCGGGACCATCCCAACCTGGTGGTGACGCGCACCTTCTCCAAGATTCACGGCCTGGCCGGCCTGCGGGTGGGCTATGGCGTGGCCCATCCCCAGGTGGCGGACGTGCTCAACCGGGTGCGCCAGCCGTTCAATGTGAACATCCCGGCCCTGGCGGCGGCTCAAGCCGCCCTGGACGACCACGACCACATCGAGAACTCCAAGGGCGAGAACGCCGCCGGCCTGGCGCAGTTGGCCGAGGGGCTGGCGGAGCTGAACCTGGAGCGGATTCCCTCGGTGGCCAACTTCGTCACCTTTGATTGCGGCGGCGACGCCCTGCCGGTGTACGAAGCGCTGCTGCGCGACGGCGTGATCGTGCGGCCCCTGGGCGGCTACGGGCTGCCCAACCACCTGCGCGTTACCATCGGCACCGCCCCCGAGAACGAACGCTTCCTCAAGGCCCTGGGCCGGGCCATGGCGCGCTGATGGCGGAGCAACCCATGTTCCGGCGGGTAGCGATCATCGGCCTGGGCCTGATTGGCGGCTCCTTCGCCGCCGCCCTGCGCCGCCAGGGGCTGGCGGGCACCGTGGTGGCCGGTGCGCGCTCGGCGCGCACCCTGGAGCAGGGCCTGGCCCTGGGCCTGATCGACGAGGGCAGCCAGGACCTGGCGCTGGCGGTGCGCGGCGCCGACCTGGTGTTCGTGTCCACGCCGGTGTCGGCCATGGAAACGGTGCTCACCAAGCTGGCCCCGGGCCTGAGCGACCGGGCCCTGATCACCGACGGTGGCAGCGTCAAAACGGCGGTGATCGACCAGGCGCGCCGCGCCCTGGGCGCCCACTTTGCCCGCTTCGTGCCCGGCCACCCCATCGCCGGCAAGGAGAAGAGCGGCGTGGAGGCCGCCGACGCGGACCTCTACCGCCGGCACCGGGTGATCCTCACCCCGGTGGCGGACACCGACCCGGACGCCGCCCGGCGGGTGCGTGCCCTGTGGACCGCGATCGGTGCCGAGGTGCTGAGCATGGCGCCGGAGCACCATGACCAGGTGCTGGCGGAGACCAGCCATCTGCCGCATCTGCTGGCGTTTTCCCTGGTCGATACCCTGGCCCGCCAGGGGGATTCCACGGAGATTTTCCGCTACGCCGCCGGCGGTTTCCGGGATTTCACCCGCATCGCTGGCTCCGACCCGGTGATGTGGCACGACATCTTCCGCGAGAACCGGGGCGCCGTGCTCGACGCCCTGGGGCTGTTCCGCGACGGCATCGACCGCTTCCAGCGCGCCATCGAGGACAATGACAGCGAGGCCCTGATGGGCATCATGACCCGGGCCAACAGCGCCCGGGCCCATTTTCTGGCCATGAACGCGCGCACCTCCTATACCCGCGCGCGGCATTCCGACGACGAGACAGGCATGACACAGCACTCCGATCCCACCTTCGTCGTGGCCCCCGGCGGCCGGCTCCAGGGCCGGCTGCGGGTGCCCGGCGACAAATCCATGTCGCACCGTTCGATCATGCTGGCCTCCCTGGCCGAGGGCAGCACCGAGATCGGCGGCTTCCTGGAAGGCGAGGACGCCCTGGCCACCCTGCAGGCGTTCCGCGACATGGGGGTGGTGATCGAAGGCCCGCACAATGGCCGCGTGCTGGTGCACGGCGTCGGCCTGCACGGCCTCAAGGCGCCCGGCAAGCCGCTCTACATGGGCAACTCCGGCACCTCCATGCGCCTGCTCACCGGCCTGCTGGCGGGCCAGGCGTTCGACACCGAACTCACCGGCGACGCCTCCCTGTCCAAGCGGCCCATGGAGCGGGTGGCCAGGCCGCTGCGTGAAATGGGCGCGGTGATCGAAACCGGGGAGGGCGGCCGGCCGCCGGTGCGCATCCGGGGCGGCGCCGCCCTCAAGGGCATCCACTACGACCTGCCGATGGCCTCCGCCCAGGTGAAGTCCGCGGTGCTGCTGGCCGGGCTCTACGCCGAGGGCGACACCTCGGTGACCGAGCCGGCGCCCACCCGGGACCACACCGAGCGCATGCTCAACGGCTTCGGCTACCCGGTGCGCCGGGACGGCGCCACCGCCACCCTGAGCGGCGGCGGCGCCCTGCGCGGTGGCCAGCTGGATGTGCCGGCGGACATCTCCTCGGCGGCCTTCTTCCTGGTCGGCGCCAGCATCGCCGAGGGCGGCGAGGTGACCCTGCCCCACGTGGGCGTGAACCCCACCCGCACCGGCGTGATCGACATCCTGAAGCGGATGGGCGCGGACATTCGCCTGGAAAATCAACGGGATGCCGGCGGCGAGCCGGTGGCGGACCTGGTCGTGAAGAGCGCGCCGCTGAAGGGCATCGTGATCCCCGAGGAGCTGGTGCCCCTGGCCATCGACGAGCTGCCGGCGGTGTTCATCGCCGCCGCCTGCGCCGAGGGCGAAACCGTGCTGCGCGGTGCCGAGGAGCTGCGCGTGAAGGAATCCGACCGCATCCAGGTGATGGCCGATGGCCTGGCCACCCTGGGCGTGGAGCATGAAGTGTACGAGGACGGCATCCGCATCGTCGGTGGCCCCTACGGCGGCGGCCAAGTGGAGTCCCACGGCGACCACCGCATCGCCATGAGCTTCGCCATGGCGGCCCTGCGCGCCTCGGCGCCGATCACCATTCACCACTGCGCCAACGTGGCCACCAGCTTCCCCGGCTTCGCCGAGCTGGCCCGGGCCGCCGGCCTGGCCCTGGAGGTGCAGGCACCCCGGGAGGACCGATGATCCCCGTAATCACCATTGACGGCCCGGTGTCCTCCGGCAAGGGCACCGTGGCGCGGCGGGTGGCGGCCCGCCTGGGCTGGCACCTGCTGGATTCCGGCGCCCTGTATAGGGTGCTGGGCCTGCACGCGGAACGTCGCGGCGTGCCCCTGGATGACGAAATGCGCCTGGTGGACCTGGCCGAGCAACTGCCGGTGGAATTCAGGGAAGGGGCCGGCGACACCGCCGTGATCCTGGACGGCGAGGACGTGGGCGAAATCATCCGCGAGGAGCGGGTCGGCGAGCTGGCCAGCCAGGTGGCGGTGCTGCAGCCGGTGCGCGATGCCCTGTTCGCCCGCCAGCGGGCCTTCGCCCAGCGCCCCGGCCTGGTGGCCGACGGCCGCGACATGGGCACCGTGGTGTTCCGCGACGCCCCGCTCAAGGTGTTCCTCACCGCCAGCGCCGAGGAGCGCGCCCGCCGGCGCTACGCCCAGTTGAAGGAAAAGGGCTTTGGTGCTAACCTCGCCACCCTTATCGAGGACATCCGAACCCGTGACGAGCGCGACATGCAGCGCGCCGTGGCGCCGCTCAAGCCGGCTCCGGACGCGGTGGAGATCGATTCCACCGAGCTCAATGTGGAGCAAGTGGTGGATCGTATCCTTGATGAAGCCGGTGCCCGGTCCCTGACCTGACGGCGCCGGTGGACCAGATTACCCCGTAGGAGCGGCTTCAGCCGCGATACCGCGCCCGCCGGCCGGTTTCGCGGCTGAGGCCGCTGCTACAATGGTGTTCTGATTTCATGAAAACAGGCTGCCCGGTTTCTGACAGTAAACCAGCTTGGAATCGCGGCCTTTTATGAACAACCCATGTCTGCTGGTTGGCATGTGTATCACGAGATTATCCATGACTGAATCTTTTGCCGAACTTTTCGAAGAAAGCCTTAAGGACCTGGACGTTGCCCGCGGTTCCATCATCAAGGGCACCGTGGTCTCCATCGACAGTGACTGGGTCACCGTCAACGCCGGTCTGAAGTCCGAGGGCATCATTTCCCGCAACGAGTTCATCAGCGAGAGCGGTGAACTGGAAATCGTCGAAGGCGACGAAGTGGAAGTGGCCGTCGACGCCATCGACGACGGCATGGGCTTCACCCGCCTGTCCCGCGAGAAAGCCAAGCGCGCCGAAGTATGGGCGGAGCTGGAAGTGGCGTTCGACAAGGACGAAATCGTCAAAGGCCAGATCTCCGGCAAGGTCAAGGGCGGCTTCACCGTCGATATCGGCCCGATCCGCGCGTTCCTGCCCGGCTCCCTGGTGGACATCCGTCCGGTACGCGACGTTACCCACCTGGAAGGCAAGGACCTGGACTTCAAGGTCATCAAGCTGGATCCGAAGCGCAACAACGTGGTGGTTTCCCGCCGCGCAGTCATGGAAGCCGAGCACTCCGCCGAGCGCGAGGCGCTGCTCGAGTCCCTGCAGGAAGGCATGGTGGTCAAGGGTATCGTCAAGAACCTGACCGACTACGGTGCGTTCGTGGACCTGGGCGGCATCGACGGCCTGCTGCACATCACCGACATGGCCTGGAAGCGCATCAAGCACCCCAGCGAAATCGTCGAAGTGGGCCAGGAAATCGAGATCAAGGTTCTCAAGTTCGACCGCGAGAAAATGCGCGTGTCCCTGGGCCTCAAGCAGCTGGGCGAGGATCCGTGGCACGACATCGTGCAGAAGTACCCGGAAGGCTCCAAGGTCCGTGCCCGCGTCACCAACCTCACCGATTACGGCTGCTTCGCCGAGATCGAGGAAGGCGTGGAAGGCCTGGTCCACGTGTCCGAAATGGACTGGACCAACAAGAACATCCATCCGTCCAAAGTGGTCGAGATCGGCGACGAAGTGGAAGTGATGATCCTCGATATCGACGAGGACCGTCGCCGGATTTCCCTGGGCATCAAGCAGTGCCTGCCCAACCCGTGGGAATCCTTCGCCGAGAACTACCAGAAGGGCGACCGCATCACCGGCAAGATCAAGTCCATCACCGACTTCGGCATCTTCATCGGCCTGGAAGGCGGTATCGACGGCCTGGTGCACCTGTCCGACATCTCCTGGGAAGAGCAGGGCGAGGAAGCCGTGCGCAACTTCAACAAGGGCGATGAACTGGAAACCGTGGTTCTGTCCATCGATGCCGAGCGGGAAAGAATTTCCCTTGGAATCAAGCAGTTGACAGACGATCCGTTTGCTCAGTATGTTGCTGCCAATGAGAAGGGAAGCATCGTCAAGGGCACGGTGAAGGAAGTGGACGCCAAGGGCGCCACCATCGAACTGGCCGAGAACGTGGAAGGCACCCTGCGTGCCAGCGAGATCAGCCGCGACCGTGTCAGCGATGCCACTCAGGTTCTCAACGTGGGCGACGAGCTGGAAGCGCGTATCACCAACGTCGACCGCAAGAACCGGGTTATCAACCTGTCCGTGCGTGCCAAGGACCAGGCACAGGATCGTGAAGCCATGGACAACCTGCAGAATCAGGACGCCAATGCACCCAAGACCATTGGTGATCTGATCAAGCAGCAAATGGAAAACAGCAACGAGTCATAATGGCTCCTCCCCGGGGGCCGGCCAAGCGGCCGGCCCCGCTGGGCAGGGAGCCCAGGGGAGTAGGTTGCAATGGCGTCAGCGTTAACCAAGTCGAAACTGATTGCCCGTATTGCCAAACAAAATGAACAGCAGTTGTCTCCCAGGGACGTGGAGCTTGCCGTCAAACACCTTATCGAAGTCATGGCCGACACCCTCTCCGAGGGCGGGCGCATCGAAGTGCGTGGCTTCGGCAGTTTTTCCCTTCATTTCCGTGCCCCGCGCGTGGGCCGCAATCCCAAGACCGGCGCCAGCGTGAAGCTGCACGGGAAGTACGTTCCGCACTTCAAATCCGGCAAGGAATTGCGCGAACGGGTCAATGAATCCATGCCAGACCATCCCTCCGGTAGCGATCAGGACGACCGGGATCATCCCCGTGGTGAAGCGGCCAACGGCTGATTCCCCCGGGCAGGACGAAGCGCGATGCGAAATCTCTACCGTATTTTTCTGATTCTGGCCCTGCTGGCGGTGTTCGGCCTGGCCTTCCTGTTCGTGACCGTGAACACCCAGCCCGTGACCCTGTCGCTGCCGGTGAGCGGCCTGCAATGGCAGGTGACCCTGGGCGCTCTGGTGGTGCTGTTGCTGGCCGCCGGGTTGCTGGTGGGGCTGGTGACCGGACTGGGCCTGCGGGGCGTGCGCGGTCTGTTCGGGCCCCGTTCATGAGCGAACCGCTTTGGCTGATTCCGCTGTTCTTCTTCGCCATCGCCACTGGCTTCTACCTGGGGCGACGGGAAGGTAAGCGCCGCCAGCGCCGGCGCATGGAGTCCCTTTCCCAGGAGTATGTGGCCGGCCTCAATTTCCTGCTCAACGAAGAGCCGGACAAGGCCGTGGAGGCCCTGCTCAACAGCCTGGAAGTGTCCGACCAGACCCTGGAAACCCACCTCAGCATGGCGCGGTTGTTCCGCAAACGCGGTGAGTTCGACCGCGCCACCCTGATCCATTCCCACCTGCTCGAGCAGGGCGAACTGCCGCGCCCCACCCAGGAGCAGATCCAGCTGGAGCTGGCCGAGGACTATCTCGCCGGCGGCCTGTTCGACCGCGCCGAGGAAGTGCTTCTGGAAATGCTCGACCAGGATTGCGAAAAGCGCGAACCGGTGGTGCGCCAGCTTACCCACCTCTACGAGCAGGAGCGGGACTGGAGCAGCGCCATCTCCATGGGCGAGCAGCTGGTCAAGAGCGACCCCAAGATCGGCCCGATCCTGGCGCATTACTGTTGCGAGGAAGCGGACGCCCAGATCGCCCGGGGCGAGCTCACGCCGGCGCGACGCATGCTGCGCCGGGCCCTGGGCTTCGACAAGCAGTGCGTGCGCGCCAGCGTGGTTCAGGGGCGCCTGGAGATGCGCGATGAGCAGTGGAACGACGCCATCGATGCCTTCAAGCGCATCTGGAAGCAGGACCCGGATTTCTTCGACGAGGTGCTCGATGAGCTGCGTCAGTGTTACCAGCACCTGGAGAAGGAAGAGGAATTCATCAAGCTGCTCGCCGACATCAGCGCCGAACGGCCGTCCACGGCCCGGGTGCTGCTGCTCTCCGAACAGTTGCGCGAGCGCTACGGTGACCGCGAGGCGGCGGACTTCATCGCCGACTACATGAAGGCCAATCCCTCGGTGCGCGGCCTGCACCGCATCATCGACATGAACCTGCAGGGCTCCGCCCAGGGCGAGGCCCGCGAGCACCTGGGCATGCTCAAGGAACTCACCGAGCGGCTCACCTCCGACAACACCGTGTACCAGTGCCGCCGCTGCGGCTTCCAGACCCCGCTGCTGCAATGGCGCTGCCCGAGCTGCCGCCGTTGGGGCACCATCAAACCCCGCTCCGAAGGAGGCAACCCATCGTGACCGCCGACAGCCCCATCATCGTCGCCCTGGACTACGCCGAGCCGGAGGCCGCCCTGGCCATGGCGGGGCGGCTGGACCCGGCCCGGGTGCGGGTCAAGGTGGGCAAGGAGTTGTTCACCCGGGGCGGCCCGGCGGTGGTGGAAGCCCTGCGCGAGCGCGGCTTCCAGGTGTTCCTGGACCTCAAGTTCCACGACATCCCCAACACCGTGGCCGGGGCGGTGCGCGCCGCCGCCGACCTGGGGGTATGGATGGTCAATGTGCACGCCAGCGGCGGCGGGCGCATGATGGACGCGGCCCGCGAGGCCCTGGCCGGCCACGCCGCGCCGCCGCGTCTGATCGCCGTGACCGTGCTCACCAGCCAGACCGATGACGATCTCCGGGAAATCGGCCTGCGCGACGGCGCCGAGGAGCAGGTGCGCCGTCTGGCGGCGCTGACCCGCGCCCATGGCCTGGATGGCGTGGTCTGTTCCGCCCGGGAAGCGGCCATGCTGCGGGAACTGTGCGGGCCGGACTTCGACCTGGTGACCCCGGGCATCCGCCCGGCGGGCAGCGCCGGCGACGATCAGCGCCGGGTGGTGACGCCGGTACAGGCCCGGGGCCTGGGCGTCAGCCACATGGTGATCGGCCGTCCCATTACCCGTGCGCCAAATCCTACGGCGGTGGTGGACGATATCCTACAAAGTCTTTCCTGAATCTCTCGCGCAAACTCACAGCATCGGCTGACAGCCAGTCTCCCTCTTCTTTCCTACAGTGAAGTGGCTTTTACGCAAACCCGCTTTCAACAAGGAAGAAGAGGAGATACACCATGCGATTTCTGATGAACGGATTCACCCTGCGGGGCGCCGGCCCCATGCGCCGCCTGGCGTGCACCCTGATGCTCGGCATGCTGCTGGTGACCGGGGCGCCCCTGGCCCAGGCCGCTCCGGAGGCCGCCCCGGCGGCGGGGGCCGCCGCCAGCGCGCCGGTGAACCTCAACACCGCCAGCGCCGAGGAGCTGCAAAGCCTGCGCGGCGTGGGGCCCAAGACCGCCGCCCTGATCGTGCAATGGCGCGACGAGGAAGGCCCCTTCCAGTCGGTGGAGCAACTGCTGGCGATCAAGGGTATCGGCGAGAAGACCCTGGCGCGCCTGCGCGACCAGATCACGCTCTGACCCCCGCGGCCAACGACTCCTGCTTTAGCGCGGAAACGCCCTCCCCGTGAGCTCTCCGATGATTTCCGCGTGTCCGGCCTCCCTGCCCCGGGGTGGCCGGCTTTTTCGTTGGCGTGGGTCGGCACGGTAGGAGCGGCTTAAGCCGGACGCTTGGAAAGGGGGAGCTCGCACAGGTCGGCGATGATGCACTCGCCGCATTTGGGTTTGCGCGCGGTGCAGGTATAGCGGCCGTGCAGGATCAACCAGTGGTGGCAGTCGCGCTTGAACTCCTCGGGCACCACGCGCAGGAGACGCTGCTCCACTTCCTGCACGTTCTTGCCCGGGGCGATGCGGGTGCGGTTGCTGACCCGGAAGATGTGGGTGTCCACGGCGATGGTGGGCTCGCCAAAGGCGGTGTTGAGCACCACGTTGGCGGTCTTGCGTCCGACCCCGGGCAGCGCTTCCAGGGCGGCCCGGGAGCGCGGCACCTGACCGTCGTGTTTCGCTAGCAGCTGGTCGCACAGCTTGATGATGTTCTCGGCCTTGGAATTGAACAGGCCGATGGTCTTGATGTATTCCTTGAGCCCGTCCACGCCCAGGGCGCGGATCGCCGCCGGCGTGTTGGCCACCGGAAACAGCCGGGCGGTGGCCTTGTTCACGCCCACGTCCGTGGCCTGGGCGGACAACACCACCGCCACCAGCAGTTCAAAGGCGGAGTCGTAGTGCAGCTCGGTGGTGGGTTCCGGGCGCTGGTCGCGCAGCCGGCGGAAAATCTCGGTGCGTTTTTCGCGGTTCATAATGACGTTCGCTGCCAGGGGCGGATCGGCGAAAACGCGCAGTATAACCGGGAAGGGCTGGGGCGGCGATGCCGCCCCGGGGGAGAAGGGAAGGGGTCAGTCCGTGACTACCTGGCCGTTTTCCACCGGCAGACGGTCGCCGGGCTCGTCGTCCATGCGCACGGTGCGGGTCTGGCCGTCCAGGCGGTAGGTGACGTTGTAGCCGTTTTTCTCGGTGCGGGTGTTCATCACCGTCTGGCAACGTTCCTCGGTGGTGGTGTAGGTGTTGCCTTCCTGCATCCGTTCCTGGGTTTTGTTGCCCGCGTAGCCGCCGGCGATGGCGCCCGCCGCGGTGGCTGCGTCCTTGCCGCTGCCGCCACCGAACTGGTGGCCGATGACACCACCCACCACGGCGCCGATGGCGCTGCCGGTGATCTGGTGTTTGTCCTTCACCGGCTTCTGCCGCTGCACGGTGACCTGCTGGCAGCGCTGCTCCGGTTCCTGGTAGCTCTTGGTGGCGGGTTCCACCTTGACCACTTCCGCGTAGCGGTTGGCGTCGCCGCTGACGGCCTTGTAACCGCCGTAACCCACGCCGACCACCGCCAGGGTGCCGACCACGGCCAATGCCACTGTTGCCGGGGTATTCATCGCAGCCTCCTTTTTCTTCATGGCTTTGGCGATGTTGTACCCGAAACCGCGCGTGAACGTTGTATAAGGTCGTTAAAACCGCGTTTTTACACCTTGCCGGTGGTGCGCACCCGGCGGCTGGCCTTGGGAGCGTCCGCCTGGCGGGCCTTGCGGGCGTCCTTGAGGCGCCGGTCGATGACGTTCTTGCCGGCGATGATCAGCCCCAGGCCCAGGAAGGCCCCGGGCGGCAGCACGGCGAGCAGGAAGCCCGGGTAGTCGGGAATCACCTCCAGGCGCCAGCCGGCGGCGGCGGGGCCGAACAGCAATTGCATATTGTCGAACAGGGTGCCCTGGCCGAGCACTTCGCGCAGCGCCCCCAGGATCACCAGGATTACCAGGAAGCCGGCGCCCATCATGAAGCCGTCCACCAGGCTGGGCAGCACCGGGTGCTTGCTGGCGAAGGCGTCGGCGCGGCCCAGCACGGTGCAGTTGGTGACGATCAGCGGGATGAAGATGCCCAGGATCTCGTAAAGCTCGAAGGTGAAGGCGCGCATCAGCATTTCGATGATGGTCACCAGGGCGGCGATGATCATCACGAAGGCGGGCAGACGCACGGCGTCGGTGACATAGCCGCGAATCATCGACACCGCCGCGTTGGAGCCCATCAGCACCACCAGGGTGGCCAGGCCCAGGCCCAGGGCGTTGACCACGGTGCCGGTGACCGCCAGTAGCGGGCACAGGCCGAGGATCTGCACGGTGGCCGGGTTGTTGGTCCACAGGCCGTCCCGGGTGATTTTCTTGTAGTCCACGTCAGCCATCGCAGGTCTCCGTGTTATGGGGCAGGGCGGGGGCGGCGAACAGGTCGTCGCGGTGGGCGTTGAAATAGCGTAGCGCCCGGTGCACGGCGGTGACCACGGCGCGCGGCGTGATGGTGGCGCCGGTGAAGCTGTCGAAGCGGCCGCCGTCTTTCTTCACCGCCCAGCCGTCCGGGGCCGGATTGTCCAGGGACTTGCCGTTGAACGACAGGATCCAGTCGGACTTGCGGCGTTCGATCTTGTCGCCCAGGCCCGGGGTTTCGTTGTGCGGCGGTACCGCGCGCACGCCCAGAACGCGACCGTCCATATCCACGCCGACGATCAGGTTGATGGCGCCGCCGTAGCCGTCCGGGGCGGTGGCCTCCAGCACCGCGCCGCCGGGGGCGCCGTCGCGGCGGGCCCGGTAGACGGTTTTCCCGCCGCGTCCGAGCAGCGGATCGCGCACGGCCACCCGGTCGTCGAGCAGCACATTGTCGTGGTGGTCGGCGGGCATCACCTGGGCCAGGGAGCCGATCAGCGCCTGCTGGCGGTTGCATTCCACCCGCGCCAGGGTGGCCTGGTTGGTGAGCGCCAGGGCGGCGGCGGTGCCGATGGCGAACAGCCCCAGGATCACGGCGTTGCGGGTCACCGCCTGGCGGATCATGAGCGGGCTCCTTTATGGCCGTAGGCGCGGGGCCGCGTGTAGTAGTCGATGAACGGCGCCGCCAAGTTGAGCAGCAGCACCGCGAAGGCCACCGCGTCCGGGTAGCCGCCGAAGGTGCGGATCACCCAGATCAGCACGCCGATCAGCAGGGCCTGGATGAAGCGCCCCAGGCGGCTGGTGGCGGCGCTCACCGGGTCGGTGGCGATGAAGAAGGCGCCCAGCATGGCGCCGCCGGAAAACAGATGAAACAGCGGGCCGGCGAAGCGCGCCGCGTCGATCTGATGGGCGATCAGCGCCGGCACGCCCAGGCCGGCCAGGAACGCCACCGGAATGTGCCAGCCGATCACCCGGCGCGCCAGCAGATAAAGGCCGCCGACCAGGAACGCCAGGTTTACCCACTGCCAGCCGCGACCGGCCAGCACGCCCTGGAGGATGCCGTGCTCGGCCAGGGCACCGGCGTCGCCGGCCCAGGTGCGGAAGGTGTCCAGGGGGGTGGCGCCACTGAAGGCGTCCGCCGGAGTCTGGCCGAGGAACAGGGCCAGGCTGTCGGCCGGAGCCGGGGCCTGGCCCGGGGCGATCCATTGGGTCATGGCCACCGGGAAGGAGATCAGCAGCAGCACATAGCCCACCATGGCCGGGTTGAACGGGTTCATGCCCAGCCCGCCATAGAGCTGCTTGGCCACCACGATGGCGAAGGCCACGCCGATCAGGGGCAGCCACCAGGGCGCCGTGGGCGGCAACGCCAGGCCCAGCAGCACGGCGGTGACCAGGGCGCTGCCGTCGCGCAGGTAGAAGCCCACCGGCTTGCCCCGGGCACGCAGGAACAGGGCCTCGCAGGCCAGCGCCACGGCGGCGGCCCAGAGCACGTTGAACAGCACCCCGGCGCCGAACTGCCAGACCAGCACCGCCAGGCCGGGCAGGGTGGCCAGGATTACCCGGCGCATCACCGCGCCGGTGTCGGTGCGCTCCCGGGTGTGCGGGGAGGGGGCGTTGATCAGGCTCATTGGTCGTCCTCCACCAGCCCCTGTTCCTCCACCGCCTGTTTCAGGGCACGGCGCGCCACCTGGGCTTCCTCATCCAGGGCGCGCACCTCCGCGTCCAGGGTCTCCAGGGTGTCGGCGTCGGCGGTGTCCCGCAGCCGGGCCAGTTCGTCGGCCTTCTGGCGCAGGGCGCTTTCCGCCCGGGCCGCCTCCAGTTTGAGGGTCTTCAGATTCTTGCCGGTGTGGGCACGGATGTCCGCCTTGGCTTCTTCCACCAGGGCGTTGAGGGCGTCGCGGCAGTGGTTGGCCTTGGCCTTGAGCTTGTCCACCTTGGCGGCCAGGGCGTCCAGCCGTTCCTGGTCGTCGTCGCCGGCGTCGCGCTCGGCCCGCTCCAGGGCGGCATGGGCTTCCTTGTACTGCTTGTGGGCCATGTTGTAGGCGGTCTTCAGGGCCTTGAGGCGTTTCTGGCGCTTGGCGGCGGCTTCCGGGTCGGCGGTGGGCGGCGTGGGGGAGGCTTCCTCGGTGGCCGGAGTGGCGGCCGGGGTGCCGTCCGGTGTCTTGCCGGCGGGAGCCGGTGCGGGTTTCACCGCCGCGCCGGGGTTGGCGGCCTTGGCGTCGCGCAGCTCCGCCTTGAGGCGGTCCGCTTCCGCTTTGAGGGTGTCCGCCTTGGCGCGCAGCTCGTGGGCGTTGTCGGTACCCTCCGCCTCGGCGGCCTTGGCCGCCTTCACCGCCACCTTATAGGCACTGGAGGCCTCGCCCACGGCCTTCTTCAGGTCGGCCAGCTGATCCGTGGGCGCCGCTGCCGGGGCGCCGGCGGCGGGGGCGTTGGCCTTGGCCTCGCGCAGTTCCGCCTTGAGGCGGTCCGCTTCCGCTTTCAGGCGGTCCGCCTCGGCGCGCCGTTCGGCGGCGTCCCCGGCTTCTTCCGCTTCCGCCGCCTTGGCGTCCCGGACCGCCGCTTTATAGGCGCTGGACGCCTCGGTCACCGCTTTCTTCAGGTCGGCGAGCGGATCGGCGGTGGGCGCGGCGGCGGGGGCGCCGGCCTTGGCGTCGCGCAGCTCCGCCTTGAGGCGGTCCGCCTCGGCCTTGAGCTGGTCGGCCCGGGCGCGCAGCTCGGCGGCGTTGTCCGCTTCCTGGGCCTCGGCGGTCTTGGCGGCTTTGACCGCCGCCTTGTAGGTGCTGGAGGCCTTGCCCACCGCTTTCTTGAGATCCGCCAGGCGGTTGTCGTCGCCGGCCGGGGCCTGGGCGGCGGCCTGCTTCTGGCGGTTGGCCTCCAGGCGCGCCCGGCGGCGGGCTTCCTTCTCTTCCCGTTCCTTCTCCAGGCGCGCCTGGCGGGCCTCGAAGCGCTCCCGGGCGCGGTCCGCCTTGAGCTGTTCGGCGGCCTGGTGGCGGATTTCGCCCTTGGCATAGCGGTAGTACTGCACCAGCGGGATGTGGCTGGGGCACACATAGGCGCAGGCGCCGCACTCGATGCAGTCCATCAGGTCGTGCCGTTGGGCGCGCTCGAAGTCGTCGCTCTTGGCGTACCAGTACAGCTGCTGGGGCAGCAGGCTGGCCGGGCAGCTCTCCGCGCAGGCGCCACAGCGGATGCAGGCCTGCTCCGGCGGCGGTTCCGGGAGCTCCTCGGCGGTGGCGGCGATCAGGCAGTTGCTGGTTTTGACCACGGGCACCGCCGGGTCGTGCAGGGTGAAGCCCATCATCGGGCCGCCCATCACCAGCCGGCCCAGGCGTTCGCCGTCCACGCCGGCGTGGCGCAGCAGGTCGCGTACCGGGGTGCCGAGCAGGGTCTCGTAGTTGCCGGGGCGGGCCACGGCGTCGCCGGTGACCGTGGTGACGCGGCGGATCAACGGCTCGCCATCGTGGACGGCCCGTTTGATCGCCCAGGCGGTGCCCACGTTCTGGCACACCACGCCGCATTGGGCGGGGATCGCGCCGCTGGGCACCTCCTTGCCGGTGAGCAGCTGGATCAGCTGTTTCTCGCCGCCGGAGGGGTATTTGGTGGGCACCACCCGCACCTGGATGTCGGAGCCGGCGCAGGCGCTCCGGATGGCGGCGATGGCCTCCGGCTTGTTGTCCTCGATGCCGATCAGGGTGTCCTGGGGATTGAGCAGGTACTGCAGCAGGCGGATGCCGGCGACGATCTCGTCGGCGCGTTCGCGCATCAGGCGGTCGTCGGCGGTGATGTAGGGCTCGCACTCCACCGCGTTGATGATCAGCTGCGCCACCCGCTGGTGGTCGCCCAGGGTCACCTTCACGGCGGTGGGGAAGCCGGCGCCGCCCAGGCCGGCCACGCCGGCGTCGCGCAGCAGCGCCACCAGACCGTCCGGGCCCAGGGCCGCCGGGTCCGCCACCGGCCGGCGCTCGACCCAGCGCTCCTCGCCGTCCGGTTCGATGACGATGCAGAGGGCGTCCAGCCCGGAGGGATGCTGGATCGGCCGCGGGCCGATGGCCACCACGGTGCCGGAGGTGGGGGCGTGCAGGGCGGCGCTCACCGCGCCCACCGGCTCGGCGATCTTCTCGCCCTTGAGCACCCGGTCGCCCGCGCCCACGCAGGGTTTGGCCGGCGCGCCCAGGTGCATGTTCAGCGGCAGCACCAGCTGCGCGGGCAGCGGGCCGGGCTGGATCGGGGTGCCGTTGGAGCGGTCCTTGTGCTCCGGGGGGTGGACGCCGCCGGGGAAGTCGAACACCAGGGTGGGTTGGCGGGCTTTGCGGAACAGACCGAGCATCACAGGTTGACCACGTCGATACGGTTTTCCGGCCGCCGGCCGATGCCGGCGGGGCGATCCCAGCTCCAGGTGGCCAGGGTGGTTTCCCGGGGCAGCATGTCGATGCAGTCCACCGGGCACGGCTCCACGCACAGATCGCAGCCGGTGCATTCGTCGGCGATCACGGTGTGCATCTGTTTGGCGGCGCCGACGATGGCGTCCACCGGGCAGGCCTGGATGCACTTGGTGCAGCCGATGCATTCGTCCTCGCGGATAAAGGCCACCCGATCCTCGCCGGCGTCCTCGGCGCCGTCGTCGTCCAGGGGCAGCACCTCGCGGCCGAGCAAGTCGGCCAGGGCTTCCACGGTGGCCTCGCCGCCGGGCGGGCAGCGGTTGTGCTCCTCGCCCTCGGCGATGGCCTCGGCGTAGGGGCGGCAGCCCGGATGGCCGCACTGCCCGCACTGGGTCTGCGGCAGCAGGCCGTCGATCTGGTCGACGATCGGGTCGCCTTCCACCTTGAACTTCTCCGAGGCGAAGCCCAGGGCGGCACCGAACACGGCGGCCAGGGCCAGCAGGGCGGCGATCGCGATCAGCACCGTGGTCATAACTTGATCAGCCCGGAGAAGCCCATGAACGCCAGGGACATGAGCCCGGCGGTGATCAGGCCGATGCTCGGCCCGCGAAACGCCTCGGGCACGTCGGCCACGGCGATGCGTTCGCGCAGGGCGGCGAACAGCACCAGCACCAGGGAGAAGCCCAGGGCGGCGCCCAGCCCGTAGGTCAGCGAGCTCATGAAGGTGGCGTCCGCCTGGCGCACGTTGAGCAGCGCCACGCCCAGCACCGCGCAGTTGGAGGTGATCAGCGGCAGGAACACGCCCAGCACCCGGTACAGCAGTGGGCTGGCCTTCTTGACGAACATCTCGGTGAACTGCACCGCCACCGCGATCACCAGGATGAAACTGATGGTGCGCAGGTATTCCAGCTCGAAGGGCACCAGGATGTAGGCCCAGGTCAGGTAGGACAGCACCGAGGAGAGGGTGAGCACGAAGGTGGTGGCCAGGGACATCCCCATGGCCGTTTCCACCTTGTTGGAGACGCCCATGAAGGGGCACAGGCCCAGGAACTGGACCAGCACGAAATTGTTCACCAGCACCGCGCTGATCAGGATCAACAGGTATTCGGTCATGGGTGGCGTCGTTCTTGGGCTTCCGAGGGCGCGAGTTTAGCAAAATTTTCCGTTTCCGAGTGACCCCCGCGACACCGCGCCATGACTGGGGCGCACGGGTAAGCGGGTGCTTCGCGCCGCCGCCCTGGGGAAAAACCCCCGGGAACGGGGGTGAAGAAACGTTGCCTGATCCGGTAGGGTGGTCCTCTCGCGGATCACGGATCCTGTAAAGACTGAATGGAGAACACTATGGCGATCGTTAAGCGACTGAGCATCACGCTGCTGGCATTGGGTCTGGGTGGCGTGGTCCACGCCCAGCAGGCGCCGTCCCAGGCGGACCGCGTTGATCAGCTCGACCAGATCGTGGGGCTGAGCGACGATCAGAAATCGGAGATGCGTGACTTCATGCAGGACTCCGAGGGCAAGATCAACAACATGCGCATGGAAGCCCAGGAGCTGCAGCAGTCCCTGAGCGAACAGATCGGTCCCGACTACGACGAAGGCGACATCCGTGATCAGGCGGAGGAGCTGGGCGAAGTGACCGGCGATATCGCCGCCGAGACCGTGCTGCTCCAGGCGCGCATCCAGGACACCCTCACCGAGGAACAGCGTGCCACCCTGGAAGAGCGGGCCCGCCAACAGCGTGAGCAGATGCGCCAGATGCAGCAGCAAATGCAGCAACAGCAGCAGGGCCAGCAGCAGTAAGCCCGGCGCTGACACGCTGACCAAAGGAGCGGCCCCCGGGCCGCTTTTTTTATGGCCGCTTTTTTTTATGCGCGCTTCAGACAGTCGGGGAGCCGGACTCTCCATCCGGGCCACGACGAGACGCTACGAGGTAGCTTCCCGCGCGGCTCCGTAGGTGGCGAAGGCGGTGTGGTGGCTGCTTTTTTGTTAGTCTTTTGGGGCTGGCTGGATTGACTGGGTGACCCTATGGACGATCTGCGGATAAAAACGGACCGGAAACGGCTCCAAGCCTACGCCGAGGCATTGGTTATTGTCGACGAGCATCCAGAGGTGATGGACGACTTGCTCGTCCTGGTCGGCCAGTGGGAGGCGCTTGCCCGGCAAGAAAAGGACACTGGCGCGCTGTATTGGTATGAAGAATGGCGGAGGCTGCTATCGCGACGGGATCTGCCGGCCATGCGGGCGTTCATGACGCCACGCACCCCTCATCAGCGCGGCATGCTGATCGCCAGCCCGCTCGTCTTCGCCAGGGCTCGGCGCCCAGGGCGGCGTTCAAGCCAGGTGATGCGGGCATGACTCCGGAGAAAGTCGCCCATCTGGTCCGTGCCGCGTGCGAGGCGGTTGGCAAAAGCGAGGTGGTCATCATCGGTTCGCAGGCACTGGTCGCTCAGCTTCCGGGTGATATTCAACCTCCCCACGGCGCTTTAATGTCGGTGGAGGTGGATATGTATTTCTCGCACGATGAAGAAGCAACGGAGCTGCTCGACATCCAAGGCTATGGAAGCCCCTTCCATGAGACCCATGGTTACTACATTGATCCTGTCTCGGAAACAACAGCGGTTCTGCCGCAAGACTGGGAGGATCGCCAGGTGCGCCGCAGTACGCCCTCATCGGACGGCACCCGGACCTATACCGCCGTTCTGCCTTCCGTGCCGGATTTGATCATTTCAAAGCTGGCCGCGGCGGCCAATGATGGCGGCGTCATGCGTAACGATCTGGATTTTGTCCGCGAAGCCTTGTCCGTTTATCCGGTGGAGCGGGATGAGTTGTTGGCACTGGCCGACAAAATCAGTGATTACCATAACCGGCTTTACACCCCGCTTGAGGGACAAGACCTGCGGGAGCGGGTGAAAGGGCTTATCGACAAAGCGCTTTCCCCGCGCGGCTCCGTAGGTTGAATATCGCGCTAGGAGCGGCCGGGCGGCGCTCCTAGCGCGTGGATGGGCGCTAGCGGACTTCCATGCCCGGCTCGGCGCCGCTGTCCGGGGAGAGGATGAAGATGTCCTCGCCGCCGGGGCCGGCGGCCAGCACCATGCCCTCGGAGACGCCGAACTTCATCTTGCGCGGCGCCAGGTTGGCGACCAGCACCACCAGCCGGCCTTCCAGATCTTCCGGGGCGTATTTGGCCTTGATGCCGGCGAACACGTTGCGCTCGCCCAGCTCGCCCACGTCCAGGGTCAGTTGCAGCAGCTTGTCGGCGCCCTCCACGTGTTGCGCCTTGGTGACCCGGGCGGCGCGCAGCTTCACCTTGAGGAAGTCGTCGATGGTGATGGTGTCGTCCTCGGCGTCCTTCTTCTTGTCGGCGCCATTGTCGGCCGGGGCCGCCGGGTTGGTGTCCCGGGAGTCCGCCAGCATGGCCTCGATGTGGGCCATGTCGACCCGCGCCATGAGCGGCTTGAACTTGTTGATCGGGTGTTCCAGGAGCAATTGGTCGGCGTCCCCCCAGGTCATCGGTTCGATGTCGAGGAACGCCTCGGCGCGCTCCGCCAGGCCCGGCAGCACCGGCTTCAGGTAGAGCGTCAGCAGGCGGAACACGTTCAGGGCGGTGGTGCAGATCTCCAGCACCTCGCGGTCCTTGCCGTCTTCCTTGGCCAGGGACCAGGGGGCCTTGTCGGCGATGTAGCCGTTGGCGTGGTCGGCCAGGGCCATGATCTCGCGCATCGCCTTGCCGAACTCACGCTGTTCGTAGAAGGCGGCGATGCGCGGCGCCGCTTCCTGGGCCTCGCGCACCAGCAGCGGGTTGTCCGGCTGGGCGGCGAGCACGCCGCCGAATTTCTTGACGAAGTTGCCGGTGCGGCTGGCGATGTTCACCACCTTGCCCACCAGGTCGGTGTTCACCCGCTGGGCGAAGTCTTCCAGGTTGAGGTCGAAATCGTCCACCCGGCTGTTGAGCTTGGCGGCGAAGTAATAGCGCAGGTATTCCGGGTCCAGATGATCCAGGTAGGTGCGGGCCATGATGAAGGTGCCCCGGGACTTGGACATCTTGGCGCCGTTGACGGTGACGAAGCCGTGGCTGTAGATGGCGGTGGGCTTGCGCAGCCCGGCGCCTTCCAGCATGGCCGGCCAGAACAGGCCGTGGAAGTTGATGATGTCCTTGCCGATGAAGTGGTACAGCTCGGCATCGGAATCCGCTTTCCAGTAGTCGTCGAAGTCCCAGCCTTCGCGCTCGCACAGGTTCTTGAAGCTGGCCATGTAGCCGATCGGCGCGTCCAGCCAGACGTAGAAGTACTTGCCCGGGTAGCCGGGGATCTCGAAGCCGAAGTAGGGCGCTTCCCGGGAGATGTCCCAGGGGTGCAGTTCCTCGATCCATTCCTGCAGCTTGTTGGCCACGCCTTCCTGCAGGGAGCCGGAGCGGGTCCACTCGCGCAGCATGGGCTCGAACTGGGGCAGGTCGAAGAACAGCTGGGTGGTCTGCTTTTCCACCGGGGTGGCGCCGCTCACCGCGGAGTAGGGCTCGATCAGCTCCGAGGGGGAATAGGTGGCGCCGCACACCTCGCAGTTGTCGCCGTACTGGTCCGGGGCCTTGCACTTGGGGCAGGTGCCGCGCACGAAGCGGTCGGAGAGGAACATGCCCTTTTCCGGATCGTACAGCTGGGTGATCTCCTTCTCGACGATGTAGCCGGCGTCCTTGTTGCGCTGGAAGATCATCTCGGAGAACTGGCGGTTCTCCGGGCTGTGGGTGCTGTAGTAGTTGTCGAAGCGGATCTGGAAATCGGCGAAGTCCCGTTCGTGGTCCGCTTTCACCTCGGCGATCTGCTGTTCCGGGGAAATGCCTTTCTCTTCCGCCTTGAGCATGATGGCGGTGCCGTGGGCGTCGTCGGCGCAGACATAGGTGCACCGCTGACCGCGCAGTTTCTGGAAGCGCACCCAGATGTCGGTCTGGATGTATTCCAGCAGGTGGCCCAGGTGAATCGGGCCGTTGGCGTAGGGCAGGGCACTGGTGACCAGGATCTTGCGGGGTTGTTCGCTCATGGGGCTTTCAATCTTCGACGGGAAATCAGGGCCGTTATGATACTGGCCCCGACGCGCTGTTGAAACTGCCCGGGCCGTTCGCGGCTGAAGCCGCTCCTACGGTGGCTGCCGGTTGCCGGGTAGGAGCGGCTTCAGGCGCGATCCCTTCAGCCCGCGCCGCTCATCGCCCGGTTGCGCTGCAGCGCCTCCAGCACCTGATTGCGGGACACCGGCTTGCTCAGGTAATCGTCCACGCCGGCGTCCCGGGCCTTGTGCACATAATCGCCGGTGGCGTGGGCGGACAGGGCAATGATCCAGCACGGGTCCACGTCCAGGCGGGTTTCCAGCAGGCGGATCTCGCGGGTGGCCTGGTAGCCGTCCAGCACCGGCATCTCGCAGTCCATGAAGATCACGTCCCAGTTGCCCGGGGTCGCTTCCATGCGCCGCACCGCCTGGCCGCCGTCGGTGAGCAGGGTGGCCTGGATGCCAATGGAGCGCAGGATGCTGTCGATCACCAGCTGGTTGACCGCGTTGTCCTCCACCACCATCACGTTGAGCCGCGACAGGCTGGGGTGGCCGCCCCGGGCCGGTGGCGCCACCGGGTCGGCGGCGGCTTCCTCCCGTTCGCGCAGCTGGGTGCCCAGGCTGTGCTTGAGGGCCCGGGCCGACACCGGCGTTTCCACCAGCAGCATGTCGTCGGGCAGTTCGCCGGTGATTTCCGCGCCGGTGGCCTGGAGAATCAGCAGCGGCGGGTTGCCGAGCCGCTCGCGGATGGTGGTGAGCACGTCGCGGCGGGCCAGGTTGGCCTCCGAGGCGAGCAGCAGATCCGCCGACGCTTCCTCCGCGTCCAGCCCCGCCAGGGCCTGCTCGCAGTCCGCGTATTCCTGCACCGTCAGGCCCCAGCGCGTCATCAGCTGTGACAGGCTGAGCGCCAGGGAAGCGTCGTTGTCAATCATCATCACCCGGTGACCGGCCAGGGCCTTTTCCGGCCGCGCCGGTTCCCGGGACAGGGTGGGCAGGGTGACCCAGAAGGTGGCGCCCCGGCCCAGGGAGCTGGACACGCCGATTTCGCCGCCGAGCAGCTCGGTGAGCCGCTTGCAGATGGTCAGGCCCAGGCCGGTGCCCTGCAGGCGGTGGCGGCTGCCCCGGGTGCTCTGGCCGAACACCTGGAACAGGTTCTGCTGCTGGGCCTCGTCCAGGCCGATGCCGGTGTCCACCACTTCCAGCATCACCACGCAGTGGCCTTGCTCGTCCGGGGGCTGGCGCACGCCCAGGTGCAGCGCCACCTGGCCCCGGTCGGTGAACTTGTAGGCGTTGCTGAGCAGGTTGGTGAGGATCTGCTTGACGCGGATCGGATCGGTGCGGATGCGCCGGGGCACCCGGGAATCCACGTAGGTGTACAGGGACACGCCGCTTTCCGAGGCGCGCAGGGCGAACAGCCGCACGCAGTCGTCGATCAGCTGTTCCACGTCCACGTCCTGGTATTCCAGCTCCAGCTTGCCGGATTCGATGCGTGAGTAATCGAGGATGTCGTTGATCACCGTCACCAGGGACTGGGTGGACTGGTGAATGGTGTCCACGTACTGGGCCTGCTGGCTGTTCAGGTCGGTGCGGCGCAGCAGATCGGTCATGCCGATGATGCCGTTCATCGGCGTGCGGATCTCATGGCTCATGGTGGCCAGGAATTCGCTCTTGGCCTGGTTGCGGGCGCCGGCCTTGAAGGCATCCATCTCGGCGATGGCCTTGTCGCGCACCGACAGGGCGTGGGCTTCCTTGAGCCGGTTGATGCGCCGCGCCAGGGCCAGCGACAGCAGGATCACCTCCAGGAACACGCCCACCTGGAGCAGGTTCTCGGTGAGGTCGGTGCGCGGCAGCACGCCATACTTGTTCAGCGACATGGCGGCGGCGCCGACGATGAAGCACAGCCAGGCCAGGGTGAAGATGCGCGCGTCCGGGTCGCCGGCGGCGCTGCGCAGCACGCCGGCCAGCAGGATGCTGAAATCCATCGCCAGCACCGCCAGTACCGCCACCGGAATCAGCCACTGGCGGCTCACGAAGGGCGCCGCCAGCAGCAGCACCACGCCGGTGGTCACCAGCCCCTTGAGCAGCCGCGCCAGCGGCGGTGCCCGGGACGGCAAATCCAGAAAATGCAGCGTGAACAGCGATGGCAGGATTACCAGCACCGGCAGCAGGTAGTGCATCACGTACTGGCTGAGCAGGGCGGAGCCCGGCCACAGGTACTTCTGGGCGTAGCCGTGGAACACCGCCATGAACAGGGTGATGGCCAGTGACCACAGCACGTAGAGCAGGTAGGCGCGCTCGCGGATCGAGAAGAACAGCGACAGGTTGTAGAGGATCATCACCAGCATGCCGCCGAAGAACACCCCCTGGATCAGGGTGTGGCTGAGCAGCGCCTGATCGTAGGCGGACTTGCTCATCAGCCGCAGAGGCAGTTGAATGCTGTGAGGCGAAGCGACTTCCATGAGCACGGTGCGCTCGGCGCCGGCGGGCAGGCTCAGGGGAAACGCCGGCAAAGCCTCCGCCGCCGGGCGCGTGTCGAAGCGGCGGTCCATGCCGGCGCGGTAGTCGGCCACGGCGCGGTCGCCGTCGAGCACGTGCACGTCCAGCTCGCCGAGCAGGGCGTACTCCACCACCAGCCACCAGTCGGCGGGTTGGTCGGAGACGTTGCGCACCGGCAGACGGAACCAGCAGTGCTCGGCGGTGAAACCCAGGTTGGGTACGCCGTCGGCGCGCCGCCAGGGCCAGGCGTCCGGGTCGCTTTTCACGGCTTCGGGAGCGGGGGACTGTTCCGGAGGCGTACAAAAATAACTGAGGGCCGCGTAGGGTCGCAGCGTATCGCTCTGGCCGTCGATCACGGCGCTTTCCTGGCTCCACGCGGGGGAGGGAAGGAGTCCGATCAGGAGTGTCAGTACGGCGAACCGCAGAAGGTAAGAAACCGCTTCCTGCATCAAAATAAAGGGTACCCCGTCGTTGGCCTTTATCGATGCTAGCAGCGCTTATGCGGGGGCTCAATCCACGATGGCCCGGGGAGGGAACCTTGACCATATCCGTCTTACCATTCGCGGTGGGGCCGATCGTCGGCACCGCCGGACGCACCCACATCCGCATTCTTGGCGTGATGCCCGCCGGCGCCCTGGCGGCGGGTCGCAAGGCGCCCCACGGCCGCATTCGCTGGCGGGCGGTGGGCGAGCCCCACTGGCGCGGGCCCCGGCATTTCCGCATCAACGGCAACTTCGACAGCAGCGGCGTGGTGGTGCTGCGCGATCTGAGTCCGGGCACCCGCTATGAATACCAGGCCGGGTACGTGGAGCGGCCGGACAGCGCCGACACCCAACTGGACTGGCACCGCCTGCCCCTGGGGCACTTCCGCACCGCCCCGGACGACGACCGGGCGCCGGTGAGCTTCCTGTTCGGTTCCTGCTGCTACCGTTTCGTGGGGCTCGACCACGAGGTGGAGGACGACCGCGCCGATCGCATCTTCGAGGTCATGGGCCGGCAGACCGCCGAGCGGGACACCGACTTCGTGCTGTACGCCGGCGATCAGGTCTACGCCGACGCCACCTGGAAGCTGGGCGCCGCCTCCTCCCAGCAACAGTATTTCGACCTCTACCGGCAGAGTTTCGGCCAGCCCAACATCCGCCGGCTGATGGCCAACCACAACCACCACATGATCCTCGACGACCATGAGATCGAGAACAACTGGCCGGCCCGCGCCAATCCGGATCTGTGGACCAGCAAGTACCCGGCGGCCATGAAGGCCTACCAGATTTACCAGGCCTCGCACTCCCCGGCGGTGCCGCTGAACGCGGCGGGCAGCCGCCTGGGCCGGGACCCGGAGCAGCTCTGGTACCGGTTCCGCTGGGGCGCCGCCGACTTCTTCCTGATGGATCTGCGCACCGAGCGGGCCCTGAGCCGCTGGCCCTGGCAGCGCAACATCCTCTCCCGGGAGCAGGAGCAGGCGGTGCTCGCCTGGCTCAACGACGGGCCGGACCGCGTCAAATGCCTGGTGTCGTCGGTGCCGCTGTTTCCGGAGCAGCGTTGGCCGTTCCGCGGCGAGGACAGCTGGGAGGGCTTCCGCGCCCAGCGTCAGCGGCTGCTGGACGGCATCCGCGCCAGCGGCGCGCGCCGGCTGCTGGTGCTCAGCGGCGATGTGCATGCCTCCCTGTACGCGCGCCTGGACGGTCTCGGCAAGGCGCCGCTGCACGCCTGGATCTGCTCCGGCCTGTTCTGGCCCACGGCGCTGATGGCGTTCCGCTGGTACCGGCCGATGATTCGCGACGACCACCGCCTGCGCGGCCTGTGGAAGCCGTCCCTGGGCAAGGTGCGGGTGCCGGGCCGGGTGTACAGCCGCGACGCCTTCTCCCGGGTCAGCCTGGACGAGCAGGGCGCGCGCCTGGAATTGTTCGACCGGGACGGGGAACCGGTGCCCGATGTCGGCGCGAGCATACGTTGGGAATAGCGAATTTCCTACACGAATCAGAGCAAATCTCTGATCGATAAGCGCCGTCGTCGCTCCTATAGTGGTTTGGCAAGGACGCGAACGAACAAGGAGGTTCTTTTCGGCCCGGTACAGCCCGCCCGCCTTCCCCAGGCGGGCGTTTCTTTTTGCGGCCCCGGTCCCCATAATGGCGCCCCCGCCAACCCCGGAGGACCCCATGGCCGAACCCAGCGACACGGACATCCTCAAAGCCAAGCTCAACCAGGAAACCGCCCGCGCCCACTGGGCCGAACTGCAGCCGTTCTTCGCCCGGGGCCAGACCGTGGCGGTGGCCGGCGACCTGGATCTGATCGAGGTGGCGGTGGCGTTCGCCGAGGACCGTGCCGAGCAGCTCCAGCAATGGCGCGCCCAGGGGCGCGTGGACGGCGTCCAGGACGAACAGGCGCGGGCCTGGTTCGAAGCCGGCCAGGAGCTGTGGACCGTGGTGGTGATGCCCTGGGTGCTGGTGCAGCCGGTCCGCCCGCACTGAGCACCGCCACCGCTCCAGGTGGTCACACGTTGCAGTCCCGTCCGCTCTCACTATACTGTCCATAAGAACAGTATTCTGGAGCTTGCCCATGGCCACCCGCGCGTCCAACCGTGGCACCCTGAACCGGCGCCCCGGCCGCTTCGCGACCACCCACAGCGAACATGAGGAACCGGCGGCGGCGCGGCCCACCCGTTACCACCGGGAGATCGCCCGCTCGATCCTCACCCGCAACCAGAGCCCGGACCTGCACTTCGACACCAGCCTCAATCCCTACCGGGGCTGCGAGCACGGCTGCATCTACTGTTTCGCCCGGCCCAACCACGCCTATGTGGACCTGTCCCCGGGCCAGGATTTCGAGTCGGAAATCTTCTGCAAGGACAACGCCGCCGAGGTGCTGCGCGACACCCTGCGCAAGCCCGGTTACCAGTGCCGGCCGCTGGTGATCGGCACCGCCACCGACCCCTACCAGCCGGTGGAGCGGGAGCGGCGCCTTACCCGGGAGATCCTGCAGGTGCTCAGTGAATGCCGGCACCCGTTCAGCCTGATCACCAAGAGTGCCCTGGTGCTGCGCGATCTGGACCTGATCGGCCCCATGGCCCGGGAGGGCCGCGCCTCCGTGGCGGTGTCGGTGACCACCCTGGACAACCGCCTCAAGGGCCAGCTGGAGCCGCGCGCCAGCGGCGGCCGCGAGCGGCTGCGCACGGTCCGCGAACTGGCCCGGGCCGGGGTGCCGGTGACGGTGCTGGTGGCGCCGCTGATCCCCTTCATCAACGACCACGAGATGGAGGACATCGTCGAGCAGGTGGCCGCCGCCGGAGCGCGCAGCGCCGGCTATGTGATCCTGCGGCTGCCCCATGAGCTGGGCGGGCTGTGGCAGGAGTGGCTGGAGACCCATTATCCGGACCGGGCCGGCAAGGTCATGGCCACGGTGCGCGAACTGCACGGCGGCGCCGTCTACGACAGTGCCTGGCACCATCGCCACCGGGGCCAGGGGCCCTGGGCGCAGTTGCTGTCGCGGCGCTTCCGCACCGCCTGCCAGCGCGCCGGCCTGGCGCCCCGGGAGGCCTTCACCCTGGACACCGGCGCCTTCCGCCCGCCGGGGCTGGCCGGGCAACTGCATTTGTGGGACGGTTAGCGCCCCCGATACATCGCCACCCGGAGAGCCGGCCATGCCCGAACCTTCCGCCCTGCTGTGGGACCACCCCGAGGGCGCGCCCCATGCCACCCTGATCCTGGCCCACGGTGCCGGCGCGCCCATGGACAGCCCCTTCATGGCGCGCATGGCGGCGCTGCTGGCGGCGCGCGGGGTGGCGGTGGCGCGTTTCGAATTCGATTACATGGCACGGCGCCGGGCGGAAGGCGTGAAGGCGCCGCCGGACCGGGCACCGAAACTGCTGGCCCGCTTCCAGGCGGTGCTGGAGGACGTGGCGGGCCGGGCCCAGGGCCCGCTCTGGGTGGGCGGCAAGTCCATGGGGGGGCGCATGGCCACGCACTTGCTGGCGGCCCCGGGCACGCCGGCGCCGGCCGGGGCGGTGGTATTCGGCTATCCGTTCCACCCGCCGGGCAAGCCGGAGCGCACCCGTCTGGATCATTTCCCCGACCTCACCGGGCCGGTGCTGATCTGCCAGGGCGAGCGGGACCCGTTCGGCAAGCGCGAGGAGGTGGCGGGCTACCCGCTGCCGGCGGCGCTGACCCTGCACTGGGTGTTCGATGGCGATCACGACCTCAAGCCGCGCAAACGCAGCGGCGGCGACCAGGACGCCAATCTGGCCGCCGCCGCCGACCGCGCCGCCGCCTTCATGGGCGGGCCGGTTTTTCGGTGACCCCCGGTTTTTCCGTGACCCAGAGATGGATGGTGCCTTCCACCACCGGGGTACCGTCGGCGCGCCGGGCGGTCACCGCCACCGGCACGTCCGGTCCGTTCTCCCAGGCGCCGGCTTCCACCTCCGCCACGGCGCTGATGTCGCTGTCCGCCTTGGCGGTGTAGCGCACGTCCATGCCCTTGGGGATCCAGCGCAGGTGCTTGGGAATGGAGGCCTCGGCCATGGCGCCCATGGCCGCTTCCAGGGCGTTGCAGATGGCGATCACATGCACCGTGCCAATGTGGTTCTGCACCGCCTTGCGCTTCTTGAAGGTGACCCGGCAGTAGTCGGGCCGCAGCTCCTCCACCAGCGGCCGGACGGTGCCGAAGTAGGGCGCCTGGCGGGCGAACAGCCGCGAAAACAGCACCTTGCCCTTGGGCAGGCGGGCGGTGCGCTGGTAAAGCTTGAGCAGGTAATTGTCGCTCATGGAAAAACTCCCGATCGGAAAGCGCCCATTGTCGTCGCGGCGCGGTGACGGGCAATGGCCGGCGGGGCGGAATCCGCCGGGCGCCGGGGACCATGCCGGGCCATGGCGGTGAGTTGGGTGTTAGGATACGGCGTTCTATGAATAAGGACGGTGATTCATGCAGACACCGGCTCGGTGGTGGCGCTCACGGGGATGGGGCGGCCGCGCTCTGGCGATTCTGGCGGCGTTGTACGTGCTCTACGCCCTGGTGGTGTTCTTCCTGCTGCCCGGCTGGGTCCGGGACCAGGCCCGCGAGCGGTTGACCGACCTGCTGGGCCGGGAGGTGACCCTGGAACGGGTGGCCCTCAACCCCTTCACCTTGTCGGTGACCGCCGAAGGGTTCTCGGTGGCGGACCCGGACACCGGCACCCTGGCGCGCTTCGACCGCCTCTATCTCAACGCCGAGCTGTGGTCCTCCCTGTTCCATTGGCGCCCCTGGGTGGGCGACCTGGACCTGGAGGGGCTGGACGCGCGGCTGCGCCGCGATGCGGACGGCGCCCTCAACCTGGACGACATCATCGCCCGCCTGGGCCGCGAGGACCCGGCCGCCGACGAGCCGGAGACGGCGGACCAGGAGGCCGGCCCGCCGGCCTTCACGGTGGAACACCTGCGCCTGAGCGGCGGCGGCCTGGACCTGATCGACGCCGCCGGCGACGCCCCGGTGACCCTGACCCTGCCCGTGGCCTTCACCATCGACGACCTGACCACCCGTGGCGTGGGCGAGGACGACAACCGCTACCAGCTGCGCGTGGAAGGCCCGGACGGCGGCACCCTGGACTGGGACGGCCGCTTCCATTTCGCGCCGTTCAGCGTCGACGGCCACCTGAGCATGGAAAAGGTGGACCTGGTGTCCTTCGGCCGCCTGCTGGCGCCCCATGTGCGGTTCCAGGTGCCGGCCGGGGTGCTGGGCCTGGGCGCCGACTACCGCTTCAGCGCCGAGCCCGGCCAGAGCCTCACCGTGGACAACGGCGAGCTGACCCTGGATGGCCTGCGCATCCGCCCCCAGGACAGCGACCAGGACAGCGTGACGGTGCCGGAGCTGGCGATGACCGGCGTCGCCCTGGACACCGCCGGGCGCACGCTCACGGTGCCCGAGGTGACGGTGCGCGATCCCGCCGCCCGGGCGGTGCTCACCGACCAGGGCCTGGACCTGGCCACCCTGTTCCTGCCCGACGATCCGCAACGGGCGGAACGGGCCAAGGAGGAGGTGCGCGAGCGCGCCGAGGACACCGCCGAGGAGCTGCGCCAGGGGGAGGCGGACTGGCGCATCCGCCTGGACCGCTTCGCCGTGGAAGGCGCCGCTGCCGTGTTCCGCGACGCCACCCTGGCCACGCCCCGGGAGCTGACGCTCACCGACGGCGCCCTGACGATCAGTGATTTCCGCCTGGACCAGGACGGCGTGCGCTGGCAATGGCAGGGCGACACCAAGGTGCTGGAGCAGGGCACCCTGAGCCATTCCGGCGAGGGCCGCCTGGCGCCGCTGGACCTCAAGGCGAAGCTGAAATTCGACGGCCTGCCCCTGGCCACCCTGTCGCCCTGGGTGGAGGCGGCGGTGCCGATCACCGTGGACCAGGGCCGCGCCGGCGGCGACCTGGCGCTGGCGGTGAGCGGCGACGGCCCCACGGTGACCCTCACCGGCCGCGCCAGCGTGGCGGACGGGGCCCTGTCCGAGAGCGGCCGGCGCTTCCTGTCGGTGGCCAACCTGAGCGCCGACGGCCTGACCGTGAACACCGGCGACGAACGGGTGGCCATCGACGGCCTCGCCGCCCGTGGCCTGGATTTTCTGCACGTGCTCGACGACCAGGGCCGGAGCCTGGGCGCGCGCCTGGGCGGCGACGGCGCCGAGGACGACGGCGGCGCCCCCTGGCGGGTGCGGCTGGGCCGGGTGTCGGTGAAGGATTCGCGGCTGGCGCACCGGGATCTGACCCTGTCGCCGGAATACCAGGTCACCGTGGAGGACTGGCGCGGCCACATGGACGACTTCGATACCGCCGGCGGCAAAGCCCGGGTGGACACCCGGGGCGAGGTCAACGGCACCGCCACCCTGACCCTGCAAGGGACCGTGGACGCCCAGCCCCTGACCCTGGATCTGGACGGCAGCCTCAAGGGCTACGGCATGGAGACCCTGACCCCGTTCACCGCCCGTTACCTGGGCTTCGGCGTGGAGCGGGGCCGCCTGGACGTGCAGTCCGAGGTGAGCCTCAAGGACCAGCGACTGGACAGCACCACCCTGGTGGCCGCGGACGACTTCTACCTGGGCGACCGGGTGCAAAGCGACCAGGCCATGGACATACCGGTGAAGCTGGGCCTGTCCGTGCTGCGCGACGGCTCCGGCATGATCCGCCTGCCGGTGAGTTTGTCCGGGGATCTGTCGGACCCGGACTTCAGCGTCGGCGGTCTGGTGTTCCGGGTGCTGCGCAACGTGCTGGTGAAAGCGGCCACGGCGCCGTTTTCCATGCTCGCCGGCCTGGTGGGCGGCGGCGACGGCGACCTGGAGTACGTACCCTATGCCGCCGGCGCGGACCGGCCCGGGCCGGACACCCGCCAGGCCCTGGGCACCCTGGCGGAGATTCTCGGCCAGCGCGAAAACCTGACCCTGGTGCTCACCGGCCAGGCCAACGGCGACGACCGCCGTGCCCTGGGCGAGGCGCGGCTGGTGGACGAGATGGGCGGCGACTGGCGCGGCCTGGACACCGCCCTGACCGGGGAAGAGGGGCGCGAACGGATTCTGGACCTTTATCGGGACCGTCTCGACGCGGACCCCGCCGGCCTCGGCGACGACGACACCGAGCGTGCCCGCCAGGCCTGGCGGCGCCTGCTGGAGAACGCCGCCGACGGCGTGGACGGCGACGCCCTGGTGGACCTGGCGGCAACCCGCGCCGAGCGCGCGCGCCGCATCCTCACCGATGAGCTGGGCCTGGAGGCGGAGCGCGTGCGCCTGGCGGAACCGCGCCCGGACGGTGACCGGGCCGGCGTGGCCCTGGGCGCCGAGGGCCTCTGATGGCGGTGATCTGGGAACGGCGGGAAGACGGGGTGCTCTATCAGGTGCGTCGCCAGGGCGCCCGCATGCGGCTGTTCGCCAACGGCGTGCAGCATTCGGAGTTCCACCCCAAGCGCCTGGTCACCGGCAGCGTCTGGGACCTGCTGTGGCTGCCGGCCCTGCTCGGCGACCCGGCGCGCCTGCGCCGGGTGCTGATCCTGGGCCTGGGCGGCGGCTCCCTGGTGCCGCCGCTGCGCGCGCTATTGGCCCCGGAGCGGCTGGTGGCGGTGGAGCTGGATGCCCACCATCTGGCGGTGGCCCGGGAGGTGTTCTCGGTGGTCCAGCCCGGCGAGCAAACCGTGCTGGGCGACGCCGTGGCCTGGCTCCAGGCCTACGACGGCGAACCCTTCGATCTGATCATCGAGGACCTGTTCGCCCCCAGTAACGAGGCGGTGAGCCGGGCGGTGCCCGCGGACAAGGCGTGGCTGGCCACCCTGGAACGCCACGTCAGCGACCACGGCACCCTGGTGATGAACTTCGGGGATTACACCGAATACCGGGCCAGCCACGCCGGCGACGCGGAGACCATGGCGGCCTGGAGCAGCCGCTTCCGGCTGTCCTGCGCGGACTGCCACAACGCGGTGATCGCCTTCACCCGGGACCCGGCGCGCAGCATTCATCTGCGCCGCCGGGTGCAGGCCCACCCGGAGTTGGGCAAGGCCCTGCGCAAGGGCAAGCTGGAGTACCACATCCGCCAGCTCGATTAGCGCGGCGCTCAGCCGTAGCGTTTCTCGTTGAGCGCCTGAATCCGGTCATCCAACGGCGGATGGGAACGGAACAAAGCGGCGATGCCATGGCGCACGCCGCCGTTGATGCCGAAGGCCACCAGGGAATCCGGCATCTGGTTGGGCACCTCGTACTCGGCCTTCAGGCGCTGCAGGGCGCCGATCATGTCGCGGCGGTCCGCCAGTTGCGCGCCGGCCACGTCGGCCCGGTATTCCCGGCGCCGGGAGAACCACATGACGATGGTGCTGGCGGCGATGCCGAAGATGATCTCGGCGATGAACACCACGATGTAGTAGCCGAAGCCCAGCCCGCCGCCACCGTCCCGGCGCAGGAAGCTGTCCACCACCGAGCCCACCACCCGGGCGGCGAAGATCACGAAGGTGTTCACCACCCCCTGGATCAGGCTCAGGGTCACCATGTCGCCGTTGGCCACGTGGCCGATTTCGTGGGCCAGCACGGCGCGCACTTCTTCCGGGCGGAAGCGCTGCAGCATGCCCTGGGACACCGCCACCAGGGCGTCGTTCTTGTTCCAGCCGGTGGCGAAGGCGTTGGATTGCTGGGCCGGGAACACGCCCACCTCGGGCATCTTGATGCCGGCCTTGTCGGACAGCTCGCGGACCGTGTCCAGCAGCCATTTCTCGCCGCTGTTGGAAGGCTGCTTGATGGTCTGTACCCGGGCCGACCACTTGGCCATGGGCTTGGAAATCAGCAGCGACACGAACGAGCCGGCGAAACCGAACACGGCGCTGAAGATCAGCAGATTGCCCAGATTCAGGCCGCTGCCGCTCTGAGCCAGGTAGGAATTCACGCCCAGCAGGCTCAGGGTGATGCTGGCGACCACGATCACCGCCAGGTTGGTCAGCAGAAACAGCGCGATGCGCATCATTCCGAAGGTTCTCCCACAAATGAAAAAGCCAGTTCTCAATGGGGGCGAGGCGGTTGTGTTCAAGCCCGGGCGCGGCGATACTCGCCGCCTTTGAGCCGTCCCTGATCCCCGCATCATGACCCCACAGAACGTAGACCTATTGGCGCCGTTCCTGGTTCCCCCGAAGGACGCCCGGCACCGCCTTTTTCACGGCCGTGGCAAGACCCTGCTCGGCTGGGAAGGGCTGACCCTTGACCGGTTCCCCCCGGTTTTGGTGGCCACCCTGTTCGACGATTATCCGGAGCCGCTGCGCGCCGCCCTGGAAGCGCGCCTGAGCGAGGCGCTGCCCGCCCTGGGCTGCGACACCCTGGTGTGCCAGCACCGCCACCGCCGCCCGGCGGAAACCCGGGTGGTGCACGGCGCGTTGCCGGCCACCCCCTGGGCGGAGGAGGGCGGTCTGCGCTACCGGCTGGATTTCGAACGCGGCCAGAACCTCGGTTTCTTCGCCGACATGGCCCCGGGCCGGGCCTGGCTGCGCGAACGCGCCCGGGGCAAGCGGGTGCTGAATCTGTTCAGCTTCACCTGCGCCTTCTCCGTGGCGGCCCTGGCCGGCGGCGCCGAGCGGGTGGTCAACATCGACCTGTCCCGGCCGGCCCTGGCCCTGGGCCAGGCTAACCAGCAAGCCAACGGCTTCGGCGACGCCGAGGCGCACTACCTGCCGCACAATGTGTTCCGCAGCTGGAAGAAACTGCACAGCCTGGGCCGCTATGACCTGATCGTGGCGGACCCGCCCAGCGCCCAGAGAGGCAGCTTTCAGGTGGAGCGGGACTACGCCAAGGTGCTGCGGCGGCTGCCCAAGCTGCTGGCGCCGGAGGCGGAGCTGCTGATCTGCCTGAACGCGCCCTGGCTGGACCAGGAATGGCTTCAGGCGCTGGTGGCCGACAACCTGCCCGGCGCCACCCTGGCGGCCGCGCTGCCCGGCGCCCCCGGCTTCGACGAGGCCGCCGAACCGGCGCTCAAGGCGCTCGCCTACCGGTATGTTCGGCCGGTGGACTCTCCATCGGAGACGCGGAGTGGCGAGGCTCCCACCTTTCAATAACCCGCCGTTGCGGTTCACCTCGAAGCGGAGTGGCGTGGCCCCCTTTCCGGGACCCTGTTTGACAGGATGTCAAACCGGGAGCCCCCAGGGATGGGTTCACGGCGTTCCCGGAAAGGGGGCCACGCCACTCCGCGCCTCCGATGGAGAACCTACCGATGTCGCCTCGACGTCAGCGACCAGCGGGCGCGGAGGAGAGCAGGGCGCGCACCAGGGTCTTGAGGGTGGGGGAGTGGCCCTCGCGCAGGGCCTCGTGCAGCTGCTCCGCCAGGCTCAGCCGCTCGGCGCGCACCGAATCCGGCAGCGCCGCCGGCGGCGGCGCCGGCAAGGGATCGCTGGGCGCGGTAAGCAGCAGGAAGGCGTGCCGGCTGAGCACCGCCTCCTCGATGCCCTCCTGGAAGATGGTGTCCCCGAAACGCAGGTAGCCTTCCTCGGCCAGCCACAGCATGGCCCCCAGGCAACTCAGGTGGCGCTTGCTGTGCAGGCCCACCTCGTCGAGCTGGTCCGGGCCGCACAGGTCCTCCACGTACACCGCCGCGGGGCGCGGAAAGCTGGCGTACAGCTGCAGCAGAATGCGCGCGCAATCCTGGCTGAAGTCGTCGATATGGAGGTGCATGGCCACGGGCGTTACTTCTTGCGGATGCGGTCCAGGTACTCGGCGATGCGGCCGATGGAATCCTGCAGGTCGTCCAGGCGCGGCAGGAACACCACCCGGAAGTGATCCGGGTTGGGCCAGTTGAAGGCGGTGCCCTGCACCACCAGCACTTTTTCCTGGCGCAGCAGGTCGAGCACGAAGGCCTCGTCGTCCTGGAACGGGAACACCTTGGGGTCCAGTTTCGGGAACAGGTAGAGCGCCGACCTGGGCTTCACGCAGCTCACGCCGGGAATGCTGTCCAGCATTTCCCACGCCTTGTCGCGCTGGCGGCCCAGTCGTCCGGTGGGCAGCACCAGATCGCTGATGCTCTGGTAGCCGCCCAGGGCGGCCTGGATCGCGTGCTGGCTGGGCACGTTGGCGCACAGCCGCATGCTGGCCAGCATGTCCAGGCCCTCGATATAGCTTTCCGCCCGGTACTTGGCGCCGGAGATCACCATCCAGCCGGCGCGGAAGCCGGCGGCCCGGTAGTTCTTGGACAGGCCGTTGAAGGTGATGCACAGCAGATCCTCGGCCATGGAGGCGATGGAGGTGTGCACCTCGTCGTCATAGAGGATCTTGTCGTAGATTTCGTCGGCGAAGATGATCAGGTCGTGCTCGCGGGCGATCTTGACCATTTCCTGGAGCAGGGCGGGATCGTAGTTGGCGCCGGTGGGATTGTTCGGGTTGATGATCACCAGCGCCTTGGTGCGGTCGGTGATCTTGGCGCGGATGTCGTCCAGGGCCGGTTGCCAGTCCTGTTTCTCGTCGCACAGGTAGTGCACCGGGTTGCCGCCGGACAGCCGCACGGCGGCGGTCCACAGCGGATAGTCCGGTGCCGGCAGCAACACCTCGTCGCCGTTGTTGAGCAGCGCCTGCATGGCCATCACGATCAGCTCGGACACGCCGTTGCCGATGATGATGTCGTCCACGGTCACGTCCGGAATGCCCTTGGTCTGGGTATACTGCATCACCGCCTTGCGGGCCGGGAACAGACCCTTGGAGTGGCAGTAGCCGGTGGAGTCGGGCAGGTTGTGAATCACGTCCTGCAGCAATTCCTCCGGTGCTTCGAAACCGAACGGCGCCGGGTTGCCGATGTTGAGTTTGATCACCCGGTGGCCTTCGTCCTCGAGCCGGTGCGCCTCGCGCAGCACCGGGCCGCGAATGTCGTAGCAGACATCGTGGAGTTTGTCGGATTTGCTGACCGTGGTTCGATTGCCGCTCATGAAACTCGTCCGTCCTGGTCCGGGTAAAGACCGGAATTCTACAATGGCGGGAAAATACTGTATATGAAGCAGCCGCGAGAGGAAGACGATGATTGAATTCAGGGACCTGATGGCGCTGGCGGTGAACCGCAAGGGCGGCGTCAAACAGGTCGAGGCGCAATTGCCGGCGGTGAAAACGCCGGCCCAATTGCGTAAGCCCGACGACGCTTTCTATTTTTCGGCGTTGACCCGGCGCATCTTCCGCGCCGGCCTCACCCATACCCTGGTGGACGCCAAGTGGCCGGTCTTCGAGGAGGTCTTCTTCGGCTTCGATCCGGAAAAGCTGGTGCTGATGCCGGACACCATGCTCGAGGAGCGCATGCAGGACACCCGCCTGATCCGCCATTGGGGCAAGATGAAGGCGATTCGGCACAATGCCCAGCTGGTTCTGGACCTGCGCCAGGAATACGGGTCGGTGGGCGACTGGCTGGCGGACTGGCCCGCCGACGACACCGTGGGCATGTGGCAGCTGCTCAAGAAACGCGGCAAGCAGCTGGGCGGCAATTCCGGGGCGGCTTTCCTGCGCATGGTGGGCCGCGACACCTGGTACCCCACCGGCGACGTGGTGGCGGCGCTGAAGGGCCATAACATCATCGACAAGGCGCCGGCCAGCCAGCGCGACCAGCGCGCTGCCCAGGCCGCCTTCAACCAGTGGCAGGCGGAGTCCGGCCGGCCCCAGGCGCACATCAGCAAGATCCTCGCCTTCACCGTGGGCTGAGCGGGCCGGGCACGGGTCTCGTTACAAACAAAACTTTTTGACAGCGGGTGCCCGGAATAGGAACATAAATAAGAATTATTCACTTTAAAGCAGTGGAAACCGGTTTCATGACCCATCTCAAGCGGCGCCCCCGGGGCGTCTTTTTGTTGTTGTCCCTCTTCGCGCTGTCCCTGTCCGCCCTGACCGCCACCGCCCGGGCGGCGGACCAGACCGCCCTGGTGCAGTTGGTGGAATACGTGGGCGCGGACTACATCAACGCGGTGCAGGACGGGGAGATCGTCAGCGACGCGGAATACGCGGAGATGGACGAATTCACCGCGCTGCTCAGCGAAGGCATCGAGGGCCTGCCCCAGGCCGAGGGCAAGGACGTGCTGCTGGGCCAGGCCCGCGACCTGGAAGCGGCGGTGGACGACAAAGCCCCGGAGGGGCGTATTCAGGGTCTGGCGCAGAAGATCCGCGGCTCCCTGGTGGACGTCTACGGCCTGCCGGTGGTGCCCAAGGCGGCGCCGGACATGGCCGCCGCCGAGCAGCTCTACCAGACCCACTGCGTCGCCTGCCACGGCCCGGAAGGGCGCGGCGACGGCCCCGCCGGCGCCGCCCTGGAGCCGGCGCCCACGGACTTCCATGAGCGCGCCCGCTACATGGGCCGCTCGGTGCTGGGCCTGTACACCACCATCACCGGCGGCGTGGAAGGCACCGGCATGGCCGGCTACCAGGAGCAGCTCAGCGACGCGGAGCGCTGGGCCCTGGCGTTCTACGTGGGCAGCAAGGCGGTGCCCGCCGACGAAGCCGAGGCCGGCAAGCAGGCCCTGGCCGGTAACCAGGAACTGAAAACCGACATGACCCTGGACACGGTGATCGCCAAGGCGCCGGCGGACGCCCGCGACGCCTACGGCGACGACGCCCTGGCCGCCATGGGCTACCTGCGCAGCGAGCCCGGGGCCCTGTTCAGCCAGAACCGGTTCGTGGAAATCAGCGCCGCCAAGCTGGCCGAGGCGGACCAGGCCTACGCCGCCGGCGACCGCGCCGCCGCCCGGTCGGCGGCGCTGTCCGCCTATCTGGACGGCTTCGAGATGCTGGAATCGCAGATCTCCGCCATCGACCGGGAGCTGATGCGCAGCACCGAACGCCAGTTCATGGCGGTGCGCGAGGCGATCCAGGAGAGCGCCCCCGCCGAGGAAGTCAGTGAGCGCGTGGCCGAGGCCCAGGCCGGCCTGAACCAGGCCGCCGACGCCCTGGGCGGCGACGGCCTGAGCGCCACCGCCACCTTCTCGGCGAGCTTCTTCATCCTGTTCCGGGAAGGCCTGGAAGCGCTGCTGATCGTGGCCGCGCTGCTCACCTTCACCCGCAAGGCCGGTGCCACCTCAGCCACCCGCCATATCCACCTGGGCTGGGTGGTGGCGATCCTGGCCGGCGTGGCCACCTGGTTCGCCGCTTCCACGGTGATCAACTTCAGCGGCGCCTCCCGGGAGCTCACCGAGGGCATCGCCGGCCTGGTGGCGGCGGCGATCCTGTTCTACGTGGGCTTCTGGATGCACAGCAATTCCAACAGCCAGAAGTGGCTGGGCTACCTGAAGGGCAAGGTGGACACCGCCCTGGGCAGCGGCACCATCTGGACGCTGACCTTCGTGGCCTTCATCTCCGTGTACCGGGAGATGTTCGAGACCATCCTGTTCTACCAGGCCCTGTGGACCCAGGTCACCGAGGCCACCCAGCCGTTCCTGCTGTACGGCATGGGCGCCGCCCTGGTGGCGCTGGCGGTGGTGTGCGTGCTGATCTTCCGGCTCGGCATGAAGCTGCCCCTGGGGCTGTTCTTCAAGGCCACCAGTCTGGTGCTGCTGGTGCTGTCGGTGATCCTGCTCGGCAAGGGCATCGCCGCCCTGCAGGAAGCCGGCCTGCTCAACGCCAACTACCTGCCGGGCTGGCCCACGGTGGAGTGGGTGGGCTTCTTCCCCACCCTCCAGGGCGCCCTGGCCCAGGCGGTGGCGGTGGTGCTGGCGGTGCTGGCCTGGTGGCGCTCCGGGCGGTCCGCCGCCTAGCCGCCCGCGGCGCTTGTCATTAAGGACGGGCGCGTTAGGCTGGGGCTCCCCGATTCGGATCGAGCCCCATGCCGCCCATCGCCGCCAACCTGACCCTGCTGTTCACTGAACTGCCGTTCCTGGAACGCTTCGCCGCCGCCCGCGCGGCGGGCTTCCGGGGCGTGGAGTTCCTGTTTCCCTATGCCTGGCCGCCGGCCGAGGTGAAAGCCGCCCTGGACGACAACGGCCTGGTGCCGGTGCTGTTCAACCTGCCCGCCGGGGACTGGGACGCCGGCGAGCGCGGCCTGGCCGGGCTGCCCGGCCGGGAGGCGGCGTTCCGCGATGGCCTGGAGCGGGCCCTGGACTACGCCGAGGCGCTGGGCTGCCCGCGTCTGCACGCCATGGCCGGCATTCCCGGCGCCGCCGTGGACCCGGAGCGGGCCCGGGTCACCCTGATCGACAACCTGGGCCACGCCGCCGAGCGCGCCGCCGCGCGCGGCCGGGTGCTGACCCTGGAGCCCATCAACAGCCGCCTGGACATGCCCGGTTACCTGATCGACACGCCGGCCCGGGCGTTGTCGGTGATCCAGGCGGTGGGCGAGCCTTCACTACGCCTGCAGTACGATCTGTACCATGCCCGGGTGATGGGCGAGGACCTGGACGCGTCCCTGGCCCAGTGCCTGCCGTGGATCGAGCACGTGCAGTTCGCCGATTGTCCGGGGCGCCACCAGCCGGGCACCGGCTCGCTGCCCCTGGCGGCGCTGCTGGCGCGCCTGGACGCCCTGGGCTACCGGGGCTGGGCCAGCGCCGAATATCACCCGCGGGGACCCACCGCCGATTCGCTGGCCTGGCTGGCGAACCTTGGCGGCGATTCGGAGTCCCTTTCTGTCAACGGCAAAGGAGAGACGCATTGATGAGAAGCTGGGGTGGCAAGATCATCGTCGGCCTGCTGGGCATGCTGGTGGGCGGGCCCATCGGCCTGATCGTCGGCGTGCTGGTGGGCCACTTCCTGGACCGGGGCGTGGAGCGGGTGCGCACCTTCAACCCGTTCCGACCCTACGCCCCCGGCGAGAAGGAAGCCCTGCAGGACGCCCTGTTCTCGGCGGTGTTCTCGATCATGGGCCATCTGGCCAAGGCGGACGGCCGCGTCAGCGAGCAGGAGATCGGCCAGGCCGAGGCGGCGATGACCCGCATGCAGCTGGACGCGGAGCAGCGCCGCCGGGCCCAGGAGGCGTTCCGGCGCGGCAAGGCGGATGATTTCCCCCTGGACGGCACGGTGGCGGAGTTTCGCCAGCAGGTGCGCCATCGCCGCCACCTGGTGGTGGTGTTCCTGGAAATGCTGCTGCAGACCGCCCTGGCGGACGGCGACCTGCACGCCGAGGAGGAACGCATCCTCTACCGGGTGGCCGCTGGTCTGGGCGTGCCGGAGGCGCAGTTCCGCCAGATCCTCAACATGATCCTGGCCCAGGCGCGCTTCGGCGGTGCCGGGGCCGGCGGTGGCGCCGGCGGCGCGGCGGATGCCTCGCGGCCGTCGCTGAGCCAGGCCTACCAGGTGCTGGGGGTGGCCGAGTCCGCCTCCGACCAGGAGGTGAAGAAGGCCTACCGCAAGCTGATGAGCGAGAACCACCCGGACAAGCTGGCCGCCCGGGGCGTGCCCGAGGAGATGATCCGCATGGCCACGGAGAAGACCGCCGAGATCAGCAAGGCCTATGAAATGATCAAGGAATCCCGGGGCTTCCGCTGAGATGACAAGGCCGCCCCGGCGGTAGTAATTTGGACAGTCGTGACACTGACACGCGGCGCCGTCCGGCGCCGCCCGTACGCGGAAGGAGTAGCCGCCATGCTCGGAGAGTCGCACAGCATTCACCATGAATTTCCCGAACACCGCGAGCGCATCGACGCGCTGATGAAGGAGGAACAGGCGTTCCGTGACCGGGTGGAGGAGCACGACCGCCTGGACAAGACCATTCGGGGCCTGGAGCTGCGCGAAAACCCCATCGCCGACCGTGACCTGGAGGCCATGAAGGCCGAGCGGCTGCATCTCAAGGATGTGATCCTGCGCCGCCTGAACGGTGACTGACCTTTAAAACGGGGGCGCCATCCCCATCTGGGTAGGCATTCATTCCGGCTCGGGAGGCCCGATGACTGCATATTCCATTCTCGATCTCGCCCCGATCCTGCGTGGCGGCGACGCCGGCCAGGCGTTGCGCAACTCGCTGGATCTGGCCCGCCACGCGGAGCAGTGGGGCTATACCCGCTACTGGGTGGCGGAACACCACAACATGCCCGGCGTGGCCAGCGCCGCCACCAGCGTGGTGATCGGCCACATCGCCGCCGGCACCCAGCGCATTCGCGTGGGGTCCGGCGGCGTCATGCTGCCCAACCACGCGCCCCTGGTGATCGCCGAGCAGTTCGGCACCCTGGCGGCCCTGTTCCCGGGCCGCATCGACCTGGGCCTGGGCCGTGCCCCGGGCACCGACATGGAAACCGCCCGCGCCCTGCGCCGGGATCTGAACAGCAACGCCATGGAGTTCCCCCGGGACGTGGCCGAGCTGCAGGGCTACCTAGACGATCCGTCCCCGGACCAGCGCGTGAGAGCGGTGCCCGGCGCCGGCAGCAAGGTGCCGCTGTGGCTGCTCGGTTCCAGCCTGTTCAGTGCCCGCCTGGCGGCGCAAATGGGGCTGCCGTTCGCGTTCGCCTCGCACTTCGCTCCGGAGTCCCTGGAAGAGGCGCTGCACGTCTACCGCACCCATTTCCAGCCCTCGGAACAGCTCGACAAGCCCTACGCCGCCGCCGGCGTCAGCGTGTTCGCCGCCGACACCGACGAGGAGGGCGCTTTCCTGGCCACCTCCATGCAGCAGCAGTTCGTCAATCTGCGCCGGGGCCGGCCGGGGCCGTTGCCGCCGCCGGTGGAGAACATGGACGAGGTCTGGTCGCCCATGGAGGCCCACGGCGTGCGTCAGGCGATGAAATACGCCATGATCGGCTCCCCGGATACGGTGATGGCGGGCCTGCGTGAATTCCGCGACCGCACCAACGTGGACGAGTTGATCATCACCGGCGGGATTTTCGATCACGATAAACGGCTGCGCTCGTTCGACATCGCCGCGCGGCTCTGCCGGGACCTGTAATCCGCTGACGGGTCCCCGCGACAGGGGGCTCGTCCTTGCATTCACCTCGATCGCGGCGGTCGCCAGGGCACTGGTGGCGCGTCGCCTTTCTGTTTCTGCCGCTGGCCTGGCTGATCGCCATGCCGGCGGCGGCGTCGCCGGCCCGCCTGGGCCCGGATCTGCCCTACACCGTGATGGCCGATCCGGTTGGCGACGCCGGGCCGGACGCCATGCTGCCGGCGCTGCGCCAGGGCGCCCCACGGAGCGGGATCTTCTCGCGCGGCTACACGCGCACCGTGTTCTGGCTGCGGGTGGTGCTGCCGCCGGCGCGGGTGGCCGACGGCGAACACTGGCTGGAACTCAAGCCCAATTTCGTCGACGACATCCGCCTGTTCTACCGGCCCCTGGGCAGCGACGGGCCCTGGCGCCAGCGCCGCGCCGGCGACACCTTCGACGGGCCCATCGGCGACATCGACCACCGTTTCTCCCTGTTCGTGCTGCCGCCGGACGAGCGCGGCTACGAGATGCTGTTCCGGGTCGCCAGCAGCAGCGCCGTGCTGTTGCAGATGAATGTCTGGAACCCGGAGGAGTTCCTGCCTGCCGCCTCCCGCGCCACCGCGTTCTGGAGCTTTTACTTCGGGCTCGCCACCCTGTCGGCGTTGCTGGCCCTGGTACTGGCGGTGGTGCTGCGCACCCGCTTGCTGTGGTCGGTTACCGGCATGTCCGCCGCCTATGTGCTGGTGGCCTGCATCCAGGGTTACGTGGCCTGGATGGTCCCGGGCATCGGTTGGCGTTTGCAGCATTACCTCACCAGCCTGTTCACCCTGGCCGCCTACGGCCTGCTGCTGTGGATGGCCTCGGAGGCGTTGCAGCTGCGCCGGCGCCTGCCCTGGGCCCACCGCCTGCTGATGACCGCCTGCGCGGTGATCCTGGTGCTGCTGTTGAGCGTGCCGCTGGATCTCTACGGCGCCGCGATCCGCGTGCAGAGCCTGGTGTATCTGACCACTTGCGCGGTGTTCGTGACCGCCTGCCTGTATGTGTGGTGGCGGGACCGTTTCCGCCTGTCGTCCGTGTTGCTGGGCCTGAACCCGCTGATCTGCATCGTCGCCAGCCTGTTCGGCCTGTTCTCCACGCTGGGCTGGATCCCCTTTTATCGGCAGATGTACGTGGTCTGGCAGTACGCCCTGATCGTGAACATGCTGATGGTCACCGGTCTGGCGGTCTATCAGGTGCGCGTCAAGCGCCACCGGGAGCGGGAAAGGCTGCAGCTGGCCCGCGCCCTGGAAGTGGAGCGGGAAGCCCGTTTCAATCAGCGCCAGTTCATGGGGCTGGTGGCCCACGAGTTCCGCACGCCGCTGGCGATCATCGCCGCCAGCCTGCAGAATCTGCGCTACCTGGGCGCGTCCGATGCCCGCCAGGTCAGCCGCTACGACAAGATCGGCCGCGCCACCGACCGGCTGGTGCAGCTCACCGACAACTGTCTGGCGGACGCCCGCCTGGACGCCGAGGACCTGTGGCTGGACCGGCGCCGGGTGTGCCTGCGTGAGCTGGTCACCGAGGCCGCGTCCCTGGTACGGCCGGCGGGCCGCCACTGGCGGCTCACCCTGGACGACCAGCCGCCGCCGGCGGTGGCGCCGGCGCGGCCCGCCTGGCTGGACCCGGCGATGATGCGCATCGCGCTGTCCAACGTGATCGACAACGCGGTGAAATACGGCGACGGCGGCCCCCGGGTGGACGTGAGCCGGCGCGGCGATCTCTGGTGCGTGGCGATCCGCGACCACGGGCCGGGCATCCCCGAGGACCGGGTGGCGGTGATCTTCGAGCGTTACCGTCGCGCCGCGCCGGCGGCGGGCCCGGGCGGCGAGCGCGGCGTGGGCCTGGGGCTGTACGTGAGCCGGCAGATCGCCCGTGCCCACGGCGGCGACCTGGTGCTGGCCGACAACGGCCCCAGGGGCTGCTGTTTTCTGTTCACTCTGCCGATGTTGCCGGAGGAGGCGTCGTCCTGATGGAAGCATCCTTTCCCAAACTCGCCATCGTCGAGGACAACGATGACCTGCGCGAGGAATTGCTGTTTTTCCTGCGTCACCAGGGCTATGGCGCCTGGGGCGCGGACAGCGCCGAAACCTTCTGGAAGCATCTGCACCGTAACCCGGTGGACATCGTTCTGATCGACCTGGGCCTGCCCGGCGAGGACGGTTTCGGCGTGGTGGAGTACCTGCATCAGATGGGCGGCTATGGCCTGGTGATCATCACCGCCAAGGGCGGCCAGCAGGAAAAGCTGCGCGCGCTCAACCTGGGCGCCGATCTGTTCCTGGTCAAGCCGCTGAATTTCGCCGATCTGGGCCAGGCGCTGGAGACCCTGGCGGCCCGTTTGCGCCGGGACGCCGCCGCCGATCCGGCCCGGGCGCGCCATGGCGACGGCCCCGGTGGCTGGCGCCTGGACGCCGCCGCCGGCCGGCTGCGCGGGCCCGGCGATCGGCAGCTGGAGCTGTCCCAGCAGGAAACGGCGCTGCTCAGGATTCTGCTGCGCGGCAGCCAGCAGGTGTTTAGCAAGGACGCGCTCCACGATCTCATGTTCGCCCATGCCGACAGTCCGGACACCCACCGCATCGATGTGATTCTCAGCCGCCTGCGGCGCAAGGCCCGGGACAACGGCATCGACCTTCCAATCCGTTCGATCTTCGGCCAGGGCGTGGTGTTCACCGGCACCGTGAACGAAACTTGAGAGTTTTGAGAGAAATGAGACTGACACAGGACCGCTCCGGTCTGGATACTGGCACTTCGATGTCGTCGTGTGATTGCGCCGGTGGCGTCGGTTGGGAGCGAGGGCGTCCTAAGGGGGGAACCTCGTCAGGGGCGGCGCCGTGGGAAGTGGCGCCGCCGGGGCCGGTGATATCGCGGGGGGCGGTATCACCGGCAATGGCTTTTCCCGCCGCGTTCGCTAACGCGAATTGGCCGGGCGCCGTTGCGGCCGTCCGGTGGCCTTGTTCAGGCACCAGCTTTGACGATCCCCATCGATGGGCACGCCGCCCACCCAGCGCCGGGGCGGATGGGTATCCAGCCAGTTATTGTGCCCGCTGAGCACGGCGTGACCGTGGTGGGTGATGGACAGCTCCCGTTCCGCCCAGGGCAGATCCGCGTCGCCCCGTTCCTCGAGCACCGGCGCCGGACCGGACAGCAGCGGACGCAGCATCCAGTGGAACAGGCTGTCGCCCAGATAGGGCAGCGGTTCCCGCTCCAGCATCAGATCCCGGAAAATCTCGCCGGCGGGCTTGGGCCCGCGTTCCGCCACCAGTTGCACCGTGAGCTGCTCGCTCAGCCCCAGGCCGGTTTCCTCGTCCGGCAATTCCAGCAGATGACGGCGCAGCGCCCGGCCCAGCATGGGCAGTGACGGGGTGATGCGCTGGCTGAGCCGGTCCAGCCCGTCCGGGGTATCGGCGGTGACCGCCCGCCAGGCGCGCCGGCCCAGCACCAGCAGGGGTTCATCCACCGGCCGCCGTTGCTCCCACAGCCAGCCCAGCACCTCCGGCGCCAGCTGGCCCAGCCCCACGAAGCGCGCCACGCCGGGCACCGCGTCGGCGGCCACCAGCTCCACCCGTACCCGCGGCCAGCGCCGTCCGAAGTGGTCCAGGATGTGGGCCAGGATCAGCTGGTCGTAGCTGTCGTGCTCGAACCACAGCACCACCCGCTCGTCGGCGCCGGCGTCTTCCAGCTCCTGGTATTCCCGCTGCTGGCGGGACAGGGTCTGTTCCGCGTCCAGGGTCAGGGCCTGGGCGAGAAAGCGGGCCCGCTCCTCGATGAAGCGCTCCCGGGGCAGGCGCTGCACCGGGCCGATGCAGAAGGGATCGGCGAAGGTCAGGCACTGGCCGTGCAGGCCGCATTGGGGCAGAGCGTCGCGAAGATCATCGCCGCAGCGGATGTGCACCGTGGTCTGTTCGCCGTCCAGTTCGTCGCCGGCGCGGCGGGCGGCGGCGTCCAGCTCGCCCACGTGGCGTTCGAAGGTGTCCCAATCGTGGAACCCCATTTCCCGGGACACGGTTTGCAGCGCGTCCTTCATTTCCAGGGGCACCGCCTCGGGGGTGACCCGGTGCAGGGCCAGGCGGGCCTGGGAACGACCGTCGCCGCTCCGGGCCGCGTCAAGGAGACGACGGGCGTCGGCCACCGGGTCATCCAGATGGAAGCGGCCGTTGCTCAGCGAGGTGTCGTCCCGATCGACGGTGGCGGACGGCGTCATGATGGTCTCCGGTTGCTTGCCACGCCCGTCTGGCAGTGACATTCGATGCATGAATTACGGTTGACCATCGTGGCGCCCGGGTCAATGAACAACCCGTGAGTAAAACGCGCCAGAGCGCTGATTTTATGGAGTTTTTACTCGCGGCCCTGGGGCGGCGCGATTTCCAGCAGCCGGTAGCCGGCGGCTTCCAGGGCGCGCAGGCTGGCGTCCTCCTGCCAGCGGTACTCGTCCGGAAGCCCCAGGGGCATGCCCAACTGGGGGCGGACCAGGCCGGCGGCCAGATCCTCGGTGGGTTTTCGCGGGTAGGACACCGCGTACACATTGCATTGGCCATCCGGGCTTTCCACGGTGACCGCCCAATACCGTCCGTTCATCATGATTGCTCTCCTTGCGCCCCGCGCGCCGGTCTCCTCACCGATCGCTCATGGTTGCAAGGTGCCATCGGCGTGGCCCCTTGTCTGTCGTCATTGGCTGAACGTTACGTAGGAAATAACGTACAGCAAAATCGCAAAAAGGCTTACAGGGGCGGGGTCTGACCGGCGTAGCTGTCGATCACCCGCCGATACTGGCTGGGCGCGGCGCCGATGTGCTGCTGGAAAAAGCGCGTGAAATGGCCCTGTTCGGAGAAGCCCAGGTCCTCGGCCAGTTGCCCCAGGGTGCCGGCCCGCTGGGTTTCCAGCCAGGTGAAGGCGCGCCGCATGCGGGTGTCGTTGAGCATCAGCATCGGTGACATGCCGGTGTCGCGGCGGAACAGGGTGAAGAAGTGGGCCCGCGACAGGTTGGCGGCGCGGGCGGCGTTGGCCAGGCAGTCCGGGTCGTCCACGTGGTTGCGCAGGTAGTCGCAGGCGCGGCGGATGCGGGTGTCCTGGAAACCGAGCCGGGAGCGGGCCCCCAGGCGGCGCAGCTGGCGCCACTCGGAGTGGTCCTCGATCAGCTCGATAAGAAAATCGAACAGCAGCGATTCGATGCGCTCCCGGGGCACCAGGTCCGGGGAGTAGGCCTCGGCGATCAGGTAGTCCGCCAGCCGGCGGTTCTTGCTGTTCAGCTCGATGCTGGACTGGGTGAAGAAACCGGGGTGGGCGCTCAGTGCCAGGGAATGCTGGATCTCCGCCAGCCAGGCGGGCTCGATGTAGAGCGCCAGGATCTGGGTCGGCCCGGCGCCGGCCTGGTGGTCGTAGAAGTGCGGCTGCCAGGCGTTCACCAGCACCGCGTGGCGGTCGGTGAGCGGCACCCGCCGGCCGTTGACGTTGAAGAAGGTGTCGGCCCCGGCCGCTTTCACCAGCACATGGCATTCGTGGTGGGAGTGGGTCACCAGGGTGTGGTCCATGTCGAGCAAGGCGACGCGCCCGAAGGACCCGTGGAAAACGCGCTGTGCTATGGACATCTCGCTTCTCCTCAAAGTGCATCGCGGCGTTTGCCGCGATAGACGCGCAGGACGTCGGCCATCACCGCCAGGGCGATCTCCGCCGGCGTCTTGCTGCCCAGGTTCAGGCCGATGGGCATATGGATACGCCCGATCTGGTCGTCATCCAGGCCGCCGACGCGGCGCAGCCGCTCGGCGCGCCGCTCGGAAGTGCGTTGCGAACCCATGGCGCCGATGTAGAAGGCCGGCGTGCGCACCGCTTCCATCAGGGCCAGGTCGTCGATGCGCGGGTCATGGGTGAGCGCCACCACCGCGGTGGTTTCATGGCAGCCGCCCTCGGCGATGAAGGCCGAGGGCATCACCGGGCGCACCCGGACCCCGGCCAGCGCGCCCTGTTTGTCGTCCCGGGGATCGCACACGATCACCTCGCAGCCCAGCTCCACGGCGAAGCCGGCGCAGACCCGCGCCACCGGCGACACGCCGGCGAGCAGCAGGCGCAGCACCGGCCCGATGCGGATCTCCACCCGCTCGCCGAGCAGCCGCGCCGCTTCGCCGCCGTGGTCCGGTGTCAGTGTCAGGGCGCCGTCGGTGAGGTCGATGTGGCGCACCCGGCGGTGTTGGCCGAGCAGGGTGTAGCGCAGGGTGGTCAGATGGTCGATCCAGTCCGCGCCGGGCGCCCGCCGCTCCACCAGCACCAGCAGGCTGCCGCCGCAGGGCAGTTGCAGGCGTTGGCGTTCGTCCTCGCTCTGGCCATAACGCACCACCTGGGCCGGCGCCGGGAAATCGTCGCGGGCCAGACCCTCGAGAAATTCCTCTTCCACGCAGCCGCCGGACAGGGAACCGACATGGGCACCGTCGCCCCTGGCCACCAGCATGGCCCCCGGCGAGCGCGGCGCCGAGCCATAGGTGGACAGCACCGTGCACAGCCACACCGGATGGCCGTCCCCGGCCCATTCCAGGGCCTGCTCGATGACCTGCAGATCAAGGGGTTGCATGGCCGGCGTCCGGGTTGTCGTCGCGCCAGCGCCGCACGATGCCCAGCTCGATGTCGAACAGGTCCAGCACCCGGCCGAGGCTGTGGTCGACCATCTCGTCCAGGGTTTTCGGCAGCGCGTAGAAGGCCGGCACCGGCGGCGCGATGATGGCGCCCAGTTCGGTGAGTTCGGTCATGGTGCGCAGGTGGTTCCGGTGCAGCGGCGTCTCGCGCACCATCAATGCCAGCCGGCGGCGTTCCTTGAGAATCACGTCGGCGGCCCGGGTCAGCAGGGTGGAGGTGACGCCGCTGGCGATCTCCGACATGGAGCGCATGGAGCAGGGCGCCACGATCATGCCCAGGGTCTTGTAGGAGCCGCTGGCGATGGCGGCGCCGATGTCCTGGTTGGAGTAGCACACCGAGGCCATGGGCTTGAGGTCCGACCAGGACAGGCCGGTTTCGTGGGCCACGGTGATCAGCGCCGACTTGCTCACCACCAGATGGGTTTCGATGGGGCTGTCGCGTAGCAGTTCCAGCAGGCGCACGCCGTAGACGGCGCCGGAGGCGCCGGAAATGCCGATGATCAGGCGTTGCGGGCGGGCTTCAGTCGAGGTCATGGTCGGTGGCGCCTTCCTTGTAGAAATGAATGGCATCGAGCCCGGTGGCCAGGGTCTTGCCGATGATGTCCACGAACAGGCGGGCCGCCGGCGACAGCGGGCGGCGGCTGTCGTGCACGCACACCATGCTGCGGTTGAGGCCGGGGCGCTCCAGCGGGTAGGCGCGCAGAGCGCCTTCCTCCAGGCCCTGGCGCAGCACCGTGGCGGGCAGGATGCTGACGTAGTCGCCTCGACGCAGAAAGCTCTCGATCACGGTGAGGTCGTCCAGTTCCAGATCCGGGCTTACCTCCAGCCCCAGCGCCGCCAGGGACTGGTCGATGACGATGCGCAGGCCATGCAGCCGGGAGGGCAGCACCAGTTTCAGCTCGCGCAGGGCGGAGAGTGGCACCGGGGTGGGCACGCGCAGACGGTTGGCGGCGCCGGTGGCCACCAGCAGTTCCTCGTCCACCAGGTCGATGCGGGTGAGCCGTTCCTGCTGGAAACTCTGGTTGATGACGGCGAAGTCCAGATCCCCGGAGAGCACCCGGTCGATCAGGTTCTGGCTGTAGCCGTAGCTGACCTGCAGCTCCACGTTGGGGTGGTGCTCCACGAAGTAGGCCAGGGTGCTGGCCAGGGCCTGGTTGGCCGCCGAGGCGATCAGGCCGGCGTGGATGCGACCGCTGATCTCGCCGTTGCGGTGGATCAGGGTCTGCCGCGCCTCCAGGAGCTGGCCGAGCAGCGGCATGAACAGCCGGTAGGCCTGCTCACCGGTCTCGGTGGGGATCATGCCCTTGGAGGTGCGTTCGAACAGTGGCTGGCCGAGTTCCTCCTCCAGCTTGGAAATCTGCATCGACAGGGCCGGTTGAACAATGTTGAGCCGCTGGGCGGCGCGCGTCACCGACCCTTCCTCGTACAGACAGGTGAAGTACTTTAGCTGGCGTAGCTCCATGGTGGCCTCGGTTCGGGACCTGGGTCCTCGGGTTCACACCGTCCCGACGCTTTGATAGACGTGTTTCAGCTCGGTGAAATCCATCAGCGCGTCGAAGCCGTGCAGCCGGCCGAGGCCGCTCTTGCGATAGCCACCGGTCTCCGCCTCGGCGAACAGCTTGTTATGGTCGTTGATCCATATTGTACCATCACGGAGTGCCCGGGCCACGCGAAGGGCGCGGGCACCGTCCCGCGTCCAGACACTGGCCGAGAGGCCGAACTCGGTGTGATTGGCGCGCGCCACCGCTTCCGCTTCGTCCTCGAAGCTCTCCAACACCAGTAATGGCCCGAAAATTTCCTCCTGGCAGAAGAAAGCGCCGCTGTCGCGGTGCTGGATCAGACTCGGCGTCAGGAAAGCACCGTCCCGCAATGTAGGATCGTCCGGCCGGCCGCCGGCCAGGATTACCTGGTCGCAGCTTTGCTGGGCCTGGTCCATCTGGCCGGCCACCAGGTCCCGGGCGCGGTGGTCGATCAGCGGGCCGATGCGGCTGTCCGGCTTGAGGCCGTGGCCCAGGGGCAGGGCGGCCAGGGCGCTGCCCAGGGCTTTTTTCATGGCCTCCAGGCGGCTGGCGTGCACCAGTACCCGGCGGGCGGCGGTGCATTGCTGCCCGGAGATGATGGTGGCCGCCGCCGCCAGTCGCGGGGCGATGGCTTCCACGTCCGCGTCCTCGAACACCAGGCAGCAGGATTTGCCGCCCAGCTCCAGGGACAGTTTCTTCATGGTCGGCGCCGCGTCCTGCATGATGCGGGTGCCGGTGGCGGTGGATCCGGTGAAGCTGAGTACGTCCACCCTCGGGCTGGCCACCAGGTGGGCGGCGCCGGCGTGGCCGCTTTCCGTGAACAGGTTGACCACCCCGGCGGGCAGGGCGTCCAGGGCCAGCAGCGGCTCCAGGATGGCGGCGTTGAACAGGGCGGTTTGGGCGGCGGGCTTGATCACCGTGGTGCAGCCGGCGGCCAGGGCCGGGGCCAGGGCGCGAATCAGCAATACGCCCGGGGCGTTCCAGGGAATGATCAGGCCGGCCACCCCGGCGGGTTCGCGGAACAGGGTGGAGAATTCCCCCGGCGCCACTTCCATGGCGGCGCCGGGATTGTGCCGGGCCAGGCCGGCGTAATAGAGGATCTCCGAGATGGCGCCGCCGATCTCGCCCCGGGACTGGGCCAGGGGTTTGCCGTTCTCGCGGGTAAGCAGCTCGGCCAGTGCCTCCCGGCGCGGCTCCAGAGCGGCGGCCCAGGCCAGCAGTACCTGTTGGCGCAGGCGAGGATTCTGCGCCCAACCCGGCTGTTCGAAGGCGTGCGCGGCGGCCTCCACCGCCGCCCGGGCCTGGGCTTCACCGCCTTCGGCGAACGCGCCCAGGCACTCGCCGCTGGCCGGGTCCAGGCTGTCCACCCAGCCGTCGCCGTCGCGCCATTCGCCGTTGATGTAGTGTCGTGCCTGCATGTTGTTGTTCTCCTCTGACGGTGCAAAAAAACGGCCGCCACCCGTGGGCGGCGACCGGCACCGAGGTTAACGGGAGGGAATCAGTTGTTGTCGCCAGTCGTCGCCGGCGGGGGTGCTGACCGCGTCCAGGTCCACCTCCGTCTCGCCGGGCACGCGGATGCGCTTGAAGCGCATGGGCGGTGCGTCCAGGGGCACGGTGGCGTCGAAGCCCATCTTCGAGCCGACCCCGTCGCGGGTGGAGGGGTCCAGCTTGGAGCCCTGGCCCTCGTGGATCAGCACCAGGTCGCGGTCGGCCTGGAAGCGGGTGGCCACCGCCCATTCCACTTCGTTGGGGTCGTGGATGTTGACGTCGCCGTCCACCACCACCACGTGCTTGATGTCGTAGTGGCCGCCCAGGGCGCCGAGGATGACGTTCTTGCCTTCGCCCTCGGAGCGCTTGTCGATCTGTACATAGAGGTGGTAACGGCACACGCCGCCACGGGCCAGGTGCACGTCGCGCACCGACGGGAAGCTGCGCCGCAGGTGCGCCAGCATGGTGGCCTCGCGGGGAATGCCGCCGAGCAACAGATGCTCCAGGCCGCCGCCGACGATGGTGTGGAACATGGGCGCCTCACGGTGAGTGACCGCGTCCACCTCGATCACATGACGCTCGGCGCGCTCGCCGTAGTATTGCGGGAATTCGCCGAACGGGCCTTCCTCCTCGCGGGCGTTGGCCAGCAGCCGGCCCTCGATGACGATCTCCGCCTCGGCGGGCACGCGGATGCGGTTGGTGACGCATTGCGCCACCTGGAGCGGCTGGCCGTGCAGGGCGCCGGCGATTTCCAGTTCGTCGTGGTCCAGGGGCACGATGGCCTGGGAGGCCATCAGGGTGAGCGGATCGTTGCCCACCACCACGGCCACTTCCAGGTCCTCGCCGGCGCTTTCCGTTTCCTGGAAGTAGGCCAGGGTATGGCGCGGCAGCAGCAGGGCGCCGAGCCGGTTGGCGCTGCTCACCTGCAGACGGTGAATGGACACGTTCTGCACGCCGGTGCGCGGGTTGCGGCTGATCAGCAGCCCGGCGGTGATGTAGGCGCCGCTGTCGTGTTCGTTATGGGTAGGGATCGGCAACTGACGGTTGAGATCCACCTCCCGGTGAACCACTTGCTGGCAGGCCGGCGTCGCCACCTCCCGCCAGGGAACCGGATTGAGGCTGGCCTCCTGGAAGCGCGCCAGCACTTCGGAGGGCGCCACGCCCATGGCCTCCGCCATCCAGTCGCGGTGCGACAGCAGCCCGGAGATCACCGGGATGTCGTGGCCGCCGGGGCGGGGAAACAGGGAAGCACTGCGGCCGTCGAGCCGGTTGGCGATGGCCGCCACTTGAAAGCGCAGGTCCGTGCCCGGCTCGATCACGCTGAGCCGCCGGCTCTGCTGCAGATGGTCCAGCCAGCCGCGCAGGCTGGCGCCCACGGGCGGCGCGGTGGTGTCGACGGTGTTGGAAGGCATGGAGGGCATGTCGGCGTCCCTTTGTCGGTTTTTGTTTGAACGCCATGCTATAAGCCGGATCGATGCCTTCCTATTAAGCAATTCTGATGCGCTTCATCAGCGCCGGCGATATCGCGGCCCCGCGCCACGCCATACGTTGTCCCGCCATATAAGAAAAAAGCGTTGTGCCTTTCCATAATGTTCGGTGATTGGACGAATCACTATAAGTTAATGGGCGGCTTTCAGGGCGCTGTGATAGCGTCCTTACAGATCAGGAAATAACTAAAAACAAATACTTGCAGAAAAAAGGTAGTGCGATGAATACAACAACCCTTTGCTTTCGAGCCTTGATCTGTGTGGCCGTCCTGGCATTTAGCACGGTAGTCGGCGCCAAGGAATTGAAACTCGGATTGATCGTGCCCGGCGACCACGCCTGGAGTCAGGCCGCCCGGGAGATGGGCAAGGAACTGGAGCAGCGCACCGACGGCCGTTACAGCGTCACCTTGTTCCCCGCCGGCCAGCTCGGCAGCGAAGCGCAAATGCTGCAGCAGATGCAGACCGGAGCGCTGGATATGTCGTTCATGACCGTGGCCCAGGTGGTCAACCGGGTGCCCGAGTTCGGCGCCCTGTTCGCGCCCTATCTGGTGGAAAACGAGAAACAGGCGGACCAGTTGCTCAAGGGCCCCGCCGCCCAGGGGCTGCTGGAAAAGCTGCCGGTCAAGACCGGCACCGTGGGCCTGGGCTACGGCGTGGCCGGCATGCGCATGATGCTCAACGCTTTCCCCTCCGATAACGTGGGCGCTCTGGAAGGCCGCAAAATCCGCATCACTCCGTTCCCGCCGGTGCAGGACTTCTACCGGTTGCTGGGCGCTGTCTCCACCCCCATGCCGCTCACCGACGTGTACGACGCCCTGGCCAACGGTCAGGTGGACGGCGTCGACGCGGATCTGGAACTGGTCTGGAAACTGCGTCTCTACGAACGCGCCAAAACCCTGCTGCTCAGCGGCCATATGATGTTCCCGGTGGTGGGCTTGGTATCCGGCCGCACCTGGGCCGGCATGACCGAGGAGGACCGTGACGTTCTCCGCGAACTGACCCGCAAGCACCTGGGCGGGCTGGCCGCTTATTACATGGCGTTCGGCGAAAAAACCCGCGCCGACATTGAAAGCGAAGGCGTCAAGGTGGTGGAAGCCGGTCCCGACTACTTCGGCGACAAACTGGATCAGTGGGAAGAGATCTGGACCAAGAAGGCCCCGGTCCTGTCCGAGCTTCGCAAGGAAGCCGGGCAACTCTGAGCCCGCCCGGGCCGCCGCCCCGGCGGCCCGGTTTCCGAAAGAATCACCGTCAGGAAACCCCCGTTATGATTCAGGCGTTAAGCAACGGGTTCGCCCGTGTGGAACGTGGCGCGGTCCGTCTTCTTGTGGTCGCCCTGCCAATCATGATTCTGCTGAACGTGTTCGGTCGCTTCTTCAAGGCACCGATTTTCTGGCTCGATGAACTGGCCGTGCTGATGATGGTGTGGCTGGCGATGCTGGGTCTGAGCATCACGCTGAAGAGCCGCGATGCGGTGGCGGTGACGCTGCTCACCGGGGCGGTGCCGCCCACCGCCCGCAAGGTGCTGCAGCTGATCTCCGACCTGGTGGTGCTGGGGTTCTGCGTGGCGCTGGTCGTGCTGTGCTACCGCTGGTTCAATCCGCTGCTGCTGATCCACAGTGATTTCAATATCGAGACCTTCGCGGCGGACAGCTTCAACTACATCTATCAGGAGCCCACGGAAACCCTGGGCGTGCCCAAGTTCTGGTTCTGGCTGATCCTGCCGGTGGTCTCGGTGACCAGCAGCGTGCACGCCCTGGCCAACCTGCTGCGCACCTGCCGGACGCCGCGCTCGGCGTTCGTCGATCCTCCCGAAGCCCACCCGGTGGCGGAGTAACTCCATGGTAGCCGTTATTTTTCTCGTTCTGCTTTTTATCGGCATGCCCATCGCGCTGGTGCTGGCGGTCAGTGCCATGGCCTACATCGTCAGCAGTGACAACGCGGTGCTGTTCCTGTCCTACCCGCAGCAGTTTTTCGGCGGGCTCAGTCAGTACGGCCTGCTGGCCATTCCGCTGTTCATGCTGGTCGGCGAACTGATGAACGAAGGCGGGCTGACCCGCCGATTGGTGGCCTTCGCCTCGGTCTTTCTCGGTTCCATCCGCGGCGGGCTGGCCTATATCAATATCCTCGCCAACATGATGCTGGCGTCCATCGTCGGCTCCGCCAACGCTCAGGTGGCGGTGATGTCCCAGGTGATGGTGCCGGAAATGCACCGCAAGGGGTACGACCGCAGTTTCGCTACCGCCACCACCGCCGCCGGTGCTTTGCTGGCGCCGGTGATTCCGCCGTCCATGCTGTTCGTGATCTTCGGCGTGCTGGCGCAGATCTCGATCGGCGATCTGTTCGTGGCCGGCATCGTCCCCGGGCTGCTGATGGCGGTGGGCTTCATTCTGGTCATCGCCGTGCTCGGCTTTATTCATGAATACCCGAAGAACGAGCGGCTGACCCTGCGCCAGGCACTGCGCAACGTGGTGGCCAGTATCCCGTCGCTGAGCGTGCCGGTGGTGATGATCGGCAGCATCGTCGGTGGCCTGGCCACCCCCACCGAGGCGGCCGCCGTGGGCGCCGCCATGGCGGTGCTGGTGGGCCGCTTCGCCCACGGCGAGATGAAGACCGACCGCATGGGCGACATGCTGCTGCGCGTGGCCATCAACAGCGGCGTGGTGCTGGCCCTGGTGGCGGCGGCGGCGGTGTTCGGCTGGGTGATCATCTACGAACAGCTGCCCCAGCGGCTGGGCGAGTTGATGCAAAGCATGACCTCCGATCCATTCGTTTATCTGCTGCTATTGATGGGCCTGCTGCTGATGGTCGGCATGGTGCTGGACGGCATCGCCGCCCTGATCCTGCTGGTGCCCATCGTGCTGCCGGTGGCGCAAGCCGTCTACGGCATCAACCCCTATCACCTGGGCGTGCTGATGTGCATCAACCTGACGCTGGGGCTGTTGACGCCGCCGGTGGGCGCCGCCCTTTACGTGGCCTCCCGGGTCACCGGTTGCAAGCCGGGCGACATCATCAAGGCGTTGCTGCCGTTCCTGCTGGTGACGGTGCTGGTGCTGCTGCTGATCACCTGGATGCCCGATCTGGTGACCGCGTTCCTATAAGGAGAACTGTTATGAATCGCATGAAGAATAAAGTCGTCATCGTCACCGGTGGCGCCCAGGGTATCGGCGCCACCTACGCCCGGGCACTGGCGGCGGAAGGCGCCGACGTGGCCATCGCCGACGTGCTCGACGGCAGCGCCGTGGCCGCCGAGATCGAGGCCGGCGGGCAACGGGCCCTGTACATCAAGACCGACGTCACCGACCAGGACCAGGCCCGGGCCATGGCGGAAACCGTCCAGGAACGGTTCGGCCGCATCGACGTGCTGGTCAATAACGCCGCCATCTATGCCTCCCTGCAAATGCGTCCGTTCGACCAGATCGATCTGGACGAGTGGGACAAGGTGATGGCGGTGAACGTGCGCGGCCCCTTTGTCTGTGCCCGCGCGGTGGCGCCGATGATGAAGGCGCGGAACTACGGCCGCATCATCAATATTTCCTCCGGCACGCCGTTCAAGGGCACCCCGGGCCTGCTGCATTACGTTACCTCCAAGGGCGCCATCCTGACCCTGACCCGGGGCCTGGCCCGGGAGCTGGGGGAATTCGGCATCGCCGTGAATACGCTGGCCCCCGGGCTGGTGCTCAGCGAAGGTGTGATCGCCAACGAAGCCATGCGCGACACGCTCACCGCGCCGGTCCTGGCCAGCCGCGCCCTCAAACGCGACCAGATGCCGGACGATTTGATCGGGCCGCTGCTGTTTCTGGCGTCCGATGACAGCGCCTTCATGACCGGCGAGACCGTGGTGGTGGACGGTGGCTCGGTGATGCACTGAGCCTCGCCGGGCTCGCCCGGCACCCCACACCTCCGTCATCAATAAACATTCCAACAAAGTAGTATGGGAGAGGACCATGAAACCCAGTAGAGAAGAAGTCATCGTCGAAAAGTCCCACGCTTTTCGTGAGCAGTATCGGGCGTCCACGCCCGCCTGGTACCGGGGTGAAATGCATCTGGCGTTCACCCTGATTTTCACCTTCGGCGTGATTCTGTTTTGCGCCACCCGACTGCACGACACAAGCTGGTCGGAATGGCTATTCGTGGTGGTGCCCATGCTGGTGTTCGGCAACTGGGCGGAATGGGCCGGGCACCGTTACCTGCTGCACAGCCCGCGCAGCCTGCTGAAGTCCGCCTACAAGCGCCACGTGGCCACCCACCACCAGTTCTTTTCCCACCGGACCCTGGACTACCACGGCCAGCGCGACTGGCGGGCGCTGCTGTTTCCCCCGTTCGCGCCGGTGCTGTTCGTCGGCGCCGCCGTGCCCCCGGCGCTGCTGCTGGGCATGCTGTGGTCCGCCAACGCCGGCTACATCGCGGTGCTGACCATGGCCGCGTACTTCCTGATGTACGAGGGCCTGCACACCCTCTCCCACCTGGAACATCCGATTCTGGATCGCCTGCCGCTGGTGAACACGGTGCGGCGCATGCACGTGCTGCACCACAATCCGGACTTCATGCACACCCACAATTTCAACCTGACGTTTCCGCTCTGCGACGCCCTGTTCGGCACCAGCGATCTGAACAAGGGCGTGATCGGCACGCTCTTCAACGGCATGTCCGATGACGCCCGCAAACCGGAGATTCAGGAAAAGCTGGATGTGCAGAAGAAGCCCCGACCGGAGCGGGGCGCACCGGCGGGGGAGTGATCCCGGCGCAAGTGGCGGGTCGCGGCTGAAGCCGCTCCTACCGTGGATGCATGCACCTTAGGAGCGGCTTTAGCCGCGATCACCACCGGCTCAGGGTTTAAGAATCGACGGATCGATGGGCAGCTCGATCAGAAACGGCCGGTCCGCCTCCAGGGCCCGTTCAAACACCGCCGGAAAATCCTCGCTCTCTTCCACGCGCTCCGCCTCGGCACCGAAGGAGCGTGCCAGGGTGACCAGATCCGGGTTGACCAGATCGGTGCCGTAGCGCCGGCCCGGATACTGCCTTTCCTGGTGCATGCGGATGGACCCGTAGGAGCAGTTGTTGACCACGATGACGATGACGTTGGCGCCGTATTGCACGGCGGTGGCCAGTTCCTGACAGGTCATCAGAAAACAGCCGTCGCCGGCGAAACACACCGCCGGCCGTTGCCGATCAGCGAGCTTGGCGGCGATCGCCGCCGGCAGCCCGTAGCCCATGGAGCCGGAGGTGGGCGCCAGGGCGCTGCCAAGGGCGCGGAACGGATAGAAGCGATGCACCCAGAGGGTGTAATTGCCGGCGCCGTTGCTGACCACCGCCTCCGGCGGCAGCCGTTGGCCGAGCCATTGCACCACCCGGGCCAGTTGCATGGGACCGGGGGATTCGGTGGGGTTGGCCCAGTCCCGGTACACCTGGCCGGCCCGTTCCAGCCAGGCGCGGCGTTTGTCATCCAGCGGCCGGTCGGCGCGCAGGGCGACGGTTTCGGCGAAGCCGCGCACGCCGGCGCAGATCGCCAGATCGGTGTGATAAACCCGCCCCAACTCTTCCGGCTGCGGGTGCACATGGATCAGTTGCTGGTGGGGCCGGGGCACCTCCAGCAGTTGATAGTGGCGGGTGGTGATGTCGCCGAGCCGGGTGCCCACCGCCAGGATCAGATCCGCTTCCTCGATCAATGCCGCCAGCGCCGGGTTCATGCCGAGCCCGGCGTCACCGGCGTACAGCCGGTGGCTGTTGTCAAAGCGGTCCTGGCGCCGGAAGCCGGTGACCACCGGCACGCCGTGGGCCTCCGCGAAGCGGCGCAGTTTGTCGTGGCTTTCGCTGTCCCAGCCGGAGCCGCCGAACACCGCCAGCGGACGGCGCGCCGCCGCCAGCCGGCGCTCCAGGGCGCGCACGTCGCGCACCGCCGGATAGCTTTGCGCCGGGGTGACGGCGGCGGTATCCACCACCGTCACCGATTCATAAAGCAGATCCTCGGCCAGGCCGATCACCACCGGCCCCTGGCGGCCGGAGCGGGCGGTGGCGAAGGCGCGGCCCAGGTATTCCGGAAGCCGCTCGCTGTGCTGCAGATCGATGGCCCACTTCGCCACCGAACCGAACAGCGACTGCACGTCCACTTCTTGCCAGGCCTCGCGCTCCTGGAAGCCGCTCGGCACCTGGCCGACGAACACCAGCAGCGGGGTCGAGTCCTGGGACGCCACGTGCAGGCCGGTCAGGGCGTTGGCGCTGCCCGGCCCGCGGGTCACGAAGCACACCCCGGGGCGTCCGGTGAGCTTGGCATGGGCCTCGGCCATCATGGTGGCGCCGCCCTCCTGACGGCACACCACCAATTCAATGTCCGGGGCATCGTGGAGCGCGTCCAGCACCGGCAGAAAGCTTTCGCCGGGCACCGTGAACACCCTGTCCACGCCGTTGCGGCGCAGCAGGTCGATGATCACCTGGCCGCCGGTGCGGCCTTGCGCGCTGGCGGTGGTCATTGTGCTTGCGCCGCTTCCTGGTAGTACTTTTTGGCGCCGGGGTGCAGCGGCACCGCCAGGTTTTCGTCGGCGGCGGCGCCTTCCACGGTCCAGCCGGCCATGGAACCGAACGAGCGTTGCACGCTTTCACGGCCTTCCATGATCGCCTTGGTGATCTGGTAGGCCTCTTCTTCCGGCATGTCCGCGTTGGCGTAGATGGAGGTGCTGAAGCCCACGCCCTTGACCGGTTCGTTCTGTCCTTCGAACAGGTCCGCCGGCATGGTGGCCGGGGTGAAGCCGTATTTTTCCAGGTAGGCGATGGCGTCGTCGCCGAGGCTCAGGAAGCGCTGCCCGGGAGTGATCGACAGTTGCGAGGTGTTGGGATGACCGGCGGTGGTGATGCCGATGATCATGTCCAGTTTACCGTCGCCGAACTGGTCCTGAAGGATGCTCAGGCTGGAGCGGCTGACGCTGCCGCCGAAGGATTCGATGTCCTCGTAGCTGAGGTCGTTGGCGGCCAGGATCAAACGCGCGATGTACTCATTGAGGCTGCCCTGGGGGCCGGTGCCGATGCGCACCGCCAGCTTGCCTTTCTTGATGTCGGCGAGGCTTTTGATGTCGCTGTTCTTCTGCACGGTAACGCGCTGGTAGTACTGATCCAGGCCGCCCACCAGGCCACGGATATTGTCGATTTTCTTGTCGAACGGGCCGAAGCCGCGCTCGGCCCAGGACGCCACCGGCGGGAAGATCAGCGCCACGTCGGTGCGTTTGGCGGTGAGCAGCTTGGTGTTGGCGATCGCCATCGGCGTGCCGAGGATGTCCACGGTGGAGCCCTGCGGCAGACCGTTGAGCATTTCCGTGCGCAGGGCGCCGGCGTAGGCGTACCAGGTGGTGCCGGTGGGGCCGGCGGCGAATTTCACCTTGACCGGATCGGCGGCCTGCGTGGCGCCGGTCAGGGCGAGCAGCACCGCGAACAGGGCGGGAGCGAGAGAGCGGAAGCTGAGATGTCGCATTTCTTGTTCTCCTGATAGTAAAAGTTGAGTCGAACGTTATTCTTGCCGCGCGGTGGATACGGATGCCGTGTCGGCCGCGCGCCGGCGCCACAATTGCCCGCCCAACACCGCGGCGAGCAGCACCAGACCGACCAGCGAAGCGGCCAGTTTGGGCGTGATCAGCAGCACCGCGGCGGCCAGCAGCAGCACGGATTCAAGCCTGGCATTGCGGGTGCGCAGGAAGCCGGCCACGCAACCGGCCAGGGCGTAGCAGCCGATGGCGGCGGTGACCGTGGCGGTGGCGATCTTGGTCCACTCGCCCTGCAGCAGCAGTGCCGGGCTGAAGGCGAAGGCGAACGCCACCAGGAAGCCGGCCAGGCTGTAGCGGAACGCGGCCCAGCCGGTTTTCCAGACGTCCGCCTTGGCGATGCCGCCGGCCACGAAGGCGGCCAGCGCCACCGGCGGCGTCACCATCGACAGGGCGGCGAAGTACAGCACGAAAAAATGAGAGGACAGCTGCGGCACGCCCAGTTTATCCAGCGCCGGAATGGCGAGAATGGCGCCCATGATGTACGCGGCGGTGGTGGGCATGCCCATGCCCATGACAATTACCATGATCATCACCAGCAGCAGGGCCGGGATCATCATGCCGCCGGACAGGGTGGTCACGAAGGTGCCGAAGGTCAGGCCCAGATTGGTACTGGAGGCGATGCCCACCACGATGCCGGCGCCGGCGCAGGGAATGGCCACGGCGATGGCGCTGCGCGCGCCGGAGTCCAGCGCCTGTACAGAGTCGCTGACCACCGAGCGGACGGCGCCGACCAGACCGGCGGGGCCGTGCTCGCGCACGCCGTCCCAGCAGCGGGTGAACAGTCCCAGGAACACGGTCAGCCAGACCGCTTCCAGGGTGGCGGAACTGAGCGCGCGGCCGGCCATGATCTGGTAAACCAGCACGCACACCGGAATCAGCAGATAGAGCCGCTTGAGCACGCTGCCCCAGTCCGTTTCCAGCTCCGCCTTGGTCAGGCCGCTGAGATTGTTGCGGCGGGCCAGCAGATCGACCACGAAGTACAGCGCCAGATAGAACAGTAGCGCCGGAATGATCGCCGCCAGCGCCACCTCGGCATAGGGAATGCCCATGAACTGGGCGATCAGGAAGGCGGCGGCGCCCATTACCGGCGGCATCAGTTGCCCGCCGGTGGAGGAGGTGGCCTCCACCGCGGCGGCCTGCTCGGCGCGCATCCCGGAGCGCTTCATGGCGGGAATGGTGAACATGCCCATCACCGCCGCGTTGGCGGTGGCGCTGCCGCTGACCGCGCCGAACAGGGTGGAGGAGACGATGGACACCTTGGCCATGCCGCCGCGCAGGCGGCCCACCAGCAGCATGGACAGATCCATGAACAGCTGACCGCCGCCAAACAGCTGCAGGAAAGCGCCGAACAGCAGGAAATAGAACACCTGGCCGTAGGAGACGATGCTGGGAATGCCGAACACGCCCTCGTTCTGCATGGTCTGCAGATCGATAAAGGTCTCGAAGAACATGCGGCTGGGCTGGCCGTCGTGGCCGATGATGCGCAGCAGCGGCACCTCGCGCAGCAGCGGGCCGCAGAACTGATAGACCAGGAACACCAGGATCACGGTGGTCAGGCCCATGCCCAGGGAACGGCGCACCGCCTCCACCACCAGGGCGATGGTGACCACGCCCACCACCAGGTCGGTGGTGGTGGGCAGGTCGACCATGGCGATGCGGGTGATCAGGGTTTCGCCGTTCAGGTAGTAATGCACGGCGATGGCGGCGGCCACCGCCACCAGCAGGTAGTCACTGGCGCGGCTGACGCCGAAGTGTCGCGGGCCGCCTTCCGGCGGCGCGATCAGCGGATGGGTGATGAAGGTGAGCATGACGCCGAACATCACGTGGATGGGCACCGCCACGATCAACTCCAGCGGCGAACCGTAGACCATCCAGATCTGGAACAGGGCCCACAGCAGCGCCACTAAGCTGGCCGGGTTGGCGTACTTCTTCATGCCTGGGCCTCCGCGCGCCGGGCGGCGCCGATCTCACCGAGCAGAGCGGATACCGCCACGCCCAGCAGCAGCGCCCAGAACGGCGAGCTGATGCCGAGCAGGGAGAACTTGCTCATCGCCACGGTCAGCGCCACGAAGGCGCCCACCTGGCAGGGGCCGTTCTTGCGGAAGGCTTGCTGGAAGGCACCGAGCAGCACGCCGATCATGGCGAGCCCGGCGATCACCATGATCAACGCATTGGGCAGGGCCAGGATAAACGGCACCGCCAGGCCGGCGAACAGGCCGAACAGCATGAACAGGATGCCGTTGACCAGGGAGGCGCCGTAGCGCAGGCGCGGGTCCTCGCCGGCCTGCTCGGAGGAGCAGATGGCGGTCATCGGCCCGGCGATGTTGGCGTTGTGGCCGCCCAGCAGGCCGGCGAGAATGCCGCCCACGCCGCTGGCGATGGTCATGCGGTTGACCGGCGGTTCATAGCCTTCAGCCATCAGCACGCCAATGGCCTGGGCGTTCTCGGCGCCAATCACCAGGGCGGTGAGCGGTACCGCGATGGCGAAGAACGCTTGCCAGGAAAACGCCGGCGCGGTGAAGCCGGGCATCACGAATTCCAGGCTCACCTCGGCGGGTTTCAGCTGGCCCAGCCACAGCGCCATCACCAGGCCCACCAGGCCGGCCACCAGCACCGGCGGCACCGAGCGCAGCAGCCGGCCGGTGAGGAAGAACGCCAGGGCGGCGATGCCCGCCACCCAGGGCGCCGACACCACCGAATCCACGGCGCCGGTGGCGAAGCGGAACAGGGCGCCGGCGATCATCGCCATGACGATGGGCACCGGCAGCCAGTGAGCGAGACGGCCGATCAGGCCGCTGGCGCCCAGCAGCAGCACCATCACGCCGCTGGCGATAAAGGCACCCACCGCCTCGTTGAAGGGGATCATCTGCAGCGACGCCGCCAGAATGGCGGCGCCGGGAATGGTGTAGGCCCCGGCGATGGGCAGCCGGTAGCGCAGGGAGAAGATCACGCTGATCAGCCCGCCGAGCACGTAGATGGCGAACAGCCAGGCCACCGTTTGGGCGTTGCTCAGGTTCCCCGCCTCGGCGGCGTTCATGACGATCACCGCCGGCCCGGTGCAACCGAACAGGGCGGCCACCACACCGGTACTGATGGTGCGGGTGTTGAGCGCGGCGCGCAGGGACGGTGCGCCGGACATTTCCTGGGACATGGTGCTGCCTCCGTTTTTGTTATAGGACGGGCAGGCCGGGGCCCGGGTCCCGGCGAGTTGTTACGCGCTATTCGCCTTTGAACACGGCCGGGCGTTTTTCGTGGAAGGCCTCGACGCCTTCCTTGAAGTCCGCGGAGCTGCGCAGGCGGCTGTAGCAATGGCCTTCCATTTCGATGGCCACCTTCAGCGGCGAGTCCTCGTTGTCGTTGATCAGCTTCTTGGCGGTGCGCTGGGCCAACGGCGAGAACCGGCGCAGTTCTTCCACCAGGGCATCGGTGGCGCTCTCCAGCTCGTCGTCCGGCACGCATTCGGTGACGAAGCCCCAGGCCTGGGCCTGTTCGCCGCTGACGCGCTTGGCGCGCATCACCATGTGCTTGGTGCGGGTGATGCCGATCATCTTCTGCAGCCGGGCGGAACCGCCGGAGCCGGGAATCTGGCCCAGGTTCTGTTCCGGCAGGGCGTAGCGGGCGGTGTCCGAGGCGATGCGGAAATCGCAGGCCAGCGACAGCTCGAAACCGACGCCGAAGGTGTAGCCACGGTTGGCGGCGATCACCGGCTTGCTGCAGCGCTCGGCGGCGGCCACGTTCCAGGCCAGTTTGGAGACATGCTCCGGCGAGGCTTCCAGGAAGCCGCGGATGTCGCCGCCGCTGGAGAAGTGCTGGCCCTCGGCGCGCACCACGATGACGCGCACGCCTGGGTGGGCGTCCAGCGCCTCGAACACCTGGCGCAGGTATTCCCGCTGACTCATGGCGATCACGTTGTAGGGCGGTCGGCCGAGGATGATGTCGCCGCGTTCCTGGTCGGTGCGCAGCTCCACCTTGAAGCCGTCGAAATCGGTGCTGAGAAATTGTTCAATGTCGGACACGTTCATTGTGTGCTTTCCTTTTTTGGATCAACCGGGTTCTGGATCAATCAGGGCTGCTCGGCGGGTTGCGGATCGCTGTAATCGGCCACCAGGACGCGGCGCAGGATCTTGCCCACCGGGGATTTGGGAATCTGGTCGATGAATTCGTAACGGCGCGGGCGCTTGAAGCGGGCCAGGCCGGAGGCCACGCAATGGGCGTCCAGGTCTTCCTCGCTGACCGCGTGGCGGGTCTTGATGAAGGCCGCCACCAGCTTGCCCCACTGTTCGTCGGGCAGGCCCACCACCGCCACTTCCTCCACCGCCGGGTGCAGGGACAGGGCGTTCTCGATCTCCGCCGGGCTCACGTTCTCGCCGCCGGTGATGATCAGGTCGTCCACGCGGCCGGTGACGAACAGGTCGCCGTCCTCGTCGAAGAAGCCGGTGTCGCCGGTGAAGTACCAGCCGTCGCGGATCGACTTGGCGTCCGCGTCCGGGCGCCGCCAGTAGCCCTCGAAGGCTTCGTCGCTGGCCAGGTCGGCGATGATCTGGCCTTCCTCGCCGGCGGGCACTTCCTCCGCCGGGGTGTCGGCGGTCAGGCGCACCACGCGGATGCGCTGGTTGAGCGCGCCCCGACCGGAGGAGCCGGGCTTGCGGCTGGCCGCCTGGTCGATGGTGAAGGTGTAGATCTCCGAGCTGCCGTAATGATTGACGAACAGCTCCGGCTGGAAGGCGTCCTCCACCCGCTGCATCAGGCCGTCGCTCATGGGCGCGCCGGCGAAGCCGATCTTGCGCACGCTGGCCACCCGCTCCGGGCTGAACGCCGGATGCTCGATGAGCATGTGATAGAGGGTCGGCACCAGATAGAGATTGCTGATGCGTTCGCGCTCGATGGCGTCCAGGGTGGCTTCCACGTCGAAGCGCGGGATGCACACGAAGTGGCCGTCCAGCAGCGCCATGGACAGCAGCGAGCGCACGCCCATGGTGTGGTAAAGCGGCATCACGCCCAGGGTGCATTCACCATGGCCGTACAGATTCTGCGCCACATGGGCCAGGGCGGCGGCGCGCTCGGCGCGGTGGCGGCGCGGCACGCCCTTGGGCCGGCTGGTGGTGCCGGAGGTGTAGAGCATCAGGGAGCCGTCGTCCGGGCCGGCGCGCAGAATCGTTTCCGTGGGCGCCTGGGCGCACAGGTCGTCGAAATCCAGGGCGTCCTCGAAGGGCTTGTCGCCGACGCTGACGCAGGGGATCGCCGGCTTGCCCATGGCCGCCACGGCGTCGCGCACCGCCTCGTCGTGGACCAGGGCGCGGGCCTCGGCGTTCTCCAGGCTCCATTGCAGATCGTCGGCGGTGCAGCGCCAGTTCAGCGGCGTCATCACGATGCCGGCGAACTGGCAGGCCCAGTGCAGGGTGGCCATCTGCCAGCGGTTCTGCATCGCCGCCACCAGGTGGTCGCCCTTGTTCAGGCCCAGTTCCTGAAGCCCGAGGGCGGCCCGCTGAATGGTTTCGAACCAGGCTTCGTAGCTGAGCCGCTGGGGGCCGTCACTGATCGCCGTCGCCCGGGGGCGGCGCTCCACCGCCGCCAGGAAGCTGCGTCCAAGATCAAACATCGTTGCGGTTCTCCAAGGCTTGTTGTTGTGATTCGCCCGCGCGGCGTTGACCGGCCACTTCCAGCACCGCGCGCACGATGCCGGTGTAGCCGGTGCAGCGGCACAGATGGCCGGACAGCATGTCGCGCACGCCGGCTTCATCGGGCTCGGGCACGCGTTCCAGGTATTCCACGCAGGACATCAGAATGCCGCTGGTGCAGAAGCCGCACTGCAGGGCGTGATGGCGGCTGAACGCCTGTTGCAGGTCGTTCATCACGTCGTCCCGGGCCAGGGACTCCACGGTGTCGACGCGGCGGCCGTCGGCCTGCACGGCGAGCATCAGGCAGGAGCGCGAGGCGACACCGTCCACCAGCACCGTGCAGGCGCCGCACACGCCGTGCTCGCAGCCTACGTGCACGCCGGTGGCGCCCAGGTCATGGCGCAGGAAATCGCACAGTTGGGTGCGCGGTTCGGCGCTGCCGTGGCGGGTTTCGCCGTTCAGTTCCAGTTCGATCTCACTGCGTCGTTCAGCGGGTGCGTGCATGGGAAGGCTCCTCGATCAGTCGCTGGCCCAGCTCGCGCACCAGCTGGCGTCGGTAGGCCGCGGAGGCATGAACGTCGTCCTGGGCGCCCAGCGACCAGGCCAGGGTGTTGAGGGCGTCGGGCAGTTCGTCGCCCAGCGGCAGGGTGCGCGCCACCGGCCGGTCGGCCACGCCGCCCACGCCCAGGTGGGCGCCGTCGGCGCGCAGGCACAGGGCCAGGGCCACCAGGGCGAAGTCGCCGTGGCGCATGGCGATTTCCTGGAAGTGGTAGTCGGTGCCGTCCTCCGCCAGGGGAAAACGCACCTCGCTGATCAGCTCCTTGGGCTGGCGGTCGGTGGTCAGCAGGCCCTGGAAGAAATCCGCCGCCGGCACTTCCCGGCGCTTGCCCTTGAGGGACTCCAGCACCACCGAGCCGCCCAGGGTCACCAAACACAGGGGGATTTCCGCGCTCGGGTCGGCGTGGGCCACGGAGCCGCACACGGTGCCCCGGTTGCGGGTCTGGAAGTGGCCGATCCAGGGCAGGGCCTTGGCCAGCAGCGGCACCTCCCGGATCAGCTCGGCGCGGTCGGTGAGCTGCACCTGCCGCACCGCCGCGCCCACCGCCAGGTGGCCGCTGTCGTTGCGGATGCGGTTGAGTTCCTCCACCCGGTTGATGTCGATCACCACCTTGGGCTGGGTGAGCCGCATATTGAGGGTGGCCATCAGCGACTGGCCGCCGGCCAGCACGCGGGCGTCCTCGCCGTGTTCGTGCAGCAGTTGCAGCACTTCGCGCTTGCTCTCGGCGCGGACATAGTCGAACGATGCCGCCTTCATGACGCGCCTCCTTTTCCGAACAGGCGCGCCAGCAGAGCGCGCAGACGTTGCCAGAGCCCGCCGGCGGGTTTGCCGGTGAGGCGCTGGGCGAGCCGGTTGAACACCTGGCCGATGATGATTTTCGAGGCGCTCTGCAGCATGCGCCCGCCCACGGCGGCGATCTTGCCGCCCACGTCCACCTCGTAGACGTAGTCCAGCCGGGTGTGGCCGTTGTCCAGTTCCACCAGGGTCACGTGGGCACTGCCGGAGGCGGAGCCCATGGCGCTGTCGCCGGAGCCGGACAGCCGCAGGGAGTGGGGCGGGTCCAGGTCGCTGAGTTGCACCCGGGCGGCGAAGCGCGCCTTGATCATGCCTACGCCCACGGTGACGTCGGCGCGGTACTGGTTGTCGCCTTCCAGTTCCAGGGCGTGGCAGCCCGGGATGATGGCGCGCAGGGTTTCCGGATCCAGCACCGTGTCGTAGACGGTTTGCGGCGACGCCGGCACTTCCACCGAATCCCGCGCCTGCAGCGCCGGGCCACCGGGTTTGGGCGCCGCCAGCGGCTCCAGGCCTTCCGGGGCTTGCGGCTCGTCGATGCCGATCAGCCCGCGCACCCGGGACGGGGTCAGCGGCAATTGAATGTCGTCCCGGCCCAGGGCGTCGGCCACCGCGTTGGCGATGCACACCGGCGTGCTCATGTTGTTGCCTTCGCCCACGCCCTTGGCGCCCAGGGGCGTGAACGGGGAGGGCGTTTCGGTGTGCAGGATCAGCGGTTCCACCGCCTCCGGGGCGGTGGGCAGCAGGTAATCCGCCAGGGTGCCGGACAGGAAGCTGCCATCGTCGCCGTAGGCGAACTCCTCCATCAGCGCCACGCCCAGGGCCTGGGTGAAGCCGCCACGGATCTGGCCATCCACTAGCATCGGGTTCAGCAGGCGGCCGGCGTCGTGGCAGGTCACGTAGCGGTCGATGTGGATCTCGCCGGTGATCCGGTCGATCTCCACGCCGCAGTAATCGAAGATGAAGCCGTGGCACAGGGAGCTGTTGATGTGGTCGTCGTCGTCCGGTGCCTCCAGTTGCGGCGGCGTCCAGAAAGCGGTTTCGCGCAGGCCGCCGGCTTCGCCGTCCGGCAGCAGGGCCGGGGACCAGTGGGCGGTGCCGGCGACCCGGTGGAAGCCCAGGCTGGGGCCGTCCTCGATGAACACCTTGCCGTCGGCGAAGCGGACCTGGCCGGCGTCCGCCTCCCACAGAGTCGCGGCGATGTTCGCCAGCCGCTCGCGGACCTTGAGCGCCGCCTTGTGCACGGCGCCGGCCACGGCCCCGGCGAAGCGGCTGGAATAGTTGCCGGAGGCGATCGACCAGGCGTCCTTGCCGGTGTCCAGCTCCACGTTGACCAGAATGTTGGCCGGGTCCACGCCCAGCACCTCGGCGACCACCTGGGCGGCCACTGTCTGGTGGCCCTGGCCCTGGGGCGTGGAGGACACGTGCACGGTGATGCCGCCCAGCGGATCGATGCCGATGGTGGCGGTGCTCACCGCGCCGTTCTTGGGGCCCGCCTTGGCCCGTTGTTCCGGGGTCAGGGCGGTGGTGATGTAGCCCATGTTGGAGATCGACGGCTCCACCACCGCGCACAGGCCCACGCCGTACAGTTTGCCCTCGGCCCGGGCCCGGTCGCGGCGTTGAATCAGCTCGTCGTAGCCGCCGTCGCGCAGCGCCAGGTCCACGGTGTCGGCGTATTTTCCGGAATCCAGCAGCGCCCCGGAGGCGGTGCGGTAGGGGAAGGCATCGGCGGGCACCAGGTTGCGGCGCATCACCTCCAGCGGGTCCAGGTTCAGCTGGCGCGCCACCTGATGCATCAACCGCTCCAGGGCGAAGTACATCTGGCCACCGCCGAAACCCCTGTTCAAGCCGCTGGGCATTTTGTTGGTGAGCACCACCCGGTTGCGCACCTTCAGGTTGCGGATGCCGTAGGCGCCGGTGAGGTTACCGTGCATGCGGTAAAAGGTGGCCGGCTCCGGGGCGCGCAGGTAGCCGCCGCAGTCGTCGATCTGGTCGTAGCGCAGGGCGGTGACGCGGCCGTCGGCGGTCACCGCCGCCTCCATGTCCGCCACCCGGTTGGTGGCGCTGGACGAGGCCTGCAGGTGCTCCAGCCGGTCCTCCACCCATTTCACCGGGGCGCCGGCCTTGCGCGCCGCCAGACCCATCAGCACCACATAGGTGAGCACGCCCTGCTTGATGCCGAAGCTGCCGCCGGAATCCGGCGGCGTGCGCAGCCGCAGGCGGCTGCCGGTCACGTTCAGGGCCCGGGCCATCACCGAATGCAGCGCGTAGGGGCCCTGGAAGTTGGACAGAATGTCGTAGCCGCCGGTGGCCGCGTGGTACTGGCCCAGCACCACGTAGCACTCGATGGGGGTACAGGAGTTGCGCGGGAAGCGCACCTTGATGGAGACCCGGTGGTCCGCCTCCTCGAAGGCCTTGTCCGGCTCGCCGTAATGGAAGTGGCGCTCGTTGACCACATTGGCGCCCACCGACTCGTGCAGGACAGGGGCGTCCTCGGCGGCGGCTTTTTCCGGATCGATCACCGGCTTGAGCGGCTCGTACTCCACCCGCACCGCGTCCAGGGCATCCTCCGCCCGGTAGCGGTCCTCGGCGATCACCACGCACACCGGCTCGCCCACGTAGCGGACCTTGTCCACCGCCATGCACCAGTGCTCCATGGGCGCGCCGCGCACCCCCACCGGGAACGGGTTGGCCCAGCGCTTGACGTCCTCGCCGGTGAGCACCGCGCGCACGCCTTTCATGGCGAGCGCCTCGGACGCGTCCACGGACAGCACCCGGGCATGGGCATGGGGGGAGCGCACGACGGCGGCGTGCAGGGTGCCCGGCGGCGTCGCCAGGTCATCCGCGTAACGGCCCAGGCCGCGCAGCAGGGCGGCGTCCTCGACCCGTGTCAGGGAGCGGCCAAGCGGGCCCGCGCCGGCCGGCCCCTCGGAAGCTGGATGATTCATTCAGGCTCTCTTGTTTTCTTATCCGAGAGCCTTAGTGTCGGCGCCGACGCGCCGCGATGCCTTGCCCGGGAAAATGGAAATCTGTCCCCGGGTTCGGGAATTTACCACTGAGTCTGATGCGAGCCGGGTCAAAGCCACCGGGTTGCTATTTGATCTGGATCAGGAAAGCGCCCGCCGGATCGGGCCAGACTGCCCGGTGAACGGGATTGGGACGAGCGTCTATGGACGTGTTGGCGCATGGGGGTGCCTGGAGGGCGCCGCCCCCCCTGACAGGAGAACGTCATGGTGATGCGGAAACGGGATCTGGAAGCGGAATCAGCCCGCCAGGATCAGGTCTTTCTCGGCTATGTGGTGTATTAGCCCCGTGGCAAGCGCTACCTCCTTCACCGGCGCCGAACGCTCACCGAGGAAGCCGGCGCTGACTGCTGCCACCCGGCCTGGGCCCATCGCTACCAGAGCCTGGGCGAAGCCATGGAGGACGCCATGGCCTGGCGGGAGCAGGCCGAGGTGTTGATCCTGGCCGACCAGGACGGCGAGTACCGCCTGCATCGGCCGTCGTCGCTCAGCCCCCGGCTCGGGTAAGATCCTGGAAACGCACGCCGGTGGCGCGCATCACCGCCGCCATGGTCCGCAATGTCGGATTACCCTTTGGAGAAAGCGCGCGATAGAGGCTTTCCCGGGACAGCCGTGCCCGCTCCGCCACCGTGGCCATGCCGCCGCGTGCCTCCACCACATGACGCAGCGCCAGCAGGAACGCCGGCTCGCCGCCGGGTTCATCCAGTTCATCCAGTGCCGTGCGCAGGTAATCCGTCGCCATGGCGGGATTCTCCCGCAACATGGCCACCACCGCCTCGTCGTGTTTTTTCATGGTCTTCGCTCCCGGTAGTCGGCCCATCGCTCCCGGGCCCGGGATATATTCTCGGCCTGACGGCGTTTGCCGCCGCCGGCCAGCAATATCACGAGCCGCTCATTCGCCCATCCGTAATGGATCCGGTATCCCGGGCCGTGGTGCAGCCGCGGTTCGTGCAGCCCCCGACCCAGCGCCTTGCTGTCACCGGCGTGGCCGAACGCCAGCCGGTTCAAGCGCGTCAGCACACGCAGCAGCGCTTGCGGGTCGCGGCGCTTGAAGCGGTTCAGCCACGCTTGAAAAGGATCGAATCCATCGACGGTAAGGTAGTGAGTCAGAACGATCATGGCACAAAAGTAGCTTTCATACTACATCCCTCTTTCGACATCCGTATGCCGATACCGTGCCATCAACCCGGCTGGGGCTCTGTCAGCCTGAGCGTAAAGATCCGTAGGAAAAGCCGTTCTGACCCGTTGATTCTTCTTCAGTCCAATATTGTTATAATATAACGTATCCATCCTGGCTCCGAGCCTGCCAAGGAGCACTGCTCTGGTCGGCCTCATTCATTGCAAGACAGGCCGCGAACGCCTTCAAAACCAGTTCCGAGGTTTCATGCTCACGCAACAGACCGAACAGGAGGATGCCTGGGCCCGGGCCGAGCGCCGGCGGGCCAACCTGCTGATCACCGGTGGCACCGTGCACACCCCCAACGGCGAGGAACGGCTGGACATTGCCTGTGCCGGAGGCCGCATCGTGGCCCTCGGTGACCTGGGCGGGTGGCACGCCGATACGCGCCTGGACGCCACCGGGCTGCAAGTGCTTCCCGGGGTCATGGACACCCAGGTGCACTTCCGGGAACCGGGCCTGCCCCATAAGGAAACCCTGGAGGCGGGCACCCGGGGCGCCGTGCTCGGCGGTGTCACCGCCGTCTTTGAAATGCCCAACACCAAGCCTTTGACCCTGTGGCGCGATGACCTTGAAGCCAAGCTGGATCGGGCCGAGGGGAGGGCCTGGTGTGATTACGCGTTCTACCTGGGCGGCGCGGCGGTCAACGCCGATAAGCTGGCCCGGTTGGAACGGCTGCCCGGTTGCGCCGGGGTGAAGGTGTTCATGGGCAGTTCCTTCGGGGATCTTCTGGTGGACGATGACACCGCTCTGCGCCGTATCCTGGCCGGCGGCCATCGGCGCATGGCGGTGCACGCCGAGGACGAAGCGCGGCTACGGGCGCGTCGGCCTCTGGTGGAACAGGGCGCTGACGTAACCCGGCACCCCCATTGGCGGGACGTGGACAGCGCCCTGATCGCCACCCGCCGGATCGTCGCCATGGCCGAAGAGACCGGGCGGCGCCTGCATGTCTTGCACGTTTCCACCGCCGAGGAAATGGCCTGGCTGGCCCGCCACAAGGAGCGGGTCAGCGTGGAAGTGACGCCCCACCATCTGACCCTGAGCGCGCCGGACTGCTACCAGCGGCTGGGCAGCCTGGCGCAGATGAACCCGCCGGTCCGGGAAAGCCGCCACCGGGACGCGCTTTGGCAAGCTGTCCGGGACGGTGTGGTGGATGTGATCGGCAGTGACCACGCACCGCACACCCTGGACGAAAAAGCCCGGTCCTATCCGGATTCCCCCAGCGGCATGACCGGCGTGCAGACCCTGCTGCCGATCATGCTCGACCATGTGCACCAGGGACGCCTGACCCTGCGGCGCCTGGTGGACCTGACCAGCGCCGGCCCGGCCCGGGTGTTCGGCATCCAGGGCAAGGGACGTATCGCGGTGGGCTACGACGCCGATTTCTCCATCGTCGACACCGCCGCCCGCCGCACCCTCGACAACGGTTGGATCGCCAGCGTCGCCGGCTGGACGCCGTACCACGGCGAAACGGTCACCGGCTGGCCGATCCACACCGTGGTACGGGGCCGGATCGTGGTCCGTGATGAAGTTCTGGCCCCGGCATCGCCCTCCGGGCAACCGGTGGCTTTTCTGGAAACGCCCTGAGAGCCCTATGAGACCCCTCACCGAATCGCAAATCCGACGCATGGCAAAACGTTCTTACATGAACGAGCGCCAGCGGGCCTTCTTCCACCAGCGTTTGCTCACGCTTCAGCGGGACACCCTGGCCACCATGGAGGAACTGCAAGCCTGCCTGCGCGCCACCGTGCGCGAACCGGACGAAGCCGACCAGGCCGCCCAGGAAGAGGAGCAGCGCCTGGTGCTGCGCGCCCTCGATCGGGACAGCCAGCTGCTCGAAAAGATCGACGCCGCCCTGCGCCGGCTGGCCACCGGCGACTATGGTTACTGCCTGGAAACCGGCGAGCCGATCGGCGTCGAACGGCTGCTCGCCCGGCCCACGGCGGAATACGCCATCGACGCCAAGACCCGCCGCGAAACCGTGGAAAAACACTATCGGAGTGGCTGACCGTCCGCCTGCGCTGTGTGCCTGAATCAGCTTTCGTGCTCGTGTAGCCAGGGGGCATGACTCAAGCCGACCAGCACTCCCTCGGGACTGATGAACCTTGCCACCGTTTGTCCCCAGGGTTCCGTTCTCGCTTCGTGAATGAAGTCATGGCCCTCGGCTTTCATCTCCTCAACCGCGGCTTCTACCGCCGCGACGTCGGCCAACTCGAACTCAATGGTAGCTGTTGGTTCCGGCACATGGGCTGGCCACTCATCCTGTCCGAAGCAAGACCGCGCGGCCATCCTCAAGGGCCACACACCGAAATGATGGGCGCCAGGGAACTCGTCCATGAAGCAATAATCATCCTGCTTTTCAAGCGGCAGGCCGAGCGTCTTCTGATACAGGGACGCGCTTGCTTCTGGCTTCTTCGTTATCGTGGCAAACCCGGCGATGTGTTTGATGTCCATTGAGAATCCCTTGTTCGTGATAGAACGCCAATCCAGGGGGCCAGGAGGCGTTAAAGTCCCGGCCCCGAATCAATCCGTCGAAAATTAGCAGCATGAACTGCCGGCGGCCAGTGGCCAGCGAACACGATGAGTTCCTGAAAACAGGTTGACTGAGACGTACGGAGAAAGGCGGGCTGACTCCGGGGGGGGGGAAGATGGTGCCGCAAAGAGGAGTCGAACCTCCGACCTACTGATTACGAATCAGTTGCTCTACCAACTGAGCTATTGCGGCATGTTCCGGGCGTGCGTCCGGGCATGAGCCTGGAAGAGGGCCGCTAGTTTATCAGGAACCGGTGCGCTGACAAGAGCCCCGGGCGGTTAACGCGCCGCCGGGGCCGGGGCGCGCTCAGGCCTGCTCGATCCCCGCCAGCTTGCGGGCGTGCCATTTCTTGTGCTCCACGTCCATGCCGCGCAGGATCTGGATGCGCTGGGCCTGGGGGCTGCCGGCGCCGTGCATGGACTCGGTAAGGTAGCCCACCGCGTTGCGGCCCAGGGTCATGTTCTCGATCAGGCGCAGGATGCGCATGCGGTCCTCGGTGGGGATGTCGTCGCGGCCCTTGAGGAAGCGGCGGATGATGGCGCCGGCTTCTTCGTTTTCCAGGTCCTTTTCGCTGGGCATGGTGGCGACGATGCCGCCGGCCAGGTCCTGGGCGAGGCGGGCGATTTCGTAGGGGAAGCGGGTGACGTTGTGCTTGCAGACGTTGGCGAGCATGCCGTCGTTCATGTAGATGCCGCTGTCCAGCGGCTTCGCTTCGTGGGAGCTGGCGATGCCGGAGGAGAAGATGGTTTCGTTGAGGTGGACCATTTCCACCAGCTTGTCCTTGATGTGGCTGACCTTGTCGACGCCGTTGTAGTCGGCGATGGTGGCGGCGGCGCCGACCATGACGTCGCCGAGCCCGGTTTTGCAGACGTAGCTGGCGCGGTGGTAGGCGGTGAAGCGGGCCACCATCTCCTGGGCGAATTCGTGCTCGCCGTCCATGAACAGATGCTCGTGGGGGATGAAGACGTCGTCGAAGTACACCCACACTTCCTGGCCGCCGTATTGGGCATTGCCCTGGTCCATGTCGCCGCCTTCCATGGAGCGGGTGTCGCTGGCCTGGCGGCCATATATGTAGGTGATGCCTTCCGCGTCGCCGGGGATCATGCCCACCACGGCGTAGTCGCGGTCGTCCTCGCCCAGGTTCATGGTGGGCATCACGCAGATCCAGTGCTGGTTCCAGCCGCCGGTCATGTGCGCCTTGACGCCGCGCACGAAGACGCCGTCCTCGTTGCGGTCGGTGATGTGCAGGAACATGTCCGGGTCGGCCTGCTCGGCGGGGCGCTTGCTACGGTCGCCCTTGGGGTCGGTCATGCCGGCGGCGATCAGCACGTTGCGGCGCTGGGCTTCCTTGAGGAACTCCAGGTAGCGGCGGTGATAGCCGGTGCCGTGTTTGGCGTCGATGTCCCAGGTGATGGAATGCAACACGCTGAGGGTGTCCAGGCCGGTGCAGCGCTGAAAGCAGGTGCCGGTGATCTGGCCGAGCCGCCGCTGCATGCGGTTTTTCATCACCAGGTCGTGGGGGCCGGTGGGCATGTGCAGGAAGCGGTTCACCGGGGCGTCGATCAGCGGTGAGTGCGCGGTGGCCAGCTCCGGGTCCTCGATGGCCAGGTCGTAGGTGGCGCGCAGGGCGTTGATGCTGGGCCGGATCATGGGGTGGTCGGCGGGCTCGTCGATGAGCTCGCCGAACAGGAACAGGCGCGTGCCGCGGCCCTTGAGGCTGGCGATGTAGTCCTCGCCGGTTCGAATCACCGGCAGTCGTTCCCAGCGGGCCTGGGCGGAGTCGTGGCGGCGGGATGCCGGCGGCGAAACGGCGTTCATCTCGGTTCTCCCTGAGAGGTGTTTTGAACCGATGGTAAACACTGTGTTCCGCCGGGCAATGACCGGATCGCGCCTTTGTACCCGGCGGTCAAACCGCCGGCTTTCCAGGGTCGGTCAGTCCGGTTGGAAGACCAGGGAGGCGGAGTTCAGGCAGTAGCGCTGGCCGGTGGGCGGCGGGCCGTCCGGGAACACATGGCCCAGGTGGCCGTCGCAGCGGGCGCAGCGGATTTCGGTGCGCACCATACCGTGGCTGGCGTCCTGGAGTTCGCGGACATGGTCCGGGTCGGCGGGGCGGAAAAAGCTGGGCCAGCCGGTGCCGGATTCGAACTTGTCGTCGGAGCGGAACAGGGGCAGGTGGCACAGCTTGCAGGCGTAGGTGCCGGCTTCCTTGTTGTCCAGCAGACCGCCGCAGAACGGCGGCTCGGTGCCCTGGTTGAGCAGGATGCGGCGCTCCTCGGTGGTCAGGTTGGCGGCGCGCTGTTGTTTTTCGGCGTCGGTGAGCGGCGTCAGGTCGTGGCCGCTGGCGGACGTAGTCATGCAATGGCCTCTCAGTCTTTCAGCATATCCGGGAAGGCGGCGTGCAGCTTGTCGAGCTTGGGTTTCGCCACGTGCTGGATGTAGGGCTGGCGGGGGTTACGCCGCGCGAAGTCCTGATGGTAGTCCTCCGCCGGAAAGAACACGTGACCGCTTTCCAGGGTGGTGACGATGGGCGCGGTGAAGGCGCCGGCGCTTTCCAGTTGCTTGATGTAGGCGCGGGCCACCCGTTCCTGGTCGTCGTCCACCGGGAAAATGGCGGAGCGGTACTGCGGGCCCCGGTCGTTGCCCTGGCGATCCTTCTGGGTGGGGTCATGGGCCACCGAGAAGAACAGCTTGAGCAGCTCGCCGAAGCGCACCTTGCGCGGGCCGTAGCGCACTTCCACGGCTTCGGCGTGGCCGGTGTGGCCGCCGCAGACGGCTTCATAGGTGGCGCTGTCGGCGTCGCCGCCGATGTAGCCGGAAACCACGCTGTCCACGCCGTCCAGGGCGTCGTACACCGCTTCCACGCACCAGAAGCAGCCGCCGGCCAGCACGGCGCGGCCGGCGTCGCGGTCCGCCGGCAGGTCGTCGGCGGGGTCGGGGAAACGGTCCGGGTGCAGAGCCAGGGATGTTCCGGGGATCACGGCGCTCATGGCAATCTCCTTGCTGCGATTAACGGGCAGGTGGGGACGACCGCCCCCGGAGTCAAGTCACAGGGTACCGTTCTGGCGCAGCACGTCGCGCAGGGCGCGGCACTGGCTCTTGGCGATGGCGGCCTGGTCATTGGCTTCATGGGTGCGGGCCTCGCCGTGCCAGAGCGGCTTGCCCTCGCCGTCGGTCAGATAGGCGGGGAAGCGCTGCTCCGGGTCGCCGGGCCGGTCCCGCTCGATGCGCTCGCCGTCCAGGCCCAGCCGCCAGGTGGGTTGCACCTCGGTGTTCTGGTCGAGCGGGTTCAGGTCCCGGTCGGCGGGCAGATTGGGGGCGGACATCAGCAGCCGGGTCAGGTCCACCAGCAGCACCCGGTCCACGCCGTGGCCGGCGGCCCAGTCGGTGAGGGCGTCGCGGTCGCGCCACAGGGGCGTTTCCTGGTGGGCCAGGTATACGTTGAGGCCGGCGCGGTTGAAGATTGGCCGGCAGATCAGCTCCCAGGTTTCGCGCACGTCGCCTTCCGGGCTCTGGGCGGCCAGCAGAATCGCCCCGGCGTCCGCCGGCGGCGTGTCGGTGACGGTGCGCGTGGTGATTTCCGTGGTGCTGGCGCAGCCGGCCAGCAGAAGCGTGAGCAACAGGGCCCTCATGGCACTACCTCCTGTATTCGAGGGCGTAGTGTAGCAGGGCCCGGCGGCGGAAAAACCGATCCGTGTCAGGGAAATGCCGGCGAGGTGAGCGACGGTGCCCGGTCGCCGGCGAGCACCTCCAGCTCCAGGCTGCCCGGCGCCGCCGGCGGCGGCCGGTACCAGCGCACTTCGTAGAGGGCGCCCTGGTCGTCCTGGTCGATCAGGCGCAGGGCCAGATCGCCGCCCTGGTCGTCGGCCACCAGGGTGCGATCGTCGTTGCCGCGCACACGCAACAGGGGAGCGCTCAGGTCCAGGGCGCCGGGCGGCTCGCCCTGGAAGCGCCAGGCCCAGTACGCCTCCTTCTCGCCCTCGGCGGCGTGGTAGCGGGCGCCCTGGCGCCACTGGCGGGCCCAGGTGCGGTCCGCGTCGGTCCGGGGCCAGTAACGGTGGCGCAGCAGGCTGAAGCGGCTTTCCGCCGGCAGGTCGTCCACCTCGCCGCGCCGCCCCAGGTCGCCGGCGAGCCCGGCGCTTTGCGCCGCCAGGAAGTCCACGGTATGCGGGCCGTACAGGGTGTGCCCGCCTTCGTAATACTGGGCGCCGTATTCCTCCGGCGTCACCGCGTAGCCCAGGAAGCCGTTGGCCAGGCTGGAAATTTCCACCCGCCAGGGGCGCCCGGCGGGCAGGCTGTCGAGCACGGCGCCGCGAATGCGGTTGCCGCTTTCCAGGGTCACCTCCCAGGGCAGGGGCACCACCACCAGATCGTTGACGCGCATGACCTGGAACAGGGCCCGGTGGGGAAAGGCCTCCGGCGAGAGCAGCAGCTGCCCCTTGGAGAGCATCCATTGTTTGACGCCCTGGCAGCCGTCGGTGAACCAGCGGCGTGGCCAGCCTTCCTGCAAATAGGGCAGGTAGGACACCGGGAACACCTCGTCGCCGTTGGCGGCGCCGGCGGTGGCGGCGCCCACCACGGCGCGTTCGCACAGGCCGTGCCGTTGCGCCTCGGGGAGATCCAGCAGGTCGAGCTGGCGGCTGGCGGCGGCGGTCACCAGGCGCGGCGCCAGCTCGCCTTCCAGGGACTGGAACAGGTCCGCCGCCTGGGCCCCCAGGGCGGTGCCGATGCGCCGCGCTTCCCGATCGCCACGGTGGTCCGGGTGCCAGGCCGGGTTGTTGTCCGCGTGGGTGGCCTGTACCGCGCCGTGCACGAAGGGCCAGGGCAGCGGCCGCTCCAGGGCGGCGCCGGGGCCCCGGGCCAGCCAGTGCCAGACGTCGGCGTGGTAGGGCCCGGTGAAGGCGGGGATGGCGGTGCCGTGGATGGAGAACAGGGTCAGGGCGCCGGCCGGGTAGAAGCGGCCGTCGTCGGCCTGCAGGTCCAGGCGCAGCATGGTCATGCGCGGGTTCACGGCGCGTTTGGCCAGGTTGCCGTCGACGCGGGCCGGGTCGATTCCGTGGTTGCGCGCCCAGGCCTGGGGCGAGCGGTTGCGGGTCAGTCCCCAGACGTCCCGCTCGCCCACCGCCAGCCGGGCCGGGCGGCGGTCCCGGTAGGCCCGGCTTACCGCCTCGGCGATGCGGTTGGCGAGGAAATCGAACAAGGCCGGGTCGAAGCCGGGCCGGTTGCCGCCAAACACATTATAGAAGTCGCTGCCCAGATACTGGGCCGGGCCGGAGTGGGTGTGGGTGACCAGCAGGCTGAGGCCATGGGCGGGTACGTCGGTGGTGGCGGCGATGCGCTGGGCCACGGCGTAGTGCAGCGGCAGGGAGCCGGCGCCCAGGTCCAGTTGCACCAGGGCCAGGGGCGTGCCGCCGGGGCCGTGTAAATAGAAGGCGCGGGCCTTGAGCCGGGTACGGAAGCCGTCGCCGTCGGCGGCCCAGGCGGAGTAACCGAACTTGGGCAGGCCGATGGCCGGGGTGATGTCCACCTCCGCCACGCCCGCCACCGCCTGGTTGAGCGGTTCCGGCGGGCGCGGGTCGGGCACCTGGAAGGTCAGGGTTTCGCGGGGGTAGGTGAGAAACGGCCAGGCGGTGTGGAGCAGGGCGGCGCCGGCCACCAGCAAAACGGCCACCAGCGGCCACCACAACCAGCGGCGCCGGAATCGTCGTCGGGAAGGCATGAAATCCGGGGTCCTTTTATTCTTGTACTGTCGTACTAATTTTCTCACATGAAACCTTAAATCGCGGCCCCCCGCCAGGGGCGAATACAGATGGGATACAAAACGATACCGCTTGTACAAGTTGTGCAAAAGCGTGGAGAAGTTCTCAACACTATTCCAACCCGACGTCACCGGAAGCCTGTTTTTTTTAAGCCCCCCGGCTATTCCAATGATTGCACTGTAATCCGTTGATACCCGAGGGGGGTAACCCATGAATGCAAGCTTGAAATTCTCTTCGCTTGTAATGGCCGTCGGGTTGGCGTTTCAGCCGGCCCTGGCGGACGAGCAGTACGAGGAGACTTTGAACACCCGACAATACATCGGGGGGTTCGGCTCTTACCTCGATTTGGATGACGAGCGCGGCTTCGATGACAGCGGAGCCGGCTACAGCGTGTTCTACGGCCGCCAGCTGTCCGACCACTGGTGGTGGGAAACGGAAGGCGGGTTCTATGAGATGGACCCGAACCTGCCCAACACCCAGGACTTCTATCAATATCACCTGACCACCGGCCTGTCCTACGCCTTTGGCGACCGCACCGGCTTCACGCCGTACTTCGTGGTGGCCGCCGGCATCATCGACCAGGAGGTGCTGCCCGACGAGGACGAGGAAAACAGCTTCACCGCCAACGCCGGTCTCGGCGCGGTGACCGGCCCGATCTTCGACAATGGCCTGAAGCTGCGCGGCGAAGCCCGCTACGTCTACGACGATTTCGACGGTTCCGGCGCCGCCCGCGGCAACGGTGCCTTTGGTGATGTGCGTCTGTCCCTGGGCGTGGAGTTCCCGCTTGGTTACACCAAGGTGATCACCAAGGAAAAAGTGGTGGTCGAGACCCGCGAGGTGCAGGCCCCGTCCAAGCCGATGATCGATTCCGACGGCGACGGCGTACCGGATGACCGCGATCAGTGCCCGAACACCCTGGAAGGCGGTCAGGTGGACGCCAAGGGCTGCCTGATCGTCAACCAGACGGTGACCCTCAGCAACATCAACTTTGAGTTCGATTCCGCCCGTCTCACCACCTCCTCGGAATCGACCCTGGACCGCATCGCCGAGTCCCTCAAGGCACAAACCGATTTCCGCGTGGAAGTGGCCGGCCACACCGACAGCGTCGGCAACGCGGACTACAACGAAGAGCTTTCCCGTCAACGCGCCGAGTCCGTGCGCCAGTACCTGCTGGACCGTGGCGTCGCCGCCGACCGCGTGAGCGCCCGTGGCTACGGTGAGCTGGATCCCATCGCCAGCAACGAAACCGAGTCTGGCCGGGCCATGAACCGCCGCGTTGAATTCCGGGTAACCGAGAAGTAAGGAGAACGACGATGATGAGTATGAAGAACGTATTGATGTTGGTCCTGCTCGCCGTTCTCGGCGCCGGGATCTACGGCTGCGAGGCAAGCAGCAGCGACGGCGGCGGTGGCGATCCCACCCCCAACAACCCCAACCCGAACGCGCCGGATGACCAGGACAACGACGGCATTCCGGACGATGAGGACAACTGCCCGGCGTTCGCCAACAACGATCAGGCGGACCAGGACAACGATGGCATCGGTGATGCCTGCGACGACGACATCGATGACGACGGCGTCGACAACGACAGTGACAATTGTCCGCGCGTATCCAACCCGGATCAGACCGACACCGACGGTGACGGCATCGGCGATGCCTGCGACAACAACACCGACCAGGACGGCGACGGCATCGAGGACAACAAGGACAACTGTCCGATGGTGGCCAACCCGGACCAGTCCGACATCGATAATGACGGCGTGGGCGATGTCTGCGACAACGACCGCGACGGCGACGGCGTGCAGAACGAGAACGACAACTGCCCCTACGTGGCCAATGCCGACCAGGCCGACACCGACCAGGACGGCGTCGGCGACGTCTGTGAAACCGATACCGACGGCGACGGCGTACCGGACGAGGACGACAACTGCCTGTTCATCCCCAACCCGGATCAGGCTGACCTGGACGGCGACAACGTGGGCGACATCTGCGACAACGACGATGACGGCGACGGCACCAACGACCAGAACGATGAGTGCCCGACCGTGCCCGGCCCGCCGGAAAACGACGGCTGCCCGGTGGATGACGACACCGACACCGATGGCGACGGCGTACCGGACGATCTCGATAACTGCCCGAACACCGCCAACGCCGACCAGGCGGACGCGGACGGCGACGGCATCGGCGACGTGTGCGACGACGATGGCTTCACCTGCAACGCCACCAGCACCTTCCAGCCGCTGCTGAGCCCGGACTACGAAGCCAGCGGTAACTCCCTGGCGGTGTCCATCGCCACCGTGGAGAACCCGGAAAACATGATCGACGGCATCGATTCCAGCTACGCCGAGATCAGTGTTTCCCTGGCCCTGATCTACGGCGGCGCCGAGATTCGCGCCACCGCCGTGGACCCGGCCAACGACTTCACCGGCATCAACCGCATTGGCTTCGTGATCTCCGATCCGGCCTCCGCGCTGCTCAACCTGAGCCTGCTGGGCGACTTCCTGACCGTGCGCTTCTTCAACGACGGCACCGAAGTGGACAGCGCCGTGGTCGGCGGCCAGGGCCTGGATCTGGAACTGCTGGGCCTGGGCATCAACAGCGACGAGCGTTTCCTGGTTACCGAGGTGGACACTAACGAGCTGACCTTCGACGAAGTACAGCTGGACTACGCCGGTTTCCTGAACGCCAACGATACCCTGCGCATTCACCGCGTCTGCACGGGCAATATCGCACCCTGACACAATAACGATCAGGCAATCCCTCAAGGGGCGCTTCGGCGCCCCTTTTTTTTGCTTCCGAGCCGCGCTATCGGCCAACGTTTTTCATGGGGGTTCGCCGTCGGTCAGTCTTTTCGGTTAGATTGAGAGCCAGGAGGGATCGACGTTATGACACAACACCGCGTGCTGGCCGGTCTGCTGGCTGGCCTGACGCTGCTGCTGGCGGCCTGCGGGGCGCCATCCAAAGAGTACATCGAGACCGGCGATCTGGACGCCCTGCGCGAGCGCGGCGAGCTGCGTCTGGTGGCGCCGCGCTTCGACGAGGAGCAGGCCCTGGTGCGCGAGGGCGTGCCCCTGCAGGAATTCCGCGAGCAGGCCGAGGCGGCCGCCCTGGCCCTGGGCCTGGAGCCGCGCTGGGTGTACGCCGACGGCACCGGCGACCTGGACGACATGATCAACGACGGCCGTGCCGACATGATCGTCAGCAACTACTCGGTCACCGAGGACCGCCGCGAGCGGGTGGCGTTCTGCACGCCGGTGGCGGTGATCGATGAATACCTGGTGCTGCCCAAGGACCGCGAGGGCGACCGCCTGGCGGACCTGGGCGAGATCACCGTGGCGGTGCCGGAAGACACCGCCTACGCGGAAACCGCCGCTGAACTGGCGGAGCGCCACGACACCGTGACCGTGGAAACCCTGCCTTCCGGGACCTCGGACAGTGGGCTGCTGGACGCGGTGGCGGAGGGCGGCTATGACGCCGCCATCGTCGACGGCAACATGCTCGACAGCCTGCTGATGGACTACGACGGCCTGCGCAAGGGCCCGGTGGTCACCGAACGCCGCCGCATCGCCTGGGCGGTGCGCCCGGACAATCCGGTGCTGCGCGCCGCCATCAATGAATTCATCATCAGCCACCATGTGAGCGCCTCGGTGCAGACCCGGGCGCAACGGGACTGGGCGGCGATCAAGGAAGAGGGCGTGTTGCGGGTGATCACGTCCAATAACCCGGCCAGCTACTTCCTGTGGCGCGGCGAGCTGATGGGCTTCGACTACGACCTCACCCGGCACTTCGCCAAGCAGCACGGCCTGCGCGTGCGCATGGTGGTGCGCGACAGCGCCTCGGCCATGTTCCAGGCGCTCCAGGAAGGCGCCGGCGACGTGATCGCCGCCTCCATGACCGCCACCGAGGAGCGCCGTCAGGCCGGCTGGCGGTTCAGCAAGCGCTACCTGGAGGTGCACGAGCAGATCATCGGCCGCGCCGACGAAGAGCCGTTCGAATCGGTCCAGGCCCTGGCCGGGCGCACCGTGGCGGTGGCCCCGGACAGCGCCTTCGTGGACACCCTGCGAGCGCTGCGCGAGGAGGGCATTGCCGTGGAGACCCGGCTGGTGCCGGACGCCACCTCGGAAATGCTGATCCAGCGGGTGGCCGACGGCGACGCCGACCTGACCCTGGTGGACAGCCATCTGGCCGCCCTGGAAAGCACCTACCGGGAAGACATCCAGCCGCTGTGGACCCTGGAAGGCACCCGCGAGATCGCCTGGGGGCTGCGCGAGAACCAGCCGCGATTGAAGAAGCAACTGGACGCCTACATCAGCCGCAACTACAAGGGGCTGTTCTACAACGTCACCTTCAATCGCTACTTCAAGGAACCCAAGACCATCCGCATCCACGAGCAGTATCGGGTGGAAGCGGGCAAGGAGATCTCGCCCTACGACGACCTGGTCAAGGAATACGCCCTGGAGTACGGTTTCGACTGGCGGCTGGTGGTGTCGCAAATGTACCAGGAAAGCCAGTTCGATCCGGACGCCCGCTCCTTCGCCGGCGCCCAGGGGCTGATGCAGGTGATGCCGCGCACCGCCCGCCAGTTCGGCTTCACCGACGTGCACGATCCGGAGCAGGGCATCGCCGCCGGCATGGCCTATCTGGAGTGGCTGGAGGACCGGTTTCCCCGGCGCCTGGAGCTGGCGCAGAAACTGTACTTCGGGCTCGCCGCCTACAACGCCGGCGCCGGCCACGTGGAAGACGCCCGGCGGCTGGCGCAGCGGCTGGGCAAGGACCCGGATCTCTGGTTCGACAACGTGGAAACCGCCATGCTGCTGTTGTCGCGGCCGCAATACGCCCGCCAGGCGCGCTTCGGCTATGTGCGCGGCTCGGAACCGGTGAAATACGTGCGCGAAATCCGCAATCGCTATCTCGGCTACGTGGAGTTCACCGAGGAGAACAACATCTCCGCCGAACCGGATTGACGACTTCGCGGGATCGCGACTGAAGCGGAACGCCGCCCGGTCGCTCCTTGTGTCTCTCCGCAGGGGAGATGATTAGCTATCATCCCCCTTTCAGCCTGGTGGCAACCCGAGTCGCTCCTGAGG
>NZ_JABJWH010000019.1 GCF_015265435.1 Alloalcanivorax profundimaris | reverse complement strand
CCTCAGGAGCGACTCGGGTTGCCACCAGGCTGAAAGGGGGATGATAGCTAATCATCTCCCCTGCGGAGAGACACAAGGAGCGACTTTAGTCGCGATGCTCCACCGCCATGAACACTACGCCTTCACGCCAAGAAACCCGGCGAAGTTATACCACTTGAAGAACATATCCACGTTATCCAGCCCGCTGCGCATGAGAATCTTGATGTTCTCGTCCGGCCGGTAGGGAATCAGCACGTTTTCCAGCGCCTCCCGCTTGCGCGCGATCTCCGTTTCCGAATAGCCGTTGCGTTTTTTCATGTCGTAATACAGCTTGATCCAGAGCCGGTTCAGGAAGGCATCGCTGCCCAGCACCTTCTCCACCAGGATCAGCGCGCCGCCTGGCCGCAGCCCGTCCACCACGGAACGCAGCAGTGCCTCCCGGTTCACCGGCCGCACGAACTGCAACGTCAGATTAAGCACCACCACCGACGCGTTTTCGATGCGCACGCCATCGTTGAGGTCGCCGTGTTCGAAACGCAGGCGGCCTTCCTCGAAGGGGCCGGCGAGATTGGCGCGCGCCTTTTCCAGCATCGCCTGGGAATAATCCATGCCCACCAGTTCCACGTCCGGGGCCACCGCGTGGTACAGGCTGTTGAGCGTGATGCCCGTGGAGCAGCCCAGGTCGTAAACCCGGGAGCCGGGCGTGGCGAGTTCACCGGCCAGTTCGCCAATCATGCGTTGCAGCTCGCGGTACTGGGGGATGCTGCGGTCGAGCATATCGTCGAACACTTCGGCGGTGCGTGCACCGAAGTCGAAGTCGGCGATCGCTTTGTCCTGCTCGGTGAACAGACGGTCCCTGCGGTTGGATGTCATAAGTGCGCCTTGTGTTCATTGCGTCCGCGCGCACCGCGGTGAGCGGAGCCCGCGTCGCAGAGTGTAGCTGAACTTGAAGGCGCGGCGGAGCCCGACGCGTCGGCGATCTCAGGCCGCCGCCGTCACCGCCGGTTCCGGCAGGGTGTCGCGCCATTGTTCGAGCAGGTGGCTGTTGTCGTCCTGCCAGGGATGAAAGCCCGGGCGCAGGTACTGGAACCAGGCCGGGATCGCCTGGGTGACCACGCCTTTGTGGCCGAAGGAATAGCCGAACATTTTCCACAGGCCCTTGGCGAGCGTCAGCGGCCGGCGGTGAACGCCGTCCTCCTTGAGGAAGCGCCAGGTGAAGTAGGCGCTGAACACGGTCAGGTAGGCGGTGCCGTAGAAGAAGGCACGCTGGCGCTGCCAGTAGTCGCCGGACACGTCCTGGTAGAGGTCGAAGGCCACCGCCTTGTGCTCGGTTTCCTCGATGGCGTGCCACACCCACAGCGGGCGCACCGAGGGGTCCATTTTTTCCACCATGTCGGCGCGGCGCAGAATGGTGTCGGCGAGGATCGCGGTGATGTGCTCCAGCCCGGCGGTGGCGGCCAGTTGCCGCTCGGCGCTGAGATGCTTGCGGGCGCCGGCCAGCAGGCGCTGGGCCACGCCCAGGGCTTCGCCGACCAGGGCGTCGTAGCCTTCGCCGTGGCCCGCCACCAGGTCATTGAACGCCTTGTGCTCCAGGGAGTGCATGGCCTCCTGGCCGATGAAGCCGGAGATATCCTTCTGGCGCTGGGGATCGTCCACCTGGTCGCGGAAGGCACGCACCGCGTCCACGAAGAAGCGCTCGCCGTCCGGGAAGGTCACCGACAGCACGTTCATGAAATGGGTCAGTACCGGATCGTTGTCGAACCAGTAACGGTTTTGCTCGAAGCCCTGGAAGCGGAAGTTCATCCGCCGTGGGCGGATCGGCAGCCGCGCCACGGCGCGACGGGAACGGGACAACAGTTTCATCGTGGTCTCCGGATCGGGATGCCATTGATTGATGGCAACAACTATGGTCCAGTCAGGCCTTTCCGGTCTTGTTGTGGAGGGCCAACCTGTGGTGATTTCGGGCCGGGCCTGGTTCACCCCCGGGGTTCCCGGGATCTATGTGGTGCTGCTGTGCGATGTGCTCACCGAGCTGGGCCATGATCCGGCGCCGCTGCTGCGCGGGCTGGGTTTCGACCGCCAGGGCCTGCTCGACCCGGAATGCCGGTTGCCCCTGGATCAGGCCAACGCCGCCGCCGAGGCGGCCCTGGCCCGGGTCGGTGAGGCCGGCCTTGGATTCCGCTACGCCCGGGCCATGCGCATCACCCTGCATGGCCCGGTGGGCCTGCTGGCGCTCTCCAGCCCCACCATCGACGACGGTCTGGACGCCGCCCGCCGCTACCTGGGCTTGCGCGCGCCCTTTCTGAACGTGCAACGGGAGCCCCTGGAGGACGATCGCCAGGCACTGTGCTTTCGCACCGACTTCGGCCCCGGGCCGGTGCGCAGCTTCGTCATCGAGGCCATGGTGATCGGCTTCGTCTACATGCTCGAGCAGCTGATGGAGGCGCCGCCGGATGGCGCCGAGGTGCACTTCCAGGGGCCGCCGCCGGCCCACGCCGAGGCGCTGCGCCGTACCGTGCCGGTACCGGTGCGCTACGACCAGCCCCGGGATGCCCTGATCGTCTCCGCTGCCCTGCTCGGCGCCCGTCCGCGCCTGGCGGACCCCCAGGCGGAAGCCCTGGCCCGGGAGCAGTGCGAGCTGGAATTCCGGCGCTGGCGCGCCAATCAGGAAGGGCCGTTGCCGGAACGGGTGCGCGCCGCCCTGCGCGACCAGGCGCCGCCCCTGCCGGACCTCACCGAGGTGGCCGAGCGGCTGGCGGTGTCGCCGCGCACCCTCAAGCGGCATCTGCAGCAGGCCGGCCTCACCTACCGGGAGCTGCAGGACGAGGCCCGCTACCGGCAGGCCCGCAAGCTGCTCGCCGACCGCGCCCTGCGCATCAGCGAGGTGGCCTGGGCCCTGGGCTACAACGACGTGGCCAATTTCTCCCGTGCCTTCAAACGCTGGAGCGGCCGCACGCCCAAGGCGTACCGGGGCGGCGGCGCGCCCGGTTGAGGCCATCGTGCTGCAATGGTGACGACTTTTCCGGAGCCGTCATGGCAAATGGGTTTTAATTGGGACGTCGGAACACGGGGGATTCATGGAAGAAAGCAGCAACGCCAACAATCTGTATCGCGCGCCGGACGCGGAAGTGACCCCGATGGCGGAGGACGCCGAGGCGCCACTGTTCTACGTGGTGTCGCCGGCCAAATTCTCGCTGCTGTTCTGGACCACCATGGGTCTCTACGACCTCTACTGGCAGTACAAGAACTGGTATCTCTACCGGGAGGCCCGTGGTGGCGGCGGCCTGCCGGTGTTGCGCGCGCTGTTCAGCATTTTCTTCGCGCCATCCCTGTTTCACCGCATGGCGGGGGAAGCCCGCCAGGCGGGCGTCAACGGCGGCGTGTCGCCGCTGCTTCTGGCCGTGGTCTATGTGGTGTGTACCCTGGGCACGAACCTGACCGGCCTGGTCCCGGGCTATGGGGCTGGGGCGCTGGCGGCGCAATGGATCGGGCTGGCCTGCCTGATCCCCATCTGGTGGACCTTGCTGCAATGCCAGAAAAGGGTCAACGCCGCCTTGGGCGACGGCCCCGGCCGGGCCAATCACCGCCTGACCCGGGCCAACTGGATCTGGATCGTGCTGGGCGCTCTGTTGTGGTTGAGCACCCTGTTGTCGCTGGTGCTCTGGGCCGCCGGCATGCTGCGGGGCTAGCGCGGTCAACCACGAAAAAGGCCGGGCAATGCCCGGCCTTGATCGATTCCCCCCGAACGCGGTGGTTCAGAATTTGTAGCCCAGGCCAACCATGTAGACCCAGGGGTCCACGTCCACGTTGACCTTGGTTTCGCTGATGCTCAGGGCGGTGGGGCCCTTCACGGTGGCGTCGGTCTCGATGTCCATGTACCACACGGAGGCGTTGACCAGCAGCTTGTCGGTGAGCATGTAGTCGACCCCGGCTTCCAGGGCCAGGCCCCAGGAGTCGTCCAGCTCCAGGTCGCTGAAGCCCTGTGCCTTGCGGGTGCTGGTCAGGTCTTCCTCGAAGAAGGTGGTGAAGTTCACGCCCGCGCCCACATAGGGCTGCACGGCGGAATCCGGGTTCATCGGGTAGTACTGCAGCAGCACCGTGGGCGGCAGATGCTTGATGTCCGCCAGCTTGCCGTCCAGGCCCGCGCCCAGACCCTTCACGCCTACCTCGTGCTCGAATGGGGTGGCACCGACCAGTTCCACGCCCAGGCGGTCGCTGAGCATGTAGGAGAACGTCAGGCCCAGCTGGGTGTCGCTGTCCAGGGTGGCCTGGGTGCCGGCGGCGGAGGCGCCGTCGAACTTCAGGGTGCCGCTGTCCTCGCGCGGATCGACGGTGGCGGCGCCCGCGCGCACGATGAAGGAGCCCGCCTCGTGGGCCTGGGCCGCGCCGGCCATCGCCAGTACCGAGCCCGCCATCGCCAGCGTTACCGCTTTAGCCAGAGAATGCCGTGAGAATGCCATCTTTGCTGTCCCCTATGTGGTCCTGAGTTCGTGATGCTGAGTTCGTGTTGCTGATTGCAATGGGGACAGGATGCCGCCGGGACAGAAACAAAGAATTGCCCCAAATCAAGACCGGGGACGGTGCGGTGAAAAAGAGAGGGCGGTGAAAAAGAAAAGGCCGGGGAGCCCCGGCCTTTTCCGTTCCTGGTCGCGTGGAGCGCCTTATTTCTTCTCGAAGGCTTCCACGGACTTGAGGATTTCCTTCTTGGCGGCGTCGGCGTTGTCCCAGCCATCCACCTGCACCCATTTGCCTTCTTCCAGATCCTTGTAGTTCTCGAAGAAGTGTTTGATCTGGGCGAGCAGCAGCTCGGGCAGGTCGGTGACTTCCTTGACGTCGTCGTACAGCTTGCTCAGTTTGCTGTGCGGCACGGCCACCAGCTTGGCGTCCTTGCCGGCTTCGTCGGTCATGTTGAGGATGCCCACCGGACGGCAGCGGATCACGGAGCCGGGCACCACCGGGTACGGGGTTACCACCAGCACGTCCAGGGGATCGCCGTCCTCGGACAGGGTGTTGGGGATGTAACCGTAGTTGGCCGGATAGAACATGGGGGTGGCCATGAAACGATCGACGAAGATGGCGTTGCTGTCCTTGTCGATCTCATATTTGATCGGGTCGGCGTTGGCCGGAATCTCGATGGCCACGTAGATGTCTTCGGGGACGTCTTTCCCGGCGGGTACCTTTTCAAAATCCATGGTCTGTCCTTCAGCGATTGGAGTCAGCGAGCAGGGGACCGCGGCGGTGCCCCGTATGACGGGCGCGGATTATAGCAACCGCGCCGCCCGGCTGGCTAATCGCGGAAAGTCGTAGCCCCCGGTGAGAAGATGGCGCTACGGGGGTACAATCGCCCCCTTGATGTGTACGACAACCGCCGTCTTCCGAGGAGCCGCGTCCATGCCTATACATGAAATTGCTCATCCGCTGGTCAAGCACAAGCTCGGCCTGCTCCGCCAGAATAGCCTCAGCACCCGCAGCTTCCGCCAGCTCACCGCCGAGGTGGCCAGCCTGCTGACGTACGAGGCTACCAGCGACCTGTTGCTGGAAAATTACGAGGTGGACACCTGGATGGGCAAGGTGCCGGCCCAGCGCATCAAGGGCAAGAAGGTCACCGTGGTGCCGATTCTGCGCGCCGGCATCGGCATGCTCGACGGCGTGCTGGAGCTGATTCCCAGCGCCAAGGTGAGCGTGGTGGGCGTATACCGCAACGAGGAAACCCTGGAGCCGGTGGCCTATTTCGAGAAGCTGGCCCACGGTCTGGACGAGCGGCTCGCCCTGGTGGTGGACCCGATGCTGGCCACCGGCGGTTCCATGCTCGCCACCATCGAGATGCTCAAGAAGGCCGGCTGCACCCAGATCCGTGCCCTGGTACTGGTGGCGGCGCCGGAGGGCATCCGCCGCCTGCAGGAGGCGCACCCGGACGTGACCCTGTACACCGCCTCCATCGACCAGGGGCTCAACGAGAACGGCTACATCGTGCCCGGCCTGGGCGACGCCGGCGACAAGATTTTCGGCACCAAATAACGCAAGGGGGCGCGGAGCGCATGAGCGATTCACCGGGATTCTGGAACTGGAAGATCATTCTGATCGGCGCGCAGATGCTGTTCGTGGCGTTCGGCGCCATGGTGCTGATGCCGCTGCTGACCGGCCTGGACCCGAGCGTGGCGCTGTTCACCGCCGGCCTCGGCACCCTGCTGTTTCAATGGATCACCCGCCGCTCGGTGCCGGTGTTCCTGGCGTCGTCCTTCGTATTCGTGGCGCCGATCAGCCACGGCGTCGACCAGTGGGGCATCGCCGCCACCATGGGCGCGCTGCTGTGCACCGCCGTGGTCTACGTGATCCTGGGCGCCCTGGTGAAATGGCGCGGCCCCGGCTTCCTGCACCGGCTGATGCCGCCGGTGGTCACCGGCCCGATCATCATGGTGATCGGCCTGAGCCTGGCGCCCACGGCGGTGAATTTCGCCATGGGCATGACCGGCAACGGCGCCGAGCGGCTGTTCCCCTACGGCGAGGCCCTGCTGGTGTCCACCGTGGCCCTGGTCACCACCATGCTGGTGGCGACCCTGGCCCACGGCCTGTTCCGGCTGCTGCCGATTCTGTGCGGGGTGCTCACCGGCTATCTGCTGGCGCTGGCCCTGGGCATGGTGGACTTCGGCGCCGTGGACCAGGCCCGCTGGCTGGCGGTGCCGGATTTCGTGGCGCCCAGTTTCCACTGGCCGGCGATCCTGTTCATGATCCCGGTGGCCCTGGCGCCGGCCATCGAACACGTGGGCGACGTGCTGGCGATCAGCAACGTCACCGGCAAGGACTACATCAAGAAGCCCGGCCTGCACCGCACCCTCACCGGCGACGGCATCGCCAGCATGGCCGCCGCCCTGTTCGGTGGCCCGCCCAACACCACCTACTCCGAGGTCACCGGCGCGGTGATGCTGACCAAGGTGTTCAACCCGGTGGTGATGACCTGGACCGCGATCTTCGCCATCGCCCTGGGCTTCATCGGCAAGTTCGGCCAGTTGCTGCAGAGCATTCCCACTCCGGTGATGGGCGGCATCCTGATCCTGATGTTCGGCTCCATCGCCAGCGTCGGCATGAACACCCTGATCAAGGCGCGGGTGGATCTGCACCAGCAGCGCAACCTGGTGATCGTGGCGGTGACCCTGATCTTCGGCATCGGCGGCATGGTGGTGGGCAACGGCGAATTCACCCTGCAGGGCATCAGCCTGTGCGGCCTGGTGGCGGTGTTCCTTAACCAGGTGTTGCCGGCGGCCCCGGAGACCGCCGACGACCTGCACGAAGAGCAGGAATACGTGGACGACCTGCTCAAGCACGCCCGCGGCAAGGACGAGCGCTGAGTCAGAGGTCTCCCTTTTTCACCCAGGTCTTGGCTTCCGGCTTCTGGTACTCCGCCATGCGGTCCAGCAGCCGGGCCGGGTCCGACTCCACGATCAGCATCTCCCGGTGCGCCGGGCGCAGGAAGGCCTCGCCGGTGGCGTGGTCCAGGAAGTGGGTGAGGCCGTCGTAGAAGCCGTCCACGTTGAGCAGCGCGCAGGGGTTGTCATGCCAGCCCAGCTGGCCCCAGGTCCAGATCTCGAACAGTTCCTCCAGGGTGCCGACGCCGCCGGGCATGGCGATGAAGCCGTCGGAAAGCGCCGCCATGCGCGTCTTGCGCTCGTGCATGGAAGGCGTCACGTGCAGCTCGGTGAGCCCCGGGTGCGCCAGTTCCTTCTCCTGCAGGGCCTCGGGGATCACCCCGGTGACACGGCCGCCGGCGTCCAGCACCGCGTCCGCCACCACGCCCATGATGCCGACGCTGGCGCCGCCGTAGACCAGCCCCAGATCCCGCTTCACCAACTCCCGGGCCAGCCCCCGGGCGGCCTCGGCGTAGACGCCGCGCCGCCCCGGACTGGACCCGCAATAAACACAAACACTGCGCATGCTTTTCTCCACTGGTTGGCCGCAAAGGCGCCAAGCATGAACCGGCGACCGGCGCCGCGCAAATCGGTCAGGTAAGTTGCCAGGGGCCACCCGCGTCACCGGCCGGCGCCCGGTTAGTCGCAGGCGCCGGCGGGCAGGGCGCGCAGCTGTTCGATCACCGAGGTGGCGGTGAGGGTGGCCGGGTCCACGGCGACGCCGGCGGTGGCCAGCCGCCGGGCGGTCCAGGTGTTGCAGGTATGGCCGAACCAGAAGGTGCCCCGGGCCGGGAAGAAGCGGCTGTCGCCATACAGCCCGGGAGTGTCCGACAGTGGCCGGCCGTCGGCGCCCAGCCGGAAGTCCGCCGCGATAACCGCCTGCAACCGGTCCAGGGCTTCGCCGGACAGGCACAGCGCCTGCAGATCGCTGTGCGGCGACGCCGCCGGATGGCGGGCCAGCCCCACCACGTGCAGCACCGTGCCGGTGGGCCAGAACAGGGCCTTGGTCAGGTTCCAGTTGTTGTTGGTGTTGCGGTAGAAATCGTCGTCGCCCCAGCCGATCTCGTACCAGGCCGGGTCGCTGTAATAGGGCCGCAGAAACGCCAGCGACGGGCTCAGCCGGTCCGCCGGCAGGGCAATGCCGGTGTGCCAGCGGTGGCGCACCACCAGCACCGTGGCCGGGTCGGCGTCGCCGGCGTGCAGCGGCGGTGCCATCAGCAGCACCAGCATCAGGAACAGAAGACCGGGTTTCATGCACGCCATGGTAGCGCGGCAAGAGGTGGGAACGCCTCCGTCAGCGGCGCCGGGTGCGCATGGCCCAGGCCACCGCCGCCACGGGCATGCCCAGCCCCAGCCAGGAGAGCGCGTCCATGGCGCCATCGCCGAGCAGCGCCGCCACCAGGCCTATCAGGCTGGCCACGGCGATCAGCAGCGGCAGCGCGAAGATGCCGCGCAGGCCCCGGGAAGAGCGGGGCGCGCCGTTCATGAGGCGCCCCCGGCCTGCGGAGGCACCGCCGTGCCGGCGGCCCGCGCCGCCGGCTGGCGTCGGGCCAGCCACAGGTACAGCCCGCTGATCAGCACCACGATGGTGATCACATCCAGCACCGCCCACAGAATTTTCAGCGGCAGGCCGCCGTAATCGCCGAAGTGCAGCGGACCGGAGAGCGCCAGGGTCTTGTTGTACCAGGGCATTTCCCGCAGGGTGGCGAACTCGCCGGTGCGCGCGTTCACCAGGGCCGGGGTGACGATGTGTGAGGTCACCGGCGTGTTGCCGTGCAGGAACACCGCGTAGTGAAAGTCCGTGGACCAGCCACCACCGGGGAAGGCGACGAACTGCAGGGTACGGTCCGGGGCCGCCTCTTCCGCCTGCGCCACGGCGGCGTCCAGGGACGCCATTTCCGCCGGCGTGGGCACCGTGGTGCCCTGGTAGTCGGCGGTGAGGTCCGCCAGGGACTGGTTCTTCCAGGTGTCGAGGATCGGCGTGGCCAGGGTGTTCACCACGCCGGTGAGCCCCACCACGGTGAGCCAGGCCACGGTGACGATGCCGAGCAGGTTGTGATAGTCCAGCCACTTCAGGCGCCGCGAGCGTTTTACCCGCAGGGTGCCGAATTCCATCTTGCGCATGAAGGGCGCGTACAGCACCACGCCGGAGACGATGGCGGCGATCAGCAGCAGCCCCATGAAGCCCAGGAACAGCATGCCCGGCAGCCCCAGGAACATGTCCGTGTGCAGCTGCAGCAGGAACTCCATGACACCGTCCTGGTGGCCGGGGACCCGGTCGCCGCTGGTGCGGTCGAAGGAGGCGAAGTGCATGGCGCCGCCGGGGGCGTCCGGGGTCGGGCCGGTGGTCACGTTCACCACCGGCCGGTCGGTATCGAAGCTCATGAACAGGGGCACTTCACCGGGCCGGTTGGCCAGGGCCACCTCCAGCATCCGGTCCAGGGACAGCATCGGGCCGTCCGGATTGGCCGGTTGCCAGTGATCCGTGTCGAAGGCCGCCTCGATCTCGTCGTGGAAGATCAACGGCAGGCCGGTCAGGCACAGCATCAGCATGAAGGCGGTGCAGATCAGGCTGGTCCACTTATGAATCGCGGACCAGACCCGCAGGGTGGATTGTCGCATGGGGTGCTTCATGGAAAATTGCCTGGGTGCCCCGGCGGACCGGGGCGCCTGGGTGGTCGGTTCAGAAGTCCAGGGTGGCGGAGACCAGCACGGTGCGCGGCGCGCCGATGGTCAGGTAGCCCTCGCCGGGATAACCACCGGCGGAGGCCCAGTAGTCCTCGCCGGTGACGTTCTTGACCCGGCCGCGCAGGGTCAGGAACTTGTCGTCGCTGAGCGCGATCAGGTAGCGCGCGCCCAGGTCCAGCCGGGTCCAGCTGTCCACCTTCTGGTCGTTGGCTTCGTCGGCGTACTGGGAGCTGGTGTAAATCACCCGGCCGTCCACCGCCAGGTCCGGCATTTGCGGCACGCGGTATTCCAGGTTCAGGTTGGCCTGGGTGTCCGGGGAGCCGATGGCGTCGTTGCCGTCGGCGTCCGCGTCCAGGTAGCTGACGCCGCCCAGCACGGTCAGGTCCCGGGTCAGGTTGCCATATGCCATCAGTTCCACGCCGGTGTTTTCCTGGTCGTAGAGCACTTCGTAGACGTTGTCCTGATTGAGTCCCGCTTCCGGCTTGCGACTGCGGAACACGGTCACGCTTCCTCCGATGTTACCGCCGTCATACTTCAAGCCGATTTCACCTTGTTCCGTGGAATACGGGTCCAGTGATTCGCCGGCGTTCACCGCGCCGATGTTCTGCCCGACCCGGTCCCCTTTCTCCATGCCCTCGATGTAACTGGCATAGGCGGACAGTGAAGGCGTCAGCTTGTAAAGCACACCTACCGTAGGGCTGATGTCGCTTTCATCATAGCTGGTTTCGGTATTCCGAACGCCGGTGTCGTAATCATAGTCGTCGGTTTTGATCTGTTGATAGCGGCCCCCGAGGGTAATCAAAAGGCGCTCATCAAACATGGACAGCTGATCGGCGATTGCCACGCTGTCGAACCGGGTGCGGGCGGTTAATTCAGGGTTATCCAGATCGCCGCCGAAGAAAGTATTGGCCGGGCGTGACACCGCGACCGGATTGTAGATATTGCCGGCGACACCGCCGGAAGAGAGCCCGTAGGCGTTATCGGATTTCAACTCATAGCTGGACCCCGACACCGTGACCTGGTGGCCAATACTGCCGGTGTCAAACCTGAAACGGACCCCCGTTTCTCCAGTAAGGACATGGTCTTCGCGTGCGGTATCGAAACGGCCGGCGGTGTAATCGCCCGCGGTATTGCTGACGTCGGGGTTGGCGAAACTTGAATTTTCCTCACCACGCCGGGCGCCCAATGCCAGCCAGCCGGTGACGTTGTCGGCGAAATCGTATTCGGCGCGCAGGGTGCCGAAAATATCGTTGGAGTCTGAATAGGTCCAGGGCTGGCCGATGGATTCGTCCGCATCGGGGGCGTCGCCGATGGGTACGCCGGAAAGGAAGGTGATGTTGGGCTGGCCGCCGTCGACGCGGTGCTTCTGGAAGCCCAGGTCGGCGGACAGGCGGAACACCTCTTCGCGGAAGTCCAGGCCGATGTGCGCCATGGACAGTTCTTCTTCCTCGCCGTCCACGGCGGTGTCGCCGTCGTGGCGGGCAACGTTCAGGCGGATGCCGAAGCGGCCGTCCTCGGAGCGGTTGGCGAAATCGGCGGCGAGGCCGGCCTGGCCGCCACTTTGCGCACCCAGGGTGACCTGGTTGAGAGGCTGATTGGGGGCGCGCTTGGGCACGATATTGACCGCGCCGCCCAGGCTGCTGCCGCCGGGCGCGGCGCCCTTCAGGAAGGTGTTGGCGCCGCGGAATACCTGCACCCGCTGGATGAACTCGGAGGCCAGGTACTGGCGCGGCAGCAGGCCGTAGAGGCCGTTGTAGGTGATGTCATCGGAATACACCGGCAGGCCCCGTACCAGATACACCTGCTGATAGTTGCCGAAGCCGCGCGCCACCCGCACCGCCGGGTCGTTGAGCAGGATCTCGCCGACGCTGGCGGCCTGCTGGTCCTCGATCAGTTGTTCGGTGTAGGTGGTGTAGCTGTAGGGGGTGTCCATCACATCCTGGGTGCCCAGAATGCCGACCTTGCCGCCCTCGGCCACCTGGCCACCGGCGAACACCTCGCTCAGGCCCTCCTTGGAGGCATCGGCGCTGGATTGCACCTGGATCGCGTCCAGGTTGTAGCTGCCGTCGTCGTTCTGCGCGCTGGTCTGGGCCTGGGCCTGGGCCGTGCCGGCGAGCACGGCGAGAGTAAGGGCGGAAAGCCGGAAGGCGGTCGGTCGCATGCTGATCCCCGTTGAGTTATTTAGGCGGATTCGATAGCCGCGACTATACCCATAATGAGAATGGTTTGCATTATTTGTCCGGTCCGGTTCGGCCCTAGGTGTGACCTTTCAGTAGGTTGTTCATTCGGGGCGTACCCGGAAGACTGGAGGTGTGAGACTACGCAGCCCTCCAGGAGCCCGAATGAACAGCCACCAAAATGCCCGATTAACCGTCCATGGTCGAGCCTTGCTTGTGACTCGCATCCTCAAACACGGCCTGC
>NZ_JABJWH010000018.1 GCF_015265435.1 Alloalcanivorax profundimaris | reverse complement strand
GGTGCCGTCCCGGTACGGCGTCTTGAGCTGGTAGCGCACGTTGCCGCCTCGTGTTAACGACAGCCGCTTCTCGGATACCGCCGGACCCGCTCCCGTTACCATCAGGTTACCTTCGAAATGGTGGACCTGGAGCTGGGCACCATCGTTTGGAGTGGCTCTTACGAAATGCGCAAAGCGGCTCAGGACAATGTGCTCTATCGCTAAACTGATGGCCGCCGGTGTGGCCGTTATGGCTCTCGCGGGCTGCGCCACCGGCCCCACTCAGTATCAGCCGCGAACACTTTCAGTGGCTCAGCAGGAAGTGGTGGACCAAAAGCCTCCATCATTGCGACCGCTGTACCGCGCACTATTTGAAGAAGGCCGCCGCAATGAGGTTCTCAATTTGATGGAAATCGGCGCGGCGGCATTTCATTTGCAGGAATATGATCTGGCCCGCGCCGCGTTCGATCAGGCCATTGTCAACATCGAAAGCGTATACGCGGACAACGATGCCGCACACCGGGCGCGCAGCCTTTGGTACGAGGAAGGAGAAAAGGAATTCAAGGGCGAGCCCTACGAGCGGAGCATGGTGTTCTACTACCGGGGTTTGCTGTTCCTGCGTGAGGGTCATTACGGCAATGCGAGGGCGGCTTTTATGAGTGGCCTATTGCAGGATGCCTTCGCCGAGGAAGAGCAGCACGCCACGGACTTTGCGTCCTTGATCTTCCTGGCGGGCTGGGCGGCGCGCCTGGATGGTAACGGCAGTTTGGCCAAACAGCACTTTGCCGAGTATCGGCGGCTCCGCCCGAATGGCCCCTTGCCGGATGACGACGACAACACCCTTGTCATTGCCGAAACCGGCAGTGCCCCGCGCAAGTTAGCTGACGGTGTTGGACACTATCAATTGGTCTACCGCCGTGGCCGTGAGATACAGACACAGGGTGCTCGCCTTGAAACGGCCGCTGTATCACAGTCGCTTTTCCCGATCGAGGATGTTTTTTTTCAGGCATCAACTCGGGGAGGGCGGACCGTGGACCGCATTATCGAAGGTAAGGTTCAGTTCAAGAAAAGTGCTGAGGCCACGGGTGATGCTCTGACCTCGGTCAGCGACAGCAGCGTGCTGGCCGGGCTCAGCACCAGTGCCGGCGGTGCGGTGGCGGCTGGCTTTCACACCATCACCGCCATCGGCGTGGCGGCGCAAGGATTGTCCGCTCGTTCGCGTACTCGGGCGGACACACGCTATTGGCGTCGGCTTCCCGATCAAATTCATCTGACCACCGTGCGAAGTGATCCTGTCAGCAACGGGTCGCGGATGGTGTTCCTGGATGCCGATGGTGCGCTGATGGTGGATAGCGTCGCCACCATAGCCGTCCATTACGACGGCAAAGGCAATGGCTTTGCCTTCGTCCGATCTACACCAGAAGGGGTCTCACCATGATGCGAACCAGATTGATGAATGCGGTTTGGGCGATGGGCTTGCTGTCTTTAATGGGCGGCTGTCAAAGCCCGGGGATGAGTAAAAAGGAGCTGAGCCAGCGCCTTGAAGAGCCCGGTTTCAATACCGTCGTCTTCGCCGACTACGACCTGAACCGGAACTTCAGCGAAGGGCTGTTCGGCCCGGATAAAGTGTTGCGCCTTTCCAGCGCGGGGCATGGCATTGGATACACGGATACAGGAACCTCTGAAGTCTGGCTGGAGCTGCGCAATCACACCGATCACAACTATGTAGTGGAGGCGAGAACCCGGTTTTTTTCCCAACAAGGCATACCGGTGGATGCCAAACCCGTATGGCAACGTTTGCCGGTACCAGCTAATTCCAGCGCGGTGTACCGGGAAAAATCCGTGGGCACGGAACGGCTGCAATATCGTATTGAAGTGAGGCAGGCACGATGAGCTGCGTTCAGGCTACGGTCTTGATGTTGGCGTTGGCGGGTATTGGCGCCGCGCTAGCACAGGATCATTCCGCCGCGCCGATGATGGCCCCGGCCAGATCCCCGCTGACGGAGCAGGGGTGGAGTGACTTAAGTACGCGGTCGGGTCGCATCAGTGATGCTGACTCTATTGTTGATCAATTCCGCGAGCGGTTTCCCGATCGCCCTCGTATCGCTGTGCTTTGGCACCAGGCGCTGTCCGACCGCGTCAGCGACTGGTATGGCTACCATCGGACCACGTTGGCCATGAGCGGAAAGTCTTCACAAAGCGACGGAAAAAAAAGGACGCAACAACAGGGAAATGTTGCCGCGGGTGTGCAATCGGAAACCCGTGGCGTGCCGGGTGAACGGCAAAAGGAAACCTCTTTCGCCTTACGGGATGGCCTGATCGGAACGTTCCAGTCGGCGGGGGCAAGCATGGTGGATGAGGGACTGGCGCGGCGTCTATCCGATAATGCCTTGGAGGATGGCACCTTCTCGCGCTTGTCTCCGGACCAGTTGCGCCTGCAGATGCGCGCACTGGCGGAATACGCCGACTATGTCCTGGAGTTAACCGCCGGCGATGGCAGTGATCCGGGGTATCGGGTGAGGGTCCTGTCCACGGAAAACGCCACGGTAGTGACAACGTTTTCAACCACGGCGGAACCTCCAGAGAGCGAGAAGGAATCGCATTGGGTGGCGACGTCCAGTGGCTACCAGAAACGTGATATGCCGGTATCACTGAGCCAGATAGGCCGAGAGTTAGCGTTGCTGACCATGGAAAGAATGCGGCCTTGAAAAACGATTACGACAACATTTCCTGAAAGGGCGTTACCATGAGAATGAAAGCCATCCTGCACGTATTGGGGTTCGTGCTTCTGGTTCAATTGACGGGCTGTGCATCATCACTGTCGCCAGCCGGCTCTGGTGCCATTGGCGCGGGGCTGGTGAAGCACAGAGGCTACCCGATGGTGGTTCGGATCAACCCTGGTTCGGTGGCGGAACAAAGTGGACAAATCCTGCTGGGAGATCTGATTCTGGCGGCGGCACCCACACCGGAATCTCAATGGGTCATATTGAAAGGCTACGGTCTTAACCAGGCAATCCATGTGATTCGTGGCGAACCCTATACTCGGGTAAAACTGAAACTGATGAACAATCAGGACTCACAAGAGCGTGAAGTGGTCCTGATACGAGGGCCGGAAGGCCGTGCTTCCGAGTTGACCTATCTTGAAGGGCAAAAGGGGTTGGATACACAAGGTGAGACGGCGGCCCCGGTTAATATCGCCGACCTGGTGATTTCGGATAACTCCGGGCCGTACCTCAGCCCTTATACCTCCGACGGTGTCACTGCAGAATGGGTGAATAAGGCGATCAACACCAAATGGGGGAGGCCACGGGGTCCGCTGTTGGCGCCGCTGCCGGGGCTTACGCAGGGCGAAAGCTGATGGAGAATGTACCTGGGGGCGGTTTTTTTGGCAGCTTCCTGGGCGGCATGGCAGGGTCGAAAAGCGGTAAGGCGGTTGGCCGTGACGCGGCGATCAAGGCATCCGGGGGGTGGGAGTACATCCGTGCCACATCGGATCAGTCGTTCCACTCGGTCGGTGACATGGCGCGGTGGCTGGTGAATACACATGGCGGTAGTGCCAACTTCAAGGACGTGATTGACGCCGCTTCGCATGTCTATCCGGATCTGCAACCCGCGTTGGCAAGACAGCGATAATTGTTCTTAACTTGCATTCCGGTTGGGAGTGTGCCGGCTCGAATGCACCAGCTCTCTCTTTAAAAAAACCGCCGACGCACGTCGCATCACGTCGGCGGAAAGGCACCAGACCATCAATCCGTTGGAGCCGGCGGTTATCTAAACCGCCATGAAAACAGATTTGGTTTCCAGATACGCATCCAGGGACTGCCGGCCCATGTCGCGGCCGAAGCCGGACAGCTTGTAGCCGCCGAACGGTACCGCCACGTCCAGCATGTTGTGGCAGTTGACCCATACCGTTCCCGCTTTGATTTTTGGTACCAGACGATGCACTCGTGACAGATCGTTGGACCAGATACTGGCGCCAAGACCGTAGGGGGTATCGTTGGCGCGGCGGGCCACGTCGTCCAGATCCTCATAGGGCAGCGCCACCACCACCGGACCGAAAATTTCTTCCTGCACGATACGCAGTGCATCGTCGGTACTGGCGAATACGGTGGGTTCGACAAAGTAGCCGTTGCGATTGGCGCGCGCGCCGCCGGTCACCAGCTCCGCGCCTTGTTCGCGGCCCAGATCGATATAGCCGCACACCCGGTCCAGCTGTTCACGGGAGACCAGCGGCCCCAGATGGGTCTGCGGATCCAGCCCCGGCCCCATGGGTAGCGCCTTGGCCAGTTCCGCCAGTTCCGCCACCACGTTATCGTACAGCTTCTTGTGCACGTACAGGCGCGACCCGGCGCAGCAGACCTGGCCATGGTTGAAGAAAATCGCCTGGGCGGCGCCCTGAGCGGCCAGGGCCGGATCGCAGTCGTCCAGTACGATCATCGGTGACTTGCCGCCCAACTCCAGGGTGACGCGGGTCATGTTGTCCATGGCGGCGCGGCCGATCAGCTTGCCCACTTCGGTGGAGCCGGTGAAACTTACCTTGCTGACCCCCGGATGAGCCACCAGCGGAGCGCCGGCATCCGGACCGTCTCCGGTAATGATGTTCACCACGCCTTCGGGGAAACCGGCCTCCTGTAACAGTGAGCCAAGATAGAGCGCGGTGAGCGGCGTTTGTTCGGCCGGTTTGAGGACCACGGTACAACCGGCCGCCAATGCCGGCGCTAACTTCCAGGTGGCGACCAGCAGCGGGAAATTCCAGGGTACCACCGCCGCCACCACGCCGACCGGTTCACGGCGGGTATAGGCGAAAAATTCGCTTTCCGGTGGAGCGAACGGTACCGAAACGTCCAGCGACGCGCCTTCGATCTTGGTGGCCCAGCCGGCCATGTAGCGGAAAAATTCAATACACAGAGTGATGTCCACTGCTTGCGCGATTTGCGCGGACTTGCCGTTGTCGATGGACTCGATCTCGGCCAGCACCTTGGCGTCGCGTTCGATCAAATCCGCCAGTTTGAGCATCAGGTTCTGGCGTTCGGAGGGGCGCATTCTTCCCCACGGGCCGTTTTCAAGGGCTTGCCCGGCGGCGCGTACCGCGCGATCCACATCGGTTTGCCCGGCGGCCGGAACGGTGCCGAGTACGGTTTCATCCGCCGGGTTGATCACCTCCAGACGTTGCCCTTCGACGGCTTCCACCCACTGGTCACCGATCAGCATGCGATGGTGGGTGGCTTCCAGAAAGGTCCGGGTGCGACTCTCAATGGTGTGACCGAATTCCGTCATCATATTCATGGCAAAAGCTCCCCGTGGCCCGGATAAACCGGGCCGTGTTGCTGTGTGAGTGATTGAAAAAAGTGGTATCGAGTTATTTCTTGGGTCTTATCGCGTCGGCGGTTCCTTGAATGAACGCCTTGATCTTCTCCACGTCTTCCGCGCTGAGTTTGCCGGTGAAGTCCGGCATTCCCCGCGACACAAAGGGGCCGTTGAAGACGAACTTGTCGAGATTTTCAATAAAGCTCTTGTCCACATAACCCAGATTGGGAATGTTGCCACCCTTGTCGACACCGGGGACGCCATGGCAGAACACGCAGTTGCTGACGTAAAGGTAAGTGCCTTCTTCCACCAGGGCCGGGTCGTACTTGACGCCGGTAAGAAGATTGCCGAGCTGGTGTTTCGCGAACTCCGGCATCTCCGCTTTGCCATTCAATTTGAAGGTATAAACGGTACCCGGTGTCGTCGTCTCCGAAGCGCGCTGAGTCTGGCCGAATACCCCGCCCCAGCCAGCGGCGATGGTGATGTACTGCTCGCCGTCCACCTGGTAGCTGATTGGCGCGGCAATTACGCCGGTACCCATGGGGGACTGCCACAGTACATCGCCGCTGCCGGCGTCGAACGCCATCAGCCTGGCGTCAGCGGTGCCCTGGAACACCAGGTTTCCGGCGGTGGACAGCGTACCGCCGTTCCAGGGCGCCACATGTTCATAACGCCAGCGCTCCTGCTGCTTGACCGGGTCCCAGGCCAGCAGCCGGCCGAACGGTTTGCTGGAAGGTGTCTCGGCATTGATCAACATGCCGGTATTCCAGCCGATGCCGCTCATTGGTTGTCCCGGTTTGTTGCTGCCGTGCTCCTTCCAGTTTTTATCTTCCATCAGATTCAGCGGGATATTCTGCGCCGGAAAATAAGCCAGTCCGGTTTTCGGGCTGTAGGACATGGAATGCCAATTGTGTCCGCCGAAGGGGCCGGGGATAGCGTCAAAGGGTTTGTCCTCGGAGCGGGCTTCGGCGATCTCGATTGGCCGACCGTTCTTGTCATAGCCGGTGGCCCAGTTCACATCGACAAAGTTTTGCGCCGATATGAATTTGCCGTTGGTGCGATCCACGACAAAGAAGAAGCCGTTCTTCGGCGCATGCATGATCACCTTGCGCAGCTTGCCGTCAATTTTAATGTCGGCCAGGATAAGATCCTGGGTTGAGGTGTAGTCCCAGTTGTCCCCTGGTGTTTCCTGGTAGTGCCAGACGTAGTCACCGGTTTCCGGATTGATCGCCACGATGGAGGCCAGGTAAAGGTTGTCGCCGCCGGCGGGGCTGCGCTTGCGGTGTGCCCAGGGCGTACCATTACCGGTACCGATGTACATCAGGTTCAATTCCGGATCGAACACCATGGAATTCCACACCGTGCCACCGCCGCCGGATTCCCAATACTTGCCCTTGGGATCCCATGTTTTCGCCGCCTTGGCCATGGCGTCGTTTTCATACGGCTTGGCGGGGTCACCGGGCACGGTGAACCAGCGCCATTTCTGCTTGCCGGTCTCGGCGTCGTAGGCGGTGATGTAACCGCGCACACCGAACTCCGCGCCGCCGTTGCCGATAATCACATTGCCACGGAACACGCGCGGTGCTCCGGTAACGGTATAGGGGCGGGAACGGTCAACGATGGTGTCTTTTTCCCAGACCTTTTTACCGCTTTTGGCGTCGAGGGCCACCAGGCGTCCATCGAGCGAACCGACGAAAACCTTGCCCTTGTAAACGGCAACGCCACGGTTCACCACATCGCAACAGGCCTGGTACGCTTTTTCCCTGGGTACTTTCGGATCATAACTCCACAGTTGTTTGCCGGTCTTGGCATCAAGGGCATGCACCACGCTCCAGGATGCGGTCACGTACATGGTGCCGTCCACCACGATCGGCGTGGCTTCGATGCCGCGCGTGGATTTCAGGTCGTAGGACCAGGCAAGACCGAGCTTGTCGACATTTTTGCTGGTGATTTGCGTAAGCGGACTGAAGCGGGTGCCGGCATAGTCGAAACCATGGCTGGGCCAGTCCTTGCCGCTGTCACGGTTGGCCAGTATCGAAGCCTCGTCCGGTCCGGCCTGGTCCGCCATGACCGGTCCCGCGGTAAACAGGGAGGACAGTAGCAACAGGGAGGGCATCGTCGCCCTGCGGAATGCAAGCATCAAAGTCATTTTCAGGTGCTCCTTTTCATTTTTATCACGCTGCCTGTGAACGCACCGGTGCCATGACACCGGCGGCGCTACTGATCAGAATGCCTTGAGAATTCTCAGGTTGAAACGATTGTTTTCCTTGAAGCCATTTTCCACGGAAAGATCACGCCCATAATTCGCCAGCAACTGCACGGAAGGTGTGACGAACCAGCCACTGCCAATGGTCATCTTGGTGGTTCTGGAACGATCATCCTGGTCGGTACCGTTGATTTCGGTTTCCCCGCCGAAGGTGTGGGAAAGCCCGGCACGTAAATCGAGATTTTCACGTAGCTGATAGCGCAGGAAGGTCTGGACCTGGAACAGGGGGTCTTGCTTAAGCGTGTCCTTGTTTGCTCCGAAATCGTCATTTTTTCCGTGCACGGTGACATCGGCGGCGATGTCGAGGAACACCTTCTCGGTGAGGCCGGTGATATAGCCCGCCTGCAGAGCGAACTTCCATCGGTTCTCGCCAAGGTTAAGCGCGTCGTCGTGGTCATAGGTGCCAGTAGGCACATAAACAAAAGGCGTAATACCAAAGTAGGTATTGGTTTCAGGTTTGTTCACCAACCAGACCGTGGCGGCGAGAATCAAATCGCCGAGACCATCGGCATCGCCCAGTGACTTGGTGTCGTCCTTGCCTTCCAAGTGACCGAAGGGAAGCAGAAATTGAGGGTCAACGATGTAATCGCCAATTTTCGTGAAATGAACGCCGCGTAAAATGCCAACATGGGACTCGAGTCCGGCATCAATGGGTACGCTGTCGCCGTCACTGTAGAGGCGGTCGCGATCGGCGTACTGGTAATAGACCATGGCCAGATTGGTACCCGCGGGCAAGGCGGTGTAGTCGCCGGCGTCCACGTCCACGGCGTGGCTCTGGCCCGCCGCTACCGAGAGCGCGCCGACCAGCAGTGACAGGGCGGTCTTTTTCTTCGGTATGATGGGTTTTCGGGAAGCCGCTTTTACATTCTTGTCGTCGTTCATGAAATCGGTTCCTTGTTTCTGTTATTCGATAGAAAGCGTCGCAAAAAAATAGAAGTCCTCGAAGGCGGACTGTCACCCTCGCGAACAGCCACCTCGTTGTTGTATTGCAGAGGGCGTGCCATACTTGTTTTTTTGGGAAAAATTAAAAAATACTGTGGATTGTCAGGTGTTTGAGAGACCCTGAAGCAGACCCTGAGTTCGTTGCCGGATAGATGGGTGTATCGTTTTGAAACAGTGGTGAGTACCGGCTGTATAACAACAAAACAGGATTCCGGAGAGCGCTATGCAAATTAACCCGTTCGACTTCGATCACCGTGTTAAAAAAGCCAGGCGATTGTTCGAGGAAGGCCGGGATGTGCCCCCCCAGCTACTGGACGATTCGGTGGTGCGCTCCTGGCAGCGCTCACGTCATCATGGACTGTGTCCCGATGATCGGGTCATCTTTAACGTCGTGTCCCGCACCGACGTGCGCCGCATTGGCGAGCATCATCATCTGTTATTGGATGACGTGGCGCCGGAAATGGAACTGTTGTTTCATTCATTGGGCCGCGCCAACTGGATCTTGGCCTGTATCGAGGCAGGGGGCGTGGTGATTCATGCCCTGGGTAACGAAAACCCGGCCTGTCGCGACCTCGCTCCGGCGCTGCGCGTTGGTGTCAATTTGAATGAATCCGTGGCCGGCACCAATGGTCCGGGATGCGCTCTCGCGGAGGGGCGCCCCTCGGTGGTATGCGGCAGCGAGCATTTTCTCGATGAGGCCCGTGTGTTTGCCTGTGCCGCCGTGCCGGTCCGGGACCCTTATGGTGAACTGGTGGCGGTGTTGGATGCGTCCCGGCGCCATGGCGGCCACCGCATTGGCATTCTGGAGCCGGTGGCGCTGGCCGTGCGGGCGATTGAAAACCGCATGATGCGGCGTATTGGTGGCGAGTTACGGCTGGCGATTCATTATCGCCCGGAACTGACCGATTCACCGATGCGCGGGCTGTTGCACTTTGACGGCGACGGCTGTCTGCTGGGCGCCAACCCGGTGGCCCGCCAGATGCTTGATCTCCCCATGGGGGAAGGTGGCGGCCGGCTGTGTTTCGAGACGCTATTCGAGGGGAGTATGGAGCGCGTCTGGACCGCCGGGAATACGCCGGTGGCTCTGTCCTGTCATGGCGGCTTGCAATTGTTTTGCCGGTTGGAGGGGCGGCCATCGCCGCGCTTTAGCGGCTTTTCTCCGTCGGGTCCGACGCCGGTGGGACAGCCTGACCCGCAAGCGCCTTTCCACGATGATCCCGGGGTTAACGGCTTGTTGCGCCAGGCCCAGCGGGCTTTCCACCATGATCTGCCGGTTCTGTTGCGCGGCGAGACCGGCACCGGCAAAGAGGTGATGGCGCGGTGGCTGCATCGTTCCGGGCCCCGTGCCGAGGGGCCCTTTGTGGCGGTGAACTGCTCGTCGATTCCGGCGGGTTTGATTGAATCCGAGCTGTTTGGTTACGAGGGCGGCGCTTTCACCGGTGCACGCAAGGGGGGCATGCCGGGTAAGTTCGAACAGGCCGACGGTGGCACGCTGTTCCTGGATGAAATTGGTGATATGCCACTGGAGTTGCAGGCGCGTCTTTTGCGGGTATTGCAGGAACGGGAGGTCACCCGGTTGGGGGCTACCCGTGGCACCGCGGTGCAATGTTCATTGATTTGCGCCACCCACCGGGACCTGGAACAAAGGGTGGCGGAAGGGCTGTTCCGTGAAGACCTGTTGTATCGCATTAACGGGTTGCAAATGCCGCTGCCGCCGCTGCGTCAGCGCCAGGATTTCGATGACCTGGTGCGGCACTTGCTGGCCGGGGAAGCACGGGGGGAAGAGCCGCCGGTGTTGTCCGAGGCAGCTTGGCGAGCGCTGCGGGGGCATTGCTGGCCGGGCAATATCCGTGAACTGCAACAGGCGCTGAGATTGGCGGTGGCGTTGTCGGAGGACGGTATTGTAACGGTGGAGCATTTGCCGGCTTCGCTTCGATCGCTGGCCGCGTCCTCATCGACGCGGCCTTCGGGGACCTTGCAACAGGCGGAATGTGAAACGGTGCGAGTGGCGCTGGCGCGACACAAAGGCAATGTTTCCGCCGCCGCGAAGGACCTCGGCATCGCCCGGGCGACGCTATATCGGAAAATGCGGCAGTTCGGCCTGGATTGAGCGAGGACGGATGTAAATCCAGCCTGTTGTTGATACAGAGGCTGACAGGAACAAGGCCTCCGGGTATGAGCTTGCTCAGTATTGGTTGGCAAGCCTGCTTCCCACAGAATGGCTACGAAGCCGCTGTGGGAAGCAGGCTGGCCAGCGAATCGGCCCGGACTGGAAGGGGGCCGCTCTGGACAGCGGCCATATAAAAAAGCCGGCGCAGGCCGGCACAAGGCAGGGCCGCCGCGAGGCGGCCAAAAGGGGATTGGATCAGGCAGCGTCGGTAAGAACGTCGCCGAGCAATGCCTCGAACTGCTCCAGATACTGCCGGTTGTCGTGGTCCCACGGGTGGAAACCCGGTTTGAACCAGTCCAGCCAGGCCTTGGCGGTATAGCGGAAGATGCCTTTCTTGCCCAGACTGTGACGCAGCACCGAGCGCCAGCCCTTGGCGTCGAACAGACCGCCGGTAACGCGTACGTTATGCGCGTAGAACGGCAGGAACAGGGCAAAGAACACAGCGGTGGAGATCACCAGGGTGGAGGTCCGCAGGGCGTAGGCGGACAGACGGTCGTCGGTACCCACCGCCAACTGGTAGACGTCGAAGGCCACCGCTTTGTGTTCCGTCTCTTCCAGGGCATGCCAATTCCAAATGGCCTTGTAGCCGTCGTCCGCACCCTCCATGATTTCCGGCAGGCTGAGCAGCCCGTCGGCGAGAATCGCGGTAAGGTGTTCCAGGGCCACGGTGCCGGCCAACTGGAAGGACTGAGGCGTGCGCTTCTGGATTTGCTTGAGCAGTGCTTCGACCAGCCGTTCCTGAGCTTTCAGGGGAACACCGGCGTCGGCTACATGGTCGTTGTACTCATCATGTTCGCGGCCGTGCATGGCTTCCTGGCCGATAAAGGCGGTCACTGCCTTTTTCAGCTCGGGATCCTGAACCAGCTCCCGGTAGTTGCGGACGCTGTCTATGAAAAAGCGTTCACCGACCGGGAAAAACAGGCTCATGGTGTTAAGAAACTGACTGACATTGAGGCCGTCACGATGCCAGGTGAGGGCCTTCGCCGGGTCCAGCTTGAAACGCAGGTTACGGCGCGTCGGCAGAATTGAGATGGCCATAATCACGTACCTCTAATGAATGTTACATCACTCGATGATACAGTTGGCCGGCCCATCAGCAAGGCACTTCTAACAATAGGGTTATGTCGTGACGGACAATAGACAAATTAAGGCAAATTGTTTACTTGATGCCATGGTGGCGCATTTCCAGCGAACTTTGGCGCCGGAGCAACTGAACGTCTGGCTGGAGCAGGAGCTTGATTACCTGCTGACCGAAGCCGGCCGGTTGCGTCTGGGAGAGGTGGTGACCCCGGAGCAGGTGATCGATACCGCGCACAAGTACGCGGCCACCATGGAACTGGGCGGCGGGGTGCCGGAGCTGGTCGGCGAAATGATGGAGCGTCTGTATCAAAGCGGTACCGACAGTGACCGGCTGATCGGGGAACTGGTGGACGAGGACACCATCACCGCCACCGTGGACAAGCTGCTGGAAGTGCCGTTATCCCGACAGGGAATCACCTGGCTCAGCCACAACCCGGTGTTGCTGGCGCTATTGGCCGGCGGCACGCAACTGGGTGTCAAAACCTGGCTGCATCAGGGGATACCCGAGGCGGTGCGGGGGATGCTGGGGCGCCGTGTGCCGGAGCGTTGGCGGGCCACCGCGGAGTTGCGCCTGCAGGACTGGTTGATGCGACGGATGGAAGCGCTGCTCAGCGACCCCTGGCTTTACAGTGGCGAGAATCTGGCCTCGTGTATAGGAAGAATAAACGCCCTTTTTACCCAAGTCCAGCAGCTCTGACCACGGCTCTGACTGCGAATGACTAGCCCGGCAAC
>NZ_JABJWH010000017.1 GCF_015265435.1 Alloalcanivorax profundimaris | reverse complement strand
GTTTGACAGGATGTCAAACCGGGAGCCCCCAGGGACGGGTTCACGGCGTTCCCGGACAGGCGCACCGGCACCCGGGCGCGCCCCTCTAGAGGGAACCCCCCAACCCAACCCCGCCGCTTGCCCCAAACCCGGAATGATGATTCAATCCTTGAAAGATCGGAACCCGGATTCCATTCATGGCTTATCGAGAAACCGCCCAGGTGAAGGCCCGCAAGGCCGCCCAGCGCGACCACCTGCTGGCCACCGCCGAAACCCTGGTCCGCGAAGGTGGCTTCGCCGCCATGACCATGCAGGCCGTGGCCGGCCGCGCCGGCGTGGGCGTCGGCACCCTGTACCGCTACTTCGACAACAAGGCGACCCTGGCCGCCGCCGTGTTCGAGGCCGCCACCCGCCGCGAGGTGGACGCCGTGGACCGGGCCCTGGGCCGGGACGGCCCGGTGGCCGGGCGCCTGGAGCACGCCCTGCGGGTGTTCGCCCGCCGCGCCATGGCGGCGCCACGGCTGGCCTGGGCGCTGATCGCCGAACCCGTGGAGCCGGAGGTGGACGCCGCCCGGTTGCGCTACCGGGCCGCCTACGCGGACCTCTACAAGCGGGTGCTGGACGAGGGCGTGGCGCGCGGCGAGCTGCCGGCCCAGTCCACCGCCCTGGGCGCCGCCGCCCTGGTGGGCGCCATCGCCGAGGCCCTGGTGGGGCCGCTGTCCGCGCCCCTGGCGGACGCCGCCCTGCCGGACCAGCTCACCGCCTTCGCGCTGCGCGCGGTGGGCGCCGGCGCCGAAACGACTTCTTGAAAGCAAACCGACCACAGCGACAACAGGCGCGCCCCGGCGCGCGGGAGAGGGCACCATGAACGCCAAGCACGACGACCTGAATCTGGACCCGCTGGCCAGCACCCACGAAGTGTTCAACCAGGCCACGCCCCTGGAAAACTACGACGCCTTCACCGGTGACACCGCGCTCAAGGAGGCGGTGGTCCGTGAAGGCGGCGACTGGGGCCTGGACGACCTGAGCCGCTACGGCCGGGAAACCACCCGCCCGGAGGTGATCGAGTGGGGTTTCCAGGCCAACGCCAACAAGCCCGAGTTCGAGCCCCACGACCGCTACGGCCACCGCGTGGACCGGGTCAATTATCACCCGGCCTACCACAGCCTGATGAACATGGCCCTGCGCGAGGGGCTGCATTCCTCGCCCTGGACCGACCCGGGCCCCGGTGCCCACGTGGTGCGCGCCGCCAAGTACTACATGCACGCCCAGGTGGAAGGCGGCCACGGTTGCCCGATCACCATGACCTTCGCCGCCGTGCCCAGCCTCACGCTGACGCCGTCCATCGCCGAGCGCTGGCTGCCCAAGGTCACCGCCCGGGACTATGATCCGCGCAATGTCAGCCATAACGACAAGCAGGCGCTGACCATCGGCATGGGCATGACCGAGAAGCAGGGCGGCTCCGACGTGCGCGCCAACACCACCCGCGCCTACCCGGTGGGCGCCGAAGGGCCCGGCGAGCTGTACGAACTGGTGGGCCACAAGTGGTTCATGTCCGCGCCCATGTGCGACGCCTTCCTGATGCTGGCCCAGGCCCCCGGCGGGCTGAGCTGCTTCCTGGTGCCGCGCTGGCGCGAGGACGGCGGCAAGAACCCGCTGCAAGTGCAGCGCCTGAAGAACAAGGTGGGCAACGTTTCCAACGCCTCCTCCGAGGTGGAGCTGCGCGGTGCCCATGGCTGGATGGTGGGCGAGGAAGGTCGCGGCGTGCCGGCGATCATCGAGATGGTGGCCATGACCCGCTTCGACTGCATGATCGGCTCGTCCTCCGGCCAGCGCCAGGTGATGGCCCAGGCGGTGCACCATGTGGCGCACCGGGCCGCCTTCGGCGAGACCCTGCTGGACCAGCCGCTGATGCGCAACGTGATCGCCGACCTGCAGCTGGAAGTGGAAGGCTCGGTGGCCATGACCTGGCGCATGGCCCGCGCCCTGGATAACCAGGACGATGAGCACGAGAAACTGTTCGCCCGGCTGGGCGCGGCGGTGGGCAAGTACTGGATCTGCAAGCGCACCCCGCACCACGCCTATGAAAGCATGGAGTGCCTGGGTGGCAACGGCGTCACCGAGAACTTCATTCTCGCCCGGCTCTACCGGGACGCGCCGATCAACGCCATCTGGGAAGGCTCCGGCAACGTCCAGGCTCTGGACCTGCTGCGCGCCATGGGCAAGAGCCCCAAGGTGCTGGACGCCTGGTTCGCGGAGCTGGCCGGGGCCCAGGGCCGCAACGCGGTGCTCGACGTCGCCGTCAACGACCTGCGCAAGGAGCTGGGCGACAGCGACGCACTGGCTTACCGGGCCCGGGACCTGGTCGACCGCATGGCGCTGACCATGCAGGCCGCCCAGCTGGTCAAGGCCGGCAACGAGGCGGTCAGCGACGCCTTCATCACCGCCCGCCTGGCCAACGGCCACACCCGCAACTACGGCAGCCTGCCCCGGGGCGTGGACGTGGACACCCTGGTGGCCCGGGCCAACCCCTGGAACGCCTAGCTCTGGTGGGCGTCAGTAAGCGTCGCGGATGATGTCGATGCCGGGCTGGATGGTCTGCCGCCAGATCGCTTCCAGCTCGGCGTCGAACTGCGGATCGTGGCGCCGCAGCGTTTCCATCAGCGCATCCAGCCACAGGCCATACCAGCCCGGATCGATGTCCAGCCGGCGGCGGGAGTGGCTCTCGCCCAGGGCGCGCAGCTTGGTGGGCGGCATGCCGCGGGCGTGCAGCACCAGCTGCATGATGCCGTTGCGCAGAAGGTGCCGCTGGGCGGGCATGTCGGTGTTCACGAAACGCGCGCGGATGGCCGGGGAACTGGCCATGAAGCGGTCGTAGAAGTCGATGAAGAACTGCTCGTTGTTGCAGCAACGTCCGTAGCTCTGAAACACCCGGTCGCTGTCGATAATAGGCACGCTTGCTCTTCCGGTTGATGCGGGAATGGCCGGCGGCCGAATCCGGCGCGCCGCAGGGCGCGCCATTATACAAGGAATGGCAGGCTTCGCGCGCGGGTCAGAGTTTGAGCCGTTCGGCGATCTCGAACCACATGGCCCGGTAGGCCTGGGCGGCGGGGGTGTAGGGGGCGATTTCGCCCACCGGCGCCTGGTGGTCGCCCATCTGCTCCACGTGGGTGGCGTAGGGCACCCAGGTTTTCAGGCCGTTCTTCATTTCCGGCGGCCGCTTGACCAGCATCTGCACGTGCAGATCCCGGCGCCGGTCCACCATGTTGAAAAAGGGCACCACCTTCAGGTTCTTGAATTTCTTGCTGTCCAGCCAGTCCAGTACCTGCTGGAAGGCACGCAGGGACAGGTGGGTGGGAATCACCGGCACGAACAGAAAGTCCGCCGCCGCGAAGATGCTCTCCGCCAAGGGGCTGAGGGTAGGCGGGCAGTCCAGCACCACCAGCTCGTAGGATTCCCCGAACGGCGCGATCAGCTGCTTGAGCCGGCTCCGGGCGCCGCCGGCCTCCACCAGCTTGACGTCCGCGTTGCGCATGCTGATGTCGGCGGGGATCACGTCCAGGTTGGGCCAGCGGGTCTCGCGTTTGAAGCGGCCCACGGGTTGCTTGCCCTTGAGCAGGCCTCCGGCCTTGTAGCCGGCGTCATCGTCATCCACGCCCAGGTAGAAACTGGCGGCGCCCTGGGGGTCCAGGTCCCACAGCAGGGTGCGGTGCTTCCAGCGCGCGGCGTGCCAGGCCATGTTGACGGCCGTGGTGGTTTTGCCCACGCCCCCCTTCAGGTTGTAAAAGGCGATGGTCTGCATGACATCCACATCCGGTTTCGGCGATGGCCTCCGAGGCTAGCATGAAACGGCGTGCATCACACTTTGCCGGCCGGGCGTGTTTTAATACACGGCCCGGCAAACGAACGCACGGCCCGGAGCAAGGAGAACGGGGTGACCGTCGACAAACGCTACCAGGTGTACATCAGCACCACCTACCCGGACATGCAGTCCGCCCGCCAGGCCCTGATGCTGCCGCTGCTGGACCTGGGCCTGATGCCCATGGGCATGGACATGCACAGCGGCGAGAGCCACAACCTGATGCCCGTGGTCCAGCGCATGATCGACGACAGCGATTACTTCGTGATCCTGCTGGGCGGTCGCTATGGCACCCTGTCGCCGCTGGGCCTGAGTTATACCCACCGCGAATACATCTTCGCCGCCACCAAGCGCAAACCGGTGGTCAGCTTCATCCACGACGATCCGCTCAACCTGCCGCCGGACATACGCGAGCCCACCCGCGAGGGCCAGGTACGCCGGGACGACTTCGCCCGGCTGCTGGAAAACAAGACCCTGAGTTTCCGCTGGCGCGACGAGAGCGACCTGCGTGAACGGGTGGCCCGGGTGATGCCGGACGTGATGCGCCAGTACCCGGCGCCGGGCTGGGTGCAGGCCGGCGCCGGCGGCATCGAGGACCCGGCCGGCCGGGATCTGCGCCGCCGCGTCACGGAGCTGGAGAAGGAGCGGGAGGAACTGCTGGCGGCCCAGCGCGGGGCACTGCGCAATCTGGCCCGGGGCACGGACCCGGTGGCGCTGGACTATTCCTGCAACGTCTACGAGGGCGGTGACTGCAAGATGGCCATGGCCAGCTGCACCCTGGACTGGAACCGGATCTTCGCCTGCGTGGCGCCGCTGATGCTCAATCCGGTGTCCGAGCCGGTGATGCAGAAGGCCCTGGAGGATTACATCGCCCGCCAGGCCCTGGAAAACGTGGGCGCGGATTTCCCCAAGGCCCACGCGGTGCGCAATGTGGTGCTGGCGGGGCACGCCTTCAATCAGGTCAAGGTGCAGCTGCGCACCCTGGGCCTGATCACCAAGACCTCGGAGACCGATAGCCGGGGCCTGCCCCTGTGGCGGCTCACCGCCCAGGGCGACGCCACCATGAGCCAGACCATGGCGCGGCGGCGCGGCTAGCCGCGCCGCGATCAGCGATCAGCCGCCCAGCTTCTCCTTCAGGAACGCCATGATGCCGTCCACCGGCACGTCGGTGTTGCCGTCATCGGCGCGGCCCTTGTACTCCAGGGTGCCGTTGTCCATGCCGCGCTCGGCGATCACCACCCGGTGGGGAATGCCCAGCAGCTCGGTGTCCGCCAGCTTCACGCCCAGGCGTTCCTTCTCGCGGTCGTCGAACAGCACTTCCACGCCGGCGTCGCTGAGTTCCCGGTAGAGCTGCTCGGCGAGCTCCCGCTCGCGGGGGCTCTTCTTGATGTTCACCGGCACCAGGGCCACCTGGAAGGGGGCGATGGCCGCCGGCCAGATAATGCCCCGGTCATCGTGGTTCTGCTCGATGGCGGCGGCCACCACCCGGCTCACGCCGATGCCGTAGCAGCCCATGGGCATGACCACGGCCTTGCCGTTCTCGTCCAGCACCGTGGCGTTGAGCGCCTCGGAGTACTTGGTGCCGAGCTGGAAGATGTGGCCCACCTCGATGCCGCGCTTGATGGTCAGGGTGCCCTGGCCGTCCGGGCTGGGGTCGCCTTCCACCACGTTGCGCAGGTCCGCCACTTCCGGCAGGGCCGCGTCGCGTTCCCAGTGGATGTGGAAGAAGTGCTTGCCGTCCTCGTTGGCGCCGGCGGCGAAGTCGCCCATCACCGCCACGGCGCGGTCGACCACGCAGGGGATCGGCAGGTTCACCGGGCCCAGGGAGCCGGGGCCGGCGCCGATGGCCGCGCGGATCTCTTCCTCGGAGGCGAATTCCAGGGGCGCCGCCACCGCGTCCAGCTTCTCCGCCTTGACGTCGTTGAGCTCGTGGTCGCCGCGTACCAGCAGGGCCACCAGGGCGCCGTCCTCGCTGCCTTTCACCACCAGGGTCTTGATGGTCTTTTCCACCGGCAGATCGAACTGCGTGACCAGATCGTCGATGGTGCGCGCCTTGGGCGTGTCCACTTTCTCCATATCGGCGCCCGGGGCCGGACGCTCCACCGCCGGCGCCAGGGCCTCGGCCAGCTCCACGTTGGCGGCGTAGTCGGACTGGTCGGAGAAGGCGATGTCGTCCTCGCCGGATTCCGCCAGCACATGGAATTCGTGGCTGGCGGCGCCGCCGATGGCGCCGGTGTCCGCTTCCACCGGCCGGTAGTCCAGGCCCAGGCGGTCGAAGATGGCGCAGTAGGCGCGGTGCATGACCTGGTAGGTGTCCGCCAGGGAATCCATGTCCACGTGGAAGGAGTAGGCGTCCTTCATGACGAATTCCCGGGAGCGCATGATGCCGAAGCGCGGCCGGATCTCATCGCGGAACTTGGTCTGGATCTGGTAGAAGCTGGCCGGCAGCTGCTTGTAGCTGTGCAGCTCGTTGCGCGCCAGATCGGTGATCACTTCCTCATGGGTGGGGCCCAGGCAGAAGGCGTTGTCGTGGCGGTCGGTGAAGCGCAGCAGCTCCGGGCCGTAGTCGTCGGCGCGGCCGGATTCCTGCCACAGTTCCAGGGGCTGCACCGCCGGCATCAGTACTTCCTGGGCGCCGGCGCGGTCCATTTCCTCGCGCACCACGCGCTCCACCTTGCGCAGCACGCGCAGCCCGGATGGCATCCAGGTGTACAGGCCGGAGGCGAGCTTGCGGATCATGCCGGCGCGCAGCATCAGCTGGTGGCTGATCACCACGGCGTCGGACGGCGTTTCCTTGACGGTGCCAAGCAGGTACTGGGAGGTGCGCATGGGCGGTCGTGATTCCCTGGTTGATGGATGACGGCTCGGTAAAAGCCAAACCGGCATTCTAGTCAAACGTGCACGCACCGGCCACAGCTGGCGGCGCTGGCCTTTCGCGACTGAAGCGGAACGCCGCCCGGTCGCTCCTGCCGCGCCCGGGAGCGCGTAGGAGCGACTTCAGTCGCGATCCCCTCCGGTCCGGGATTGCAGCCCGACGTCCGCCGCCGTATGGTCCAGGTTTTGTTTGGGAAGAGAAGCATGCTGACAGCGAAACAGGTAGAGGATCTGATCCGTGGCGGTCTGCCGGCGGCGGCGGAGCAGGGCATTCTGGTGGAGGAAGTGGGCGAGCACCGGGCCCGGGTCCGCTACCGGTTCGACGCCTCCATGGTGCGCCCCGGCGGCACCGTGTCCGGGCCCACCCTGATGAGCCTGGCGGACGCGGCCATGTACGCCGCCATCCTCGCCAACCTGGACGGCCAGGAAATGGCCGTGACCCAGAATCTGAACATCAACTTTCTCAGCAAGCCGGCGCCGGCGGACCTGATCGGCGAGGCGGAAATCATCCGCCTGGGCCGCCGCTCGGCGGTGCTGGAGGTGCGCATCTACAGCGCAGGCAACGCGCCCATGGTGGCCCACGTCACCGGCACCTACGCGATCCCCGCTTCGCTGAGTTGATAGTTGACAGTTGACAGTTGATAGCTACGCGGATGAATGCCCTGACATCTTAAAGCGCCGAGGCCGCGACCAGACTAAGGTCGCGGCCTCGGCGCCATGAGCTCGATTGTGAGTCGGCTCGCGCGCTATCAACTGTCCACTATCAACTCTCAACTGCTTTATTCGAGTTCTTTCTCCCAGATCAGGTCGATGGCCTGGGCCTTGGTGCTGGATTCCGCTTCCAGGTGCAGGGTGCGGGTCAGGGTATAGCGCAGCATCACCGTGGAGATGGCGTCGAACAGCCCCACCGCGTAGGTCAGGTAGAGCCGGTCGGAGAGCCGCTTGCCGAGCATCAGGGCGGCGTCCTCGGTTTCCCAGTCGCTGCCGATGGAAATCTCGTCCAGGCCCAGGGTGTCGCCGAGCTTGTCGGTGACGCCGGCGCCTTTCTGCAGACCGTACAGCGCCAGCGCCTGGGCCACCTTGGCGGAGTCGCTGTCCGAGCCCCGGTTCAGGGAGCGGCCGGTGATCAGGTAGGACATGGCCTGGCTCTCTTCCAGGGTGGGGTCGGAGAAGATGCGCGCCTCCGGCTGCTGCAGGGTGCCGGAGAGCTGCACGCCCACCACCTGGTTCTCGCTGGGGATCTTGCGGATGGCGCGGATGTCCAGGCCCGGGTTATCCGGCGCCCCCTGGAACAGCAGGCGGCCGTTCTCGATCGCCAGGTTCTGGCCGTAGGCCCGGTAGCGGCCCTCCACGATCACCAGTTCGCCGTTGAGCTGGGCCGGCTGGCCGGGCTGCTGGGTGACGCGCAGGTCGCCGTCCAGGGTGGCGGTAAGGCCGAAGCCCTCGAAGTGCACCTTGTCGCCCAGGCTTACGCCCACCGCCATGGCCAAGGGCAGGCCGCGGCTTTGTTCGGCGCGGGCATCCACCAGCACCTGATCGGAACTGACGGTGACCGCGCTTTCCGGCAGCTCGCGGGGTTTCAGGTCGGCCTCCGGAACGTTCAGGTCGCCGCTCAGGCGCAGCACGTCGCCGTCGCCTTCCAGGGTCAGATCCGGGCTCACGTAGACCACGGCGTCGTCGCGGTTGGCCACCCGCAGGCGCTCGCCGCTCAGGTTCAGGGTCACCGCCAGGGGCGATCGGGTGGGCGCCCAGACGCCGTCCAGGACCAGCTCGCCGTCGCCCAAACGGGCGCCGCCGTCCAGGCGCAGTTCACCGGACGGGTCGCCGCGCACGCTCAGGCGAACCTGCTCGGCGGTGATGCCCAGATCGGGCACCGTGGCGCGGCCGTCGCGCAGGGCCAGCTCGCCGCTCACCGCCGGGCGGGCACGGTTGCCGCCCAGGCTCAGGTCGCCGGTCAGACGGCCGGCCACTTCGCCGACCCGGGGAATCAGCGGCGCCAGGTCCGCCAGGCTGGGCACGTCCACCTGGATGTCCCCCGCCAGCGGGGCGGTGGCGTCCAGGCCGGTGTTGACCCGGGCGCGCAGCTCGCCCTGGTCGGTGATCACCAGGTCCAGGCGGTTGTCCACGCGCCCGCCTTCCAGTTCGCCGTCCAGGGTGGCGGTGGCCAACTCGAAGGTGGCGGGGTCCTCCAGGGTGGTGAGGGTGACGGCGGCGCCGTCCAGGGCCAGCCGCCACTGGCCGGTGGGGGCCGTTACCCGGCCGCCCACCCGGGCGCTGGCGTTGAGCCGGCCGGCCAGGCTCAGGCCCTCGCCCAGCCAGGGCTCCGCCAGGGCCAGGGGCAGCGCTTCGATGTCGAGATCGCCCTTCAGGTCGCCGCCGCGGTGGCTGCCTTGCAGGCACAGGCGCCCGCCCTGGCGCTCGCCGGTGAGGCACAGGCTGTCCACGGACTGGCGGTCGGCGCCCAGTTCGAAGGCGGCCGGCTGTTGCAGCCGCCAGACGCCCACCTCGGGCTGTTCCAGGCGCCAGTCCAGCAGCCGGCCCCGCCAGCGGTTGGTGTCGTCGAGGCCGGCCTGGACGGTGAGTTCGGTGTCCGCCTGTTCCGCCCCGGCGGACAGGGTCAGGCGATGGTCGGAGCGGCGGCCTTCCAGGTTCAGAGCCAGCCGGTCCACGCGGGTGACGCCGCCCTGGCTCAGTTCGCTGCCTTCCAGGCTCAGTGACAGCGGGGCATCGGCGGCGGTCAGGTCCTGGAAGCGCGCGTCCAGGCGCGCCAGGTGCCAGTCCTGGTAGGCCAGGGCGCGGCCTTCGGCGGAGCCGCTGACGCGCGGTGTCTTGAGCGGGCCGCGCAGGCGCCAGTCGGCGCTCAGGGCGCCCCGGGCCGGGGCGTACCAGCGGGTCAGCCGGGCCACGGAGAGGTGGCCGTCCAGGCGCCATTGCTCGCCCACGCTGCCCCGGGCGCGCAGGCGGTCATCACCCCAGCGGCCGTCCAGGGTCACCGCCAGGTCGCCCCCGGCGGGCTGGCTGGCGCGGCCGGTGAGGGTCAGCGGGCTGTTCTTGAGCCGGCCTTCCAGACGCAGCGGCTCGGCGGCCAGACGCCAGTCGCCGGGGCCGCGCCAATGGCCCTGGGTGTGGGTCTCCAGGCTCAGGTCGCCGGGCCAGGCCGGGGCCAGCAGCCCCGGGTTCAGATGGCGGCCGCTGGCCTGCAGGTCCCAGGCCAGGCCGTCGGCGTAATCCAGTTGCCCCTGGAGCGTGAGCGTCTGTTGGTCGCTGGTGATCGCCAGCCGGGTCAGACGGGCATCGCTCAGGCCCGCCTGGCCGGCCAGTTCCACCCGTATCGGATGGCCGTCGGCGGTGAGGTCGGCGGCGCCGTCCAGGTCCACCCGGTCGAGATTGCCCCGGGTGGTGAGGCGGCCCTCGCCCAGGGACACCGGTACCGGCGTGCCCACGGGCAGGTCCTGGGCCGGCCAGGTGTGGGTCAGGTCCAGGTGCACGGCGCCGTCCCGGTAGCCCAGGCGCCCCGCGCTGCGCAGCCGCGCCGGGGCGCTCAGGTCGTGGGTGACGGCCAGGTCGTCCGGAGTGCCGGCGAGGGTGAGGCGGCCTTGCAGGGGGCCGGCACCGGCGGTGGCTTTTTTTGCATCGGCATCGGCATCGGCATTGGCTTCGGCATTGGCTTCGGCATTGGCTTCGGCGGTCGCCGGGCGCCGCCAGTCCAGTTCGCCGTCCATTTCATAGGGCCGCTGGAGCCGGCCTTCCAGACGGGCCCGCAGGCGGGTGTCCGCCACCGTCAACGCCAGATCCGGCACCGACAGCTCGCCGCGGGCGGCCAGGTCGTTGCCGCGCAGGTCGTCGATCACCAGGGGGGAGTCGCCGGCCAGGGTGAAACGCCCCAGGCGCAGTTCGTCCACGCGCAGGCCCAGCGGCGGCGCCAGGGAAGCGGGCAGGGCGAAGGGCGGCGCGTCCGGGTCCGCCGGCTCCCCGGCGGGCAGCGTCAGGGTCAGTTGCCCGGCGCGCAGATGGCGCAGGTGCAGCCAGCCATACCAGAGGTCCCGGGGGGCGGCTTCCAGGTCCAGGTCGGTGAGTTCCACGTCCAGGACCTGGTCGTTCTCGCCCTGGCGGTAATGCAGCCGCGCCAGGGTGACGCCGGTGAGCAGGCTGCCGCGCCAGTTTTCCACGCTGAGTTCGCCGGGCAGATAGGGGCGCGCCCGCTCCAGCAGCCAGAGGTTGCCGGCGCGGGTGCCGAGCAGGGCCAGCACCGTGCCCAGCAGCGCCAGCAGAATCAGCAGGACGATCAGCAGCGCGCGCTTCACAGGTCCGGCCCCATGCTCAGGTGCAGGCGCCAGTCGCGGTGTTCCTGGACGCCCCGGGCCAGGTCCACGCGGATCGGCCCCAGGGGGGAGCGCCAGCGGACCCCGAAGCCGGCGCTGCGGCGGATTTCGTAATCGTCGAAATCGTTGAAGGCGTTGCCGGCGTCGCCGAACACCGCCACGCTCCAGCGCTCGGTGATCGGGTAATCGTATTCCACGCTGCCCACCAGCAGATGGCGGCCACCGGTGACGTCGCCGTCGTCGTTCTCCGGGCCCAGGGATTCATAGGCGAAGCCGCGCACGCTGGCGTCGCCGCCGGCGAAGAAACGCAGCGAGGCGGGCAGCTCGGTGACGTCCACCACGTCGGTGAAACCGAATTCGCCGCGGGTGATGAAGCGGCCCTTGAACACCGGCAGGATCAATTTGCCCCACAGGTCGTACTGGGTGAAGGTGGCCGACGACGACAGCGCCTTGTGGGCGCCGCGCACCTTGCCGCCCAGGCGCCAGCCGAAGCGCGGGTGCACCGGGTCATCGGATTTAACGCGGCTGAGCTGGAAGCCGGGGATCACCAGCTCCGCCTGGTCCACCTGGTCGGCCACGTTGTAGGTCTCGCGCAGGTACTCCAGGGACGGCGTGACGATCCAGCCGGATTCCAGCTTGAGGATGTAGTCGGCGCCGACGCTGAGTTTTTCGCTTTCGCTGGTGTCGGTGTCCTCGTTGACGTAGCTGGTGCGCAGCTCCAGCTTTTCGTTGAGCGGGTCGCTGAGCGGGATGGTGTAGCCGGCGCCCACCCCCTGGCGCACGCCGGACAGCTCGGTTTCCGCCCGCGCCGTGTGGCCGGCGGCGTTGACGCGCCGGTTCTCCACCCCCAGGCGCACCCTGGGGCCGGTGTCGGTGCTGATGCCGGCGCCGGCCAGCAGCGCCCATTCGTTGCGCGGGCTGAAATGCACGGTGACGTCGATGGTGTGCCGCTCCGGGTCCGGCTCGCCGCGCTCCAGCCGCACCGCGCTGAAATAGCCGGCGCCCAGGTAGGCCTGCTGGGTGGCGAGCAGGCGCTCGTTGCTGAACGGCTCGCCGGACTGAAAATTCAGATAGGCGCGCAGCAGGGTGTCGTTGAGCTGGGCGTCGCCGGCCAGTTCCACCTCGCCGAAGCGGTAGCGCGGGCCGCTGTCCACGTGCAGCACCACCCGGGCGCGGTGCCGGTCCCGGTCCACTTCCAGGCGGTGGCGGCTGAGCACGCCTTCCGCGTAGCCCCGGTTGATCAGCAACTGCTGCAGGGTGCGTTTGAGGCTCTCGTACTGGTCATGGCGCAGGCGTTCGCCCTCGCGCAGGGGGCTTCGATCCAGGGCCCGCTGGAAGGCCGGGTCGTCGCCGGCGTCGCCGCGCAACTCGATGTCCAGGGTTTCCACCAGGGTGGGCGGGCCCGGGTCCACGGTGAGCGTCAGCCGGAAACAGCGTTGCTGGTCGGCGTGCTCGTAATCCTGGGTGAGGCGCGGCTGATAGAAGCCCAGGGCCTGCAGGGCGCCGCGGGCGTCGTCGCGCACCTGCCGGCGGATCAGGGTCTGCTGGCCGGGGCCGGGCCGGCACGGGTAGCGGCCCAGGTCCACCAGGGTGCGGATGTTGGCGGCCACCGCTTCCGGCGGTTCGCCCTTGAGAATCAGGGTGGGCTGCTCGTCGGCGCCGGCGGTGGAGGCCAGCGCCAGGCCGCCGAGGAGAATCAGTGCCGTAAGGATTAGGCTGTGCGTGCTGCTCATCGACCGCCTTGCTTGGTCCCGGTCCGTGGGGGGAAACACCGCATTGTCGGTATGGCGCTGCCCCGGGGCAAGCCCGGGCGGTGTTCAATCGCGCTGGAAGTGCGCCGGGCTGGGCCGCTTCTTCAACCGCCTTTGCAGGGTGCGGCGGTGGATGCCGAGCGCCCGCGCCGCCTGGGAGATATTGCCCTGGTGGGCGTCAAGAACCCGTTGAATGTGCTCCCATTCCAGGCGCTGCAGGGAGGGCGGCGCCTCGGGCAGGCTGTCCAGGTCCGCCGGGTCGCGCTCCAGGGCCTCCAGGATGTCGCTCACGCCGGCGGGTTTGGTCAGGTAATTGTGGGCGCCGCGCCGGGTGGCGGCCACCGCCGCGGCGATGCTGCCGTAGCCGGTGAGCACGATTACCCGGCAATCCGGGAAGCGCTGCAGCAGGGGCGCGATCAGGTCCAGGCCGTTGTCGGCGCCCAGGTTCTGATCGAGCACCGCCGCGTCCAGGGCCGGCAGTCGGTGGAGCAGGCGGCGGGCGCCATCCAGGTCGGCGGCCCAGTGGGTATCGCAGCCGTGGCGGGCCAGAGCGCGGCGGGTCTGGCGGGCCAGCAGTTCGTCGTCTTCCAGCAGCAGCAGGGATTCAGGGGTGGCCATGGGCGGGGGCGTCCTCCGTGCTCCGGTCGGGGGTCCAGATGATGCGCGCCTGACTCCACTGGCGGTGGAAATCCAGGTTCAGGCTGGCTCCCAGGGTCTCCAGGGTGGTTTCCACCAGGGCCAGGCCGATGCCCAGGCCCTCGCGGTCCGGGTGCCGCTCGTGGCGCGGGCCGTCGTCGCTGACCTGCAGCAGGGCCTGGCGGCCGTCGTCCTGCAGCCGCACCACCAGGCGTTCGGCGCCGGCGTCGATGGCGTTGTAACCCAGGTTGGCGAGCACCCGGAACCAGGCCGGAGCGTTGCGGATCGGCGTGTCCAGGGGGCCTTCCACGGTCAGCGTCAGGGTCGGGCAGAGGTGGCGCAGGTGCTGGCGCAGCCGTTCGCCCAGTTCCCGGAAGGCGCATTCTTGTGGTGGCTCCGCGTTGTCGGCGTGGCGCAGCCGGTCCGCCAGCCGCCGGGCCAGGGCCTCGATCTGCGCCAGGTCGTCGCGGGTGGCCTCCGGCAGGCCGGGTTCCTGGCGGGCGTTGTCGGCCAGCATCACCAGGCTGCTCAGCGGCGTATTCAGCTCGTGGGCCTGGTGGGCCAGGGTGGCGGCCACCTGGTAGAGCCGTTCCCGGCGGCCGGCCAGTTCCAGCAACCGTTCCTGCTGGCGCTGCTGTTCCCGGGTCAGGGACTGGATCACCTGGCCCAGCAGGGTGAGCACCGCCGCCAGGGCGGCGAACACCACCGCCATGCCCAGGCCGTGGGTGGGGCTCAGTTCCCGGCTCAGGGCGTGCAGGGTGGAGTGGGGCGCCGGGGCGCTGTGCCACAGACCCACCACGGTGTAACCGAGCAGGGTCAGCGCCAGCAGCGACCAGGCCACCCGCGGCGGCAGGGTCAGCGCGGCGAGCAGCAGCGGCACCAGTAAATAGAACGACAGCGGGTTGGCGGCGCCGCCCAGTTGTTGCACCAGGGCCAGCACGAACAGCAGATCCAGGGCCAGCTCGATCCCCAGCAGTCGTTGTTGGCGGGGCGGCGCCACGTTCAGCGTGCATACCGCCAGCAGGCTGGGCAGCAGCAGGGCGGCGAGGCCGGCCAGCAGGGCCGGCGGTGGCAGCAGGTCCGGGGAGAAGCGCGGCAGGGTCAGCAGCGCCAGGGCCAGGCACACCACCAGCAGGCTGCGCAGGGCGATCAGGCGGCGGCGCCAGAGGCGGTGGGGGTTGGGGTAGGTGGTCATGGGGGGATTGTAGCCGGGTTCGGGGTGGGTTGGTGCGGCGTTTTGTCGCAGCGGACTTCTCGGAGGGCTGTTGCTCTCTCCAGAGGGGCGCGTCCAGGTGTGGCCCCCTTTCCGGGAACGCCGTGAACCCGTCCATGGGGGCTCCCGGTCAAACATCCTGTTTGACAGGGTCCCGGAAAGGGGGCCACACCTGGACGCTCCGAGGTTAACTTCGGCGGCTATGCTCCTTTCCGGGCGCTGGATGCATGCCTCGATGGTATCGAAATGCGGGGTATGAAACCGCCGGTATGGTGTTGGCGGCAGGGGCGGTTATCGGGGTTTGGCGGTGCCTTCGAGGAATTCCTGGATCAGGCCGGGGATCTTGGGGTGGTCGAAGACGCGGGTGTCGGTGAGGTCGAAGCCGGCGGCGGCGAGGGTGTCGGCGGTGGGGCGGTCGAGCTGGCAGCCGCAGGCCAGGTGGCGCCATACCGGGTTGAGCCGGCGTTGCCAGCGGTGCACCCGGGGGCGGTGGCTGGCGACGTGCTCGAGCACCAGCAGTTCGCCGTGGTCGGCGAGCACGCGGCGCATTTCCCGGGCGGCGCGGGCCGGGTCGGGGATGGTGCAGAGCACCAGGCAGGCCACCACGGTGTCGAAGTGGCCGTCCGGGTAGGGCAGGTGGTGGGCGTCGCCTTGCAGCAGATGGAAGCGCTCCGGGGCCGGGGCGGCGGCGCGGGCACGGCCGGCCCGTTCCAGCAGGCCGGCTTCCGGCTCCAGGCCGTGGATCTCGGTGGCGGCGTCGCCGTACAGCGGCAGGTTGGCGCCGTTGCCGACGCCGATTTCCAGCACCCGGCCGCGGGCGCGGCCGATCAGGCGCTGGCGGTCCCGGTACAGGGGCCGGGTGGCGCGATCCAGCAGCGGCGGAAAGATCCGTTCGCTATAAAAGCCCATGGTGTTCCCGGCCCGGGTCAGGCGCCGGCCCGCTCCAGGATGGCGATGAACGGTTCGCTCTTGCCGTGGCCGCGCACGATGTCCAGCAGGGTGCGGCCCTGGGGATCGGTGGCGCGGATGTCGCGGCCCTGTTCCTGGAAAAAGGCCACGAAGCGTTCGAAGTCTTCCACGCGCAGGGCGCGGTAGGCCTTGAGCAGGACGTGGAAATCCGGGTTCTCGCCGTCCTCCGGCGGGAAGTCCAGGAACACCTTGATCTGCTCGTCGGTCATCGGTTCGCCGATGACTTTTTGTTTGTCCTTGCGTTCAGCCATGGAAATACCTTGGTCCAGCCTGATGATTCGGGGGCGGAGATTATAGGTGCGGGACGATCCGATTGACACCGTCTGGCGGTGGGCGGGGGTGGGTGCCGGAATGGATGGCGGGCGGTGTGATGGGGCGCCGGCGGGGATTCCCGGGCCGGCGCGGACGCCGGCCCGGCTCCGCGTTACTGCGCCATATCCTTGAGTTTCTTGAGCGGGCGAACCTTGACCACGGTGCGCGCCGGTTTGGCGGCGAAAGTGGTTTCCTCGCCGGTGAACGGGTTGATGCCCTTGCGCGCCTTGGTGGCCGGCTTCTTCTGGGTGACCGCCTTGAACAGGCCCGGCATGGTGAACTGGCCGGCGCCGCCACGCTTCTTGAGGTGACCTTCCATGATCTCGGTCAGCTCATCGAAAACGCCGTTGACGTCTTTCTTGGTGAGTCCGGTCTTGTCGCTGATCTGGGTGATCATCTGGGACTTGGTCATCGGATCGGCGATGGCCTTGACCCGACGGGTGGTGGATGCCGTGGCGGCCTTCTTCGCCGCTTTTTTCTTTGCAGCCATAGGATCGCTTACCCCTTAGGTTGGTGACTTCCTGCGATGAATGAATGTTCGCTTGCCTGTCAGGAGCGCCCCGGGGCCGCGTGGCCCGGCGGCACCACTGATTCGGTGCGCATCCAGTTATATGCCAAGCAAAACCCCGGTACAAGGCGTGGAGACCCTATTTTTTGTGTGTTTCGGCACGGATTGGCACGGAACACGGCGGCCATGAGCGGGGTTAGCAGGGCCAACCCTGAATCGCTATACTAGGCCGCCTTTTCAGCCACCCCCGGCGGCGCCCGGCGGTGGTCTCATCGGATACAACGACGGACAGTGGAAATGCGAAGCCATTATTGCGGTGATTTGCGGGCCTCCCACGACGGGGAAACGGTACGGTTGTGTGGCTGGGTGCACCGCCGCCGCGACCACGGTGGGGTGATCTTCCTGGATGTGCGCGACCGCACCGGCCTGGTGCAGGTGGTGTTCGATCCGGACACCGAGGACGCCTTCGCCCTGGCCGACAAGGTGCGCGGCGAGTACGTGCTGCAACTGGAAGGCCGGGTGCGCCTGCGCGACGAAGCGGTCCGTAATCCGCGCATGGGCACCGGCGACATCGAGGTGCTGGGCAAGAGCCTGACGATCCTCAACGAGGCCCAGACGCCGCCGTTCGAGCTGGATGAATACTCCGCCGCCGGCGAGGAGGTGCGCCTCAAGTACCGCTATCTGGACCTGCGCCGTCCGGAGGCGCTGAAGCGCTTCCAGTTCCGCTCGCGGCTTACCCACGCGGTGCGCGCCCAGTTGGAAGGCCAGGGCTTCATGGACGTGGAAACGCCGATCCTGACCCGCGCCACCCCGGAGGGCGCCCGCGACTATCTGGTGCCCAGCCGTACCCACGCCGGCAGTTTCTTCGCGCTGCCGCAGTCGCCGCAGCTGTTCAAGCAGCTTCTGATGGTGGCCGGCTTCGACCGCTACTATCAGATCGCCAAGTGCTTCCGCGACGAGGACCTGCGCGCCGACCGCCAGCCGGAATTCACCCAGATCGACCTGGAAGCTTCCTTCGTGGAGGAGGACGACATCATGGCGATCACCGAGTCCATGGTGAAGAGCGTGTTCAAGGACCTGCTCGACGTGGCGCTGCCGGAATTCCCGCGCATGACCTATGAAGAGGCCATGCGCCGCTATGGTTCCGACAAGCCGGACCTGCGCGTACCCCTGGAGCTGATCGACATCGCCGATCTGATGGACGGGGTGGAGTTCAAGGTGTTCGCCGGCCCGGCCAAGGACCCGAAAGGCCGGGTGGTGGCCATGAAGGTGCCCGGCGGCGGCGATCTGTCGCGCAAGGAAATCGACGAGTACACCAAGTTCGTGGGCATCTATGGCGCCAAGGGGCTGGCCTACATCAAGGTCAACGACCTGGATGCCGGCGCCGAGGGCCTGCAGTCGCCGATCCTCAAGTTCCTCACCGAGGAGGCGATCCAGGGCATTCTCGAGCGCACCGGCGCCGCCACCGGCGACCTGATCTTCTTCGGCGCCGACAAGGCGAAAATCGTCAACGAGGCGATCGGCGCGCTGCGCGTCAAGGTCGGCCACGAGCGCGGCCTGGCCGAGGGCGACTGGGCGCCGCTGTGGGTGGTGGACTTCCCCATGTTCGAGGAGGAGGACGGCCGTTACTACGCGCTGCACCACCCGTTCACCATGCCCAAGTGCGATCCGGAGGAGCTCAAGACCAACCCGGAAGGCGCCCTGTCCCGGGCCTACGACATGGTGCTCAACGGCACCGAGCTGGGCGGCGGTTCGATCCGTATCCACCGCCCGGACATGCAGCGGGCGGTGTTCGAGGCGCTGGGCATCAGCGACCAGGAAGCGGACGAGAAATTCGGCTTCCTGCTGGACGGCCTCAAGTACGGCGCGCCGCCCCACGGCGGCCTGGCCTTTGGCCTGGACCGCATGGTGATGCTGATGACCGGCGGCGAGTCGATCCGTGACGTGATCGCCTTCCCGAAAACCCAGACCGCCGCCTGCCTGATGACCGACGCGCCGTCGCCGGTGGACAATCAGCAGCTGCGCGAAGTGGGTATCCAGGTTCGCAAAGACGACAAGTAAATAGGAGCGGCCATGGCAGGTCATAGTAAATGGGCCAATATCAAGCACCGTAAGGCGGCGCAGGACGCCAAGCGGGGCAAGATCTTCACCAAGCTGATCCGCGAGATCACCGTGGCCGCCCGCATGGGCGGCGCGGAGATCAACGACAACCCGCGTCTGCGCGCGGCGGTGGACAAAGCCCTTGGCAACAACATGACCAAGGACACCATCGATCGGGCCATCAAGCGCGGCGTGGGCGGCGACGACGGCGCCAACATGGAGGAGATCACCTACGAGGGCTACGGCAAGAACGGCGTGGCGGTACTGGTGGAAACCATGACCGACAACGTCAACCGCACCGTCTCCGAGGTGCGTCACGCGTTCTCCAAGTTCGGCGGCAACCTGGGCACCAGCGGCTCGGTGGCCTTCCTGTTCACCAAGCGCGGCGAGATCTTCTTCGAGCCCGGGGTGGAAGAGGACAAGCTCATGGAAGCGGCCCTGGAAGCCGGCGCCGAGGACGTGGAAGAGAACGACGACGGCAGCTACCTGGTGATCACCGCCCCGGACCGCAGCTTCGGCGACGTGGTGGACGCCCTGCGCGAGGCCGGCCTGGAGCCGGTGGATTCCGAGGTCACCATGAGTCCCTCCACCCGCGCCGACATGGACGCGGACACCGCCGAGACCGTGGCCAAGATGATCGACCACCTGGAAGACCTGGACGACGTCCAGAACGTCTACACCAACGCCAACTGGCCGGACGAGGAATAACCATCGCGGCTTCGGCCGCGATACCGCTTCCACTGGACATAAGAACAGCAGGCAGGTTAGATAGACCTGCCTTTTTTATAGAGCGGCCACAGGCGCACCATGACCATTCTGATGGGCATCGACCCCGGCTCGCGCCACACCGGCTACGGGATCATTGAACAGGTGGGCAACCGTTCCACGGTGGTGGACTTCGGTACCATCAGCACCCGCGGCAGCGAGATGGCGCCACGGCTGGGGGAAATCTTCGCCGGGCTGCGCCAGGTGATCGCCCTGCACCGGCCCGACGAAGTGGGCATCGAGAAGGTGTTCATGGCCCGCAACCCGGATTCCGCGCTCAAACTCGGCCAGGCCCGTGGCGCCGCGCTCACCGCGGTGGTGCAGGGCGGCGTGCCGGTGTTCGAGTATTCCGCCCGCCAGGTGAAACAGGCGGTGGTGGGGCGCGGTGGCGCGGAAAAAGTGCAGGTGGCGGAAATGGTGCGTCACCTGCTGAAACTGGACAAACGACCGCAGTCGGACGCCGCCGACGCCCTGGCCATCGCCCTGTGCCACGCGCACATGCGCGTGTCGCTGGCGCGGCTGGGCGGCGCCACGGCGGTGCGGCGCGGACGGATACGGTGATCGAACGGCCATGATCGGACAATTGAAAGGCAAGCTGATCGAGAAACGTCCGCCCCAGCTGCTGCTGGACGTGGGCGGCGTGGGCTACGAAGTGGAAGCGCCGATGACGGTGTTCTACGACCTGCCGGAGACCGGCGGCGAGCTGCTGCTGCACACCCACTTCGTGGTGCGCGAGGACGCCCAGCTGCTGTTCGGCTTCGCCAGCCGTTACGAGCGCGAGCTGTTCCGCAGCCTGATCAAGGTCAATGGCGTGGGGCCGAAGATGGCGCTGGCGATTCTGTCCGGCATCGAGGCGGACCGGCTGGCCGCCTGCATCCGCGACCAGGACACCACCTCCCTGGTGAAGGTGCCGGGCATCGGCAAGAAGACCGCCGAGCGGCTGGTCATCGAAATGACCGACCGGCTGGATAAGCTGGAAGGCGGGCCGGCCGATCTGCCCGGGCCGGTGGCCGTGGACGGGCCGCCGGACGCCCGCGCCGACGCCATCGCCGCCCTGGAGGCGCTGGGCTACCGCAACAAGGAGGCGGCCGCCGCCGTGGGTCGCGCCGCCGACGAGGGCGAAACCGGCAGCGAGGGCCTGATTCGCCGGGCCCTGCGAACTCTGGCAAGGTAAATGCCCATGGACAATGACCGCCTGATCGCCGCCGATTCCGTGGACAGCCGCGAGGACCAGCAGGACCGCGCCATCCGTCCCGCCAGCCTGGCGGACTACCACGGCCAGCCGAAGGTCCGCGAGCGGCTGGAGATCTTCATCGACGCCGCCCGCGGGCGCGGCGAAGCCCTCGACCACACCCTGATCTTCGGCCCGCCGGGGCTGGGCAAGACCACCCTGGCGCACATCATCGCCCGGGAAATGGGGTCGGAACTGAAGACCACCTCCGGCCCGGTGCTGGAAAAAGCCGGTGACCTGGCCGCCATCCTCACCAACCTGGAAGACGGCGACGTCCTGTTCGTGGACGAGATTCACCGGCTCTCGCCGGTGGTGGAGGAGATCCTCTATCCCGCCATGGAGGACTACCAGCTCGACATCATGATCGGCGAGGGGCCGGCGGCCCGCTCCATCAAGCTGGACCTGCCGCCGTTCACCCTGGTGGGCGCCACCACCCGCGCCGGCCTGCTCACCGCGCCGCTGCGCGACCGCTTCGGCATCGTCCAGCGTCTGGAGTTCTACAGCGTCGATGACCTGGCGCGCATTGTCGCCCGTTCCTGCGAGATTCTCGCCATCCCGGTGGACGACGAGGGCGCCAGCGAGGTGGCGCGCCGCGCCCGGGGCACGCCGCGCATCGCCAACCGCCTGCTGCGCCGGGTGCGCGACTATGCCCAAGTGAAAGGCGACGGCCGCATCACCGGCCCGGTGGCGGAAAGCGCCCTGGACATGCTGGAAGTGGACAGCCACGGCCTGGACGGCACCGACCGCCGGCTGCTGAACATGATGATGCACAAATTCGACGGCGGCCCGGTGGGGCTGGACTCCCTGGCCGCCGCTCTCAACGAGGACGCCGGCACCCTGGAAGAAGTGGTGGAGCCCTACCTGATTCAGCAGGGCTTCATTCAGCGCACCCCGCGCGGGCGCCTGGTCACCAACCACGCCTGGCGTCATTTCGGCCTGCAAGGCCCGGCCCGGGAAGGTGATTTGTTTAAATGAGTGCAAAATCTTCGCCAACTTCGGAATTCGTCCTACCCGTTCGCGTCTACATCGAAGACACTGACGCCGGTGGCATCGTCTACTACGTGAACTACCTGAAGTTCATGGAGCGGGCGAGAACCGAATTCATGCGCTCGCTGGGGTATCAGCACTACGCCCTGGCGGAAGAGAATTTTCAGTTCGTCGTGCATTCCTGCCAGGTGCGCTACCACAAGCCCGGCCGGATCGACGATGACCTGCGGGTGAGCGCCCGTTTGACGCACCTGGGCCGCGCCACCCTGCTGTTCGCCCAAACGGTGACCCGGAACGGGGAACCGCTGTGCGAGGCGGAGATCAAGGTGGCCTGCGTCAGCGCCGACGGCATCAAGCCCAAGGCACTGCCGAAGCCCTTGTTTGCAAAGTTCAAGGCTCAAGTCGAGGAGTTGGGGTAAATGGATGACGCATCGTCCAGCATGTCGATCCTGTCGCTAGTCACCAATGCCGGGCCGGTGGTCCAGGCGGTGATGGCGGTATTGCTGCTGGCCTCTCTTATTTCCTGGTACATGATCGTCAACCGCTACCGGATCCTGGGCCGCGCGCGCCGCGCCGATCGCGCCTTCGAGGAAAAGTTCTGGTCCGGCGAGGATCTGTCCAGCCTTTATAACCAGGTGCGCAAGAAGCCCAATCCGGATTCCGCCAGCGAGGCGGTATTCCGCGCCGGCTTCCAGGAATTCGTGCGGTTGTCCAAGAGCACCCGCGGCCCGGACGCCATCATGGAAGGCGCCCAGCGCTCCATGCGCGTGGCCCTGCAGCGCGAGCAGTCGCGGCTGACCAAACACCTGCCGTTCCTGGCCACGGTGGGCTCCACCAGCCCCTACATCGGCCTGTTCGGCACCGTGTGGGGCATCATGAATTCCTTCCGCGCCCTGGCCAACGTGAGCCAGGCCACCCTCAGCGTGGTGGCGCCGGGCATCGCCGAGGCCCTGGTGGCCACGGCCATGGGCCTGTTCGCGGCGATTCCGGCGGTGATGGCCTATAACCGCTACGCGGCCCAGTCCGAATCCCTGGTGGGCGATTGTGAAGTGTTCGCCGAGGAGTTTTCCTCGGTGCTGCACCGCCAGGCCCACGGCCGGGACAATTGAGCCCCGGGGAGACGACCATGAGTGGCGTACGAGTTCGCAAACCGCGCAAGATGATGGCCGACATCAACGTGGTGCCCTACATCGACGTGATGCTGGTGCTGCTGGTGATCTTCATGGCCACCGCGCCGATGATGACCCAGGGCGTGTCCGTGGATCTGCCGCAAACCGACAGCGCGCCGATCGCCAATAAGGACGAGCCGGTGCTGATCACGGTGCGCGCCGACGGCAGCTACCACATCAACGTGGGCGAGGACGGCGGCCGTCAGGCGTCCAGCCTGGAAACGGTCAAGGGCCACGTGCTGACCATCCGCAAGCAGAACCCCAAGACCCTGTTCCTGGTGGAAGGCGACCAGAACGTGCCCTACGGCAAGGTGGTGGTGCTGATGTCCGAGCTGCAGCAAGCCGGCGTCACCAACCTGGGGCTGGTCACGGAGCCCCCGGGGCGTTCATGAGCGATCGGGGCGTCGCGGTTGGTTTCTCGGCCCTGCTGCACCTGGTGGTGCTGGGGTTGATGGTGTTCACCTGGTCGTCGGACCCGGAGTTGCGCCGTCCGCCGGAAATACCGCCCCATGTGATGGCCACGGTGATGGAGGAGACCCGGCGGGCGCCGGACGCCAACACCGCCCCGGCCCGGGAAGAAAAGGACCAGAAACCGGTTCAGGAGAAAACGCCGGAACCGAAGCCAGAGCCCAAGCCGGAGCCGAAACCCGAGCCGAAGCCGGAGCCGAAACCCGAGCCGAAGCCGGAGCCTAAACCGGAACCGAAACCCGAGCCCAAGCCGGAGCCGAAACCCGAGCCGACGCCCAAGCCGAAGCCGGAGCCTAAACCGGAACCGAAACCCGAGCCCAAGCCGAAGCCGGAACCCGAGCCCAAGCCGAAACCCAAGCCGGAGCCTAAGCCCGAGCCGGAACCGGAACCGGAACCGGAACAGAAAGCCGAGCCCGCCCCGGAATTCGAGCAGCCGAGCATGGAAGAGCTGATGGCCGAGGAAGAGCTGGAAATGGCGCGCAAGAAGCGCGAGCAGGTGGCGGAGAACCCGGGTTCCGGCCCGGCGGACAGCGACGTCACCGAGGAAACCGCCAGCTATGAGGACGCCATCCGCAACGCCATTTCCCAGCGCTGGCGGATTCCCGGCAACTACCGCGACCGTGACGATTTGAGCGTGCGGGTGCGGATCCGGGTGATCCCCGGCGGCGAGGTGGTCAATGTGCAGGTCGCCAAGTCCAGCGGTTATCCCAATTTCGATGAGTCGCTGGTGAATGCCGTGGAGCTGGCCAGTCCGCTGCCCGTGCCCGAGGGCAAGCTGTTCGAGCAGTTCCGTACTTTCGTGATCGTTTTCAGTCCCAGGGATGTGCAATGATGCGAGTTAACAAGGTCCGATCCATCGCCGCCCGCGCCGCCGCCGTCATGGCCCTGTCCATGTTGGCTCTGGCCGCCCGCGCCGAACTTCTGATCCAGATCACCGAGGGCCGGGTGGATGCCGTGCCCATCGCCGTGGTGCCGTTCGGCGGCGCCGACGACGCCCCGGAGAACATCTCCGACATCGTGCGCGCCGACCTGCACCGCAGCGGCCAGTTCAAGACCCTGCAACCCGGCGACATGCTGAGCCGGCCGACCAGCGCCGACCAGCTCAGCTACCGGGACTTCCGCGTGCTTGATCAGGAGTACGTGGTGGTGGGCAGCGTCAAGGCCACCGAAACCGGTGCCTATGAAGTGCGCTACGGCCTCTATGACGTGGCCCGGGAGAAACAGCTGCTGACCGAGAGCTACCGGCCGCCGGCGTCGCAACTGCGCGACGTGGCCCACGCCATCTCCGACCGCATCTACGAGGAGCTCACCGGCATCCAGGGCGCCTTCTCCACCAAGATTCTGTACGTGACCCACAACCGTCGCGCTGATCGACCCTACCAATTGCAGTACGCCGACGCCGACGGCGCCCGGGTGCACACCATCGTGCGCAGCCGCGAGCCGATCATGAGCCCGTCCTGGTCACCGGATGGCTCGAAGATTGCTTATGTCTCCTTCGAGGGCGATGGCCTGCCCAAGATTTACGTGCACGACCTGGGCAGCGCCGAGCGCCGGGTGGTGGCCCAGTACCAGGGCATCAACGGCGCGCCGACCTGGTCGCCGAACGGCCAGAAGCTGGCGATCACCCTGTCCAAGGACGGCAACCCGGAGATCTACACCCTGGATCTGAACAACGGTGCCCTGGAACGGCTCACCAACCATTACGGCATCGACACCGAGCCGCGCTGGATGCCCGACGGCGACCACCTGGTGTTCACGTCCAGCCGTTCCGGCGGGCCGCAGATCTATGAGCTCAACGTGCACGACAAGTCGACCCGCCGGGTGTCCTTCGAGGGGGCCTACAACGCCCGCCCGGACGTTACCCCGGACGGTCGCTATCTGGTTTATGTACACCGGCGTAACGGGTCATTCCACGTCGGTGTGCAGGATCTCCAACGCGGTACATTCGATATTGTGACCCAGACCAATATGGATGAATCGCCCAGTGTTGCCCCTAATGGAAGTATGATAATTTACGGGACGCAACACCGGGGTACGGGGGTCCTGCAAGCCGTGTCCGTCGACGGGAGAGTGAAGGTGGAGCTCCCGTCGAAGGAAGGGGAAGTCAGGGAACCGGCCTGGTCGCCGTTCCTCTGAACGGATCTCAGAGTCCAATACCGGAAATCAATAGGAGTTTTCGTATGCGTTCATTCATCAATCCGTTTTTCGCCGTGATTCTTGCAGGCTTGCTGGCGGCGTGTTCCAGCACCCCCACCGAGGAAGACACTTCTTCCACGGACACCATGCCGCAGGAAACTCAAACCACTCCCACCCAGCCGGTGGAGCGTCCCGAGCCGGCCAAGCCGGAAACCAGCTCCATTCCGCTGACCGCCGACAACTTCCATAACCACCCGTCCAACTACGACGGTACCACCGATACCCGCGTGATCTACTTCGCGTTCGACAGCAACACCGTGCCGGCCGCCGCGTTCGAAACCCTGCGCGCCCACGCCGCATACCTGAAGGAAAACCCGAACGCCAAGGTGCGTCTGGAAGGTCACGCCGATGAGCGCGGTACCCGCGAGTACAACGTGGCTCTGTCCGAGCGTCGTTCCGAGGCGGTCGAGAAGTTCCTGCGCGTGCAGGGCGTGAGCGCTTCCCAGATCAACACCGTGGCCTACGGCGAAGAGAAACCCGCCGCGTTCGGTCACAGCGAAATGGACTGGGCCAAGAACCGTCGCGTGGTGCTCAACTACACCGCCGGCCGTCCGTAACCGATGATGCGGTTCAAGCAGGTATTCAAGCGCGCCGCCCTGGCGCTCCTGCTTGCCGGCCCGGTGCTCGGCCAGGCGCAGAGCACCGGTCCCCTGGTCGTCGAGGAGCGTGGCTCCTCCGACGGCCAGGGCCCGGCCGCCGCCAGCGGCGCCCAGGGTGGCAACGATGGCCTCTATGTGCTGATGCAGCAGATGGAGCAGTACGAACGTCAAATCCAGAATCTGCAGGGTCAGGTGGAAGAGCTGCGCCACGAGGTGGACCGTCTCAAGGCCGCCGAGCGCGAGCGTTACCTGGACCTGGACACGCGTATCAACGCGCTGGTCGATCAGACCAAGAGCGCGCCCCAGACCGACGCCGAGGCCGGTGACGACGGTGGCAACGACGCCGCCCCCGCCGACCCGGAAGCGGATCGCGCCGCCTATTCCGAAGCCCGTGGCAAATTGCTGGAGCGGGATTTCGACGCCGCGGCCACCGCCTTCGAGGACTACCTCGAGACCTTTCCCGAGGGGCAGTTCCGTGCCCACGCCCACTTCTGGCTGGGCGAGGTCTACAGCAACCAGAAGAAACCGCAACTGGACAAGGCCCGCGAGCAGTTCCAGACCGTGGTGGATGATTATCCGAACCACAGCCGCGCGCCCACCAGCCTTTACAAGCTGGCCGGCCTGCAGGCCAAGGGCGGCGACACCGCCAAGGCCAAGGTCACGCTGCACAAGCTGATCAAGCAGTTCCCGGACGCCTCCGAATCCGAGATGGCGAAGTCCATGCTCAAGCAGCTTGGCGACGACTGAAACGCCGACCGCGGCTGAAGCGCTCCGCTTTGGCCGCGACCTATCATTTCACCGCCTCAGGCCCTAGAATCCCCGACCCAGTCCCCAAGCCCGGAACCACCGTGGAACTGCGTCTCACCGAAATCTTCCATTCCCTGCAAGGCGAAGCCCGCACCGTGGGCCGTCCCACCGTGTTCGTGCGCCTCACCGGCTGCCCGCAGCGCTGCGTCTGGTGCGACACCGAGTACGCCTTCCAGGGCGGTGAGAAGTGGACCCTGGAGCGCATCCTCGAGGACGTGGACCGGCGCGGCGCCCGCTACGTGACGGTCACCGGCGGTGAGCCGCTGGCCCAGCCCAACTGTTTGCCGCTGCTCACCGCCCTGTGCGACAAGGGCTACGAAGTGAGCCTGGAAACCGGCGGCGCCATGGACATCGCGCCGGTGGACGAGCGCGTGTCGGTGGTCATGGACCTGAAGGCGCCGGGCTCCGGCGAGCAGCACAACAACCGCCTGGACAACATTGCCCATCTGCGCCCCCACCACCAGGTGAAGTTCGTGCTCGCTCACCGCCGCGACTATGACTGGGCCCGGTTCATGCTGGACCAGCACGGCCTGGCGGAGCGGGTTTCCGACGTGCTGTTCTCGCCGGTGCACGGGCAACTGGACGGCGCCGAACTGGCGGACTGGATCGTCGCCGACCGCCTGCCCGTGCGCTTCCAGCTGCAATTGCATAAATTGCTCTGGAACGACGCCCAGGGGCGCTGAGCGTAATCCTGTAGGAGCGGCCGGGCGGCGTACCGCTTCAGCCGCGATAGCGGGCCGGTCCGCAAACTCACGCGGGCCGCCACCGAACCGCCAATGAGGAGAACCCACATGAATACCGCCGTGGTATTGCTTTCCGGTGGCCTGGATTCCGCCACCTGCCTGGCCATTGCCCGCGACCGGGGCTACCGCTGCCACACCATCGCCTTCGACTATGGCCAGCGCACCCGCTCGGAGCTGGACGCCGCCGCCCGCGTGTCCGCGGCCCTGGGCGCCGAATCCCACCGGGTCATCGAGCTGGGCCTGGGCACCATCGGTGGCTCGGCGCTTACCGACCACGACATCGAAGTGCCGGAGGAGGGCGGCGACGGCATTCCGGTGACCTATGTGCCGGCCCGCAACACCGTGTTCCTGTCCCTGGCCCTGGGCCTGGCGGAGGTGGTGGACGCCGAGGCCATCTTCATCGGCGTCAACGCGGTGGATTACTCCGGCTACCCGGACTGCCGGCCGGAATTCATCGATGCCTTCCAGAATCTGGCGAGGCTGGCCACCAAGGCCGGGGTGGAGGGCCACCCCATCGAGATCGCCACGCCCCTGATGCACCTGTCCAAGGCGGATATCATTCGCCGCGGCATCGATCTGGGCCTGGACTACGGTCTGACCGTGTCCTGCTACCAGGCCGACGAGGCCGGCCGCGCCTGCGGACGCTGCGACAGCTGCCGCCTGCGGCGCCAGGGCTTCGAGGAGGCGCTGGTCAAAGATCCAACGGTCTATCGCTGATCCGGTAAAAAATTCGCTTCAGACCCTTGTCATCGGGAAATAAATCCGTATTATTTGCGCCTCATTCGGCGGGTCGTTAGCTCAGTTGGTAGAGCAGTTGGCTTTTAACCAATTGGTCGAAGGTTCGAATCCTTCACGACCCACCACTCTTCCTAAAAAGGCTGCCCATCGGGCGGTCTTTTTTTATGCCTGAAGAACGGCCAAAAAAGTTCATCGCGCTTTAGCGGGAAGTCTCGCTCCAGCCGGGGCGCGACTCAGGGCGCGACGCCCTTCCGGGAACGCCGCAAGTACGTCCCTGTAGGCTCCC
>NZ_JABJWH010000016.1 GCF_015265435.1 Alloalcanivorax profundimaris | reverse complement strand
GACTTGCATGTGTTAGGCCTGCCGCCAGCGTTCAATCTGAGCCATGATCAAACTCTTCAGTTAAGAAAAGTCTTTAAAGTGCCTGCGCACTTAATACTAGCTCAGCTCGAAACAATTCAACTAGGTTGACTTGTTCAAAGCCGATATCTCTTAAGACACCCAACTCCGAACAGGTCCCACACGTTTGCTTGCCTGATTGTTAAAGAGCCGCGGAGCGTTCGGCGTCTTGCGTCGTTGCCCCGTCGAGGAGTGCGCATTCTACGGATCGGGCCGGACCTGTCAAACCTTTTTTCCGAGCTTTTCTCGAAATTCTTTCCGGTCGCTCAGATTTCAGCCAGCCCGGCCCGCCCGCCAAGGGCCAGGAAATCACACAACCTCTTGATTTACTTGATTATAACCCGGGCAATCTTCTTTTTGCCCGCCTGGATCACCGGGCGCTCGCCGCGCGCGAAGGTCCGCTCCTCGGTAAGCTGGTGGCCATCCACATAGACCGCGCCCCGGCCGAACACGTCCTTGGCGGCCTTGCCGTTCTGGGCCAGACCGGCCAGACGCAGCAGCGGCACCACGTGAATGTCGTCGCCCTCCTCGAGCACCACCTCCACCTCCGGCACGTTGTCCGGGATCTCGCCGAGGGCGGTGATGTTGCCCGCGGAGGATGGCGCGGCCCGGGCCGCCTCTTCGCCATGAAAGCGGGTGACCATTTCCAGGGCGAAGGCCTTCTTCGCCTCCTGGGGGCTGCCCAGCCGCTCCGCCTCCGCCTTGCGCTCCGCCAGCGCTTCATTGGACAGGCCGCTGAGCAGTTCGTAGTAGCGCCAGGTGAGATCGTCCGGAATCGACAGCAGCTTGCGGAACATCTCCCCCGGGGCGTCGTTGACGCCGACGTAGTTCTTCAGGGACTTGGACATCTTCTGCACCCCGTCCAGCCCTTCCAGGATCGGCATGGTCAGGCAGATCTGCGGCGCCTGGCCGTGGGCTTTCTGCAGGGTGCGCCCCATCAGCAGATTGAATTTCTGGTCGGTACCGCCCAGCTCCACGTCCGCCTCCATGGCCACGGAGTCATAGCCCTGCACCAGGGGGTAGAGGAATTCGTGGATGGCGATGGACTGATTGGCCCGGTAGCGCTTGTCGAAGTCGTCGCGCTCGAGCATGCGCGCCACGGTGTACTGGCCGGCCAGCTTGATCATGCCGGCGGCGCCCACCTCGTTCATCCAGGTGGAGTTGAACACCACCTCGGTCTTGTCCGGATCGAGGATCTTGAACACCTGCTCCTTGTAGGTCTCAGCGTTGCGCTTGATGTCCTCGGGGCTGAGCGGCGGGCGGGTGGCGCTCTTGCCGGTGGGGTCGCCGATCATGCCGGTGAAGTCACCGATCAGGAACATGACGTGATGGCCCAGCTCCTGGAACTGGCGCAGCTTGTTGATCAGCACCGTGTGCCCCAGGTGCAGATCCGGCGCGGTGGGGTCGAACCCCGCCTTCACCCGCAGCGGCCGACCGCTGGCGATGCGTTCGCGCAGTTCGTCTTCCTGGATGATTTCATCGGCGCCGCGCGACAGCAGCGCCATTTGCTCTTCCACCTTGACCATTACCACCTCGATTCACGGGACGCCGTCGCGCGCGGCGCCACCAGACTGACAGGGAACCCGGCCGCCCCACGGCGGTCACACCAGGCATCCGCCGGGACCGCGAGGCCCGGAAAAGCTGGCTATTGTAGCACTTGAAGGCGCCCGTAGAAGGCGGGTATCTTTGCTGCAATTCAAGGGACCTCCCCATCCCGTACAACCGGAGGCCCGCCATCAATGCCCCAGGCGGCCACCTCAGAGTGTAGCGACCAGATGAGCATGAATTTTTCCGCCCTCGGCCGCATGGTGCGCCGATTTCCCCGTTTGCATCTCGCCCTGTCCGCCGTCCTGGCCATCACCGTGGTCGCCATGGCCTTGAGCCCGGAATCCGGCGAAAGCCATTCCCAGCGCAGCCAGACCGTGACCCTGCCGAAACCGGAGCCCCGCGCCGAAGCCGGCGCCGAGGCGCGCCCGGTGGCGGCCCGAGAGACGGCGCCGACGCCCGCCCCCGCGCGGCCCGCGCCGGTGGCCCCGGAGCCGGACTGGATTGAGCTGGAAGTGCAATCCGGCGACACCCTGTCCGCCTTGCTCCAGGAGCACGGCGTCACCGCCGCCCAGGTGCACCGCCTGGTGAACGGCGACGACCGCCTGGCGGCCCTGGCCCGCATCCGTCCCGGCGAGACCCTGGGCATCACCCTGGACGACCAGGGCGAACTCAACGCCCTGCGTTACCACCCCACCCGGGTGCAGACGGTGAAGGCCACCCTGGGCGACGACGGTCGCTGGCAGGTGAAAAGCGAGACCCGGGAATACCAGCGCCGGGTGCGCTTCGCCGAGGCGACCATCGACAATTCCCTGTTCCTGGCCGGCCACGCCGCCGGCATGAGCGACAATCTCACCATGCAACTGGCCAACATCTTCGGCTGGGACATCGACTTCGTGCTCGACATCCGCAACGGCGACCGCTTTCGGGTGCTCTACGAGGAGCTCTATCTGGACGGCGAGAAAGTCGGCGTGGGCAACATCCTGGCGGCGGAGTTCTGGACCCAGGGCCGGCATCTCACCGCCTACCGCTTCGAGACCCGCTCCGGCGACGCCGACTACTTCGACAGCGAAGGGCGCTCCATGCGCAAGGAGTTCATCCGCACCCCGGTGGCCTTCTCGCGGATCAGCTCCCGTTTCAGCCTGGGCCGCAAGCACCCGATTCTGAACAAGGTGCGCGCCCACCGTGGCATCGACTACGCCGCCCCCAGCGGCACGCCGATCAAGGCCGCCGGCAAGGGCAAGGTGATCTTCGCCGGGGTCAAGGGCGGCTACGGCAACGTGCTGATTCTCAAGCACGGCCAGCGCTACTCCACCCTGTACGCGCACATGCGCGGTTTCGCCCGAGGCATCCGCGTGGGCAGCCGGGTGAACCAGGGCCAGACCATCGGCTACGTGGGCATGTCCGGCCTGGCCACCGGCCCACACTTGCACTATGAGTTTCGGGTCGACGGCGTGCACCGCAACCCGCAGACCGTGCCGCTGCCCAAGGCGCAAAGCGTCACCGACAACGAGAAACCCCAGTTCCTGGTGCGGGCCAAGCGGCTCGAGGCGCAAATGACCTTGTTCGCCGAGGCCGCCACCCTGGCCAGCAGCAATGTCCTCTGAGGGCCTGTTCGCCGGTCTGATGACCGGCACCAGCCTGGACGGCGTGGACGCCGTCCTGGCCCGCTTCGGCGAGCACCGCGTGGAGTTGCTCGCCCACCACAACGCCCCGCTTCCCACCGACCTGCGCGACACCCTGCTGGCCCTGACCCGACCCGGCGCCGACGAAATCGACCGCGCCGGCCCCTGCCACCGGGCACTGGGCCGGCTCTACGCCGACGCGGTGACGGCGCTGCTGGAGCGCGCCGACGTGGCGCCGTCACGGGTCACGGCGATCGGCAGCCACGGCCAGACCGTGCGCCACCGGCCCGGCACCGACGGCTTCAGCCTGCAACTGGGCTGTCCGGACACCCTGGCCACGGCCACCGGCATCCCGGTGATCCACGATTTCCGCAACAAGGACATGGTGCTGGGCGGTCAAGGCGCGCCTCTGGCGCCCCGCTTCCACGAGCACCTGTTCGCCGACCCCGAGCGCCGCGTGGCGGTGCTCAACCTGGGCGGCATCGCCAATGTCAGCCTGCTCGACCGGGGGACCTTGACCGGCGGCTTCGACACCGGCCCGGCCAATACCCTGCTGGACCTCTGGTACCGGCGCCACCAGGGCGGGGCCTTCGATCGGGACGGCGCCTGGGCCGCCGGCGGCCAGGTGCTGCCGGACCTGCTGGACGCCCTGCTGGCGGATGCCTACTTCCACCGGCCACCGCCGAAAAGCACCGGCCGGGAGTATTTCCATCTGGACTGGCTGACGCCTTTCCTGCGCGAAGCGCCGGCGCCCCGGGACGTACAGGCGACCCTGGCGGAGCTCACCGCGCGCACCGTGGCCGACGCCCTGGCGGACTTCGCCCCGCGGCGGCTACTGGTGTGTGGCGGCGGCGCCCACAACCGGGACCTGATGAACCGCCTGTCGCGGCGGCTGGGCCTGGCGGTGGAAAGCACGGACGTGGCCGGTCTGGCCCCGGACCGGGTGGAAGCGACCGCCTTCGCCTGGCTGGCCTGGGTCTGGTGGGAAAGAGTGCCGGGCAACGCGCCGGCGGTCACCGGCGCCCGCCGGCCGGCGGTGCTGGGACGTCTGACCCTGCCGGATTAGCTCCCCTAGACGAACAGCGTGCCGGCCAGGGCGCAGACCGCGCCGAGCAGGGCGCCGGCGCCGATGTCGGAGGGATAGTGCACCCCGAGCAGCACCCGGGAGAGCCCCACCAGCATGGCGAACGCCAGTGCCACCGTGGCCGCCACCGGATAGAACACGCCCATGAGCGTGGCCATCACGAAAGCCGCGGCGGTGTGGCCGGAGGGGAAGCTGAAGCGGTCGGCGGGCTGCAGGAAGACGCACAGGGACTCATCCATGTCCGCCGGCCGGGGGCGCTTGATCAGATTCTTGAGCGCCATGAAGGCCGGCACTTCCAGCCCGTAGGCGATCACCGCCGCCAGGGCGAACTGGGCGCCGTGGGCACGGTCCAGCAACCAGACCACCAGAATCAGAAACACGTAGAAAGGGCCGTCGCCGAGGCGGGAGATACCACGGGCCAGTTGCGCGCGATGCGCCGCCCGGGGCTGCCGCAACAACCAGCAGATGGCGCGGGTATCGGCGGCGGTCATACGCTGTAGTGAAGGTCGCTGTATCATCATGTCCTCCAGCTTCCGTGCCGTTGACGACAATCCTCTGATACTTTGATGACCGTTAGATGACGGCGACGGTTCCCCCGATCATACCGAGAAGGAGGAACCACAGCCACAGGTGGTGGCCGCGTTGGGATTGTTGACGATGAACCGGGAGCCCATCAGCCCCTGCTCGTAGTCCACCTCGGAGCCATCCAGGTACTGGATGCTCATGGCGTCCACCAGCAGGGTCACGCCCTCGCGGTCCACGGAGGTGTCGTCCTCGTTGACGGCCTCGTCGAAGGTAAACCCGTAGGAAAACCCCGCGCAGCCACCGCCGGTGATGTACACCCGCAGCTTGAGGTTGGGGTTGCCCTCGTCGTCACGGAGCTCGCGCACCTTGGCGGCGGCCCGTTCGGTCAGAATGATGGGACTGGAATCGCTCATGTCGGTCTGAACTGCTATCACCCGCTCATGGTCCAATACCCGAGTGTTACAGTCAAGAATTCTCCGGCGCCGGACCGTCGCCGTCCGCCGTGGCACCGGGCTTTTCCGGCGCGGGCAGATTGCGGCGCTCGTCGTCCAGACGCACCAGCTTGCCGTTGACCCGGGCGCCCATGAGCATTTCGATCATCACGTAGAAGACATTGCCTTCCACCTGGGCCTTGTCGGCCAGCTCCAGGTGCTCGGTGGCGTTCACGTCGCCCTCCACCCGGCCGTTGATGGTGATGCGGGGAACCCGGATCTCGCCGCGCACCACGCCGCTTTCGCCGATCACCAACTGGCCCCCTTGTTCGCCGACGGTGATGTTGCCGTCCACTTCCCCCTGGACGTGCAGACCGCCGTTGAACTCGATGTCCCCCACGATGCGGGCACTGGGGGCGATCAGGGTGTGGTCACGGAAATTCTGCTGACCACCCGCGTTTTTCTTGTCTCGCCTCACCTGCTCTCTCCTGCTTGTCGGTCGGTTTCGCTGAGGGCGGAGCCAGCCCATCACCATGGCAGACTCTGGGTCACTTCCGCCCGCCGGCCGCCGGTGGCGCGCGCGGTCATTTCCAGCGCGCTCACCTGCAGCGCCTCCGGCACCGTCAGGGTACCGGAAAGTTCCTGGAAATAACGGAACCGGAAACGCAAATCGCTGTTCTCGTCGAGCAGATCGTCCGTCTCCAGGGTCACCGCCTCGCCGTCCCGGGTGCCCTTGAGCCGCAAACTGACATTCCCGGACAGGTAGCCCCGGTTGTCGCCGCCGGCCTGGATCAGGATCAAACGGTAACGGAAGCGACGCTCGCCGTCGGCGGGCACCACCTCGAACTTCTGCACCTGCAGGGGCTGATCCACGGTGCCCGGCGACATCACGTTCTTGTAGAACGCCACCGCCTCTTCCAGCTCCGCCGCCTGGTCACGCAGGCCGCGAATCTCCTGGCGCAACTGTTCGCCGGCCTGGTCGGACACCTCGGCGTCGGCGCGGAAACGGGCCAGATCATGGCGGGCGCTGGCGAGCTTGTCGCGGGCCTCTTCGAGGTCGGCGCGCAGGGTCTGGTTGCGGCGGTCCTGGTCCAGGGCGCCGCCCTGTCCCAGCCAGATACCGGCGCCGAAGGCGATCAGCACGGCCAGGATCGCCAGGATCGTGGCCAGCGCCAGCCGGCGCCGCTGCCGGGAGGGGCTCACCGGCATCAGCACCACGTCATCGACGCCGGCGCGGGGGCGGTCGCGGCGAGCCATCAGGACGGGGCTCCGCCGCGGCCGGCGCCGCCCGCGATCGCCCTATCCTCTTCAAGCCTTGCCGCCACCTGGGCCATAGACCGGGACTCCATCACTGGGTTGCTCGGGAAAACCCGAATGATAGGCACCGCCAGCAAGACCGGCAACTCAGCGCTTTTCCTCGCCGCCGTCGGTGCCCACCACCCGGGCGCGGTCCAGGGCCATGCCCTCGCCTTCCTGAAGCCGGTCCGCCAGGGAGTCGTAAAGCGGGCGCAACCAGACGATCTTGGACACCGCCGCCGCCAGGAAGGCGCCGGCCATCAACGGCAACAGGATATCGTGGCGATTGCCGGTGAGCTCCATGACGATCACGAAGGAGGTGATCGGCCGCTGGATCACCGCCGCCAGGAAGGCGGCCATGGCCACCAGGGTGAGCCCGACCACGGAAATGCCCGGAAACAAGCCACCAAGCACGTTGCCGACCCCGGCGCCGGCGGCCAGGCTGGGGGAAAACAGCCCGCCCGGGATGCCGGTGAAATAGGACACCAGGGTGGCGGCCATCTTGGCCAGGGGGAAGGTCCAGTCGCCCTGGGCCTCCTCGGTGAGCAGATGCCGCGCCTGTTCGTAGCCGCTGCCGTAGGTGGCACCGCCGGTGACCAGGCCCAGGAACACCACCACCAGGGCGCACAGCAGCACCACCCGGTAGGGGTGGCGGCGGGCATAGGGCGAGAGAAAGCGGCTGCCGGCGATCAGCATGCGGCTGAAGGCACCACCCAGCAGGCCGCAGACCAGAGCCGCCACGCCAATGGCCAGCCAGTCCCGGGTGATGTCCAGGGTGCCCTGGGGGTGGCCGAAGAAGCTGTAGTGGCCGGCGATGGCCAGCACCACCACCCCGGAAAGAATGATCGCCAGGATCAGGGTACCGCTGGTGCGCTGTTCGAAGGAGCCGGCCAGTTCCTCGATGGCGAACACGATCCCCGCCAAGGGCGCGTTGAACGCCGCCGACACGCCGGCGGCGCCGCCGGCCACGATCAGCGAGGTATCCACGTACTTCTGCTGCAGCCGGCCGATGCGCCCCACGGAATACATCATGGCGGCGCCCATGTGCACGCTCGGCCCCTCGCGGCCGATGCTGGCGCCGCTGAGCAGGCCCACGCAGGTGAGCGCGAACTTCATCAGGATCACGCGGAAGGAAAGAAAGGTGGGCCGCAACCAGTGATAGCGTTGCTTGAGAACGACCAGCACCTGGGGGATACCACTGCCCTGGGACTCCGGACCGGTGCGGCGCATCACCGCCACCACCAGCAGCATGCCCAGCGGCGTGACCAGGATCGGCAGCAACGCGGAGCGCTGCTGCATCTGGAAAAACAGGCTGGCGCAATACTCCGCCACCCAGGCGAACCCCACCGTGATCAGGCCCACCAGCAAGGCGCCGATCCAGAACACCACCCGCATTTTCCAGTCTTCCAGAGTCCCGAGCTGCCTGCGAGTCAGACGCCGGGTGCGAAACAGGTAGTATCGCAGCAGACGGCTGGCGCGCTTTGGCTTGTTCACGGCACTCCTCTTTGTTCGGGTCGGGCGGCTCGGCGAGGCCGCGCTTGCGAGACCGCCGCGCGGGCGATCGGGCAGGAAAGAATGTTGGGATCAATTACGGACGGCTTTAGTATAGCCCCCCGGAGCGGCAACACTCCAATGCCGCGCCCCGATCAACTTGTAAGCAACCTCTACGCCGGCCCCGCCGGCGCGCGCCGGAGACCCGCCCTATGCTGTGGCTGAAAGCCTTCCACATTATCGCCGTGATCTGCTGGTTCGCGGGCATCTTCTACCTGCCCCGGCTGTTCGTTTACCACGCCATGGCCGAAGACCAGGCCGGCCGCGAGCGCTTCAAGATCATGGAGCGCAAGCTCTACCGGGGCATCATGAACCCGTCCATGATCGCCACCGTGGTTCTGGGCCTGTGGATGCTGATCCTGCGTTGGGACTACTACAAGACCCAGGGCTGGATGCACGCCAAGCTGGCCCTGGTGGTGCTGCTGATCGGCTACCACCACGTGTGCCTGGCCTATTTGAAAAAGTTCGCCGCCGACGCCAACACCAAGAGCCACAAATTCTACCGGGTGTTCAATGAAATCCCGGTGTTGTTGCTGATCGCCATTGTTATCCTGGTGGTGGTGCGGCCCTTCTGAACGGCGACCACGGGAGCCCACGATGAAACCCAACATTCTGGTGATCGCCGGCCATGACCCCTCCGGGGGCGCCGGCATCCACGCCGACATCGAAGCGATCCACGGCCAGGGCGGCTTCGCCAGCACCCTGATCACCGCCCTGACGGTGCAGAACAGCCGCAACGTCACCGGCTTCCAGCTCACGCCCATCGAGCTGCTGGAGCGCCAGGCGGACGCCCTGCTCGCCGACTACGACTACCAGGCGGTGAAGATCGGCATGACCGGCTCGGTGGAAATGGTGGAATGGATCGCCCGCCTGCTGGCGCGTCTGCCCGGCGTGCCGGTGGTACTGGACCCGGTGCTCGCCGCCGAGGCCGGCGGCAGCCTGTCCAAGGGCGACCTGGCCGTGGCCATGCTGAACAGCCTGGCGCCCCTGACCACCGTGCTCACGCCCAACCTGCCCGAAGCGGAGAAGCTCAGCGGCGAGAGCGGCGTGGACGCCGCCGGCCGGGCGCTGACCGCGCGTACCGGCCGGGCCATACTGGTCACCGGCACCCACGACGACACCGACCAGGTCAGCAACCATCTGTTCCACGGCGACCGCCGCCGGCAGTGGGACTGGCCGCGCCTGCCGGAGGTCTACCACGGCTCCGGCTGCACCCTGGCCTCCGCCCTGGCCTGCCGTCTGGCCCGGGGTGAAACCCTGGACGACGCCACCGGCGCCGCCCAGGCGTGGCTCCACGAGGGCCTGCGCAACGCCTGGCGCCCCGGCGGCGGCCAATTCGTTCCCGACCGGAGGTTCCAGCCATGAGCACTCCCGAAACCGATCGCGTGCGCGGCCTGTACGCGGTCACCGACCCGGATCTGTGCCCCGGTGAACGGGTCCTGGATGCCGGCGCCGCCGCCCTGCGTGGCGGTGCCGCCATGCTGCAGTACCGAGACAAACACGCCGACACCGCCACCCGCCGTCACCGCGCCGCCCGCCTGGCGCTGCTGTGCCAGGAATACGGCGCCCTGTTCATCGTCAACGACGACCCGGCCCTGGCCGCCGAAGTGGAAGCGGACGGCGTGCACCTGGGTCAGAGCGACGGCCGCATCGACGCCGCCCGCCAGTTGCTCGGCGGCGACAAACTGATCGGCGTGTCCTGCCACGGCAGCCTGGACCTGGCCCGAAACGCCGCCGACGAGGGCGCCGACTACCTGGCCCTGGGCCGCTTCTTCCCGTCGCGCACCAAGCCCCAGGCGCCACCGGCGGACCTGGATACCCTGCGCGAGGCCCGGCGCCGGTTCCGCCAGCCCCTGGTGGCCATTGGCGGCGTCAACGCCGACAACGCCGGCACCCTGATCGAGGCCGGCGCCGACGCGGTGGCGGTGATTCACGGCCTGTTCGGCGCCCCGGACGACGCCGCCGTGGAAGCCGCCGCCCGCCGCCTGGCCGGCCTGTTTGCGCGCTGACCGCGCCGTCTTCCAGTAGGAAAAGTGCCATGCCCGTCTGACAGAATTCCGGGCAGGGAGTAGAATACGCGCGGCGGAATCCGCCCAGAGCCGCAATCATCTTCCAAGGAGTCCCCATGAGTCGCACGCAATCCGAGCAGTTGTTCCGTCGCGCCCAGCAGCACATCCCCGGGGGCGTGAACTCCCCGGTGCGCGCCTTCAAGGGGGTCGGCGGCACGCCGGTGTTCTTCCACCGCGCCGAGGGCCCCTACCTGTACGACGAGGACGACAACCGCTACGTGGACTACGTGGGGTCCTGGGGGCCGATGATCCTCGGCCACAACAACGAGCAGGTGCGCGAGGCGGTGCGGAAAGCGGTGACCGACGGCCTCAGCTTCGGCGCGCCCACCGCCGCCGAGGTGGACATGGCGGATCTGGTCTGCGAGCTGGTGCCCTCCATGGACATGGTGCGCATGGTCAACTCCGGCACCGAGGCCACCATGAGCGCCATCCGCCTGGCCCGGGGCTACACCGGTCGGGACAAGATCATCAAATTCGAGGGCTGCTACCACGGCCACGTGGACAGCCTGTTGGTGAAGGCCGGCTCCGGCGCCCTGACCCTGGGCACCCCCAGTTCCCCGGGCGTGCCCAAGGCGGTTACCGACGACACCCTGACGCTCAACTACAACGACGCCGGCGGCCTGGAGGAAGTGTTCAAGGCCCAGGGCGACCAGATCGCCGCGGTGATCGTGGAGCCGGTGGCCGGCAACATGAACTGCGTGCCGCCCACCCAGGGCTTCCTGGAAGCACTGCGCAAGTACTGCGACGAGCACGGCGCGGTGCTGATCTTCGACGAGGTGATGACCGGCTTCCGGGTCTCGCTGGGCGGCGCCCAGGCGTTCTACGGCGTGACCCCGGACCTGACCACCCTGGGCAAGATCATCGGCGGCGGCATGCCGGTGGGCGCCCTGGGCGGCAAGAAAGCGATCATGGAGCACCTGTCGCCGCTGGGCCCGGTCTACCAGGCCGGCACCCTGTCCGGGAACCCGGTGGCCATGGCCGCCGGCCTGGCCACGCTCCAGCAACTGCGCCGCGATGGTTTCTACGAGGAACTGGCGGCGAAGACCGAGAAGCTCACCGAGGGCATGGCCACGGTGGCCCGGGAAGCGGGCATCGCCTTCCACACCACCCGGGCGGGCGGCATGTTCGGGCTCTACTTCACCGAGCAAACCCGGATCACCCGCTTCGACGAAGTGATGGCCTGCGACCCGGCGCGCTTCGGCACCTTCTTCAACGCCATGCTGGATCGCGGCGTCTACCTGGCGCCCAGCGCCTTCGAGGCGGGCTTCGTGTCCATCGCGCACAGCGACGAGGACATCGACGCCACCCTGGACGTGGCGCGGGAGGCGTTCGCGGCGCTGTAGCCACGGCGGCGCTCCGCTTCAGCCGCGATAAGGTCAGCGCGCCAATGGCGCCAGCCGGCCGCCGGTCAGCGCCAGCAGGTCCGCCGGCGCCATCTCGATCTCCAGGCCGCGCCGGCCGGCGCTCATGTACAGACTCGGCTGCCGGTGGGCGCTGTCATCCAGCCACAGGGGCAGGCGTTTCTTCTGCCCCAGCGGGCTGATCCCGCCCAGCACATAGCCGGTAAGGCGTTCCGCCCGGGGACCGTCCACCATCGCCGCCTTCTTGCCGCCGGCCGCGCGGGCCAGGGCCTTGAGGTCCAGGCTGTGGTCCACCGGCACCATGGCCACCTGGACCTTGCCGTCCACCTCCGCCAGCAACGTCTTGAACACTCGTTCCGGGGCCAGCCCCAGGCATTCCGCCGCCTCGCGGCCATAGCTCCCGGCCTGGGGGTCATGCTCGTAGGCGTGCAGCTGGAAATCGACCCCGGCTTTTTCCGCCGCCTTGACCGCCGGTGTCACGCCCGTTCCCGCCGCAGGCTTTCCGCCCGATCACGGGCCGCGTCGGCGCCTTCAGGGTCGCCCTGTTCGGCGCGGGCGGCGGCCACCAGTTCCCAGAGATCGGCGCGGTAATCGTCATTGTCCGGGGCCAGGCGCAGGGCGCGCCGGGCCAGCCCCTCGGCGGCGCCGGGATCGCCCTCCTCCAGGCGCAGCAGGGCCAGTTCCCGGTACAGCCAGGATGAGTTGGGGGCCATGGTCAGGGCCCGCTCCAGGTAACGGCCGGCGGCGGCCATGCGCCCCTGGTCGCGGGCCTGGCCGGCGCGCTCCAGCAGCGACATCGCCGGCGAGCCAGCCAGTTCCGTATCGGCGGTGACCGGCGTCTGGGCGTCCTCCGCCGGCGGCATCACCGAACAGCCGGACGCCAGCAGCGCCGCCAGGAGAATCAATCGAACCGGTCCGTGCAGCATCGTTGCAGTCCTCGTTTTGCGATCGCTGGGAATGGGCGGATTCTCCCGCTTTTCCTCGCCGTTGGCCACGGCTACAGTTGTGACCCGACCAGCACACCGGACATTCCATGGACATTCGCGACCATCCCGAGGACCACGCGGCGCTGAAAAAGGCCGTCGCCCTGCTGACCGCGCCCAGCGTCACCGCCCGGCTCTCCAACCTGATCGGCTCGCCCATCGAGGGCGCGGTGAAACGGCTGCCCGCCGCCGCCTCCGAGCGCATCAACGACGCCGTGGAGACGGCCCTGGGCAAAGCCGTGGACGCCGCCCTGTGGAGCCTGGACAACCAGCCCCACACCGCCGCCTCGACCCGCCGGCACAAACTCTACGCGGCGGCATCCGGGGCAGTGGGCGGCGCTTTCGGCCTGACCTCCCTGCTGGCGGAATTGCCGGTGTCCACCACCCTGATGATGCGCGCGGTGGCGGACGTGGCCCGGGCCGAGGGCTTCGACCTCACCGACCTGGACACCAAGGCCGCCTGCCTGGAAGTGTTCGCCATGGGCGGCCCCTCGGACCAGGACGACGCGGCGGAGACCGGCTATTACATGGCCCGCGGCTTCGCCACCCAGGCCATGAACCAGCTGTCCCGGGAACTGGCGGAGATCGCCGCCCGCCAGGGCGCCGGCCAGACCGCCAACCTGATGACGTCCAGCCAGGCGGGCAAATGGATGGCGCGTTTGCTCGAGCGGGTGGCGGAGCGCTTCGGCGTGGTGATCACCAACAAGGTGGCGGCCCAGGCGGTACCGATTATCGGCGCCGCCACCGGCGCCACCCTGAACGCGCTGTTCACCGACTTCTACCAGGACATGGCCCTGGGCCACTTCACCGTGAAGCGCCTGGAGGCCAGCTACGGCGCCGAGGCGATCCGCGCGGAGTTCGAAAAACAGGCGGCCCGCCAACAGCATCGCGGCTGAAGCCGCTCCTACGATCACCATTGTAGGAGCGACTTCGTAGGAGCGACTTCAGCCGCGATGCTCCCGGCATGGCCCCACCCCGGTGGTCAGTTGAACAAACCCTTGAACCAGTCCACCACGCCCTTGCCGGCCTTGCGCACGCTGCCGCAGCCGTCGCTTTTCTCCGGAATCGAGGCTTCCAGCATCGGGTAGCGCCGGGCGCCGGCGCAGCCTTCACCGCTGGTCTTGTCACCGGCCGGGTCCATCCACACCATTTCCACGCCGGGGGGCGGCGCCTCCGGCAGGCTGGTCTGCGGCAGCGACGACATCAGCTGGCTCCACACCGGCAACGCCCCGGTGGCACCGGTGACCTGGGCGTTCTGGTTGTTGTCGCGGCCCACCCACACCACCGCCAGGTGATTGCCGGAGAAACCGGCGAACCAGGCGTCGCGGTACTCATCGCTGGTGCCGGTCTTGCCGGCCACGCGCAGGTCCGGCGGCAGCACCTTGCGGGCGCCACGGCCGGTGCCCTCGTTCACTACCTGCTGCATCGCCCACTGGGTCAGGAAGGCCGGGCCGGAATCGATCACTTCGCGGGTTTCCACCGGGTAGCGCGCCAGCGGCTCGCCGTCCTTGTCGAGCACGTCGGTGATCGAACGCAGCGGCGTGGCGAAGCCGCCGGTGGCCAGGGGCTGGTACCACATGGCCACCTCGAAAGGGGTCATGTCGATGCTGCCCAGCAGGATGCTGGGGTAGGCCGGCACCTTGCGTTGCACGCCGAGCTGATCCAGGGTCCGGACCACCTTGCCCGGCCCCACCTCCATGCCCAGTTGCACGGTGGCCTGGTTGCGCGAGTGTACCAGGGCGTCCAACAAGGGAATCGGGCCGTGGGATTCGCCGCTGAAATTCTGCGGCGTCCAGGTGGTGCCGTTGGGCATCGGCACGCTGATCGGTTCATCGGGGATCGGCGTGGCCAGACTGTACCGCTTGGGCTGTTTCAGGGCGGTCAGCATCACCGCCGGCTTGACCAGCGAACCGATCGGCCGCACCGCGTCCAGCGCCCGGTTGTAACCATGGTCACGGGGTTTGCGACTGCTCACCAACGCCAGCACGTCGCCCTGCGACGGCGCCACCACCACCACCGAGCCGTTCAGGCGTTCGCCGGAACCGTCGATGCGGTTGAGGTGATCGCGCAGGGCGCTTTCCGAGGCCAGCTGCGCCAGCACGTCCAGGGTGGAATGAATGCGCATCCCATCCTCGCCGAGCACCTCCGGCGGGTAATCCCGGGCCAGTTGGCGGCGCACCAGATCAATGAAGGCCGGGAAGGCGTACAACGGCGACACGCCCCGGGGCACCACCTCCAGGTCGCGCTCCTTGTAGCGCTGGTAGGCCTGCTCGTCGAGGGCGCCTTCGTCCCGGGCCACCCGCAGCACGATATCCCGGCGCGCCTTGGCGCGCTCCGGGTTGCGGCGCGGGTCGTAGTAGCTGGGCCCCTTCAGCAGCGCCACCAGGGTGGCCAGCTGGTGAGGTTCCAGCTCCTCCAGCGGGCGGCCGAAATAAAACTGGGCGCCCAAACCCATGCCATGGATGGCGCGGTTGCCGTCCTGGCCCAGGTACACCTCGTTCAGGTAGGCCTCGAGAATCCGCTCCTTGCTGTAATGCAGCTCGAGCAGCACCGCCATGGGCATTTCCACCAGCTTGCGGGCCAGGGTGCGATCCTGGGTGAGCCAGAAGTTCTTCACCAACTGCTGGGTCAGGGTGCTGCCGCCCTGCACCAGGCCGCCGGCCTTGACGTTGGCGACCATGGCCCGCGCCAGACCACGTGGGGAAACGCCGTGGTGGTCGTAGAAATCCCGGTCCTCGGTGGCGATCAGCATCCGCACCAGCATGGGCGGCACCCGGTCCAGGGGCACGAACACCCGGTCCTCGGTGTGGCCCGGGTGGATGCTGCCGATCTGCAGCGGCTCCAGCCGCGCCACCGAGTCGCCGTCACCGCCACGCAGGGCGCTGATGCGCCCGCCGCTCAACGATACCCGCAGGCGCTCCGAGGGTTCGCCGCCGTCGCTGTCGCGGAACCCGCGGGTATGGATCACCAGGGTGTTGCCGTCGGTGCTGTAGCTGCCCGGCGTGGGCGCGCCGCCGGCGCGCCGGTAGCGCATCAGCTCCAGCAGCTTGAGCATGTCGTTGCGCGACAGCACCCGACCGGGGTAGAGCTCCACCGGCCGGGCATAGACCCGCGCCGGCAACTGCCAGACGTGACTGTCGAAACGGTCACGCACATAGGCATCCAGATACACCAGCCCGGCGGCCGCCAGCACCAGCCCCACCAGCGCCAGCTTGCCGATGAAGCGCCAGCTCCACCAGCGGCGTTGCCGCTGCTTCGCGGAGGGTTTCCGCTTTTTCGATGTTTTCGCTTTCTTCGCCATGGCCGCGAGTATAGAGAGACACCGGTGAACCGCCTACGGGCGCCGTTCCGGTTTTACACTGTTAGATGGCGTCACCATAATAGGCCCCTTCGCAAGCGAGTTCGGAGTCCCCATGGAAAAGAAATACGACGTGTACGCCATCGGCAACGCCTTGGTGGATACCGAAATCGAGGTCAGCGACGAGTTCCTCGCCCGCATGGACCTGGGCAAGGGGCTGATGACCCTGGTTGACGAGGCCCGCCAGAAGGAGCTTCTGGACGCCCTGGCCGGCGAGGCCGACCCGCATAACCATACCTGCGGCGGTTCCGCCTGTAACACCGTGGTGGCCACCCGGTACTTCGGCGGCCGCGGTTACTACGCCTGCAAGGTGGCCGATGATGACACCGGTACCTTTTTCGTGGACGCCCTGCACGCCGCCGGCGTCGACACCAACATGGACGGCGACCGCGAAGCCGGCACCTCCGGCAAATGCCTGGTGATGATCACTCCGGACGCGGAACGCACCATGAACAGCTTCCTCGGCATCTCCCAGTTCGTCGGTGAGAGCGAACTGAACGAGGACGCCATCGCCGCCTCCCGCTATGTGTACCTGGAAGGCTATCTGGTCAGTTCCGACAGCGCCCGCGCCGCCGCCGTTCGCCTGCGCGAACTGGCGGAGCGACATGGCGTGCGAACCTCGCTGACCTTTTCCGACCCGGCCATGGTGCAATTGTTCCGCGACGGCCTGGTGGAGATGCTGGGCACCGGCGTGGACCTGCTGTTCTGCAACGAGGCCGAGGCCCTGGGCTTCACCGGCACCGATTCCCCGGAAGCGGCCCTGGAAGCCCTCAAACCGGTCTGCAACGGCCTGGCCATGACCCTGGGGGCCCGCGGCGCCCTGCTCTGGGACGGCGAGAACACCCACCACGTGGAAGCGGAACCGGTGAAGCCGGTGGACACCAACGGCGCCGGCGACATGTTCGCGGGGGCGTTCCTGTACGCCCTCACCCAGGGCCATGACTTCCCCACCGCCGGCCGCCTGGCGAGCACCGCCTGCGCCCGGCTGATCCGCGAGTTCGGCCCGCGTCTGCCCGCCGAAGCGCACCTGGAAATCCGCCGACAGGTACTGGGCGAATGAGCGGGGACGATCTGCGGGCGGTGTGCTCGGTGCATGACGTGGCCGACGAAAGCGCCCGGGAATTCCAGGTCGGCGACCAGGCGGTGGTGGTGGTTAAATTCGACGGCCAGTTCCACGCCTACCTGAACTGGTGCCCGCACCTGGGCATCGAGCTGAACTTCATGCCCGACCAGTTCATGGACGACGAAGGCCGTTTCCTGGTGTGCGCCAACCACGGCGCCCTGTTCGAGCCGGAGAACGGCCACTGCCTGTCCGGCCCCTGCAGCGGCGACGCCCTCACCGCCGTGCCCCTGGAAGTGCGCGGCGAGGAAATCTGGGTGGGCCGCGCCGAGGCGCCGGCATGAGCGACGCCGGCGCCCCCCGTCATCCGTTCGACGATCTGACGCCGGACGTGATCCTGGACGCGGTGGACGGCGCCGGCTTCTTCACGGACGGCCGCCTGCTGGCCCTGAACAGCTTCGAGAACCGGGTCTATCAGGTGGGGCTGGAGGACGCCGAGCCGGTGGTCACCAAATTCTACCGGCCGAACCGCTGGAGCGACGCCCAGATCCGCGAGGAGCATGGCTTCAGCCGCTTCCTGCGTGACCAGGAGCTGCCGGTGGTGGCGCCGCTGGCCAACGGCGACGGCGAGACCCTGTTCCAGCACGCCGGTTTCCGCTTCGCGGTGTTCCCGCGCCAGGGCGGCCACGCCCCGGAACTCGACAACGACAACCACCTTCGCCTGCTGGGCCGCACCCTGGCGCGCTGGCACGCCGCCGGCAACGACCGGCCGTTCCAGGCGCGGCCGGTGCTGGACATCGTCGGCGACAGCCGGGCGGCGGCGGAGTACGTCGGTCAGGGGGTCATCGATCCCAACTTCGCCGCGCCCTACCGGGAAGTCACCGCCGCCCTGCTCGAAGCCATGACGGCGCGTCTCGGCGACGCCGGCTGGCCGGCCATCAACGTGCATGGTGACTGCCACACCGGCAACATCCTGTGGCGCGACGATCTGCCCCACTTCGTGGATCTGGACGACAGCCTGCGCGGCCCGGCCATGCAGGACCTGTGGATGCTGCTCTCCGGCGACGAGCAAGAGAACCGCCAGCAACTGCGAGTGCTCGCCGAGGGCTACGAAACCTTCCTGCCCTTTCCCTGGGAACAGCGGCGTCTGATCGAACCGCTGCGCACCCGGCGCCTGCTGCGGCACAGCGCCTGGCTGGCGCAGCGCTGGGACGACCCGGCGTTCCCGCCGGCCTTTCCCTGGTTCGAGTCGCCCCGCTACTGGCAGGAGCACCTCACCGATCTGCAACAGGAACTGGCGACGTTGACCTCGGACGATAACGGCTAGCGACTAACGGCAATCGCGGCTGAAGCCGCTCCTACCCGGTTAATCCGACGAGGTAGGAGCGGCTTCAGCCGCGATATCCTTCAATATCGATGTCCGGGTGCGCCAGGGTCAGCGGTACCTCCTCGTCCAGCTCGAAGCACTCCGGCGCCATGCGCGTGCGCCAGGCACGCACCTCCACGCCGGCCTCCATGGCGTCCCGCAGCAGCCGCCCATAACGGGCATCGACATGGTCCGCGGGCCCGGCGGCGCGAGCGCCACTGTGCTGCACGCAGAAAAACAACACCGCCCGCTGGCCGGCGCGAACCACGTCCATCAGTGACAGCAGGTGCTTCTGACCACGCTCGGTGACCGAATCGGGAAAGCGGATCACGCCATGGTCCGGATCGTCCGGGCCCGGCCCCAGGGTCACGTTCTTCACTTCAATATAGGTGTGCGGCGCGGCCCGCTCGCCCAGCGCCAGATCGAAGCGGCTGTCACCGAAGGTCACCTCCCGTTCCACCCCACCGGACGGGTCCAGCCCCGGCAGGCGCCCGGCGCGCAGGGCCTCCGCCACCAGCGCATTGGTGCGGCCGGTGTTGACCCCGGCCCAGTGGCCATGGGCCACCTGGACCGCCTCCAGAGTGTGCCGGTACTTGCGTTTGAGATTGCCGCTGTCGGAAATCAGCGCCGCCTGCTCCACGCCGGGCAGCACGCAGAACCTCATTGAGCCGGTATTGGGGCAGTGCACGGTGATTTCCTCGCCATCGGCCAGGCGCACGTCGGCGAGAAAGCGCTTGTAGCGGCGCAGCAGGGTAACGCCAATCAGAGGGGGATCGAAATTCACCGCGCCTCCAGGTAGTCCGCCAGGCGGCGCAGTGCTTCGCGCAACCGGTCCTCGTCACAGGTGTAGGCCAGCCGCAGGTAGCGGTGTGGGTCATGGCCTTCGCCGAAATCCAGCCCCGGCGTCAGGGCCACGCCGGCTTTTTCCAGCAGGTCCCGGCAGAAGGCGAAGCTGTCATCGGTGTGGCGGCTCACGTCCAGGTACAAGTAGAAGGCGCCCTCGGCGCCACCCACCACCGGCAGCCCCAGCGCCGGCAGCGCCTCCAGCAAAAGGGTGCGCCGGCGGTCCAGCAACTGCCGGCGCTGCTCGGCGATCAGCAGGGTTTCCTCGTCGAAGGCCGCCAGGGCCGCGTGCTGGGCCACGGTGGCCGGCGCCAGGAACCAGTTCTGCGCCAAGCGCTCCACCGCCGACACCATTTCCCGGGGCGCCACCAGCCAGCCCAGCCGCCAACCGGTCATGCCGAAATACTTGCTGAAGCTGTTGATCACCACGGCCCGGTCGCCGTGACGCAGCACCGTGTCCGCCGGGGCGCCGTAGCACAACCCCTGGTAGATCTCGTCCACCACCAGGGTGCCGCCCTGTTGCGCGCACCAATCGGCCATGGCCGAGAGCTCGGCGGTATCGACCCGGTTGCCGGTGGGATTGTCCGGGCTGGCCACCATGGCCAGACGGGTGGCCGTGCCCCAGTATTGGGCAAGTTTCTCCCGGCTGAGCCGGAACTGGTCGGCCACGTCCAGGGGCAATGGCTTGGGCACCCCACCGGCCAGGGTCACGAACTGGCGGTTACAGGGGTAACCGGGGTCGCACAGTAAGGCGTCGTCCCCCGGATTCAGCAGGGCCGTCATCACCAACTGCAAGGCGCCGGACGCCCCCGGCGTGACCACCACCTGCTCCGCGCTCACCGGCGCGCCCAGGCGCTCCCGGTAGTCCCGGGCGATGGCCTCGCGTAGCGCGGGCAGCCCCGCCGCCGGCGTATAGCGGGTATCGCCACGCTCCAGCGCGGCGCCGGCGGCGGCCATGATCGGCGCCGGACAGGGGAAATCCGGCTCGCCCACTTCCAGGTGCAGAATATCCCGGCCCGCCGCTTGCAAGGCCTGAGCCCGTTCGAGCAACGCCATGACGTGGAAGGGAGGGGTTTGCCCGGCAAGCCGGGAGAGTTGGATACCGCTCAAGAAAAACCTCTTTTTCCGCAGGGAAAGCTCTGATATACCTTCGTCGCTTCGACCGCTTTCGGGGCTGGGAAAGCGCCCCGGGTTGGCTATAATCAGGCCGCTTTGAACGGCGCCGGCCAATGGTGACAAGCGTCGCAATAAAACGGTAAGGTCGAAGCTTACACTATCGTCCGTCCCGGGGCGGTACTCGCCCGGGCATACCGTCGGGCCGGCCTTCACCTCCGGGGGAGCCCAGGACAGCGAGTCGCGACTATGTTAAGGGAGTTGATCAAAATGGCCACCGGCAGCAAAAGCAAAAAAAAGACGGCCAGTAAGACCGGCGCAGGGAAAGGCTCCGCCAGCAAAGCGGCGGTGAAGAAGACTCCGGCGAAGAAAACGGCGGCCAGGACCGCGACGGCGAAAAAAGCCGCCGCGAAGAAGGCCGTCGCCAAAAAGGCCGTAACGAAGAAAGCCGTGACCAAAAAAGCCGCGACGAAAAAGGCCGCGACCAAGAGCGCCGTGGCGAAGAAAACCGCGACCAAGAAGGCCCCGGCCAAGCCGGCCAAGAAAGCCGTGGTGAAGAAGGCGGCCGCCAAAAAGACGGCGCCGAAGAAAGCGGCGGCCAAGAAAGCCGCCACCGCCGGCAAAACGGCCCGCAAGGCGCCGGCGCGCAAAGCCGCCACCAAGCCGGCGGTGAAAAAAGCCGCGGCGAGTAAAACCGCGGCGAAGAAGCCCGCCGTGAAGACGCCGGCGGCCAAAAAAGCCGCCAGCCGCCCGGCCGCCAAGAGCGCCGCCAGCAAGACGCCGGCCCGCTCGACCCCGAACAAAACCGCCGCCGCCCCGAAAAAGACGGCGGCGAACAAACAACCGGCGGCGAAACCCGCCGCCCGGCCGGCCGCCAAGGCGGCCGCCAAACCCAACGCACAGCGTCCCTCCGGGACCGCCAGGACGGCATCCGCAAGCCAGGCAAAGGCTTCGTCCCGTTCTCCATCTTCTGATCAGGTGACATCCAAGGTGAAGAAATCCCCCTCCTCCGCCTCCAAGGCGGATACGCTCATTCATGGTTTTACGCCGTACGTTCCCAAGAACGGCGAGGAGTACATGAACGAAGCCCAGCGCGCGCACTTCCGTCAGATTCTTCTGGCCTGGCGCCAGGAACTGATGGAGGAAGCCGACCGCACCATGCACCACCTTCAGGACGAGGTGGCCAACCTGCCGGACCCGGCGGACCGGGCCACCCAGGAAGAGGAATTCGCGCTGGAGCTGCGCACCCGGGACCGGGAGCGCAAGCTGCTCAAGAAAATCGAGAAGGCCCTGGACCAGATCGACAAGGACGACTACGGCTTCTGCGAGGCCTGCGGGGTCGAGATCGGCATTCGCCGTCTGGAAGCCCGCCCCACCGCCGAGCTTTGCATTGACTGCAAGGAACTGGCGGAAATCAAGGAAAAACAACTGGCGGGGTGAAGCGGCCCTACGTCGGGCGGTTCGCGCCCACGCCATCGGGCCCGTTGCACTTCGGGTCCCTGGTCACGGCGCTGGCGAGCTGGCTGGATGCCCGCCACCATGGCGGGCATTGGCTATTGCGGGTGGACGATCTGGACCCGCCCCGCCAGCAACCCGGCGCCGTGGACACCATCCTCCACCAGCTTGACCGCTTCGGCCTGCACTGGGACGGCGCGCCGCTGTATCAAAGCCGGCGCGCCGACGCCTATGCCGCCGCGGTGGAGCGCCTGCTGGCCGGCAAACAGGCTTTTTATTGCACCCTGTCGCGCAAGCAGCTCAAGGCGCTGGACAATGTGCACCCCGGGCCGGCGGTGGCCCGCCCCCCGGGGCCGGACCGCGCCGTGCGCCTCACCGTGGCCGACGGCGAACGCTGCTTCGAGGACCGCCTGCAGGGGCGGATCTGCGCGGACCTGACGCAGGAAGGCGGGCCCTTCGTGATCCGCCGCCGCGACGGCCTGTTCGCCTATCAACTGGCCTGCGCCCTGGACGACGCCGACCAGGACATCACCGACGTGGTGCGCGGCAGCGACCTGCTCGCCTCCACCCTGCGCCAGCTGCGCGTGCTCGAATGCCTGGGCGCGCCGGCGCCGCGCTATGCCCACCTGCCGGTGATCATGGATCCGGCCGGCGGCAAGATGAGCAAATCCGCCGGCGCCGCCGCCCTGGACGAGGCTCATCCGGCGCCCTATCTGCACGCCGCCCTGGGCTGCGTGGGCCTGGCTCCGGAACCGGCCCTGGCCCGGGCCAGCGTGGACGAACAACTGGCCTGGGCGAGCGCCCATTGGCACCCGGCGTTGCTGCCCACCGGCCGCCGCCAGCCGCCGCCCGCGTTTTTACGCGCGGCGCGGGATTGATATGCTGGCCGTCTGGGAGCCGCCATGTATACCGACCGCCTGCTGATCATTTTCATTCTGGGCACCTACCTGCTGTCACCGGCGTTGATCGACTGGTGGAGCGAGGGAGGCCGAGCCTGGTATCGCCCGTATCTGGTCTGGCTGGGCCTGATCGCGCTCAGCTATTGGGTCGCCAGGAGCCGGGACGTCGATGACCTATAGCGTTAGTGAACTGATCCTGATCGCCGGCGGCTACCTGCTGTTCCTGTTCCTGGTCGCCTGGGTCACCGAGAAGGGCCGCATTCCCGCCCGCCTGGTGCGCCACCCGGCGGTGTTCGTGTTCTCCCTGGGGGTCTACGCCAGCGCCTGGGCCATCTATGGCTCGGTGGGCTACGCCCACGACTACGGCTACAACTTCCTGGCCTACTTCCTGGGCATCTCCGGGGTGTTCCTGCTGGCGCCGATCCTGCTGGCACCGATTCTGCGCCTGACCACCACCTATCAGCTTAGCTCCCTGGCGGACCTGTTCGCGTTCCGCTACCGCAGCCGCATGGCCGGCGCCCTGACCACCCTGATGATGGTGGCCGGCATGTTGCCGTTGCTGTCCATGCAGATCAAAGCGGTGGCGGAATCGATCCAGATTCTAACCGGCGAGCCGGACCCGGCCTGGGTGGCGCTGTGGTTCTGCCTGCTGATCACCCTGTTCGCGATTCTGTTCGGCGCCCGGCACGCCACCGCCCGGGAGCGGCACGAAGGGCTGGTGGTGGCGATCGCCACCGAATCCCTGATCAAGGTGGTGGCGTTCGTGGCGGTGGCCCTGATCGGCCTGTTCGGCGTGTTCGACGGCCCCGGCGGCCTTGGCCAGTGGCTCAACGCCCACCCGGAGATGCTGTCGCGGTTGTACGGCCCGCTGCAGAACGGCACCTGGCACAGCCTGATCATGGCGTTCTTCGTGTCCGCGGTGGTGATGCCCCATATGTTCCACATGGCGTTCACCGAGAACCTGAATCCCCGCGCCCTGGTAACGGCGAGCTGGGGCCTGCCGCTGCTGTTCCTGGTGATGGCGCTGTGCGTGCCGCTGATTCTGTGGGCGGCGCTGGCCAGCAACGCCCCCACCAAACCGGACTACTTCGCCCTGGGGGTGGGCCTGGCCAACGGCGGCGGCGCGGTGCTCGGTTACCTGGCCGGCCTCGCCGGCGCCAGCGGCATGCTGATCGTCGCCACCCTGGCGCTGTCCGGCATGAGCCTCAACCACCTGGTGCTGCCCGCCAGCCCGCTCAGCTCCGCCCATGACCTGTACCGCAACCTGCTGTGGACCCGCCGGGTACTGATCGGCGCCATCCTGGCCCTGGCCTACGGCTTCTACCGGCTGGCCGGCCCCGGGCATTCCTCGGTGGAGCTGGGCGTGCTGTCGTTCGTGGCGGCGCTGCAGTTCGTGCCCGGGCTGATCGGCACCCTGTTCTGGCCTTCCGGCAACCGCAACGGTCTGTTCGCCGGCATCGGCGCCGGCTTTCTGGTGTGGGTGCTGGCGCTGCTGATCCCCATGGTGTTTCCGCACTGGCAACTGGCGGGCCTGGCCGAATCCCTGGGGCTGCGGCCACGGCAGGGCATGGCCCACTGGAACCAGGTGGCGATCGCCTCACTGAGCCTCAACGGCCTGATCTACGCCATCGTCTCCATCATCACGCCCACCTCCCGGGAGGAACGCACCGCCGCCGAGGCCTGCGCCGTGGACAGCCTGCGCCGGCCCTACCGCTGGGACCTGGGCGCGCAGACCGTGGACGACTTCATCAAGGCCCTGAGCGGCCCGCTGGGGCCGGTGACCGCCGCCCGCGAGGTGGACATGGCACTGCGCGACCTGCGCCTCAAGCAAAGCGAAACGCGCCCCTACGCGCTGCGCCGCCTGCGCGACCAGCTGGAAACCAACCTTTCCGGGTTGCTCGGGCCTTCCGTGGCCCATCAACTGATGGACGACAACCTGCCCTACCGGCCCCAGGAGGGCGAATCCGAGGACATCCAGTTCATCGAATCGCGTCTGGAGCAGTACCGGGACCACCTCTCCGGCCTGGCGGCGGAATTGGACAGCCTGCGCCGCTTCCATCGTCAGACCCTGCTGGAGCTGCCCATGGGCGTGATCTCCCTGGGCGCCGACGGCGAGATCATCGGCTGGAACCGGGCGGTGGAGGCCCTCACCGGCATCGACGCCGAGGACACCATCGGCTCGCGCCTGGACCACCTGCCCGCCCCCTGGGGGGATCTGCTGGCGGAATTCAGCCGCGGCAAGACGGAACACGATCCCCAGCGGCAACTGGAAGTGGACGGCCTGCCCCGCTGGTTGAGCCTGCACCGCTCGCGGATCCACAGCCCCGGGCCCACCGAGCAGGCCGGCGGCCAGGTGCTGGTGCTCGAGGACATCACCGAATTGCGGCAGATGGAATCGCACCTCGCCCATAACGAGCGCCTCGCTTCCATCGGCCGGCTGGCCGCCGGCGTGGCCCACGAGATCGGCAACCCGGTCACCGCCATCGCCTGTCTGGCGCAGAATCTGGACGGCGATTGCGACCAGAGGGAGCAACGGCAAAGCGCCGGCCAGATCGTGGAGCAGACCCGCCGCATCAATCGCATCGTGGAATCCCTGGTGACCTTCAGCCACTCCGGTGGCGTGCGCGATACCATCCAGGGGCCGGTGGACCTGGCCGACACCGTGCGGGAAGCCATCGCCCTGCTGCGCCTGGACCCGGACCATCGTGGCCAGCGATTTGATAATCTGTGTCCGCGGGGCCAGGAAGTGAAAGGCGATCCGCAACGGCTTTTACAGGTGTTCGTGAACCTGCTCGGCAACGCCGCCGACGCCTGCGCCGACGACCAGCCCATCGTGGTGAGCTGCGAGCGCGACGGCGAGCGCCTGCGCGTGCGCGTCGAGGACCTGGGCCACGGGGTGCCCGCGGAACTGCGCGACGCCCTGTTCGAACCCTTTGTCACCAGCAAGCCGCCGGGCCGGGGCACCGGTCTGGGCCTGGCGCTGGTTTACAGTATTATCGAGGACCATCGTGGCACGGTGCGGGTGGAAAGCCCGATCGCCGACGGACACGGCACGCGCTTCGTCATCGAGCTGCCCGTTTTCGCCGGCCACCGGCCGTCCGGAGAGTAAAAAGCACGGATTAAAAGAAGGAACGGCACCATGAGCCATATCCTGATCGTCGAGGACGAACCCGTCATTCGCGGCGCCCTGCGCAAGCTGCTGGAGCGCCACGACCATTCCGTGGCGGAGGCGGAATCCGTGGAACAGGCCAACGACCAGGGCCTGACCCAGTACGATCTGATCATCAGCGACCTGCGGCTGCCCGGCGAACCGGGCACCGCCCTGATCGAAGTGGCGCGGCCGGTGCCGGTGTTAATCATGACCAGCTACGCCAGCCTGCGCTCGGCGGTGGACGCCATGCGCGAAGGCGCCGTGGACTATATTCCCAAGCCGTTCGACCACGACGAAATGCTCATGGCGGTGGAGCGGGTGCTCAAGGAAGGCCGCATCAACCGGGGCAACCAGGTGCTGCGGCGGGATCTGGAGCGGACCTACCCGGTGCACTCGATGATCGGCGAATGCGACCCCATGCGCGACCTCAAGCACCGCATCAGCCGGGTCGGCCCCACCGAAACGCCGGTGCTGATCCTCGGCGAGGCGGGCACCGGCAAGGAACTCACCGCCCGCGCCCTGCACGACCACAGCGACCGGGCCTCGGCACCTCTGGTCACGGTGCATTGCGCCGCCCTGCCCAAAGCCCTGCAGTTGGAGGAGCTGTTCGGCAGCGAGGAACAGCCCGGCCGGATCGAGGAAGCCGACGGCGGCACCCTGTTTCTGGACGAGGTGGGGGAACTGGACCCGGAAGTGCAGAGCCGCCTGCTGACCCTGCTCGAGCAGGGCGTGATTCACCGCCAGGATTCCCTTTCACCGCGACGGGTGGACGTGCGGGTGATCGCCAGCAGCCAGGTGGACCTGCCGGCGCGGGTCAGCGACGGCGGCTTCCGCCACGACCTCTATTACCGGCTCAATGTCATGGAACTGGAGCTGCCGCCGCTGCGCGAGCGCGAGGAGGACATCGAGGAACTGGCCAAGACGCTGCTGGAGCGCAGCCGCGAGAAGATGCGCCGCGGCGAGCTGTACTTCACCGAGGAAGCGCTTTCCGCCATGCAACGTTATGCCTGGCCGGGCAACGTGCGCGAGCTGGAGAACGTGATCGAGCGGGCGGTGATTCTCACCGAGGAAGATGGCATCGGCCCGGCGCAACTGGGGCTCAACCCCAACCGCACGCCCCAGCGGCTCAGCCGCGCCAGCCTGGACCCGTCCGAGGACCTGTCCCTGGAGGACTATTTCACCCGCTTCGTGATGGAGAACCAGGACAACATGACCGAGACCGAGCTGGCCCAGAAGCTGGGGATCAGCCGCAAGAGCCTTTGGGAGCGGCGCCAGCGCCTGGGCATTCAGCGCCCCAAACGGAGTGGTCGACGTTGATTTCACCGGCCGGCACGTCGGGAAAGAAAAAAATTTCCCGGTTTTCGCTCTTGCTTCCGGCGGTGACGGCGCCGGCCACGGGCGGGCCACCCAGAAGTGTTACCTTACTACACAGCGCGGTAACAGGTGCGTTACCCCGCGCGCCCCTCGCCACCACCCCATTTTTCAAAATTTCCGTAAGTGGTTGTTTTGTAAGGCTTTAACAACCTGTTGCAATGCAAAATCCATCCATGCACTATGAATCCCACGCCAGATAAACAAAACAACCAAGGCGGTGAAGGCTCACAATAAGAACAAGAAAAGAAGAAGAATAAACGTTGAGCCCGAAGCAAATGCCGTAGCGAAAATTGGTTACGGCGCAAGGCAGAAAACAACACAAACAATAACAACAACAGAATCAGCGCATAGGGGACCACGACCAAGGTTGTGGTCCCTTTTTACTTTCTGGACCAGGGCGGAATGGTAACCCGAAACCGGGCCCTTTCTCCAGATCGCGTGACCGGTGGCGGCCAAAAAGTGCTACCATGCCGCCTTTCATCTCGTCAGGACGTTTTTTGCTCAATGGCATCCAGATTCTCAGAGCGCCCAGCGGCATTTCTCCCGCTCCTTTGGACTCGCATCTCTCGACCGCTTGTACTCCTCTGGACCCGTCTCCTGCGCAAAGGTTCCCCCGCCATGCCCCGGCTTCCGGAAGCGCGGGTCATCCCCCGCGATCAGCATCCGATTTCGCGCAAGGACGTGTCCCGAGCCGCCCTCAATGTGCTCTACGGGCTGCATAAGGCCGGCTTCGAGGCCTACCTGGTGGGCGGCTGCCTGCGCGATCTGCTCAGCGGCCGCGAGCCCAAGGACTTCGACGTGGTCACCGACGCCACCCCGGAGGAAGTGCACCGGCTGTTCAAGCGCAGCCGCATCATCGGCCGGCGCTTCCAGATCGTGCACGTGCGTTTTGGCCGCGAGGTGATCGAGGTGTCCACCTTCCGCGCCTTCCAGCGCGATGACCTGGACGAGGACCAGCACCTGGCCCATGAGGAAACCGGCCTGGTGCTGCGTGACAATGTCTGGGGCAGCATCCAGGAAGACGCCCTGCGCCGCGATTTCACCATCAACGCCCTTTACTACAACATCGCCGATTTCGCGCTCTACGATTTCGTCCAGAGCCGCCGCGACATCGAGCGGGGCGTGATCCGGCTGATCGGCGACCCGGAACAGCGCTACCGGGAAGACCCGGTGCGCATGCTGCGCGCCGCCCGCTTCGCCGCCAAGCTCGGCTTCGAGCTGGACGCCGGCACCGCCGGACCGATTCCCGGCCTCGCGGAACTGCTGCTGCAGGTGCCGCCGGCGCGCCTGTTCGACGAGGTGCTCAAGCTGTTTCTCAGCGGCCATGCCCGCGCCTCCTACACCGAACTGCGCCAGCTGGGCCTGTTCACCTTCCTGTTCCCGGAAACCGAGGAATGCCTGACCGGCGACCAGGGCGAACTCTGGGAACGGCTGATCCTGGCCGCCATGGACAACACCGATCGGCGCCTGGCCCAGGACAAGCCGGTGACCCCGGCCTTTATCCTGGCGGTGTTGCTGTGGCCGGTGGTGGTGGCCCGCTTCGACAAGCTGCGCGGCGACGGCATGCCGCCGGCGCCGGCCCTGCACAAGGCCGCCGGCTGGGCGCTCGCCCAACAGGTGGATCACACCGCCGTGCCACGCCGCTTCTCCACGGTGATGCGGGAAATGTGGGATCTGCAGCAACGGCTGCCACGGCGCGGTGGCAAGCGCGCGGAAACCCTGATTCAGCATCCGCGCTTCCGTGCCGCCTATGACTTCCTGCTGCTGCGCGAGGACGCCGGCGAGATCAAGCCCGGCCTGGGCGCCTGGTGGACCCGTTACCAACAGCTCGACGAGCAGGAGCGCTACGACATGGTCCAGGCGCTGGGCCCCAATCAAGGCGGTGGTGGCGGAGGTGGCGGCGGCCGCCGTCGGCGCCGCCGGCGCCCCCGGTCCGGCGGCAACAAGGATTGACCCCATGGTTGTGATCGGCCTGGGCAGCAACCTGAACGATCCGGAGTCTCAGGTCACGGCGGCCCTGAAGGCCCTCGCCGGCCTGCCCGACACCCGCCTGCGCGGCCACTCCGACCTGTACAGCACCGCCCCGGTGGGCCCCCAGGACCAGCCCGACTATGTCAACGCCGTGGCCCTGCTGGAAACCACCCTGGACCCGCTGGCGCTGCTCGACGCCCTGCAAGGTCTGGAGCAGGCCGCCGGCCGCGAGCGCCGCCGCCACTGGGGCGAACGCACCCTGGACCTGGACATGCTGCTGTGGGGCGAGGCCAGTATCCGGCTGCCCCGGCTGGTGGTACCGCACCCGGAAATGACCCGCCGCGCCTTCGTGCTGCGCCCGCTGCTGGACCGCCTGCCGGATTGCCGCTTGCCGGACGGCACCCCGGTGGCCGACCATTGGGCATCGGTGGCCGATCAGCCCCTGCACCGGCTGCATCGCCTGGAGGAGGACCAGTTTGCTGACTGAACGCATCAACCGGCTCCGCGCCAGCGGCGAACTGCCCCGCTTCATCGCCGTGGAGGGGCCCATCGGCGTGGGCAAGACCACGCTCACGCGACGGCTGGCGGACACCTTCGGCTTCGACACCCTGCTCGAACAGGCCGAGGACAACCCCTTTCTGACCCGCTTCTACCAGGATCCGGCCCGCTACGCCCTGCAAACCGAGCTGTTCTTTCTGTTCCAACGCGCCGACCAGCTCCGCCAGATGCGCCAGCAGGACCTGTTCACCGGTCCCAAGGTGGCGGATTTCCTGATCGACAAGAACCGGCTGTTCGCCGAGGTGACCCTGGACGAGGACGAATTCGCCCTCTACGACAACGTCTACCGGCACATGCTGCTGGACGCGCCGGCCCCGGATCTGGTGATCTACCTGCAGGCCCCCACCGGCGTGCTGCGCCAGCGGGTACAGAAACGGGGCAATGATTTCGAGCAGCGCGTCGACCCGGACTACCTGGCGCGCCTCAACGACGCCTACACCCGTTTCTTCCATTTTTATGACGGCGCGCCGCTGCTGATCGTCAACGCCGCCGAGATCGATCTGGTCAATGGCGAGGCGGACTATGAGCAGTTGGTGGGCGAGTTGCTGGACATCCGCACGGGGCGACACTATTTTAACCCCCGCCCGCTGGTATAGCGTCCCAAGGGAGCTCCCATGCCCGTTACCATCCGCACCCTCAAGAAACGCAAGGAGGACGGCGAGAAATTCTCCGTCCTCACCGCCTATGACGCCACCTTCTCGCGCCTGATCAGCGAGGCCGGGGTGGACGCCATGCTGATCGGCGACTCCCTGGGCAACGTGGTCCAGGGCCGCGACAGCACCGTGCCGGTGACCCTGGAACAGATGGTCTACCACACCGAGTGCGTGGCCCGCGGCAACCAGGGCAGCCTGATCATCGCCGACGTGCCCTTCATGGGCGCCGCCACCCTGGAACGCACCCTGGAGGCGGCCACCGCCCTGATGCAGGCCGGCGCCAACGTGATCAAACTGGAAGGCGGCGCCTGGCTGGCCGACGCGGTCAAGGTATTGAAACGCAATGGTATTCCGGTGTGCGCCCACCTGGGCCTGACGCCGCAGGCGGTGAACGCCTTCGGCGGCTACCGGGTGCAGGGCAAGGACGAACACGGCGCCCGGGAGCTGCTCGAGGCCGCCTGCGAGCTGGACCGCGCCGGCACCGCCCTGTTCGTGCTGGAATGCGTGCCGCGCACCCTGAGCGCGGAGATCACCGCCGCCGTGGCGGCCCCGGTGATCGGCATCGGCGCCGCGCCGGAATGCGACGGCCAGGTGCTGGTGATGCACGACATGCTGGGCCTGAACCCGCGCCCGGCGCGCTTCGTGAAGGATTTCATGCCGGACGGCGGCGGCGATGTGGCCGGCGCCTTCCGCGCCTACCACCGGGCCGTCCAGGACGGCCACTTCCCCGCCGACGAACACTGCTTCTGATCATGGAACAACTGCACGGCGTCGCCGAAGTACGCGAGCTCGTGGCGCAATGGCGCCACGCGGGTCATACCATCGGGCTGGTGCCCACCATGGGCAACCTCCACGACGGCCATCTGAGTCTGATGCGCGAAGCGCGGCGCCATTGCGACCGGGTGGTGGTATCGATCTTCGTCAACCCCACCCAGTTCGGCCCCGGCGAGGACTTCGACGCCTATCCGCGCACCCTGGACGCGGACGCCGCCCGGCTCCGCGAGGCCGGCGTGGAAGTGCTGTTCGCGCCCACCGTGGAGGCCATGTACCCGCTCGGCGCCAACCGCACCTGGGTGGACGTGGATGCCCTGGGCGACTACCTGTGCGGCGCCGACCGCCCGGGCCATTTCCGCGGCGTGGCCACCGTGGTCAGCAAGCTGTTCAACATCGTGCAGCCGGACGTGGCGGTGTTCGGCGAGAAGGACTTCCAGCAGCTGGCGATTCTGCGCCGCATGGCCGCCGAACTGCTGTTTCCGATCCGCCTGATCGGCGCCCCCACCGCCCGCGAGGCGGATGGCCTGGCGATGAGCTCGCGCAACGGCTTTCTCACCGAAACCGAGCGCGCCCGGGCACCGCTGTTGCAACAGCACCTGCAGGACGCGCGGCGCGCCGTGGAACAGGGCGAGCGGGACTACCGGGCCCTGGAGAAACGCATCGCCGTGTCCCTGGCGGAACATGGCTTCGACGTGGATTACGTGACCGTGGCCAACGCCACCACCCTGGCGCCGGCGGCCGCCGAGGACCGGGAGCTGGTGATCGCCGCCGCCGCCCGGCTGGGCCGACCCAGATTGATCGACAATCTGACGTTGTCGCTGCCGGCGGCCTGATAGACTCAACGCCCACTGGTCAGGAAACAGGCTGTTTTCTTGTATGTGACCAGGGGTTCATGCATACTGCCGGCCCCTCGCGGAGGCCGGCCCGACGGGCCCGCCCGGGGTTGTTCAGAGAGGTACCCGACATGCAGTGCACCATGCTGAAAGCCAAGTTGCACCAGGCCCGCGTGACCCACGCGGAACTCGAGTATGAAGGCTCCTGCGCCATCGACGGCGAGTTGATGGACATGGCCGGTATCCTGGAGTACGAGCAGATCCAGATCTACAACCTGGATAACGGCGAGCGCTTCGAAACCTACGCCATTCGTGGCGAAGAAGGCTCCAAAATCATCTCCGTGAACGGCGCCGCCGCCCACAAGGCGCAGCCGGGTCACCGGGTGATCATCTGCGCCTACGCCAGCTACGGCAGTTCCGAGCTGATCAACTACAAGCCCCGCCTGATTTACATGGGCGAAGGCAACGCGGTGAAAGGCACCAGCAACGCGATTCCGGTCCAGGTGGCCTGATTCCGCGCGGCGCCCGCCGCCTCGACCGTTTCACGGTTGACTCTTTTCATGAACGCCGGCCCTCGCGCCGGCGTTTCTTTTGCGCCCCTCGCGAACCTTCCATCCTACCCACCGTGCCCGCGCCGGCCATTCCCCTTTAGTCGTAGTCCGGGATGCAGGCCCTTCGTATCCGATCTACAGTATGTATAGCCGCCATCTTTATAGACCATGGTGGAATTCAGTCCGGCCCGGTCGGGCGGGATAATGCGTCGCCATACGAATACGGCTCCCGCGTCACGCGGGAATAACAAATACCAGCGGGTAGTACGAAGGAGGCAGTTATGTCAGAGAAGAAGATTCACCCGGTTCCGGAGGCGTTCCAGCGCCAGACCCTGATGGATCGGGCCACCTACGATCGCTGGTACGAGCAATCCGTGCGCGACCCGGACACCTTCTGGGCGGAGCGCGCCGACGAGTTGCTCGACTGGCGGACCCGCTGGGACACCGTCAGTGACTGGGACTTCAAGGAAGGGCGCGCGGCCTGGTTCCAGGGCGCCAGCCTGAACGCCTGCTACAACTGCGTGGACCGCCACCTGCCGAAACGGGCCAATCAGACCGCGATCATCTGGGAGGGCGACGAGCCGGACCAGGACAAGCACATCACCTACCAGGAACTGCTGGAGCACGTTTCGCGGCTGGCCAACGTGCTCAAGGACCGTGGCGTCAAGAAAGGCGACCGGGTGGTGATCTACATGCCGATGATCCCCGAGGCGGCCTACGCCATGCTCGCCTGCGCGCGCATCGGCGCCATCCACTCCGTGGTGTTCGGCGGCTTCTCGCCGGAGGCCCTCAAGGACCGCATCCAGGACGCCGAGGCCAGCGCCGTGATCACCGCCGACGAAGGCGTGCGCGGCGGCAAGGTCGTGCCGCTCAAGGCCAATGCCGACAAGGCCATGAACGGCGGCGGTCCGGTGCACACCTGCGTGGTGGTCCAACGCACCGGCAACGACGTGGACTGGAACGACGGTCGCGATGTCTGGTACCACGAGGCGGTGCAACAGGTCTCCGACCAGTGCGAACCGGAATGGGTGGAAGCCGAGGACCCGCTGTTCACCCTCTACACCTCCGGCTCCACCGGCAAGCCCAAGGGCGTGCTGCACAGCACCGCCGGCTACATGCTGCAGGCGGCGCTCACCCACAAATACGTGTTCGACTACCACGACGGCGACATCTACTGGTGCACCGCCGACGTGGGCTGGATCACCGGCCACAGCTACATCGTCTACGGGCCGCTGGCCAACGGCGCCACCACCCTGATGTTCGAGGGCGTGCCCACCTACCCGGACGCTTCCCGCCACTGGCAGGTGGTGGACAAGCACAAGGTCAACATCTACTACACCGCGCCCACCGCCATCCGTGCCCTGATGGGCCAGGGCGACGCGCCGGTGCACAAGACCGACCGCTCCAGCCTCAAGCTGCTGGGCACCGTGGGCGAGCCGATCAACCCGGAAGCCTGGGAGTGGTACTACCGGGTGGTGGGTGAAAACCGCTGCCCGATCGTCGATACCTGGTGGCAGACCGAAACCGGCGCCATCATGATCGCGCCGCTGCCCGGTGCCGTGGACCTGAAGCCGGGCTCCGCCACCCTGCCCATGTTCGGCGTGCAGCCGGCCCTGATGGACCCGGACGGCAAGGAACTGGAAGGCGCCAACGCCGGCAACCTGGTGATCAAGGCCAGCTGGCCCAGCCAGATCCGCACCGTCTACGGCGACCACCAGCGCATGATCGACACCTACTTCAGTGCCTACCCGGGCTATTACTTCACCGGTGACGGCGCGCGCCGCGACGAGGACGGCTACTACTGGATCACCGGCCGCGTGGACGACGTGCTCAACGTGTCCGGCCACCGCCTGGGCACCGCCGAGATCGAGTCCGCCCTGGTGCTGCACAAGAGCATCTCCGAGGCCGCCGTGGTGGGCTACCAGCACGACGTGAAGGGCCAGGGCATCTACGCCTATGTGTCGTTGATGAGCGGTTCCGAGGGCAGCGAGGACCTGATCAAGGAGCTGCGCGAGCTGGTCACCCAGGAAATCGGTCCGATCGCCAAACCGGACCTGATCCATTTCGCGCCGGGCCTGCCCAAGACCCGCTCCGGCAAGATCATGCGCCGCATCCTGCGCAAGATCGCCGCCGACGAGCTGGATTCCCTGGGCGACACCTCCACCCTGGCGGACCCGGGCGTGGTGGACGAACTGATCAAGACCCGCAAGAACGGCAACGGCGACTAACGCCGGCCGGGCCACCACCAACAAGGGCGCCTTAACGGCGCCCTTTTTTGTTCTCGCGGATCGGCGGCATTGCCGTAGGAGCAACCGGGCGGCGTACCGCTTCCCAAAAAGCTACGGAGTCGCCGGCCGGCTGTGCTTGAGCAGGAACACCAGCGGAATCGCCGCCATGTTGATCCACATAAGCAGTCGGAAATCGTTCATGTAACTGATCTCCGCCGCCTGCCCCATCAGGGTCTGATAGAGCGCCGCCGGCACCCCGCCGACCATGTCCTTCATCGGCAACCCCTGGCTGATCCAGGCCCCCAGCTGAACATGCTCACCCAGCTGCTGCTGATTGATCCACATATTGCGCGACAGCATGGCGGTCATGATCGAGATGCCCACGCTGGAGCCCAGGTTACGGGACAGGGAAAACAGCGACGCCCCCTCGGTGCGCAGCTCCGGCTTGAGGGTGGCGTAGGTGAGCGCGCTGGCGGGCACGAACACCAGCCCCAGGCCCAGGCCTTGAAGCACGCCGGTCCAGATCAGGGTGTCGCGGCTCACCTCCAGGGTGAAACCGGCCATCTCGTGCAGCGACAGGGTAATCAGCATCAGGCCGGCGACCACCAGTACGCGCGGGTCCAGGCGGGTTCGCATAAGCCGCCCCACCAGCATCATCGAGAACATGGACCCCAGGCCCCGGGGCGCCAGCACCAGCCCCGTGGTTACCGCCGGGTAGTCCTTCCATTGCTGCAGGAAAGGCGGCAGCAGGGCCATGGTGGCGAGCAGGATGATGCCCACCACGAAGATGAACACCACGCCGGTGACGAAGTTGCGGTCCTTGAACAGACTCAGATTGATGAACGGGTCCTTCTTGGTCAGCGAGTGGACCAGGAACAGATAGAAACCCAGCGCCGCCAGCAGGGCCTCGATCTGGATCTCGAAACTCTCGAACCACTTCTCCTGCTCCCCCCGGTCGAGCATCAACTGGAAGGCGCCGATGGCCAGCCCCAGATAGGCGAACCCCATCAGGTCGAAGCGTATTTTGCGGGTTTCCGTCTCCGCCACGCTCAGCCAGATGCCCGCGAACGCCAGCAGCCCGAACGGCAGATTGATGTAGAACACCCAGCGCCAGCTGTACCACTCGGTGAGCCAGCCACCCAGGGTGGGCCCCAGAATCGGCCCCACCATCACGCCCATGCCCCAGATCGCCATGGCCTGGCCATGCTTTTCCACCGGGTAGGCGTCCAACAGCACCGATTGGGACAGCGGCACCAGAGCGGCGCCGAAAACACCCTGCAGGATGCGGAACATGACCATCTGGTCCAGGTTGGCGGACAGGCCGCACAGACCGGACGCCACCGTGAACCCGGCCACCGACCACAGGAACAGACGGCGCCGGCCCATGCGCCCGGCGAAGAACCCCACCGCCGGCGTCATGATCGCCGCCGACACGATGTAGGAGGTCAGCACCCAGGTGATCTGATCGGTGCTCGCCGACAGGCTGCCCTGCATGTGCGGCAGGGCCACGTTGGCGATGGTGGTATCCAGCACCTGCATGATCGTGGCCAGCATGATGCTGGCCGTGACCAGGCGCTGGTCGTTAATGCGTGGCATCGGCGGTCCTGGCCGGTTGTTCCTGGCCGTCACCGAACAGCGACGCCCCGGTATCGATGGAAATCTCGGCGCTCATGCCGGCGCGCAGCGGCGGCTTGCCGTCCACATCGGTGAGGTGGAGCTTCACCGGCACCCGCTGCACCACCTTCACCCAGTTGCCGCTGGCGTTCTGGGGCGGGATCAGGGCGTATTCGGAACCGGTGGCCGGGCTCAGGCTCTGCACCGTGGCCTTCCAGGTGACGCCGGGATAGGTGTCCACCTCCACCTCGACCTCCTGCCCCTCGCGCACATTGGTGAGCTGGGTTTCCTTGAGATTCGCTTCCACCCAGGCGGAGTGGTTCTTGGCCAGGGTGAATACCGGCACGCCGGCGTTGACCCGCTCGCCCTGCATCGGCGTGGAGCCGCCGACGACGCCATCCGCCGGCGCCACGATGCGGGTGTGCGCCAGGTCGTAGCGGGCCTTCTCCAGCTTGGCGGTGGCCGCCTGATAGTCCGGGTGCTCTTCCACCGGCACGTCCGGGCCGCCGCCCAGCCGCGCCTTGAGGCTGGCCAGCTCCTGGCCGATCACGTCCCGCTGGGAGCGGGCCTGATCCCGTTTCTGCTCGGCGCCGTCCAACTGCGACTTGGACACCGCCACCCGGTCCAGGCCCTGGAACCGGTCCAGCTCGCGCTGGTAGTAGGCCAGATCACGGCGCGCCTGGCTTTGCTGGGCTTCCAGGCGGGCGTAATCGGCGCGCTCGGAGAGAATCCGATTGCGCACCGCCTGTTGATCGGCGCGGGCTTCCTCCAGGGCGATCCGATACGGTTCCGGATCCACCTCGGCGAGCACCTGCCCTTTCGTGACCGCCTGGTTGCGATCCACGTTGACGCTGACCAGGGGCCCGCTCACGTCGGCGGTCAGCGATACCATATCGATCTTCACATAGGCGTTCTCGGTGCCGACATAGCGGCGGCCGCCAAACACCAGCCAGAGCACCACGGCCAGGGCGACGATCAGGCCCAGGCCCATGGCGAGGCGGCGATTGCGTTGCGTGGTGGTCACGTCGTTATTCCTCTTTTTCGGTTCGCTGGCAGAGATTCGCGCGCATGCGGCCCAGCACGCGCGTCAGGGTGTCGATGTCGTCGGCCTCGATACCCGCCAGGGCCTGGTGGCGAGTCTCCATGGCCAGCTCCCGCAGCCGCTCCAGAGCCGGCGCCGCCTCGGCGGTGAGGTACAGACGCCGGCGGCGGCGGTCGGTCTGATCCACCCGGCGCTCCACCAGCCCCTCCTCTTCCAGACGCTCCAATTGGCGGGTCAGGGAGATCGGCGCCACATCCATGATTTCCGCCAGGGCGGCCTGGTGGATGCCCTCCCGATGGTTCAGGGTCCACAGCACCTGCCATCGCGCGCGAGTCAGGCCCTGGGCCCGGGCACGCCGGTCGAATTCCCGGCGCAGCATGCGCGCTACGTCGTGCAGGCCAAGGCCCACGGTGGTGTCTTTGTTCATGGGAGACCCATTCATAAGGCAACTTATAGTAAGCAAGCTTATTATATGGAACCCATTAAGGCAACTTGCTTTATGTTTTCGCCCCGCGGTGCTGCTGCCGCGATGAGCCACAAAAAAAGCCCGGCGCCACCGAAGTGGGCCGGGCTTTTTATTCCGGCTCGCGAGGAGCCGGACGCCGGGAAAGCGCCGTTTACGCTTCCTTGGCTTCCTTCATGGACAGCTTGATGCGGCCACGCTGGTCCACGTCCAGGACTTTCACCTTGATGATGTCGCCCTCGTTGACGTAGTCGGTGACCTTCTCCACGCGCTCCTCGGCGATCTGGGAGATGTGCAGCAGGCCCTCGGTGCCCGGCATGATCTGCACGAAGGCGCCGAAGTCCACCACGCGCATCACCTTGCCTTCGTAGATCTTGTCGATCTCGGCCTCGGCGGTGATCTCCTCCACCCGGCGCTGGGCCTCGGCGGCGGCTTCGCGGGTTTCACCGTAGATCTTGACGCTGCCATCGTCCTCGATGTCGATGGTGCACTTGGTTTCCTCGGTCAGCGCACGGATGGTGGCGCCGCCCTTGCCGATCACATCGCGGATCTTCTCCGGGTTGATCTTCAGGGTGATCAGGGTGGGCGCGTTCTCGGACACCTGGCTGCGCGATTCGCTGATCGCCTTGCCCATCTCGCCGAGAATGTGCAGACGGCCTTCGCGGGCCTGGCCCAGAGCCTTCTCCATGATCTCCTCGGTGATGCCCTCGATCTTGATGTCCATCTGCAGGGCGGTGACGCCGCGCTCGGTGCCGGCCACCTTGAAGTCCATGTCGCCGAGGTGGTCCTCGTCGCCGAGGATATCGGACAGTACCGCGTAGCGGCCGTCCTCTTCCTTCACCAGGCCCATGGCGATGCCGGCCACCGGGGCGCTCAGGGGCACGCCGGCGTCCATCAGCGCCATGGAGGTGCCGCACACGGACGCCATGGAGGAGGAGCCGTTGGACTCGGTGATCTCGGACACCACGCGAATGGTGTAGGGGAAGTCCTGCTCGTTGGGGACCACCGCTTCCACGCCACGGCGGGCGAGACGACCGTGGCCGATTTCACGGCGTTTCGGGGAGCCGATCATGCCGGTCTCGCCGACGCAGTACGGGGGGAAGTTGTACTGCAGCATGAAGTGGTCCTGACGGGCGCCTTCCAGGGCGTCGATCAGCTGGGCATCGCGCATGCCGCCCAGGGTGGCGGTGACGATGGCCTGGGTTTCACCCCGGGTGAACAGGGCGGAACCGTGGGTCTTGTTGAGCATGCCCACCTGGCAGTCGATGGGGCGCACGGCGTTGAGGGCACGGCCGTCGATGCGCGGCTTGCCGGAAACCACCGCCTCGCGCACCACGCTCTTCTCGATCTTGCCGAACAGATCCTTCACCTCGCCGGCTTCCGGCGCGCCTTCCTGCTCGGTGGCGAACTCGGCCACGCAGGCATCACGCAGCTCGCCCACTTTCTGCTGGCGGGACATCTTGTCGGTGATGGTGTAGGCCTCGGCCAGCGGCGCCTGGTACTTGCTCTGGATCACGCTCTTGAGTTCGCTGTTTTCCGCCGGCGGCTGCCAGTCCCAGGTGGGGGTGCCCACTTCGGCGGCGAACGCCTGGATGCCCTGGATCAGCGCCTGCATTTCCTGGTGACCGAAGAGTACGGCGCCCAGCATCTGGTCCTCGCTGAGTTCCTCGGCTTCGGATTCCACCATCAGCACGGCGGCCTCGGTGCCGGCCACCACCAGGTTCAGGTTGGATTCCTCCAGCTCGGAGTAGCTCGGGTTGAGCAGGTAGAAGCCGTCCTTGAAGCCCACCCGGGCGGCGCCGATGGGGCCATTGAACGGAATGCCGGAGATCGCCAGGGCGGCGGAGGTGCCGATCATGGCGGCGATGTCCGGGTCCTGGTTCTTGTCCGAGGACATCACGGTGGCCACCACCTGGACTTCGTTCATGAAGCCGTTGGGAAACAGCGGCCGGATGGGCCGGTCGATCAGGCGGCAGGTCAGGGTTTCCTTCTCGCTGGGACGGCCTTCGCGCTTGAGGAAACCACCCGGAATACGGCCGGTGGAGTAGGTTTTTTCCTGGTAGTTCACGGTCAGGGGGAAGAACGGCTTGTTCGGGTCCGCTTCCTTTTTGCCAACCACGGTGACCAGTACCTGGGTATCACCAATGGTCACCATCACGGCGGCGGTGGCCTGGCGGGCGATGCGCCCCGTTTCCAGCACCACGCTGTGGTCGCCGTATTGAATTTCCTTGCGCACTATATTGAACATATCGCTTCTCTTCGTTTCGTCGTCTCTTTTCTTCGACTGCGCGACGTTACGTCTCGTCGCTATCGCTTACGCTTTCCTTTACATGCCGGGGCATGATAACCCGGCACCGGCCGGCACCGAAGCCTTTTCCCGGGCGGAAAACCGCCCCCCATAAACAAAGGAAGCCCGGCACGGGGCCGAGCTTCCAGTGTCACCGGGGTCGGGGCTCGCTTAGCGGCGCAGGCCCAGACGCTCGATCAGCTTCAGGTAGCGATCGCGGTTCTTGCCGGCCAGGTAGTCCAGCAGCTTGCGGCGCTGGTTGACCATGCGGATCAGGCCGCGACGGCTGTGGTGATCCTTGTGGTGATCCTTGAAGTGACCTTGCAGCTGGTTGATGTTCTCGGTCAGCAGGGCGACCTGCACTTCCGGGGAACCGGTGTCGCCTTCCTTAACGCCGAAGTCCTTCAGGATTTGCGCTTTTTGCTCGTTGGTCAAAGCCATTGTCATTGCTCCAATATGCAATTGATGTCACGGCCGGCCGTGCATATTTACAGCCGCCGTCCTCAGGAAACCAGACGACGGGGGGCAATCCGCCCGTCCTCCAGTACTTCACCGACACCCATGAAGGTGTCCGTGGAAGCTTCATAAATACTGACCCAGCCGTCCATCGGCCGGTCGCTGGTCATTACCGGCTGCCCCTGGCGCAGGTAATACGCCGAGGTCTCGCCCAGGGCAACGCGCGGCCAGTCTGCCACGCTGGTGGATAAAGGCAAGAGCAATTCATCGATCGCCTCGAACCCGCCGGCGGCCTTGATCTCACCCAGTTGCTCCAGGGTCAGCATGCGCTCCGCCGGATAGGGCCCGGCGGACAGCCGGCGCAGTGCCGCCACATGGGCGCCGCAGCCGAGCATCTCGCCCAGATCCTCCACCAGGGACCGCACATAGGTGCCCTTGGAGCAGGCCACGTCGAAACTCAGCCGGTCGCCCTCTTCCAGGCGCGCGTCGCTGATTTCGTGGATGGTGACCCGGCGCGGCTTGCGTTCCACGGTGATGCCCTCGCGGGCCAGCTTGTAGAGCGGCGTGCCGTTGTGCTTGATCGCCGAGTACATGCTGGGCACCTGCTCGATCTCGCCAAGGAAACGGTCCAGCGCTTCCAGGACCCGGGGCTCGGTGACGTCCACCGGCCGGGTTTCGCGGACCTCGCCGTCGGCATCGCCGGTCTCCGTGCTCACGCCCAGTTGGGCGGTCACCCGGTAGCGCTTGTCCGCGTCGAGCAGAAACTGGCTGAACTTGGTCGCCTCGCCAAAGCAGATCGGCAGCATGCCGGTGGCCAGCGGATCCAGGCTCCCGGTGTGCCCCGCCTTGGCGGCGGCGAACATTTTCTTGGCCATCTGCAGGGCACCGTTGCTGGTTACGCCCTGGCTCTTATCGAGCAACAGAATGCCATTGAGATTACGACCTCCACGGCGCCGTCTTCCCACTGTTCTTGCTCCGTGATCAATCGTTATCGGTGTTGGTGTCGTCGTCCGGGCGCAATTCCCGGTCCTCGGCGCGGGCTTCGTCGATCAGCTTGGACAGCTCCGACGCCCGCTCCGGGGTCTTGTCGTAGTGAAACCGCAAACGCGGCGTGGTGCGGGTGTTCAGCGACTGGGCCAGGGCCGAGCGCAGGAAGCCGGCGGCGCCGGACAGCACCCGCTCCGCCTCCAGGCCGGCGTCCTCGCCTTCACCGAGCAGCGTGAAATACACGTCGGCGAAGGCCAGATCCCGGGCCACGGTCACGTCCTGCACCGTCACCAGCCCCACGCGCGGGTCCTTGAGCTCGAACTGGAGCAACCGGGACAGCTCGCGCTGGATCTGGTCGGCGACACGGTCGGTGCGCTGAAAACCACTGGGGCGACGATGACGGCTCATGGCTGGGCGCGCCTACAGGCTGCGCGCCACCTCCTTCACTTCGAACACTTCGATCTTGTCGCCTTCCTTGACGTCGTTGTAGCTCTTCACGGCGATACCACACTCGATGCCGCTGCGTACTTCCTGGACATCGTCCTTGAAGCGGCGCAGGGATTCCAGCTCGCCCTCGAAGACCACCACGTCGTCGCGCAGCACGCGGATCGGCCGGTTCCGGTAGAGGGTCCCCTCCACCACCATGCAGCCGGCCACGGCGCCGAACTTGGAGGAGCGGAACACGTCCCGCACCTCGGCGACACCGAGGATCTCCTCGCGTTTCTCCGGTGCCAGCAGGCCGCTCATGGCCTGTTTGACGTCGTCGATCAGCTCGTAGATCACGCTGTAGTAGCGCAGGTCGATGCCTTCCTGCTCGCACAGCTTCTTGGCCTTGCTGTCGGCGCGCACGTTAAAGCCCAGCAGCACCGCCTCGCTGGTCATCGCCAGGTTGACGTCGGACTCGTTGATGGCGCCCACGCCGGCGGACACCAGGCTCACCTTGACCTCGTCGGTGGACAGGTCGTTGAGGGCACCGATCAGCGCCTCCAGGGAGCCACGCACGTCGGTCTTGAGCACGATGTTGACCTGGCTGGCCTCGGCGCTGCCCATGTTCTCGAACAGGTTCTCCAGCTTGGAGGCCTGCTGACGCTTGAGCTTGACGTCGCGGTCGCGGTCCTGACGGAACTCGGCCACTTCGCGGGCCTTCTTCTCGTCGGGCAGCACCTGAATCTGCTCGCCGGCTTCCGGCGCGCCGTCCAGGCCCAGCACTTCCACGGGAATGGAGGGGCCGGCTTTCTTGACCTGCTTGCCGTTTTCGTCGATCAGCGCCCGGACGCGGCCGTAATGGGCCCCGGCCAGCAGCATGTCGCCGACGTTCAGTTCACCGGACTGGATCAGCACGGAGGCCACGGTACCGCGGCCCTTCTCGACGCGGGATTCGATCACCACGCCGCTGGCCGGGCCGGAATCCGGCGCCTTGAGCTCCAGCAGTTCCGCCTGCAGCAGCACCGCCTCGAGCAGGTCGTCGATGCCCTGGCCGCTGTGCGCGGAGACATTGACGAACTGGTACTCGCCGCCCCACTCCTCGGGGATCACGTCCTTGCCGGCCAGCTCGTTCTTGACCCGGTCCGGATCGGCGTTTTCCTTGTCGATCTTGTTGACCGCGATGATCAGCGGAATGCCGGCCGCCTTGGCGTGGTTGATCGCCTCCTCGGTCTGCGGCATCACGCCGTCGTCCGCCGCCACCACGATGATGGCGATGTCGGTGGCCTGGGCACCGCGCGCGCGCATCGCCGTGAAGGCGGCGTGGCCCGGGGTATCCAGGAAGGTGATCATGCCCTTGTCAAGCTGCACATGGTAGGCACCGATGTGCTGGGTGATGCCCCCGGCCTCGCCGGCGGCCACCTTGGCCTTGCGGATATGGTCCAGCAGCGAGGTCTTGCCGTGGTCCACGTGGCCCATGATGGTCACTACCGGCGCGCGCGGCACTTCGTCCACGCCGCTGTAGTCCGCCAGGTTGGCCAGATCGTCCTCAAGGGCTTCTTCCTCGCCTTTCACCGGCTTGGGCGTGTGGCCCATTTCCTCGGTGAGCAGCACCGCCGTTTCCTGGTCGATGTACTGGTTCACGGTGGCCATTTCGCCCATCTTCATCATTGCCTTGATGAGCTCCTTGGCCTTGATGTTCATGCGCTGAGCCAGCTCGGCCACGGTGATGGTCTCGGGAATCTCGACGTCGTATACCATTTTCTCCGTGGGGCTCTTGAACCCGTGCTGTTTGTTCATGGAGCTGCGCATCTGGCCGTGGGCCACGCCCCCACCACGGGGCTTACGGCGCCGACGGCGGGATTGCCGCTCCTCGGTACGGTAGCCGGCTTCCACGGCATCGCGAACAATGGACGAGCCTTTCTCTTCTTCCTCGTCGCTCTTTTCCTGTTCCTGCTCGCCGCCGCGCTTCTCCAGTTCCTCGGCGATGCGCTTGGCTTCCTCGGCGGTGCGCCGGGCGGCCTCTTCCTCGGCCTTCTGGCGTTGCTCGGCTTCCTGCTTGCGGCGCGTCTCGTCCGCCTCGCGCTGCTTGCGCTCCTCGGCCTCGCGCTGCTTGCGTTCTTCCTCGGTTTCTTCCTTCTGCGCCTTCTTGGCGGTCTTCGGCACGCTGGCGCGCTTGGATTTTTCCTGGGAGGCCTTCTCTTCCTCGGCGGCGCGCTCCTTCTCGGCGCGGGCCTTGGCCTCCTGTTCGCGGCGCAGGGCTTCTTCTTCCTCCGCCTTGCGCTTGGCCTCTTCTTCCTCGGCCTTACGCTTCGCTTCTTCCTCGGCCAGACGCGCCGCTTCTTCCTCGGCCGCCTTGCGCTCGGCTTCCAGCCGCTCTTCTTCCTCGATCGCCGCGCGCTTCACGTAGGTGCGTTTCTTGCGCACTTCCACGTTCACGGTCTTGGCCTTGCCGGCCGCGCCGGTGGTCTTGATGGTGCTCGTGGAGCGGCGCTTCAGGGTGATCTTGCTGGGCTCCGACGACTGGGCACCATGGGACTTGCGCAGATGCGCGAGCAGCTGCTGCTTCTGTTCATCGGAGACCTCTTCACCGGCATCGGTGTGCGGCAGCCCGGCTTCCTTCATCTGCGTGAGCAGCGTATCCACCGGAATGCCAACCACGTCGGCCAGTTTTTTTACGGTCGTTTCTGCCATGTCAGCAACACTCTCCTGTCCGCTTCTTGGTGGCGCCCTGCTTTCTCCGACGGAGGTTACTCGCCGGCTTCCTCACCTTCGAACCAGGGGGCGCGTGCGGTCATGATCAACTGGGCCGCGCGCTCTTCGTCCATCCCTTCGATGTCGAGCAGGTCATCCACCGCTTGTTCGGCAAGGTCTTCCATGGTGACGATGCCTTTGGAGGCCATTTCCACCGCCAGGTCCCGGTCCATGCCGTCCATGTTCAGCAGATCGTCGGCGGGTTCGGCCTGTTCGAATTTCTCCTCGGACACCAGGGCCCGGGTCAACAGCGCGTCCTTGGCGCGCTGGCGCAGCGCTTCGACGATGTCCTCGTCGAACCCCTCGATGGCGAGCATCTCCTCGGTGGGCACGTAGGCCACTTCCTCGAGGGTGGAGAAACCTTCCTCCACCAGCACGGCGGCCACGTCCTCGTCCACGTCGAGGAATTCCATGAAGGTTTCCAGAGCCTGTTCGGCTTCCTGCTGCTGCTTGTTCTCCGCCTCGTCGATGGTCATCACGTTCAGTTCCCAGCCGGTCAGCTCGGAAGCGAGGCGGATGTTCTGGCCGCTGCGGCCGATGGCCTGGGCCAGGGCGGATTCGTCTTCCACCGCGATGTCCATGGTGTGGCTTTCCTCGTCGACGACGATGGAGGCCACTTCCGCCGGCTGCATGGCGTTGATCACCAGCTGCGCCGGGTTGTCGTCCCACAGGACGATGTCGATGCGCTCGCCGGCCAGTTCATTGGACACCGCCTGCACACGCGCGCCGCGCATGCCGACACAGGCGCCCACCGGATCGATGCGCTGATCGTTGGTCTTCACCGCGATCTTGGCGCGGGAACCGGGATCCCGGGCGGCGCCCTTGATCTCGATGAGTTCCTCGCCGATCTCGGGCACCTCGATCTTGAACAGCTCGATGAGCATCTCCGGGCAGGCACGGCTGGCGAACAGCTGCGGGCCCCGGTTTTCCTCGTTGACGCCCATCAGGTAGGCGCGCAGCCGGTCGTTCTGGCGCACGCTCTCGCGGGTGATCATGTGCTCGCGGGTGATCAGCGCCTCGGCGTTGGCGCCCAGGTCCAGCACGATGGAATCGCGGCTGGCTTTCTTGACCACGCCGCTGATCAGCTCGCCGATGCGATCACGGTATTCCTCGATGATCTGCCGCCGCTCGGCTTCGCGCACTTTCTGCACGATCACCTGCTTGGCGGTCTGGGCGGCGATCCGGCCGAACGCCTCGGATTCGACTTCCTCTTCGTAGGTGTCGCCGATCTGGAGGCTTTCGTCCTGCTCGTGGGCTTCATCGAGCGTCAGTTGACGTCCGAATTCGAACAGATCTTCGTCGGGCACCACGTGCCAGACGCGGAAGGTGCGGTAATCGCCGCTGACGCGGTCGATCTGCACGCGAATTTCCACGTCTTCTTCCTTGAAGCGTTTCTTGGTCGCCGCCGCCAGGGCCGATTCGATGGCCTCGAAAATCACATCGCGGCTGACGCCCTTCTCGTTGGAAACGGTTTCCGCTACCAGCAGGATCTCTTTGTTCATGGCCAGGCCTTTACCTATGTCTCCGGGGCGCGCTCAATCGAAGCGGGGCTGCAATCGGGCGCGATCCACCTGACTGTAGGGAACACGCAGGGTGTCGCCGTCAAGCGTCACCACCAGCGTATCGCCATCAACGGCAACCAGGGTCGCCGTCATTTTACGCTTGCCCGCCACCGGGGCCAGCAGCTTGAGCTGCACATCCTCGCCCAGGTAACGGTCGAATTGGGAAAGTTCAAAGATGGGGCGGTCCAGGCCCGGGGAAGAAATTTCCAGGTTGTATTCACCGGGAATAGGATCTTCCACGTCCAGCAGGCCGCTGACCTCTTGGCTCACCCGCGCGCAATCGTCAACGGTGATACCTTCTTCGTGGTCGATAAAAAGACGCAATACGGCACCGCGACCCTGGAGGTATTGCACGCCCCAGAGCGTATAACCCAGGTCCTCGACCAGCGGAGTCAGCAGCTCCTTGAGTTGTTCAGTGCGTTTTGACATTTGCCTCTTTTCCGGCGCCACAAACAAAAAATGGGCATAACGCCCATTCCCACTAGCGACCCCGGTTGTGGATAGCAAAAAGCCCCTATAGAGGGGCTTTTTGTTCTACGGAACCGGGATCGGCTCCGATAAGTGGTAGCGGGGGCAGGATTTGAACCTACGACCTTCGGGTTATGAGCCCGACGAGCTACCAGACTGCTCCACCCCGCACTTGAAATCGAGCGCAAATACTAAGGATTCGCGCGGGCCTTGTCAATCCGGTTCGAGAAAAAAGTATTTATTTTTCCGAACCTTAAGGGCAGACAAAGCTATTCCATATTTGGTGCCGAAGGCCGGACTTGAACCGGCACGACCGTAAGGTCACTACCCCCTCAAGATAGCGTGTCTACCAATTCCACCACTTCGGCAAAGAACTCGCTTACTGCTCCGGCTGAGACGGCGTCTCATCCGGGGCCGGGGATTCTAACTCAGCCGCCGGCACATCGAAAGACTCTTTTTCGGATTCGCCGGAATCCATCGCCGGCACGTCGCTGCTGGCGCCACCGGCACCGGGCACGTCGCCGGCCGCCGGCGCTTCCGGCGCGGGCACTTCGCCACCGCTCTGGTCCACGGCGGGCACGTCCTGCTCGTCCACGGACTCCAGCGCCGGCAGAATGCTGCCACCACCGGTGGCTTCCTGGCGCGCCATCCAGGCGAGCCCCAGGCTGGTGATGAAGAACACCACCGCCAGTACCGCCGTGGAGCGGGTCAGGAAGTTGGCGGAGCCGGCGCTGCCGAACACGGTCTGCGAGCCGCCGCCACCAAAGGAGGCGCCGGCGTCGGCGCCCTTGCCGTGCTGGATCAGGATCAGGCCGATGAGGCCCAACGCCGCCAGCACATGCACTACATGAAGCACAATATCCATAAATCAACCTGCCGCCCGACAAATGGCGATAAATTGTTCTGCTTTCAAAGAGGCCCCGCCGATCAGACCACCGTCGATATCCGGCTGGGCGAATAGAGGGGCGGCATTATCCGCCTTTACACTGCCGCCGTAAAGGAGCCGCAGCCCCGCGGCCACGCCGGCGTCCTGGTCGGCCACCACGGCGCGCAGCCGGGCGTGCACGTCCTGGGCCTGTTCCGGGCTGGCGGTGAGGCCGGTGCCGATCGCCCAGACCGGCTCATAAGCCACCACCGCGCCGGCCAGGGCCTCCACGCCGGCGGCTTCCACCACCGCCATCAGTTGCCGCACCACCACCTGCTCGGTCTGCTCCGCTTCCCGCTCGCGCAGGGTCTCGCCCACGCACAGGATCGGCGTGAGGCCGGCCTGCTGAGCGCGCAGAAACTTGCTGGCCACCCGGTCGTCGTCCTCGCCGTACAGCTCGCGGCGTTCGGAGTGGCCGACGATGACGTAGACGCAGCCCAGTTCCTTGAGCATTTCCGCCGACACCTCACCGGTGAAAGCGCCGTCCTCGTGATCGCACACATCCTGGGCGCCGAGCACGACGCCGGCGCCATCCAGCGCCTTCTCCAGCGCCGGCAGGTAGGGATAAGGCGGACACAGCGCCGCCTCCACGCCCTCCGGCATGGCGCCGCGCAGCGCCCCGGCGAGTTCGTCGACCAGCGCCAGCCGTCCGTTCATCTTCCAGTTGCCCGCCACCAGCGGCGTTCTTGTCATGCCTCTACCCTCTTTCAACCGATCTCAGGCGATCGCCGTTTCCACCGCGTCCGCCAGGCGCCGGCACAGCCGCTCCACCTGGTCCGCGTCCTTGCCTTCCACCATCACCCGCACCAGTGGCTCGGTGCCGGAGGGACGCAGCAGCACGCGGCCATTCTCGCCCAGCTCCGCCTCCACCTCGCTCAGAACCACACTCAGGCCCTCATCGTCCTGGTAGCGGTCACGGTTGGCGCCGCGCACATTGATCAGCGTCTGCGGCAACAGCGGCGCCTCGGCTACCGCCTCGCGCAGGCTTCGCCCTTCGCGGCGCAGGGCGTCGAGGACCTGCAGGGCCGCCACCGTGCCATCGCCAGTGGAGGTACGATCCAGGCACACCAGATGCCCGGAGGATTCGCCGCCCAGCAGCCAGCCGCGGGCGTCCAACTGCTCCATGACATAGCGGTCGCCCACCTTGGCCCGGACGAAGGGAATGTCCAGGGCCTGCAGGGCCAGCTCCAGGCCCAGGTTGGTCATCAGCGTGCCCACCACGCCACCGTCCAGGCGGTCGTGACGGCGCCGGTCCCGGGCAATGATATACAGCAGCTGATCGCCGTCCACCACCCGGCCCCGGTCGTCCACCATGATCAGCCGGTCGGCGTCGCCATCCAGGGCCAGGCCCAGGTCGGCGCCTTCCGCCACCACCTGGCGGCAGAGCGCGTCCGGTTTGGTGGAACCGCAATCGCGGTTGATATTGAACCCGTCCGGCCGGTTCGCCATGGGTACCACCTCGGCGCCCAGTTCCTCCAGCACGTCCGGGGTGATGTGGTAGGCCGCGCCGTTGGCGGTGTCCACCACGATCTTCATGCCATTCAGATTCAGACCCGGCGCGGTGCTCTTGCAGAACTCAATGTAGCGGCCGCGGGCGTCGTCGATGCGCCGCACTTTGCCGAGCTGGTCGGTGGGCACCACCGAGATCGGCTCGTCGAGCATGCGCTCGATCTCCGCCTCGATCTGGTCATTCAGCTTGCGACCGTTGTCACCGAAGAACTTGATGCCGTTGTCGGTGTAGGCGTTGTGGGACGCGGAGATCACGATACCCGCCTGGGCGTGCAGCGTGCGCGTGAGATAGGCGATGGCCGGCGTCGGCATGGGGCCGAGCAAGCGCACATCCACGCCGGCGGCGGAAATGCCCGCTTCCAGGGCGGATTCGAACATATAGCCGGAAATGCGGGTGTCCTTGCCGATCAGAATCTTGCTGCTACCCCGGGCGGCCAGCACGCGGCCGGCGGCCCAGCCCAGCTTGAGCACGAAATCCGGCGTGATCGGCGGCTCACCCACGGTGCCGCGAATGCCATCGGTACCAAAATACTTGCGACTCATCCCTTGCCTCCTATGCCGGGAGTCTTCCACGCCGGGCGCCCGCGCCGTCCGGGGCGCGGTCAGCGTTTTTTGTAGTGATTGACGGCGTGGGCGAAACGCACGCCGTCCAGGGTGGCCTTGACGTCATGGGCACGCACGATGCTGGCGCCCCGGTCCACGCACAGCACCGCCGCCGCCACCGAGCCGGGCATGCGCTCGTCCACCGGCCGGTCCAGCACCTTGCCGATCATGCCCTTGCGCGACAGCCCCACCAGCATGGGCAGCTCCAGGACGCGCAGCGCCTCCAGCTCCGCCAGCAGACGCAGATTGTGCTCCAGGGTCTTGGCGAAGCCAAAGCCCGGGTCCACCAGGAGCTGGTGGCGGGGAATGCCGGCGGCCACGCAGGCCTCCACCCGCTCGCGCAGGAAGGCGATCACCTCGGCGGTGACGTCGTCGTAGCGCGGGTCGTCCTGCATGTCGCCCGGCTCGCCCCGCATGTGCATCACGCACACCGGCAGGCCGGTGGCGGCGGCGGCCTCCAGGGCGCCGGGGCGGCGCAGGGAGCGGACGTCATTGATCAGGCCGGCGCCGGCGGCGGCGGATTCGCGAATCACCGCCGGGGTGCTGGTGTCCACCGACACCAGGGCGTCGAGCTCCCGGGTCAGGGCCTCGACCACCGGAATCACGCGATCCAGTTCTTCCTGCTCGGGCACCGGTTCGGCGCCCGGGCGGGTGGATTCGCCGCCCACGTCGATGATCGCCGCGCCTTCCGCCAGCAGGCGTTCCGCCTGGCGCAGGGCGGCGTCCCGCGAGGTATAGCGGCCGCCGTCGGAGAAGGAGTCCGGGGTCACGTTCAGGACCCCCATAACGAGGGGCGCGGACAGGTTCAGTGTCCGCGCCCCACAGGTCAGGCTGGTTGTGGTCATTGAAGCCGGGTCGTCAGTGCGTATTGGCCGGGCCGCCGATGGCGTCGTCACCGGGCTTGGCGTCGCCGGCGGCTTCGTCACCCTTGGAAGAGGCACCGCTGCCGCCCGGGCCCTGGTCACGCCAGTCACGGGGCGGGCGCGGCTTGTGGCCGGCCATGATGTCGTCGATCTGATCGGAATCGATGGTCTCGTACTGCATCAGCGCCTCGGCCATCAGGTCGAGCTTGTCCCGGTTGTCCTCCAGGATCTGCTTGGCCCGCTGGTAGCAGCTGTCGATGATGGCGCGCACCTCGCGGTCGATCTCCTCGGCGGTCTGCTCGGAGACGTGCTTGCGCTGGGACATCTGCTTGCCGAGGAACACTTCGCCTTCGTCTTCCTCGTAGGCCAGCGGCCCCATCTTCTCGCTCAGGCCCCACTTGGTGACCATGGCGCGGGCCATCTTGGTGGCGCGCTCGATGTCGTTGGAGGCACCGGTGGTGACCCCGTCGAAGCCCAGCGTCATCTCCTCGGCCAGGCGGCCGCCGTACAGCGAGCAGATCGAGGATTCGATGGCCCGCTTGGACTGGGAGTACTTGTCCTCCTCGGGGAGGTACATGGTCACGCCCAGGGCCCGGCCACGGGGAATGATGCTCACCTTGTAGACCGGGTCGTGGTCCGGCACCAGCCGGCCGACGATGGCGTGGCCGGATTCGTGGTAGGCGGTGTTCAGCTTCTCTTTCTCGCTCATCACCATGGAGCGGCGTTCGGCGCCCATGAGGATCTTGTCCTTGGCTTTCTCGAACTCCTCCATGCCCACCACGCGCTTGTTGGCGCGGGCGGCGAACAGGGCGGCCTCGTTGACCAGGTTGGCCAGGTCGGCGCCGGAGAAGCCCGGGGTACCACGGGCGATCACGCTGGGATCCACGTCCTCGCCCACCGGCACCGGACGCATGTGCACCTTGAGCACGTGCTCGCGGCCGCGCACATCGGGCAGCGGCACGGTCACCTGGCGGTCGAAGCGGCCCGGGCGCAGCAGCGCCGGGTCAAGCACGTCCGGCCGGTTGGTGGCGGCGATCACGATGATGCCGTCGTTGGCGTCGAAGCCGTCCATCTCCACCAGCAGCTGGTTGAGGGTCTGCTCGCGCTCATCGTGGCCACCGCCCACGCCGGCGCCCCGGGAGCGGCCCACGGCGTCGATCTCGTCGATGAAGATGATGCACGGCGCGTGCTTTTTGGCCTGATCGAACATGTCGCGGACCCGGGACGCGCCCACGCCCACGAACATTTCCACGAAATCGGAACCGGAAATGCTGAAGAACGGCACCTTGGCCTCGCCGGCGATGGCCTTGGCGAGCAGGGTTTTACCGGTGCCCGGGGAGCCCACCATCAGCACGCCGCGCGGAATCTTGCCGCCCAGGCGCTGGAATTTGGCCGGATCGCGCAGAAACTCCACCAGCTCCTGCACTTCTTCCTTGGATTCCTCCACGCCCGCCACGTCGGCGAAGGTGGTCTTGATCTGGTCCTCGCCCATCAGGCGGGCCTTGGACTTGCCGAACGTCATGGGCCCGGAGCCGCCCTTGCCGCCGCCCTGCATCTGGCGCATGAAGAAGATGAAGATGGCCAGGATCAGCAGAATCGGCAGCACGGACAGGAACAGCTGGGTCAGGAAGCCCTGACGCTCCGGTTCCTTGCCGGTGACCTGCACGTCGTTCTGGATCAGGGTGGGCATCAGATTGGTGTCCATGGCCTGCGGCTTGACGGTCTCGAAGCGGGTACCGTCCTTCATCTCGCCGGAGATACGGCTACCGCCGATGGTGACCTGATCCACATTGCCGCTCTCCACGTTATGAATGAACGAGGAGTAATTCAGCATTTGCTGGGAGGGCTGCGGGTTGATGCTGGAGGCGACAACGTAGAGCACCCCGGCGATCACCAGCCACAGCACGATATTCTTGGTCATGTCGTTCAAGGGAGACCTCGACTTACTGAGCGCGATAGCGCGTACTGACAGACTTTCAACTCTACACTACTTCAGGTTGGACCCCAATTGGTACACCTCGGTAGAGCGCGGCCGGCTGGCCGCCGGTTTGCGGCTGACCACCCTTTGGAAGGCGCCTTGCAGGGAACGGCGGTACTCGTCGAACCCCTCGCCCTGGAACACCTTGACCAGGAACATCCCGCGCGGTTGCAGCACATTGACCGCCATATCCAGCGCCAGTTCAGCCAGATACATGGCGCGGGGCAGATCCACGGCCTTGTTCCCACTCATATTGGGGGCCATGTCGGACATTACAAGGTCGACTTTCCGCTCCCCAAGAAGTGCAATGATTTGCTCGTATACATCCTGCTCCCGAAAGTCTCCCTGCACGAAGGAAACATCCGGGATGGCGTCCATGGCGAGAATATCGCTGGCCACGACAGTACCCCGTGAACCCACCAGCCGGGCCGCCACCTGGGACCAGCCGCCCGGCGCGGCGCCCAGGTCCAGCACCCGCATGCCGGGCCGGAACAGCTTGTCCTTCTCGTGGATCTCCAGCAGCTTGAAACTGGCCCGGGAGCGGTAGCCCTCGGCCTGGGCCTTCGCCACCCACTGGTCGTCGAAGTGCTCCCGGAGCCAGCGCTGGCTGCTTTTTGATCGGGCCATGGTTCAACGCCTCTCGCATCGGTGGATTTCGGGGTCTAGAATGGCGCCCCCGTTTTTGGAGAAGATCATGCCCCTGAGCCCGCTGGACAAGAAACGCCTGCGCCGTATCGGCCACCACCTTAAGCCGGTGTTGCTGTCCGGCGACAAGGGCCTCAGCGACGCCTTCCTGGAAGAGCTGGCGGCGCGCCTGGAAGACCACGAGCTGATCAAGGTGAAGGTCAACGCCCCGACCCGGGACGAGCGCGCCCGCATGATCGAGGCGATGTGCGAGCACAGCGGCGCCGAACAGGTGCAGCGCGTGGGCAACATCGCCCTGCTCTACCGCGCCGCCGCGGAGCCCAACCCGAAGCTGTCCAACATTCTGCGCTTCCAGGATCAGTGAACCGGGCATCGCCGCCCGAGCCGCCAGCGCGGCCGGGCGGCGATCCGCCTCAGATGTGCTCCACCTTGTCCACTTCGTATTCCTTGACCCCGCCCGGGGTCTCGATCTGCACCACGTCGCCTTCCTCGCGGCCGATCAGGCCCCGGGCGATGGGTGAATTGACGCTCAACTTGCCGTTCTTGATGTCGGCCTCGTCGTCACCGACGATCTGGTAGACCTTCTCCTCGTCGGTGTCCACGTCGACGATGGTGATGGTGACACCGAAAATCACCTTGCCGGTGTTCTGGATGCTGGTGATATCGATGATCTGGGCATTGGAGAGCTTGCTCTCGATGTCCTGGATGCGGCCTTCACAGAAGCCCTGCTGTTCGCGGGCGGCGTGGTACTCGGCGTTTTCCTTCAGATCACCGTGTTCACGGGCCTCGGCGATGGCCGCGGAGATGCGCGGCCGGTCTTCCTTCTTGAGCCGCTCCAGCTCGCGGCGAAGCGCGTCGGCGCCGGCCACCGTCATGGGAAAGCGTTGCATAGGATTAACCTCTTTTGTCGTCCTTGGGGCCGCCCCGAAGGAAACGGCCCTCGGGACGGCAACGGTCAGTGCATATCGGCGTGCAGGTCCTGCAGACGACGCACCTGCGGCTCACCGCTGATGGCCATTGCCTGGCAGACCGCGTAGGCCGCGGTGATGGTGGTGGTGTAGAACACCTTGTGCTGCAGGGCGGAGCGGCGGATGGCGAAGGAATCGCGGATCGCCTGCTTGCCCTCGGTGGTGTTCACGATCAGGTCGACGCCGTCGTTCTTGATCATATCGACGATGTGCGGCCGTCCTTCCAGCACCTTGTTCACCGGTTTCACCGTGAGTCCGGCCTCCGCCAGGTGAGCGGCGGTGCCGCGCGTGGCCACCAGTTCGAAACCATGGCCGATCAGGGATTTGGCCACGTCCACGGCGGCCGCCTTGTCGGCGTCGCGCACGGAGATGAAGGCGGTGCCGCCCTTGGGCAGCCGTTCGCCGGCCCCCAGGGAGGCCTTGCCGAACGCCTCCGCGAAGGTGGCGCCAACGCCCATCACCTCGCCGGTGGACTTCATTTCCGGCCCCAGGATCGGGTCCACTTTCGGGAACTTGGCGAACGGGAACACGGCTTCCTTCACGAAGTAATGGCGCGGCGCCACTTCCTCGGTGAAGCCCTGCTCCGCCAGCGACACCCCGGCCATGCAGCGGGCCGCCACCTTGGCCAGGGACACGCCGATGCATTTGGAGACATAAGGGACCGTGCGCGAAGCCCGCGGGTTCACTTCCAGGACGTAGACTTCATCGCCCTTGACCGCGAACTGCACGTTCATCAGGCCGATCACGCCCAGCTCCAGAGCCATGGCGCCGGCCTGCTCGCGCATCACGTCCTGCACCGCCGCGTCCAGGGAATACGGCGGCAGGGAGCAGGCGGAGTCGCCGGAATGCACGCCGGCCTGCTCGATGTGCTGCATGATGCCGCCGATCACCACCTGCTTGCCGTCGCAGACCGCGTCCACGTCCACCTCGATGGCGTCGTCCAGGAAGCGGTCGAGCAGCACCGGTGAGTCGTTGGACACGCTCACCGCGTTGTTCATGTAGCTGCGCAGCTCCGCCTCGTTGTAGACGATCTCCATGGCCCGGCCACCGAGCACGTAGGAGGGGCGCACCACCAGCGGGTAGCCGATCTCGGCGGCCAGCCGCAGACCCTCGTCCAGGGAGCGGGCGGTGCGGTTGGGCGGCTGCTTGAGGCCGAGCTTGTTGACCATCTGCTGGAAGCGCTCGCGGTCCTCGGCTTCGTCGATGGCGTCCGGGCTGGTGCCGATGATCGGCACGCCGAACGCCTGCAGGTCGCGGGCCAGCTTGAGCGGCGTCTGACCGCCGTACTGGACGATCACGCCCTTGGGCTTTTCCTTGTCGACGATGGCGAGCACGTCTTCCAGGGTCACCGGCTCGAAATACAAGCGGTCGGAGGTGTCGTAGTCCGTGGACACGGTCTCCGGGTTGCAGTTGACCATGATGGTCTCGTAGCCGTCGTCCTTCATGGCGAAGGCGGCGTGCACGCAACAGTAATCGAACTCGATGCCCTGGCCGATGCGGTTCGGGCCACCGCCGATCACCATGATCTTGTCCCGGTCGGAGACGTTCGCCTCGCACTCCTCGTCATAGCTGGAGTACATGTAGGCGGTGGCGGTGGAGAATTCCGCCGCGCAGGTATCAACGCGCTTGAACACCGGCTGCACGCCCAGTTCGCGGCGCTGGCTGCGCACGTCCTGCTCCTTGACGCCGAGCAGCTGCGCCAGGCGCGCGTCGGAGAACCCTTTGCGCTTGAGGGCGTACAGGCGCGCCTTGCTCAAGTCGCTGAAGGTACCGGCGGCCACCGCCTTTTCGTCGTTGATCAGGTCCTCGATCTGCACCAGGAACCAGCGGTCGATCTGGGAAATCTGGAACACCTCGTCCACGGTCATGCCCGCGCGGAAGGCATCGCCGACGATCCAGATCCGCTCCGGCCCTGGCGTGGACAGTTGGCGGGCGATCACTTCCCGGGCGTCCGGCGCGTCCAGATCCACCTTGGGGTCGAAGCCCACGGAATCGGTTTCCAGCCCGCGCAGCGCCTTGTGCAGGGATTCCTGCAGGTTGCGGCCGATGGCCATCACCTCGCCCACGGATTTCATCTGGGTGGTGAGCACCGGATCGGCGGCGGCGAATTTCTCGAAGTTGAAGCGCGGGATCTTGGTGACCACGTAATCGATGGACGGCTCGAAGGAGGCCGGAGTGGCGCCGCCGGTGATCTCGTTCTGCAGCTCGTCCAGGGTGTAGCCCACCGCCAGCTTGGCGGCCACCTTGGCGATCGGGAAGCCGGTGGCCTTGGAGGCCAGCGCCGAGGACCGCGACACCCGCGGGTTCATCTCGATCACCACCATCCGGCCGGTGTCCGGACACATGCCGAACTGCACGTTGGAACCGCCGGTTTCCACGCCGATTTCACGCAACACCGCCAGGGAGGCGTCGCGCATCATCTGGTATTCCTTGTCGGTGAGGGTCTGCGCCGGCGCCACGGTGATGGAGTCACCGGTGTGCACGCCCATGGGATCGAAATTCTCGATGGCGCACACGATGATGCAGTTGTCGTTCTTGTCACGAACGACCTCCATCTCGTATTCCTTCCAGCCCAGCAGCGACTCGTCGATGAGCAGCTCGTGGGTGGGCGAGAGCTCGAAGCCGCGGCCGCAGATTTCCTCGAACTCTTCCTTGTTGTAGGCCACGCCACCGCCGGAGCCGCCCATGGTGAACGACGGCCGGATAATGGTGGGAAAGCCCAGTTCCGCCTGGATTTCCCAGGCTTCCGGCATGGTGCGCGCCACCTTGGCCTTGGGGCATTCCAGGCCGATGTTGCGCATCGCCTTGTCGAAGCGGTCGCGGTTCTCGGCCTTGTCGATGGTGTCGGCGTTGGCGCCGATCATCTCGACGTTGAATTGGGCGAGCACGCCGTGGCGCTCCAGATCCAGGGCGCAGTTGAGCGCGGTCTGGCCGCCCATGGTGGGCAGCAGGGCGTCCGGGCGCTCCTTCTCGATGATCTTGGCCACCGTTTCCCAGGTGATGGGTTCGATGTAGGTGGCGTCCGCCATGGCCGGGTCGGTCATGATGGTGGCCGGGTTGGAATTCACCAGGATCACCCGGAAGCCTTCCTCGCGCAGGGCCTTGCAGGCCTGGGCGCCGGAGTAATCGAACTCGCAGGCCTGGCCGATGACGATGGGGCCGGCGCCGATGATGAGGATGCTCTGTAGGTCGGTTCTCTTGGGCATAGGTGCTAACCGTCAGGCGTTGATTCTGTCCAGGGGTCCGGCGCTCGGCGCCGGACGCTCTCAGCGGGCCCCGTGGGCCTCCATCAGCTCGATGAAATGATCGAACAGCGGCGCGCAGTCATGCGGGCCGGGGCTCGCTTCCGGGTGACCCTGGAAGCCGAACGCCGGCACGTCGGTGCGATGAATGCCCTGCAGGGTGCCGTCGAACAGGGACACATGGGTCACCTTGACGTTATCCGGCAGGGTATCGGCGTCCACCGCGAAGCCGTGGTTCTGGCTGGTGATCATCACGGTGCCGTCCTCCAGGTTCTTGACCGGGTGGTTGGCGCCATGGTGGCCGTTCTTCATCTTCATGGTGCGCGCGCCGCTGGCCAGGCCGAGCAGTTGGTGGCCCAGGCAGATGCCGAACACCGGCAGGCCGGTGTCGAGGATTTCGCGGATCGCGGCGATGGCGTAATCACAGGGCTCCGGGTCACCGGGGCCGTTGGCCAGGAACACGCCATCCGGGTTCATCGCCAGCACGTCCGAGGCCGGGGTTTGCGCCGGCACCACGGTGAGCTTGCAGCCACGATCGGCGAGCATGCGCAGAATATTGCGCTTGCAGCCGTAGTCGTAGGCCACCACGTGGAAGCGCGGATCGGCGCCGGGACGATGGCCGGTGGGGCGATCCCAGGTGCCTTCGGTCCAGGCGTAGGTTTCGCCGACGCTCACTTCCCGGGCCAGGTCCATGCCCTTGAGGCCCGGGAACCCCCGGGCGGCGGCCAGGGCCCGCTCTTCATCGACGTCCTCGCCGGCCAGGATGCAGCCGTTCTGCGCGCCCTTGTCGCGCAGGATGCGCGTCAGGCGGCGGGTGTCGATGTCGGCGATGGCGACGATATTGCGTGCCTTGAGGTAGTCCGGCAGGGATTGTTCTGCCCGCCAGCTGCTCACGGTCAGCGTCAGATCGCGGATCACCAGGCCGGCGGCCCAGACGCGGTCGGACTCTTCGTCCTCCGGGTTCACCCCGGTATTGCCAATATGCGGATAGGTCAGGGTCACGATCTGCTTGGCATAGGACGGATCGGTGAGAATTTCCTGATAGCCTGTCATGGCGGTGTTGAACACCACTTCACCCACGGTTTCTCCCGTGGCGCCAATGGCGATGCCCCGAAAGAGGCTACCGTCTTCCAGAGCTAGTATGGCGGGTACCGTCAACGCAACCTCCTGGCGGATAGGGACTTGTGGAGATCGGTGGCGGGGGCCACGCGCCACCCCGTAAGGGGTTCGCAAAAAAGCGAGATGGATTCCTCCACCTCGCTTTCAGAAAACGCGCTTTTGGGCCAACAGCCCATTTTTCACTCGGCCACCCGCTCGCCCATCTTGGGCAGGCGCCATTTTAGGACGTATCGGTCACGCTGTCACGCCGCGCGCCCGGATCGCCGCTCAGCGGCCCCAGCCGGCGCTGTCGCCGGCCAGGCCGAGCACGTCCTGCATATCATGGAGCCCGCGCTCGTGACGCCCCAGCCACAGGGCGGCGCGCACCGCGCCACGGCCGAAGGACATGCGGCTGGACGCCTTGTGGCTGATCTCCACCCGTTCGCCCTCGGCGGCGAACATCACCGTGTGGTCGCCGACGATGTCGCCGGCACGGATGGTGTCGAAGCCGATGGTGTGGCGCTCGCGCTCGCCGGTGCGGCCCTCGCGGCCGTACACCGCGCACTCCTTGAGATCGCGACCCAGGGTCTGGGCCACCACCTCGCCCATGCGCAGGGCGGTGCCCGAGGGGGCGTCGATCTTGTGCCGGTGGTGGGCCTCGATCACCTCGATGTCCACCTCGTCGCCGAGCACGGCGGCGGCGGTTTCCAGCAGCTTGAAGCACAGGTTCACGCCGATGGAATAGTTGGGCGCGAAACAGATGGCGATGTCCTCGGCGGCGGCGCGCAGGGCCGCCGTCTGGTCGTCATCCAGCCCGGTGGTGCCGATCACCAGGCGGGTGCCGGCGGCCCGGCACACCGCCACGTGGCGGGCGGTGGCCTCGGGCACGGTGAAGTCGATGAACACTTCCGCGTCCCGGACCACCTTCTCCAGATCGTCCGCCAGGGCCACGCCCAGGCGCCCCTGGCCCACCAGCTCGCCGGCGTCGGCGCCGATCAGGCTGGAGCCGGGCACATCCACGGCGGCGGCCAGCTCGGTGTCCGGATTGGCCAGGGTGGCCTCCATGAGGATCCGTCCCATGCGCCCGGCGGCGCCAATAATGCCTACTTTCATGGTTTTCGCCCGTCGTCGTTCCTGGGTGCCTTACAGCCCGTCGAAGAAGCGCTTCACGCCCTCGAACCAGCTGGTACGGCGGGGGTTGTGGCGCTCACCGCCCTTCTCCAGGGAATCCTGGAAATCACGCAGCAGCTCTTTCTGTTCGCCGGACAGCTTGACCGGGGTCTCCACGACCACCTTGCAGAGCAGGTCGCCGGGCGGGCCGCCGCGTACCGGGGTAACGCCCTTGCCCCGCAGCCGGAACAGTTTGCCGGTCTGCGTCTCCGGCGGCACCTTCAATTTAACCTGGCCGTTCAGGGTGGGCACTTCCAGCTCGCCGCCCAGGGCCGCGTCCACGAAACTCAGCGGCACGTCCACGTGCAGGTTTTCGCCGTCGCGCTTGAAGATGTCGTGCTCGCGCACCGCCACCTGCACGTACAGATCCCCGGGGGGCGCCCCGTTCATGCCCGCCTCGCCCTTGCCGGCCAGGCGGATGCGGTCGCCGGTGTCGACGCCGGCGGGAATCTTCACCGACAGGGTGCGGGTGTTCTGCACCCGGCCCTGGCCGCCGCAGTTGCCGCACGGGTTTTCCACCACCCGGCCTTCGCCGTGGCAGGTGGGGCAGGCCTGCTGCACCGTGAAGAAGCCCTGCTGCATGCGCACCTGGCCCATGCCGTTGCAGGTCGGGCAGGTGACCGGCTGCTCGCCGGCCTGGGCACCGCTGCCCTCGCACACCTCGCAGGTGTCCCAGCTGGGCACGCGGATTTTTTCCTCGCAGCCGCGCACCGCCTGTTCCAGGCTCAGCTCCAGGGTGTAGCGCAGGTCGGCGCCACGGGCCGGACCACGCCGCCCGCCACCGAAGATATCGCCAAAGATGTCCCCGAAAATATCGCCGAAACCGCCACCGCCGAAACCGCCGGCGCCACCGCCGCCGAAGCCACCCTGGCCGTTGACGCCGGCATGGCCGAACTGATCGTAGGCGGCGCGTTTCTGCTCGTCGCCGAGCACTCCGTAGGCTTCCTTTGCCTCCTTGAACTTGGCCACCGCCTCCTGGTCATCCGGGTTGCGGTCCGGATGGTACTTCATCGCCAGGCGGCGATAGGCTTTTTTCAGATCCTGCTGGCTGGCGTCCTTGGCCACCCCCAGCACGTCGTAATAATCGCGTTTGGACATATTCGATCCGTTCGACTCAAGCTAAGACGCCGGGCCCTGGGGCCCGGCGTTGCTCTGGTGCGAATTGGACGTCCGCGAGCGGACGGCTTACTTCTTCTTGTCGTCGTCGACTTCCTCGAACTCGGCGTCGACCACGTCGTCACCGGACGCCTTCTGCTGATCGCCGGCACCGGCATCCGCCGCGCCCTCGGCCTGCTGGGCCTCGGCGTACATCTTCTGCGCCAGGGAACCGGACGCCTCGGTAAGCGTCTTGGTCTTGGCTTCGATGTCGTCCTTGTCACTACCCTTGAGGGCCTCTTCCAGCTCGGCGATGGCCTTGTTGATGGCCTCTTTCTCTTCCTCGCTGGCCTTGTCGCCGGCTTCTTCCAGGGTCTTGCGGGTGGCGTGCACCAGGTGGTCGCCCTGGTTGCGCGCCTGCACCAGCTCCTCGAACTTCTTGTCCTCGTCGGCGTGGGCCTCGGCGTCCTTGACCATTTGATCGACTTCATCATCGGACAGGCCGGAGGAAGCCTTGATCTGAATGGTCTGTTCCTTGCCGGTGGCCTTGTCCTTGGCGCCCACATGCAGGATGCCGTTGGCGTCGATGTCGAAGGTTACCTCGATCTGCGGCACGCCACGCGGCGCCGGCGGAATGTCCTCCAGGTTGAACTGCCCCAGGGACTTGTTCTGGGCCGCCTGCTTGCGCTCGCCCTGCAGCACGTGCACGGTCACCGCGGTCTGGTTGTCCTCGGCGGTGGAGAACACCTGCGACGCGTTGGTCGGGATGGTGGTGTTCTTCTCGATCAGCGGCGTCATCACGCCACCCATGGTCTCGATACCCAGGGTCAGCGGCGTCACGTCCAGCAGCAGCACGTCCTTGACGTCGCCGGCCAGTACCGCGCCCTGGATGGCGGCGCCGATGGCCACGGCTTCATCCGGGTTGACGTCCTTGCGGGCGTCCTTGCCGAAGAAGTCAGCCACTTTCTTCTGCACCATGGGCATGCGGGTCTGGCCGCCCACCAGGATCACGTCGGTGATGTCGGACGCTTTCACGCCGGCGTCGCTGAGCGCGGTCTTGCACGGCTCCAGGGAGCGGGTCACCAGCTTCTCGACCAGGGATTCCAGCTTGGCCCGGGTAACCTTCACCACCAGGTGCTTGGGACCGGTCTGGTCGGCGGTGATGTAGGGCAGGTTGACCTCGGTCTGCTCCGCGGAGGACAGCTCGATCTTGGCTTTCTCGGCGGCTTCCTTGAGGCGCTGCATGGCCAGGGCGTCGCCACCCAGGTCGATGCCGGAGTCCTTTTTGAACTCGTCCGCCAGGTAGTTGATGATCGCCAGATCGAAGTCCTCGCCACCCAGGAAGGTGTCGCCGTTGGTGGCCAGCACCTCGAACTGATGCTCGCCGTCCACTTCGGCGATCTCGATGATGGAGATGTCGAAGGTACCGCCACCCAGGTCGTAGACCGCGATGGTGCGGTCGCCGCCTTTCTTGTCCAGGCCATAGGCCAGTGCCGCCGCGGTGGGCTCGTTGATGATGCGCTTGACCTCGAGACCGGCGATGCGGCCGGCGTCCTTGGTGGCCTGACGCTGGGAGTCATTGAAGTAGGCGGGCACGGTGATCACCGCCTCGGTGACTTCCTCGCCCAGGTAGTCTTCCGCGGTCTTCTTCATTTTCTTGAGGACCTGCGCGGAGATCTGCGGCGGCGCTTGCTTCTCGCCTTTCACTTCCACCCAGGCGTCGCCGTTGTCCGCCTTGGTGATCTTGTAGGGCACCATCTTGATGTCCTTCTGCACCACCTCGTCGTCGAAGCGACGGCCGATCAGGCGCTTGACCGCGTACAGGGTGTTGGTCGGGTTGGTGACCGCCTGACGCTTGGCCGCCTGACCCACCAGGATTTCGTTGTCCTCGGTGTAGGCGATGATGGACGGCGTGGTGCGCGCGCCTTCCGCGTTTTCGATTACCTTGGTCTTGTCACCTTCCATGACAGCGACACAGCTGTTGGTGGTGCCAAGGTCGATACCGATGATCTTACCCATAACGTTCCATTCTCCTTCACACGGTCCGAACCCCATCAGGCCGTCCGGACAGCTGAACCTTATTGACTTGCCACCTATATGGCGGCTGGCTTGCGCTTTTCAAGAGAGGCGCGGGGCGCCTTATTCGGCCTTGCTGACCACTACCCGGGCCGGGCGGATCAGGCGGCCATTGAGCTGGTAACCCTTCTCCAGCACCTCGATCACGGTGTTGGGCTCGGCGTTGGGCGCCGGCACCATGGTCATCGCCTCGTGGTGCTCCGGATTGAAGGGCTGGCCCTGCGGGTCGATCTGCTCGAGGTTGTACTTGGCGAACACATCAAGCAGCACCTTGAGGGTGAGTTCCAGCCCCTCGCGGGCGGGCTTGAGCGCCTCGTCCTCGGGATCCAGCGTGGCCAGGCCCCGTTCCAGGCTGTCCGCCACGGTAAGCACGTCGGCGGCGAACTTCTCCAGCGCGAACTTGTGGGCGCTTTCCACGTCCCGTTCGGCGCGGCGACGCACGTTCTGGATCTCCGCCTGGGAACGCAGGTCGGCCTCGGCCAGGGCTTTCTCCACCCGGGCGAGCCGGTCGCGGGTTTCCGCCAGCTCCGCCTCGACGCCGCCGTCCTGCTGCCCGGACGCCTCCTGTCCGGCGTCCGCCTCGGGGCGGGCGCCGTCGTTGATTTCGGCCTCGTCGGCCGGCTGTTGTTTGTCCTGTTCGCTCATATCCACTCCACACATCCCGAATTCTGGGAAAGCGGGCAAAGATATGGGAACGGCACGGCGGGATTCAAGGGAAGAAGAGGAGGCAGTGAACAGTTAACAGTGAATAGTTAATAGTGCGCGGGCGAGCGTGATGCCTCGTCAAGGCCGTGCCCGCGCCGGCTGCGAGGGCACTCCGCCCTCCGGCAGGCCCCGGAGCCGGCGGCACACGGGCTTTCGCTGTTAACTGTTCACTGTTAACTCTTAACCGCCTTCAGAGTTGGGTAAGCGCGGCGGAGAGGATGCGCGCGGTGATGTCCACGGTGGGAATCACCTTTTCGTAGTCCATGCGGGTGGGGCCGACCACCGCCAGCACCCCCATGGGCCCGTTGTCCACCCGGTAGGGCGCGGACACCAGGGAATACTCCTCGAACGGCTGGTAGCCGGACTCCCGGCCGATGAAGATCTGCACGCCGTCCGCCTTCATGCTGCGCTCCAGCAGGTGCAGGATGTCGCGCTTGCGGTTGAAGGCGTCGAACAGGTCGCGCAGCTTGTCGATGCTGTCCAGCTCGGCGCTGTCGATCAGGTTGGACTCGCCGGACACCACGTAATCCGAGTCCTCCCGCTCCGGGCGCAGCGCCTTGCCGGCCACGTCCAGGGTGGTCTGCATCATCCGGTCGAGCTGGGCGCGGTCCGCCTCCATGGTGCTGAGCAGCCCCTCGCAGATGCCGTCCAGGTCGCAGCCGGCGTAGGTCTGGTTGATGTAGTTGGCGGCCTGGCGCAACTCCACCTCGTCGTATTCCCGGCTGGTCTGGATGATGCGGTTCTGCACCTCGGAGCGGTTCACCACCAGCACCACCAGCACCCGCTGCCCGGACAACGGCAGGAACTCCACCTGGCGCAGGGTGGTGACCTGGCGGCGCGGCACCGCCACCAGGCCGGCCATGCGGGTCAGTTCCGCCAGGGTCCGCGAGGCCTGGGAGACCAGCGCCTGGGGCGACTGGTCCGGCGCCAGCATGCGGCGCAGCTCCTCGCGCAAACGGGCGTTGTCCGGCCGCTCCATGGTGCTGGAGGCCAGCAGGGTGTCCACGTAGAGGCGGTACCCCAGCTCCGTGGGCACCCGGCCGGCGGAGGTGTGCGGGCTGGCCAGCAAACCCATTTCCTCCAGCTCCGCCATGATGTTGCGGATCGTCGCCGGGCTCACGCTCAGGCCGCTGCCGGCGGCCAGGGTCTTGGAGCCCACGGGCTGCCCGTGGCGGATATGGCGCTCCACCAGGGTCATCAACAACCTTTGCTTGCGCTCGTTCAGTTCCAGCTTGGACATACTTCAAATACCAAGGAAGACGACTCAGTATAGCCTGATTCCCGCCACGCATTTTCCGTGTCCGCCGGCGCCGCCGTCCAGTGCTCCGCCGGCGGGGGCTTACACTGGCGGCGGGAATACCCTAACATCCCAACAACTACTGGCCAGAAGGACAGTCCATGCTGACCCATCTCAGTGTTCGCCACTTCGCCACCGTGGACCAGCTGGAGCTGGAACCGGAGGCGGGCCTCACCGTGATCAGCGGCGAGACCGGCGCCGGCAAGTCGGTGCTCATCGACGCCCTGTCGCTGACCCTGGGGGAACGGGCGGACAGCGCCGTGGTGCGCCCCGGCTGCGAACGGGCCGAGGTGCTGGCCACCTTCCACCTGGGGGACAACCCGACGGCCCGCGCCTGGCTCGCCGAGCGCGAGCTGGATGACGGCGACGAGTGCCTGCTGCGCCGCACGGTGCGCGCCGACGGCCGCTCCCGGGCCTACATCAACGGCACCCCCACGCCGCTCACCGAGGTGCGCGACCTGGGCGAGCACCTGATCAGCATCCACAGCCAGCACGAGCACCAGGCCCTGCTGCGCAAGGACACCCACCGCGCTCTGCTCGACAACCTGGCCGAGGCCGGCGAACTGGCCACCACCGTCCGCGAACGCTGGCGCGACTGGCAGGCCGCCCGGCGCGCCCACGACGACGCCCTGGCCAGCGCCCGCGAGCAGACCGAACGCCAGGAACTGCTGCGCTTCCAGCTCGAGGAGCTGGACGCCCTGGATCTGGCCGAGGGCGAACTGCCGGAGCTGGAGCAGGAACAACAACGTCTGGGCAACGCGGACGCCCTGATCCGCCTGTGCCAGCAGGCGGTCACCGCCCTCTACGACGGCGAGGACGGCACCGTCAACGATCACCTGGGCCAGGTCAGCCACTGGGTGGAGGAAGCCCGCGCCAGCGACGACGGCCTGGCCGGGGTATTCGACACCGTGGAATCCGCCCGCCTGCAGGTGGAGGCCGCCGCCGAGGACCTGCGCCACTACCTGGAAAAACTGGATCTGGACCCGGAGCGGCTCAACCAGGTGGAGGAGCGGCTCGGCCAGGCCTACACCCTGGCCCGCAAGCACCGCCTGCGCCCGGAGGAGCTGGTGGAGCACCACCGGCGCCTGGCCGAGGAAGCGGACACCCTGGAGCACTTCGACGAGCACCTGGAAGCCCTGGCCGCCGCCGAGCGGACCGCCCGCGATGCCTACATGGAACAGGCCCAGGCCCTGGGCCGGCGCCGCCGGGACGCCGCCGGCGCCCTGACCCGGGAGGTGCAGAAGCAACTCAAGGCCCTGGGCATGAAAGCCGCCCGCCTGGAGGCGGCGGTGGAGGAAGGCAAGCCGGGCCCGGACGGGCTCGAGGAAGTGGAGTTCCGCTTCTCCGCCAACCCGGGCCAGCCGCCCCGGCCGCTGGCCAAGGTGGCCTCCGGCGGCGAGCTGTCCCGGGTGAGCCTGGCGATCCAGGTGATCTGCGCGCGCAACCTGACCGTGCCCAGCCTGGTGTTCGACGAGGTGGACGTGGGCGTGGGCGGCGGCGTCGCCGAGATCGTCGGCCGCCTGCTGCGCGAGCTGGGCGGCCACGCCCAGGTGCTGTGCATTACCCACCAGCCCCAGGTGGCCGCCCAGGGCCACCAGCACTGGCAGGTGCACAAGCTGCAAAGCAAGGACACCACCCGTACCCGCATCCAACCCCTGGAAGAAACCGCCCGGGTGGAGGAAGTGGCGCGCATGCTGGGCGGGGTGGAAATCACCGAATCCACCCTGGCCCACGCCCGGGAGATGCTCGACAAGGGCCAGCGGGTCGCCTGAACGCACCCCGCCCGGGCGCCTCGCGGCGGCCCGGGCGGGGGTTCGGAAAGCTGGCGGCGCGCCGCGGCGGCCGCCACGGCGCAGGCTGGCGGGGTCGGCGGCCTACTTCTTGCCGCCCTTGGGTTTCACGTAAAGGACCAGGGAGTGGTCGACGATCTCATAGCCGTGCTCCTCGGCGATGCGATGCTGACGCTCCTCGATTTCCTCGTCGACGAACTCGATCACCTCCCCGGTTTCCATGCACACCATGTGGTCGTGATGGTCCTCGTCGGCCAGCTCGAACACCGCGGAACCGCCCTCGAAGTTGTGGCGCAGCACGATGCCGGCCTGCTCGAACTGGGTCAGTACCCGGTAGACGGTGGCCAGGCCCACGTCCTCGCCGGCATCCATCAGCGATTTGTAGATGTCCTCGGCGCTGAGATGCCGCTCGCTTGACGATTCCAGCTGCTGCAGGATTTTCATCCGCGGCAGGGTGACCTTCAAGCCTGCTTTTCTAAGATCCTGATTATCCAAAACAATTGCTCCGTATGCCGCCAGCGGGGATTCCTGATTCCGTGAGGAACCTTGTTCCCCTTCAACAAGTCTGTATTATCGCCCGGACATTATGCCAAGTCGAAACATCATGCCAAGGACCTTTCTCCTATCCCTGTTACTCGCCGGTCTTCTCACCGGCTGCAGCTCCCTGCGATTCCCCGGGGTGTACCGTATCGACATCCCCCAGGGCAACGTGGTGACCGAGGACATGCTGGCCGAACTGGAACCGGGCATGAGCCCGGAACAGGTGCGCTTCGTGCTGGGCCCGCCGACCCTCACCGACCCGTTCACCCCGGACACCTGGTACTACCTGCTGCACTACCAGCCGGGCAAGGCCGACACCGTGGAACAGGACATCGTGGTGTTCTTCCAGAACGGCCAGTACAGCCATTACCGGGGCGAAGTGGTCGCCAACGTCCGCGAACGCACCTCCGGCCGCCGGGACCGGGAACTGGAACAGCGCGCCGAGGACCGCCGCGAAGGCGATGTGGTGGAGCAGGAGCCGCTCAGCGATCCGGCCCCGGAACCGGGCACCCAGAGCACCCCGGACGCCACCTCCGTTCCCCAGCCCCGCGACGGCTGAAGGCGCCGCCAGGCCCTGCTAGCGAGAACGCTCCGCCCGGGCCCGCCGGGCGGCCTTGGGGTCCACCTTGAGCGGCCGGTAGATTTCCACCCGCTCCCCCGCCGCCAGCACGCGGCGGGCCGGATCCGGCTCCGCCTTGCCGAAAATGCCCATCGGCATCTTCTCCAGCTCCAGCCCCTCGAACTGCCCGGCGATGCCGGACTGGCGCGCCGCGTCCAGCATGGTGGTGCCCGGCGCCACGTCCAGGGCGATCAGGCGCTGCTTGTCCGGCAGCGCGTAGACCACCTCCACGCGGATCGACTCAGCCACCGCCACCTCCGACCGCGGACCAGATCGAGTAGAGAATCAGGGCGATCACCGCCAGCGGCGAGAACACCCGCACCAGCGCCCGCCACACCAGGTACAGCGGGAAGCTCTTCATCGCCAGCTCCTTGCGCGCCTGGGTCTCCTTCATCACCCAACCGGTGAACACGGCGATCAGCAGGCCGCCCAGCGGCAGCAGGATACTGGTGGACAGGAATTCGATGTTGTCGAAGAAGGTGCCCATCAGGAAGGTGTCGTCCTTCCACAGGTTGAACGACAGTACCGAACCGATGCCCAGCACCCAGGCCGCCAACCCCACCATGGAGGCGGCGACGCCACGCTTGTGGCCGCGCTCCACCAGCCAGGCCACCATCGGCTCGCCCAGGGAAATGGAGGAACTCCAGGCGGCGCACACCACCAGCACGAAGAACAGGCTGCCGAACAGAATGCCGCCGGGCATCTGGCCGAAGGCCAGCGGCAGCGTCACGAACATCATGCCCGGCCCCTGGGCCGGCTCCAGCCCGCCGGTGAACAGCAACGGGAACATGGCCAGGCCGGCGCCCAGGGCCACCAGGGTGTCGAGCACGGCGATGATCGCCACCGAGGACACGATCGACACCGGCCGGGAGCGGCCGGTCTTCTTGTCCTTGATCTCCCGGGGCATGTAGGCGCCATAGGCCATGATCGCGCCCATGCCCAGGCTCAGGGTGAAGAACGCCTGGCCCAGGGCGATGATCACCGCCTCGCCGGAGAGCTTGGAAAAGTCGAACGCGAACAGGAAACTGACGCCCTCGACGAAGCCCGGCGTGGTGGCGGCATAGCCGATCAGCACCACCAGCAGCAGAAACAGCACCGGCATCAGCACTTCCACCGCCCGCTCCAGGCCGCGCTTCACGCCCAGGGCCACCACGCCCATGGTCAGCAGCATGAAGGCGGTGTGCGAGCCCATCATCAGCCAGGGATTGGCCTGCATGGCCTCGAAGTTACCCTGGGACTGCACCGCGGTGAGCCCCTGGAACATGCCGGTGACCGCCTCCCAGACGTAGATCAGCGCCCAGCTGGCGACCACGGAATAGAACGACAGAATCAGAAAGCCGGCCAGCGCGCCCAGGTAACCGATGCCCTTCCAGCGCCGGCTCACCTTGCTCTGCTCGGCCAGCCGGCCCATGGAGTGAATCGGGCTGAGGCCGCCCCGGCGGCCCAGCAGCACCTCGGCGATCATGATCGGCACGCCCATCAGAGCGATGCAGATCAGATACAGCACCACGAAGGCGCCGCCGCCGTACTCACCGGTGATGTACGGAAACCGCCAGATATTGCCCAGGCCCACGGCGGACCCGGTGGCGGCAAGAATAAACACCCACCGGCTGGCCCACATGCCGTGGACCGGCTTGTTCTCTTCGCTCATCGGCTATCAACCCCTCGACGCAGTGCGGCCATTGTCTTGATTTTCCCGGGGCCCCTCAAGAGACAGTGCGTGAACGCTCACCCACCGAAGCGGGCCGCGCCCCTCGCCAGAACCGCGGGCACTCTCTATAATCGCCGCCCCATGGGCAAAGCGAAAAAGCAAAAGTCGACGCCGAACGCCATCGCGCAGAACCGCAAGGCGCGCTTCGACTATCATCTGGAAGAATTCTTCGAGGCCGGTCTGGCGCTGGAGGGCTGGGAGGTCAAGTCCCTGCGCGCCGGCAAGGCCAACCTGACGGAGTCCTATATCCTGCTCAAGGATGGCGAGGCGTTCCTGTTCGGCGCCCGCTTCGAGCCCCTGCCCACCGCCAGCACCCACTTCGTGCCGGACCCCCAGCGCAGCCGCAAGCTGCTGCTGCACCGCAAGGAGCTGGCCAAGGTGTTCAGCGGCGTGCAAAAGCAGGGCTTCACCTGCGTGCCGGTAAACCTGCACTGGAAACGCGGCCTGGTGAAGCTGGACATCGCCCTGGCCAAGGGCAAGCAGAAGCACGACAAGCGCGCCACCGAACGCGAGCGCGACTGGAACCGCCAGAAGCAGCGCATCCTGCGCCAGCACTGATGGCGACTAAAGTCCCTCCTACAGCAATGCCGTAGGAGCGGCTTTAATCGCGATTTCGCCAGACTCGATTAAAACGCCTTGCCGGTGCGCCCGTGACGCCGGCGCCAGCCGCGTACTTCGTCACGGACCTGCCAGTACACCTGCAGCCAGGCGCGCAGCACCGCCGGCAGGAAGTACACCGCGAACAGCAGCACCGGAATCCGGGAGTCGCCGCTCACCGCCACCAGCGCGGCGATGCCGCCGGCGTACAGCGCCACCGCCAGCATCAGTTGCAGGGTGCGCGCCAGCAGGGGGTGGGCCGCCACCGGCGCCAGGGCTTTCTCGACAACCTGTTCAGCTGACCGAAAGATCGCTTTCATCGTCTCGCTCCTCTTTGAACGAATCCATCAACGAAGGGTTGGCGGCTGGCTTTGTCGTCGGAATTCGGGGCTCGCCGTCAGGATCATGATGCGCCCTGCGGATGACGACACCATGGCATTCAGGTCTGATTGTTCGACAATATCTGTAAAAGCCGGTTAACGGCGCCTTTTCCGGCGGTCTCGACAAAAAACCGCCCCTTGGCTTTCCACGGACCGGCCCCATCTCCTACAATACGCCGCTTGGCCTGAGCGGCCAGATCACAGGGGGCGACATGGATTCGACGCCGGTAAAGAAACCTGTGGTGCATGTCGAGTAGCGTCGCAATGCTCGTAAATACCTTGTGGCATCTTAAAGTAATCGCAAACGACGATACTTACGCACTAGCGGCTTAAACCCCGCTTATCGCCAAACGACCCAGCCTGTGGGGAAGTGCGGCGAGCATCGCTACACAGGCTCGCGGCAAAGTCCGTCCCGGATGGCGCCGTTAAAACTCTTAGGGACTCGGTGACTGCGCCCTGTCGGTCGGGCCGCAGCCTCTTAAATCAATAGACCAGACTAAGCATGTAGATCCACAGGCGGATTGCTGGCGGACGGGGGTTCGATTCCCCCCGCCTCCACCAACGCAAAGAAAAAGGGGCGCCCATGCGGGCGCCCCTTTTTCTTTGCGCGGTTGCGGTGGGAGGATGACCAATCCGCCGGGAGCGGATTGGCGCGTAGCCCGAAGGGTCGGGGCCAGGGAGGGCCCCGACAAACCCCCGTAGGGGTTCGACAAGCGAAGCACCGCTTCGCGCAGGACGTCCCCGCCCATAACATTTCGGCCATGGCCGCTTTATTGTAACAATTTTTTACATGGCCGCAGCCACATCAACTCACCAACCCCATCAACTTGTCATAGGAATCGACGACATCGTATTTCACCTCGGCCGTCGCAATGGTGTCGAAAAACTCGGTGGCGCACCGGATCTTGGCCTGTTCAACTTCACGCAACTCCAACGATGAAAGGCTTCCCTTGGTCTCGGCCACGAAGTAGACATGCTTCACGTCATCCTCATTGAAGGCGATGGCCCAGTCGGGACTGTAGTTGCCCACCGGCGTCGGGATAAAGAAGCTCTTCGGCAGCTTCGCGTAGACCACCACCTCCTTGCTGGTGTCGAGCTCTTCAACGAAGCCCCGCTCAATCTTGGAATCGGTCACCACATAGTCGTAGACGTGGCGGTTGGCCTTGTAGGCTCGATCCAGCTGGTTCTCCGGCTTTTCGATGGTGAAGATTTCCCGGCTGTGCCGCTCATTGATCGGGTCGTAACTGATGTGCTCGACCACCATGCTGGCCTTCTGCTCGTTGATCAGCCTGGCGGCCTGAGCCATGAAGTCCTCCGGGTTCATCGGATACTGCTTGAAGGTCTTCGGCTGGATCTTGAAGAGAATCGCCGCGACGGTGCGCCGCGTCAGCTGCGTGCCCTCGGCCAGGCGGCCGATCAGGTCGTATTGAACCGCCGAATGCAGCGTACCGTCATATTTGACCCGCTCGCTCTCGTTGACGGTGAAGGCCTGCCCGCTGGACAAGTCCTGGTAGCTGGCTTCCGCCTTCTGAGTGCCGCGCTCCACCTGGTACTCCAAGCGCTTCACGTTGAGTTTCAGGTCCAGATAGCCCACGCATTTATCGATCAGCTCGTTGGAGTCGAAACTGACGGAATAGGCCGCCTTGCGGTTGATGCGCTCCCAGAGCTCCTGAAATTCCTTCTTGCGGAAATTGTCGTTGAGCGGGTTCAGCTTGGCCTTTCGGCCGTCATCGATGTGCGGCAGCTGGGCGTTACTGAAGACGCTGTCGATCAGCTGGAAGACCTGCTGTGCATGGGGCTGCAGCGCCTCCGGCAGCACGGCGAGGGTGCCGTCCTCCTTGGCCTGGTGGTAAGCCTCGGTGATGTGGTCGGCGTTATCCGTGTAGTCGTTCTTGAGCAGGTAGCGATAGATCTCCTTGGCCATGGCGGGCGTGACCTCAACCTCGGCCTCATCCGACACGAGCAGCTTGCCGGTGAAGTAGGCCTCGTCGGCGACCCGAGGACGCTCGGAGAGCTCGTTGCTGATGTCACGCTGCAAGGCGGTGACGAAGTCCTTGTAGCTCTCGCTGGCGACCACCGTCAGCTCGTTGATGTCGTGCACCGTCAGCGGGTCGTCCATGCGATCCCCCAGCTGGTTGACCGCCAAGCGCAGGCCGCGCCCCACCTCCTGACGCCGGGAGATGGTGTTGTCGCTGTGCTTCAGCGTGCAGATGACGAACACGTTGGGGTTGTCCCAGCCCTCGCGCAGAGCGGAGTGGGAGAAGATGAATCGCGTGGGCTCCTCGAAGGAGAGCAGGCGCTCTTTGTCCTTCAGGATCAGGTCGTAGGCATCGACGTCGTCCGTCTCGGTGGAACGCGCCTTAGTTGCCGGGTCGACGAGGCGCTTGGACTTCTTGTCGATGGAGAAGTAGCCGTTGTGGGTGTCCGAAGTACTGATGCCCTTCAGGTAGCGGTTGTACTCGCTGTCCTCCAGGGTCAGCACCTGGTCGAGCTGACGGTTGTACTCCTCCTCGAAGATCCGGGCGTACTCACCCAGCACCTCACCGCCCTCTTCGTACTGGCGGTACTTGGCCACCTCATCGATGAAGAACAGGGTGAGCACCTTGACCCCTTGGGAGAACAGCAGCTGCTCCTTCTTGAAGTGCGCCTTGACCGCCTCGCGGATCTGGATCCGGCGCAGCGTCTGCTCGGTGACATCGACGGTCACCTCCCCGGCAGTGAGCTCGACACCGTTGGTGAAGCTGAGCTGGTCGACACGGGCGTCGATATCCGAGACGACGAAGCCTTTGTACTGTTCCAGCCCATCCGATAGCTCATGCAGGTTGTCACCCTTGCCCAGCTTGCGGCGCTTGCGCTTCACGCCGCTGGCCGTCTTCTCCTCGTACTCGACCCAGGCCACAGGAGGCTTGTTCTTGGCCGTCTCGATATTTTCCAGGTAGAGGTAGGCATCGGTGCCGGTGAGGCCCCTGGTGGTGACACCATGCACCGAGATCTTCTTCACCAGCTTCTGGTTGTAGGCGTCAAGGGCGTCCAGGCGATGGATCTTGTTGTAGATTGTCTTGTGGGTGGCCGAGTAGCGCACGATGAACAGCGGGTTGAACTCGCTCAGGGAGCTGAGCGTCTTGCCCCCTTCCATCTTCTGCGGCTCATCGAGGAACAGGATCGGGCGGTTGGCCTTGATCACGTCGATGGGGCGGCGCGACTGGAAGTCGTCCAGCTCCCTAAAAATTCTCCTATTTGCTTCGCTAGCGTTTTTCTTCGTGGCAGCATTGAACGCCTGAACGTTGATGACCATGACATTGATGCCAGCATCCGAGGAGAAGCTTTCCAGCTTGTCCAACTGCCTGGAGTCGTAGATGAAGAAGCGCGCCTTCTCCCCGTAGCTTTCCAGGAAGTGATCGGCGGTGATCCGCAGCGACTTGTACACCCCCTCGCGGATGGCGATGCTGGGCACCACCACGATAAACTTGCTCCAGCCGTAGCGCTGCTTCAGCTCGAACATGCTCTTCAAATAGACGTAGGTCTTGCCAGTGCCGGTCTCCATCTCCACGTCCAGGTTGTAGAGGCAGCCGGTCTTGTCATCTTTCTTCAGGCCGTCGGAGAGCGGCAAGTTCTGGCGGCGCTGCACGGCCCGGATGTTATTCAGCAGATCAAGCTCCGTCAGCTCCAGCGCGGCGTTCTTGAAGCCGGCGCCGTCGGGGTCAGGCGAGGCATACAGGTCACGCTGCATCGGCTGCGAAAGGGCGGCTGCCTCGCCCGGGTCGATGCGGTAGCGGATACCGCTACTGAAGGGCTGGCCAGCAAAGCAGTCCGCCAGCGCTTCGACGGCCCGCGTCTGGTATTCCTGGGTCTTGAACTTGAGCTTCATGGCCTTCCTTTCTGCACCGGCACCGGAGCCCGCAGAAAGGGCTCCCCATTCTTTACCTTTAAAATCAACAACTTAAACATAACCTCGTTCAATTCCTTTCTGCAAAGCCGCCGTTTCTTTCTGCAGACCTTTCTGCATCAGCCTCCGCCAGCCGCCATTCCGGCGCACTGCGGCTGCCGGCATTGCGGATCCGGCCGGCTCGGCGCAGCTTGGTCAGGATGTTACCCACCTTGGCTTTCTTTTTTTGCTCATCCAGGGCATCGCTGAGCTTGTCCCACAGCAGGGTGTCGATCTCCCGGCGGTTGGCGGAGCCGAACTTGGCCAGGTAGTCGGTCACCAGCTTGGCGTAGAAGGCGTCATCCTGCCCACGGGTGTGAATGTACTGGGCCTTGGTCGCCGTCGCGTCCGCCACGCTGGCGGAGACGTGATAATTAGGCTTGCGCCCTTCGATCAGGCCAGCCCGCCTCAGGCGAGTGACCGCATCATCGGCAATCGGCAGCTGCTTCTGGATTCGATCCAACGCCAGTACATCGACCAGAGCCAGATCAGTCTGCTGAATCAACAGGCGGCTATAGGCGGAGTCAACCACGCCGCCATGCACCGTCAGCCTGACGGCACCTGGCTTGCTCAGGTCATAGTCGGGCAGCGGGAGATAACGCCTGGCCTGGCGGGAATACATGTCATGAATTCCATAGCCCATGGTGTCGATCATGTTGAGCTCGGCCATGGCCTGGGTCAGAAAAGGGTTACGGTAGCGTTTGGGAACCCGGTGTCCCTCCAGATAATCGCCAGGTTCACCCTCGAAAAAGCTACCTTCATTGTCGAAGACCAGCCGGTCGGATTGCTCGATCACCACCACACGCGCATTGCGACTGTAGTCCTGATGAGCGATACAGTTGTGCAACGCTTCCAGGACGATTTTCTGGTCGTACTTGGAAACTTCGATAGGTACTAGTTCGTCCTGGGGCAACAGACGCAACTGGATATTGCGGATACGCTGATACAACTGCGTCGTGGCCAGCAGGAACGGCGGGCCGAAGTGTTGGTAGGCACGCTCCGCCCCCTCCAGCTTCCAGGTCAGCTGAGCGGGATGGGGCGACAGAAGCGGTACCGCCGCCGCCTTGCCGAGCAGCAGGAGAGCCGCCCGGGTCATCTTACCGTCCAGCGTCAGCTTGGCGCGATCCAGAAAGGTTGCCAGTGGCCACCCCATCACCTCGCCAGGCTCAAAGCGGTTGGCGTACTTCTTGGCGAAGGACTCGCGGGCCTTGGCGACCGCCTCCGGGTCTAGGTGATCCAATGTGGCATCCGGCACCAGTTGAACGGACCAGTCCGTAGTATCGGTCTGTCGCCGAATCGTATCCAGCTTGTCCAGACCCAGGCTGGTCAGGCTCTCCCCGGCACGAGCATAGTAATGCCCGTGCCAGGCGATGGGCATTCCCATCGGCGCGGGCGGAATTTCGAACAGCAGCACTCTCCCCTCGGGTGTTTGCAACTCATGGATGTCGCGGAAGGTGATGCTAGGCTCGGTGCCATCGGCGATCTGCATCTTAAGCTTGTCGAGCTCGCCGGAAGCCTGACGGTATTCGGACCCCAAGATGCGCCGAGTCTTGTCGTCGATGCCGAAGACCAGCCAGGCGCTTTCGCAGGCACGCAGATTCGCCTCGTTGGCCAGCGCCGAGAGGTATTTTCCCAAATCCGAGGTGGAGAAGCCCTTGCCACCGCGCTTGAATTCGACCACCTCGCTCTCCCAGCGCTCGATCAGGGAGTGCAGCAACTCCGTCAGCGCCTGCTCGTCCATGCTCATGGGCCTAGATCACCTTGACGTCGGTATTGGGCGACTTCTGGGCGAAGATCTGCTCGACGTTGATCTTAACGCTGTCACTGGCAAAGCCGGCATCGCGGAACACCACGCGCAACGGCTCGTACTCGGCGAGCTGCTTGACAAAGCCCTCGTCGATATCGAGGTCGAAGCAGGCGGCCAGGGCCATATGCTTCTCGGCTCCGTCGACGAAGAAGATGGTTTTGCCATCAAGCTCCTGGCGAGAGATAGGAAGTGAAAGGTCTACGCCCCAGTCCAGCAAGACTTGGAAGAGCAGGTCTTCGGAACTACGGCCCTCGCGGATATTATCTATATTTTCAGACAGCAGGTCCTGACTAAGTGCCTCTGGCGAATAGTGGATATCACGCATATTTGACGAGTCAACCTTCAGAACCCTAAAGCCAAGATCTATGCCGGATTCCTCTCCTTTAATAATTCTTCCACACCTACGAACACGCTCCTTGGAAATTTCTGCTATATTCCCATATCCTAACTGCCATGCAGTAGAAGTTTCTTCGACAGGCTCCGGCAGCTGAATCATGATAAATTGGCGACGCCCAGCGTCAAGAGAATTAAGCTTCATCACTGCATGTGCAGTGGTCGAAGATCCAGCAAAGAAATCTAGTACTATTGAGTCTTTATCATTCTCCGTAGCAGTTCTAACCAAGTATCTTATCAAGCTTTCCGGCTTAGGATAGCTCATGACCCCTTCATTAGAGAATAACTCTAAAGCCTCTTCATACGCATCTTCATTAGTGCCAACGCCGCAACTTTTATCAATAAGTGTCGAAGGCCGCTTCACCTTATCAGCCTGATCATGCCTCAAGGAGTTAAAGCCGAATTTTTTTGATAATGACACCCTGCTCCCCAAGCCAATTTCACTATTAAGCTTTACCTGTGTCCATACAAAAGGGCCTTTAACAGAAAAATCATTAGAAACAACTCCTGACTCAACCTTAATTCCATTTTCAAAGAATATTGATGACGTACCTTTGCCGTACTCTCCTGATGGATAATATCCATCTTCCAGAGTTGTTTCAACAACCCCTCCCTGAAAGAAAAGATGCTTAGAAGAGTTTGTTCTTTTTGCTAACGGCTGCCATTTTTCACTATAAGCTCTCTCCCCAAAAAGCTCAACTTTATCAATATCTCTAGCATAGCAAAGAACAAACTCAGTCATTGATCGATAAACTCTTGAAAGATGGCTTCCCTTTCTCTTTTTAATCCACGTAAAGTGAGTTACGAAGTTTCCTTCTCCAAAAATCTCATCGCATATTTTTCTTAGATTAGAAACCTCGATGTCGCTAATAGATATAAAAATAACGCCATCTTTTCTTAGCAAGTTTTTGGCAACTCTAATCCTTGAATACATCATTGAGAGCCAATTAGAATGATAGCGACCTTCAGTTTCAGGATTTGCAACCATCCTACCTAATTGGTCGTCATACTGAAAAGTATCCCTCTCAAAGGATCTTTTCATTGATTGAAAAGTGTCCTTGTAGATGAAATCACCTCCAGTATTATAAGGAGGATCTATGTAAATCACCTTAACTTTCTCTAGGTATGCTTCTTGTATTAACTTCAAGGCGTCTAGATTATCGCCCTCAATGAAAATGTTTCTTGTGGAATCAAAATCAACACTTTCTTCTCGATAAGCCCTAAGCGTCTTTGCAATCGGCGCATTGGCAGCCAAAAGAGCCTCTCTCTTACCGGGCCAATCCAGCCTAAACCGCTCCTGGGGTCCCTCAACAATATTTTCAGAGAGCTCCTGGCGCAGTTGGTCGAAATCGATGGCTTGCTTCACCCTCCCCTGCTCATCCCGCGCTTCGGTGACACAGCTGGGGAACAGCTCGGCCAGCTTGGCGATGTTAGCCTCGGTCAGGTTGGGAGAATGCATCTTCAGCTTGTCCATGGTGTCGCGTGTCTCCGGACCTCTGCGGTCGTGATCAAGTGTCATAATCGGCAATTTTCTCGCGGATCGAGCGCAGCTCGGCGTTGATCGCGACCTTGCGGTTGAACTGTTTCTCGTTGCGCAGGCGCTTCTCGAGCTTGTCGGCATCCTTCTTGAGGGATTCCAGGGCCTTCAAGCGCTCCAGCTGATCCGGCAGGGCCTCGCCCCGGCGGGCCGGTGTGGAAAGCAAGCTGCGCAGCAGCTGCTGGTAGAGCTGTTTCAGGTCGATGGCCGTGGGCAGCGGCTGTCGGGGCGTGTCGGCGGGCAGCCAGTCGCTGCTGGCGTAGTGGTCATCCAGCACCCATTGGCTGGGGTCGGTCTGGCTGGGCCGCTTGTAGGTGGCGGTGACACGGATGCCGTAGGTGCCGTGTAGCTCAAACAGGATCGGGAAGGGAATGGCGCGGTCGATGGCCCGCAGCACGTCTCGGTGCAGATCCTCGCCCTTGAGGGTGATCACGAAGACCTGCAGCTCAGGCACCTCTTGGGTACCTGTCAGGTTGATCGTGCCATGGGCCAGCTTGGCATGCCAAGTGATCTGAGCGACCTCATCCCGCAGGCGCTCCCTGAGCTTGGCAGTGGCCCGCACATGCGCCAGGATGCGCTGCTTGGCCACCACACGCCCGAGCAGCGTCGTGGTAGGGTACTGGTAGAGCGGTGCCGTCATCCTTCTTTCTCGCTTTCCCCGCTGGCCGCATGACGCTCCGTGCCGGTACCTGTGTCTATGGCCGAGTCTGCCTCACGAATGACGATGAAGGTAATCAGCTCGAAGTCGTCGAGCCCTTCAATGATATCGACCAGTGCCGTGGTCTCGCCACCGCTGAACAGGCTGTCGATGTCCCTGTCCTCCTTCACCTCGATCATCGAGCGGATGGCCTGATCCAGTAGCGCCGAATAGGCGTGCATCTCTCGGCCGTCGCGGGTTTCCTCGTTGAAGGCACGATAGACGGCTTCGACGGGGTCACTCAGCCCCTTGCAGGCGGTACGGGCCAGGTCCAGCAGGCGCTTGACCTCGGTGTAGTCGCTGATCACCTCGCCGGTGTGGCTGATGTAGACCAGGTAGAAGGGGTGCAGGCGGTTCTGCTGCTGCAGGCCGCTACCCTGGCGACCGACCCGCTGATTGAGATTGCGCAACGTGAAGATGACCCCGGGCTGCAGACCCTTCTCAGGGCGGGCCGGTACCACGGTATGCAGGCCATTCGGGACACGGCTCAGGTCGCCGTTATCCTTCATGTAGCCCAGCAGGTCCATACGGAATTCATTTAGGCCCAGGTCGGTGATCGACACGCCGGACTTGAGGTCTTCCATCTCCACCACTTCATCCTGCAGGCGGCGCAGCTGCTCGCGCCGGTAGGCGACGTCGTTGGACTGGGCATTGAGCACGTTGTCGTCGCCGGTGGCGGTGACGTCGGCGATCACCATGCGGTTCTCGACGCGTTCCTTGAGATTGATGTACTCGTCCAGGCTGATGTCCGGCCAGTAGTTGACCAGCTGGATGCTGGCGTTGGGCGAGCCGATGCGGTCGATACGCCCGAAACGCTGGATGATGCGCACCGGGTTCCAGTGGATGTCGTAGTTGATCAGGGTGTCGCAGTCCTGCAGGTTCTGGCCTTCCGAGATGCAGTCGGTCCCGATCAGGATGTCCAGCTCGCGGGGTTCATCGGGGTACACCATGGCCTTGCTCTTGGCCTGCGGGGCGAACAGCGTCAACAGGCCCTGGAAGTCGTAGTGCTGGCGGCTGTTGGGCATGGCGCCGAGGGTGGATTTCGGGGCGTCGCTTCCGGTAACCAGGCCGGTGTGCACGCCCTGGCTCTCCAGCAGCTTTGGTGCCAGGTTGTCGTAGAGGTACTTGGCGGTATCCGCGAAGGCGGTGAAGATCAGCACCTTGCGGTTGCCGGGGTTGATCGGCGAGGCCAGCTTGCCGGCGATCTGGGTCTTGAGGTGCTGCAACTTGGCATCGTCGGCCGGGGAGACCTTGGCCATTTCCTCCAGCAGCAGCTCGATCCACACCAGGTCGGTGCTCAGGTCATGCTCCCAGGACGGCAGGTCCATGTCCGCCAGGCTGATCTGGACCTTCTTGCCCACCGTGGCATCGCCCGGCATGGGGATGCTGTCGTCGTCGGGTCCGGAATCCTCGAAGGACGCGGCGATGTCCGCGAAGCTCTCGGCGCGCCCGGTCCGCTTGAAGGCCGCGATCTTGTCCAGGATGGTCCGATAGCTATCCTGCAGCCCCTCCAGGGTCAGGCGAAACGCCGCCACTGAGCTTTCCAGACGCTTGAGCAGGTTGGTCGTCATCAAAGCCTGCAGGCTCCTCTCCCGGTCCACCTGCTTGAAGCTGGACCTCCCGCTGTACACCTCGGTGTCGTACATCGCCTCGTACTTCTTGAGGCGACTGGGCAGGATGTAGCTGATCGGGGCGTAGACCGAGAGCTTGAGCTGGGAGAGCTGCTGGAATATCTCGTTGAAGCCGATCACATCGGTTCGGTGAGTGAGCGGGCAGTGAAACGAGAGTGGCTTGCGGCGCTCAGGAAAGCTGCCGATATCGCGGGTATCGTAGAAGGTTTCGATATGCCGACGTGAGCGGGCGATGGTGACGCTGTCCAGCAGCTCGAAGAAGTCGAAGTCCAGCGCCTGCAGGATGGCGCCCGTGGTGCGCTTCTCGGGCGGGAGCGCCGACCACTCGTTGAAGGTGGCCTGGGCGCGCCGAAAAATGCCTTCGATGTCTTGGGCGCCATTGAGATGGCGGGTCAGGTTCTCGGCCTCGCCCTCGTAGGCCAGCGCCAGCTGGTTCTTCAGGTCGGTGAAGCGATTGTTGACCGGCGTGGCCGAGAGCATCAGCACTTTGGTCTTCACGCCCGCACGGATCACCTGGTTCATCAGCTTCTGGTAGCGGGTCTCGCGGTCCTTGTAGACGTCGTTGTTGCGGAAGTTGTGCGACTCGTCGATCACCACCAGGTCGTAGTTGCCCCAGTTGACGCGATCCAGCGGCATGCCGAAGGATTCGCCGCGGGTGCGCTGCAGGTCGGTATGGCAGAGCACGTCATAGTTCAGGCGGTCCTGGGCCAGCACATTGGTGGTCAGGTTGCGATTGTAGGTCAGCCAGTTGTCGGCGAGCTTCTTGGGGCACAGTACCAGTACGGAGCGGTTGCGCAGCTCGTAGTACTTGATGACCGCCAGAGCAGTGAAGGTCTTCCCGAGCCCTACGCTGTCGGCCAGGATGCAGCCATTGTAGGTCTCCAGCTTATTGATGACCCCGGTGGCCGCGTCGCGCTGGAAGTTGAAGAGCTTCTGCCAGATGACGCTGTCCTGGTAGCCGGTGCGGTCGTTGGGCAGCACGTCCTCGCTGATGTCTTCCAGGAACTCGTGGAAGATATGGTAGAGCATCAGGAAGTAGATTCGCTCCGGCGGGTTCTCTCGGTAGACCGAGGCGATATGCTCGCGCAGCCGGTCGGTGACGTCCTCGAGCTTTTCATCGTCCCGCCACAGCTGGTCGAAGAGGGCCATGAACTGGGAGGTGTGGCCTGGCTCGCTGAAGCGGGTGACGAAGTTGGAGACCGCGTTACCCTGCTGGTAGCCCAGATCCACCGCCGTGAAGCCCTGCAGCGGCATATAGACGGTATCGCCGCCTGAGGCCGCAACGCCGGCAAAGGGCTGCATTGCGGCCTGGCCACGGTTGGAGCGAAAGCGGGCCTTGCGGCGCATCCAGTCGGCACACTCGCGGGCAATAGCCCGCTGGGTCAGCTTGTTCTTGAGCTGAATCTCGAACTCGCTACCGTGGACGCTGCGCTCGCGCTCCGCCTTGGGGATGTGGAACTCACGGTGCTCCTTGCGGAACTTGTCGCTGGCCTGGTCAGGCACGAAGGTGGGTGCAGTGAAGATGAACTCAACCGAGTCCAGCGCCTCGAGCTCATCCTTGAGTGCCTCGTAGGCGTAGATCGAGAAGCAGGAGGCCGCGATCTTGAGCCGGGCACCGGGCTGCAGGGTATCCTTCAGGTCGTCGCCGAGCAGCCGGGCAACATTATCTATAATCTCCATAAATCCGGCTCTCCCCCAATTCCTGAGCCCTCTCTAGCTGTCAGTGGCCCGATCACTCGGCGCTCAGCTTATCTCAATGGCGGGATTGGATGAAGCCAGTCCGGAGCCCGACAAAAACAAACCAAGGTACCGGAATGGCATGTTCAGCCTTCGAGCGCAAAGTAAAGACCGGGCTTTTCCACCTGATCAAACTACTTAGCATGAATAGCCTGCCCCCAAACCACCCACCCGCCCCACAAAACGCACCACAAAGGTGCGCCCTTCCCGTGAACGCTCAAATTTCACCATCCAAATAGCCCCAACCCCTTCACTTTTCTGCCAATTCCCGTGTATACAAGAACGGCACGTAACTTGCTCCATGCCCTGAAACCGCCCAGGCCGGCCACGCTCGATGTCGGGGGAGCGCCGCCCGGGACGGACCACAAAGCAGTTGAAGGAGTCACCCGTTGGAATTCCTGGATCAATACAGCATCGCCTGGCTGGTGGGGCTGGTGGCGGCCCTGCTGGCCACCGGCGTGATCGCGGGCGTCATGGCCGGCCTGCTGGGGGTGGGCGGCGGCATCGTTATCGTGCCGGTGCTCTACCACCTGTTCACCCTGCTGGGCGTGGACGAATCGGTGAAGATGCACGTGGCCGTGGGCACCTCCCTGGCCACCATCATTCCCACCTCGATCATGTCGGCGCGGGCCCACGCGGCCAAGGGCAACCTGGATTTCTCCCTGCTCAAGACCCTGGGCCCGGCCCTGGTGATCGGCGTACTGATCGGCACCTGGATGAGCGGCTACCTTGACGGCACCGCCCTGACCGCGATCTTCGCCGCCGTGGCCCTGCTGGTGGCCGCCAACATGGCGTTCCGCCCCCAGGGCGTGACCCTGGCGGAATCCCTGCCCCCGACCCCGTTCAAGCAGTTGATCGGCACCGTGATCGGCGGTTTCTCCACGCTCATGGGCATCGGCGGCGGCACGCTCACCGTGCCGATCCTGACTCTGTTCAACTATCCGATCCACAAGGCGGTGGGCACCGCCGCCGCCATCGGCCTGTTCATCAGCGTGCCCGGCGCCATCGGCTCTCTGATGCACGGCATGGGCGATCCCGGCCGGCCGCCGTTCACCGTGGGCTACGTGAACCTGATCGGCTTTATCCTGATCGTGCCCATGACCATGCTGATGGCACCGGTGGGCGCACGCCTGGCCCACGCCATCAATGCCACCCGGCTGCGCCAGGCGTTCGCCGTGTTCCTGTTCCTGACATCCCTGCGGATGTTCTACGGCCTGCTCTGAGGATTCGTCATGCTGCACACCAAACGCGCCCTGGGCGGCGTCTTCGTCGCCCCCCATCATCTGGCCGCCCAGGCCGGCCGGGACGTGCTCCGCGAGGGCGGCAACGCCGCCGAGGCGATGATCGCGGCGGCGGCGGCGATCGCCGTGGTCTACCCGCACATGAACGCCATCGGCGGCGACGGCTTCTGGCTGCTCGCCGAGCCGGGCCAGGCGCCGCGCGCCATCGAGGCCTGCGGACCGGCGGCGGCCGCCGCCGACGCGGACTTCTATCGCAACCGGGGCCACGACGTGATTCCGTCCCGGGGCCCCCTGGCGGCGCTTACCGTGGCCGGCACCATCGGCGGCTGGGAACGGGCCCGGGAGATCGCCGGCCAGTGGGGCGGGCGCCTGCCGCTGCCCCGCCTGCTGGAGGACGCCCGTCGCCACGCCCGTGACGGCGTGGCGGTGACCCCCAGCCAGGAAGCGCTGACCCGCGCCAAACTGCCGGAGCTGGCCGACGTGCCCGGCTTCGCCGACGCCTTCCTGCTCGATGGCCAGGTGCCCCGGGAAGGCCAGGTGCTGCACCAACCGGCCCTGGCCGACACCCTGGAACGCCTCGGCGACGCCGGCCTGGACGATTTCTACCGCGGCGAGCTGGCCGCCGCCCTGGCCGGGGATCTGGCCCGTGCCGGCAGCCCGGTGACCGGCGACGACCTGGCCGCCTACCAGGCCCGCGTGGTGGAGCCCCTGTCCACCCGGCTGCGCACCGCCACCCTCTATAACCAGCCGCCCCCCACCCAGGGCATGGCCTCGCTGATGATCCTGGGCCTGTTCGACCGCCTGGGGGTCACCGAAGCGGAAGGCTTCGAGCACATCCACGGCCTGGTGGAAGCCACCAAGCAGGCCTTCCTGGTGCGCGACCGTCACTGCACCGACCCGGCCTACATGGACGTGGACCCGGCGGACTTCCTTACCGACGCCGACCTGGCCCAACGGGCCGCCCGCATCGACCCGGCCACCGCCCTGCCCTGGCCGCAACCGGCGCTGCCCGGCGACACCATCTGGATGGGCTGCATCGACCGCGAGGGCCGCAGCGCCAGCTTTATCCAGAGCATCTACTGGGAGTTCGGCAGCGGCGTGGTGCTGCCCGCCACCGGCGTGCTGTGGCAGAACCGGGGCATCAGCTTCTCCCTGGACGACAACGCGCCCCAGGCCCTGAAACCGGGCCGCAAGCCGTTCCACACCCTGAACCCGGCCATGGCCCGCTTCGACGACGGCCGCACCATGGTGTACGGCACCATGGGCGGCGAAGGCCAGCCGCAAACCCAGGCGGCGGTGTTCAGCCGCTACGGCCTGTTCAACCAGCCCCTGCAGCAGGCGGTGACCGCGCCGCGCTGGCTGCTGGGCCGCACCTGGGGCGAGGAAAGCACCAGCCTGAAGCTGGAGGCGCGCTTCGAAGCGGAGCTGGTCGGGAAACTGCGCGACGCCGGCCATCAGGTGGAGGTGCTGGACCAGGACTTCAGCGACACCATGGGCCACGCCGGCGCCGTGGTGCGCCATCCGGACGGGGTGATCGAGGGCGCCAGCGATCCGCGCAGCGACGGCCTGGTGGCTACCCTCTGACCCGTCCGCAACCGAGCAACCCTCGGCGACGGCACGGTCCCTTCCAGGCCGTGTCGTCCGCCTTCTTTTTTCCTCCTTTCCTCTCTTCTCTCTGATGGCACCCTACGGAGCCGCGCGTGACGCTACCTCGAAGCGTCTCGGTGTGGGCCCCTTTCCGGGACCCTGTTTGACAGGATGTCAAACCGGGAGCCTACAGGGGTGAGGCAAGCGTGTTGCGAAGCACTGCTTCGCGCGCCGCCGAACGCCGCCCATCTGTGATGGGTGGCCGGGCCCGCTTGCGGGGACTCGCGGCGTTCCCGGAAAGGGGCCCACACCGAGACGCGGCCCGGATAGAAGGCCCGGCGCCCCAAACCTGTGTATACATTCGGAGCACAGCGCACCAAGGCGGATCATTTTTGTGGGCAATAAATATTCAAGTCTTTGATTGGAAAGGGCTTTTCCGGTTGGCACAAAGCCTGCTCTGTTCCGGTCGTCCTTATTCGATTGGCAGGAGAGCACCATGTTGAAACGACTGATCCGCCCGCTCGCCGCGGTGACGCTGTGCCTGGGCACCCTGGGCCTCGGCAGCCAGGCCGCCCTGGCCGCCACCGTGGTCAAGCTGCACCACGACCTCACCGAGGACAGCGCCCAGCACGAAGGGGCGCTGCGCTTCAAGAAGCTGGTGGAGGAACGCAGCGACGGCGACATCCAGGTCAAGATCTTCCCCAACAACGCCCTGGGCGACGACGTCCAGGTGGCCCAGCAGATGCAGTTCGGCGCCGTGCAGGCGGCGCCCATTCCCACCGCCAAACTGAGCGGCTTCAACAAGCAGCTGCAGCTGATCGACCTGCCGTTCCTGTTCCCGTCCCGGGACGTGGCCTATCAATTCCTGGACGGCCCGGTGGGCCAGCGCGTACTCGACGGCCTGCGCGACGCCGGCTTCGAGCCGGCCAGCTTCTGGGAGAGCGGCTTCAAGCAGATGACCTGCGACAAGCCGGTGCATGAACCCGCCGACCTGGACGGGGTGAAGTTCCGCGTCATGGAAAGCCCGCTGCTGATCGCTCAGTACAAGGCGGTGGGCGCCAACCCGGTGCCGATCGCCTTCTCGGAAACCTACACCGCCCTGCAGCAGGGCGTGGTGGATTGCCAGGAAAATCCGCTGGTGTCGATCTCGCAGATGAAATTCTACGAAGTGCAGGACTACCTGATGCTGTCCAACCACGGCTATCTGGGCACCGCCTTCATCTTCAGCAAGGTGTGGTTCGACAAGCTCCCCGAGGCGCAACGGACCATCCTGATGGACGCCGCCCGGGAAGCCGGCCAATACCAGCGCGAGCGCTCCATCGCCCGGGAGCAGGGCTACCTGGACGGCATCAAGGACGCCGGCGGCACCGAGGTGGTGGTGCTCACCGACGACCAGAAGCAAGCCTTCCGCGACGCCATGGACCCGGTCTACGAGGAATTCGGCGCCATTCTCGGCGAGGACCTGATGCAGGCCACCCGCCAGGAACTGGATCGTCTTAACGAGGGGCAGTAAACGGCCCCGGGGAGCAACCGTCATGTGGCAACGATTCAGTCGCGGCCTGGCCAGGGTGGAGGCGGCGTCCGTGGGCGCCCTGATCCTGTTCGCCGCCATCATGCTGTGCGTGCAGATCACCGCCCGCGCCCTGTTCAACCATTCGTTCAGCTGGGCCGAGGAAAGCGTTCGCTACGCCATTATCTGGATGGTGTTCCTGTCCTGCGGCCTGGCGTTCCGGCAGGACGCGCACATCAACATCGACGTGCTGCGCCAGTTGCTCCCCGGTCCCGCGCGCAAGGTGCTGGAAGTGATCATCATCCTGGCCTGCGCGGTGCTGGCCGGGCTGCTGGTCTGGTTCGGCGGCGCCATGGTCGCCACCCTGTACCGCTTCGGCCAGGTGTCGCCGGCCATGGAGGCGCCCATGTACCTGTTCTACCTGGCGATTCCGGTGAGCGGCGTGCTCATGCTGATCCGCCTGGGCGAATCCCTGGTGCGGGTGCTGCGTTGCAAACCGGTCGCTCCGGCGGCTCCGGTACTGGCGGGGTAACGGCATGGGCGCGGGATTCTTCGTGATGGTGTCGGGCCTGCTCACCGTGGGCCTGCCAATCTTCGTGGCGCTGCTGCTGGCGGTGTTCATCGGTCTGCATCTGGAAAACGGCACGCCGCTGATGCTGATCATTCAGCGCATGTTCTCCGGCCTGGACAGCTTCCCGCTGATGGCGATTCCGCTGTTCATCCTGGCCGGCAACCTGATGAGCACCGGCGGCCTGTCCCAGCGCATTCTGCGCGTGGCCATGCTGCTGGTGGGGCCGATGCGCGGCGGGCTGGCCATGACCACGGTGACCGGCTCCATGTTCTTCGGCGCCATCTCCGGCTCCAGCCCGGCCACGGTGGTGTCCATCGGCCGCATGATGCTGCCCACCATGACCGAGCAGGGCTACGACAAGAAGTTCACCCTGGGCCTGCTGATGGCCACCGGGGCGCTGGGCATCATCATCCCGCCGAGCATCTTCATGATCGTCTACGGCGCCGTGGCCGGGGTGTCCATCGGCGCCCTGTTCATGGCCGGCATCGGCGCCGGCCTGGTGTACGGCGCGGTGTTCTTCGGCTACTGCTTCTACCGGGCCCACCGGGATGGCCTGGAACCCAAGCCCTGGCCGGGCCTGGAGGAACTGCTCACCGCCGTGGGCGAAGCGTCCTGGGGGCTGGCGATTCCGGTGCTGATCCTGGGCGGCATCTACGGCGGCATTTTCACGCCCACCGAGGCCGCCGCCGTGGCGGTGGCCTACGCCGCCTTCGTCGGCCTGTTCGTGTACCAGGAGCTGGACCTGCCCGGGCTGTGGAAAGTCTGCGTGGACAGCGCCGTGGTCACCGCCCAGGTGATGATCATCATCTCGGCGGCGGCGGCGTTCTCCTGGTATCTGACCTCCAGCGGCATCACCGAGAGCATCGCCGGCGGCCTGCTGGCGCTCAGCGACAACCCCTGGACCCTGCTGCTGATGATCAATCTGGTGGTGCTGGTGGCGGGCATGTTCCTGGACCCCAACTCCATCGTCATCATCCTGGTACCGTTGATCGTCAACGTGGCCCGGGCGGTGGGCATCGACCTGGTGCACCTGGGAGTAATCCTGTGCGTGAACTGCGCCATCGGCATGTTCACGCCACCGTTCGGCATGAATCTGTTCGTGGCCAGCGGCCTGGGCAACGTGCGCTACGCGGAGGCGGTGCGCGGCGCCCTGCCCCTGGTGTGGCTGGCGCTGCTGGCCCTGGTGATCGTCAATGTGTTCCCGGAAATCAGCCTGTGGCTGCCGCGCAGCGTGATGTCGGGCCTTTGAATCTGTTTGGAGACACGAGTGAAACTGGACAACGGCTTTCTGGACTTCGACCCGGTCCACCTCGCCCCCACCGGCCACGGCCCCCTGGACGGGCTGCGCTTCGCCGCCAAGGACGTTTACGACATCGCCGGCACCATCACCGGCATCGGCCACCCGCTGTACCGGGACACCCATGCTCCCGCCGAGCACACCTCGCCGGTGATCACGGCGCTGCTGGCCGCCGGCGCGGAGCTGGTGGGCAAGACCCACACCGATGAGCTCACCTACAGCCTGGCCGGACAGAACGTGCACTACGGCACGCCCCCCAACCCGGCGGTGCCGGACGGCATCCCCGGCGGTTCCTCCAGCGGCTCCGCGTCGGTGGTGGCGGCCGGGCTGGTGGACTTCGCCCTGGGCAGCGACACCGGCGGTTCGGTGCGGGTACCGGCCAGCTATTGCGGCATTTACGGCCTGCGCCCCACCCACGGCCTGGTGGACGACCGCCACAGCGCCCATCTGGCGAAGAGCTTCGACACCCTGGGCTGGTTCGCCCGCGACGCCGCCACCCTGCTGGCGGTGGGACAACGGCTGCTGCCCACCTACCACGGGCCGGCGCCGCACCGGCTGCGGCCGCTGAGCGAGGCCCTGGCCATGGCCGGCGACGACCTCGCCGGCCAGCTCCACGAACTGATCGCCGACGGCTTCGCCGGGCTGAGCGCCGGCGAGCCGGTTTCCCTGGGGCCGCTGCAGGCGTTCTTCGACGCCTTCCGTCCGGCCCAAGCATTCGAGGCCTGGCAGTATTTCGGCGACTGGATCACCGAACACCGGCCCTCCTTCGGCCCCGGTATCCGGGAGCGCTTCGCTGCGGCGTCCGCCATCACCCCGGCCCAGGCCGCCGAAGCCCGCGCCGCCTGCGACGCCTTGCGCCGCAAGGTCCGTGAGCAGGTCGCCGACGGCACCGTGCTGTGTCTGCCCACCGCGCCCACTTCGGCGATTCCCCTGGACGCCAGCGACGCGGCGGTGGACGAGGTGCGCCTGCGCACCCTGTGCATGACCGCGGTGGCCGGCACCGCCGGCCTGCCGCAACTGTCCCTGCCCCTGCTGCATGACGAACGGGGCCCGGTGGGCCTGTCGCTGATCGGCCCGCCGGGCAGCGACCTGGCCCTTCTGCAACTGGCGGCCCGACGGGAGAACGGCTAATGTCCCAGGCACTGGATATCCCCGAGGTGATCGAGGAAGTGGAAGCGGTTTTCCAGGAATACGAAAAAGCCCTGGTAAATAACGACGTGGCGGTGCTGGATCGGTTATTCTGGGAGGATGCCCGGGTGGTGCGCTACGGCGCCGGGGAGAACCTGTACGGCTACGACCAGATCCAGGCGTTTCGCGCCGGCCGCCCCGGCGGTAATTTGGCCCGCACCCTGCATAACACCCGTATCACCACCCACGGCCACGACCTGGCCACGGTCTGGACCGAGTTCCGCCGGCCGGGCAATCCGCGCATCGGGCGTCAAAGCCAGGTGTGGGCACGACGGCCGGAGGGATGGCGCGTCGTCGCCGCCCATGTATCGTTCATGGACGAGGGTTAATAACAATGAGCGAGCAGTTTTCCGTGCAAGTCCCCATGGACTCCGATCGCCCGCTGGCGGAACAGATCCGTCGCGTTCTCTCCGATGAAATCCTCAGCGGCACCCTGCCGCCGGGCACCCGCCTGGATGAAATCGCCCTCGCCAATCGCTTCGACGTGTCACGCACGCCAGTGCGCGAGGCACTGCGGGAAATGGCCTCCGCCGGCCTGGTGGAACACCAGCACCGGCGCGGCGTGTTCGTGATCGAGATTCCCGACCAGCGCCTCGCCGACATGTTCGAATACGCCGCGGAAATGGAGGCGGTGTGCGCGCGCATGGCGGCGATCAAGATGAGCCGGGCGGAGCGGGAAGAGCTGCTCGCCGTGCACCTGGACAGCCACGTGCACGTGGTCAACGAGGACATGGACGCCTACGACGCCGCCAATCTGCGCTTCCATGAGCGCCTGTTCCGCGGCTGCCACAATAGCTATCTGTTCGAGGCGGCCATGGCCGCCCGTTCCCGGGTGCTGGCCTACCGGCGGGTGCAGTTCACCGTGGGCGACCGGCTGTCCAATTCCTTCGCCGAGCACAGCGCCATCGTCATGGCCATCGTGCGCGGCGAAAGCGAGCACGCGGCGGAACAAATCCGCGACCACGTGCTCAGCGCCCACCGTACTTCCAAGGATCTCCTGGAGCGCCGCGCGCCCCGGGACGGCGATCAGGAGTCGCCGGACTTCCAGGTTTCCTGAATGAAACGCAGGTCGTAGGCCTTCCGGTAATCCAGCCCTTCGGGCAGGGTGCCGGCCTCAACCATGTCCTGGTAGAACGCCTGCCAGCGGTCATCGGTCATCATGCCGTAGGCGCCATCCTCGGCGGCGTCCGAAAGCAGAATCCCCTGCTCCTTCATTTCCCGGATTGAATAGGCGATCAGATCGTCCTGCATTTCCGGGTTGTCCTGCTTGATCAGTTCGTTGGCCGGCGCCGGGTTCTCGAAGTAGGCGGCCCAGCCTTCGGCGGTGGCGTCCACCATGGCCTGCACCACCTCCGGCTGCTCATCGATCATGTTCCGGGTCGTCACCAGGGTGGCGGAATAGGCGCCCCAACCGGCGTCCGCCAGCAGCAGGCTCTTGGCGTCCACGTCTTCCTTGGCCAGGAAATAACCGTCGTTGGTGATGTAGCCCTGCTGGGCGATGGAGGGGTCGGCGATGAACGGGCCAATGGTGTAATCATAGGGCCGCAGCTGGTCGTCGGTGAAACCGTACTCCGCCTTCAGCCAGGGCCAGTAGGCCACGCGGCCGGCGGTGGGAATACGGATGCCGGCGCCCTTGAGATCGGCGATCTCGTCGTAGCCCTGTCCTTCGTGAACCATCAGCGACTGCGGGTCCTTCTGGAAGAAGGCCGCCACGGTGACCAGCGGCAGCCCCTGCTGGACCGCGTTCAGGGCCTGCAGGCTGTAGCTCATGCTGAAATCCGTGGCGCCGCCCAGCAGCAGCTGCATGTTGTTCACCTGGGGGCCGCCCATCTTGATGGTCACGTCGAGGCCGTGTTGCTCGTAGAGCCCCATGGCCTTGGCCGCGTACAGCCCCCCGTGTTCCGCCTGGGCGTACCAGGTGGTGCTCACTGTCACCGGCGTCAGGTCGTCGGCCTCGGCCGACAGGGCGCCGCCGAGCAGGGCGCCGGCCAGGGCCACGCGCGTCAGAGTCCAGAGTTTCATCGCTACCTCCACGAGTGCATCGTTATGGGTTGCCGGGCATCCGGAAATGGTGAATCTCGGTGAACGCTTGCACCCAGCCATCGATCAGGGAATCGAGCATTCTGCGTCCTTCATCCGGGCAGGAGCCGGCCGGGTCGCCCACCACGCCGCTTTTGCTCAGGTCGTGGGTCAGCCAGGCATAACGGAAGCGTCCCTCCGGGGTGAGCAGGCCCTGATGGGGCGGCGGGTACTCGCCCACCGCCTTGTCGGCGTGCACGTAATCCCCGGCCAGCGCCATCATCAGGCTGGTCTCGGAGCGGCCGGCATGGATGCCTTCTTCCAGCTCCTTGGTGGAGAGATACTCACTGGCGCAGTTCGGCACCGCCCAGGAAAACACCGGGAAAAGACAAAAATCCTGGTACTCGGCGCGCAGGTCCCGGGCGATGATTTCCACCACCTGGGGCTGGCCGCCGTGGCCGTTGAGCAGCACCAGCTTGCGAAAGCCCATGCGGTACACGCTTTCACCGATGTCCCAGAGAATCCGCATCAGGGTCTCGGCCTTGAGGATCACGGTGCCGGAGAAATTGATGTGCTCGTTGGACTTGCCGCACCACACCGGCGGCAACGCGAACGCCGGCACCGAGTCCGGCAGCGCCGCCAGGGCACGGCCGGTGAGTTCGCTGGCGATGGCGGTATCGGTGCACACCGGCAGGTGCGGGCCGTGCTGCTCGATGGCACCGATGGGCAGCACGATCACGGTGTTTTCCTTGTCCGGCAGGGCCTCGATGGCCGGCGCGGTGAAATACGGCAGAAAACGGGACGGCGGCACGGCGCCGTGGAGCTGGGTCATGCCGCGGCCTCCTCGTCCCAGGTGCGCATCTTGCCCGGGTTGAGCAGACCCTGGGGATCCAGGCGGCGCTTCATGGCCAGCTGGCCCGGGTCGACGCTGAGCTTGCCGCCGTCTTCCAGGATGTAGGTGTGCGGGTTGCTGATGTGCACGTTCTGGTCGCGGTGGTACTGGATGATCTCGTTGAGCCGCTCCTCGGTGGTGTAACGCACCACCTGGATGCCGCTGCAGGTCACCGCGCCGTCGGCGCGCAGGAATTCCAGATGCATCATCACCTCCTCGCCGAAGTGCTCGTGCATCTGCTCCACCCGCTCCACGTTCTCCCAGGGCCGGAAGCCGCTTTGCAGGTAGGTGATGTCCTTGTGCTTGCGGAAGATGTGCAGGGTGGTGTGGTTCCAGCTGTGCTCGATCATGCTCTTGGTGGTGCCGAACACCTCGGCGTGGGGTTGCTCCTCCACCAGGGCGCCGCCGAATTTCTCGCGCAGTTCATGGAGCGCGTCCAGCCCGGGCCGGTTGACGATCGCCACCACCGCGGTGTGTCCAGCGGGGATCTTGCCCTCCAGACCGCACATTTGCGGCAGCGGGTCCGCCAGCAGGGTCAGCAGTTTCTTCATGGTGCCGCAGGTGCTGCCCAGGGCCTGGCAGAAATTCACCGCCGACATGAACGCCGGGAAGCTGAGCATCACTTCCTGCCAGTCCAGTGCCGGCGCCAGGGCGAATTCCAGTTCGGTGATCAGGCCGTTGACGCCATAGGCGTGGTACAGGTCGCGGGCTTCCGCGCCGCGCAGTTCGATGGCCTGCGGCTGCTCGGCCATGCTCAGGGCGCGCACGCCAAGCACGTTGCCCGGGTCGCCGATGGAGCCGTAGGTGATCGAGCCGACGCCGCCGAAACCACCGCAGTAAAAGCCGCCGGCGGTGGCCAGCCGGTAGGTGGAGGGCATCAGCCGCAGCTCCCAGCCTTTCTCCCGGGCCGCCTTGTCGATGTCCACCAGCCGCGCGCCGGCCTGGACCCGGGCCACGCCGTTCTCGATCCAGAGAATCTCGTTCAGGCCGCTCATGTCCATCAGCACGCCGCCCTTGAGCGGCGTGCTCTGGCCATAGTTGCCGGTGCCGCTGCCGCGCAGGGTGAGCGGAATGCCATGCCTGGAGCAGGCCGCCGCCACCCGTTTCACTTCTTCCTCGCTGGCGGGCTTGGCTACCAGCTCGGCCTGCTTGCCGCGCAGCTGCTCCACGAGCACCGGGCTGAACCAGGCGAAGTCCTTGGAATAACGCTGCAGGGCGCGGTCTTCCATGCTCAGCTCGATGCCGTCCAGGTCGGCGCACAGCTGTTTGAGGGTGTCGTTGTCGGTCATCGTGGTCTCCATGTCATTGCTCCACCTTGAGCGCGCTTTCGTGCCAGTTGCGCAGCACCAGATCCGACAACCAGACCATCAGCGCGAACAGGGAAATACCGGTCAGGGTGATCAACCCCAGGGCCGCGAACATGCGCGGGATATCCAGGTTGTAGCCGGCTTGCAGAATCAGGTAGGCGAGCCCCGCCTGGGTGCCGCCGGTGCCGGCCACGAACTCCGCCACCACCGCGCCGATCAGCGCCAGGCCGGTGCTGATGCGCATGCCGCCGAAGAAGTACGGCAGGGCACTGGGAATACGCAGGCGCACCAGTTGCTGCAGGCGGCCGGCCCGGTACATGCGGAACATGTTGAGCAGGTTCGGATCGACGCTGCGCAGGCCCAGGGTGGTGTTGGAGATGATCGGGAAGATCGCGATGATCACCGCGCACACGGTGAGCGCCCAGGTGGTGTCGTCCACCCAGATGATGATCAGCGGCGCGATCGCCACGATCGGCGTGACCTGCATGAGCACGGCGTAGGGGAACAGACTCACCTCGATCCAGCGGCTCTGCACGAACAGCAGCGAGGCGGCGGTGCCCAGCAGCACGGAAATCCCGAACGCCAGCAGGGTTACCTTGAGGGTCATCAGCAGGCCGTGGAACAGCACCCCCCAGTCCTCCACGAAGGCCTTACCGATTTCCAGCGGGCCGGGCAGGATGTAGGGCGGAATGTCGTTGGCGCGCACGATGGCTTCCCACAGCAACAGGAACAGGAAGCCCACGAACATGGGCGCCGCCACCTGCACGAACTTTTCGTTTTCAAGCAACGGGGATTTCATGACGCCGCCTCCTCACCTTGCTGGCTGGCCACTTCCAGGGCCTCGGACACCCGCCGGCAGTAACCGGCGAACTCGGTGGACACACGGAACTCCTGGCCGCGCGGGTACGGCGCCTCGATGGGCACCTCGTCGATCACGCGGCCCGGGCGGGCGGCCATCACCACCACCCGGTTGGACAGGTAGACCGCCTCGTAGACGCTGTGGGTGACGAATACCACGGTCCAGCCGTTGTCCTTCCACAGGCGCAGCAGGTCGTCGTTGAGCTTGTTGCGGGTCATCTCGTCAAGGGCGCCGAAGGGTTCGTCCATGAGCAGCAGGTTGGGGCCGGTGACCATGGCCCGGGCGATGGACACGCGCATCTGCATGCCGCCGGACAGCTCCCGGGGGTAGGCGTCGCCGAACTTGCTCAGCCCCACCATCTCCAGGGCCTGATCAATGCGCTGCTCCGCCTCGTCGCCCTTGTCCCGGTTCAGGTCCAGGGGCAGACGCACGTTCTTGCGCACCCGGGCCCAGGGCATCAGGGTGGCGTTCTGGAACACGAAGGCCAGCTTGCGGCCTTTCTCGCCCACCACGCTGTAGTCCTGCTCCCACCAATTGACCTTGCCGGCGCTCACCTCGCCCAGGCCGGCCATCAAGCGCAGCAGGGTGGATTTGCCGCAGCCGCTGGGGCCCAGCAGGCTGATGAATTCCCCTTCCTTGACGGTCAGGTCCACGTCCTTCAGGGCCACGGTGCCGTTACCGTAGACCTTGTCCACGTCGCGCACGGACACCACCGGACGGCCCACGGCGGGGGTACCGCCGGCCGGGCGGGTTTCCTCTTCGGTGGTCATGGGCACCACCACCTCGGGGCGGGTTGCTTTGGCGTTTGTCACGACACTTCCTCCTTTGCGGTCGGGGCTCGGGCCGGCAGCTCGAGCCAGGACCCCTGGGTGTTCAGGCTGAGGGTCAGAATGCGTTGGTCGGCGGCGCGCACGGCGCCGGGGGCGCGGCCGCTGCCGTCGTTAAGAGTGTAGGCCGGGTAGCAGGCGCCGCTGACGCTGAGGCGCAACCGTTGGCCGGCACGCAACCGGACGCAGGTACCGCGCAGGTCCAGTCGCACCGGCCCGTTGCCCCGGGCACGGGCGTAGCCCTGGGTGAGATTGCGGGCGCGGCCGTCGGCGTCCACCACCGACAGCACCGCGCACAGATCGAAGCTGTCCGCGTCGGCGGCGGCGTTGAGGGTGGCGCGCACCGGGCCGGCCAGTTGCCGGTCGGCATCGAACGGCGCGCTGGTGTAGGTGAGCACGTCCGGGCGGGCATCCACCACGGTGCGGTCATGGATGCCGGTGGACGGCGCCAGGTGGCCGCCCACCGTCGGCACCGGACGCCAGGGATCGTGAATGATGGTGTCCACGGTGGCTTCGCCCTCCTCACCGAGGCGGCCGCCATCCAGATCGAAGCCGGCGCTGCCGTCGCTGGCCAGGGCCAGACGTTCGGTGGGCAGGCCGGCGTAGTCCGGATAGGCGCGCCAGCGGTTGGCGCCCAGGTCGTAGAGCTGCACCGGCGGGTCCTGTTCCACGCCGGTGTCGCGATCCTTGAGAAAGCGGTCGAACCAGCGCAGCTGCAGGGTATCGATGGTGGAACGGGCGGCGTCGCCGAGCCATGCCTGACCCACCGCCGGCGTCCAGGGCAGATGGGTCCAGGGGCCCACCACCAGGCGCTGAACCCCGGCGCCGGCGCGCAGGTGCTCGAAGGTGGCGAAGGTGCCGGTCAGAAAGCTGTCGAACCAGCCGCCCACGTGCAGCGCCGGCAGGTCCACCACCGGCAGGCAGCCGGCGGCGGAGCGCTCGCTCCAGTAGTCGCTGTCCAGGGGCTGATCCAGCCAATCGCCGAAAAAGGTGCCGGCCAGCAATTCGCGCACCGCCGGCGAGGCCGGGTCGATCAGTTCGTCGGCGGCCGGGTCGTGGCCCAGACGGTAGCGCTGGGCGAAGCGGTCGTGGTTGTGATCGCGGCGGTCGGTTTCCGCGCCCAACTGGGCCGCCCAGGACAGACTGTTCTGCAAGCGCAGGGCGCCGCCCTCGCAGGCCCAATCGCGGCCCAGATGGAAACCGGTCATGGCCGGCACGATGGTTTTCAGGGCCGGGTGGCCGCTGGCGGCGGCGAACAGCTGGGTAACGCCCTGGTAGGAGAAACCGTACATGCCCACCCGGCCGTCGCAGTCCGCCAGGCCGGCCAGCCATTCCAGGGTGTCCTCGCCGTCCCGTTGTTCGTTGACGAAGGGCTCGAATTCTCCTTCCGAGGAGCCGCGCCCACGGACATCCTGGATCACCACCAGGTAACCCTGCTCCGCGTACCAGGACGGGTGGGCGTAGGTGACCGTGGAGGCGATGCGGCGGCCATAGGGCTGGCGCATCAGCAGGGCCGGGAACGGCCCCTCGCCGTCCGGGCGGTAGACATCCGCGTCCAGGCGCACGCCGTCGCGGGTGCGCATGCTGATCACTTCCGGCATCGGTACCCGGGCGGTCATTGGCCGACTCCCTGGAGCACGCGCAGATCCTCGGCGTCCAGCTGGTCGGGTACGCCGTTACGGATCAGCCGCGCGAAATTCTCGTCGGGCACCATCACGGTGAGGGTGTAGAGGCGGCCGTGGCCGGTGTTTTCCACCACGTGCTCGGCGCCGGCGGGCACCACCATGGCGTCGCCCTTGCGCAGTTCCACCCAGTCGTCGTCACAGCGGGCCCGGCCCTCGCCTTCCAGGACGAAGAACAGCTCGTCGGCGGCCTTGTGGGTGTTGGGCGGCGTCAGCCCACCCGCGTCGAAGATTTCCACGCAGGCGATGAAATCCAGTTTTTCCTTGATCGAATCGAACATCACCACGAGCCGGTTGCTCTCCCCTTCCTTGATACGGAAGGCCTCGAACTGCTCGGGGCGCTTGAAGAACGGCAACATCAGGAAGTCTCCAAAGCCGGAATCAGATCCGCGGACAGGGCGGTGAACCCGAAAATCTGGCGGGCGTTGTAAAGCGTGGCGTCCCAACAGAAATCCGGGGACGTGGTGGCGGTGCAGTCCTCCAGCAGGATGGTGTCGTAGCCCAGGAAGTTGGCGTCCGCCAGGGTGTGCAGCACGCACTGGTCGGCGTTGACGCCGGCGAACAGGCAGGTGCTGACGCCCAGGTTGCGAAGAATGGAATCCAGGGGCGAGTCCCAGAAGCCGCTCATGCGGAACTTGTCCACGCGGATGTCCCGGTCGTCGATGCTCAGGTCATCGATCACCGCGGCGCCCCAGCTGTCTTTTTGCAGTACCGGCGCGCCGGTGCCCGGCACCGGGTCACCCAGGCCCACGTCCCGGCCGCTGCCGTTGTAGACGTGGCGCAGCGCCGGGGAGATGTTGATCAGATCCTCGCGGTTGCCCCAGTTCACCCAGATCACCGGCACGCCGGCGTGGCGCAGGGCGGGCAACAGGCTTTGCAGCGGCGCCACCGGCCGGCGCGCCGGCGTGGTGTCCACGCCGATGTGATCCAGCCAGCCGCCGGGGGTGCAGAAATCGTTCTGCATGTCGACGACGATCAGCGCCGTGCGATTCAGGTCGAGCACCAGGGACTTGGGCGCGGCCGGCACGTCAACGGGACGCGGCGCCGGTCCGCGGCGGCTGAGGTCGGCGACCCGGTCGCTGACCCGCCACTGGCCGCCGGGCCGGGGGCCCAGCGGCAGAAGTTCGGTGTGGTGTGTTGGGGAATGGTCGCTCATATGGCTCGGCCCCTTTACTGCTTTAGCGCGGAGAATCGGCCGTAAGGCGGCACCCCGGGGCGGCGACGCAGAGGGACGCCGCCGCCCCAAGGCAGCGCGAACGGTTAGAACTTGAAGCGCGCACCCACGCCGTAGGTGTCGCCGTCGCCGAGGTCGTCGACGTCGTCGTTCATGTAGTTGGCGTACACGTCGAACTGCTCGTTGACGATCCAGTCGTAGCCGACGGTCCAGGTCTTGCGCTCGGTGTCGATGTCACCCTCGAAATCGGAGTTGGCGTAGGAAGCCAGTACCGAGCCCGGGCCCACCGGGATATCCACGCCGCCCTGATAGGTGTCCACGTCCACGTCGCCGGTGGTGGTATCGGTATTCAGGCTGTGGAACATGCCGTACACCTTGATCACCTCGAAGTCGTAGCTGGCGCCCACCAGGTAGGCGTCCTGGTCGGTGATGGAGAAGGCACCGCCGCCGATGGCGGCCAGGCCACCGCTCTCACCAAAGCCCGGGCTGTCGCCGCTGTTCAGGGCGCCCTGCTTCACGGAATGGGCCGCGGCGGTGAGCATCAGGCCACCGTTGCGGTACACCAGGTTGCCGCCGAACTTGTTCTCGGAGTCCTCGCCCTCTTCCTCGCCGAAGGCATAGGTCACGGTGGCGGTCAGGCCGCTCATGCTCGGGGAGGTGTAGGTCAGGCCGTTGCTCCAGCCGGAATCACCGACGGTGGCGCCGTAGTTGCCGCCCTGGTAGGAGTGCAGGATCGCCGGCGAGAACACGAAGGAACCGCCGAACGGGTTGGAAAAGATCACCGGCAGGAACATGGGCGCGCTAACCCGGCCGGCGGCGAAGGTACCCAGATCACCCTGGACACCCACCTGGGCGGCGCGGGCGAAGAACTCGTCGCCGTTGTAGCGGCCGTCGTCGCCGGTGTCCGGGCGCAGGAACATTTCCGCCTTGGCGAACGCCAGGGTGCTTTCGTTGATGTCCGCGGTGGCATTGAAGCCCACGTAGGACGTGGTCATGCCGCCGGCGTCCAGCACCTTGGAATCGTCCGCGGCCACGGCGCTTTCCCGGCTGCCGGCGAACAGATCCAGCAAACCGTAAAAGTCCACTTCCACATCCGCGCTGGCCATGCCGCTCGCGCCCATCAAGGTGGCGGCCCCCAAACTCTTAGCAACCTTACTGTTAAGCTTCACGTGCTTTCCTCTCTAAAAAGTGGGGAGGCGCTCGGGCGTCGAAAACCAAGTCCGAACCGCGCCGAAGGCGTCCTCGATCCACCGGTATGGCCGGTGTCCCCCGGATTCCCGCCGTCTTCCCGCCCGGCGGCGAAACCCTCTTGCATCCGACGCCGCCACGTCCCGCGGCGGCGACTCCTGGGGCATGGCGGCTCGGGCCGCGGCATGCCGCTGTCCTGTGCACCGGACTGGCGAAAACCAGCCTTGCATACACGGTAAGCCTCTACCTTCAAGATGCGTGCCAGCCGCTCGGCGGCGGCCTGAAAAGCACGGCGGACGGGTGAACAGGACGTCAAACGGAGGGAAGGCGGTCAGCGGACCGGGTATTTACTGCCCGCTTTTGGGGCGAATCGGGAAATTCCGCCCTATGGGGGCGCGGGGAAAATACAAGAACGGGGACAGAAAAAAGCCGGGCGAGACGGGGCCATGAGCACCCGCCGGGCCCGGCGAACGGAAAGAAAGCGGTGAAAATTCAACCTTTCAGACGTATTTTTGTATACAAAATAGCGAAGCCGAACATGACGCCACCTCGAAGCGTCTCGGTGTGGGCCAGATGGAGAACCCACGCCAGGATAAGGCCCGAGCCAGGACTCAGACCGACGCCGCCGACTCATGCTCCTCGATCAGCCGCTCCATCATGCGCCGGATCACCAGCCCCGGCTTATCGGACTCCATGTGTTTTTCACCACGCGGGTCCAACGGCATATCCGGGTCGGTGCTCTCCAGCACGTGCTTATCCTCCAGGGTCACCTTGCGATCGAAGGCCAGCAGCGCCTCGCGGTCAAAGCCGCCGCCATCATCCTGCTGCAGGCAGAACTGCACCACCTGGGAGCGACCGTGGTCGATGGGCACCTGGCAATTGACGATCACGTGGGCCGGCCCGCCATCGGCGTAGTTGATGCGCAGCCGGCACACGAAGGGCGCGAACCAGGAACAATCCAGGAACCGTTCGTTGGCGTCCTCCTGGGCATGGTGGGCCTGGGTGACGCCAAGCCGGCCGGTGTAGTGAAAGCCACCGTCGAATTCCTCGATGTGGGCGTCCCGGGCCACCAGATGCTCCGGGCTGCCGAAGGTGCCCAGGTGCACATAGCTGGGGTGAGCCATGTCCAGCTCGTTCTCCATCACCCGCAGGCCGCCCACCTTCCACTCCTCGTAGAACTCCTGGATCAACTCGAAGTCCGGTTCGCCGGCCTCCGGAATGGCGGGAATCTGGTAGATCGGATCCTCCAGAGCCACCCAGGCGTAGCCATAGCGGGTGTCGCAATGAAAGGCGCGCACCCGCCGCTTGGGGCCCGGATCCCGGTCCGGCATCTGCGGCACATGCACGCACTGGCCGGTGCGGTCGTATTGCCAGCCGTGGTAGGGGCAGGCCACCCGGCCCTGGCAAACATCGCCCAGGGACAGTTGGGCACTGCGGTGGCAACAGCGATCCTCCAGGGCGGCCGGAACGCCGTCCGCGTCCAGGAACAGCACCAGCGGTTCACCGAGCAGGACGAACCGGCGCGGGCCCGCCTCCAGGTGGGACAGCGGCATCACCGGGTACCAGAAACGACGAAAGACGGGGTGCTCCATGACGTTCATCGGGGGTTCTCCTCATTAGCGGGCGGCGGCCGGAAGGTCAGACCGATCAGGAACGACGCCACCACCGACAACAGCAAAAACAGCATGGCCGCGGGGAAGCCGTAGCCATCGCGCAGCACGCCGAAGACCAGGGGCCCCAGCGCGCCCATCAACATGGCCAGCCCCTGCACCAGCGCCGACAGCCGCCCCGCCTCCGTGGGCGTGGCGGCGTAATCCAGCGGCAGGGTCAGCGCCAGCGGGAAGGAGCCGCCCAGCCCGATCCCGGCGATCACCGCCCACAGCACGCCGCCGGGCTCCGGCGACCACCAGAAGCCGGCCACCCCCACCATCAGCAGGGCCAGGGTGATCGCCAGCGCCGGGCGGCGGTCACGCTTGAACTGAGCCAGCGGCGGCACCAGCAGCGCCCCGGCGATCTGCGCGCCGGTGAACACGGTGAGCAGGGCCGCGCCCTGGGCCTGGCTGTGGCCCTGGGCCACATAGAAGGGCACCAGCCACGCCAGCAACGACATGTAGGCCACCGAACCGGTGCCCAGGAACAGCGCCATGCGCCAGGCCAGCGGGTCCCGCCAGGGCAAGGCGCGGGCGGCGTCGCCACGGGCCCGCTCCAGCCGCGCCGGCCACAGCAAGGCGGCCACCAGCGCCGGCAGGGCCCAGACGCCCAGCGCCGGGCGCCAGTCACCGCCGGCGCCGTTCATCAACGCCGGCGTGGCCGCCGCCCCTACCGCCGCGCCCAGGTTCATGGCGGTGGTGAAAATGCCCATCATCAAGGCGGCGCGGCCGGGAAAATATTGCTTCACCACCACCGGGATCAGCACCTGGCCGCAGGCCACGCCCAGCCCGCCCAGCAGGGTGGCGGCGAACATCACCGCCGGCTGCAGGCCGGCCCAGCGAAGGGCGCAGCCCATGGCCACCAGCCACAGCGCCACGCGCATGCCCACGCCAATGCCCAGCCGGCCGATCAGCCAGCCGCCCACCAGGGCCACCGCGCCCATGCAGAAGGTGGGCACGGCGGCGAGCAGGCCGGCGCCGGCGCTGCTCAGCCCCAGGTCCAGGCGCACCGCTTCCAGGCTGACGCCCAGGGAGGTAAGCAGCGGGCGCAGGTTGAGCCCGGCCACGGCGATCATCACCGCGATCCAGCCCAGCCCCACCGCCGGCGTGGCCGCCGCCTTCACCGCCGCCGGAGGCGGCTCAGTAAGTGGCATTCAGTTTTTCCATCAGATGATCGCCGGCCAGAATCGGCGGATAACGGGGCGGGTTATCCGCGTCCGCGCAACTTTCAATGCAGCGGATCTCCGCGTCCGGATTCGGGTGGCAGAAAAACGCGATGGAATAGCGATCCGGCGAGCCGGCGGCGGTGAACGGCGACACCCGGTGCGGCGTGGAGCAGAACACATGGTTGGTCCAGCGCTGCATCAGGTCCCCGGTGTTGACCACCACGGTGTCCGGGATCGGCGGCGCGGTGATCCACTCGCCGTCCCGGGTGCGCACTTCCAGGCCACCGATGCCGTCCTGGAACAACAAGGTAATGCTGCCGTAGTCGGTGTGGGCGCCGGCGCGCCGTTCGCCGCCCTGGGGCTGGAACCCTTCCGGCAGCGGCGGGTAATGCAGCAGCCGCAGGGTGTGGTGAAGCTGGTCATGGCTGTCGACGAAGAAGCCGTCCGGCAAATCCAGGGCCAGGGCGAACGCCGACAACACCCGGTTGGAAGCCGCCACGCAGCCGTCCATGAGTTCCATCACCGTGGCGCGGAACGCCGGGTGCCCGGCCGGCCAGCGGTTCAGCCGGTAGGGCCGCTCTTCCTCGGGCAGGTCGTCCGGGCCGGTTTCCGGCCCGGCGTTGAAGGCCTCCTTGAGATCACCGGGTTTGCTGGCGTCCAGGCGCTCGCGGCGTACCGCCACATAGCCCCGGTTACTGCTGGCGGTCTGCCAGGCCACGCTTTGCTTTTCCGCTTCGGGCAGGGCGAAGAAATCCTGGGACGCCTGGAACGAGCGGCGCAGCAAATCCGCCGGCACGCCGTGATTGGAGAGATAGAAAAAGCCCCAGTCGGCGCTGGCCTGGCGCATGGCCCGCGCCACCGCCTGACGGTCCTCGGCACCGCCGTGCAGAAAGGGGCCGAAGTCGATCACCGGAATGCTGGCGGCCTCGGCCTGTCTGGCTGTATCCATGATTGCGTCTCCCGGGGCGCCCCGCGCCCCTCAGTTCAGTTCCGCCACCACGTCGGCGGCGCGCTGGCGCAGGCCGGCCAGATCCAGGCCGGGGATGGCGCCGTCGCGAACCCGCACCTGGCCGTCCACCAGCAGGTGGCGCACCGAGGCGCTGCCGCCGCCGGCCACCGGCGCGATGGCCGGGTCGTGCATGCCGAAGTAGCGCGGCTGATCCAGGTCGTAGAGGACCAGATCGGCGGCGCGGCCCGGGGCCAGCTCGCCGACCTGGTCGAGGCCGAGCACGCGGGCGCCGCCGGACGTGCCCCAATGGATCACGTCCTCCACGGTGACCGCGTCCGCGCCGCCCAGGGCACGGTGGATCATCCAGGTGGTGTGCGCTTCCTGGATCATGTCGGCGGCTTCGTTGGAGGCGGCGCCGTCCACGGCCAGGGAAACCGGGATGCCCCGGGCGGCCATTTCCGGCACCCGGGCGATGCCGCTGCCCAGCCGGCAGTTGCTCTGCGGGCAGTGGGCGATGCCGGTGCCGGTTTCCGCCAGGATCGGCAGCTCCGAATCCGCCACGTGCACCATGTGCGCGAACCAGACGTCCTCGCCCAGCCATTCGTGCTCGCCGCAGAATTCCACCGGCGTCATGCCGTGCACGTCGCGGCAGTACTCCACGTAATTGAAGGTCTCGGAAAGGTGGCTGTGCAGCCGCAGGCCCAGGCCACGGCCGGCCCGGGCCAGCTCGCGCAGGGTTTCCGGGTTCACCGAGAAGGTGGGCGTGGTGGGCGCCATCACCACCTGGCGCATGGCCCGTGGGCCGGGCTGGTGGTAACGGGCGGCGAGCCGCTCCACGTCCGCCACGTAGGCGTCCAGGGTTTCCGATTCCAGGTCATTGGGGTAACCGGGGTGGCGGCCTTTTTTCGGTGGCGCCGCCCCGGCACAGGGTGAAGCGCAGCCCCAGCCGCTCCGCCACCTCGAACAGCACGTCGCCCATCTCGCTGTCGAGACCGCCGTAGTAGATGTAATGGTGATCGGCGCAGGTGGTGGTGCCGGACAACAGCAGCTCCGCCAGCCCCACCTCCGCCGCCACTCCCAGATGGCGGTCGCGAATGCGGGTCAGGCGCGGATAGGGCACCGCCCCCAGCCAGCCGAACAGCGGTTCGTTGATGCCTTCCGGCACCGCCTTGAGCACACTCTGGAACAGGTGATGGTGGGTGTTCACCCAGCCCGGATAAACCACGCAGCCGCGCGCGTCCAGCACCTCCTCGCCGGCCGCCGGGGTCAACCCGGCGGCCATTTCCTTGATCACGCCGTCACGCACGCGAATGTCCACGGCGCCGGCGCGGGCGGCGTCGCCGGCCCGGCCGGTCATCACCGCGTCCGCGCCCTGGATCAGCAGGTCGCTCACGAAGCCTTCTCCTGCTTCACCGGAATGCGCGCATGGTCGCTGCGCGCCTCTTTTTCGCCGAAGCGCTCCAGCAAGGCGATCATCATCTTGCGCATCACCATGCCCGGCTGATCCGAGGGCATGTGCTTCTCCTCGCCGCTGGCGGTGTCCAGGGGCACGTCGTAGTCGGTGCTTTCCAGCACCCGCTTGTCCTCCTCGGTGACCTGGCGATCGAAGGCGATGATGTCCGCCTGGGGCGCCTCCTGCTCGCTGTCGCTGCGGAACGCCCACTGGCAGATCATGGAGTGCTCGTCGTCGATCGGCGTGGCGTAGGTAACGATGGAGTGCACCAGGCCGTTCGGATAGCGGATGTTCAGGCGGCGGCCGAACGGCATGTACCAGTTGCTGGTCATGTGCCGCACGGTGGTGTCGCTGTCCATCCGCAGCAGCTTTTTCTGGGATTCCGGGTTGTTCACCGGCGCCTTGGTTTCGAAGTGGAAACCGTACTCGCCTTCCTTGATGTTCAGGTCGGCGGGGATCGGCTTGTCGAACTGGCCGAAGCTTTCCCGGTGCACGAAGCTGAAGTGGGCGTTGTCGAAGGAGTTCTCCATCAAACGCAGGCCGGCGGTGCGCCACACTTCATGGAATTGGTGGAACATCCGGTAGCCGGGCTCCTGGGCCTCCGGCATCTCGGGGATGCCGGTGAGCGGTTCGCCCAGGCACACCCAGACGTAGCCGTAGCGCTCGTCGGCGTTAAAGGCGGGCACCTTGGCGCGGCCCGCCGGCCGATCCGGGGTCTGCGGAATTTTCTTGCAGGCGCCGGTGCCGTCGTAGTTCCAGCCGTGGTAGGGGCAGACGATATTGTCGCCCTCCACCCAGCCCAGGGACAGTTTGGCGCTGCGGTGAGCACAGCGGTCTTCGGCGGCTTGCGGTTTGCCCTGGCTATCCAGCCACAGCACCAGATCCTGATTGAGCAGACGGAACGGTTTCGGGCCGTCATCGAGTTGCGCCATCGGAATCACGGGATACCAGAAACGGCGCAGGACGGGTTGTTGGGTTACTAGCATGGCTCATCTCCTATGGACGAGGCAGCCCCCGCCGAGAGCCTGTTCGCGCTCTTTAAGGCCGGCTTTTCCTCACTGTTGGCGGAAGGTTGAACGCGGCGCGGGCCTCCGCCATTCGGACCCGCGCCGGACATCAATAAGAAGCGGCGCGCCGGCTCACCAGGTAGTCGCCGGTGAGAATCGGCGGGTAGCGACGGGCGTTGTCGTCGCCCACGCACTGATCAAGCACGCGGATTTCCGCGTCGTTGTCCGGGTCGTTGAAAAAGGCCACCGAATAGCGGGCCCGGCCGCCACCGGCGTGTTCGGGCAGACGCACGCGGTGCAAGGTGGAGCGGTACACATCGTTGGTCCAGCGGGCCATGATGTCGCCGGTGTTGATCACCACGCCGCCCGGCACCGGGTCCACGGGTACCCACTTACCGGCACCGTCGCGCACTTCCAGGCCACCAATGTCATCCTGGAACAGCAGCGTCACGCTGCCATAGTCGGTGTGTCCGCCGGCCCGCGCCTGGCCACGCTCGGCCTCGAACGCCGGCGGCAGCGGCGGATAATGGAGCAACCGCAGAATCTGGCTGTGGGTGCGATGGCGGTCGCGAAAGTAGCCGGGCTCGGTGCCCAGCCCCAGCTCGAACGCTTCCAACACCTGCATGGACAGATCCGACACCGCGGTAAAAAAGTCCTCCACCGTGGCCCGGAACGCCGCCTGCCCGGATGGCCAGCGATTAACGTGGCCGTACAGACCGGGCTCGCGAATCTGAAAGCTCTCTTTCAAGTCCGGCGCGCGCTTGACGTCCAGACGCTCCTTGCCCACCGCCACATAACCGGTGTTGGCATCGGTATCGTCGTAGGCGAAGGCGGCTTCCGCCTTGACCGCGTCCGGCAGCGCGAAAAAGTCACGCTGGGCCTGGAACAGCGTGGTCAACCGAGCCTCCGGAAGGCCGTGCCCCACCAGACACATAAAGCCCACGTCACGGGCGGCGCGGTCAACCGCCGCCACCACCTTGGCTCGCTCACTCTCGCCCCCCTTCAAGAAGGGCGCGAAATCGATCACCGGGACGCGGGTAACGCTCATGGCAGCACCGGCTCCTCGGGCAGGAATTCCAGGGTGTAGGCCTGTTTGTAATCCAGGTCCTCGGGGACCATGCCGGCCTTGGCCATGAAGTCGAAGGTGGCCTTCCAGCGTTCGTCGGTCATCACGCCGAGGCCTTTTTCCTGGGCGTCGCCGCCGCTGACCAGGCCGTACTCCTTCATCTTGTCGATGCCGAAGGCGATCTGCTCATCGGTCATCTCCGGGTTGTCCTGCTTGATCAGTTCATTGCCCGGCGCCGGATTCTCGAAATAGCTTTTCCAGCCTTCCATGGAAGCCTGGACGAACTTGCGCAGCACCTCCGGTTGCTCCGCCACCATGTCCCGGGTGGTTTCCAGGGTCTGGGCGTAGGGCGGGTAACCGTATTCGGCGAACAGGAAGATCGACGGCGTCACGCCGCCTTTTTCCATGGCGTAGGGCTCGGAGGTGACATAGCCCTGCTGCACCACGGAATCGTCCGCCAGGAACGGCTGCACGCTGAAGGTGTAGGGGCGGATCATGTCGTCGGTGAAGCCGTAGTTGGCTTCCAGCCACGGCCAGAAAGTCTGCTTGGCGCCGGAGAACACATACACCGGATTGCCCTTGATCTCCTCCAGGGACTTCACGTGCGGGTGCGCCAGCAGCGCCTGCGGGTCGCTCTGGAACGGCGCGGCGATGGTCACCACCGGCAGATCCTGGACCAGGGATTTGATGTTGCGGATCGGGTAACCCATGGTCACGTCCTGCTTGCCGGCCAGCAGCAGCTGAACATTGTTGACCTGCGGGCCGCCCATCTCGATGGACACATCCAGGCCGTACTTCTCGTAGATGCCGGTGGCCTTGGCCTGATAGAACCCGCCGTGCTCGGCCTGGGCGAACCAGTTGGTGCCGAACGTCAGTTCGGTGAGTTCCTCGGCGCCGGCGACGCCGGTGCCCAGCAGGCCCGCCCCCAGGACGAGCCCGGCCACGGTCCGTCGAACCCCCTTCCCGATGCCCTCGAAACGACTTTCTCGTGCCTTCTTCATGGTGCCAGCTCCATTATGTATACAGCTTGGTATCCAGTTCTGATGCCGGGAGCGACGCAAAGGCCGTGCCACCTTTGTGGGTATGGCCGGTTCCCTTGCATTCCGGGACCTTAGGCGCCCCGGGCCGGATTCCGGCGGCGGCCCGCACGCGCCAAGTCGGTGCGCGCGAGCCCCTGTTGTGCACAACAACGCCGGCCATCAGGGCAGCACCGGTTCCTCGGGCAGGAATTCCAGGGTGTAGGCCTGTTTGTAGTCCACGTCCTCGGACACCAGGTCCGCGTCCACCATGAACTGGAAAGTCTTCTCCCAACGGGCGTCGTTCATGTAGCCGAGGCCCTGCTCCTGGGCGTCGCCACCGGCGACGATGCCGTATTCCTTGAGCTTCTTGAGCCCGAACGCCAGCTGCGCGTCGGTCATCTCCGGATTGTCCTGCTGGATCAGCTCGTTGCCCGGCGCCGGGTTCTCCAGGTAGCTCCGCCAACCTTCCATGGTCGCCTGCACGAAACGGCGCACCAGGTCCGGGTTGTCCTCCACCAGCTCGCGGCGGGTCTCCAGGGTGGCGGCGTACGGCGGGTAGCCGTTATCCGCGAACAGGAAGAAATTCGGCGTCACCCCGCCCTTCTCGGCGGCGAACGGCTCGGAGCTCACATAGGCCTGCTGCACCAGCTCCTTGTCCGCCAGGAACGGCCCCAGGCTGAAGGTGTAGGGCTTGGCCTGGGCGTCCGTGAAACCGTACTCGGACTGCAGCCAGGGCCAGTACGTGGAACGGGCGGAAGTGGAAATCAGCACGGTGCGATCCCCCACGTCCTCCAGGGACTCCACGTGCGGATGGGCGATCAGCCCCTGCGGGTCTTTCTGGAAACAGGCCGCCACGCTCACCACCGGCAGCCCTTCGCTCACCGCTTTGATGTTGCGCAGCGGATACCCCATGGTGAAGTCGTACTGCCCGGCCACCAGCAGCTGCAGCCCGTTCACCTGGGGACCGCCCATCTTGATGTTCACGTCCAGGTCGTACTTCTCGTAGATGCCGGTGGCCTTGGCTTGATAGAAGCCGCCGTGCTCGGCCTGGGCGTACCAGCTGGTGCCGATGGTCACCTCATCGGCGGCCCGGGCGGCGCCGGCGCTCACGCCCAGCGCCACCGCCATCAAAGTGGCGCCCAGGCGCCCGTAGGTTCGAAGAGTGGATATCACGCGCATGCTTGTTGCTCCGGTTGCATTGGTTCTTTTCGTATACAAGCAACCTTCATGCCCGCCCCGAATGCACCAACTTGGTTTCCGCTTTTAATTTTCGTAGGCGGCCAACTCCACGGAGGCGGGCTCGGGCCGGATCTGCCCGGCCAGACGCGCCACCCGCGCCCCCAACGCCCGGGCAATGGCCAGCTCGTTCTCGTCCACCCCCCGGGTGCCGTCGAAGCCGGTTACCGCCGACGCCCCATAGGGCGAGCCGCCCTTCACCGTGCGCACCAGCTCCGGCACGCTGTGCGGCACCCCGGCCAGCACCATGCCGTGCTGGAAAAACGGCAACAGCAGATTGATCAGGGTGATCTCGTTGCCCGAATGCATGCCCCCGGTGGAGGTAAAGGCGGCCCCCACCTTGCCGATCAGCGCGCCACGCCGCCACAGCGGCGCCACCTCGTCGATAAAGGCGCGCAGCGGCGTGCTCATCAGCCCGTAGCGGGTGGGCGAGCCCCAGACGATGCCCCGCGCCCACTCCAGATCCGCCTCGCCGGCCCGGGGCAGGGCCCGGTATTCCGCCAGGGTGGCCTGAAAGTCGGCGCGTTCCGGGTCGACGCTGTATTCCGGTTCCTCGATGGTCACCCGGCGCAGGCGCACCTCGGCGCCTTCCTGCTCGGCGCCGCGCGCCACGGCGCGGGCCAGTTCCAGGGTGGTGCCGTAACGGGAATCGCAGATCACGCAGACGCGCATCGGTTCTTGCATGGGGTATCTCCAGCGGTGTCTTATGCCCGGGCCCGGGGCCGAAACTGTATACAGGCAAGGCCCGTGCCACGCCCCTGAATGGAATCGGCGGCGGGACGCGGGCACCGCCTGTCGTCCGCCTTCGGAAACGGCCAACGCACCCGGATGGCGCAAAATATGGGCTCTCACACCAGTTCGGCGCCTACCGATCCGGGCTTGCCGGGCGGGGAAGGACTGGTTTAAAACGTGTATACATTTATCGAGACGAGACCACCATGGGCGACACTCTGCTGATCCGCGCCGGCCTGCTCAACCCGGTGGACGCCAACCGCTGGACCTTCCACCGGGAGGGCGGCCTGCTGCTGGAGGGCGCGCGCATCGTCGACGCCGGCCCGCTGGCGCGTTTCCGCGAGCATCCGGCGAGCCGGGTGCTGGATCTGGACGGCGTGCTGGTGCCCGGCTTCGTGGACGTGCACATCCACTGGGTGCAGCACCATGTGCGCGGGCGCTTCCAGAGCGACCTGATGGAGTGGCTGCGCGAGCACATCTGGCCCGAGGAAGCCGGCTTCGAGGCGGACGACTTCGCCCGCCGCCATGCCCGCGCCTTCTTCACCGACACGGTGCGCGCCGGCACCACCCTGGGCATGGCCTATTCCAGCCCGCACCTGAGCGCCCTGCGGCTGGCCTGCGAGGCGGCCCGTGGCGACTGGCTGCTGGGCAACGCCATCATGGAGAAGGCGGCGCCGGAGCCGCTGCGCCGGGCCAGCCCGGACAACGTGGATCAGGTGGCGCCGCTGCTCGCCGAGCTGGGCACCGAGCGCTACGCCATCACGCCGCGCTTCGCGCTCAACTGCAGCGCCGGGCTGATGCGCGATCTGGGCGATCTGGCCCGCCGCGAAAACGCCTTCGTGCAGACCCATCTGTCGGAGTCCGTGAACGAGATCCGCGAGATCCGCGCCGCCTTCCCGGAAGCCGAGGACTACACCGACGTGTACGACCGCGCCGGCCTGCTGGGGCCGCGCTCGGTGCTGGGCCACTGCATCCATCTGTCGGAGCGGGAACACGACACCCTGGCCCGGCGCCGCGCCTGGATCGCCCACTGCCCATCCAGCAACGAGGCCCTGGGCAGCGGGCGCATGGATCTGGCGGCGGTGCGCCGCCACGGCACCCGCTATGCGCTGGCCTCGGACGTGGGCGCCGGGCCCAGCCACAGCATGCTGCACGTGATGCAGCGGTTCCTGGCCCAGCATCGCCAGGCCGGAGAAACCGTCACGCCCCAGGAAGCGCTCTATCGCGCCACCCTGGCCGGTGCCGAGTGCCTGGGGCGTGGCGACCGGGCCGGTGATCTGACGCCGGGTAAGCGGGCGGACTTCGTGGTGTTGCCGGCGCCGGACGCCGGCGTGGCCGCCGAGGACTGGTTCGAGGAGCTGCTGGCCGGCGAGGCCCGGGATCTGGAGACCCGCCCCCTGCAAACCTGGATCGGCGGCGCGCCGGCCTAGATGTGACCTTTCAGTAGGTTGTTCATTCGGGGCGTACCCGGAAGACTGGAGGTGTGAGACTACGCAGCCCTCCAGGAGCCCCGAA
>NZ_JABJWH010000015.1 GCF_015265435.1 Alloalcanivorax profundimaris | reverse complement strand
CCGTGAACCCGTCCCTGGGGGCTCCCGGTTTGACATCCTGTCAAACAGGGTCCCGGAAAGGGGGCCACGCCGAGACGCTTCGAGGTGGCGTCACGCGCGGCTTCGTGGATTGGATGGGGTTGTAGGAGCGGCTTCAGCCGCGATCAACGGCGGTGCCAACCGCATCGCGACTGAAGTCGCTCCTACGAGGCGGTGCACTTTCCGGTAGGAGCGGCTGGGCGGCATTCCGCTTCAGTCGCGATGCCGCTGGCGCTACCGGTCATTCGGCGTTCGGCGCCAAAGGTTTTTGAGAGTTTAAGGAGAACAAAGATGTCCACCGTTTCCGCAACCGGGTTCGAGCCGGTGCCGGTGCCCGGTTCCGTCTGGGCCGGCGACAGCGTGTCCTATCTTCGTGGTGAAAAGCCGCTGCACGATTATCTGTTCCAGCACGCCGAGGAGGTGCCGGAGCGGATCGCCTACATTTACTACGGTACCGAGATTACCTGGGCCGAGGCCGGGGACGCGGTGCGGCGGCTGGCGGCGCATTTGCGCGAGAAGGGGGTGGGGCCCGGCGACCGGGTGGCGTTGTTCATGCAGAACTGCCCGCAGTACATTTTCGCCCATTACGCGGTGCAGGCGCTGGGCGCCATGGTCACGCCGGTGAATCCGCAGTACAAAGCCGCCGAGGTGGCTTATCAACTGAGCAACGCGGAAACCAAGGCACTGGTGGTGGCCCGGGATCTTTATCCGATCGTGGCCGGGGTGCGTGACCAGGTGCCGACCCTGGCCACGGTGGTGAGCACCGCCTACGGCGACTACCTGCCGGAGCGGCCCACCCTGGCGGTGCCCAAGGAGCTGCTCGGCGAGCCGTCGGCGCCGCCGGCGGGCACCGACGATTTGAGCGCGATTCTGGAGCACACCGCGCCGCTGGACCGCTTCGAGCCGGTGGACCTGTGGAACGACGTGGGGCTGATGACCTTTACGTCCGGCACCACCGGCCGGCCCAAGGGCGCCATGCTCAGTTACGGGTCCAGCCTGTTCAAGATGGCGGTGTCGTTCAACGCCAACCGTATGACCGAGGACACGGTGAGCCTGGGCATCGCGCCGCTGTGTCATATCGCCGGCATGAACTTCGGCGTCTACCAGCCGGTGTACGCGCGCCAGACCCTGGTGATCCTGGCGCGCTTCGAGCCCGCCACCACCATCGACGCCATCGAGCATTACCGGGTGAGCAACTGGTACGGCATCGCGCCCATGTTGCGGGCGATTCTGGATTTTCCCGGCGTGCGGGATCGTGACCTGACCTCGCTGGCCAACAATCCCTGCACCAGCTTCGGCATTCCCCTCACCGAAAAACTGGCCGAGGAATGGAAGGCGCTCACCGGCTGCCAGACCCACGAGGCCGCCTACGGGTTGAGCGAGACCCACACCTCGGACACCTTCATGCCCAAGGACCGCATCAAGTGGGGCAGCTGCGGCGTGCCCATGGCGGAGAACGAGATCCGCATTGTCGATACCGAAACCGGCGCGGAATGCGCGCCCGGGCAAAGCGGCGAGATCGTGGTGCGCAACAAGGCGGTGTTCAAGGGCTATTGGAAGCGCGACGAGGCCACCGCGGAAACCCTGCGCGACGGTGCCGTGCACACCGGCGACGTGGGCTATTTCGATGAGGAGGGCTATCTGTTCTTCACCGGCCGCATCAAGGAGATGATCAAGTGCTCCGGCTACAGTGTGTTCCCGGAGGACGTGGAAGCGCTGATGCTGGATCACCCGGCCATCGCCCAGTCCGCCGCCATCGGCGTGCCCGATGATCAACGCGGCGAAACGGTGAAGCTGTTCGTGGTGCTCAAGCCGGAGTACCAGGGCAAGGTCAGCGAGAGCGAGCTAATCGACTGGGCCAGGGAACACATGGCGGCGTATAAATACCCGCGCCAGGTCGCCTTTATCGACACGCTGCCGGCCACGCCGGCGGGCAAGGTGTTGCGCCGGTTGCTGAAGGACGATTGAGGCGCTGATCGGAGCGTTGCGCGCGCCGCCTTGAGGCGGCGCCAGCGCCTATTCGTCTTTCTTCTTCTTGCCTTTGTCGTAATGCCACTTGATGGCGAAGAACATGCCCGTGCCGAGCACGACGACCTTGAAGGTAATGAAAACTACCGGGATCCATTCCATTCCGACTCTTTCCAGGCGTGAAATATCAGCCCAAGTCTAGGTCAGGCAAACCGCCATTCACATTGGACATAATGTCCCGGAACTTTTCAGCCCCGCCGTTCTTCAAGAAAACGTCATCCCCCTGTCATGGGTTTGCGGCCCACTACCCGGGTATCCGTGAACGAATAATGACGAGGTGTTTTCATGAAACCCTGGCTTGCCCTTGGCGCCGGCACCGTGATGGCATCCACCCTGCTCGCCGGTTGTGGCGGCGACAGCGACAACGACGGCGGCGCCAATCCGCCGGCGGCGGAACCCACCCCCTCCAGCCTGACGCTCAGCTTCCTGGGCCGTCACGCCAGCGGCCAGTTCGATGAATCGGCGGCGGAGATCCCCGCCTACCACGCCGGCTCCCAGCGCCTGTTCGTGGTCAACGCCAACAAGGGCGCCCTGGACATCATGAGCCTGGCCGACCCGGCCAACCCGACCCTGGAAGACACCCTGCTCACCGGCGACATCTCCGCCGGCTCGGAAGTGAACAGCGTGGCCGTGCACGGCGACCTGGTGGCGGTGGCCGTGCAGGCCGGCACCAAGACCGACACCGGCTTCCTCGCCCTGTACGACGCCAACAGCCTGGAGCGCATCAGCTTCGTGCCGGTAGGCGCCTTGCCGGACATGGTGGCGTTCACCCCGGACGGCGGCTATGTGCTCACCGCCAATGAAGGCGAGCCCAACGACGATTACAGCGTGGATCCGGAAGGCTCGATCAGCGTCATCGACATCAGCGACCCGGAGAACCCGGTGGAAAGCCGCGCCACCTTCACCGCCTTCAACGGCCAGGAAGCGGACCTGAAGGCCGCCGGCGTGCGCATCTATGGCCCCGGTGCCAACGTGGCGCGGGATCTGGAACCCGAGTACATCGCCATCGCCGCCGACGGCGCCACCGCCTGGGTGGCCCTGCAGGAGAACAACGCCCTGGCCAGGCTCGACATCGCCAGCGCCACGGTCACCGACATTCTGCCCCTGGGCGAGAAGGACCTGAGCCAGGACGGCAACGGCATCGACGCCAGCGACGACGATGACGCCATCGACATCCGCACCTTCGACGGCGTGGTCAGCCTTTACCAGCCGGACGCCATCGGCGCCTACAGCGCCGGCGGCAACACCTACCTGGTCACCGCCAACGAAGGCGATGCCCGCGCCTGGGGCGAGGACAACAATGCCTACTGGGGCACCGAGGGCGCCGGTTGCGCCGGCGACCCCAGCCAGGGCTTCGTGGAGGAGTTCCGCGTCAAGCACCTGGTGCACGCGGACGGCTTCGACCGCCGCTGCGGCGACGACCTGCCCCCGCAACTGCGTGACCTGGCCGCCGGCGGCCTGCTCAACCCGGACACCTTCGGCTACTGCGGCGCCACCGCCGGCGACCCCGGCGACTGCCGCGAGGACGACGTGCTCGGCCGCCTCAACATCACCTGGACCGAGGGCTACCGCAAACACGAAAACGGCGACCCGATGCTGTTCACCGCCGCCGGCGTCCAGGACGACGCCAACGGCGACCGCCTGATGTACGACACCCTGTACGCCTACGGCGGCCGCTCCTTCTCGATCTGGGACGAGGACGGCGGCCTGGTGTTCGACTCCGGCGACGCCATCGAACAATTCCTGGCCAGTGACGAGTGCATGCTCGGCACCCAGCGCAGCATTCCCTGCAAGGACTACTTCAACTCCGGCCACGACGAAGGCGACGACTTCGACAGCCGCAGCGATGCCAAGGGCCCGGAGCCGGAGGGCCTGACCCTCGCCGGTCTCGGCGACAAGACCTTCCTGTTCCTGGGGCTGGAGCGCATGGGTGGCGTGCTGGTCTACGACATCACCGACCCCACCGCGCCGGTGCGCGTGGAGTACCTGAACACCCGCGACGACTGGGCCACCGAGGACACCGAGTCGGTGCTCGCCGCCGCCGGTGATCTGGGGCCAGAGGGGCTCGTGTTCATCCCCGCCGAGGACGCGCCGGGGGACACCCCGCTGCTGGTGGTGGGCTACGAAGTCAGCGGCACCACCGCCGTGTACCAGGTGAACCTGCAATATCAGTGATCGCCCACCGGGCGGGCGCTTTCGCGTCCGCCCTTTTCCCGCCCCCGGGTCGTCCGACACCGCGATACATTTTCCCAACCCTTGTTCACGCCTTCAGGCTGTGAATCCGGTACACTCCGCTGTTTTGGATGGGGGGAAAATCCACCGGCGGTGTCACCGTCGGGGACATCGCCCCCCACACGTCCATGCTCGCCAAACACCCGGGTTTCGACTAGGTTAGGAAGGGGTTGCATGGAACATCTTTGAAGGTCAACCTTGGTGACCTATAGCGATAAACAGGGGTGGTGAAACAATATGACCGACGACGCTTCGCGGGAGCGCCTGAATCAGAACCTGGTAACCTTGCACTTCGCCTTCCGGGGGCTGGTCGCCGAACCCGACAGCATTCTCAAAACCCAGGGGCTGTCCCGCATTCACCACCGCCTGTTGTTCTTCATCGGCCACAACGACCACCTCAGCGTCAATGAGCTGGTGGACACCATGCGCCTCACCAAGCAGGCCATCCACAAGCCGCTCAAGACCCTGGTGGAAAAGGAGCTGGTGGAGGTGACCCGGGACGCCACCGACAAGCGCGTCAAGCGCCTGGCGCTCACCGAAGCCGGCAGCGAGCTGGAACAGCGCCTCACCGGCATCCAGCACGACCTGCTGAATCACGCCTTCGAGGAAGTGGGCCCGGAAGGGGCCGAGGCCTGGCGGCGGGTAATGGAGACCATGGCCCGCCGCCTGGGCATCTGATTTTTCCCGGCCATGGCCACGGAACTGATCCTCGGCGGCGTGCGCTCCGGCAAGAGCGCCCTGGCGGAACGGCTTGCCGCCGCCCACTCCCGTGTGCTCTATCTGGCCACCGCCGAACCCGGCGACGGGGAAATGCGCGAGCGCATCCGCCGCCACCGCCAGCGCCGGCCGGCCCACTGGGAACTGCTCGAGGAGCCCCTGGCCCTGGGCGATGCCCTGGCGGCCCGCGCGGACGCCGGGTCCTGCATCCTGATCGACTGCATGAGCCTGTGGGTGAGCAACCTGCTGCACGCCGGCGACGCCGTGTTTGAACGGCAGCGGCGGGCGTTGCTGGAGGCGCTGCCGGCCTGCCCCGGCACGGTGATCATCGTCAGCAACGAGGTGGGGCTGGGGCTGGTGGGCATGGACCCGCTCAGCCGCCGCTTCGCCGACGAGCTGGGCTGGCTCAATCAGGCCCTGGCGGAACGGGCGGAGCGGGTCATCCTCACCGCCGCCGGCCTGCCCCTGGTGCTAAAGGGGGCCGCGCTGTCCCAATAGGCCGCGCCGGGTGATCGCGACTGAAGCGGAGCGCCGCCCGGTCGCTCCTACAACGTACCCTTCCTCGTAGGAGCGACTTCAGTCGCGATTCTCTCCTCAAAGCATTAACGCTGCCACCAGCAGCACCACGGCCTCCACCGTCTCCACCAGCGCCCCGGCGGTATCACCGGTGAAGCCGCCCAGCCGCCGGCGCATCAGCGCCGCGCCGCCGGCGAACACGGCGCCGGCCACCAGCACCGCCGGCCCCTGCCCGAGCAGCACCGCCAGCACCACCGCCGCCAGAATCGCCCCGCTCACCGCGCGCCGCGCCGGGTGCCGGGCGGCACCGCTGCCCAGGCCCTGCTCGCGCACATAGGGCAGCGCCAGGAACAGGCCGGCGCAGGCGGCCCGGGCCAGCAGCGGCGCCGCCAGCAACGCCAGGGGCGCCGCCGGAATCAGCACCGCCAGCGCCGCCGCCTTGGCGAGCAGCACCAGCACCACCACCACCACCCCGGCGGGGCCGCAGTAGGGGTCCTTCATGATCGCCAGGGTGCGGGCCCGGTCGCCGTAGCCGCCCAGCCAGGCGTCGGCGCTGTCCGCCAGGCCATCCAGATGCAGGGCGCCGGTGAGCCCCACCCAGACCGCCAGCACCAGCACCGCCACCGGCCAGGCCGGCGCCGACGCCAGCAGCGCCGCCAGCCCCCACAGCAGCAGCCCGATCAGCAGGCCCACCGCCGGATACCAGGCCACGGAGCGCCCCTGGTCGCGCTCGTCCACCGGCGTGGCCACGCGCACCGGCAGGCGGGTGAGCAGGGACAGGGCCAGCCGCACCGGCTCCCGGTTCATGGCGTTGGCTCCAGGGTGCCGTGTTGCACCAGGCAGGCCAGCGGGCCGTGTTCGGTGCGGTCCAGACGCACCCGGGAGCGGTTGGCGTAGGGCACCAGGAAGGCGCCCAGGGCGCGGCCCGGGGCGAGCCCGGTGACGTGGGCCAGCACCATGCGGATCACGCCACCGTGGCACACCATCAGGACACGCTGGCCGGCCAGTTCCTGATGCCAGTGGCGCCAGGCGGCGCCCACCCGTTCATGGAACGCCTGGATCGGCTCGCCGCCGTCCGGCGAATGCCGCTCCGCGTCCCGCCAGAAACGGGCCTGGCTGTCGCCGAAGCGCTCATCCACCTGCTCCGGGGTGAGCCCTTCCCAGGCGCCGAAGGAGATCTCCTTGAAACCCGGCTCCACGGTGCAGGGCAGGCCGCGCTCGGCGGCCAGGGCCTCGGCGAAGGCCCGGCAGCGGGCCAGGGGCGAGGTGAGGATATGGTCCCAGTGATCGTCGTCGCGGACGGCGGCGCCCATCTGTTCCCAGCCCAGGTCACTGAGCCGGTCGTCCCGGTGGCCCCGGTAACGGGGGCCACCGTCCGGCTCGCCGTGGCGCAGTAGATCGAACCAGGTGGTGGTCATGAACCGGCCTCGACGCCGGCGTCGTCGAAGGTGGCCATCTCGTTGTGCAGAGCGCAGGCCTGGCGCAGCAGCGGCACCGCGGCGGCGGCGCCGCTGCCCTCGCCCAGACGCAGATCCAGGTCGAGCAGGGGCTCCGCCTCCAGGGCCTGCAGCAAACGGGCGTGGCCCGGCTCCCGGGAGCGGTGGCCGAATAGCAGCCAGGGGCGCAGTTCCGGGCGCAGGCGCACCGCCGCCAAGGCCGCCACGGTAACGATGAAGCCGTCCACCAGCACCACCTGGCCGCGGGCGGCGGCGCCGATGAAGGCGCCGGCCAGAGCGGCGATCTCGAAACCGCCCACGGACGCCAGCGCCTGCAACGGATCGCGGGGGTCGGCGTGGCGGCGCAGGGCGCGCTCGATCACCGCCACCTTGCGGCCCACGCCGTAGCGGTCCAGGCCGGTGCCGGGGCCGGTCAGCGAGCGCGCCGGCTTGCCCAGCAGGGCGCAGGCCACGGCGCTGGCGCTGGTGGTGTTGCCGATGCCCATCTCACCGCCGATGAACAGGCGCGCGCCCCGGTCGGCGGCGCGGGCGGCGGCCCGGTCGCCGGCGGCCAGGGCCGCCTCCAGCTGTTCCATGCTCATCGCCGGTCGCACCGCCAGGTTGTCGGTGCCCGGCGCGATGGTCTCGTCCACCACCCCCTCGCAGGCCGGCGGCGGCGTCACCGTGCCCAGGTTGACCACCTCCAGGTGGGCGTCCAACTGGCGGGCCAGCACCGAGATGGCGGCGCCACCGGCCACGAAGTTGGCGATCATCTGCCCGGTCACCGCCTGGGGAAAGGCGGACACGCCCTCGGCGCAGACCCCATGGTCGGCGGCGAACACGGTGATCGCCACCGGGTCCACGCCGGGCCGGTCGTCGCCCTGCAGAGCGGCCAGTTCCACCGCCGCGGTCTCCAACCGGCCCAGGGAGCCCGGCGGCTTGGTGAGGCGGGTCTGGCGGGTCAGGGCCCGGTCACGGTGGGCCTCGCTGGGGGCGGCAATGGGCGCTTGCCAGGCGGCGGTATCGGTCACTCGGGCTCCTTTCGGGGTGATGGCGAAAGCGGGCCAATCCTCTTCCCGGCTCCCGGTACTGTCAAGGTGCCTTCGGTAACCGCTTGCCGCTACACTGCGCCTCTTTTCATTGCCCGGATGCCGCCTCATGTGGAGCCTGACCCTCGCCGCCCTCGCCGCCGTGGCCCTCGACCGGGCCCTGGGCGAGCCCCGTCGCGGGCACCCGCTGGTGGCGCTGGGGCGGGCCGCCGGCCGGTTGGAACGCCACCTCAATCGCCAGGCCGACGGCGACCTGGCCCGGGGCGCCCTGGCGGTGGCCCTGCTGGCCCTGCCGCCGGTGCTGGCCGCCCTGGCCCTGACCCTGTGGCTGCCGGCCTGGCTGCTGTGGCCGCTGCAGGGGCTGGGGCTGTGGCTGGCGCTGGGGGCACGCAGCCTGGCGGAGCATGCCCGGGCGGTGGCCGCGCCCCTGGCCAACGGCGACCTGGCGGCGGCGCGCCGCGCCGTGGGCCTGCTGGTGAGCCGCGACACCGACGCCCTGGACACCGAAGGCGTGGCCCGGGCGGCCACGGAATCGGTGCTGGAGAACGGCGCCGACGCGGTGTTCGCCAGCCTGTTCTGGTTCCTGGTGGCGGGCCTGCCCGGCGTCATCCTGCACCGGGTGGTGAACACCCTGGACGCCCTCTGGGGCTACCGCACGCCCCGCTATGAGCGCTTCGGCAAGGCCGCCGCCCGCCTCGACGACCTGCTCAACTGGGCGCCGGCCCGGCTCACCGCCCTGAGCTATGGCCTGTGCGGCCACCTGACCCCGGCGCTGCGTTGCTGGCGGGTCCAGGCGCCGCGCTGGGACAGCCCCAACGCCGGCCCGGTTATGGCCGCCGGCGCCGGCGCCCTGGGCGTAACCCTGGGCGGCCCGGCGCCCTACCACGGCGCGCTCAAACCCCGCCCCTGGCTGGGCCAGGGCCCGGCGCCGGACGCCGCCGCCATCGACGCGGCCCTGACCCTGGTGCGGCGCACCCTGATCCTGTGGCTGGGGCTGGCGTTGCTGCTTGCCTTGCTATTGGGAGCCGGCCCATGAGCGACCCGCGACCGGAGCACGGCGGCCGACTCAACCAGGCCGCCCGCCAATGGGGCCTTCCCCCGGCGGACTGGCTGGATCTCTCCACCGGCATCAACCCCCGGGGTTACCCGGTGCCGGCGATCCCCGCCCGGGTCTGGCAGCGGCTGCCGGAGGAGGACGACGGCCTGGAGGACATCGCCCGCGCCTGGCTACGCCTGCCCGACCGGGCCGGCTGCCTGCCGGTGGCGGGCAGCCAGGCCGCCCTGCAGAGCCTGCCCCTGCTGCGCGCCCCCGGGCGGGTGGGCGTACCCGCACCCGGCTACCGGGAACACGCCGCCGCCTGGCACCGGGCCGGCCACCGGGTAATCCCGCTGACGGCGGAACAGGTGCCCGCCGCCCTGCCGGACCTGGACGCCCTGGTGTGGATTCACCCCAACAACCCCACCGGCGCCGGCCTGGACACGGACACCCTGCTCCGCTGGCACCGGGCGCTGGCGAAGCGGGACGGCTTGCTGGTGGTGGACGAGGCCTTTATCGAGGCGAGCCCCTTCGCCTCCCTGGCGCCGGCGCTGGGCGCGCCGGGCCTGGTGGTGCTGCGCTCCCTGGGCAAGTTCTTCGGCCTGGCCGGCCTGCGCGCCGGCCTGATGGCCGGGCCTCCGGCCCTGTGCCAGGCGCTGGCGGAGAAACTGGGCCCCTGGGCGCTCAGCCACCCGGCCCGCCACGTGATGGCCACGGCGCTGGCCGACACCGCCTGGCAAGACGCCACCCGGCAACGGCTACGCGCCGACCGCCAACGGCTGGACGCCCTGCTCCGCGACCACGGCCTGAACCCACAAGGCGACAGCGACCTGTTCGCCTGGTGCCCCACCGCCGACGCCGCCCACCGCCACGACGCCCTGGCCCGCCGGGCGGTGCTCACCCGCCTCTGGGACACCCCCGCCGGCCTGCGCCTGGGCCTGCCCGGCGACCAGGCCGGCTGGCGCCGCCTGCATGAAGCGCTGGGTTTCGATTGATTCTTGCCGGGACCCTTGCTAGGTTTCGCGCACCTTTCGGTGCCCCCTGACAGGGGGTTAAACGGGAAGTCGGTGCCGCGCCCCGCGCGCCAGTCCGACGCTGCCCCCGCAACGGTGATTGAGAGTACGACCGTCGAAGTGCCACTGTGCCCCGCGCATGGGAAGGCGACGGTCCCGGAGTCCACTCCGCTCATCAGCCCGGATACCGGCCGCGAGGAAGAGGGTACCGGCCTGGCCGGTCCCGACCTGGCGTCGCGGCGGGCGACGGCGGTCCGACACGTTGTTTCATACCGTGTTCCCCGGCCGCTCTCCCCCGCGATGATGATATCCATGCCGTGCGGGTGAGCCGGCAAGAGGGGATCCTTTGATGACTTTCCGTGTTTCGACGGCACTGGCCGTCCTGCCTGTTTGTGTTTCCGTATTGACGCCGGCGATGACGCTGGCGGCCACGCCCGAAGACCATAAACCTTCGCGAAACGAGCCACTGCAAGTGGCCGCCCTGGACCCGGTGGTGGTAACGCCCACCCGGACCAGCCGCACCGCCGACGCTTCCCTGTCGTCGGTGACCGTGATCGATGAAGAACAATTGCGCCACCAGGATCCGGTGGAACTGCGCGATGCCCTGCAAAGCCAGCCCGGCGTGGACATGACCGGCAACGGCGCCTTCGGTAAAACCACCAGCATGTTCCTGCGCGGCACCGGCAGCAGCTCCACCCTGCTGATGGTGGACGGCGTGCGGCTGCGCTCCGCCACCGCCGGCAGCCCGTCCTGGCAATTTCTGCCGCCGCGTCTGATCGACCGGGTGGAAATCGTGCGCGGCCCGCGCGGCAGCCTGTACGGCGCCGACGCCGTGGGCGGCGTGGTGCAAGTGTTCACCCCGGACGGCAGCGACCCGGGCACCTGGCTGGAAATGGGCGCCGGCAGCTTCAACAGCCGCCGTTTCTCCGCCGGCACCGAGGGAGAGCGCGACGGCACCCGCTATGCCCTGGGCATCGACCGTTTCGACACCGACGGCACCGAGATTCGCGAGGGCAGCGAGGACCGGGGCTACGACAATACCGCCGGCCATATGCGCGTGACCCACCGCTTCGACAACAACGCCGAGGTGGGCGCCTTCGGCTTCCGCGCCAGCGGCACCACCGAGTTCGAAGGCAGCACCCCGGAGCAGGAAAAGAGCACCGATTACGCCATTCAGGTGGCCGGGGTGAACGGCCAGCTGTGGCTCGGCGACAACTGGCTGAGCAAGGTCCAGATCAGCGATGCCCGCGACCAGAACGAAAGCTTCACCGACGGCGATCGGGACAGCATCTTCGACACCCGCAGCCGCGCCGCCCAATGGCAGAACGTGATCGTCACCGACAACATGGAATTCGTGCTGGGCGGCGACTTCCGCCGTGATTCCATCGAAAGCACCACCCAATACGAGGAAACCGAACGGGACAACGCCGGCGGCTTCGCTCAACTGCTGCTCGGCTTCGGCGCCCTGGATGTGCAGGCCAGTGGCCGCTACGACGACAATGAAGCCTACGGCCACAAAACCACCGGCGCCGTGGCGCTGGGCTACAAGCTGGGCCTGCATCACCGTCTGCGCGCCAGCTACGGCACCGCCTTCCGCGCCCCCACCTTCAACGACCTCTACTACCCTGGCTTCGGCAACCCGGACCTGGACCCGGAAAGTTCCGAGACCACCGAGCTGGGCGTCCGCGGCCAGTTCCAGCATTGGTTCTGGGACCTGGCGGTCTACCAGACCGACGTGGAGGACCTGATCGATACCAAGCAGGTAGGCGGCAACTACCTGGCGTTCAACGTCAATGAAGCGCGTATTCGCGGCGCCGAACTGAGCGGCGGGCTGGAGCTGGACCAGTGGCGTCTGGCGGCGGCGTTCACCGCCCAGGACCCGGAGGACCGGCAGACCGACAACGTGCTGCAACGCCGCGCCCAACGCAGCGCCCGCCTGGATCTGGATCGCCGGCTGGGCGACCTGTCCCTGGGCGGTTCCCTGGTGGTCAGCGGCCACCGTTATGACGACGCCGAAAACGAGAACCGCCTGGCCGGCTACGGCCTTCTGGACCTGCGCGCCGGCTGGCGGTTCGCTCCACGCTGGTCCGGGCGCGTGGTGGTGCGTAACGTGCTCGACAAGGAATACGCCACCACCCGTAACTTCTCCGGCTGGGAGTACCTGAACGCCGGCCGTTCGGTGATGGCCAGCCTGCGTTACGATATCGACTGATCCGACCCGGGAGCCCCATGGCCTGTCACCCGCCGAAACCCCGTTTTGTCCTCGCCCTGCTGCTGATGCTGCCGGCCCTGGCCGCCTCCGCCCGGGTCTGCGTGGACGACGACGCGGGCCGGCGGGTGTGCCTGGAGCAACCGGCGGAGCGCATCGTGGCGCTGTCCCCCGGCGCCACGGAACTGCTGTTCAACGCCGGCGCCGGCGAGCGCCTGGTGGGCGCGGTCAGCTTCAGTGACTTCCCGCCGGCGGCCAAGGCGCTGCCCCGGGTGGGCAGCTACAAGCGCCTGGACATGGAAGCGGTGCTGGCCCTGAAACCGGACTTGGTGGTGGCCTGGATCAGCGGCAACCCGGAGACCCAGGTGCAACGGCTGGAGGAACTGGGGCTCACCATCTACCGGAGCGAACCGCTGCGCTTCGCCGACGTGGCCGACACCCTGGAGCGTTTTTCCGTGCTGGCCGGCACCGAACGGACCGGCCGCGCCGCCGCCGACCATTTTCGCGACGGCATCGCCGCCCTGCGCCACCGTTACGCCGACGCCGATCCGGTGCCGGTGTTCTACGAGGTCTGGGAAGAGCCGCTGATGACGGTGAACGGCGAGCATCTGATCAGCGAGGCGATTCGGGTGTGTGGCGGCGTCAATGTGTTCGCCGACCTGCCTACCCTGGCGCCGCGCATCGGCAAGGAAGCGGTGATCGCCAAGGACCCGGAGGCCATCGTCGCCGGCGGCATGGGCGAGGACAATCCGGAGTGGCTGGAACTCTGGAAACGGTTCCCGGCGCTCACCGCGGTGCAACGGGATAACCTGTTCTTCGTGCCGCCCTCCACCCTGCAGCGCCCCACTCCGCAGATGCTGGAAGGCACCCGGCTGCTGTGCCGGCACCTGGAGACCGCCCGTGCCCGGCGTTAGCGGCCGGGGCCTGGCGGCCCTGGCGCTGCTGGCCGGCATCGGCCTGCTGGCGGTGGCCGCCGCCCTGGCGGTGGGCAGCGTGCCGATCACGGTGACGCAGCTGCTGGCGGTGCTCACCGGCGGCGGCGACCCGCTGCACCGGGAGCTGCTGCTGTCCCTGCGCCTGCCCCGGGCGCTGGCGGCCTTCGCCACCGGCGGCCTGCTGTCCCTGGCCGGCGCCCTGATGCAGGTATTGCTGCGCAACCCCCTGGCGGACCCCTACGTGCTGGGCCTGTCCGGCGGCGCGGCGGTGGGTGCCCTGGGCGCCATGCTGCTGGGCGCGGCGACCTTCGGCGTGTCCGGCGCCGCCTTCGCCGGGGCGCTGCTCTCCACCCTGGTGGTGTTCGGCCTGGCCCAGGGCGTGGGCGGCTGGACGCCCACCCGGCTGCTGCTCACCGGCGTGGTGGTGGCCGCCGGCTGGAGCGCCGTGGTCACCTTCCTGCTCACTCTGAGCCCCGCCGACCAACTGCCCGGCATGCTCTACTGGCTGATGGGCGACCTGAGCTATGCCCGCTCGCCGCTGGCCGCCTGGCTGGTGCTGGCGCCGGCCCTGCTGGTCACCCTGCCGCTGGGGCGCGGGCTCAACGTGCTGGCCCGGGGACCGCTGCAGGCGGCGGCGTTGGGGGTGGCGGTGCGGCCCCTGGAAATCACCGTCTACGTGCTGGCCAGCCTGCTCACCGCGGTGGCGGTGACCACCGCCGGCAGCGTCGGCTTCGTGGGGCTGGTGGTGCCGCACATGCTGCGCCTGCTGCTGGGCAACGACCAGCGCCTGATCCTGCCGGCCAGCGTGCTGGCCGGTGGCGCCCTGCTGACCCTGGCGGACACCCTGGCGCGCACCCTGCTGGCCCCGGAGCAGTTGCCGGTGGGCGTGATCACCGCCCTGCTCGGGGTGCCCACCTTCCTGTTCCTGCTGTACCGGAGCCGCTGATGGCGACGCTGGAGACCCGCAACCTGGTGATCGACATTCCTGGCCGCGCCGATGGCCGGCCGCTGTCGCTGTGCCTGGCCCCGGGCCAGCGCTGGGGCATTCTGGGACCCAACGGCGCCGGCAAGACCACCCTGCTGCACACCCTGGCCGGGCTGCACCCGCCCCGCGCCGGCCGGGTCTACCTGGACGGCGCGCCTCTGGCCACCCTCAAACGCAAGGCGGTGGCCCGGCGCCTGGCCCTGGTGTTCCAGGAGCGCCAGGACGGCTTCCCGGCCACGGTGCTGGAAACCGCCTTGATAGGCCGCCACCCATTCCTGGCCCCCTGGCAACGGGAAGGGGCCGAGGACCTGCGTCTGGCCCGGGAGGCCCTGGCCGCCCTGGCGGTGGATCACCTGGCGGACCGGCTGGTGACCACCCTGTCCGGCGGCGAGCGCCAGCGGGTGGCCATCGCCACCGCCCTCACCCAGACCCCGGCCCTGTGGCTGGCCGACGAGCCCACCAACCACCTGGACCTGCACCACCAGGTAGCGGTGATGCGGCTGCTCGCCGGCCAGGCCCGGCGCGGCGCCACCGTGGTGATGGGCCTGCACGATCTGAACCTGGCGGCACGCTGGTGCGACCATCTTCTATTGCTGTTCCCGGACGGCCAGCACTGCGCCGGCCCCGCCGAGGTGATGCTCGAGCCCCGCGCCCTGGAACGGCTGTACGGCCAGCCGCTGACCATGACCCGGGTGGGCGGCGCGCCCGTGTTCGTGCCCACCCCCGACCCTGGAGACCCGGTGGACCATGACCGCTAACGAATCGTTCGCCGGCACCGTGCCGGCCGCCCTGATCAGCGCCCCCGGCTCCGGCCAGGGCAAATCACTGATCACCGCCGCCCTGGCCCGGCTGCACCGCAACGCCGGCCGCCGGGTCCGGGTGTTCAAGTTCGGGCCAGACTACCTGGACCCCATGGTCCTGGAGCGGGCCAGCGGCGCGCCGGTGTACCAGCTTCAACCCTGGATGACCGGCGAAGCGGAATGCCGCTGGCGGCTGGCCGAGGCGGCCACGCAGGCGGATCTGATTCTGGCGGAAGGAGCCATGGGCCTGTTTGACGGCACCCCGTCCAGCGCCGACCTGGCGGTGCTGGCGGGCATCCCGGCGATTCCGGTGATCGACGCCTGGGGCATGGCCCAGACCTTCGGCGCCGTGGCCCTGGGCCTGGCCCGCTACCGGGACGACCTCACGGTGCGAGAGGTGATCGCAAACCGGGTGGCCAGCCCCCGCCACGGCGATCTGCTCGCCGAGGGCCTGCCGGCGGACCTGACCCTGCTGGGCGCGGTGCCGCGCCACGAGGCCATGACGCTGCCCGAGCGCCATCTCGGCCTGGTCCAGGCCGGCGAGCTGGACGATCTGGACCAACGCCTGGACCAGGCCGCCGCCGTGCTCGCCGAGGCCGGCCTCGACCGGCTGCCGGCGCCGGTGACTTTCAACGCTCCACGCCCGGCGCCGCCACCCCGCCTGCTGGAAGGCAAACGGATCGGCGTGGCCCGGGACGCGGCCTTCGCCTTTCTGTACCCGGCCAACCTGGACCTGCTGCGCGACCTGGGCGCCGAGCTCCACTTCTTCTCGCCCCTGGCCGACACCACGCTACCGGCGGTGGATGCGCTCTGGCTGGCCGGCGGCTACCCGGAACTGCACGGCGCCGCCCTGGCCGCCAACACCGCCCTGCGCGAGACGATCCGCGCCCACCATCAGGCCGCCAAACCCATCCTGGCGGAATGCGGCGGCCTGATGAGCTGCCTGGAAACGGTGGTGGACGGCGACGACGAAGCCCACCAAGGCTTCGGGCTGCTGCCCGGCACGGCACGGCTAACGCGGAAACTCCAGGGGCTGGGCATGCACGCCCTGCGCCTGGGCGATCACGAACTGCGCGGCCACACCTTCCACCACGCCACCTTGGAAAACGCGCCGGCCGCCCAACTGTTCAGCGAGAAACAAAGCGGCACCGGTGGCGAGCCGGTATTCGTGAAAAACGGTCTGGTGGCCAGTTTCTTCCACGGCTACTTTCCTTCGTCGCCGACGCTGGTGGCCTCTATCCTCGAAGGCCGCTTTCCCCCTTCCCAGTAACAGGAGACCTCCATGCGCGAAGACGCCAAGACCCCGCGACGCCACGCCGAACGCATGGCGAAAAAGCAACGGATCATGCAGGAGCGCATCGCCCGCGCCGACAAGGACCAGGGCGTGCTGCTGGTACTCACCGGCCCGGGCAAGGGCAAGAGCAGCTCCGGCTTCGGCATGCTGGCCCGGGCCCTGGGCCACGGCTACAAGGTGGGCGTGGTGCAGTTCATCAAGGGCGCCTTCAGCACCGGCGAGGAAGCCTTCTTCCGCGACCTGCCCAACGTGGACTACCACGTGATGGGCGAGGGCTACACCTGGGACACCCAGGACCGGCAGCGGGACGTGGCCGCCGCCGAGGCGGCCTGGGCGGTGGCCCGGAAGATGCTGCGTGACGACAGCTACCATCTGGTGTTGCTGGACGAACTGAACATCGCCCTGCGCTACGACTACCTGGACCTGGACACGGTGCTCGACGACCTGCAGAACCGCCCGCCCCTGCAACACGCCGTGGTCACTGGCCGCTACGCGCCCAAGCAACTGATCGAGCTGGCGGACACGGTCACGGAAATGAAAGTCGTCAAACACGCGTTCAAGGATCAGGGCATCCGCGCGCAGAAAGGCGTGGAGTTGTGACGACGTTGATGGTTCAGGGCACCACCTCCGACGCCGGCAAGACGCTGGTGGTGGCGGCGTTGTGCCGGTGGCTGGCGCGGCGCGGGGTGGGGGTGGCGCCGTTCAAGCCACAGAACATGGCGCTGAACAGCGCGGTCAGCGAGGACGGCGGCGAGGTGGGGCGGTCCACCGCGTTGCAGGCACTGGCGGCGGGAGTGCCGTTGCATTCGGATATGAATCCGGTGCTGCTCAAGCCGCAGACCGACCGGGGCGCCCAGGTGATTCTGCGCGGGCGGGTGCACGGCAACATGGACGCGCTCGATTACCACGCGTTCAAGGCGACCGCCCGGGACGCGGTGCGCGATGCCTGGCAGGCCTTATCGACACGCCATGACGTGGTCATCGCCGAGGGCGCCGGCAGCCCGGCGGAGATCAACCTGCGCGCCAACGACATCGCCAACATGGGCTTCGCCGAGCTGGCCGACTGCCCGGTGATCCTGGTGGCCGACATCGACCGGGGCGGCGTGTTCGCCCAGATCGTCGGCACCCTGGAAGTGCTGCCGCCGGAAGAGCGGGCGCGCATTCAGGGCTTCGTGATCAACCGCTTTCGCGGCGACCCGGCGCTGCTGCAAAGCGGCCTGGACTGGCTGGAACAACGCACCGGCAAGCCGGTGCTCGGCGTGCTGCCCTACCTGCACGGCCTGATGCTGGACGCGGAGGACGCGGTGGCCGGCGGCGGCGAGCACCACCACGGCGCGCTCAAGGTGACCGTGCCGCTGCTGCCGCGTATGAGCAACCACAACGACTTCGACCCCCTGCGCCTGCACCCGGGCGTGGAGCTGCGCTTCGCCGAAACGGGCCGCCCCTGGCCGGCGGCGGACCTGGTGATCCTGCCCGGCAGCAAGGCCACCCGCGCCGACCTGGCGTTCCTGCGCGAACAGGGCTGGGACCGGGAGATCGAGCGGCACCTGCGCTTCGGCGGCAAGGTGCTGGGCATCTGCGGCGGCTTCCAGATGCTGGGCGAGCGCATCGAGGACCCGGACGGTCTGGAGGGCGACCCCGGCGGCGACAATGGCCTGGGCTGGCTGGCCCTGCGCACCACCCTGGTTCGCGGCAAGCAGCTGCGCAACGTGAGCGGCACCCTGCTGCCGGACGGCGTGCCGATCCATGGCTACGAGATCCACAACGGCGTCAGCGAAGGCCCCGCCCTGGGCCGCCCCTTACTGCGGCTGGACGGCCGCGACGACGGCGCCCTCAGCGACGACGACCGCATTCGCGGCACCTATTTGCACGGCCTGTTCGATGACCCGGGCACCACCGACGCCCTGCTGCGCTGGGCCGGCCTGGCCGACAGCGCCGCCGCCATCGATTACCACCACCACCGCCAGCACGACCTGGACCGCCTTGCCAACGCCATCGACCAGCACCTGGACACCGGCGCCCTCCTCGCGCTTCTGAACCCTATGTAGGAGCGACTGGGCGGCGTTCCGCTTCAGTTGCGATCAGCGGCGGTGCCATCTCCATCGCGACTGAAGTCGCTCCTACAGCCTCTCCACCCAAATCTACAAAGCCGCGCGGGACGCCACCTCGTAGCGTCTCGGTGTGGGCCCCCTTCCGGGACCCTTGAGAACAGGACGTTCGAAAGGGAGCCTACAGGGACGTACTTGCGGCGTTCCCGGAAGGGGGCCCACACCGAGACGCGTCCCAACTGGAGGGCACTTCCCCTGCAAAACCCGCGCATAAAAAAAGCGCCCCGCGGGGCGCTTTAAGAGGTGACCGGAACGTTATTGGTTGTACAACCACTCGCTGCGATCCAGCACCCGGTTGTTGATGCGAATCTCGGCGATGTCGCCGGCGAACAGATTGCCCGGGCTACCCTGCCAGCTGTTGATGCCGATGTTCCAGGGCTGGCCCGGCTCCACCAGCAGCCCCTGCTGCGGATCCACGCCGGTACGCATGGTCAGGGAACCGTCCACGTACATTTGCACCCGTTCGCCATCGTTCACCAAAGCGATGTGGTACCAGTAATCGCTGGCCACTTCCCAGGACCAATTGTCCTGACCCTTGCCGTTCTGGGAGGTGCTCACCCACTGAAACTCCTTCAGGGACGACACGTTCAGGCCCAGGGACGCGTCGCTGCCGGAGCAGCCCACCTCGTGGTACTGGCAGACCTGGCTGATGCCCGGCTCGTGGTTGAGGATGCCGGACCACTGGTTCTGGTCGCGCATCCAATCGGACGGCAGGCGGACGATGGCTTCGATGGTGTATTGCGGCAGATAGCCCGGCTTGCCGGCGGCGCTGTTTTCAAAGGTCAGGCCCGGCCCGCCGGTGGTCAGGTAGTAGCCGCCGATGTCGTTGTTGCCGTGGAAGGTGGCGGTGCCGGTGGCGTAGCCGAACGGCGGCGCGTCGTCGCGCAGCTCGAAGAAGTCGCTTTGCGCGCCCTGGGGATCGTTGTAGTCCACCAGCTCCAGGGTGTTGCCGTTGCCGGAGGCGTCCAGGAACTGCACCGAGCCGTCGGCGCGGGTGATGCGGTGGTCGTCGTCGAGAATCCAGTAGGCCTGGGTGCCCTCGATGTTGCCCGGGGCGTCGGCGACGGTGCCCTGGTTGAGGTCGGCGAAACGCCGCTCGAAGTTCATCGGCACGCTGAATTCCCAACGGGACAGTTCATCCTGGGGCTGGCGCTCGGCTTCCGGAATGGCGGCCACCCAGGGTGAGTAGGAGCGGAAGTCCAGTTGCTGGGCCGCCTCGTTGAAGGTCACCAGCTGCATCATGCCGTTGCCGCCCCAGAAACCGGACTGGTAATCCACCACCACCATCACCACGTCGCGGCCGTAGTCGTTCTTGCCGATCAGCGTGGCTTCACCGTGGTTGTGGCCGCTCAGGGTGAGGAAAATCTGGTCATTGGAGCGGATCAGGTCTTCCCACAACTGTTGGCCCAGCGGGGTGAACACGGCGGTTTCGCCATCGGAGCCGATGCCCAGCAATTGATGGGTGGTGAGAATCGTGGGGGTCTCCGGATGCTGGTCGAGCACGTCCTGTACCCAGGCCACGGTTTGCTGGGACGGCAGCCAGTCCAGGGCCAGTACCAGGTACTCACGGCCGTCGGCCTGGAACAGGTGATAGCTGTTGAAGCCGGTGTCGTCGGTGCCCTGGAAGGTGCCGAAGTTGGACGCCTGCAGGGATGCCGGGAAGTGCTGCAGGAAGGGTTCGTTGGCCAGGGTGCGCTGGTCGTCCCACTGGCCGCTGTTCATCACGTCGTGGTTGCCGGCCAGCACGCTGTAGGGGGTGTCCGGATTGGCCTCCAGAATCTGCATGGCGGCGCGGGCTTCCACCCATTCCTCGGGCACGCCGGGCCGGTCCACCACATCCCCCAGGTGCACGGTGAACCTGATGTTTTCTTCCTGGTAATGGTCCGCGATCCATTGCGTCTGAACGGTATAACGCTCCGGCGAATAGCGGGAATACTTCTGGGTATCGGGCAGTACCGCCAGGGTAAAGGCGTTGGCGGCTTCACCGTCATTGCCGTCCGGTGGCGTGGTGTCGCCGCCACCGCCGCCGGAGCTGCTGTCGCCGCCGCAGGCGGAGAGAAAAAGACACAACAAAAACGTCAGCCAGGTGGCGCGCCACCGGGCCGGGTGCAGGGTATTCATGATGAGTCTCCCGAGTAAGGACGAGTTACGCGGGGCTCACCTTAAGGATGATGTATGACTCGGCGATGGCCGAAATATGTCGCTGTTTTTGACAGTAAAGGTGTACACACCCAATCCGCGCGCCGCGAACGCGAGCCCGGCGCGCGGCGTCGCTCAGGCGTTCTGTTCGGCGGGTTGCGGATCCAGGGATTTCTTGTAGAGCGAACGCTTGGGGCTGGCCATGACCCGGCGCAGCATGGGTTCGAAGAACGACAGCGGCAGGGTTTCCTGCTCCGGATCGAAGGCGGCGGCGTCGTACTTGGCGCAGAATTCCACGGTGCGCTCGAAGCAGGGATGGTCGCGGAACTGCTCGCGCAGGTTGCGATCCAGGCCCAGGTGGTTGAAGAAATAGTAGCCCTGGAAGATGGCGTGGTGCTTCACCATCCAGTGGTTTTCCTCGCTGACGAAGGGCTCCAGCAGGCTGGCGGCCACGTCGGCGTGGTTGTACGGGCCCAGGGTATCGCCGATGTCATGCAGCAGGGCGCACACCACGTATTCCTCGTCCTGGCCGTCGCGATAGGCCAGGGTGGCGGTCTGCAGGCAGTGGGTGAGACGGTCCACCGGGAAGCCGCCGCAATCGCCTTCCAGCAGCTTGAGGTGCTCGATGACGCGGTCGGGCAGCTCGCGGGCGAAGCCGCCGAACGCCTGGGAGATGATCTTCCAGTCCTCGGCGGTGCCGTCTTCCATGTGGGTGAACTGGGCGCGGGGTTCGTGCTCGTGCATGATGCTCTCCTGGCTGGGGCCCGGCGGGCCCTGGCTCTGTTATTGGTATCTGGCGGATGCCGTGAGGTCAGTCTAGAACCGGCGGCGGCCACACTGTCAACGGCTTTACAATTATGTCCGATCACCGTCTTGAGGTACTGCGCGGTTGTTCCTTGCTCTCCGGCCTGCCGGAGGCGGCCCTGGCGGAAGCGGCGGTGGCGGCGCGGGTGCGGCCGTTCCACGCCAACGAGGTGCTCTACGAGCGCGGCGAGGTGCAGTCCACGCTGTCCGTGGTGGGCGCCGGCAGCGTGCGCATCGACGCCACCAGCGCCGAGGGCCGGGGCATCATGCTGACCCTGTTCGAGGCCGGCGCCTGGTTCGGCGACACCGTGTTCTCGCCGGGCATGCCGAGGGTGTTCGGCGCCACCGCCCACAGCGACGGCGAGCTGGTGGAGGTGCCCGGCCAGGCCTACCGGGAACTGCTGGCGCGCTACCCGGAGGCCTATCCACGCACCCTGGACATGCTCAGCCGGCGGCTGTGGTCGGCGATTTCCATTATTCAGGACAACGCCCTGCGCGACATGCCCGCGCGGGTGGGCCGCCGGCTGCTGTTCCTGGCCGCCATGCACGACCCGGGCAGCCGCGCCAGCGGCCCGGTGACCTTCAAACTGACCCGGGAACACATCGCCAACATGATGGGCATGACCCGCCAGGGCGTGCACCGGGTGCTCAAGACCCTGGAAGCGGAGGGCCTGATCACCTTCAGCTACGGGCAGGTGACGGTGCCGGATCCGGCGGCCCTGCGCGACCATCTGGACAAGCAGGACCAGCCTCCGTATTAGCACGTATGTACCAGAATAACGGCGCAGACCGACTGATGGCACTTTGACATCAAACCTGTGACGAAGTTCTTAGTATTCACACAGCGTTGCGGCAATACTCGGTAGGATTAATTTCCTACTACCGATGAGCTCCACAGCCCATGTTCGAGTTGCCGCTCCACCTTTCCCCGATGTTGCCCAGCACGCCCGCTTTGCACGAAATTCTGGCGTTGCCCCTGGCGGTGTTCACCGCGCTGGCGCTGTTGCTGTGGAGCGGCCGGATTCGTCAGAAGGTATTAGTGAACGTTCTGGCCCTGGGCATCATGCTGCCCATGGTCCAGCTGTCCATGGTGGCGGTGGGCGCGTATTGGCTGAACCTGCAGTTGCAGCCGGTGCTGATGGGGTTGTTGCCGAGCTGGCTGGGATAGACGGCCTGGCAGCGGTCTGATCCCTTGATCGCGGCTAAAGCGGAACGCCGCCCGGCCGCTCCTACAGCGGCATCATCCCGCTGTAGGAGCCGCGATCCGACCTTTATTCCGCCACGGCGGAATGAATGAAGCGCCAGTCGTCGGCGGGCTGGCCGAACACCAGGAAGTGCGGGTTGAGGATATCTTCCTTGTTGTAAACCAGCGGGTCGAAGTCGGTGTTCACCACTTCGCCGCCGGCGGCACTCACCACGGCGTGGGCGGCGGCGGTGTCCCATTCGCTGGTGGGCGCCAGGCGCGGGTAGATGTCCGCCTTGCCTTCCGCCACCAGGCACAGCTTCAGCGACGAGCCCATGGAGGTTTTCTCCACCGCGCCCAGGCGTTGCTGAATCAGGGCTTCCAGAACGTCCATTTGCGTGCCACCGCCGTGGCTGCGGCTGGCCACCATGATGATCGGCAGGTCCCGCTCCCGGCACTGGATGGCCCGGCGCTGGCCGTTCTCTTCCTTGAAGGCGCCCAGGCCTTCGCCGCCCAGATAGCAAACATCGAGCACCGGCACCTGAACCACGCCCAGCACCGGCCGGTCGCCTTCCACCAGGGCGATGTTGACGGTGAACTCGCCGTTGCGCTTGATGAATTCCTTGGTGCCATCCAGGGGGTCCACCAGCCAGAAGCGTGGCCAGTCCTTGCGATCGGCGTAGTCGATGCCGCCGGATTCCTCGGAGAACACCGGAATCTCCGGGGTCAGTTCCGCGAGCCGGGCGACGATCAGTTCGTGGGCGGCGCGGTCGGCGGCGGTGATCGGGCTGTCGTCGTCCTTGCGGTCCACGTCCACGTCGCCGCGGTTATAGATTTCCAGGATGGCGGCGCCGGCGTCCGCGGCGATGCGGGCCACGGGTTCCAACAGGGCGTGCAGGTCGGTCATTAGCGGGTTTCCAGTATCCGTCGGGTCATGAGCAGAGCGGCGATCACCCGCGCCTCGGTGACATCCTCGCGTTCCAGCAGGCGGTCCAGGTCGGACAGTTTCCAGGTGATCACTTCCAGGGGTTCCGGCTCGTCGCCGGGTAGTTTTTCCTCGTAGAGGTCCTCGCCCAGGGCCACGGTGATGGCGTGGCCCATGTAGCCGGGGGAAAGCGTCATGCGCTTGAGCAGGGTGAGCTTGCGGGCACCGTAGCCGGCCTCTTCCTTGAGTTCACGGTTGGCGGCGTCGCGCCAGTCCTCACCGTGCTCGTAGGCGCCCTTGGGCAGGGTGATCTGATAGTCCTCGACGCCGGCGCCGTACTCGCGGATCAGCACCACGGTGTCGCGGTCCAGCAAGGGCACGCACATGACGCCAGCAATGGGCGGCGTGCGCAAGCGCTCGTAGGTGCGCTCCTCGCCGTTGCTGAAACGCAGGTGCATTTCCTCGATGCCGAACAGGCGGCTTCTGGCGATCAGGCGGGTGTCGATGATCTCCGGTTTGCGGTCGTCCATGGGCGCTCCTGAGCGTGGAGCCTAAGCCTAACCGGATCGCGAAAAGAACCCAAGCCGCCGGCCCCTGGCGCGGGGCCCAGCCGCTCCTACGTATTGGTGGGGATGGCGGCAGTGGGGGTGACGGGCCGCGCGGCTTTTTCCCAATGGTACTTGCCGTCGTCCACCTGGCGGGTCTTGAGCCAGTAGCGCCAGGTGGAGTACGGCCAGATCGCCACGTTCTTGCCGTCCGCCTGCTGGTACCAGCTGCTGCAGCCGCCCTGTTGCCAGACGGTGCCGGCCACGTCCTTCTGCAGCTTCTCGTTGAAGGCGTCCATTTCGGAGCGCTTCACGTCCAGGGCGTCCACGCCCTTGGCGTCGGCCTTCTCGATGGCGTCGACGATGTAACGGGCCTGGCACTCGATCATGAAGACGATGGAGTTGTGCCCCAGGCCAGTGTTCGGGCCCACCATCTGGAACAGGTTCGGGTAACCGGCCACGGTGATGCCCAGATACGCCTCGGAGGCCTCCTTCCAGTCCTCCTGGAGGGTGCGCCCGCCCCGGCCGACGATGGGGAAGCCCTGCATGTAGATACGCGGGTCCACCACGAAGCCGGTGCCCAGCACCAGGCAGTCCATCTCGCGCTCGCTGCCGTCACTGAACACGATGCTGTGTTCACGCACCTCCTTCACGCCTTCGGTGACCAGCTCCACGTTGTCCCGGTTGAAGGTGGGGTAGTAACGGTTGGAGATCATGATGCGCTTGCAGCCCAGGGTGTAGCTGGGGGTGAGGCGACGGGCGGTGTCCTTGTCCTTCACCTGCAGGCGGATGAACTGCTTGACGCCCTTCTCCAGCAACATGGCCAGGCGCGGGTGAAAGATCGGCAGCACCCGGGACTCGTTGCTCCAGTAGAGCCGCGCCCGGTGCAGCTTGCGCAGCGCCGGGAAGCGCCGGAACAGACGCTTGCTTAAAGCGCTGTAGCGGCGTTCGTCGCGGGGGATGATCCAGCCCGGGGTACGCTGCACCACGGTAAGCCGCTCCACCTCCGGAGCAATTTGTGGCACATACTGGATGGCGCTGGCGCCGGTGCCCACGGACACCACTTTCTTGCCGCTCAGATCGTAGTCGTGGTCCCACTGGGAAGAGTGGAACACCTTGCCCTGGAATCGCTCCAGGCCGGGGAAGTTCGGGATTTGCGGCACGTGCAGGGGGCCACTGGCCAGCACCCAGTGCTGGCATTCCACCTGGTCGCCGTCGGTGAGATCCAGGGTCCAGCGGGCGCGGGCTTCGTCGTAGTGGGCGCCGATGACCTCGGCGTGGAAGCGGGTGCGTTCGTGAATGCCATGCTTGCCGGCGGTGGCCAGGATGTAGTCCTGGATTTCCCGCCAGCCGCTGTAGCGGGCGGACCAGTCCGGGTTGCCCTCGAAGGAGTAGGAATACAGGTGCGACTGGACGTCGCAAGCGCAGCCCGGGTAGGTGTTCTCGCGCCAGGTGCCGCCCAGTTCGCCGGCCTTCTCCAGCACCACGAAGTCCTCGATGCCGGCTTCGCGCAGCTTGATGGCCATGCACAGGCCGCCGAAACCGCCACCAACGATGGCGACCTTCACGGCCCGGTTTCGCGGGTTCACTCGACTGTTCATATTGTTCTCCCTGTTCACGGGTGGCGCTGGCCCGGTTGGCCCGGGCGCCTTTTCGATGGGTCTACCCTAACTTGGCGGGGGGCGGAAGAAAGCTGTTAGGCTGACCCGGAAATTGATCATTCCGGCCAATGCCATGTCGCAACGCTCCATCCTTGCCCTGATGTACACCGTGGACCTGCTCCGCCAGCGTGGGGTGGCGTGCGACCCGGTGCTGGCCCGCCACGGGCTGGACCCGGCGCGCCTGGACCCCAACGGCGAGATCGAGCGCGACCGGGAACTGGCGGTGCTCACGGAGCTGCTGCCCCTGGCCGGCGACCCGGCGTTCGGCTTCGAGATGGGCCAGCGATTCGGGCTGGCCGGCTACGGCCCACTGACCATGCTGCTGATGACCAGCCGCACCGCCTTCGAGGGCTTCCAACTGGGGGTGCGCTACCAGGCGCTCACCTATCTGTACGGCGAGCTGTCCCTGGTGCCCGGCGAGGAGGACACGGCGCTGATTCTCAAGCCCATCGCCCTGCCCGCCTCGGTGCGGCGCATGCTCATCGACCGGGACATGACCGGCACCTTTCGCCTGGTCAACGACCTGCAGACCCAGCTGGGCCTGGATCTGGCGCCCCGGGAAATCTGGCTGCCCTACCCGGAACCCCGGGACACGGCTTTCTATGAGGAATATTTCCGGGCGCCGATCCGCTTCGACCAGCCCTGGGCCCAGGCCACCATCCGCAACCGGGACCTGGCCACGCCGCTGCCGTTCCATAATCAGGCCGCCCAGGACCTGTACCGCTCCCAGTGCGACGCCCTGCTGGCGCGTCGGGCCGGGGCCCCGGAAGGGCTGGCGGACCGGGTGGCCACGTACCTGGACCTGTTTCTCGGCGACTTCCCGGACGCGGCCCGTACCGCCGCCACCTTCGACCTGCCGGAGCGCAGCTTCCGGCGCCGGCTGGGGGAGGAGGGGCGCAGCTTCCAGAAAATTCTCGATGACGTGCGGCTGGGCAAGGCCCGCGCCCTGCTGGGGGATTCGTCGCTGAGCGTGGAGCGCATCGCCGACCGGCTCGGCTACAGCGAAACGGCGGCCTTCATCCGCGCCTTCCAGCGCTGGACCGGCCAGACCCCGGCGAAATACCGGAGGTTGGGCTCGTAGCCGCGACGAGGAACAGGATCCCAACCCTCCATTGGGGCCGCCTGTCGTCGTGTGCCCCCTTCCGGGAACGCCGTGAACCCCCGCAAGCGGGTCCGGCCACCCATCACAGATGGGCGGCGTTCGGCGGCGCGCGAAGCAGTGCTTCGCAACACGCTTGCCTCACCCATGGGGGCTCCCGGTCAAACATCCTGTTTGACAGGGTCCCGGAAGGGGGCACACGACGACAGGCTACGAGGTGGCGTCTCGCGCGGCTTTGTAGCATTGCGTTGGCGGTTAAATTGCGCGGTAGGAGCGGCTTTAGCCGCGATGAACCAAAAAAAAGCCGCTCCGGAGGGGACCGGAGCGGCCAAGTCAAGGCAGAGATCTCAGCTGTCAGCGCAGCGCGGCCCGAGATCGAAGGCCGCGCGGATTCTGCCTCAGGCGACCACGCCCTCGGCGAATAGGGTATCCAGGTCCGCGCCCTCCAGGCCCAGCATTTCGCCGAGCACCGCGCGGGTGTGCTCGCCGAGCAGCGGCGGCGGCAGGCGGTATTCCGCCGGCGTCGCCGACAGGCGCAGCGGGCTGGCCACGGTGGGCACGGTGCCGGCGGTGGGGTGATCCATCTCCCGGCGCAGGCCACGGGCCCGGGCCTGGGGATCGGCGAACGCCTGCTCCAGGTTGTTCACCGGGCCGCAGGGCACGCCCACCGCTTCCAGGGCCTCCAGCCACTCGGCGGTGGTCTTCATCACCGTGGTCTGGCGCAGCAACGGCACCAGCACATCGCGATGCTCCACCCGCGAGCGGTTGGTGGCGAAGCGCGGGTCCTGGGCCCATTCCGGGTGACCGGCCACCTCGCAGAAGCGGGCGAACTGGTCGTCGTTGCCCACGGTCAGGATCACGTCGCCGTCGGCGGTGGGGAAATCCTGGTAGGGCACGATGTTCGGGTGGGCGTTGCCGAACCGGCGCGGCGACTGACCGGTGGTCAGGTAATTCATCGCCTGGTTGGCCAGGCAGGCCATCTGCACGTCGAACAGCGCCATGTCCAGGTGCTGCCCCTCGCCGGTGCGGTCCCGATGGGACAGGGCCGCCAGCACCGCGATGGTGGCGTACAGGCCGGTGGTGATGTCGGTGAGCGCCACGCCCACTTTCATCGGCCCGGCACCGGGCTCGCCCTCGGCGTGGCCGGTAAGGCTCATCAGCCCGCCCATGCCCTGGATCAGGAAATCGTAACCGGCGCGGGTGGCGTAGGGGCCGTCCTGGCCGAAGCCGGTGATCGAGCAATAGATCAGCTTCGGGTTCACCGCCTTCAGGCTGTCGTAATCCAGGCCGTAGCGCTTGAGGCCGCCGACCTTGAAGTTCTCCAGCACCACGTCGCATTCCGCCGCCAGCTTGCGCACCAGCTCCTGGCCTTCCGGCCGGGTGATGTCGATGGCCACGGATTCCTTGTTGCGGTTGGCGGTCAGGTAGTAGGCGGCCTGGTCGGTATCACCGCCGTCGCCATCCTTCAGGTAGGGCGGGCCCCAGCCACGGGTATCGTCCCCGCGGCCGGGCCGTTCCACCTTGATCACCCGGGCGCCCAGGTCGCCCAGGATCTGGCCGGCCCAGGGGCCGGCCAGAACGCGGGACAGATCCAGCACGCGCAGGTGGGACAATGCTCCGGACATCAGACTTCTCCGAAGCGCTTAGTTGGCGAAGGCTTGCAGGCCGGTCTGGGCGCGGCCCAGGATCAGCGCGTGCACGTCGTGGGTGCCTTCGTAGGTGTTGACCACTTCCAGGTTCACCAGGTGGCGGGCCACGCCGAACTCATCGGAGATGCCGTTGCCGCCCATCATGTCGCGGGCCATGCGGGCGATGTCCAGGGACTTGCCGCAGGAGTTGCGCTTCATGATGGAGGTGATTTCCACCGCCGCGGTGCCTTCGTCCTTCATGCGGCCCAGGCGCAGGCAGCCCTGCAGGCCCAGAGTGATTTCGGTCTGCATGTCGGCCAGCTTCTTCTGGATCAGCTGGTTGGCGGCCAGCGGGCGGCCGAACTGCTTGCGGTCCAGGGTGTACTGGCGGGCGGTGTGCCAGCAGAACTCGGCGGCACCCAGGGCGCCCCAGGCGATGCCGTAACGGGCGGAGTTCAGGCAGGTGAACGGGCCGCGCAGGCCGGTCACTTCCGGGAACATGTTCTCTTCCGGCACGAACACGTTGTCCATGACGATTTCACCGGTGATGGAGGCGCGCAGGCCGACCTTGCCGTGGATCGCCGGCGCGGACAGGCCTTCCCAGCCTTTCTCCAGGATGAAGCCGCGGATCTTGCCGTCCTCGGTCTTGCCCCACACCACGAACACGTCGGCGATCGGGCTGTTGGTGATCCACATCTTGGCGCCGGTGAGGCGGTAACCGCCGTCCACTTTCTTGGCGCGGGTGGCCATGCTGCCCGGGTCGGAGCCGTGGTCCGGCTCGGTCAGGCCGAAGCAGCCGATCCACTCGCCGCTGGCCAGCTTGGGCAGATACTTCTGTTTCTGCTCTTCGGAGCCGAATTCATTGATCGGCACCATCACCAGGGAGGACTGCACGCTCATCATGGAGCGGTAACCGGAATCCACGCGCTCCACTTCCCGGGCGATCAGGCCGTAGCAGACGTAGTTCATGCCGGCGCCGCCGTAGGCTTCCGGAATGGTGGCGCCGAGCAGGCCCAGCTCGCCCATCTCGCGGAAGATGGCCGGGTCGGTCTGTTCGTTGCGGAAGGCGTCCAGAACGCGGGGAGCCAGCTTGTCCTGGCAGTACTGGCGGGCGGAATCCGCCACCATGCGCTCGTCCTCGGTGAGCTGCTGGTCCAGCAGCAGGGGGCTTTCCCAATTAAACGCGGCCTGATTCGCCATGATGTCACCACCTATGCATTTGTTGATATGGGGCGCCGCGGTGGAGCGGGCCCGTATAAGGGCGTCCATGCTATGGACCTGTCATCCCGCTCCGCAAACGATTAATATTCAACCCATTGTGCGTTTTTCTCACTTCATACCGCCACCCGGGAGCCCCCATGCGCCGCAAGATCCCCAGCACCACCGCCCTGGTGGGCTTCGAGGCCGCCGCCCGCCACCAGAGTTTCACCAAGGCCGCCGAGGAACTGTCCCTCACGCAAAGCGCGATCTGCCGCCAGATCAACGGTCTGGAGGAGTTCCTGGGAGTGAAGCTGTTCCGCCGCGGGCGCCAGGGCGTGCACCTGACACCGGCGGGCCTGCACTACAGCCGCCAGGTCGGCGCCCGCCTCAACGAACTGGAGCGGGACACCCTGGCGGCGATGGGCAAGCACGGCACGAATAACATTTTGGAACTGGCGGTGGTGCCCACCTTCGGCACCCGCTGGCTGCTGCCACGGCTGGCCGGGTTCCGCGAGCAACACCCGGACATCACCGTGAACCTGACCAATCGCACCCGCCCTTTTCTGTTCGCCGACACCCGCTTCGACGCCGCCATCTACTTCGGCGACGGCCAGTGGCCGGGCACCACGGCGGTGCCATTGATGCACGAGGAGCCGGTGCCGGTGTGCCACCCGGACCTGGCCGGCGACGGCCCCCTGGACGGCGAGGCCATCGCCCGGCTGCCGCTGCTGCAGCAAACCACCCGGCCTTATATGTGGCGGGCCTGGTTCGATTCCCTGGGCCTGAAGGTGGACCGGGACATGGCCGGGCCCCGCTACGAGCTGTTCACCATGCTCGCCGAGGCGGCGATCCAGAAGATGGGGGTGGCGCTGATTCCGCCGTTCCTGATCACCAAGGAGCTGGACAGCGGGCAACTGGTGATTCCGTTCCGGCACAGCTTCCGCAGCAACGACGCCTACCAGTTCGTGGTGCCGGACAGCCAGCGCGGCAACGAGACCCTGGCCCATTTCCAGACCTGGCTGGTGGACGCCGCCCGCCGCTTCAGCGACGCCCCGGCGGCCTAGCGACATCCAACCTACGGAGCCGCGCACAAAAAAAAGCCGGCGGGCTGGGGGCCACGCCGGCATTCTCGGGGGGAGACGAGAAGCGAAAACGCTTAGAAGTTGTAGCGACCAAACAGGCCGATGTTGTCGGAGTCGTCGGTGAAGCTCACCCGCGCGCCCACGTCCCAGGCCCGGGTCAGATGCACCAGACCCTGGCCGTAGACACCGAAGTTGCCATCGTAGATGTCCTCATAGAGGGCCCCACCGGACAACTCCAGGCTCTCGGTGGTGCGGTGGCGCAGGCCGCCGCGCACCGCGTAGCCCCATTCGGAATCGTCGAAGTCGTTGTCGTCACGGATCACGTCGGCGGTACCGACCAGATCCAGATTGCGCTGCAGCGGGGTGTGGAAACCAACACCGGCGTAGGCGCGGTTACCGTCCACGTCGTCGCTGCCCGGGCTGTCGTAGTCACCGTCGTAGAAACTCAGACCGCCACGCAGAAAGATGTGCTCGTCCAGGGCGAAGGCGCCTTCGCCGGTGAGCACGTCCACGTCCGGACCATGGTCGTAATCCCACTGGTCATAGCCGAACTGGCCGTAGCTGTAGGAAAAACCATTGTCCCGCACCGGGGTGGTGCTTTGCGCGTGGGCACCGAGGCTGGCCAGGGTACCGGCGGCAATCGCGGAAGCGATCAGGGTCTTCTTCAACATTTCCGTGTCCTCGCTCAAGTTAGCGGCTCAAAACGTGGCGCTATACTCTCGCCACCGGGCCCGCCTGGCCAGGGACTGGATCGCGCAACCGGCCGCTTTTATAAAAGTTTGCATTGTCATCCTATTTTCATGCCGGCGGATTTGACCTTGGGGTTACCCCCAGGTTGGATACTGGGCAGCATCCGCCGAACCAACGGCCAAGGAGGTAAATCATGAGCCGGCAAACCCTTCCCATTCAGGGCGCGTCCTGCCAGCACTGCGTGAAGACCATCCACAAGGCGCTGGAGCCGCTCAACGGCGTGAGCGCCGTGAACGTGGATCTGCAAAACCAGACCGTCACCGTGGACGGCGACGCCGACCGGGGCGCGCTGCGCGCCGCCCTGGTGGAAGCCGGCTACGCCGCCGACGAGGACGACGACCCCGGACCAGCGGCGCCGGCCGACGACGACCCGGCCCGTTACACCACCGCCACCGGCGACGCCCCCGCGAAGAAGGCCGCCCCCGCCGAGCCGCCCCGGGAATTGTCCCTGGCGGTGACCGGCGCCCATTGCGCCTCCTGCGTGCGCACCATCGAAAGCGCCCTGGAGGGCGTGCCCGGCGTCGACACGGCGAGCATGAACCTGGCCAACCACACCGCCCGGGTGAGCGGCTCCGCGCAGCCGGACGACCTGGTGCGAGCGGTGCAGAACGCCGGTTACGACGCCACCCCGGTGCGCGACCCGGCCCGCGCCGAGGACGACCGCGAGGAACAGGAACACCAGCTCTACCGCAAGCTGGTGCGCCAGACCAGCGTGGCCCTGGCGGTGGGCCTGCCGATCATGCTGTGGGGCTGGTTCGGCGGCACCATGACCGTGGAAGCCGGCGGCGCCAGCCAGTGGGGCTGGGGCGCGGTGTCGGTGATCACCTTCCTGATACTGGCTCTGCCCGGGCGGCATTTCTTCGTCGGCGCCTGGAAGGCGTTCCGCCATCATAACGCCAACATGGACACCCTGATCGCGGTGGGCACCGGCGCCGCCTGGGGCTATTCCACCCTGGTGGTGATCGCCCCCAACCTGCTGCCGGAGATGGCCCGCCACGTCTACTTCGAGGCCAGCCCGATGATCATCGGCCTGGTGAACCTGGGCCTGGCCCTGGAGCTGCGCGCCCGGGGCAAGACCGGCGCCGCCGTGAAGCGGCTGCTCAACCTGGGCGCCAAGACCGCCCGCCGCCTGGACGACGACGGCGAGCACGACGTGCCGGTGGAAGACATCCGCGTGGACGACCGCTTGCGGGTGCGCCCCGGTGAAACCATCGCCGTGGACGGCGAGGTGCTGGAAGGCGACAGCGAGGTGGACGAATCCATGCTCACCGGCGAGCCCATGCCGGTGGTGAAAAGCGAGGGCGACACCGTGGCCGCCGGCACCCTGAACGGCAGCGGCACCCTGGTGTACCGCGCCACCCGGGTGGGCACCGACACCGCCCTGGCGCGCATCATCGATCTGGTCAAGAAAGCCCAGGGCGCCAAGCCGCCCATCGGCCGGCTGGCGGACACCGTGGCCAGCGTGTTCGTGCCCACCATTCTGCTGATCGCCGTGGCCACCGCGCTGCTCTGGTACAACTTCGGCCCGCAGCCGGTGGCCGCCTACATGGTGGTGGCCTCGGTGACCGTGTTGATCATTGCCTGCCCCTGCGCCCTGGGCCTGGCCACGCCCATGTCGGTGATGGTGGCGGTGGGCAAGGCGGCGGAGTCCGGCATCCTGATCCGCCAGGACGCCGCCCTGCAGACCGCCGCCGAGCTGGACACCGTGGTGCTCGACAAGACCGGCACCATCACCGAGGGCCGGCCTTCCGTGACCCGGGTGATCGCCGCTCCCGACCAGGACGAGGAAACGGTACTGCGCCTGGCGGCCAGCCTGGAGGCCGGCTCCGAGCACCCGCTGGCGCGGGCGATCCTGGACGCCGCCGAGGAACGCGGCCTGAAGACGGCGCCGGTGAGCGACTTCCGCGCCCTCAACGGCAAGGGCGTCAGCGCCCGCCAGGACGACGCCCTGCTGCGCCTGGGCAACCGCCGCTGGCTGGAGCAGGAAGGCATACGCCTGGGCCTGGAGGACGAGGCCCGGCAGCTCAGTGACGAGGCCGCCACGCCGCTGTTCCTGACCCGCGACGACACCGTGATCGGCGTGCTCGGCGTGGCCGACCGCATCAAGACGGACGCCGCCGAGGCCATCGCCCGGCTGCGCGACCGGGACGTGCGGGTGGTGATGATCACCGGCGACATCCAGGCCACCGCCGACGCCATCGCCAAGCAGGCCGGCGTCGACGAGGTGCTCGCCGAGGTGCTGCCGGAGGACAAGGCCCGCGAAGTGGAAAAACTGCAGAAGGAAGGCCGCAAGGTGGCCATGGTCGGCGACGGCATCAACGACGCCCCGGCCCTGGCCCAGGCGGACGTGGGCTTCGCCATCGGCACCGGCACCGACGTGGCCATCGAGTCCGCCTCCATTACCTTGATGAGCGGCTCCCTGCACGGCGTCGCCGACGCCATGGCGATTTCCCGGGCGACCCTGCGCAACATCAAGCAGAACCTGTTCGGCGCCTTCGTCTACAACAGCCTGGGCGTGCCGGTGGCCGCCGGCCTGCTCTACCCGTTCACCGGCTGGCTGCTCAGCCCGGTGATCGCCGGCGCCGCCATGTCCCTGAGCTCGGTGACCGTGGTCAGCAACGCCAACCGGCTGCGTTTCTTCAAACCCCGCGGTCATCACGGCCCGCGTGCCAAGACGGGAGATCGCTCATGAGCGTATTGATCAATGTAGCGGGCCTGGCGCTGATGGCCCTGATCGTGTGGTGGTTCTGGTTGTCCTCCAAGGGCCGCCCGGCGAAACGGGCCGAGGGCGGCGGCGCCATCGACATCGTCGTGGACGACGGCGTCTACGAACCCTCGGTGATCGAGACCAACGCCGGCGACACCCTGACGCTGCGCTTCGAGCGGCGCGACGCCAGCCCCTGCGCCGAGCAGGTGATCTTCCACAAACTGGACGTCAGCGAGACCCTGCCGGTGGGCGAGAAAACCACCGTCACCCTGACGCCGGAGACCCCGGGTACCTACCGATTCACCTGCCAGATGCAGATGTATCAGGGCACCCTGATCGTTCACTAAAGAAGAGAAAAAAGGAGATTTTCATGACCCGTCTGATGATCGCCGCCGGCCTGCTGCTGACCAGTACCCTGGCCGCCGCCGGCAGCCTGCAAGTCTACAAATCACCGAGCTGCGGCTGCTGCACCGCCTGGGCGGAGCACATGCGCGACAACGGCTTCGAGGTGGAGGTGCACAACACCCAGAACCTGCAATCCATCAAGGAAAAAGCGGGCCTGAAGCCGGGCATGGGCTCCTGCCACACCGCCTTCATCGACGGCTACGCCATCGAGGGCCATGTGCCCGCCGAGGACGTGCGGCGCCTGCTGGAAGAACGCCCGGACGCCCACGGCCTCACCGTGCCGGGCATGCCGGTGGGCTCCCCGGGCATGGAAATGGGCGACCGCCGCGACGCCTACAAGGTGTTCCTCTACGGGGACCAGGGCGTGCGAGTGTTCTCCACCCACAATCAGTAGCCCATACCCAGTAGCCATACCGGCGGCGAAGCGTTTGGTGTTTTTATGTAAGCGTTGACGGGAACGGCGCCCCGGCGTGCAATGCCCGCTTCCTGAACGGACGGTGAACGACATGCTTGCGATCGAGGACTGGTTACTGCTGGCGGGGGTGTGCGCCCTGGGGGCAATGACGCCGGGGGCCAGCCTGGCGGTGGTGCTGCGGCACACCCTGCACGGCTCGGCGCCGGCCGGGGTGCGCGCCGGCCTGGCCCACGCCCTGGGCATCGGCGTGTACGCCGCCGCCACCGTGGCCGGGCTGGCGGTGGTGTTGCACCGCTTCCCGTCCCTGGAAACCGGCATCCGGCTGGCCGGGTCGCTGTTTTTGCTGTGGCTGGCCTGGAACAGCTGGCGGGGCGCCGGCGCGGCGCCCGCCGGGGGAACCGGGGGTGGCGGTGGAAGGCCCGCCCGGGACGGTTTCCTGATCGCCTTTCTCAACCCCAAGGTGGCGCTGTTCTTCCTGGCCTTGTTCAGTCAGTTCATCGACGCCGGCATGAGCACCGCCGCCCGGGTGCAGGTGGCGGCCACGGCGGTGGTCATCGACGGCGCCTGGTATTCGCTGGTGGCGCTGGTTCTGGCCCGGGGGCCGATCCTCGCCGCCCTGCGCCGCCACCACGCCCGCGTGGAGCGAGCCACGGCCGTGGTGCTGGCCCTGGTCGCCGTCGTGGTCTGGGTATAACCCCCCCGGTACGCCGTAGGAGCGACTTCAGTCGCGATCTGGCGTTAGAGGTTGCCGCCATCGCGACTGAAGCGGAGCGCCGCCCGGTCGCTCCTACCACACCGGCCGGGAATCAGAAGCGGAACAATAGCCGGGTGAACCAGCTTTTCAGGTAGGCGGTTTCCGGCATGGCCGGCTGGATCGGGTGGTCCGGGCCCTGGCCTTCCTGGCCGATCACCTGCAGGGCGCGGTCGATGTGGCGGGCGGAGGCGCGCACCACGTCGAGCAGCTTGTCCGCCGGCAGGTGCATGGAGCAGGAGGCGGACACCAGGTAGCCGCCGGGCTTCACCAGCCGCACCGCCAGCTCGTTGATGGCGTGGTAACCGGCCAGGCCGTTCTTGAAGTCCTTGCGGCGCTTGATGAAGGCCGGCGGGTCCAGGATCACCAGATCGAATTTCTCGCCGTCGGCGATCAGTTCCTTCATGGCCGCCACCGCGTCCCCTTCCAGGGTGCGCAGGCGGTCGCCGACGCCGTTCAGTTCCGCGTTGCGGTGCATGAAGTCCAGGGCCAGCCCAGAGCTGTCCACGCCGGTGACTTCCCGGGCGCCGGCCAGGGCCGCCTGCACGCCCCAGCCACCGCAGTAGGCGAACACGTCCAGTACCCGGGCGCCCTTGGCCAGCGGCGCCATGCGCGCGCGGGCGGCGCGGTGGTCGAAGAACCAGCCGGTCTTCTGGCCTTCGCGCAGGGGCGCCACGAAGTGGCCGCCGTTTTCATGCAGGTGCACTTCCTCCGGCACCTCGCCCTTGAGGGTCTTGGTGTAGAGCGGCAGGGCTTCCAGCTCGCGGACGCCGGCTTCGTTGCGCACCACGATGTTGGCCGGGTTGATCACCGCGTCCAGGGCGGAGGCCACGGTGTCCAGGTGGGCTTCCATGCCGGCGGTGCCGGCCTGCATCACCAGGGTGTCGCGGTAGCGGTCCACCACCAGGCCGGGCAGGCCGTCGGCTTCGCCGTGAATCAGCCGGTAGCCCGGTTCCGAAAACAGGGTCTCGCGCAGGGCCAGGGCCTGTTCGATGCGTTTCTTGAAGAAGCTGCGGCTGGGTTCCTGCTCCGGGTCGCGGCTGTAGAGCCGGCCCACGATCAGGGAATGGGGGCTGAGCAGCGCCCGGCCCAGGGATTTGCCACGGGCATCCTGGACCAGGGCGGCGGCGCCGGCGGGCAGGTCCTTCACCGGGGTTTCGCCGGTATCCACCTCGTTGGCGTAGATCCAGTCGTGGCCGGCCTTGAGGCGGCGCTCTTCGTTCTTTCGCAGGCGCAGAATGGGCGTTGGTTCGGGCATGGTGGGTCGCTCGCGCAAAACGGCCATCTTAGGGCCTGTCCGAACCGAACGCGAGCGTCCCGGCGGGCTCAATCGTCGGCGACGAAGGCGAAGCGCGGCTGCTCGCGGCCGTCCCGCTCCACGGTCTCCATGAACATGGCCAGCGGTCGCACCCAGAGGTCGCCGTCGCCGTACAACGGGCGGTACACCACCAGCGCTTCGCCGCTTTCCGAATGGGTGGCGGTGCCCAGCACGCGGTATTCGTTGCCTTTGAAATGCCGGTAGCGGCCGGGTCGGGGCGTATCCATACAAGGTCTCCAGCGATCACGGGGCGCGCCAGAATAGCAGCTCCACCACCGGCCCGGGGAGTCGCCGGAGTCTGGAATTTTCCCACATACTTTCGGGTATGCCCGGTGACCGGGCCGGGCTACACTGACCGGACCCAGCGATCACAACAACAAACCGGGGATTCCATGCGCCTTCTCGCAGCGCGCCTGTTTGGCCGGCGCCCGCCGTTCTTTCTGATGGTCACCACCGGGGCCCTGTGCACCGTGGTGTTGCTGGTGTTCGCCCGGCTCAGCTATGGCCTGGTGCTGCCGGCCATGCGCGATGGTCTGGGGCTGAGCTACCACCAGGCCGCCAACCTGAGCACCGCCAACGCCCTGGGCTACCTGCTGCTGGTGATGGTGGCCGGGGTGTTCGCCGCCCGCTTCGGCGGCAAGACCGCCATCCTGATCGGGCTGGCGCTGGTGATCGCCGGCTTCGTGGGCCTCAGCCGGGCCAGTGACTACCCGCTGCTGATCGTGCTGATGGTGGTGCTGGGCACCGGCACCGCCTTCGGCTACACGCCGCTGATCTCCCTGCTGGCCAATACCTACCCGCACCGGCGCGGCGCGGTGATCGGCTTCACCAACAGCGGCGTGGGCATCGGCATGCTGCTGGCCGGCGCCCTGGTGCCGGCTCTAACGGAGGTGGCCGCCGAGGACGGCTGGCGCCGCGTATGGCTGCTGTTCGCCGCCGGCGGCGTGGCGGTGACCGTGCTGGTGGCCCTGTTCCTGCGTAATCCACCCCGGCCCCTGGCACCGGACACCGCCAGCGCCCTGGGCGAGCCGGACGAACCCATTTTCCGCAATCCCCATGTGACCGTGGTGGGGCTGATCTACGGCGTGCTGGGGCTCACCTTCATCGTCCAGACCACCTTCATGTACAGCTTCGCCCTGGACGCGGGCACGCCACCGATCACCGCCGGCCACCTGGTGTCGGCCATGGGCATGCTGTCGATCTTCGCCGGCCCCGCCTGGGGCTGGCTGTCCGACCGGCTCGGCTACGCCAGCGGGCTGATGCTGTCCATGGGCTTGTCCCTGGTGGCCACGGTGGTGCCGGTGATCCATCCGGGCACCTGGGCGTTCGGCTTCCACTTCGTGCTGATCGGGCTGTGCGCGGCGGGCATGTTCTCCACCGTGCTGGCGGCGGCCACGGAGACCGTTCCGGCCCACCGGGCGCCGGTGGCGGTGAGCTTCGTGACCCTGTTCTACGCGGTGGGCCAGTTGCTGGGGCCGGCCCTGGCCGGCCCGCTGATCGAATGGCGCGACGGCTTCCGGCTGGTGTTCGCGTTCAGTTGCCTGGTGATGGCGGCGGGGGTGGCGCTGAGCGCCTACAGCCGCCGCCACCAGGCCTACCGGCCGGTGTCGTCGGCGGCCTGCGAGGCGGACTGATCCGCCAGCCGCTGCCACAAATGCAACACCGCGTAGGCCCGCCAGGGCCGCCAGGCCTCAGCGCGCCGGCGGGCCCGGGCCGGTGAGCGTTCGCCCAGGGCCTTGAGCACGCCGTAGTCCGCGGCCGGGAAGGCATCCGGCCAGGACAGGGCGCGCAGGGCCAGGTACTGGGCGGTCCAGTCGCCGATGCCGGGCAGCGCCCGCAGCCGCTCCAGGGTGGCGTCCACCGGCGCTCCCGGCGTCAGCACCAGGTCACCGTCGGCGCAGGCCCGGGCCAGGGCCTGAATGGCGCCCACCCGGGCGCGCAGGATGCCCAGCTTGCCGAGCGCTTCCGGATCGCTATCCGCCACCGTGGCCGCCTCCGGGAAGGTGTGGGTGAGCGCGGGGAAAGGGGTTGCCAGGGGCTCGCCAAGGTGGGACGCCACCCGGCCGGCCAGGGTCTGGGCGGCGCGAACCGTGATCTGCTGGCCGAGCACCGCGCGCACCGCCGCCTCGAAGCCGTCGAAGGCGCCGGGAACCCTCAGGCCCGGACGCGCCACCGCCAGCTCACCCAGGGCCTCGGCCACCTCCGCCGGCTGGCAATCCAGATCGAACAACCGCCGCAGCCGGGCCAGCACCTCCGGCACCACCGCCGCCAGGGAGGCGGACAGGGTTACCCGCAACTGGTCCTTGCCGGCCACCGGCGTCACCGACAGCCAGCCACGGTGCAACCGCTCACCACGACGCAGCACCACGGTGCGCCGGTAGACGTCGCCGTCCAGTTCCTCGACCCCGGCGATGGCCCGCTGGCCGAGGAAGTCCGCCAGCGGCGCCCAGGGATAAGGCGGCCGGTAGGCCAGCAGGAAGCCAAGGGTATCGGCGGCGCGGCCGGGCCGGCGGCGCAGGCTGGAGGGCTTGAGCCGGTAGCGCTGCTGGAACAACGCATTGAAGCGGCGCAGGCTGCCAAAGCCGGCGGCCAGGGCCACCTCGGTCACCGGCAGACGGGTGTCGGTGAGCAATCGCTTCGCCAGCAGCAGGCGCTGGGTCTGGGCGTAGGCCACCGGAGTGACACCGAACTGGTCCTGGAAAACGCGCCGCAGGTGGCGGTCGGTAACGCCCAGTTCCGTGGCCAGGGTGGCCAGGCCGCCCTCGTCCAGGGGGCCGGCTTCCAGCCGCGCCGCCGCCGCCCGCGCCAGCCGGCCACGGGCGTCCACGCTGGCGTGGCCGGGGGCCAGTTCCGGGCGGCAGCGCAGACAAGGACGGTAACCGTGCGCCTCGGCGGCGGCGGCACTGGGGTAGAAACGGCAGTTTTCCCGGCGCGGCACCCGGGCCGGGCACACCGGCCGGCAGTACACGCCGGTGGAGGTGACGGCCACGAAGAAGTGGCCGTCAAAGCGGGGGTCCCGGGCGCTCAGGGCGCGGTAGCGGACATCGTCATCGAACATGGTCCGATGATAACCCCGGAGCGAACCACGGCACTCGCCGTTTTCGGACTCCGGGGCCCGCCCCGGCCTAGGGGGCGTAGCCGCGCAGAAAAACGCGCACCACCTCGCGCACATGGGCCTCGGTCTCGGCCTGGCCCGGCGGTTGCGCGCAGCCGATCAGCACCTGCATATGCCGGCAGCTTTGCAGCATGCCGAAGAACAGCTCGGCGGCGCCCCAGGGATCGTCCAGGGCAAGCAGGCCCTGATCCCCGGCGGTGATCAACAAACGCTCCATTTCCTTGAGGGTGCGTTCCGGCCCCGCCTCGAAGAACAGCCGGGCCATTTCCGGATCCTGGCTGGCCAGACTGGTCATGAGCCGCTCAAGGCCAATGGCTTCCTCGCTGTTGATGAGTTCCATGAAGGCATGACCGATGCGCTCCAGCACCCGGGGCAGAGCGTCATCGCTCTCCAGGGAAAACATAGGAAAGGGCATCAGGCCCTGGCACTTGGCCTCCACGGCGGCGGCGAACAGCGTCGCCTTGTCGGAGAAATGGCTGTAAACGGTGAGCTTGGAGACTCCCGCTTCGGCGGCCACGGCATCCATGCTGGTCCCCGAGAAACCCTGGGCAAGGAACAGGGCCTTGGCGGCATCCAGAATCGCCTGGCGTTTGGCCGGGTCCTTGGGCCGGCCGCGCAGGCCAGTCTGGGGGTCATTATCGGACATGTCGCTCCAAATGGCCTTCCAAATACTGGACCAGTAAGTTCAATAAAATTACTATACCGGCGAGTATAGCATTTCCGATGCGCTAACCGGCGCTTTTTTTACGTGATTCCACAATAACGCTCCGAGGGTCCACGCCATGTTCCGTCCTCTCTTGCTTGCCTTGACGCCGCTGGCCTTGACGCTGGCCGCCTGCTCCCCGGCGGAGCCCCAGGGCGAGGTGAAGCCCCGCCCGGCCCTGGTGGTGCAGCCGGAGGGCGCCGACACCCTGATGGATATTTTTCCCGGCGAGGTGCGCGCCCGCTATGAGCCGGAGCTGGCGTTCCGCATCGGCGGCAAGATCAGCCGCCGGCTGGTGACCGTGGGCGACCGGGTCGAGCAGGGCCAGCCCCTGGCGGAGCTGAACGCCGAGGACGTGGGTCTGGAACTGGACGCCGCCCGCGCCCGGCTGGCGTCCGCCCGCGCCGACCACCGTCTGGCCGCCAGCGAGCTGGAGCGCTACCGGCCGCTGGTGGAGCGCGGCGTGGTGAGCCGTTCCCAGTTCGACAGCGTGGAAAGCCGCTTCCAGGCCGCCGAAGCCCAGCTCAAGCAGGCCCGGGCGCAGATGGACGTGGCCCGCAACCAGGCCGGCTACGCGGTGCTGGAGGCTCCGGAGAATGGCGTGATCGCCCGGAGGCTGGCGGAGGCCGGCCAGGTGGTGGCCGCCGGCCAGACGGTGTTCGTGCTGGCCGTGGACGGCGACCGGGAGGTGCGCATCGACCTGCCGGAGCAGGACATCGACCGCTTCCAGGTGGGCGACGAGGTGGCCATCGAACTGTGGTCCCGGCCCGGCGACACCTTCCCCGGCCATATTCGCGAGCTGGCGCCGTCGGCGGACCCGGCATCACGCACCTTCGAGGCAAGGGTCGCTTTCGACAACGACGAAGTCGGCGCCGATCTGGGCCAGAGCGCCCGGGTGCTGGTGCACGGCGGCAACGGCGAGGCGCTCAGTCTGCCGCTGTCGGCGGTCACCGCCGACGACGGTGACGCCTACGTGTGGGTGGTGAACCCGGACGACCTGACCCTGACCAAAACCCCGGTGGAAACCGGTGCCTACCACGCCGAGCGGGTGCCGGTGCTGGCCGGCCTGGGCACGGACGCCTGGGTGGTGGCGGCCGGCACCCAGGTGCTGCGCGACGGCCAGACCGTGAAGCCGGTGGACCGGCAGAACCGGCCGCTGCACCTGAACCGCACGGACGGGGAGTAAGCGATGCGCTTCAACCTTTCCGAATGGGCGCTGCGCAACCGCACCCTGGTGCTCTACGCCATGATCGTGCTGGGTGCCCTGGGGGCCCTCTCCTACAGCCAGCTCGGCCAGAGCGAGGACCCGCCCTTCACCTTCAAGGTGATGGTGGTGAATACGGTCTGGCCCGGGGCCAGCGCCAAGGAAGTGTCGCGGCAGGTCACCGAACGCATCGAGAAGAAGCTGATGGAGACCGGGGATTACGACCGCATTACCTCGTTCTCGCGACCGGGCCAGTCCCAGGTGCTGTTCATGGCCCGCGACGACATGCACTCCCGGGAAATCCCGGATCTCTGGTACCAGGTGCGCAAGAAGGTGGGCGACATCCGCCACACCCTGCCCCAGGGCATCCAGGGCCCATTCTTCAATGACGAATTCGGCACCACCTTCGGCAACATCTACGCCCTCACCGGCCCGGGCTTCGACTACGCGCTGATGAAGGACTACGCGGACCGCATCCAGCTGGCCCTGCAGCGCGTGGAGGACGTGGGCAAGGTGGAGCTGGTGGGCCTGCAGGACGAAAAGGTGTGGGTGGAAATCTCCAACACCAAGCTGGCCTCCCTGGGCATTCCCATGGGCGCGGTGCAGCAGGCGCTGCAATCCCAGAACACGGTGGCCGAGGCCGGCTTCTTCGAGACCCCCAGCGACCGGGTGCGGCTGCGGGTGAGCGGCCAGTTCGAATCCGTGGACGAAATCCGCCGCTTCCCGATCCGCGCCGAGGGCCGCACTTTGCGTCTGGGCGACATCGCCGACGTCTACCGGGGCTTCAGCGACCCGCCCCAGCCGCGCATGCGCTTCATGGGCGAGGACGCCATCGGCATCGCCGTGTCCATGAAGGAAGGCGGCGACATCCTGGCCCTGGGCGAGCACCTGGACGGAGAGTTCAAGCGGCTGCAGGAAACCCTGCCGGCCGGCCTGGAGCTGCGCAAGGTGTCGGACCAGCCGGCGGCGGTGGAACACGGCGTCGGCGAGTTCGTGCAGGTACTGATCGAGGCCCTGGTGATCGTGCTGCTGGTGAGCTTCTTCTCCCTGGGGGCGCGCACCGGCCTGGTGGTGGCCTTGTCCATTCCCCTGGTGCTGGCGATGACCTTCGCGCTGATGAACTACTTCGACATCGGCCTGCACAAGATTTCCCTGGGCGCCCTGGTGCTGGCCCTGGGCCTGATGGTGGACGACGCCATCATCGCCGTGGAAATGATGGCGATCAAAATGGAGCAGGGCCTGAGCCGCATGAAGGCGGCGGGCTTCGCCTGGACCAGCACCGCCTTTCCGATGCTCACCGGCACCCTGATCACCGCCGCCGGTTTCCTGCCCATCGCCACGGCGGAATCCGGCACCGGCGAATACACCCGCTCGATCTTCCAGGTGGTGACCCTGTCGCTGCTGGTGTCCTGGATCACCGCCGTGGTATTCGTGCCCTACCTGGGCGACAAGCTGCTGCCCAACCTGGCGCGCCGGGACGACAGCGGCCAGGTGCATGACCCTTACCAGAAACCCTTCTATCAGCGCTTCCGGCGGCTGGTGCTGTGGTGCGTGCGTTACCGCAAGACGGTGATCGTCGCCACGGTGCTGATCTTCATGGGCGCGGTGGCGTTGTTCCGGCTGGTGCCGCAGCAGTTCTTCCCGCCGTCCGCGCGGCTGGAATTGATGGTGGACCTCAAGCTCCACGAGGGCGCCTCCCTGGAAGCCACCGACGAACAGGCCCGGCGCCTGGAGAAGATGATCGCCGGCAACGACAAGATCGAGAACTACGTGGCCTACATCGGCTCCGGGTCGCCGCGCTTCTACCTTCCCCTGGACCAGCAGCTGCCGGCCGCCAGCTTCGCCCAGTTCGTGGTGCTGACCCGCGACATCGAGGAACGCGAGGAGGTGCGCCGCTGGCTGATCGACACCCTGCACGAGGAATTCCCCACCTTGCGCAGCCGGGTATCGCGGCTGGAGAACGGCCCGCCGGTGGGCTACCCGATCCAGTTCCGGGTGTCCGGGGAGCACATCCCCGAGGTGCGCGCCATCGCCCGCTCGGTGGCCGCCAAGGTACGCGAGAATCCGGAGGTCACCAATGTGCACCTGGATTGGGAAGAGCCCAGCAAGGTGGTGCGCCTGAACATCGACCAGGCCCGCGCCCGGGCCCTGGGCGTGAACAGCGCCGACCTGTCCCGGGCCCTGCAGAGTTCCCTGTCCGGGGTAGTGGTGAGCCAGTACCGGGAAGACAACGAGCTGATCGACGTGGAGGTGCGCGGCGACCGCCGCGAGCGCCACGCCCTGGGCCAGCTCGGCAACCTGGCGGTGCAGACCGAATCCGGCCGCAGCGTGCCGCTCAACCAGGTGGCGACCCTGGAATACGGCTTCGAGGAGGGGGTGATCTGGCACCGCAACCGTTTGCCCACCATCACCGTACGCGCCGACATCTACGGCGACGAACAACCCGCCACCCTGGTCAACCGCATCTGGCCGGACCTGGGCGGCATCCGCGAAGACCTGCCGCCGGGCTATCTGCTGGAGATCGGCGGCACGGTGGAGGAATCCGCCCGTGGCCAGGCCTCGGTGAACGCCGGCATGCCACTGTTCATTCTGGTGGTGGTGACGCTGCTGATGCTGCAGCTGCGCAGCTTCTCGCTGGCCACCATGGTGTTCCTCACCGCGCCCCTGGGGCTGATCGGGGTGACCGTGTTCCTGCTGCTGTTCGGCGAGCCGTTCGGCTTCGTGGCCATGCTCGGCACCATCGCCCTGGCCGGCATGATCATGCGCAACTCGGTGATTCTGGTGGACCAGATCCAGCAGGACATCGACCAGGGCCACAGCCGCTGGGACGCCATCATCGACTCCACCGTGCGGCGCTTCCGGCCCATCGCCCTCACCGCCCTGACGGCGGTGCTGGCGATGATCCCGCTGTCGCGCAGCGACTTCTTCGGGCCCATGGCGGTGGCGATCATGGGCGGGCTGATCGTGGCCACCGCCCTGACCCTGCTGTTCCTGCCGGCGCTCTACGCCGCCTGGTTCCGGGTCAAGGAGCCCGCTCGATAAGCCGCACGCCGTCGAGCAGGGCCTGCAAATCACCGAACGCCCGGGTTTCGCTGAACGGCGCCTCCCGGGGCGGGTCGTACACCTCGCCGTTGGTGCCCTGCACCACCAGGTCGATGGCGTAGCACACGCCACGGTGCGCGGCCCGGTAGGCGTGCACCTTGCGGTAGTGATTCATGGCCGCGTCGCCGCCCTGGAAGGTGGTGAAGGTGACCCCGTCCAGGCTGGCCTGGCCGACGCTCTTCGGTCGCGCCCAGGCGTCCGGTTCGGTGCATCCGGCCAGGGCCGCCGGGTCGCGGCTGGCCCCCACATGGAGCTCGCCGGCGCGAATCCGGTCGGAGCCCTTCAGGCGCAGCACCAGCAGCGCCGCGCCCGGCGCCTCCGGCCCCACGCCCGCGCGCCAGCCGCCTTCATTGAAATAGCCGCCGCGGTCCTCGACGCGCCGTACCCGTTCCTTGGGGTAATCCAGGGCGATGCCGTAGTCCCGATTCTCGTAACGGGCCTGGGGCGCGCCGGAGGCGACGGCGGTGCTGCGCGCGCCGCCGTCGCCCAGGGAAGGGCCGCCCAGGGAAGAAGAGTCACAGCCAGCCAGGGTCACCAGGGCCGCCAGCAAAGAAGAAGTGATCAGAACACGCATCGCTCAAGCGTCCCTCACTCGGTGAATGCCACGCCGTCCAGGGCGGTCTGTAGGCGGGTCAGGGCCTCGGCGGCGCCCTCGCCTTCGCCGTCGCCCCGGGCGATCAGATCAATGGCGTAACAGGCTTCGCCGTAGGTGGCGCGATAGCTTTGCACCGTGCGGAAGCCCTGGTCGTCGGTTTCGGTGATTTCGAAGCGGCGGAACGGCACGCCGTCCAGGCTGCGGGTGGCCTCGGTATCGCCGGCCTGCTCTGAGGGCTGGTCCTTGCAATGGCTGAGCCCCTGGGTGCCCCGGCTGGCGCCGAGCTGGAAGCGCAGGTCCCGGTCGCCGGGCACCGCCAGGGTGAGCAACCGCTGGCCGTCCATGTCGTCGCCGGCGAACGCTTTCCAGGCGGCGTCCTGGTCCGCCTGGCCGGCGTTGTCGGCGCCTTCCAGCTCGCCGGCGGCGTGGTTCACCACCTCCAGCTCCCGGGGGAAGGTGACCTGGATGCGGTAGTCGCTGCTTTGGTACACCGCCGCCTGGTCCGCGTTCAGGTCTTCGCCGTGGCCCTGGGCGGAGGGTGCGTCGGCGGTGCCGCCGGCGGTGGCCGGGCTGGCCTCGCCGCCGCCCTGGCTGCCCACCTGGCCGCCGTCACCGGTTTCCTCGATGGGCGGATGGGGCACGGCGGCGTCCTGTTCCTGTTTGTCGTCGTCCGGCGGCTGGCAGCCGGCCAGCAGCAGGGTGCCGGCGGCCATGATGGCGATGGAATAGCGCATGGGGTCCTCCTTGAAGCCTGACCAACATTGGACCTCATGCTAGAAGGAAAGGCGCCCCGGGTGCTTCACGACTTTACAGTCTTTAACCGCCGCGGGCGCTCTTTAACCGCCGCGGGCGCTCTTTCATGGCCACGGGCGCCGGAGTAGAGTGAGCGCCGCGACCACCGGCGGGGAACGGGCTTGGAACTGGAACTGACAACGCTGCTGATGCTCGGCGGCCTGGCGCTGCTGGCCGGCTTCATCGATACCCTGGCCGGCGGCGGCGGCCTGCTCACCCTGCCCGGCCTGCTGCTGGCCGGCCTGCCGCCGGTGCAGGCCCTGGCCACCAACAAGCTGCAGGGCACCTTTGGCTCCGGCATGGCCACCTTCACCCTGCTGCGGCTGCGGCGGTTCTCGCCGGCGGCGGTGCGCCGGCCGTTTCTGTGGGCGCTGGCGGGCAGCGCCGTGGGCACGGTGGTGGTCCAGGTGGTGCACACCGACGCCCTGGAGATCCTGGTGCCCATCGTGCTGGCGATCATCGCCCTGTACTTCCTGCTCACGCCCGGCGCCGGCCGGGTGGAACGGGCGCCGCGTCTGGGCGCCGCCCTCTACGAACGCACCGTGGTGCCCGCCATCGGCTTCTACGACGGCTTCTTCGGCCCCGGCACCGGTTCCTTCTTTTCCCTGGCGGAGGTGGCCCTGCGCGGCCGCGAACTGATCACCGCCACCGCCCACGCCAAGGCGTTCAACTTCGCCAGTAACATCGCTTCGCTGACGCTGTTCGTGATCGGCGGCAAGGTGCTGTGGCTGGTGGGCGCCACCATGATCCTGGGCCAGATGCTGGGCGCCTGGCTGGGCGCCCACGCGGTGCTGCGCGGCGGCCAGCGGCTGATCCGGCCGCTGATCGTGCTGATGTGCCTGGCCATGATCGCCCGCTATCTGTACGGCGTGGTGCAAACTTGAGGCGGCAACGGTTGACCCGGTGTACCGGACCTCTACAGTATTTCCATAATTTCAAAATACTATTTCAGCTCGGGTAGCCATCATGACCGATTACCGCCGCGCGGACGGCGAGACCCGCTACTGGCCCTTGGGTCCGTTCAAGGTCCGTCTGCCGTTCCTGCATTACCGATTCGAGTGGCCCGATTACTTCCAGGGGCTGCTGATGTGCGCGGTGGACCTGGCCGCGATTCCGCTGATGACCGAGCTGCTTGGCATGCCTTTCGAAGCGGCGCTGGCGGTGGTGCTGCTCAACGGCCTGCTCTACCTGGCCCACCATCTGCTGGGCGACCCGGTGGTGCCGGGCTGGATCACGCCGGCGATTCCGCTGCTTATCGCCTACTGCCAGACCTTCCCGGAGGGCCCGGAGCGGGTGCACGCGCTGATTGCCTTCCAGTTACTGCTGGGCCTGTTCTGTATCGGCCTGGGCATTACCGGCCTGTCGCGCAAGGTGGTGGGCCTGGTGCCCCCGGCGATCAAGGCGGGCATCATCATGGGCGCCGGCATCGCGGCGGTGATTTCGGTGTTCGAGGTGGGCGGCCGCTTCGAAAGCTTCCCCTGGACCATTTCCATCGCCATCGGCATCGCCTTCTATCTGATTTTTTCCCGCCACTTCGCCTGGCTGAAAAGCCGCAATCGCTTCTGGGGCCTGCTGGGCAAGCTCGGCATTTTCCCGATCATCGCCCTGGCCATCATTATCGCGCCGCTGTTCGCCGAGGCCCCCTGGCCCACCATCGAATGGGGTTTTACCTCACCGGATTTCATGACCCTGTGGAATGAGTACACGGTGTTTGGGCTGGGCCTGCCGTCGCCGGAAATGTTCCTGCAGGCGGTGCCCACCATGCTGGCCGCCTACATCGTGCTGTTCGGCGACGTGCTTCAGGGTAAGGCGCTGCTTACCGAGGCGGACGAGGCGCGCCGCGACGAGAAGATCGACTACGACCCGGACCGGGCACACATGATTTTCGGCGGCCGCAACGCCACCATGAGCATCATCGGCCCGGACGTGGCCATGTGCGGTCCGCTGTGGGCGGCCATGCACGTGGTGATCGTGGAGCGCTTCAAGGAAGGCCGCAAGGCGATGGATTCCATCTTCGGCGGCGCCGGCTCGTTCCGCTGGGGCACCAACACCGGGCTGATTCTGATGCCCATCGTCAGCCTGGTGGAGCCGATTCTCGGCGTGGCGCTGGCCCTGACCCTGCTGATCCAGGGCTATGTGAGCGTGCGCATTGGCATTCTCGAAGCACGCAGCCAGCGTGACCTGGGCATCGCCGGCGTCACCGCCGCGGTGCTGGCCACCCAGGGCGCCACCTGGGCGTTCGCCGTGGGCGTGGCGCTATGCTTCCTGATCTATGGCCGCCGCTTCTTCAGCGGCGAGAACGACCAGACCTTTACCAAGGACCTTGAACCCCGGAACAACCAAGAGGACACCCCATGAAAACCCGCGCGGCAGTACTTCGGGAAATGGGCGCCGAGCGCCCCTATGGCACCTCCCAACCGCTGAAGATCGAAGAGGTGGAGCTGGACGCTCCGGAGCACGGCGAAATTCTGGTGCGGGTGCGCGCCGCCGGCCTGTGCCACTCGGACCTGTCGGTGATCGACGGCAACCGGCCCCGGCCGCTGCCCATGGCCCTGGGCCACGAAGCCGCCGGCGAGGTGCTGGAAGTAGGCCCCGGCGTCACCGACCTGGAGGTGGGCGACCACGTGGTGTTCTCGTTCGTGCCCAGCTGCGGCACCTGCGATTACTGCCTGGGCGGCCGCGCCGCCCTGTGCGCCCCGGGCGCGGTGGCCAACAACGAAGGCGTGCTGCTGGGCGGCGGCCACCGGCTGCACCAGGGCGACACCACCGTGAACCACCATCTGGGCGTATCCGGCTTCGCCGAGCACGCGGTGACCTCACGCCGCTCGGCGGTCAGGATTCCCAAGGATCTGCCGTTCGACATCGCCGCCGTGTTCGGCTGCGCGGTGCTCACCGGCGTGGGCGCGGTGGTGCACACCGCCGGTCTGCGCGCCGGCCAGTCGGTGCTGGTGGTGGGCCTGGGCGGCGTGGGACTGTCCGCGGTGCTGGGCGCGGTGGCCGGCGGCGCCCGCCAGGTGATCGCCGCCGACATCGCCCAGGACAAACTGGACATGGCGAAATCCCTGGGCGCCACCCATGTGGTGAACTCCACCGACGAGGACGCGGTGGAGCAGGTCAAGGCCATCAGCGGCGGCGGCGTCGACATCGCCGCGGAATTCGCCGGCGTCGGTCCGGCCCTGGAATTCGCCTTCGCCGCCACCGGCAAGGGCGGCAGCACGGTCACCGCCGGCCTGCCCCACCCCAGCACGCGGCTGGCGGTGAGCCCGGTGCAGATGGTCGCCGAGGAACGGCGCTTCCTGGGCTCCTACCTGGGCGGCCACGTGCCGGCGCTGGATATTCCCGAGTACATCGCCCTGTACCAGGCCGGCCGCCTGCCGGTGGACAAGCTGCTTACCCACCGGCTCAAGCTGGACGAGATCAACGAAGGGTTCGAGCGGCTCGCCAAGGGCGAAGCGATCCGGCAGGTGATTGTTTTCGACTAGCGGCCTGTCGGCCGCGATACAGGGTGCATCCTGTATCGGGCCCGCCTTGGCGGGCCCTTTATTTTTTCAGGCGCTCCAGCATGGCGCCCATCATTTCGTGAATCTTGTTGACCCCTTTCAGCGGGCGCACCATCACCTTGAAGTCGTCGATGCGGCCGTCCGCGTCGCAGTGGATGATGTCCACGCCGTTGAGGTGAATGCCGTCCAGGTTGGTGCTGAACTCCAGCATGGCGTTGTCACCCTGGAGGATCTCCCGCTCGTAGCGGAAGTGCTCGTTATTGAGGGTGTGCAGGGCGGCGGTGAGGTACATCCTGGTGATCGCCTTGCCTTCCTGGGGGGTGTGCACCACCGGCGAGTGGAATACCACGTTGTCGGCCAGCAGCTCGTCCAGCTCGTTGGCGTCCTTGCTCTCCACCAGGCGGTGCCAGCGTTGGATGGTTTGTTCGATCATGCGGGGGCTCCCTTGTCAGTGTTTACAGTGTAAACATTTAGACGGGACTGTAGCGTTTTTGGCGGGTTGGGGCCAGCCCTGGAGCAGGTAGCCATGACGGCGCCGGGTATCGCGACTGAAGCGGAACGCCGCCCGGCCGCTCCTACAACTTACTGCCGCCGCAGGAGCGACTTCAGTCGCGATCCGCTTCAGTCGGCGCCAGGACCGCTCTCGGCCTTGACCTCGAAGTAGTTGTAGAGCGCATCCAGTACCGCGCGCAGGGTGCCGCCCTGGAGCTCCAGGCGCGCCATCATTTCGTCCAGGGCGTCTTCGGCGTTGATGCCGTCCAGGTTTTCCTGGATCAGGTCCAGGGGCTTGAGGCGCTTGATGGCGAAATCCTGCTGCAGGTCGAATTCGATCTCGTCCTTCCAGGCCAGGTTGACCTTCACCGCCGCCAGCTCCTCCAGGTGGGCGAGGATCTCGTCGCGGCCCAGGTCCAGGGCGGTGATACGCACGCTGGCGCCATCGCCGTTCTTGAATTCACAGCGGTCGCCCAGGGTGAAGCCGTCGGGCAGCCCGCGCGGGTCGCGCAGCCAGCCGGCGAAGGCGGCGGTGGTGGCCGAGGGTGCCGTGGGGCGGGTCACCGGCAGGGAATCCAGGGCCTTGCGCAGGGCCGACACCACCTGTTCGGAGCGGCTTTCCGAACCGCAGTCCACCATCACCCGGCGGCGCTGGGGGTCGATCAGCACGCCGGTGCGCCGGGAGCGGGTGAAGGCTTGGGGCAGCAGCTCGAAGGTGATCTGATCCTTCAGCTCGGAGCGCTCCTTGCGGCCTACCGGCCGGCCCTCGCGGTCGCGGATTTCCTCCACCCGGGCGTCCAGCTCTTCCTTGACCACCGGGCCGGGCAGCAGCCGGGTGATTTCCTGGTGCACCACGTAGAAATAGCTGCCGGCGGCCACCACCATGCGGTCCTCGTTCTTCAGCGGCGGCACGAAGCCCTCGCTGCTCGGGCTCTGGCGGCCACAGGGCGGGCAGCGGTGCGCGTCCAGGCGCTCCTCCAGTTCGGCGGCGGACCAGTCGAAAGTCTCGCTGCCCAGGAAAACGGTGAGGTTCTTGATCCACATAGCGGGGTTCCGAAAAGCGGCTTGGCGAAAGGGCGGCCACATTAGCCCAGGCATCCGGTCCGCTCAAGGCCCGGAGGGTCAAGCCGGCTTATTCAGTTTCGGGTGGCAAACCCGTTTCCTTTCACACGGACACGACCGGCGCGACCGCACCCTGGTCAATCGGGATTTGACAGCTCCCTCGGATACGGCAAATCTCGAAAGTCTCACAACAACAACGCCAAGCACTGGGAGAGCACATATGCTAGGCCAGATGATGAACCAGCCGCTGCTGATCAGCAGCCAGATCCGCCACGCCGCCCGTTACCACGCCGATGGAGAAATCGTTTCCGTGGAAACCGGCGGCGGCCTGCACCGCACCAACTGGGGAGAGGTGGAACAGCGCGCCCGCCGCCTGGGTTCCGCCCTGCTGGGTCTGGGCCTGGAACGCAGCGACCGGGTGGCCACCCTGGCCTGGAACAACCACCGCCATCTGGAAATCTACTTCGGCGTGTCCGGCGCCGGCCTGGTCTGCCACACCATCAACCCGCGCCTGTTCCCGGAACAATTGGTCTACATTTTCAACCACGCCGAGGACAAGGTCCTGTTCATCGACAAGACCTTCCTGCCGCTGATCGAGGCCCTGCGGGACAAGCTGCCCAAGCTGGAGCATGTCTATCTGCTCGGCGAAAAGGACGACGAGGCCGCCGCCAAGGTGCCCGGCCTGAAGTTCTACGAGGACCTGATCGCCCAGGGCGACGACGGCTTCGAATGGCCGGAGTTCGACGAGAACACCGCCTCCAGCCTGTGTTACACCTCCGGCACCACCGGCAACCCCAAGGGCGCGCTCTATTCCCATCGCTCCACGGTGCTGCATTCCATGGCCGTGGCCCTGCCGGACAGCCTGGCGCTGACCGCCCGGGACTGCCTGCTGCCGGTGGTGCCCATGTTCCATGTGAACGCCTGGGGGATTCCGTACGCGGCGGCCATGGTGGGCGCCAAGGTGGTGCTGCCCGGCCCGGGCCTGGACGGCGACAGCCTCAAGAACCTGATCAACAGCGAGGAAGTGACCTGCGCCGCCGGCGTGCCGACCCTGTGGCAGGGCCTGATCGGCGCGCTCAAGAAGGCCGGCGAGAAGGTGCCCAGCCTGACCCGCACGGTGATCGGCGGCTCCGCCTGCCCGCCCTCCATGATCACCACCTTCCGCGACGACTACGGCGTGGACACCCTGCACGCCTGGGGCATGACCGAGATGAGCCCGGTGGGCTCGGTGAGCACCCTGCTGCACAAGCACATGGCGCTGTCTCCGGAAGAACAGGCGGCGATCCGCGCCAAGCAAGGGCGGCCGCCGTTCGGCGTGGACCTGATGGTGGGCGACGAAGAGGGCAACGAGCGCCCCATGGACGGCGACACCCAGGGCGACCTGTACGCCAAGGGCCACTGGGTGATCAGCGGCTACTTCAACGTGGACACGCCGGCGCCGCACAAGCAGGGCTGGTTCCCCACCGGCGACATCGCCACCCTGGACCCGAACGGCATCCTCACCATCAAGGACCGCTCCAAGGACGTGATCAAGTCCGGCGGCGAGTGGATCAGCTCCGTGGAGCTGGAGAACATCGCCATGGGCATGGAGCAGGTGACGGACGCGGCGGTGATCGCCGCCAAGCACGCCAAATGGGACGAGCGCCCGCTGCTGATCGCGGTGAAAGCCGAGGGCCAGGATCCGTCCGAGCAGGACGTGCTGGCCGGCTTCGAGGGCAAGGTGGCGTCCTGGCAGGTGCCGGACGCCGTGGTGTTCGTGGACGAGTTGCCGCGCAACGCCACCGGCAAGGTGCTCAAGACCAAACTGCGCGACGAGTACGAGAACCACCTCCTCGATTGAACCTGGCACGCCTGATCGCGACGCCTGATCGCGACTGAAGTCGCTCCTACAAATTCCCGCCCCCGTAGGAGCGGCCGGGCGGCGTACCGGTTCAGCCGCGATTCGAGCCTGCGACAGGACCACGGCGGCATGGAGACACGATCGCGGATGAAGGGGGCCACCGTGCGCCGCCTGCATCCTGAATCCTGAATCCGGGTTCCCCCCTCCCCTTTCGACAGCTTCCTGAAGCGCTGCTAGGCTTTTCGCTTTCCGCGGACAATAAGGAAACACCATGGGAGAGTTCATCGACGTCACCGCGAAGGACGGTGGCCGATTCCGGGCGTATCTGGCGCTGCCACCGGCGGGCAAGGGCCCGGGCCTGGTGGTCGGCCAGGAGATCTTCGGCGTCAACGCCACCATGCGCGAGGTGGCCGATCGCTACGCGGAAGAGGGCTATGTGGTCCTGGTGCCGGACCTGTTCTGGCGCATCGAGCCGGGCATCGAACTGGGCTACGGCGAAGCGGATTTCCAGCGTGCCTTCGAGCTGTTCCAGACCGTGGACATCGACCTGGCCATCGACGACATCGACGCCACCCTGGAAACCCTGGCGGCGCGCCCGGAGGTCACCGGCGGGGACCTGGGCTTCGTCGGCTTCTGCCTGGGCGGCAAGCTCGCCTACCTGACCGCCGCGCGCACCCGGGTGGCGGTGTCCGTGGGCTACTACGGCGTGGGCATCGAGCAGCATCTGGACGAGGCCGCCCACATCAAAGGGCGGCTGGTGCTGCACTTCGCCGAACTGGATGATTTCTGCGACGAGGCCACCCGCAACCACATCGTCACCGCCCTGGGCGGCTCGGTGAGCAAGCTGGAGACCTTCGTCTACCCGGGCGTGGACCACGCCTTCGCGCGCCCCGGCGGCGACCATTTCCACAAGCCCGGCGCCGACATGGCCCACGAGCGCACCATGGCGGCGCTGAAACGGGAGATCGGCCCGGACTTCGACCTGTCGGCCCTGTGGGACGAGCACTGCCTGCATGAATTCGCCACCCGGGACGTGGACGCCACCATGGCGACCATGGTGGCCGAGCCCTATGTGAACCACATTCCCACCATGACCGGCGGCGTCGGCTACCAGCAGCTCAGCCGCTTCTACCGCAACCATTTCGTGCACGGCAATCCGGACGACATGGCCCTGGTGCCGGTGTCGCGCACGGTGGGCGCCACCCAACTGGTGGACGAGTTCATCCTCAGCTTTACCCACGACCGCGAGATCGACTGGATGCTGCCCGGCGTGGCGCCCACCGGCAAGAAAGTGGAAATCCCCATGCTCGGCGTGATTCGCTTCCGGGGCGACAAGCTCTGCCATGAGCACATCTACTGGGATCAGGCCAGCGTGCTCAAGCAGATCGGCCTGCTGGACTGCGAGGGCCTGCCGGTAGCCGGCGCGGAAACCGCCCGCAAGCTGCTCGACGAGAGCCAGCCTTCCAACACCCTGATGGCGCGCTGGAAGGACAGCGAAGGGAAATAACAAAAGCCCCTGATCGGGACCCGCCGTGAAGCTACCTCGGAGCGTTTCGGCGTGGTCCCCCTTCCGGGACCCTGTCAAACAGGATGTTTGACGGGAGCCCCCATGGACGGGTTCACGGCGTTCCCGGAAGGGGGACCACGCCGAAACGCGGCCCGAATGGAGCGTCCGGAACGCTAGAAGAACAGATCCGGCAGATAGGTGGCGATCTCCGGGAACATCATGATCAGGGCGATGCCCACCACCTCCACCAGCACGAATGGAATCACCGAGACGTAGATGTCCTTCATGGTGATGTTGGGTGGCACCACTCCCTTCAAATAGAAGAGGTTGAACCCGAAGGGTGGCGTCATGTAGCCGATCTCCATGTTGATCACGAACAGGATGCCGAACCATACCGGATCGAAGCCCAGGGCTTTGACGATGGGCAGGAACACCGGCAGCGTGATCAGCATGATGCCCACCGGATCGAGCACCATGGCGAGCAGGAACACGATCAGCATCATGGTAATGATGATCGCCCAGGGTCCACCGGGAATGCCGGTGATCAGCCCCTGAATCATCTCCTGGGCACCCATGCTCTGATAGGCCGCGCTGAAGGCGTGGGCGGCGAACAGAATCCACATGATCATGCCGGTGAGCTTGAAGGTACGCAGGGCCGCGTCCCGCATCAGCTCCCAGGACATGCGCCGGTACACCAGCGCGGAAATCAGCGCGCCGAGCACGCCCATGGCGGCCGCCTCGGTGGGCGTGGTCACGCCCAGGATGATGGACCCCAGCACCATGAACACGATCAGGATCGGCAGGATCACCGCGCGCAGGGCGGCCATCTTCTCGCCCCAGCTGGCGCGCTCTTCCTTGGGCAAGGCCGGCGCCAGTTCCGGCTGGAAGTAGCAGCGGATGATGATGTAGGCACAGGTGAGCACCATCAGCAGAATCCCCGGCAGCACGCCCGCGGCGAACATCTGGCCCACGGACACGCCGGTGATCAGCGAGTAGAGGATCATAAGAATGCTGGGCGGAATCAGAATGCCCCAGCCGCCGCCGGTGTTGATGCAGCCGAGCACCATGCGCTTGTCGTAGCCGCGCTCCAGCATGGACGGCAGGGCGATGGTGCCCATGGCCACCACGGCGGCGCCGGAGATGCCGCACATGGCGGCGAAGATGGCGCAGATCGCCAGGGTGCCGATGGCCAGACCGCCACGCAGGCCGCCCCACCACAGGTACATCATGCGATACAGATCCTTCGCCACCCCGGTGCGCTCCAGCACCATGGCCATGAACACGAACAGCGGAATCGCCACCAGGGTGAAGTTGCCCATGGTGCTCCAGATCTGCGAAGCAACCATGTAGAAGGCATCCGGCCCCCAGGTGAAGTACAGGAAGATCACCGAAACACCGCCCAGCACGAAGGTGAGCGGCAGGCCCAGCACCAGGAAGAACAGCAGCGAGCCGAAGAACAGCAGCGTGATCATTTCAATGCTCATCAGATCTGCTCCTCTTCACCGGTGTCGATGCCGTCCTTGAGCACCTCGGCGTTGGCCGGGTTGATGGCCACGGCGATGTCGCGCAGCAGTTTCACGGTGCCCTGCAGGAACACCAGGAACACGGCCACCGGCATGAACGCCTTGACCGGCCACACCGGCGGGTTCCAGGCGGAGTAACTGGTTTCCATGCTTTCGATCGATTCCCAGGCCATGGAGGTGGCGAAATACAAGAACGCCAGAATGAAGATGTAGAACACCACGGAGGTGAAGATGTCGATGATCGCCTGACCGCGCACCGGGATGTGCGAGTACAGCAGGTCCACGTTGACGTGGCCCCGGTGGGCCATCACGTAACCGCCGGCCATGATCGAGTAGATCCCGAACAGGAACTGGGTCAGCTCCGTGGTCCAGACGGTGGGCGAATCGAACGCATAACGGCAGATGACCTCGAACAGCAGCAGCGCGCTCATGACGAACACCAGCAACGCGATCCACCGGCCCAGAAAATCATTCAGGCGGGTCACCCCGTTAATCAGTTTCTGAAGGAAGGACATGGTTCCTCCGCGGGGGGCTTCAATCAATCAAAGGAAAACGGGGGCGCCGGAACGGCGCCCCCGGAGGTTCACATCGGAATTACAGGTAACCCAGGTCGGAGAGGAAGTCCTTCAGCTTCTGTACCGCTTCGGCGGCCTTGTCGCTGCGCTCGGCTTCTTCATCCCACATCTTCTGCGCCACCTGGGCCAGTTTGTCCTGGACGTCCTGGGGCATGGTGTTGACCTGCACGCCCTGGTCGGCCATTACCTTGGCCAGGGTAATCTGCTCTTTGTAAAGATACTCGTTGGTGCGCACCCAGAACTGCTCGTCGAGGGCGTCCTTGACGATCTTGGCCATGCCCTCGGGCAGCTTGTCGAGCGCCTTCTGGCTGACGATGAAGGCGTCGGTGCCGGCGATATTCAGGGCCGGGTGCACGTGGTACTTGGCCACTTCGTAGAGGCCCATGCTGGCCGCGCCCTGCACCGCGCCCCAGTGGGCACCGTCCACCACGCCGCTGGAGAGCGCCTGGTACAGCTCGCCGCCGGGTACGTAGGTGGCCGCCGCGCCGGCTTCGGTAAGGAATTTCTGCAGCGCGCCGGAGGAGCGGATCTTCAGGCCGGTAAAGTCATCCCAGCTCTCGATCGGCTTCTTGGAAACCATCTCGGTGGGGTAGACCTTGTCGGTGGAGTAATAGACGTTAAACTTCGCCGCTTCCTCGCGAAGCATGTCCTCGAAGCCCATGTTCTTGTGGAAGTAGGCCGCTTCCCAGACGTTGCGGAAAGCAAACGGCATGCCGGAAGCGATGCCCGCCAGGGTCATTTTGTCCTGGGCGTAGGCCGGGGAAATGGTGCCCATCTGGATCACGCCACGGCTCACCGCGTTGAAGGTTTCCTGGGCCTTGAACAGGGCGCCGGCTTCATAGAGCTGCAGTTCGAGCTTGCCGTCGGTGCGCTCCTCGATCACGCGCTTGATGCGTTCCAGGCTGTCCTTGTAGGAACTGCTGGAGCCGGGCCAGTGGGACTGGACCTTCCAGGTGATGGTGTCCTCGGCGGCCTGGGCCAGCGGGGAGAGGGCAACGGTGGCCGCCACGGCGATCACAGAGCCACCGATCGCGAGGGTCTTGCGGAAACGATGAATCAGACTCATGGGGAGCTCCTGGTTGTTGTTTTCACCCCGGGTATTTCGCATAGCGAAACACCAAGGCCAAAAAATGAAACTGCGAGAGAAATGTAGCACAGCTCTCGCCTTCCCCAATACCCTCTTTTTCCCAAGGAGCCCCCTTTGGGGGGGTCATGTATACAAGTTTGTTCCTCTTGTTACCCCACCAACCGCCGCCGCTCAGGCCGCCGGTGGCGCTGGTGGCAGCGGCGCCAGAATTTCGGACAACCGGGCGGCGAACGCCAGCACGGTGCGATCCTCCAGATAAGGACCGATGATCTGCACCGCCAGCGGCAAACCGTCCGCGCTCAGACCGATGGGCAGCGTGGCCGCCGGCAGGTAGACGCCGCCGGCCAGCCCGGCCCACACCAGAATGTCCATGTACGGCTGATCGACACCGTTGACGCTCAGCACCCGGGCATCCGGCCCGGGGCTGTGCTGGTGAGGGAACGGCAGGGTTTGCACCACCGGGCACAGCAGCACGTCGTAATCATGGAAGAAGTGGTCCCAGGCCCGGCGCAGGCCCTGGCGGCGCTCGTCGGCGCGCAGCCAGTCGGCGTGGGACTGGGTGGCGCCCCGGGCGAAGCGGGTCTGGTAGCCGTTGTCGTCCGCCGGCGCGGCGGCGGCGCTTTCCACCATCCGCTGGTACAGGTCGTCGGGCAGGCCCACGCCCATGGTGCCCGCCAGCAGCTGATAGTAGACGTCGTAGGCGTCTTCCAGGGTGACCCCGTCGGGCCGCGCCGCCGGGTCCACCGTCACGCCGGCCTCGCCCAGGTCCGCCAGCAGCCGGTCCAGGGCGGCCTTGAGGGTGCCGTCCACCGGGCAGCGCGGATCGTCCAGCCAGGCGGCCACGCGGAAATCCTCCAGATCCTGGTGGCGCGACGGCGGCAGTTCCAGACGCCAGGCCGGAGCCTCCTCCCGCTCCGGCGCCGCCAGCACCTCCAGGGCCAGCTCCAGGTCGCCCACATTGAGGGCCATGGGCCCGGCCACGGACAGATCCCGCCGGGCCAGCGCCCCCGGCGGCCCGGGCACGTGCCCCCGGGTGGAAATCAGCCCGTAGCTGGGCTTCAGCCCGCACACCCCGCAGAACGCCGACGGCGTGCGGATCGAGCCGCCGATGTCGCTGCCCAGCTCCAGGGGCGAAAAACCGGCGGCCAGGGCCACGGCGGCGCCGCCGGAGGAACCGCCCGGGGTCAGGTCCGTGTTCCAGGGGTTGTTGGTGGTGCCGTAAATGTCGTTGTAGCTTTGCAGATCCCCGGCGTAGGCGGGCACGTGGTCTTGCCGAAGATCACCACGCCGGCGTCGAGCAGGCGCTGCACCGCCCGGCTGGTGGTCTCGGAAACATGGTGGCGCAACCCCTCCACACCGGCGGTGGTGGGCCAGCCGGTGATCTCGTAGGTTTCCTTCACGGTCATCGGCACGCCGTGCAGCGGGCCCCAGTCCTCGCCCCGGGCCAGCGCCCGATCCGCCTGCCGGGCCCGCTCGCGGGCCAGGTCGAAACGGCGCACCACCACGGCGTTGAGCGGACCGTCCAGCCGCTCCACGCGATCAATGAAATACTCCAGGGCGGCCTCGGCGGTAATCGCCTTGTTACGGATACGGCGCGCCAGGGCGCGGGCGCCGATGCGATGCAGGTCCATGAACTCTCCCTCTGTTATTATGGAATGACATTCTGTCCGGTCTTCCATTCCTTGTATCAAAGGGCATTCGAAACATGAAGTATCTGCATACCATGGTGCGCGTCCGCGACCTGGACGAGACGCTGCGTTTCTATTGCGACGGCCTGGGCCTGCGCGAAACCCGCCGCAAGGAGGTCCCCAAGGGCCGCTTCACCCTGGTGTTCCTGGCGGCGCCGGACAGCCCGGAGGCGGAGCTGGAGCTGACCTGGAACTGGGACCCGGAAGAGGACATGGGCTCGGCGCGCAACTTCGGCCACCTGGCGTTCCGGGTGGACGACATCTACGGCCTGTGCGAGCACCTGCAATCGATGGGCTACACCATCAACCGCCCGCCCCGGGACGGCCACATGGCGTTCGTGCGCTCCCCGGACCTGATCTCCGTGGAACTGCTTCAGAAAGGGGACGCCCAGCCCCCGAAGGAACCCTGGGCGTCCATGGAGAACACCGGCACCTGGTAGGCGCGATCAGATGTAGAAGTCCAGATCCTCCTGGTGCTTGAGCAGGTCGCGCATCCGGTAGGGGTCGTCGCCGTGGAAATACACCAGGCCCCAGTGGGTGCCGAAGGCGGTGCGCTTGGTGACGGTTTCTTCCAGGGGCGGGGTCAGCTCGTGGAAATCGAAGTAGGGGTCGTCCTGGGTCTCCTCGGGAATCTCCAGGCGGCTCACCACCCGGCGGCGCGGGTAGACGCCGAAGCAGCCGGCGTGGCCGTCCGCGTCCACCACCTCGCGGGGGAAGAACGCCTTGATCTCCTCCGCCGTGGCTTTCGGGTCGAACACCAGCACCATGCCCTGGTAGGCGTTGAAGCCGTAGACCCGTTCCAGCAACTCGAACACCTTGAAGCCCGGCGGCCGGAAGGCCACTTCGCCGAAGTACATGGTGCCGTCGCTGGTGACGAAGTATTCCGGGTGGATGAAGCCGGATTTCAGGTCGAAGGTCTTGATCAGCTTTTCGATCTCCTCGCGGATACGCGGCCGCCAGGCTTCCAGCTCCGGGCTCGCCGGCACGAACACGGAATAACCCAGGGTCACGTATTCGGAGATGTTCAGGAAACAGATTTCGCCGTCGTGTATCCAGGCTTCCACCGCGAATTCCCAGCCGTCCAGGTGGCTCTCCATGAGCACCGGAAATTCCTCGTCGGGGATGGTGTCCACTTCGTCCGGCGTGCGGATCACCCGGTGGCCCAGGCAACCGGCCTTGTCGAAGGCCTTGAGGTGAATCGGATCGTTGGGGTCGCCGTCCAGCTTGAGCAGGGTCTGGTTGACGCGCTTGAGAAAGCGGATCACATCGTCGCGGTCGTGGGCTTCCTCGAAAATGCCCACGCGGATGCCGCCCAGCTGCGCGCGCCGCTTCATCAGCGCCTTGTCGCGGAACAGCACGGACTGACCGTACAAGCGGGGGTTGTCCATCAGCACCGAGTTGATGGCGCCGGCCCATTCCACGGTTTCCTCGAACAGCGGCACCGCCACGTCCACGCCTTCATCGCGCAGCTGCTCGGCGATTTCCATGGAGCGATCGTTGAGCCGCTCGAAATCCCAGCGGATGTAGGGAATGTCGTGTTCCCGGGCGTAGTCCTCGGCCCAATTGGGCGCCACCACCACGAACCGGCGGTCGAATTTCTCCAGGGCGTCGATGGCGTTGAGGCTCCAGCCCAACAACGCGATGTAGCCTTTTTCCGGATCTTTCTCCTTTACCATGAGGTCACCTCCTGTCGAGGGTGCGCCCATTAAAAATGAGTGGAACCGGCGTTCGGCCGGCGGGCGGCCCTGTCTCCACACTAGCAGAACCGCTCCGGCGCTGCAGAACGCCCCCTGGCCGCGACGGGCTGGTGTTCGGGTATGATGACGGGCAAGCTACGCCTGAAAGGCCACCGAACATTGTCCGGAAGCAGCATGAGCAGCAGCGAAGTCCCCGACAGCGGCAACGCCGCCCTGGCCCGTTTCGAGCGCGCTTTGGATCAACTGGCCCAGAGCCGTGAATTCGCGAAAGGCCTGCACAGCGCCAAGGTACTGCAGCAGGCGGCCCGCCTGTTGCGCGAGCCGGACGGCCCCGCCCGACTGCTTGAGCGGGCCGCCGATCTGGAGGCCGCCGGCGTGTTCGCGGGCACCGACTGGGCCCACCCGGAGATCCTCCAGGCCGACCTCACCGTCAACACCCTGCGCCTGGGCCACGCCGACGACATCACCCTGGAGTGCCTGAGCGAACTGCGCCTGCTGGCGGTGGCCCGGGGCCTGCCCCACCCGGCGCTCTCCGCCGAGCAGGCCCACCACTACCTGGCCCAGGTGCTGGCGCTCAACCTGGACCTGCTGTTCGACCTCGGCGGCGAGGCGATCCGCATCCGCCAGGGCCGCCTGGCGCCGGCGGTGCGCGGGGTGCTGCAACTGCTGGTGGAGCACATCGGCTACGACAACATCCTCGACCGCCTGATCGAGGAGATCTGGCGCATTCTGGCCCAGCGCCCGGTGCGTCTGGATCACATCAAGGCGATGATCACCCAGATCGCCGCCTGCCTGTACAACCCGTCCATCGACGTCTCCGGCAGCCGTGGCGCGGACCGCCTGGTGAGCGCCCTGTTCGGGCCCACCCAGGCCTGCTCCGAGGACCCGGGGCTGCCGCTGTACCAGGAACGGCTGGCGGCCATGGACGGCCCGTCCCTGGCCCAGGAAGCCAACGGCTTCGCCCGGGCCATGCACGACACCGGCCTGGTGTCGCCCTACCACACCCTGTTTCTGCGCTTCGCCCTGGACCAGTCCGCCGATCTGGTGAGCACCGCCCTGGGGCTGAGCGCCACCGGGCGGGACGGCCTGCTGTGCTATCAGGAGCTGGTGTATGCCCTGATCGACGCGGCGGTGCACCCGGAAACCGCCCAGACCGTGTACGGCCTGGCGCTGCTGCTGGAACGGGGCACCCTGTTCGCGCCGCCCATGGCGCCGGCTCTGTGGCGCCAGCTCAACCTGGAGCTGTGCCCGGAGGCGGAAGCCGCCATTCTGCGCGCCCAGGGCGAGGCCGTGCCCGCCCGGGTGCGGCTGCTGGCCGACGTGCTCGGCGTGCTGGGGTTGCCGCTGGGCATCGGCCAGGGCAACAACCCCACCTGCCAATCCGCCCGGGCCCTGTCCATGTGGGCCCACAACGACCCGGACTATCTGTTGCAGATGATCGTCTGGGCGGCCCGGGACGACGATCTGGTGATGCATTTCGAGGGCCAGCGGTTGTCCTCCAAGGAACTCAGTGTCGCCAACGCGGCGCCCCTGGACGTGGACGCCGTCTCCGCCCTGCTGGTGCCGCACCTGGATCGCATCTATCACGCCATGGGCGCGCTGTGCGCGGACCGGGGCGACGATCCGCACCGCTGGATCAACCCGGAATTCCACGGCTGGTGGGTGGGGCGCGGCTTCAAGCTGGCGGTGGACCTGGCCAGCGGCGCCCTGCGCGACTACGAAGGGTTCGTGCGCCATTTCCACGCCTGCTACCACCCGCTGCACAACGGCAACCAGCCGCTGATCCATCCGCAGCCGGCGGGCCTGGCGGTCACCGACAGCGCCGCGCGCTTCGTCGGCTGGCACGCCATCACCATCCAGCGCGTGGCCCTGGACCAGGAAGAGATCATGCGGGTGTACTTCTACAACCCCAACAACGATTCCGGGCAGGATCTGGGCAATGGGGTAAAGGTGTCCACGGAGGGGCGCGGCGAGCGGTTCGGCGAGTCTTCCTTGCCGGTGGCGGAGTTCGTCTCGCGGCTCTACATCTTCCACTTCGATCCGCTGGAGCACCTGGAACCGGCGCGCGTGCCGGCGCGGGACGTGGCCGAGGTGGAAGCGCTGGCGCGCGGCAGCTGGGCCCGGGACCGCTGATCCGGGTAAGCCGCGCATAAAAAAACGGGGCCCGATGGGCCCCGTTTTTCGTTCCGGTCCTGGGACCGGGTGGCTGCCTTATACGGCGACCACGTTTTCCGCCTGCGGGCCTTTCTGGCCCTGAGTGACGGTGAACTCAACCTGTTGGCCTTCGGCCAGGGTTTTGAAGCCAGAGCCGGTGATGGCGCTGAAGTGAACGAACACGTCAGGGCCGCCATTCTGCTCGATGAAACCAAAACCTTTTGCTTCGTTGAACCACTTAACGGTGCCGGTGGTGGTGGACATAATCGTCTCCTGATATTTCATAACTTGAACTTGGGTAGCCCGAAAACGGGCCGGTTTTGCTGAAAGGTCTTACGGGCTACTTATGAAGGTCAGGACGAAGACTACGGAAGGGCATCGAACGGGGTTCATAAATACGGGCGTACTTTCTAGCTCCGGCCAGCATACACCGCCAGAACTCCCGGTCAATCTATTTCGCGCTTCTAAAGTTCCAGGGGCCGCCGCCGATATACGATTCACAGGTGTTTTTCCTTATAAAACAACCACTAACAGATAACAAAAGGCCCACTTATTGCATAGGGTCCGGTTGCCAAGCGATAAGGGGTACGACATGCAAGACAACACCATTCTCGAACTGGCCTACGACATCTCCCAGGTGACCCGCGAAAAGGTGGGCGCCATCGAGGAGATCATGCAGACCACCAAGATCCTGGCCCTCAACGCCCGCATCGAGGCGGCCCGGGCCGGCACCGCCGGCGCCGCCTTCGGCGTGGTGGCCGAGGAAATCGGCAATGTCTCCGAGGAGATCAACCACATCGCCGCGGATTTCCGCGACGCCGTGGAAGGCCACACCAGCCGCATCGAGGACGTGGGTGAGCGCATGCTCACTGACTTCCGGGGCCAGCGCCTCACCGATTTGTCCCTGAACGCCATCGAGATCATCGACCGCAACCTGTTCGAGCGCTCCTGCGACGTGCGCTGGTGGGCCACGGACTCCGCCGTGGTGGCCGCCGCCGACAACGCCGACGCGGCCACCCGGGAGCACGCCGGCGAACGGCTGGCCACCATCCTGCGCTCCTACGTGGTCTACCTGGATCTGTGGATCGCCGACGCCGACGGCCAGGTGGTGGCCAACGGCCGCCCGGACCGCTACCCCGGCGCCGTGGGCCTGGATGTATCGCGCAGCGCCTGGTTCCAGCAGGCCATGGCCACCGCCAGCGGCGACGATTTCGTGGTCACCGACATCACCCTCAACAGCGCCCTGGACGACGCCGCCGTGGCCACCTACGCCACCGCCATCCGGAGCGAGGGCCGCGCCGACGGCGACAAGCTGGGCGTGCTCGGCATCTTCTTCGACTGGAGCCCCCAGGCCGGCGACGTGGTCAAGGGCGTGGGCCTGAGCGAGGAGGAACGCGCCCAGTGCCGGGTCATGCTGCTGGACGCGGAGCACCGGGTGATCGCCGACGCCACCGGCCGCGGCGAGCTGGGCTCGCCCTACCCGCTGCGGCCCGAGGGCCGGGAGCGCGGCTTCTACCAGGACGGCGACAAACTGGTGGCCTTCGCCCTGACCCCGGGCTACGAAACCTACCGGGGCCTGGGCTGGTACGGCGTCATCGAGTGCGACCTGGCTACAGGAAGGTAAGCCCGGCGCTGATCACCACGCCGGTGATGATCAGCAGCATCAGGCAGTAGCCCATGATGTCCTTGGCCTTGAGGCCGGCGATGGCCAGCACCGGCAGGGCCCAGAACGGCTGCAGCAGGTTGGTCCAGGCATCGCCCCAGGCTACCGCCATGGCCACCCGGGGCACGTCGGCGCCGAGGGCCTCGGCGGCGGGCAGCATCACCGGCGCCTGCACCGCCCACTGGCCGCCGCCGGAGGGCACGAAGATGTTGACCACGCCGGCGCTGATGAAGCTCCAGAACGGCAGGGTCTGGGCGCTGGCGATGGAGGCGAAGCCGTTGGAGATGGTCCCGGCCAGCCCGGAGTCGGTCATGATCGCCATGATGCCGGCGTAGAACGGGAACTGGATAACGATGCCGGCGCCGCCCTTGATCGCCTCGTGCAGGCTGATCAGCAGCCGGCGCGGGGTCTGGTGCAGCACGATGGCCAGGAACAGGAACATGAAGTTGACGATGTTCAGGTTCAGGCCGCCGCCCTGGCTGAAGTAGTAGACCGCGTAGGCGATGCCGCTGAAGCCGATCAGCCAGGCCAGTACGCGGCTGTTCTCCAGATGCTCGGCGGGCCGTTGCGGAGCCTCGTCGGGCACTTCCGGATCCTGGATGCGGGCGCGGTCGACGAAGAAGCTCTCTTCCTCCGGCGGCAGCATCAGCCGGTTCACCAGGGGCACCACGATGAACAACGCCACCACGATGGCCAGGTTGAAGAAGGCGAAGATGGTGTCGCCGGTGCCGATCACGCCGATCTGGTCCTCGGTGAAGTGCCCCGGGGTGGCGATGGTCAGCGGAATCGAGCCGGCCAGGCCACCGTGCCAGACGATGAAGCCGGCATAGGCGCTGGCGATCAGCAGCGGGTAATGCACCTGTATGCGCCGCGCCAGGGCCTTGGCGAACAGGGCCCCCACCACCAGGCCGAAGCCCCAGTTGATCCAGCTGGCCACCAGGGCCACATAGGTGACCAGCAGGATCGCCTGCCCCGGCGTGCGCGCCAGGGCGGCCAGCTTGTCGAGAATGCCCTTCACCAGGGGCGTGCTGGCGAGCATGAAGCCAGTGATCAGCACCAGCAGCATCTGCATGGAAAAGGTGAGCAGATTCCAGAAACCCTTGCCCCACATGTCCATCACCGCCACCGGCGACTGGCCTTCCACGGCCATGGCGGCCACCGCCGCCACCAGGGTCAGGATCAGAACGAAGATGTAGGGATCGGGCAGATAGCGGTCCACCAGACGGACCAGGGGCTGGGACGCGCGATTGAGCATGACGGGCTTCTCCCGGTTGTTGTTTTATTCGCTGTTATTCAACACCCGAGGAATTATCCGGCCCCGGCGGGCCCGCCGGCAATCCGATCACGCCACACTTCGACCAAAGTCGAATACGGCGCTCAGCCCGGCCGGCGCCAGTAGCGCTGCATCTCCAGGTACAGGAAGGAGGCGGTCCAGGTGATCAGCACCAGGCCGGTGAGGGCTTCGATGCCGGTGAGGTAGCGCACGTCGCCGATCGGCTGAATGTCGCCGAAGCCAAGGGTGGTATAGACGGTGAAGGAGAAATACACGCAGTCCATCAAGGTGCCGTTGTAGTTACCGGAAAAGGTGGCGCTGAATTCCCCCCAGCCAAGCTGGTTGACCATCACGTAATAGGCGATGCCGAACAGCCACACCTCCACGGCGTGGGCCACCAGGGCGCCGCCCACGCCCACCAGCACCCGGTAACGGTGCTTGATGCCCGCCTTCGGCAACCACACGGTGATGCGCGACAGAAACTCGTAGTGGATCAGGACCACCGCCGTCACCAGGAGAACGTTGACGGCGACAATGTAGACCATGCGTCTTTCCCCCGGGCCGGACGCTCAGGCCGGCAGTTTATCCCAGTGCCGTCACCAGCGGCCAGCGCGCCGCCGCTTTACGCCTTTTTACGCCGGGTGACTCAAGTTCGCCGCCGGCGCCCCGTAAACTCCTTGTTTCCACAGCCCGGCACGGAGAACGCCCCTTGATGGACGACGCAACGGACGATGCACGGCCCACCCCGGAAGAGAACGAGGCCGCCCGCCGCGAGACCCGCAAGCTGATGGAAAGGGTCACGGTGCGCTCGGCCATGCTCACCGGCATCTTCGTGCTGCTGGTGATGTACACCCTGTACGCCGCCGCCACCCTGTTCGCGCCGCTGGTGGTGGCCTTTCTCACCAGCCTGATCTTCACGCCGGTGGTGCGCGCCCTGCGGCCGCTGCGCATCGCGCCGCCGGTGAGCGCGGCGGTGATCGTGTGCCTGGTGTTTTCCCTGGCGGTCAGCGCCCTGTACGGGCTCTCCGAGCCGGCCATGGAGTGGCTGGAGAAGGCGCCCCGGGACCTGCGCAAACTGGAGCTGGAATTCCGCGAACTGGCGGCGCCCATGGAAAAACTGCGCCAGGCCAACGAACAGATCGCACGCATCACCCCCGGCGAGGGCGGTAATGACGCCGGGGGCGGCCAGGTGCCCTGGAGCCCGGTGAAGTGGCTGCTGTCCGGCACCTGGTCGGCGCTGTACGGCATCGCCATCAGTTTCGTGCTGCTGTACTTCATGCTGGCCTCCGGCGACACCTTCCTGCGCAAGCTGGTGCGGGTGATCCCCCAGTTCGAGAACAAGCGCGCGGCGGTGGCCACGGTGCGCGAGATCCAGAACCGCATCTCCATCTACCTGGCCACCATCTCCATCATCAACCTGTGCCTGGCGGCCGTGTCGGCGCTGATTCTCTATATTCTGGACGTGCCCAACCCGATTCTGTTCGGCGTCATGGTGGGGATGTTCAACTACGCGCCCTACATCGGTCCGGTGGCCAGTTTCACGGTGATTCTGCTGGTCAGCCTGCTGCACTTCGACGGGATCTACGCCACCCTGCTGCCGCCGGCGCTGATCCTCGGCCTGAACGTGCTGGAAGGCCAGTTCATCACCCCCACGGTGGCCGGCCACCGTCTGGCGTTGAGCCCGGTGGCGGTGTTCCTCTCGATCCTGCTGTGGGGCTGGATGTGGGGCGTGGTGGGCATTCTTATCGCCGTGCCCCTGCTGGTGTGCATCAAGCTGGTGTGCGACAACATTCCCTCGCTGCGGCTGGTGTCCGCCTTCCTGGGCCGCTAGCGCGCCCGCCATGTCCGAAAACAGCGAGCCCGCCTCTCGCGGCCCGCCTACAATGGCGATTATCACCGGTTACCCTGGCGGAGACACCATGCACACCGACGCCGATGTCCATCATCCGATCGAGTCCCCCCTGGGCCCCTTGCTGCTCACCGGCAACGGCGAGGCGCTCACCGGGCTGTACATGAAGCGCTGGAAGGAAAGGCCCGAGGCGGACCGGGAACGCTACCGGGACGACGCCCTGTTCCGCGCCGCCCGGGAACAGCTGGCGGCCTACTTCGCCGGCCAGTTGCGCGAGTTCGAGCTGCCACTGGCACCGCGCGGCAGCGACTTCCAGCAAAGCGTCTGGCGGGCCCTGGCGGAGATCCCCTACGGCGAGACCGAAAGCTACGGCGAGCTGGCCCGCCGCCTCGGCAACCCGGGGGCGTCCCGCGCCGTGGGCCTGGCCAACGGCCGCAACCCGCTGGGCATCATCGTGCCCTGCCACCGGGTGATCGGCGCCAACGGCACCCTCACCGGCTACGGCGGCGGCCTGGAGCGCAAGCAATGGCTGCTCGACCACGAGCGCCGGCACGCCGGCGGCCAGGCCGCCCTGCCCGACTTCGGCTGACCCCGGCGGCGAATGCCTGACGATGGTGCCAGAAACCTGCTAGGTTTAAGGCCTCGCAACCTTCCAGGGGCATCATCATGGACAACAACAGCGATGCGATCGTGGTGGGCGCCGGCCTGGCCGGGCTGGTGGCCGCGGCGGAACTGGCGGACGCCGGCAAATCGGTGCTGATCGTCGAGCAGGAAGGAGAGAATTCCGTGGGCGGCCAGGCCCACTGGTCCCTGGGCGGCCTGTTCCTGGTGGACAGCCCGGAGCAGCGCCGCATGCGCATCAAGGACAGCGCCGAGCTGGCCCTGCAGGACTGGCTGGGCAGCGCCGGCTTCGACCGCGACGAGGACTACTGGCCGCGCAAGACCGCCGAGGCGTTCGTGGAATTCGCCGCCGGCGAAATGCGGCCCTGGCTGTATGAGCAGGGCATGCGCTGGTTCCCGGTGGTGGGCTGGGCGGAACGGGGCGGCTCCACCGCCACCGGCCACGGCAATTCCGTGCCGCGCTTCCACATCACCTGGGGCACCGGCCCCGGCGTGGTGGCGCCGTTCGAGCGCCGCGTGCGCGAGCACATGGACGCCGGGCGCATCACCCTCAAGGCGCGCCACCGGGTCAGCCGGGTGCTGACCGCCGATGGCCGCGTCACCGGCGTGGCCGGCGAGATGCTCGCCCCCAGCTCCGTGCAGCGAGGCGAGCGCTCCTCCCGGGACCCGATCGACGCGTTCGAATTCCACGCCGGCGCCGTGCTGGTGACCTCCGGCGGCATCGGCGGCAACCACGATCTGGTGCGCGAATACTGGCCCGAGGACCGGCTCGGCGAACCGCCGGCGCACATGCTCTCCGGCGTGCCCCACCATGTGGACGGGCGCATGATCGCCATCACCCGGGAGGCCGGCGCGGCGGTGATCAACAGCGACCGCATGTGGCATTACACCGAGGGCATGAAGAACTGGAACCCGATCTGGCCGGCCCACGGCATCCGCATCATTCCCGGGCCCTCGTCCATGTGGTTCGACGCCAACGGCCGGCGCCTGCCGGCACCCTGCCTGCCCGGCTACGACACCCTGGCCACGCTCAAGGAAATCCTGCGCAGCGGCCACGACTACTCCTGGTTCGTGCTCGACCAGTCGATCATCGAAAAGGAATTCGCCCTGTCCGGCTCGGAACAGAACCCGGACATGACCTCCGGGCAATGGAAGGAAGTGCTCAAGAGCCGCCTGGGCAAGGGCGCGCCGCCGCCGGTGGAAGCGTTCAAGCAACACGGCGAGGACTTCGTGGTGGCCAATGACCTGAAGACCCTGGTGGACGGCATGAACCGGCTCACTGGCGAGAACCGCATCGACCACGGGCGCCTGCTCGCGGAGCTCACCGCCCGCGACAACCAGATGGACAACCCCTACGCCAAGGACGCCCAGATCACCGCCATCCACGGCGCCCGCCACTACCTGGGCGACAAGCTGTTCCGCGCCGCCAAACCGCACAAGATCCTGGACCCGAAACACGGCCCGCTGATCGCCGTGCGCCTGCACATCCTCACCCGCAAGACCCTGGGCGGCCTGCACACCAACGTGGACGGCCAGGTGCTCGACGACGCCGGCGACCCGGTGGCCGGCCTGTACGCCGCCGGTGAAGTGGCCGGCTTCGGCGGCGGCGGCTACCACGGCTACAACGCCCTGGAGGGCACTTTCCTGGGCGGCTGCATCTTCTCCGGGCGCCGCGCCGGCCGCCACGCCGCCACCGTGGTCTAACCGGTGGCGCCCCTGTGAACCAGTGGCAATGGTGCTAAGCTGCGCACTGTTTTCACGGGGCGGAGGTCAAGGGATGCTGACCACATTGGCGATCAACAACTACCGTTCGGTGCTCGATCTGGCTCTGCCTCTGGGGCCGCTCAATGTGGTGACCGGCGCCAACGGCAGCGGCAAGTCCAATCTCTATCGGGCGTTGCGACTGCTGGCCGCCACCGCCCGGGACGATGTGGTGTCGGCTCTGGCCCACGAGGGTGGTCTGGAATCCACCTTCTGGGCCGGCCCGGAAACCCTGACCCGGGCCATGCGTGACGGCACCGCGCCGGTGCAAGGCGGGCCGCGCCAGGGGCCCCGGCGCCTGCGGCTGGGCTTCGCCGGCGAGGATTTCGGTTATCTCATCGAGCTGGGCCTGCCACAACCGGACAGCCGCACGGTGTTCAACCTGGACCCGGAGATCAAACGGGAAATGATCTGGGCCGGGCCGGCGTTGCGCCCGGCGGCGCTGCTGGTGGAACGCCAGGGCCCCATGGTGAAAGCCCGCGACGACCACGGCTGGCGGGTGCTCAGCGAGCACCTGAACAGCTTCGACAGCCTGTTCAGCCAGGTGGCGGACGCCCGCGCCACACCGGAGGTGGTGGCCCTGCGCGAACGCATTCGCGGCTGGCGCTTCTACGACCACTTCCGCACCGACGCCGGCGCGCCGGCCCGGCAAACCCGCCTGGGGACGCGCACTCCGGTGCTGCACCACGATGGCCGGGATCTGGCCGCCGCCCTGCAGACCATCCGCGAGATCGGCGATGGCGCCGCCCTGGACGCGGCCATCGAGGACGCCTTCCCCGGCGCGCGCCTGGGCATCGAGGCGCAACCGGACGGCCGCCTGCGCCTGGAATTCCATCAGCACGGCCTGCTGCGCCCGCTCACCGCCGCCGAGCTGTCCGACGGCACCCTCCGTTACCTGCTGCTGGTGGCGGCTTTGCTCACGCCCCGTCCGCCGTCGCTGATGGTCCTCAACGAGCCGGAGAACAGCCTGCACCCGGACCTGCTGCCCGCCCTGGCGCGGCTGATCGTGGCCGCCGCCGAACAGAGCCAGATCTGGGTGATCAGCCACGCCACCCGGCTGGTGGCGGCGCTGAATGAGGCGCCGGACTGCTCCGGGTTTCAGCTGGAAAAGGAACTGGGGGAAACCCGGGTGCCGGCGCTGGGGCTGCTGACGCGCCCCACCTGGCACTGGCCCTGACTCAGCGCAGTTGGCTGTCCTTGCTGCCGCGCCGGTTATAGCCTTCGGAGCGCAGGTCGTCGTCGTGCTCGCTCTGGCAGGGCACGCACAGGCGCACGCCGGGCAGGGCCTGGCGGCGCGCCTCGGGAATCGGCTCGCCGCATTCCTCGCAATGGGTCAGGCTGGCGCCCGCCGGCAGGCGGCTGCGGGCGTACTCCACTGACGAATCCACCGTGCTGTCGATCTGATCCTGCACCGCACCTTCCGGGGCCCATCCGGTCGCCATGGCACACCTCCGTGACGTGATTTCCCCTCAACAACACACCCTCGCGCCGCTGAATGCAAGCCATGGCGGGCGCCGGGCCCGCGAACAAAACCGCGCGACTAAAAAGCGCGGTTGTGCAGGCTTCTGAGGCGCAGGCCGGCGACGATCTGCAGCACGCCGTAGATCAGCATGCCGACGCCGAACCAGATGGTCGCCACCACCAGGCCGGCCAGGGGCTTGGCCAGGAACAAACCGCCCAGCACGATGCCCAGCAGCCCGGTAACGGCGATCACCCACTCGCCCCGCACATGGCGGCGGATCTGGAAGGCGAACAGCACCCGGAACACCCCGGCGACCACGAACCAGCACGCCAGCACCAGCAGCAGGGCCCCGGCGGTGGCCGCCGGATTGGTCACCGCCAGCAACCCGAACAGCAGCGAAACCAGCGCGTAGAACAGCATCCAGCCGCGCCCCGCCACGGCGCCGTTGGCGAACAGGGCCGCCAGCCCCACCACGCCCTCGGCCAGGGCCAGAACACCGATCGCCCAGGCCAGGGCCACGGCCGCCTCCAGGGGGGAGACCATGGCGTACAGGCCGACCAGCACACCGAGCACGCCGTAGAGCACCAGCAACCACCAGTGACGGCCGAAACCGTCCATGAACAGCGTCGTCATCGTTTCCATCTCCTCGTGAAGGGTCAACAGGGTGATTGTAGCCCCCGACGCGGGAAAGCGGACAGGATGGGTTCGCACCTGGCAATGCGCTAGAGTAGTGCGCCCTTTTCGCGCCGCCACCGTCTGGAAGCCCGCATGTCACTGGTCACGCCACCGCCGCACCGCCCCAATGCCCTGATCATGGTCACCGGCGGCATTCTCACGGCGCTGGTGGCGATCGTGTTCGCGCGGCTGGCCTACGGCGTGATCCTGCCACCCATGCGCGAGGACCTGGGGCTCAGCTACCGCCAGGCCGGCAACCTGGGCACCGTCACCGCCCTGGGCTATCTGCTGTTCGTACTGGTGGGCGGGGTCGCGGCGGGCCGCTGGGGGGCGCGCAATGCCGTGGCCCTGGGCCTGTTCATTCTCACTTTCGGTTTCGCCGGCCTGGCGGTGGCCTCCGATTACCGCTGGATCCTCGGCCTGATGGGTCTGCTGGGGCTGGGCACCGCCTTCTGCTTCGCACCCATGGTTTCGCTGCTGGCCACCTGGTACCCGGAGCGGCGCGGCCTGGTGATCGGCTGCATGGGCGCCGGCGTCGGCGCCGGCCTGTTCGGTACCGGCCTGCTGGTGCCCTGGCTGTCCGACGCCTTCGGCGACCATGGCTGGCGTTTCGCCTGGGGGCTGTTCGCCGCCTTCTCGGCGGTGGCCGTGGCCCTGGTGCTGATCGCGGTGCGCGATCCTGAACCGTTGGGCAGCGACGATCCGCAACGGCCGGCGCCGGCGGACAAATGGCGCATCTACCGCCACCCCCGGGTGATCACCATGGCCACCGTCTATGGCGTCATCGGCATGGTCTACATCATCCAGTCCATCTTCATGGTCAGCTATGTGGTGGAAGCCGGCCACGGTGACGACGTGGCCGGCTGGCTGATGGCCATGTCCGGCCTGCTGTCGGTGGCCAGCGGCCCGCTGTGGGGCTCGCTGTCGGACATCTGGGGGCGCGGCAATGCCCTCACCCTGGCCACCGCCGTGGTCACCCTGGCCATGGGCCTGCCGCTGCTGGACCAGGGGCTGCCGGTGTTCTTCGCCCATTTCCTGCTGATGGGCTGCGCGGTGAACGGCGTATTCACCATGATCCAGGCCGCCAGCACCGACCAGGTGGCGCCGCGCTTCATCCCCATCGCCTTCAGCTACGTCACCGTGTTCTTCGCCACCGGCCAGTTCCTGGGCCCGGCCATCGCCGGCGCGCTGATCGAATTCAGCGGCGGTTTCCACTTGGCGGTGGGCTTCACCTGCGCGGCGCTGCTGGGGGCCCTGCTGCTCACCCTGCGCATCCGCCGCTTCCCCCGGGACCTGGCGGTGGCCTGAGGATTCCCGGGCGCCGGCCGGTGCCCGGCGGCGCGGCATTATCATCGCCGGCCGTTCCTGATTAGAATGTGCCGCTTCGCCCGGCCGGGGCCCGCTGACGGACCCCGCCGGGCCCGTGATCCGGCCAGGGTGGCAGCGATGAGCAACGGCATGCACAGCCTTCCACAAGCATCCTATCCGGGCGGCCGGCTGGCGCGCCTGCTGGGCGAGCTGCAACTGCTCGACGGCCAGCCCGACGGCGACTTCGCCGAACGCTTGGGGCGGCTGTTCGATCTGTCGGACACCGTGGCCCTGGACGCCGCCAACGCCCACCGCGCCGGCGGCCCCTTCCTGGCCGGCGACAAGGACCTCCAGCGGCTGCGCGGCGACCTGGACAAGGCCCGCGACAAGTTGCTGGCCGGCCTGACCCGGGCGTTCGAGCCGGAGCAGTTGGGCACCCGCAACGGCCTGCCGGCGCCCCAGGCGGACTTCGAGCCCTACCAGGCGTTCTACGTGGCCCGCCAGCGCCAGCTCACCGCCGGCCTGCAACCGGTGCGCGCGCGGCTGCGCGGCGCCCTGGCGGATTGCGGGCCGGAGGCCGCCCGGCTGGCGGAGCTGGACGCGGTGTTCGATGCCACCCTCACCGCCTGGGCGCGGCGCTGTTTCGGCGCCATCCCCAAATTGCTGGCCCGGCGCTTCGACGCGCTCAAGCCGGACGAACAGCGCAGCCTGCTGCACGACGACGCCGACGATCCCCAGGCCTGGATGGCGCCGGGCGGCTGGCTGCACCGCTTTTGCCAGGAGATGCAGCTGCTGCTGCTCGCCGAACTGGAAGCCCGGCTGGAGCCGCCGCGCGGCCTGCTGGACGCTTTGCATAACGAGGTACGCGACCGCACATGACACGTTTTCTCTTCGTTCTGGCCTTCATCCTGGGCGCCGCCACGGTGCTGTGGGTGGGGCTCGGTTTTCTCGCCGGCCAGCCGGTGGCGCTGCTCGCCACCCTGCTGATCGCCCTGGTTTACGGTTTCGGCTTCCTGGAGTTGCTGCGCTTCCGCCGGGCCACCGACCGCCTGCGCGAGAACCTGGCCTCCACCCCCGATGACGAACAGGCCCTGGGCGGCTGGCTGGCGAGCTTGCCGGCGGGGCTGCGCGGCGCCGTGCGGCGGCGCATCGAAGGCGAGGCGGTGGCCCTGCCCGGCCCCATGCTCACCCCGTACCTGTCCGGCCTGCTGGTGATGCTGGGCCTGCTGGGCACCTTCATCGGCATGACCGTGACCCTGCAGGGGGCGGTCACCGCCCTGGACGGCGGCGCCGACCTGCAGGCCATTCAAAGCGCCCTGGCGGCGCCCATCGCCGGCCTCAGCCTCGCCTTCGGCACCTCCATCGCCGGCGTGGCCGCCTCCGCCATGCTGGGCCTGGCCGCCACCCTGTGCCGCCGCGACCGCACCCTGGCCAGCCGCGAGCTGGACGGCACGATCAGCCGCGAGCTACGGCCCTTTTCGCTCAAGCAGCAGCAACACGACGCCTTCCAGGCCCTGCGCGCCCAGTCCGACGCCTTCCCCGCCGTGGTCGAGCAACTGGAAGCGCTTACCGGTCGCCTGGACGCCCTGGGCGAACGCCTGGCCGGCAACCTCAGCGACAACCAGGAGCGCTTCCACGCCCGCATGGGGGAGGAGTACCGCACCCTGGCGGACACCCTGGGCGAGCGGCTGCAACAGCACCTGGGCGACAGCGCCCGGCTCGCCGCCGAAGGCATGCGGCCGGTGATGGAAGACGCCATGGGCCGCCTCCAGGCACAGAGCGAACGCACCCAGGAACGGCTCGGCGAGGTCACCGAACAGCACCTGGCCGGCCTCGGCGAGCACTGGCGCCAGGGCCTGGCCGAGGGCCGCCAGGCCCATGAACAACAACTGGCGGCGCTCAGCGAGCGCTTCGAGCACACCACCCGCCAGGCCGCCGATGCCTGGCGCGACGGCCTGGCGGAACAGAACCGCCAGCAAGCGGACACCGCCGAACACCTGGCCCGCACCCTGGAAGACACCGCCGAGCGCCTGCGCGCCGACAACCAGGCGATGATCGAACACGGCCGCGAGCAACAGGCGGAGCAGGCCAGCCGCCACCAGGAGCAACTGGCGCGCACCGCCGAAGGCTTCCAGGCCAGCATCGACCAGGCCGCCCGGCAATGGCGGGAGGGCCTGGAACAACAGGGCCAGGCCGCCGCGGAACTGGTGGCCGGCCTGGACCAGGCCCTGGCCCGCCACGGCGACGCCTTCCAGGCCACCACCGCCGAGCTGCTGGAGGGCCAGCGCCAGGGACAGGACGCCCTGCGACAACAGGCCACCGACCTGCTGCGCGACGCCGGCGCCACCCTCCAGGGCCACCGGGACGCCTTCCAGGGCGCCGTGCGGGAACTGCTGGACGGGCAACAGCGCGGCCTGGACCAGCTCACCGCCCGCACCGGCGAGGAGCTGGCCGCCCTGCGCGACCAGGAGCAGGCCCGCGGCGAGGCCGCCGGCCAGCGGCTGGCGGAGCTGGAAGCCACCGCCGCCCGCCACCTCACCGAGCTGGGCACGGCCCTGGAAGCGCCCATGACCCGATTGATCGAAACCGCCTCGGAAACCCCCAAGGCCGCCGCCGAGGTAATCAACGAACTGCGCGCGGAAATGACCCGCAACAGTGAGCGCGACAACACTCTGCTGGAAGAGCGCCAGCGCCTGGTCAGCGAACTGGACCGCCTGCTGGGCGCCCAGCGCCAGGCCGCCGAGGCCCAGCGCGAGGCGGTGGAAAGCCTGATCGTGGACGCCGGCGGCGCCCTGCGCGCGGTGAGCGACACCTTCACCGCCCAGGTGGAACAACAAAGCACGCAACTGGAAACCCTGGCCGGCGACCTCACCGGTGGCGCCAAGGAAGTGGCCAGCCTGGGCGAGGCCTTCGGCGCCGCCGTGGCCCGCTTCGGCGAGGCCAACGAGGGCCTGCTGGCGACCCTGCAGCGCGTGGAAGAGGCCCTGGCCCGCTCCGCCGAGCGCAGCGACGAACAGCTCGCCTACTACGTGGAACAGGCCCGCGAGGTGATCGACCTGAGCCTGGGCGCCCAGAAGGACGTGATCGACGCCCTGGGCCGGGTCGGTGACGCGCCGGCTTCCTCCGGGGCGGACTGATGGACCATCACGGCGACACCCAGGCGACCCCGGTGTGGGCCATCTTTTCGGATCTGATGGCCGCCCTGGTGGGCATCTTCGTGCTGATTCTGGTGTGGGTGATCGGCATCCAGCTGGAGCTCAGCCAGTCCCTGCAAGAGGAGCGCGCCAAGCTGCAGGCCGAGCAGCAGCGCCGCCAGGCCCTGGAAGAGGCGCTCGCCGATCCGCTCGCCAGCGGCCGCATCTCGTTCCAGAACGGCCGCATCGGCATCAACGGCAGCGTGCTGTTCGCGATCAACTCCGACCGCCTGCAAAGCGACGGCGAAGCCCTGCTGCGAAGCCTGGTGGCGCCGCTCAAGCAATACCTGAGCGAGCACGACGAGCTGCTCATGGTCAGCGGCTTCACCGACGACCTGGCGATCCAGAAGGGCAACCTCCGCTACAGCGACAACTGGGGCCTGTCGGCGCAACGCGCCCTCACCGTGACCCGCACCCTGATCGACCAGGGCCTGCCGGAGGAGCGGCTGTTCGCCGCCGCCTTCGGCGACAACCAGCCGGTGACCCCGAACACCGACGACGACGCCCGGGCCCGGAACCGGCGCGTGGAAATCACCACCGTGCCGCGCCAGGACCACGGCGATGAATGACCACGCCAGCGCGCCCCCGGGCGAGCGCCTGGACGCCCTGCGCGAGCAGGGCGCCGAACGCTTCGACCCGGTGCGCTTTCATTATCTGGACGCCCTGGCCCGCCGCCTGGACGGCGACCACCGGCCCGGCCTGGCCGGCACCCGGCAAAAGCTGGAGCAGCAACTGGCGACGCTGGAACAGGCTCTGCAGGCGGCCCGCCGCCACACCGACGCGCTCATCGAGCAGTGCGACGACCCGGCCCGGCGCGCCCGTCTTCAGGCGCTCGGCGAACGGGGCGAGCACCACGCCGCCCGGCGCCTGGCGGACAGCGCCAGCGGCGGCCCCTCGCCCCTGGCCGAGCTGGTCCGTCACCTCGGCGCCGCCGACGACACCTCGGCCGCGCCCGCCGACGCCTCGCCGCTGGACGCCCTGCTCCACGAGCAGCACCAGCGCCTGCGCGCCCACCACCAGGGGCAGGACGACGCCGCGCCCAAACGGGACCTGAAAGCCGCCGCCGAGATCCGCGCCCGCCACGCCCGGCAGCGCACCGCCCAGCGGATCGACGCCGCCCTGGCGCAACCCACCGGCGATGCCGGCCCGCTCAACTCCCACCGCCAGGTGGTCCGCGCCCTGGACCAGCTCCACGAGCTGGCACCGGAATACCTGGAACGCTTCGTGGGCTACGTGGACACGCTCATGGCATTGGAGAAAGCACTCGGTAATCGGCGCGGTTAGGGGGCATCCGGCGCACCGCTTCAGCCGCGATACCGACGGTGCAAGGCGCGCACCTTCTCGGCCAGATCCGGCACCGGGCCGGTGACCGGCACGCCCGGTGCCACCTGCCGGATCGACAGGCCGGCCACCGGCGACGGCGGCAGGCCCCATTCCGCCCGCCAGGCGCGCAACTGCTCGCCGGAGCTGGCGTAAACGATGGGGCCCAGGCCCACCCAGGCGTGGGCGGCGGCGCACATGGGGCAGTGTTCCCCGGAGGTGTAGACGGTGGTGCGGGCGCGCCGCTCCGGGGACAGGTGTTCGGCGGCCCAGCGGGCGATCTCGAATTCCGGATGGCGGGTGTGGTCGCCGCCGCCCGCCCGGTTGCGGGCGGTGAACAGCACCGTGCCGTCCCCGTCCACCAGCAGCGAACCGAACGGCTGGTCACCGGCGTCCAGGGCCTGCTCGGCCAGATCGATGCAATGCGCCAGATGGGCGCGGTCGGTGTCATTCATCGGCGTACACCGCCACCTGCTGGAAAAAGGCGGCCCGGGCCAGGTCGCCGCGCAGGGAACGCCGCTCGCCTTCGCCGTGCGCCTCCGCCAGCGCCCTTTTCAATACCGCCGGGTCTTCCTGGCGCCACAGGCTCAGGCCCAGGGTGGGCACCCGAAAGGCGCGCCCGGGTTCCTCCGCGTCCTCCTCCACCGGGCCGAAACGGGCCAGGTGAGCGAGCACGGTGTCGGCGCCGGCCTGGAACAGATCCAGGCCCTGGTAGCGCAGCGGCAGCGGGTCGGTGGCGGCGATCCATTCCGCCCTTTCGTCACGGTCGTAGTGCACCGCCAGGGCGCCACCGTGGAACAGGTCCCGAGCCGGGAAACGAACCCCGAAGCGCTCATAGGCCGGGGTCGATTCCACCCGCGTGCCCACCGCCTCGCGCACCGCCCGGGGGGAATCCCCCAGGCGCGCGGCGCCGATGCCCTGGCGGGGATAGACAAGCAGAGGCATGGCGATATCAGCCACCGTCGCCGATCTTGTCCTGGGTCCGGGTCTCGAAGTCGCTGGCGTCGTGACGTTCGCGGAGTTGCGAGGCGGGATCACCGAAGGCCCGGTTCACCATGCGGCCGCGCTGAACCGCAGGACGGGCGTCGATGTCCTCGGCCCAGCGCAGCACGTTCTTGTAGGACGTCACGTCCAGGAACTCGGCGGCGTCGTAGAGCCGCCCCAGCACCAGCTGGCCGTACCAGGGCCAGGTGGCCACATCGGCGATGGAGTACTCGTCGCCGGCCAGGTAGGCGTTGTCGGCCAGGCGCCGGTCGAGCACGTCGAGCTGGCGCTTCACTTCCATGGTGTAGCGGTCGATGGGGTACTTGTACTTCTCCGGCGCGTAGGCGTAGAAGTGCCCGAAGCCGCCGCCCAGGAAGGGCGCCGCGCCCTGCTGCCAGAACAGCCAGTTCATGCACTCGGTGCGCACCGCCGGGTCGGCGGGAATCAGGGCTCCGAATTTTTCCGCCAGGTAAAGCACGATGGAGGCGGTCTCGAACACCCGGCGCGGCGGCGTCACGCCGTGGTCCATCATGGCCGGGATCTTGGAGTTGGGGTTGATCTCCACGAAGCCGCTGCCGAACTGGTCGCCCTCGCCAATGTTGATCAACCAGGCGTCGTACTCGGCGCCCTCATGCCCCAGGGCCAGCAGCTCCTCCAGCATCACCGTGACCTTGACGCCGTTGGGCGTGGCCAGGGAATAGAGCTGCAGCGGGTGCTTGCCCACCGGCAGTTCCTTGTCGTGGGTGGCGCCGGCGATGGGCCGGTTGATGCTGGCGAACTTGCCGCCGCTGGCGGCTTCCCATTTCCAGACCTTCGGCGGCGTATAGGTATCGTCGGACATGAACTGCTCTCCCGTTCAGAAACGAAGCGGCGCGAAGCCGGACCCGGCACCATAAAACGTCCCGCGCGGGGTTGGAACGGGCGGCGCCGCCAAGGCTTCCTATGATGGCGAAAGGCCGCGCCGATGGCGACCCGCCGCCGGCTCAGACTTTCTTGACGAACTCGGACTTCAACTTCATGGCGCCGATGCCGTCGATGCGGCAATCGATGTCATGGTCGCCGCCCACCAGGCGGATGCCCTTGACCTTGGTACCCACCTTCACCACCGAGGACGAGCCCTTGATCTTCAGGTCCTTGATCACGGTGACGGTGTCGCCATCGCTGAGCACATTGCCGTTGGCGTCCTTGATCAGGTCCGCTTCGGCGGCGGCCTGCTGGTCGGCGGCGTTCCATTCGTGGGCGCATTCCGGGCACACGAACATGGCGCCGTCTTCGTAGGTATAGGGGGAGTTGCACTGGGGGCAAGCGGGCAATTCACTCATCAGCTTTCTCTGTCGGTTGCACGAACGTCGGTTGCACGGACCCGGCGGACCGGGGCGCAAATCATAGCATAGCGCCGGCGTCCCGCCGGCCAGGGCCCACCACCGCGTGGTCGCGCCGCCAGCGGCGGGGCGGGCAACCGTGCACCCGAAGGAAGGCCCGGGAGAAGGCGCTGACGTTGGCGTAGCCCAGCAAACCCGCCAGCAGGGTCACCGGAATGGTGGACGCGGCCAGGTGCCAGCGGGCCGCCGCCATGCGGGTTTCCGTGAGCAGGGTGTTGAACCCGGCGCCCTGCCCCCGCAGCCGCCGCTGCAGGGTACGCGGGTGCAAACCCAGCAAGGTGGCGATGTGCTCCAGATCGTGCCGGCCGGCGGGCAGGGTCTGGCTGATCAGGGCACGCACCTGGCGCGCCAGGTCGTCGCCGGTCTCGTGGATCAGCCGCTGGATGTAGCCGTCCAGATAGCGGTTCAGGGCATCGCTGGCGGGCACCAGCCGGCGGCGCAGAATGGCGGCGTCGAACACCAGCACATCCTGCTCCTCGTTGAAGGACACCGGCGCCGCGAAAAAACGTCGGTACCGGGCCGGGGCGGCCAGCGGCCGATGGCTCAGAGCCACCCGCGATGGCTTGATGTCACGGCCGATCAGTTCCTGGATCAGGCGCAGGCAGGCGCCCACGGACAGCTCCCGGTAGACGCGCCGGTCCAGATCATCGTCGAACAACTCGAAGCGGTACACGTACAAGCGGCCGGCGGTGACCTGGCTGCTCCAGTACTCGCCCTGGTTGTGCAGCGCGATGTGCCGCTGCAGCACCGCCAGCCCGGCCTCCGGCCCGGGGCTGTCCTGGATCAGCTTGCCCAGGGCGCCAAGCATGGCCATGCCCTGCCCGTCCGCCATGCGCAGACCGAAATCCGGGCACCGCAGATGCCGGGCACAGCCGCCCAGCAGCGCGGCGAAGCGGGCCACCGGCATGATGGCGTCCGGGTCGCCGAGCAGGTCCGGCGACAGGCCGTGATCGCGCAGCAACGCCAGGGGCTCGCCGCCCAGGCTCTCCACCAGGGGGCGCCAGCCCATCAGCGCGCCGCTGCGCACGCCGTAACCCGGTGTGGATAGCGAGGAAGGCATGGCGGTGTCGTGAATTGGTAAGTCTGGCCCAGTATAGCCGCCTATGCTGATGGCGTCCCAATGGCCCCCGATAACCACAACAAGAGGACCCTGCCATGGCACAACACTACGATTTCGTGATTCGCGGCGGTCGCTACTTCGATGGCACCGGCGCCCCGGCCACCGACAGCGACGTGGCGGTGAAGGACGGCCGCGTGGCGGCGGTGGGCCCGGCGCTGGATGCCGACGCCGCGGACCGGGTGATCGACGCCCACGGCAAGTGGGTGCTGCCCGGTTTTCTCGACACCCACACCCATTACGACGCCGAACTGCTGGTGGCGCCGAGCCTGTCGGAATCGGTGCGCCATGGCGTCACCACGGTGCTGGTGGGCAGCTGCTCGCTGTCGATGATCTGCGCGGACACCGAGGACGCCTCGGACATCTTCACCCGGGTGGAAACCGTACCCCGGGAGAAGGTGCTGCCGATCCTGGAAGCGAAGAAAACCTGGCGCACGCCGGCCCAATGGCTGGAACACATTCACTCCCTGCCGCTGGGGCCCAACCTGATCTCCCTGCTCGGCCACAGCGACCTGCGCACCGGCGTCATGGGCCTGGAGCGGGCCACCGACCGCCGCACGCGCCCCAGCGAGCAGGAACAAAAAACCATGGAAGCGCTGCTCGAGGAGGCCCTGAAACTGGGCTTCGCCGGCCTCTCCACCATGTGCCTCAAATTCGACAAGGTGGACGGCGAGCGCGCCTGGTCCAAGACCCTGCCCAGCACCTATGCCCGCTGGAGCGAGGTGCGCCGCCTCAACCGGCTGCTGCGCCGCTACGACCGGGTCCACCAAGGCGCGCCCAACGCCGCCAACCCGTTGCAGATATTCCAGTACCTGGGCGAGGCCGTGGGCCTGCTGCGCAAACCCCTTAAGACCACGCTGATCTCCATGCTCGACCTCAAGGGCAACGCCACCGTGCGGCCCATGGCCATGCTCTCGGCGCGGGTCACCAACTGGCTCAACGGCGACTTCCGCTGGCAGCCTCTGCCCACCGCCTTCTCGGTCTACGCGGACGGCATGGACGTGGTGCTGTTCGAGGAATTCGGCGCCGGCGAAATGGCCCTGGACCTGAAGGACCAGATCGAACGCAATGAACTGCTGCAGGACCCGGCCTACCGCCGGCTGTTCCGCAAGAACTACGGCGACAAGCTGTCACCGCGCGTCTGGCAGCGGGACTTCGCCGACGCCGTGGTACTGGACTGCCCCGACCCGGCCCTGGTGGGCCGCGACTTCGCCAGCCTGGCCGCGGAGCGCGGCGTGCATGTGGTGGATTTCTTCCTCGACGCCATGATCGAACACGGCCGCAAGCTGCGCTGGTTCACGGTGATCGGCAACCATGACCAGGAACGGCTGAAACAAATGGTGTGCTTCCCGCACACCCTGCTCACCTTCTCCGACGCGGGCGCGCACATCCGCAACATGGCGTTCTACAACATGCCGCTGCGCTTCCTGAAACTGGTGCTCCAGGCACAACGTCAGGGCGAGCCGGTGATGCCCATGGAAAAAGCCATCTGGCGGCTCACCGGCGAACAGGCGGACTGGCTCGGCGTGGAAGCGGGCAAGATCCGCCCCGGCGACCGCGCCGACCTGATGATCCTCGACTCCGCCGGCCTCGACCAGGAACTGGAACAGCCGCAATGGGCGGAGATGGAAAACTTCGGCCTGCAGCGCATGGTGAACCGCAACCCGGGCATCATTGAAGCGGTGTGGATCAACGGCAAGCTGGCCATGGAAAACGACCGGGTGATGCCGGCGCTGGGCCGGGAGGCCGGCTTCGGCCGCTTCCTGCCGGCGGGCGGGGCTTAATCCTCGCCGATGTCCTCGTGCCAGACGTCCGGGTTGGCGCGGATGTAGTCGGCGAGCAGGGTCTTGCAGTCCGGGTCGTCCAGTTCGATCACGCGCACGCCGTGGGCGCGCAGCTCGTCCAGGCCACCGGGGAAATTCTCGGACTCGCCCACCACCACGGTGCCGATGCGGAACTGGCGCACCAGGCCGCTGCAATACAGGCACGGCGCCAGGGTGGTGACCATGATCTTGTCGCGGTAGCGGCGCTGGCGGCCGGCCTTGCGGAAGGCGTCGGTTTCGGCGTGCACCGAGGGATCGTCTTCCTGGATGCGCCGATTGTGGCCGGCGCCCAGCAGGGTGCCATCGGCGTCGAACAGGGCGGCGCCGATGGGGATGCCGCCCTCGGCCAGGCCCTGGCGGGCCTGTTCCAGGGCCACCTTGAGCAGGGCGCGGTAATCCAGGGTATCGCTCATGTCGGGTACACCACGAAGGCCAGTTTGTTGCCATCCGGATCGCGCACATAGGCGGCGTAGAAACCGTCGCCGTACTGCGGCCGCCAGTCCGGCTCCCCCTCGTCGCGACCGCCCTGCTCCAGGGCAATGTCGTAGAGGCGATCCACCTGCTCCGGTTCGGAGAACTGAAACGCGGTCATCCCGCCGTTGCCCACCGACGCCGGTTTACCGTCGAACGGATAGCCGACGAAAAAACGCGGTACGTACGGGTCGTCCTCGCGGCCGTAGGACACGCACTGGTCGTCCCGCCAGCACACCTCCAGATCCATTTCCTGGAACAAGGGTTCGTAGAAGGCCAGCGCCCGGTCCAGGTCACGGGTGCCCACCATGGTGTAAGCCAGCATAGAAATCCTTGGCGATCGTTGCCCCCAAATCAGGGTGAGGATAGCACGCGACGGAGACCGGATTGACCTTCACGCCAGACCGATTGGCCCCGGCGCAACGTTGAACAAAATTGCCGTCTTCTCAAACGCCGGCTTTGTCGTTAATGTGAACACCTGTACACATTCCAGGAGGCAGGCATGACGACCCCGGTACCGGAAAGCAAGGCACCCAGGCGCTGGCTGACGCGGCTGTCCGCGATCAGTGATATGTTCGCGTTCCCGCTGCGCACCTCCCACTACGTGGAGCTGGTGAACCCGCTGTGGACCACCCACCGCATGCACGCCCGGGTGGTGGACGTGTGGGATGAAACCCGCGATGCCCGCACCATCACGCTCAAGCCCGGCGCCAACTGGCGGCTGCACCGGCCGGGCCAGCACATCCGCGTGGGCATTCCCGTGGACGGCCGGCACTACACCCGTACTTATACCATCTCGTCGCCGCCGGAGCGCGACGACGGCTGCTTCACCATTACCGTGAAGAAGATCGACGGCGGGCGCCTGTCCCACCACATCGTGCGCAATCTGAAGGTGGGCGATTTCATTCCCGTGGGGCTGCCCCAGGGCGAGTTCTACCTGCCGGACGCCTCGCCGGTGCAGCCGCTGTTCATTACCGCCGGCAGCGGCATCACCCCGGCCATGAGCATGGTGCGCAGCCTGATCGACCAAGAGCGGCTGCCGGACACGGTGCACATCCACTACGCGCCCCATGAGTTCGACACCATCTTCGGCCGCGAGCTGCGCCGGCTGGACCAGGCGCAGCCGCACTACCACCTGCACGAAGTGCACACCCGCCACGCGCCGGAGGACGAAAGCCATTTCACCGAAGCGCAGCTGGAGCGGCTGTGCCCGGACTGGCGCCAGCGTGACTGCTACGCCTGCGGGCCGCCGGCGTTGCTGGCCGCCCTGGAGGAAACCTGGGAGCGGGCCGGCCTGGCCTCGCGGCTGCACATCGAGCGCTTCCGCGCCGACTTCGCGCCGATTCCCGACGACGCCGTGGGCGGCCGGGTGCGTTTCGCCGGCAGCGATCTGGACGTGGACGCGGACGGCGAGACCAACCTGCTGCGCGTGGCCGAGGACGCCGGGCTGAACCCGCCCCACGGCTGCCGCATGGGCATCTGCCATACCTGCAACACCACCCTCACATCCGGCTGCGTGCGCGACCTGCGCAGCGGCGACTTCATCAACGAACCCGGCGCCATCGTGCAGGTGTGCGTGTGCGCGGCCGCCGGGGACTGCGAACTGGCACTTTAGGGAGAACGGCATGAGCACGAAACGACCCTTGCCGGTGGACCTCACCGACGAACAGATCGACGAGTTTGGCCGTGAGATGGACGCCATCTACCACGAGACCCTGGAATCCCGGGGCGAGAAGGACCGGCTCTACATCCTGCGGCTGATCCGCACCCAGCGCGCCATGGCCCTGGTGGGCCGGCTGGTGATCTACGCCAGCCTGTTTCTGCTGCCGGCCTGGGGCCACGCCCTGGCGGGCTGGCCGTCCACGCTGATCGTCATGGCCCTGGGCGTGATCCTGCTGGGCCTGGCAAAGATCCTGGAGAACATGGAAATCGCCCACAACGTGCTGCACGCCCAGTGGGACTGGATGAAGGACCCGGAGATCCAGTCCAACACCTGGGAGTGGGACACCATGAGCCCCTCGGACCGCTGGATGCACTCCCACAATGTGGTGCACCACACCTGGACCAATGTGCTGGAGAAGGACCTGGACGTGGGCTACGGCATCATGCGCGTGACCCCGCATCAGCCCTGGAAACCGGCCTACCTGCTGCAGCCGGTGTACTTCGTGCTGCTGATGCTGCTGTTCGAGGAAGGCGTGGCGCTGCACGAGCAGGCGCTGATCGACGTGGTCGAGCGCAAGAAGAAGCCCAAGGAAATCCTGCCGCTGATGAAGCACATCGGCCGCAAGGTGTGGGGCCAGGTGCGCAAGGACTACATCATGTGGCCGGGTCTGGCCGCCCTGGTGGCGCTGCCGATTTCCCTGGTGGTGCCGGAATCGCCGCTGACCGTGTTCCTGCTGGTGGCCGGCGCCAACTTCGTGGCCAACATCATGCGCAATATCTGGGCCTTCGTGATCATCTTCTGCGGGCACTTCCCCGCCGGCGTTTATCACTTCACCCAGGAGCAAACCGAAGGGGAATCCCGTGGCCAGTGGTACCTGCGCCAGCTGCTGGGCTCCGCCAACATCACCGGCGGCCCGCTGTTCCATGTGATGTCCGGCAACCTGAGCCACCAGATCGAGCACCACCTGTTCCCGGACCTGTGCAGCAACCGCTACCCGGAGGTGGCGCCCCGGGTGAAAGCCCTGGCGGACCGCTACGGCCTGCCCTACAACTCCGCGCCCCTGTGGCGGCAGTTCGGCACCACCTGGCTGAACAACCTGCGGCTGGCGCTGCCCGGCGGCACCACGCCACCGGAGCCGGCGCGGGCCTGAGGCCGGCCGGTGGCTTTCCTCCGGATGACAGCAGTGCTAGCATTGCTGTCATCCATTGAGGAGAACGCCGATGAGCACCCTGACCGTCCGCAATCTCGATGACGACCTGAAACAGCGCCTGCGGCTGGAAGCCGCCCGCCACGGCCATTCCATGGAAGAGGAAGTGCGCCGGATCCTGCGCCGCGCCCTCAGCGAGCCGGCGCCGGAACAGGGCCTGGGCAGCCGCATCCGCGACCGCTTCGCCGCCTACGATGGCCAGGAGCTGGAGCTGCCCGAGCGCCGCGACCCGCCGCGTCCGGCGGACCTGGATTGATGATCGTCCTCGACACCAATGTGCTCTCCGAGCTGATGCGCCCGGCGCCGAACCCGGTGGTGGTGCACTGGCTGGACCGGCAACCGGCCCGGGACGTGGCCACCACCAGCATCACCGTGGCGGAGATCCTGTACGGCATCGAACGGCTGCCCGCCGGCCGCCGGCAACGCACCCTGGCGATGCTGGCCGCCGAGCTGTTCGACCGGGAATTCAGCGGGCGCCTGCTCACCTTCGATGCCCTCGCCGCCAGCCACTACGCCCAGAAAATCGCCAACGCGGAACGCAACGGCACCCCGGTGAGCATGGCCGACGGCCAGATCGCCGCCATCTGCGAGACCCACGGCGCCACCCTGGCGACCCGCAATACCAAGGACTTCGAGCCTCTTGGCATTCCCTTGATCAACCCCTGGGTATCGTAACACCGCTTCTACAAACGGCTGGCAGTGGCCAGATCCTCATGTTCGAAGGCGCTTTCCATGCGCTTGATTTCAGCAGCGGGAGCGCCCCGCTTTCTCGCCGCATCACGCCACCCCTTACAGGCTTTGGCCACTTCCCGAATGCACGCATCCGCTTCCGCCGGTTTGAGGGAAAATTCGTCCGCCACGGAGCGCAGCAGTTCGATGGAGCAGGTGCCGTCATCCAGATCAATGTTGGTGGCCAATACGCGGGCTTTCATATCCTGAGGCGTGGGGTTGAGGTCATAGGCCGGCGACAGGGACCAGCCGGCCATGCCTTGCCACAAGAATCCGTGATTGCGCAGATGATCGTCCACGTTGGAAACCAGGATGGAAAACGCCACTCGCCGGAACAGTTCCTGGCGATCCTCGCGGGCGCTCGCCCCTTGCTCGGCAAGAGCATCGACGATCTCCAGATAGCTGCCCCGTTCGCCATCCCGGTGCTCGGTCATCGACATGGCCGACAGGAAAGGAATCCGCTCATCGCCGTCGCGGTCGAATCGGCGGGACAACAACACAGGCCGCCCGGCCACTTCATGCAATTCGTGGTCGGCCGCGCGGATCCCCGCCCGCGCCGCGAGGTCCAGGGCGATGGCTTCCCAGCGTTCCAGGGAATATTCGTCGGTTTCCTTAGGGAATTTGGCGATCGCCAGCCGGCCGTGCTGATCGATCACGGACGCCTTGGGGCGGGCGCCCCCCAGCGAAGAGCCCGGCGCGAAGATCATGCGCAGGTCTTCATCGGTCTCGTCACCGCGAACGATCCGCTCCGAAGCTCCGAGCAGATCACCCAGCGCCAGCAGGTCCGGCACGCCCCGGGACTGAGGCGCCTGAAAGACCTCATCCCCTTCCCACCGAAAGCGCAGCGCGCCAAGCCGGGTCAGGTCCGAGACACCGAGCAGAAAGTCGGTCTCGTGAAGGGGGCGCACCGCCCGGCCTTCCCGTTCCGCCGTGCGCCGTTCGCGGCGGCGCATCAACATGCGGCCCCAAGTGTCCGGCGCGGAATCGCCCAGGGTGCCGAACATTTCCGCGCCCGCCGGCGGGCGGAACAGGCCCGGCCCCACCGGCAGCGCCGGGTCCATGGAAAAGCGGTCGTCCGCCGCCAACCATTCCGGCGCGTACTCGAAGGTCACCGTTTCCCGGCCCCGGCTGGCATGGCGGCGCAACAGGCCAACGCGACGATTCCGGCGCCGCCAATCCAGAAACACTTCGACGTTACTCATCCTTGTCACCCCTCGCGCGGAGCGATGAGGCCCGCTGGCGCAGCGATTCCCGGCTGATCTCAAGCCCTTGGGGGTCCCCGGCGCTGTCGGCCAGGTCCGCCAGCCGGGGCAGCATGCCCAGCGCCTGCAGCACACCGGCCAGAATCGCGACGCTCACCGCCGTGTCCCCCTTCTCCAAACGGGTCAGGGTGGCGCGGGAAGTCGCGGCGCGCTCGGCCACGATTTCCATGGACAGGTTACGGCGCAGGCGCGCTTCGCGGATATCCTCGCCCAGTTTCCGCAAGGCTCGGCGGGCCGCCGGAGAGGGACGATAAGGAGTAGGCATAATGTAATCTTCATGAATCATTAACCGCTTTAATGTCTCATGAAGATTACATTGAGTCAAGAAAGAGGCGGGACCCCGGGGTGATGTCACTCCCGGGGCTCCGCCGGGGATGGATCAGAACCGGCCCAGGTCCATGACCTTGGCCCAGGCGGCCACGAAGTCCTTCACGAACTTGGCTTCGGCGTCATCGGCGCCGTACACCTCGGAGAGGGCACGGAGCTGGGAGTTGGCGCCAAAGATCAGGTCGAGCCGGGTGGCGGTCCACTTGAGCTTGCCGGTGGACCGGTCGCGCCCCTCGAACAGGTAGTCGTCGTCCTCGGACACCGGCGCCCAGGCGATGCTCATGTCCACGACGGTCTTGAAGAAGTCGTTGCTGAGCGTTTCCGGGCGGTCGCTGAAGACCCCGTGCTCGGAACCGTCGTAATTGCCATTGAGGGCGCGCATGCCGCCCACCAGCACGGTCAGTTCCGGGGCGGTGACGGTGAGCAACTGGGCGCGATCGATCATCAGGTGCTCCGCGTCCACCGTGGCCTTGGCCTTGCGGTAGTTGCGCACCGCGTCCACGAACGGCTCCAGGTAGCGGAAGGAGTCCACGTCGGTCTGCTCCAGGGAGGCATCGGTGCGGCCCGGGGTGAACGGCACCGTCACCTTATGGCCGCCCTTCTCCGCCGCTTTCTCCACCGCCGCCGCGCCGGCCAGCACGATCAGGTCCGCCAGGGACACCTTCTTGCCGCCGGAGGCGGCGCCGTTGAACTCGCCCTGGATGCCTTCCAGGGTCTTCAGCACCTTGTCCAGGTTTTTGGGGTCGTTCACCGCCCAGTCCTTCTGGGGCGCCAGCCGCACCCGGGCACCATTGGAGCCGCCGCGCATGTCCGAACCGCGATAGCTGGAGGCGGACGCCCAGGCGGCTTTCACCAGATCCGGGATCGACAGGCCGCTGTCCAGAATCCTGGCCTTGAGGGCGGCGATGTCCTGGTCGTCGATCAGGGCGTGGTCCACCTTGGGCACCGGGTCCTGCCAGATCAGTTCTTCGCTCGGCACTTCCGGGCCCAGGTAGCGCTCGATGGGGCCCATGTCCCGGTGGGTGAGCTTGTACCAGGCGCGGGCGAAGGCATCGGCGAATTCCGCCGGGTTCTCATGAAAGCGCCGGGAGATTTTCTCGTAGGCCGGGTCGAAGCGCAGCGACAGGTCCGTGGTGAGCATGGTGGGCTTGCGCTTTTTACTCTGGTCGTGGGCGTAGGGGATGTCCGCTTCCGCGTCCTTGGCCACCCACTGGTAAGCACCCGCCGGGCTCTTCTCCAGCTCCCATTCGTGGCCGAACAGGTTCTCGAAAAACAGGTTGGTCCACTGCGTCGGCTGTTGCGTCCAGGTCACTTACGGGCCGCCGGTGATGGTGTCGTCACCGAAGCCGCTGCCATGGCGGCTGTGCCAGCCCAGGCCCATGGATTCGATGGGCGCTGCTTCCGGCTCCGGCCCGATCAGGCCCGGGTCGCCGGCGCCGTGGGTCTTGCCGAAGGTGTGGCCGCCGGCGATCAGGGCCACGGTTTCCTCATCGTTCATGGCCATGCGCGCGAAGGTTTCGCGGATGTCGTGGGCCGCCTTCACCGGATCCGGCTCGCCCTCCGGGCCCTCCGGGTTCACGTAGATCAGGCCCATGGTGGTGGCGCCCAGCGGGTCTTCCAGGTCGCGGTCGCCGGAGTAGCGCTTGTCGGTGCCGAGCCAGTCGCCTTCGTCACCCCAGTAGATGTCGGTCTCGGGTTCGTACAGGTCCTCGCGGCCGCCGGCGAAGCCGAAGGTCTCGAAGCCCATGGATTCCAGGGCCACGTTGCCGGCCAGCACGATCAGATCGGCCCAGGAAATCTTGTTGCCGTACTTCTGCTTGATCGGCCACAGCAGCCGCCGGGCCTTGTCCAGGTTAACGTTGTCCGGCCAGCTGTTGAGCGGCGCGAACCGCTGGGTGCCGGTGCCGGCGCCGCCGCGCCCGTCGCCCAGCCGGTAGGTGCCGGCGCTGTGCCAGGCCATGCGGATGAACAGCGGGCCATAGTGGCCGAAGTCCGCCGGCCACCAGTCCTGGGAATCGGTCATCAGGGCGGTGAGGTCTTTCTTCAGCGCCGCCAGGTCCAGGCTCTTGAAGGCCTCCGCGTAATCAAAGTCCTCGTCCATGGGGCTGGTCACCGGCGCATGCTGGTGAAGAATGTCGATACGCAGCTGGTTGGGCCACCAATCCTGGTTGGTGGTGCCACCACCCGCGGTGTTGTGAAAAGGGCATTTGCTCTCGGTCATGGTCGTTCTCCCTGAAAAAACACGCCTGCGTTGTTCTTGGGGGGCTTAACGCCCGGGAGCTATAGATGTACTCCGGCGCTGCCTATCGGGCAAATACAGGCCATCGAACAAGGCGATAGCTTTTGCCAGTGGCTGTTTGTTGACGTATTCGCCATCAGGAGAGGATCGCCATCCCCCGGAGAAAAGAACGGTGGAGGAACGCCGGCACCAGAGCAAAGGCGAAGCCGCCGTAGAGCAGCAACGCACCGAGGGGATCGGTTTTCCAGAGGTGGAAGCCGTCGTGCCGGCTCATAGGGGGCCACACGCGCCGTCGCCGCGCCGGAGGCGTTTGGCCACCGCCTCCGCCTCGCGGCGGGATTCGAAGCCGGTCAGCATAAGGGCGCGGTCGAGCGGAGACTGGATCACCGGCGCGCTCGCCATGAGCGGCTCACCGCTACCGTCCACCAGCCGCATTGTGTGGCCCACCCGGGAGGCGGTGAAATCGTGGAGCAACTCGCCGCCGGCCCCATCCAGCCTGATGTACAGCACCGGCAGCCCGGTCTGGTCCTCGACGCCCGCCTCGGCGGACGCCAGACACGCCGGCGACACCCGGAAGGCTTCTCCCTGTTTCGCCACCGGGTTCGGCTCGGCCGCCATGGTGGCGGTGGCCGACACGGCGAACAGAATGCCCCAAACGCAACGCCACATAATTCCCTCCGGGTTCGGATCAAAGACAACGCCACCGGGGAAAATCTGGCCCCGCCGGTGGGCGAAAGCAAGCCCGCCGGCGAGGCAAGATGGCATGGCGAGGCCCGCGTCACAGCGCGGCCGCCCCTGCCCGGGCCGGGGCAGCGCCGGCGGGCGCCGATCGGTATACTCCGCGCCGACAATCATCCGGCACGATGGAACAAGGCATGACGACACTGGCAATCAACGGTTGGCGGGCCCGGCTGGGCCACTGGGTGGAATCCCCGGCGGTGCGGCACTTCATCACCGGCCTGATCATTCTCAACGCCGTGGTGCTGGGGCTGGAGACCTCCCGGCGGGCCATGGACGTGGCCGGCGAACTGCTGGCCCTGCTCAACAGCCTGATCCTCGCCGTGTTCGTGGTGGAGATCGTCGCCAAGCTGGCGGCCTTCGGCCCGCGCTTCTTCCGCTCCGGCTGGAATGTGTTCGACTTCGTCATCGTCGCCATTTCCCTGGCGCCGGCCGCCGGGCCGCTGGCGATTCTGCGCAGCCTGCGCATTCTGCGGGTGCTGCGGCTGCTCTCCACCATCAAGCGGCTGCGCATGCTGGTGGAATCGCTGATGCATTCCCTGCCCGGCATCGGCTGGACCGCCGCCCTGCTGCTGATGATGTTCTACATCTTCGGGGTGATGGGCACGGAGCTGTTCGGCGACGCCTTCCCGGACTGGTTCGGCACCCTGGGCGCCAGCATTTACACCCTGTTCCAGATCATGACCCTGGAAAGCTGGTCCATGGGCGTGGCCCGGCCGGTGATGGAGCAGTACCCCCACGCCTGGCTGTTCTTCGTGCCGTTCATCCTGATCTCCAGCTTCATGGTGCTGAACCTGTTCATCGCCATCATCGTCAACGCCACCCAGGAGGTGCACGACCTGGAGCAAAAGGAAGAACGGGACCAGGCCAACCAGCGCGCCCACGACGAACGCCAGGAAATGCTCGAGCTGCTGCGCGCCATGGACCAGCGCCTGAGCCGGCTGGAACAGCAAAAAGACAACGGCGCCTGAACACGCCTTGTAGGAGCGGCTTTAGCCGCTCCTGCGAAATGAGGGTCCTAGTTGAGCATGCCCTGGGACAAGCCGTACCAGATGGCGGAAATGATCAGCCCGCCCACATAGCAATTGATCACCACCGCGTACTTCGGCAACTGGAAGAAGCCGAAGTGATCCTTCACGTTGCGCAGGAAGAAACTGCCCACCAGCAGCGTGCCGATCAGAATACCCAGCGGAAAGGAGCGGTGCAGAAAGGCCGGCACCAGAGCAAAGGCAAAGCCGCCATAGAGCAGCAACGCCCCCAACAGGTCGGTTTTCCAAAGGTGAAAATCGTCGTGCTGTTGCATGAACGCCACACTCATAAACAGGAAAGGGCCTCCGCAAAGGCCGGATTGTGTCACCATACAGACCGGTCTACTGCTTTTCGATGGAGTGCGTCATGGGAGCCCGCCCCAAGCACCGGGACAATCTGATATACACCGCCGCACGCCTGTTCCGCCAACAGGGCTATGCCGCCACCGGCATCAACGACATTTTGAAGGAGGCGGGGGCGCCCAAGGGGTCGTTCTACCATTACTTCCCGGGCGGCAAGGAAGAACTGGGCGCGGCGGCCATCCGCCACGCCATGGGGCTGAGCCGGGACGGCACCCTGGGCGGCATCAAGGGCCTGGTAACGGTGAACCTGGGTATGGATTTCCTCGGCACCGCCCGGGTGGGTCAGTGGCTGGAGGTGCGGGGTGTTCAAGGCCCAGGTCTAGATCGGGCAGCTCCGGTGACGCCGCCGGTCAGCGCGCCGCCGCCGCACGGGCGGCGTGGAGTTTTTTGTAGCTTTCGATCAGGCGTTGGTGGCGGTCCAGGCCTTCGAGCTGCATGTTGGTGGGAGTGAGCCCCGGGAAGCGGACGGTGCCGTCAACGGCGCCGACCACATCATCCATGGTTTCCGCGCCATACATGCGGCGCAGGCTGGTCAGGTAATCATCCAGTTCCAGATCGTCGTCCAGGGTGATTTCCAGCACCGCGCTGACGGCGCGGTAGAACAGGTTGCGCTCCACGGTGTTGTCGTTGAACTGCAGGAACGCCTCGGTGCGCTCCAGGGCGTCCTCGTGGCGGCCCAGTGCCAGGTCGATAAGCAGCTTCAGTTCCAGCACGGTGAGCTGGCCCCAGACCGTGTTTTCGTCGAACTCGATGCCGATCAGCGTGATGATGTCGGTGTAGTCGTCGATCTGGCTTTCTTCCAGATGCTCCGACAGGGCGGCGAGCTGGTCATCGCCCAGGCGGTGCAGGTTGAGGATGTCCTCGCGGTAGTCCAGCGCCTTGTTGGTGTTGTCCCAGACCAGGTCCTCCACCGGGTAGACCTCGGAATAACCCGGCACCAGGATGCGGCAGGCCGGCGCGCCCAGCTCGTGGTAAGAGGCGGTGTAGACCTCCTTGCCCAGGTCCTCGAGGATGCCGAACAGGCGCTCCGCTTCTTCCTGCGTGCTTCCGGAAAAATCCCATTCGTGAAATTCCACGTCCGCCTTGGTGCTGAAGAACCGCCAGGACACCAGGCCGCTGGAGTCGATGAAGTGCTCCACGAAGTTGTTCGGCTCGGTCACCGCCAGGCTGTTGAAGGTGGGCGGCGGGAAGTCATTCAGCCCCTCGAAGCTGCGGCCTTGAAGCAGCTCGGTGAGCGAGCGTTCCAGCGCCACCGCCATGCTCGGGTGAGCCCCGAACGACACGAACACGCCACCGGTGCGCGGGTTCATCAGCGCCACGCAGGCCACCGGGAATTGCCCGCCCAGGGAAGCGTCCTTGACCAGCACCGGGAAGCCCTGGGCCTCCAGCGCCTCGACGCCTTCCACCAGGTTGGGGTACTTGGCCAGCACCTCTTTCGGCACGTCCGGCAGCGCCAGCTCTTCCTCGATGATCCGTTTTTTCACCGCCCGCTCGAAGATTTCGGACAGACACTGCACCTGGGCCTCGGCCAGGGTATTGCCGGCGCTCATGCCGTTGCTGAGAAACAGGTTCTCGATCAGGTTGGAGGGGAACCACACGGTCTCGCCGTCGGAGCGGCGCTCGAACGGCAAGGAGCAGATACCGCGATCCACCCGGCCGGAGTTGGTGTCGATCAGATTCGAGCCTTGCAGCTCGCCGTCCGGGTCGTAAATCGCCCGGCAGTGGTCGTCCAGAATGCCTTCGGGCAGTGCGTCGTCGGGGCCGGGCTGGAACCATTGTTCGTTGGGGTAATGCACGAAGTCGGCGTTGGCGATCTCTTCGCCGAAGAACTGATCGTTGTAGAAGAAGTTGCAATTCAGCCGCTCGATGAACTCGCCCAGCGCGGAGCACAGGGCGCTCTCCTTGGTGGCGCCCTTGCCGTTGGTGAAGCACATGGGCGACGCCGCGTCGCGGATGTGCAGCGACCACACATGGGGCACGATGTTGCGCCAGGAGGCGATCTCGATCTTCATCCCCAGGGCTTCCAGCGCCCGGCTCATGGTGGCGATGGTCTCCTCCAGGGGCCGGTCCTTGCCCTCGATAAAGGTGCGCGCGCCATCATCCAGGCCGGTCCCCAACAGCGCCTGGGCGTCCTCGTCCAGGTTCTCAACGGTCTCGATCTGGAAATCCGGCCCGGTCTGCACCACCTTCTTCACCGTGCAGCGGTCGATGGAACGCAGAATGCCCTGCCGGTCCTTGTCGGAAATGTCCTCCGGCAACTCCACCTGTATGCGGAAAATCTGGTTGTAGCGGTTCTCCGGGTCGACGATGTTGTTCTGCGACAGCCGGATGTTCTCCGTGGGAATGTCCCGCGCCTTGCAGTACACCCGCACGAAATAGGCCGCGCACAACGCCGACGACGCCAGGAAATAATCGAACGGGCTCGGCGCCGAACCGTCGCCCTTGTAGCGGATCGGCTGGTCGGTGACCACGGTGAAGTCGTCGAATTTGGCCTCCAGGCGGAGGTTGTCGAGGAAGTTGACCTTGATTTCCATGGGGAGCACAGCCAGTCGGAGACGCGAATGCGCGCCATTATCCAGATTTTCCCCCCAACCGTCGCCCCACCGGGGTCGGACCACGGTTACTTGCTGATTTATAAGCGTTTCGCTGCCGCGAAACACCTTTGGGGACGCTTAGCCGGCGGTTTTGACCCTCTTAAACGGCGGCTAAGGCAGAGGCCCCAGGCGATTCAGACCCGGGCCCCCAGGCGGCGATTTCCGAGGGTGAAAACACGCACTTAAGGCCCGGAATACGACCGTTTTGGGGGCACAGGGCCTTTAACGTCAGCAACTTAGCGTGGTCCGACCCCGCAGGGTGAATGTAAAGAGTGGTCAAAATGGTCGGGGTTGGCCGGTCCGGTTCTTTCCGCGTTCACGGTGGGGCTGGAAGATGCGGGTCATCGGGTAATCGTCAAAGGACTTGAGAACCGCCATGGTCGACACACATCGAACAACGTATGAGCGTGCGCTGCATCCGCTGCATGCCATTCTGCTTGCCTTTCCTCTGCCCCTGTTTCTGGGCGCCCTGCTCAGCGATTGGGCCTACTTCAACAGCTACCAGGTGCAGTGGACCAATTTCGCTTCCTGGCTGATTGCCGGCGCCCTGGTGGGTGGCGGCTTCGCGTTGCTGTGGGCGCTGATCGAATGGGTGATCAGCGGCCCGGCCCGCACCGCGAGGCACGCCGTGTATTTCGTCGTGCTGCTGGTGATGTGGGTACTCGGCTTTATTAACGCGCTGGTGCATGCCAAAGACGCCTGGGCGGCCATGCCCGCGGGTTTGTGGCTGTCGGTGATCGTGACGGTGCTGGCCCTGGTGGCGAGCCTGGTCGGCTACTCAGGTCTGCGTGGAGGAGTGAAATAACATGCGGTACGCCATCCCCCTGCTGTCGCTTCCTTTGCTGTTCGCTCTGACCGCCTGCGGCGGCGAAAAACAGGTTGAGCCCGCCGCTCAGCACGGCGCCGATCCCCAACTGCCAGCGCCTCGGCGTGGTCTGCTGCCCAATATGAACATCTCAAAGCCGGCGGAATGGGGCGATCAGAAGCCCACCGTGCCGGACGGCTACCAGATCGAGGCCATCGCCACCGATCTGAAAATCCCGCGCCAAACCCTGGTGCTGCCCAACGGCGATATCCTGGTGGCGGAAGGCTCCGGCGGCCACGCTCCGACCCTGCGGCCCAAGGACCTGATCGCCGGCTACATCAAGAAGCAGGGCAAGAGCGCGGTGCAAGGCGGCGACCGCCTGACCCTGCTGCGCGATGAGGACGGCGACGGTCGCTATGAACAGCAAGGCGTGTTCGCCGACAACCTGGACGCTCCCTACGGCCTCGCTCTGATCGACGGCAACCTGTACGTGGCCAACCAGGGCACGCTGGTGCGCTTCGATTACGAGGAGGGCCAGACCCGGGCCAACGGCGCACCGGAAAAGGTCACCGACCTGCCCGCGGTGATCAACCACCACTGGACCAAGGCCATGACCGCCGGCCCGGATGGTCGCTTCCTGTACGTGGGGATCGGCTCCAACAGCAACATCGGTGAGCGCGGCATGGAACTGGAAGAAGACCGCGCCATGGTCTGGCAGATCGAAGCGGAAACCGGCCTGCACCGCCCCTTCGCCACCGGCCTGCGCAACCCCACTGCCCTGACCATCCAGCCGGACACCGGCGAGCTGTGGGCGGTGGCCAATGAGCGGGATGAGATCGGTCCCAACCTGGTGCCGGACTATCTGACCTCGGTGAAGGAAGGCGCTTTCTATGGCTGGCCTTACAGCTACTGGGGCCAGAACGAGGACACCCGGGTCAAACCGCCCAAACCGGAGAGGGTCGAGCAGGCCATCAAACCGGACTATGCGCTGGGCTCCCACGTGGCGGCGCTGGGCGTGGACTTCTCCAACTCCGCCGTGGGCGGCGACTTCGCCGAAGGCGCCTTCGTCGGCCAGCACGGCAGTTGGAACCGCAGCGACCCGGTGGGCTTCAAGGTGGTGTTTGTGCCCTTCCAGAACGGCGAACCCGCCGGCGACCCGGTGGACTTCGCCACCGGCTTCCTCAGCGACGACGGCAAGGCCCGTGGCCGCCCGGTGGGCGTCACCGTGGACCCGGAAGGCGCCGTGATCATCGCCGACGACCTGTCCAACACCATCTGGCGCGTCACCCCTACCGGGCAGGCCCGGTGATTCCAGGAGCAAACGCCATGAACCACAAGTTCACGGTCGGAGACCACGTTACCTGGAATTCCGAAGCGGGCCGGGTCAGCGGCAAGATCATTAAAGTGCACACTCAGGACTTCGACTACAAAGGCCACACCCGCCGCGCTTCGAAAGACGAGCCGCAATACGAAATCAAGAGTGACAAGACGGATCACATCGCGGCGCATAAGGAAAGCACCCTGGACAAGGCAGAGTAAACGGACACATCGGGCCGCCGCGGGCCTGGGCCTGCGGCGCGCCTGCAAGGCGTCTATAAACCCGGGGCGAAAAGGACGAGTTCCACCAGTTCCTCGGTGGAAAGTTCGTTGTCATCCAGCATGGCATTCGCGAAGGCATTCCTTGCCAGAGACATACGGATCGGGTTCTCGTCCACTTCCCGAATCGGGTAGTGCTGCTGCACGGCGCCCGAGGTTTGGGCCACGACCCTTAGTGTCTCCGTCAACTCTTCGTCGACTTCGGGCAGATGCTCTTCCAGAGCGGCCTGCAGTGCTTGCGCGCTGTGCAGGCTTTCGGCGCTTTCCTCTCCGCCCACCGCGGCGTAGGCGAGGCGGGTCGCATGGATGGTCGCCATGGCGCCGATGTCGGCCTGCTCCCGGGAAGGCAGTTCCGAGATAGCTTTATCCTGCAGGCGCAGTTCCAAGGCATGGCGTCCGTTCAGAAAGCGCACCCGATAGTCATCGCTGTCCTCGACATTGGCCAGGCCAACCAGACTATCGACAAACGAAATCGTGGAAGTCTTCTCAACCCATTCGCCATCCTCGTTGCGGACTTGTATGGGGCGAGCGCCGATGGCGATGGCGAACTCCGAGGGCGTAATCCCCGACTGCATGGCGAGCACGTCGGAATACAACCGTTTAACCTGGTCGCTGCCGGGGTGCGCCTCGAGCAGCTTGACGATATCCGTCGCCGCCGTGCCGTAGTTGTTATTCTGAATATTGTTCTCGATCAGGACCAGCAAGTCCTGTTGTTCCGGCGTCAACTCAACATCGGAAATCTGGAGACCAGGACCCGGCCCGGGTTCCACCGCCTCGCCGTCATCCGGGGGGCTGTATGCATCTTCTTCGCACCCCCACAAAGCGGGGAGCAGCACGATTATCGATAGTACCAGTATGATGCCTTTCATCTTATTAACCCGATCTCGTTGGCCGATGCCTGTCCGCTCAAGGACAAGATTCAAGGACAGTGACTCAGCGACTCGCCACAGTTATAACCACTCAGGCTGGTGACCGTTGCATCCCCCTCCAGATCACCGGCCTCGAACCTCAACCGCACCTGAAAGTAAATGCCATCGTCCCGTCGCAGTTGAATGATATGTTCGACATTCTCGTCAAGCAGCACGCCACTCTCTTCGTTCACCATTTCGAAGCGCTCGCCCGCGCTGTCGTAAAGGTTGGCGGTATCCTCACTTTCCCAATACCCTTGCAGGAACAGCGCGGTATACGGCCCCAACACCTGCTCCCCGGCTCTTGCCGTTAACCGGTTGTCCTCGTCGATGCCGATCAGAATCATCTGGATGTCGCCATCGTCATCCACCACAGGTAGATCGCTGGCCAGCGTCAGGGCTACCGCATTGGATTCTTCCGCGGTGATGGATGTGGTGTGGCTGGACGTTTCCCCTTCGGCATTGGTGATGGTCAGCTCGATCTGGTAAACCCCCGCGACATCGGTTAGCAGGCTGGCCCGCGTGCCATCACTGGAGAGCAGGAGCTCCGCGCTGCTCCCTTCCGGCGCGCCACTCAGGGTGTACCTGAAGGAGGAGCCACTCGGGTAGTCCGAGGCCGTCAGATCGAAAGAGACCTCCTCGCCCACCAGGTAGTCCGTCTCGTCCGTCGCCGGACCGGCGACCGGCGTGGACACAAACGTGAATGTCCGGCTTCTGGTCAGCGGCTCCATCAGGGAGGGAATCGACAGCTGCGCCTCGACGGTATAGCTCCCTTCCATCACATCCGGAGTCAGTGTTGCCTGCTTACCAACCGTATCGAGGTATTCCATCCATGCACTGCTCCCCTCGGGCCTGGCAGTCACCCGCCAACCGATTTCCGCCCCTGGCGGCACCGTGGAGCCACTGGCATCAAAGCGCACGGGTTCGCCGCGATTGATGTCCTCGGCCCCCGGGCTGACGATAATGTTGAGGAGGGGTTCGAGTACCGTAATGGCGTCGCTCAGCGCGGTCTCCGTCACGGTGTCGCCGTCGGCGGCCTCCGTTCGTTTGATGGTATAGCGCCCCACTTCGTCGGCGGTGAAGACTCTTTCATTCGGGGTCGCCGTGGTCCGCAGCGCCGAGGTTCTGTCCGACGCTTGTCCGTTTTCCCCGGTCAGCAAAAGCGTCCAGATCGCCGTGCCGTCCTGCTCCTCACCGCCCGCCCCACTGCTATAGGTAGCACTGATCTCGTCCCCCGGCAGCGCATAGCTCTGGCTCAGTGTCAGCGCCGAATAGACATAGCGGGCAGACAGGGCGACCGACTCGGATACTGTTACGCCGTAGGGCCCCGCCGTGGATACCGTCAAGGTCGCGGCACGGGGACTGCTGGCTTCCAGAGCCGTACCCGCATAGTTCAGTCGGGGCGGGTCCGATTCGCCCTCTATGATTTCCCAGTCTGGGCCGTTGGCGGACCATACGGCGTCCACTGGAGCGGTGTTTGTTCCTCCGACCATATACTCCGGCAAGGGCACCGATCCGCTCTCGGTGTCCAGAACCAGCTCGGGCGACTCAAGCGCCACCGTAAGAAAATCTCCGGCGCCCTTCACCTGAATTTCGTCGGCGCAGGTTTGCTGACTGCCATCACTCTTGGAACGCACGGTCGCGGCGTAACCCATCACACCATCAACCGCATCCGCCGGGTTGAACGCATAGGTGTACCGATAAACTCTATGCGGGTAATCATTTTCTCCCTGGCCGCGAGTCACTGTGCGGTAGTCGATATAGGCATCATTTCCCATCGGCAGCACGGAGACCAACTCGTTATCCAGATTAATCGCATTGTGGGCCACGAATTCCATGTCGATGGTGCAACGATCATCTTCCATCGAGCAGGCCGATGCCTGACAGCTCAAGTGAATTGCCGGGGGCCTGTAGGCGCAATCGCAGTTCACCAGCACTAGCGGGCACAGCATCATCAAACCAATGCGGCTTGACAACTTGAGGTTCAGCGGAAAATTTCGCGGCAACAAGGGCACGACGTTGGCCTCCAACCGGTGGGCGTCGTTATCTGCAAAAATATTGTATTTATGCATCTCGGACGGGGTGTGTTTTTTGTTAGGATATCTACCTTATTGCCACGCCTCCCTCCCCTATTCAGGGTATGGAAAGCGCGCGCCATTAACGGGGACACTGGCGAAAACGGACACGCACAGACGCTGTAAGAGATGCGCGCCCGGGAATGTGTAGGCTTGCTCGCGTCCGGCTATCGGCGGCTACCGGGGTCGGACCACGGCTACGCATTGATTAGTAAGCATTTTCTGGCCGCACGGTCGACTCAAAGAGCCTTAGAGCCCGGTTTCGAGCCTCAATAATTACTTCTAAGAAATCAGACCTGTGGCGCGCCTTAGAAGCCAGCGATCCGCCTGGGTTCTACCCCGTTACTGCGGACACTTCTAAAAAGAGGCACACTGTGCCAAAGGAGTGTTCATGAACAAACGCAGAAGATACAGCCCCGAATTCAAACGGGAAGCCATCGCCCTGACCCGCCAACCCGGTGTGAGCTGCCGCCAGGTGGCGCTGGAGATCGGCATCAATCCTAATCTGCTGACCCGTTGGCGTCGGGAAGCGGATGAGTCGACCGACAAGGCGTTCAGAGGCTCCGGGTCGCCCAGGGATGAAGAAGTGGCCGGTCTCAAGCGAGAACTGGCGCGCGTGAAGAAGGAACGTGATTTTTGCGCGAAGCGGCAGTGTTCTTCGCCAAGGAGTCGTCCTGAGGTATCAGGCGATTCAGCGCTGTCGCGGTGACTTCCCAA
>NZ_JABJWH010000014.1 GCF_015265435.1 Alloalcanivorax profundimaris | reverse complement strand
TTTCCGGGACCCTGTTTGACAGGATGTCAAACCGGGAGCCCCCAGGGACGGGTTCACGGCGTTCCCGGAAAGGGGGCCACGCCGCTCCGCGCCCCGGATGGAGAACCCACCCCGAAATTCGCCACGATCACGGCTCGAACGCCCGAAACTCGGCCAGCGCCCGCTTGCTCAGCCGCAACAGCGCCGTGGTGTCCTGCTCCCGGCTGGCGGCCTCGATGCGGATGAAACGGTCGCCGTCCAGGGTCAGCAGCAGGGTCTCGTAAAGCGGCCGGCGGTTGGGTCGATTAATCAGATAGGCGCCGCTGGCGGTGACGTGGCCCTCCAGGTCGAACAGCCGTTCCTGGACGAAGCGCAGCGACAGGTCGTCGCTGTTGTACACCCGGTTGACGCGTTGCTGGCGGAGCTGGCCGTAGTGTCCGGAGACCAGGCGGGTGTCGTCGAGACCGTCCCAGCCGGCGGGCAGGCCGTAGAGGGTCAGGGTCAGCCGCCGGTGCGGGGCGCCGTACACCCAGCGTCGCCAGCCTTGCTCGTCGTTGCTGATCTCGCCGTCCCGGTCGAGGCCGGCGAGGCGCGGCGGCGCCTGGGCCGCCGCCAGCCAGGCGGGCATGGCCGGCGGTGCCGGCGACGGGGTTTCGGCGGCGTCGCGGGCCCGCAATTCCGGTATGGTGGCAGTGGTGGGTGGCGCGCTTGCACAGCCGCCGAGCAATACAACAATGCACAACACCGGCAGGATATGGATACCCGGAAGATACATGAAGACCATCCTGTCACGCGGGCTTCGCCGCTAGAGTAGCCGGAAGTCTGGCGCTTTCGGCGTGGCCACCGCAAGTCCCGGCACGGGGGACGCGACCAGGGAGGACGCAGGTGATGAAGGAACGACATTTTCCAGCGGTGTTTTTGCTGGTGTCGTTGGTGACGGTGCCGTTCGTGATGATGGCGACGCTGCTCTATCAATATCGCCTTGATTTGCATGACCGGCACCATGTGTTGCAGGACGATCTGGCGGTGTTCGCCGCCGGGCTGCGCGCCAGCGAGCCCCTGGAGCGCAGCCGCGACCTGGCTCCGGCGGTGGTGATGAGCAGCTCCGAGGATCTGGCCGACCGCTATCGGGCCGCCCTGGCGGATACCGACGAGGGCCTCGCCGCCTACCAGCGGGCCATGGACAGCCTGGACGCCCCGGATCTGACCAACATCGTCGCCGGGGTGCGCAACGCCTGGCGAAACACCGAGCCGCGGGCGGCGGTGGGCGGGGTGCTGGCGCCGTTTCGGGCGCTCGATCAGATCAATGGTCGGCTGCACGCTTCGCTGGCCTCGGTGCTCTATCTGTCGCGTCTTTCCGATACCCGCCTGGCCAGCCCGGGCCGGGCGCTGTCGCTGCCGCTCAATGGTCTGCGCGAGGTGCGCCGGGACCTGGGCATGATGCGCGCGCTGTTGCTCCATGGCGGTGTGACCGGCAACACCCTGGATCCGCTTTCCCTTTACCAGCTCAACAAGGCCCGCGATCAACTGGCGGCGGCGATGGCCGACGTGGATCAGCAACTGGCGGCCCCGGACCGGGAGGAGATGGCGGTGCTCAAACGCCGCTGGCAGCGGGTGCGCGAGGACCTGGAAGCCTACCGGCAATGGAGCGGCGAGGCGGTGGACATGTCCGGTGATCTGGCGGTGTCCTGGCGCGAGGCGCTGGCCCGCTCCGAGGGGGCGGTGACCGGCCTGCACGCGCTGGCCCGGGCCTCGGTGGACATGGCCTCGGCGTTGTCCAGGCACGGCCACGACAAGGTGGTGCGCGATACCGCCTGGATGCTGGCCGGGCTGGCCCTGGCCTACGCGGTGGTGCTCGCCGCCAGCCTGGTGTTCCTGCGCCTCACCGCCCGGGCCGTGCGCGGCAACGCCGAAGTGCGCGCCAAGAGCGAGTTCCTGGCGCGCATGAGCCATGAGATCCGCACGCCCCTGAACGGCGTGCTGGGGCTGGCGGAGCTGCTGCGTGAAACCGATCCCTCGCCGCGCCAGCAGGATTACATCGCCCTGATCGAGAACGCCGGCCGCACCCTCAATACCCTGGTCAACGACGTGCTCGACTACTCCAAGCTGGAAGCCGGCAAGCTGGAGCTGGAGATCGACGACTTCGACCCGGCCGCCCTGCTGATCGACTGCGCCCACATGTTCAGCCTGCCGGCCAGCGACAACGGCGACCTGGTGCTGGTGGACGTGGACCGGGCGCTGCCCGCCAAGGTGCGCGGCGACGCGCCACGCCTGCGCCAGGTGCTCACCAACCTGATTTCCAACGCGGTGAAGTTCACCCGCCACGGCTGGGTGCGGGTGCGCGCCCGCTGCGAGCCCGCCGGCGAGCACCAGGTGATCCTGTCGTTCTCGGTGGCCGACAGTGGCCTGGGCATGAGCCGCGAGGAGCAGCGCCGCCTGTTCCAGAATTTCAGCCAGGCGTCGGCCTCGGTGTCGCGGCGCTTCGGCGGCACCGGCCTGGGCCTGTCCATCAGCCAGGAACTGGTGCGTCTGATGGGCGGCGAGATCCAGTTGCGCAGCGCGCCGGGGCAGGGCGCCCGCTTTCACTTCGCGCTTACCGTGCCGGTGGCGGCGCCGGCGGTGCCGATGCCGGAACCGACCCGGGAGCCGGCGCTGATCTGGGACCAGGTGGGCAACCTCAAGAGCCTGCTCGACGGCGACCGCCGCTTCGCCCACGCCCGGGTGGTCACCGACCTGGAAGGCGTGCGCGCCGCCCTGGCGGACCCGGCGGTAAGCCACCTGCTGGTCAACGGCGTCACCGACGGCGTGCTGCTCGACCAGGGCCTGCGCCCGGCCCGTGAGCGCGGCGCCGCCCCGCGGCCGGTGCTGCTGTGCGGCATGCGCGAGAGTGGCGAGGTGGTGATGCGCGACGACATCACCCTGGTGCGCCGGGCGGTGCTCACGGTGATGGAACTGCAGCAGCTGCTCAGCGACACCGGCCCCGGCCAGGTGCCGCTGCTCTCCCGGCGCGAGCCGGAACAGGAACGCAGCGGGCTGCGCGTGCTGGTGGCCGAGGACAACCCGGTCAACCAGATGGTCACGCGCGGTTACCTGGAACGGCTCGGGGTGCCGGCGCCGGTGCTCGGCGACGACGGCCAGCAGGCCCTGGACCGCTTCATCGAGGGCGGCGGCGCCTACCGGCTGGTGCTCATGGACCTGGACATGCCGGTCATGGACGGCTTCGAAAGCGCCCGGCGCATGCGCCGCCTGGAAACCGAGAACGGCTGGCAGCCGGCGGTGATCCTGGCGCTCAGCGCCCACGTCATGCCTGAGTACGCCGAGCGCATCAAGGAGGTGGGCATGGACGGCCAGCTGATCAAGCCGCTCACCCTCAGTGCCCTGCAGGCTGCCCTGCATCAATATCTGATCCCCTGATCCGGGAACCGGTAATCAACCGGTGCTATTATGTTTCCTTCCATAAGGAGGATGAGTATGTGGAGGCTTCTGGTGGCGCTGATACTGGGCGTCGCCGCCATGGGCGCCGGGGCGGCCCCGATGACGTTCGAGCAGGCCTGGGGGCGGCTGCTCGCCGAGGATGACAACCTGGCCGCCGGCGCCGCCGCCGAGGACGGCGCCCGGGCCCTGTCCGAGTCCGCCCGGGCCCTGCTGCTGCCCCAGGTGGAACTGCTCGGTACCTATACCCGTCTGGACCAGCGTCCGGAACTCAACACCCTGGACCTGGAACCCCTGGACAGCCTGTCCGGCACCCCGGTGGGGCAGGTGCTGGTGCAATTGCTGGGCGGGCCGGACGCCTTCAGCACCCCGCTCACCGAGGATCGCGACATCGCCCGCTCGTCGTTGCTGGCCTTCTGGCCGCTGTACACCGGCGGCCGCGTCCAGGGTCAACGCCGGCTGCTGGAGCTGGGCCGCGACGAGGCCGGCGCCCTGCGCGAGGAACTGCGCCGCGCCCGTTTCCTGGAGCTGGTAGGCGCCTATTTCGGGCTGGTCACCGCCGACCAGCTGGTGGCCACCCGCCAGGCCGCCGCGGACACCCTGGCCGGCCATCTGCGCGCCGCCCGCAAACTGGAGGAGCACGCCCAGATCGCCCGGGTCGAGCGGCTCGCCGCCCAGGCCGCCTACGATCAGGCGCGCATCGACCTGGCCTCGGCCCGGGAGAAGCGCGACATCACGCGTCTCGCCCTGACCCGGCTGGTGCACGGCGACACCCCGGTGACGCCGGCCTCGCCCCTGTTCGTGCACGCCCTGCCCGAGAACGACGACCGCCTCCGGGACCGCCTCGAGGATCACCCCGGCCTGAGGGTGCTGGCGATCAAGGAGCAGGGCGCCCGCACCCGGGGCGACATGGCCCGGGGCCTGTTTCATCCCAACCTGTTTCTGTACGGCAGCTATAACCTGCACGAGGACGACGCCCTGATCAGCGATCTGACCCCGGACTGGATGGTGGGCGTGGGCGTGCGTTTCGCGCTGCTTGACCGCGCCGGCCGTGGCGGCAAGGTGCGCGCCGCCGAAGCCGCCGTGGAGCGGGTGCGGCGGCTGCGCGCCGGGGCCCGCCGGGAGCTGTCGGTGATGCTCGACAGCCAGTACCGGGAGGCGCGCCGCGCCCTCAATGAGTACCGCACCCTGGCCAGCCAGATCGAACTGGCCCGGGAAAACCTGCACCTGCGCCGGCGCGCCTTCGAGGAAGGCCTGGGGCGTTCGCTGGACGTGGTGGACGCGCAAACGGCGCTGTCCGCGGCGCGCACCCACCGGCAGGCGGCGGCGTTCCGCCACGTGGTGGCCCTGGCCCGGGTGATGGCGCTGACCGGCCAGCCGGGCCGTTTTATTGACTATCAGCAACAGGGGGAGCCGACACCGTGAAAGCCCGTACCGTTCTGTTCGCGCTGGTGGCCGCCGTGGTGGTGGCCCTGGTGGCGGTCAGCTTTTGGAACGCCTACCGGCCGCGCGCGCCGGTTTTCCAGGGCCAGGTGGAAGCCCGCCAGTACCTGGTGTCTTCCAAGGTGCCCGGGCGCCTGTCGGAAACCCTGGTGCGCAAGGGCGACACAGTGGCCAAGGGCGACCCGGTGTTCACCATCGACAGCCCGGAGCTGGAACAGAAGCTGGCCCAGGTGGAGGCCCTGGACCGCATCTCCGGCGCCCTGATCAGCGCCGTGGAAGGCGGCACCCGGGAAGAGAAGGTGCGCGCCGCGCGCAGCGAATTCGAGAAGGCCAAGGTGGCCGAGCAACTGGCGGAAACCACCTACCGGCGGGTACGGGCGCTGGCCGACGAGGGCGTGGTGGCGCGCCAGAAACTGGACGAGGCCTACACCGCCTGGCAGGTGGCGGTGAAAACCCGGTTCAGCGCCGGCCAGGTGCTCAAGCTGGCGGAGGAGGGCCCGCGCTCCGAGGCCCGCGACGCCAGCGCCGCCACCGGCGACGTCACCGCCAGCCTGCGCCGGGAAGTGCAAAACCTGCTCGATGACGCCCGGGTGACCGCGCCTCACGCCGGCGAGGTGGACGACGTGGCCCTGCAACCCGGCGAGCTGGTGCCCCAGGGCTTCCCGGTGGTGACCCTCACCGACCTGGACGACGCCTGGGCGGTGTTCAACGTGCGCGAGGACCGGCTGGCCCGGTTCCAGCCCGGCGAGGTATTCACTCTGCGCATTCCCGCCCTGGAGCGGCGCGCCGACTTCCAGGTGTCCCATGTGGCCGCCCGGGGCGACTACGCCACCTGGCGGGCGACCCGCGACGGCCAGGGTTACGACATGCGCACCTTCGAGGTGGAGCTGCGACCGCGCGCCCCGGTGCCGGGCTTGCGCCCGGGCATGAGCGTGCTGCTGGACGCGGAGCCCTGAGATGACCGGGCTGCATGGCGGCCAGGCGCTCCGCGAGGACCCTTGGCTGCGGCTGCTGACGCTCTGGCTGCCGCCGCTGGGGACCCTGTTTTTCCTGGCGGTGTTCGCCCAGGGCGTGCCCCGGGACCTGCCCCTGGCGGTGGTCAATCTGGACCCGGGCAGCGCCTCCCGGGAACTGGTGCGCGCCCTGGACGCCAGCCCGGGCCTGGCGGTGTACCGCGAGTACCGCTCCCGGGCGCCGGCGCGGCGCGCTTTGCGGCGCGGCGAGGTGCTTGCCACCGTGGTGATCCCCGAGGATTTCGCCGCCCATCTGCGCCAGGGACGCAGCCCCCGGCTGGCGGCTTTCGAGAACACCCAGTACCTGCTCGCCGGCAAGTTCATCGGCTCCGCCCTGGTGGACGCGGTGGGCGACTACTCGGCCCGGGCCGGCGCCGCCCTGCGCCTGGCCCACGGCGACCCGGCGCCGCGCGTGGCCCTGGCGGTGAAGGCGGTGCGCCCCCAGGTGGTGTCCCTGTTCAACCCGGTCATGAGCTACGCCCGCTTCCTGGTGACCGCCATCGTGCCGGCGCTCTGGCAGGTGCTGCTGGTGGTGGCCACGGTGCTGGTGGTGTTCTGGCGGCTGCGCCGCGCGCCCTTGCCGGCCCGCCCCGGCCCGCGCCTGGCCGCCCTGGCCTCGGCGATGGCGCCGGTGGGGCTGGCGTTCTGGCTGCAGGGGCTGCTGATGCTGGCCCTGTTCGGCCTGCTGCTGGACTGGCAGCCGGCCGGCGGCCTGCTCTGGCTGTGGCTGGGCCTGGCGCTGACCGTGCTCGCGGTGCAGGCCATGGCGGTGCTGATCGTGGCCCTGCTGCCGGAGCCGTTGCACGCGCTCAGCGTGTGCGCCGCCTACCTGGCGCCGGCGTTCGCCTTCATGGGCATCACCTTCCCGCGCGCCGACATGAACACCCTGGCCTGGTGGTGGGGCGCGTTGATGCCCTCCACCCATTACATGAATCTGCAGGTGGCGGTGGCCGACCACGCCGCCCCCTTCGCCACGCTGTGGCCGTCACTGGCGGCGTTGCTGCTGTTCCTGGTACCGCTGCCGCTGAGTGTCCGGGCGCTACCCGGGGGCGGTGACCGATGAGCCGGCTGGCCCGGGCCTGGGGGCACGAGTGGCGCGCCCTGTACCGCGACACCACGGTGATGATGGTGCTGCTCGGCGGCGTGCTGTTCTATGCGTTTCTGTACCCCCTGCCGTACCGCCACAACGTACCCGGCGAACAGCCGGTGGTGGTGGTCAACCGGGACCATTCCGCCCTGGCCCGGGAACTGACACGGCGGGTGGACGCCACGCCGGAGGCCCGGGTGGTGGCGCGCCTGGGCGACGAGGACCAGGCCCGGGACTGGATCGCCGCGGGGCGCGCCCACGGCCTGCTGGTGATCCCCGCCCACTTCCAGCGCGACGTGATGCTGGGCCGGCCCACCACGCTGAGCTACGCCGGCGACGCCAGCTACTTCCTGATCTACAGCCGGGTGGTGGAGGGGCTGCTCACCGCCGGCACCACCCTGAGCCTGGAAACCCAGGCCCGCCGGGCCCTGATGCAGGGCCGCGAGATGACCCGCATCCCCGGCGAGCTGCGGCCGGTGCGATTGCAACGCCTGGCCGCCTTCAACCCGGTGCAAGGCTACATCGATTACGTGGTGCCGGCGGTGTTCGTGCTGATCCTCCACCAGACCCTGCTGATCGCCGCCGGCTGCCTCACCGCCCGCGACCGCTGGCGGCGCGGGCAGGGCGACGCCGCCGTGCCACTGCGCCTGGCGCTGCCGCTACGGCTGCTTAACTTCGTGGCCATCTATCTGCTGTTCGCGATGCTTTATTTCGGCGTCTTCTTTCAGTACTACCAGGTGCCGCGCCACGCCGACCCGCTGACGCTGCTGGCGCTGACGACCCTGTTCCTCAGCGCCACCACCCTGTGCGCCCTGGCCCTGGGCTACGCCGTCAACCGGCTGGAAGGCCCCACTCTGGTGGTGCTGGTGTCGTCCCTGCCGATCGTATTCTGCGCCGGCTTCGTGTGGCCCTCGCAAAGCCTGCCCACGGCGCTGCGCTGGCTGGCGGACCTGGTCCCCGCCACCCCGGGCATCCAGGCCTTCCTCAAGCTCAACCAGATGGGCGCCGCCGTCCACGAGCTGGCACCGGAGCTGGCCCTGCTGGCCGGCCAGTGCCTCGGCTACGGCGCGCTGCTCATCCTGCTCGCCCGCCACCGCCGCCCCCCACAACCGCTCTGGGTTCCACCAAACCAACCCAATGGGCCCCCGGTTGAAGCTACCCCGGAGCGAGTCGGCCTGGGCCCCTTTCCGGGACCCTGTTTGACAGGATGTCAAACCGGGAGCCCCCAGGGACGGGTTCACGGCGTTCCCGGAAAGGGGCCCAGGTCGACTCGCGGTCCCTCTGGAGAGACTCCCACACCCGGGAGCCACCACACTCAGGCCCGTAATCGCCCCATCCGCAGCCGCCGCCACCCGATGGTACCGGCGATCTTGAGCAGCGAACTGAGCCCGCCGGCGTCCGCCAGCGGCGCCTTGCCCCGGGCAATGCGCGCCAGCTGCAGGGTGTACCAGGACACCTCCATCATCGCCGCGTTGTCCACCGCGCGAATGCCGGTGCGGATCGGCGCCACCGGGCTGGTCACCGCCCCGCCCTCCAGCAGCCGCCGGCTGAACGCCGGGTCCACCGCCAGCGGCCGCGCCAGGCCGATCAGGTCCGTGGCGCCGTCCGCCAGCGCCGCCGCCATGCCCTCCCGGGACCGGAAGCCGCCGGTCACCATCAACGGCACCGCCACCCGGCGGCGCACCTGCTCGGCGTACTCCAGGAAATAGGCCTCCCGGCGCCGGGTGGACTCGCGCACCCCGGCCCCGGCCATGCGCGGCGCCTCGTAGGTGCCGCCGGAAATCTCGATCAGATCCATGCCCCGGGTCGCCAGCGCCTCCACCACCGCCAGGGATTCCTCCTCGCTGAAGCCGCCCTTCTGGAAGTCCGCGGAATTGAGCTTGATCGACACCGGGTAGTCATCGCCCACCCGGGCGCGGATTTCGTCATACACCTCCAGCACGAAGCGCATGCGCTTGTCCGGGCTGCCGCCGTAGTCGTCCTGGCGCTGGTTGTGGCGCGGTGACAGGAACTGGCTCACCAGGTAGCCGTGGGCGCCGTGGATCTGCACGCCGTTGAAGCCGGCTTCCTTCATGATCGCGGCGGTCTCGCCGAAGCGGCGCACGATGTCGCGGATCTCCGCCACGCTGAGCGCCTTGGGGGTGTGGAAAAAACGCTTCAGGCCCGGGTCCTCGAAGGGCAGGGCGGAGGGCGACACCGAGCGCCGGTTGAGCGCCGCCGGCGCCTGCTTGCCTGGGTGGTTGAGCTGCACCCAGATGGCGGCGCCGGTTTCCTGGCCGGCCCGGGCCCAGTCGCGCAGGCGCGGCAGGTCGCGGCGGTCCTCCACCACCACGTTGCAGGGCTCGCCCAGGGCGTGGCGGTCCACCATCACGTTGCCGGTGATCAGCAGGCCAGTGCCGCCCCGGGCCCAGGTGCGGTACAGGCGCGGCAGGCGCGGCGTGACCCGGTTGCCCGGCGTGCCCAGGGTCTCGCTCATGGCCGACTTGGCCAGACGGTTCTTGAGGATGGCCCCGCAGGGCAGGGTCAGGGGTTGCTCCAGGGTGACGCTCATGGCGGTCCTCGCACTCGATGAACAGGCCCGCGCAGTGTGCCCCGGAACGCCGGGTCCTTGCGGGCCAATCAGCGGCGCTTGCGGGCCACCAGGGTGGCCCGGCGAGGGGCCGGGTGACCCTCCCGGGTGCGTGACGGGTGATCCGGGTCCAGGAAGTCCGGCAGCGACTGGAAGCGCATCCAGTCCGTGGGCCGCTGTTCGTCGGTGGTGGTGACGGTCTCGTCCACGCAGCGCACGTCCTCGAAGCCGCAGCGGCGCAGCCAGATCGCCAGGTGGGCGCTGCTGGGCAGGAAGAACACATTGCGCATGGCGGCGTAGCGGCCCTCGGGCATCAGCACGGCGCGCTCGTCCCCTTCCACCACCAGGGTTTCCAGCACCAGTTCGCCGCCGGGGCGCAGGGCGCCGGCCAGCTCCAGCAGGTGGTCCAGGGGCGAGCGCCGGTGGTAGAGCACGCCCATGGAGAACACCGTGTCGAAGGCGGCGCTGTTGGTGGGCAGTTCCTCCATGCGCAGCGGCGCGAACCAGAACGGCGCCTCGGGGGCGTAGCGTTTCACCGCCAGATACTGCATCAGGAACAGGATGGTGGGGTCGATGCCGAGCACGAAGCGGGCGCCGGCGCCGGCCATGCGCCAGCCGTGGTAGCCGCTGCCGCAGCCCACGTCCAGCACCCGGCGGCCGCTCAGGTCGGACAGGTGCGGGGCCACCCGTTGCCATTTCCAGTCGGAGCGCCATTCGGTGTCCACGGTCTGGCCGAAGAATTCGAATGGTCCCTTGCGCCAGGGGATCAGGCCTTCCAGGGCGGCGTTCAGGGCCGCGCCGTCCACGTCGCCCGGTTCGCCCAGGGTCACTGTGTCGCGGTCCAGGGCGTGGGGCGCCGGGCCCGGCGGCAGGGCGGCCACGGCGGCCCGCCAGCGGGGCAGGTCGCCGTGGGGCTTGTCGATCAGGCGGTGGCGGCTCAGCGCCAGCACCGGGTCGGCGGCGTCGCCGAGCACCGGGGGCAGGGCCGTGGCCAGTTCATCCAGATAGGTTTCCAGCATGGCGCGGATTATCCCGGTGGGGTGTGGTTGCCGCAATGGGGGATGGCGCTAGCCGGGGCGCGGAGCGATGTGGCCCTCACCGTCATCGTTCTTCGTGGTGGTGGGTGGGCCTAGGAGGGGGTGGCACCGGGGATCAGGGACGCCTCCAGCAGGTGGTCGATGAGGCGCATGCGGGTCGGTTCGTCGAGGCGCCGCAGGGCCGGCGACAGCTCGCGCACCAGGATGCCGTCGTCGCGCTCACTGAGCCGCTCCACCAGCTCATGGAGCTGGCCCGGCCGGGCCTCCTCGCCGTGGTCCGCCGCCTCGTCCACCGTGGCCGGCGGCGCGGTGAAACGGTCCAGGGCGGCGCGGGCGCGCCGCGACAGCACCGGCTCGCCGCCGTGCTCCTCGGTGGCGAGCAGGCACAGGGTGTCCATCAACAATTCGCGAATCGGTTCCCGGCTGGCGGTGTCGTCCAGTTCGGAGACATGCACGGCCATGCTCGGGGTGAACCGCAGGTTCCGGGTTTCCAGGGTGAAGCGGGTGCGCGCGAACCAGGCGCCCAGACGCCGGCCCAGGCACACGGCGCCTTCCACGCGGGTGCCGGGCAGACACAGCACCAGATAGCCCCGTTGCCAGGCCACCAGGCCGTCCTCGGCGCGAATCCGCTGCTCCACCGCCTCGGCCAGTTGCCGTTGCAGCTGACGCAGCCGGCCGCCGCCCAGTTCGCGGCCGATGGCGGGCAGTTCCTTGAGCTGGAGGGCCAGCAGGGAGAGCGGCAAACGATGCCGGTGGCACAATGAAAAAAGCTGGGCCAGCGGGGCAAGACCTTGGCTCTGGGTGCGTGACGAGTCTGTCCCGGAAGTCATTCTGTGATCCCGTGTTGAAGTTATTATCTGCTCCTGCGTTACACGGGCCTTCCTTAGCACGGATATGGCAGCGTGCTTGCCACTTGTCACATAGTAAGTGTTTCGCTAAGCAATACTTCCGGTTCGTACCAACGGTTACAGGAATACCGGTTTTGGTTACGAACCCGTTATCCGGGACCGTTCTGTATGACCACGATTTTGCTCACCTCCGTGATCACCGCCGCCATTACGCTGTTCGTGGTGGCGCTTTGGGGGCACTTCCATTTACAGCCGCGTTTGAAGCGGGCGCTGAAGCGGGAGCTGGACGAAGAGGCGCGCAAGGCCGCGGACCTGATCGCGGCGAGCGTGGAGGAAGCGGTGAAGCGGGGCATCAACGACGGCGTGCGCAATCTGCCCACCCGGGAGATGCTGGAGGAGACCAGCCGCAGCCTGGCGCGCTCCAGCACCGAGCTGGTGGGCGAGCGCATCAGCAAATTCTTCGGCAAGAAATAAACTTCATCGCGCTTTAGCGGGAAGCCTGGGGTCCTTCCATCGGGCCCGCGTCTCGTCGTGGTGCCCCTTCCGGGAACGTCGTAAATCCGTCCCTGGAGACTCCCGGTCAAACATCCTGTTTGACAGGGTCCCGGAAGGGGCACCACGACGAGACGCTACGAGGTAACGTCAAGCGCGACTCCGTAGGGTTGGCGGTGCTTGTAGGAGCGACTGGGCGGCACTCCGCTTCAGTCGCGATGCGGGCGCAGCCCGCCTCAACGCTCCCGGCGCATCAGCCGCCCGACGATTAGGGCCAGCCCGAAGCTCACCATCGCCAGGGACACATAATCGTGGGCGAAGGCCCGCCAGGTGTCCTGCCACTGGCCCAGGGCGCGCAGCAGCGCCACCAGCATCAGGCCCAGCCCGGCCACCAGGAACGCCAGGTCCAGCCGGCGCGCGTGGCGGATCTCCCGGCGCAGGCCGCGCACTTCCTCGATCAGGTCTTCCTGGAGGAGTTGCTGGCGGGCCATTTGCGCCGCCAGGTCGCCCAGGTGATCGGGCAGGCCGGCCAGTTTCTCCAGCCACACCGGGTCTTCCCGGCGCAGCACGGCGAGCAGTTCCTTGAGACGCACATGGTCGTCCAGCCAGTTGCGGGCCAGCGGCCACAGGCTGAACTCGCTGATCATGCGTTGCAGGCGTTCCAGGGTCTCCGGCGGGCCGGTGATGCGCAGGCGCTCCTCGGCGTCGCCGCTGTTGGGCGCCAGCAGCCAGTGCAGCATGGCGCCCAGGGGGCCACGCACGCGCACGTCCACCGGGCCTTCGTATTCGTCGTGCAGCTCCACGCCGTCTTCGTAGATCAGCATGTAGAGCACCCACATGGGGTTTTCGCCGCGCACCCGCACGGCGGTGCCGTGCAACGCCGCCAGTTGCTCGCGGCCGCGCGGGTCGCCGGTGAGCGCCTGGTTGAGCAGGGTTTCCAGGGCGCCGTACATAAGCAGCCCGGGCAGGGTGGACGGCGTGGTCATGGAATAAGAAATCCTTCTGTTCTGGCGTGCGAATACTGGCTGGAAGTATGGGGCAAGCGGGGGCGGTTGCCAAAAATTACGCGCCGACGCTGAGTGGACGACCGCCAGTGTCCCTATACTAGGAAGCGGATTATTACCATAACATTGGCTTTCGTGACCGGCGCGCGCGCCCCGAGGGAGCTGTTCTCGGCGGGACCGGGCGGCTAGGCTTGTGGCTCCTCGGTGTTTGGAAGATGCCGAAGGCTCGCCGCGTCCACCCTGGGAGGGGGTTGTTGCCCGACATGCTGGATTCGTTGTTTTCCCATCCGGATTTCTGGAAGTATTTCAGCCTGCCGTTCATCGCCGGCGCCGTGGGCTGGGCCACCAACTGGATGGCCGTGCAAATGACGTTCTATCCCCTGGAATTCATCGGCATCCGCCCGTTTTTCGGCTGGCAGGGCATCATTCCCTCGAAAGTGGAGAAGATGGCCGCCATCGTGGTGGACAAGACCCTGCAGAAACTGGGCAGCCTGGATGAGTTCTTCCGCGAGATGGAACCGGAAAAAATCGCCGCCCACCTCACCAAGAGCATCCAGGCGCGCATCGAGGAATACGTGGACGAGGTAATGACCGAACGCAACGCGGTGCTCTGGGAGAACCTGCCCCTGGCCGTGCGCAAGCGCGTCTACGCCCGCGCCCGCCGGGCGATTCCGGCGGTGATGGACAACGTGGTCGACGACATCAGCCGCAACCTGGAAAACCTGGTGGACATGAAGCACATGATCGTCGAGCGCATGCGCTCGGATAAGGCGCTCATGGTGCAGATGTTCAAGGAAGTGGGCGAGCCGGAGTTCCGTTTCGTCACCAACTCCGGCTTCTATTTCGGCTTTCTGTTCGGCCTGATCCAGGTGCCGGTGTTCATTTTCATGCCCAGCAACTGGGTGTTGCCGGTGTTCGGTTTCATCGTCGGCATCGCCACCAACTGGCTGGCGCTGAACGTGATCTTCCGGCCCCTCAATCCGGTGCGGGTGGGCCCGTTCCGGCTCCAGGGCCTGTTTCTCAAGCGCCAGAAGGACGTGGCCGAGTCCTTCGCCCGGCTCACCACCGAGGAGCTGGTGACCCTGCGCAACATCATGTATCAGGTGATCAACGGCCCCCGTGGCGACCGCACCAAGGCGCTCATCAAGCGCCACCTGAAACCGCTGCTCAACGGCGGCTTCGTGCGCACCGCCGCCCAGCTCACCGTGGGCCCGGGGGGCTACGCCGACCTCAAGCGCGCGGTGGAGGACAAGGCCGTGGACCTGGCGGTGGAGCCGTTCGAGGACGATCGTTTCAACCGTGAGCGCAGCAGCATCATCGAGCGCCTCATGCGCGAGCGCATGCAGGCGCTCAGTTCCGATGAATTCCAGGACCTGCTGCGCCCGGCCTTCCAGGAGGACGAATGGATCCTGATCCTGGTGGGCGGTTTCCTGGGCGCCATGGCCGGCCTGGCGCAACTGATCTTCGTGTTCGGAGTGGCCTGAGCATGGATACCCTGACCCCATCGGATCTGGCGCTGCTGCTGATCGGCTGCGCCCTGCTGTCGTCCCTGGTCACCCTGGTGGCGGTGGGGCTGGCGGTGAAATTCTGGCTCGGCCCGCGCCTGGAGCGGCACATCGACGCCCGTTTCGAGGCCGGCGCCGACCGGCTCACCGAGCGCTTCGTGGCGGTGCTCACCGGCAAGTCCCGGGATCTGATCCGCGATCGCGCCCGGGACCTGGCGCGCTTCGTCGGCGGCCGCCGCCCCCGCGAGGAGGAGGACGGACAGGAATAGCTTGTCCGACAAGACGTTGGCCGGGCCTGTCATTTTTGGCCTATACTGCCGCGCTGCGTTGAGAGAGAGTGAGGCCCATGTCCGACCGCGACGAGCACCAGGATAGCGAACAGCACGACGAGCGCGGCCATCCCCTGCGGGCGCTGTCCGGCGCCTCCCGGGACCTGCGCAAATACACCCACCAGATCTGGCTGGCCGGCCTGGGCGCCTACGCCCGCGCCGAGGAAGAGGGCAGTGGCTTCTTCGATGCCCTGGTGGAAGCCGGCCGCGAAGTGGAACGCCGCGCCAAGGAAAAGACCCCGCGGGTGGGCGACATCAAGGAACGGGTGCGCCACCACACCGGCGAAACCATCGACCGCATGGAAAAGGCCTTCGACGACCGGCTCGGCAAGGCCCTGTCCCGGCTTGGCATTCCCAACAAGCGTGAAGTGGATGCCCTGCGCCAGCGCGTCCAGGAGCTCACCGACGCCCTGGACCACATGGAAGAGGATGAGCAGGACGGCCAGAACGGCGGCCAGGACGATTCCCGCTGAACCCGCCCCAGGGCGGGGCAATCGTCCCGCCCACTCCGGTTATACGCCGGTTCCCACCAGAGTATTCACAGAGTTATCCACAGTTCGGCCCGTGGCCGCGCCAAAGCGGTGCGTGAGCGTCCGGGGATGGCCGGGCCCTTCGCGGCCGTGAGCGCCATCACGGTGCGTTCCGGCCGCACCGCGCGGTGACGTGATTTCACTATTGACAAGATCGTGAAAGCCCGAAACTGTGCACAGCTTGAGCAAAATTGGGAAAGAAGGTAACAAGGCCGCCGGTAACACCGGAAATAGCCTTAACTTCAAACATAAAGCATTGTTTTTATTGGGTTTTCTTATTTTGGTCAAAAAAACGTCAAAGAGAGGGAAGGGCCTTTTTTACGCCGCTGGCGCCACTTTTCCGCATTTTCTTCACAGGTTTATCCACAGGATCTGTGGAAAACCCCAGCGGTGGAAAAATCGCTCTCCGGACGTCCAGTCCACGATGTGAAAGATTGGTTAAATTCACCGCATTCCGTGCCGCCCCCCGGAATGACCGCGTGGGGCACGGTCTTCCAGCGTTTTTTCACACCTTTATCCACAGCATCCGTGGATAAAAAAACGCGGGCCCGAAGGCCCGCGTTTCCGTTCAGCCGTGATGGCCCGGCGGTTTAGAAGCGGTATTCGCCACCGTCGATGCCTTGCTGAATCTCCGGCGTGAGACGCTGGTAGCAGCTCTCGCCGGGCAGCAGCACATAGACCGGGTCGTCATGCTTGCTGAGGTCGTACTTCTCTTCCTTCAGCTTGTTCTTCTGGTGCTTGAAGGTGCCGGTGGTTTCCACGCCGTGGTCGGTGATGCGCAGGAACACCGGGATCGCGTAGGGCGGCAGTTCGCGCTGCAGGTAGGCGCACAGGGCCGGCCAGTCCACGTCGCCGTGGGGGCGGTCCAGGCGCAGCTCCGCCATGCCGGCGCGGCCGTTGGTGCCGGGGATCTCCACGCCGTACACCACGGATTCCACGATCTGCTCGAAGCCGTCCAGGATCTGCTCCACCTCGGTGGTGGACACGTTCTCGCCTTTCCAGCGGAAGGTGTCGCCCAGGCGGTCCACGAACTGGGCGTGGCGGAAGCCGATGTCGCGCATCATGTCGCCGGTGTTGAACCAGGCGTCGCCTTTCTTGAACACGTCGCGGAAGATCGCCTTCTCGGTCTTCTCCGGGTCGGTGTAGCCGTCGAACGGGGTCTTGTCGGTGATCTCGCCGAGCATCAGGCCGGATTCGCCCTTGCCCACCTTGATCATGTGGCCGTTCTTGTCGCGCACCGGCTCGTCGGCTTCCTTGTCGTATTTGACGATGGCGTAGCTCACCGGCGAGAAGCCCACGGTGTTGTCGAAGTTGAACACATTGGTGAACGCCACGTTGCCCTCGGAGGAGGCGTACAGCTCCACCACGCGCTCAATGCCGAAGCGCGCCTTGAACTGCTTCCAGATGCTCGGGCGCAGGCCGTTGCCGACGATGGTGTGCACCGGGTTGTCGGCATCGTCGGGTTTCTCGGGCTGTTCGTTGAGGTAGCGGCACAGCTCGCCGACGTAACCGAAGGCGGTGCAGTTGTGCTTGCGCACGTCGTCCCAGAAACGGCTGGCGGAGAACTTGCGGGCGATGGACAGGCCGCCTTCGCCGGCGATCACCGAGGCCCAGCAGATCACCATGCCGGTGGCATGGTAGAAGGGCAGGGTGCAGTACAGGCGATCGTCCTTGCCCAGGCGCACCGCGGAGTAGCCGAAGGCGCCATAGGCTTTTTCCCAGCGGCCGTGGTTGAACACCACCGCCTTGGGCAGCCCGGTGGTGCCGGAGGTGTAGATGTAGAACAGCGGGTCGCGCAGGAAGGTCTGGTTGGTGGTGGCCGGGTTCTCGCTGGAGCAGTCCTTGATCTCGGTGGCCAGGTTGGCGAAGCCCTCCGGCGCGGTGCCCGGGTCCGCCAGGGTGTCCTGGTCGGCGAAGTAGAAGAAGTTCTTCTTCAGGTCCAGGTCATCGCGGATCTCGTGGACGGTCGCCACCAGCTCCTCGCCGATGATCGCCGCCTTGGGCTCCACCAGGTTGAAGCTGTGCACCAGCACCTTGCCTTTCTGGGAGGTGTTGAGCAGGGCGGCGCACACGCCCAGTTTGGCGCAGCCGAGCACGGCGGCCAGCAGCTCCGGGCGGTTCTCCACGTCCACCGCCACGGTGTCGCCTTTCTTCAGGCCGATGGAGGCCAGGTAATCGGCGATGCGGTTGGCCCAGGCGTTGAACTGCTTGTAGGTCAGCTCGCGATCGTCCTGCAGCACGGCGACGCCGTTGGGATTGCCGGCGGTGGCCTGCTCGAAGGCCACGCCGAGCCCCAGCGGCTTGGAGGTATCGGTGATCTTGCTCATCTTGGAGCCCTTGATCAGACCGGGCAGATTGCCGATCACTTCAGGCACCTTGGAAAGCAGCTTGGGCAACGTAATCACGTCGGCGTTGCTCATGGGGTCTCCACTGTCTGTGTTCTTGGAATGCCCGGACCGCGCCGGGAGCTCAAACCGATTGCAAACGGGACCCGCCGGGCCTCGGAAGCGAGGTATACCTTACCGGCGGTTTCATATACCGGCAATCCATCCGAGGCGCTCCGTGCGACCGGTCGGTCGCCTCCTTTATCACGGGGCCGCCGCCAGTGAACCATATTCTGGCACCCTCGTGCCTTGGCCCTGGGAATTGCCTGGCTTGTCCTTAAAGCTCATTTTCCACGACGATCAGTAGCTGCTGACGCTTGACCTGATCGCCGGCGCGGGCCTCGACCCGCTCCACCCGACCATCGCGGTCCGCCTTCAGGGCGTGCTCCATCTTCATCGCTTCCAGCACCGCCAGGGTCTGGCCTTTTTCGACCGTGTCACCGGGGGCCACGTTCACTTCGATCACGGCGCCGTCCATGGGCGCCTTCAACTGCCCGGAGCCGGGGCCCTCGGCGCCGGCGCCGGCCCGGTGGGTGCGTTCCTCGAAGGCCACCCGCGTGGTGCCGTCCTGCAGCCAGAGAAGCGGGCCCTGGCGCCACCATCGGTAGCGGCGGCGCACGCCGTCCAGGGTCGCCACCAGGTCGCCATCGTCGTCGAGCCGGTCCAGGGTCAGGGCCGGGCCGCCGTGCACGCCGTCCGGGGTCAGGTAGAGGGTGCGTTCCTCCTCGCCGGCGGCCAGCACCAGGGGTTGGGCGCCCAGGCCGCTGGAATGCCAGCCGGCATAGCCACGGCCGGCGGCGGCGTCGCAGCGGCTCAGCACCAGCGCCGCCAGGGCCCAGAGCGCCTCGGGCACGGCCAGCGGCTGGAGGGCCGGGTCGTCGGCGAAGTCGCCGCCGATAAAGGCGGTGGTGGCGCCGCCGTCGGCGAACCCGGGATGGGCCAGGATCGCCGCCAGGAAGCGGCGGTTGTCGTCCAGCCCCATCAGCTCGGTGTCCTGCACGGCGCGGATCAGCCGCCGGCGGGCTTCGTCACGGCTGGCGCCGAAGGCGATGATCTTGGCCAGCATGGGGTCGTAGTGGCTGCCCACCTCGGCGCCGTCCACCAGGCCATGGTCCACGCGCACGCCGTCGCCGCTGGCCGGGCGCCAGCGTTCCACGGTGCCGGTTTGCGGCAGATAGTCGCGGGCCGGGTCCTCGGCGTAGAGGCGCACCTCCATGGCGTGGCCGGTAAGGGTGACCTGGGCCTGGGCGAGCGGCAGCGGTTCGCCGGCGGCCACCCGCAGTTGCCAGGCCACCAGGTCCTGGCCGGTGACCAGCTCGGTGACCGGGTGCTCCACCTGCAGCCGGGTGTTCATCTCCAGGAAGAAGAAGTCGCCGTCGTCGCCGAGCAGGAACTCCACCGTGCCGGCGCCCACGTAGTCGCAGGCCCGGGCGGCGTTCACCGCCGCCTCGCCCATGCGTTCGCGCAGCGCCTGGTCCACGGCCGGGGAGGGCGCTTCCTCCACCACCTTCTGGTGGCGGCGTTGCACCGAGCAGTCCCGCTCGCCCAGGTGGATCACATTGCCGTGGCGATCGCCGAACACCTGGATCTCCACGTGGCGGGGGTTGACCACCGCCCGCTCCAGGATCAGCTCGTCGTTGCCGAAGCTGCTTTTCGCTTCCTGGCGGGCGCTTTTCAGCTGCGCCGGGATCTCGGCGGCGTCGGTGACCACCCGCATGCCGCGGCCGCCACCGCCGGCGCTGGCCTTGATCATCAGCGGCAGGCCCACCCGTTGCGCCTCGCGGATCAGGGTGTCGTCGTCCTGGGCCTCGCCCTGGTAGCCGGGCACGCAGGGCACGCCGGCTTCCTGCATGGCGATCTTGGACAGGCGCTTGGAGCCCATCAGCCGGATCGCCGCCGGCGGCGGGCCGATGAAGGTGACGCCGGCGGCTTCGCAGGCCTCGGCGAAGTCCGCGTTCTCGGACAGGAAACCGTACCCCGGGTGCACTGCGTCGGCGCCGGTGCGCCGGCAGGCGTCCAGCAACGCCTCTATGTTCAGGTAGGACCGCGCCGCCGTGGCCGGGCCGATGCACACCGCCTCGTCGGCCAGAGCCACGTGGCGGGCGCCGGCGTCCGCCTCGGAGAACACCGCCACGGTGCGGTAGCCCAGGGATTGCGCCGAGACGATCACCCGGCAGGCGATTTCGCCCCGGTTGGCGATCAGAATCTTTTCAAAGCTCATCGGTGATTCCTTGTTGGTTGTTCCCGGTCGCTCCCACTGGGGGGACGGCACCGTAGGAGCGACCGGGCGGCGTTCCGCTTCAGCCGCGATAATCGGCCCGGGAATCGCGACTGAAGTCGCTCCTACAGCGGTTTTCATTGCGGTAGCGGCGTTCCGCTTCAGTCGCGATCCCCGGCCCAGGACGGTGCCCGTTTCCGCACGAAGGCGAGGGTGCCTTCCTGGCCCTCGTCGCCGTTGACGGCGTCGGCGAATTCCCGGGCGGCCCGGTCCAGCAGCTGCTCCATGGGCACCTGGTCCACGTCCAGCACCAGCGCCTTGGTGGCGCGGTTGGCGCCGGGGGCGCAGCGGCGCACCTGGCCGAGCAGTTCCGCCAGTTTCTTGTCCAGCTCCTCGGCGGAATCCGCCACTTCGTGGACCACGCCCAGGTTCAGCGCCCGGTGGCCGTCGAAGCGGGCGCCGGTGAGCGCCAGCCGACGCGCCTGGGTGAGGCCCACCCGGCGCACCACGAAGGGTGCGATCTGGGCGGGGATCACCCCCAGGCCGGTTTCCGGCAGGGCGAAGCGGGCATCGCCGGCGGCCAGGGCCACGTCGGACACACAGGCCAGGCCGAAGCCGCCGCCCATCACCGCGCCTTCCAGCACCGTGATCAGCACCGCCGGCAGCCGGTTGGCCCGGGTGATCATCTCGCCGAAGCGGCGGTTAAGCCGGAAGAACGCCTCCGGATCACCCTCGGCGGCTTTTTGCCGGGCGCCGGCCATGTCCTTGATGTCGCCGCCGGCGCAGAAATGCCCGCCGCCGCCGCGCAGCACCAGGGCACGAATCCCGGCCTCGCTTTCCACCAGGTCGAACACCGTCATCAATTCCTCGACCATTTCCAGGCTCATGGCATTACGCGCCTGGGGCCGATCCAGCACGATGTGCAACACACCCTGTTGCTGGGAAAGCGTCAATGTCGTCGTCTCGGGTAACCTCATGGCTCCACCGCTTCCGCTATTCACTGTTAACTGTTCACTTTTAACTATTCACCGGTATCGGTTAGCCGCCTTTTTTCTTGCCGGGCAGCATGTTCATGGTCTTGCAGATGATGCCCAGCATGACCTCGTCGGCGCCGCCGCCGATGGAGGCCAGGCGGCCGTCCCGGTAGAGCTGGCTGGCCGGGTTGTCCCACATGAAGCCGTTGCCGCCCCAGTACTGCATGCAGCCGTCCGCCACCTCGCGCAGCAGCCGGCCGGCCTTGAGCTTGGCCATGGACGCCAGGCGCAGCACGTCGCCGCCGTTCACATAGGTCTCGCAGGCCTGCCACACCAGGGCGCGCAGCAATTCCACCTCGGTCTGCAATTCCGCCAGCTTGAAATGCACCGATTGGTTATCCAGCAGGGACATGCCGAACACCTGGCGCTCGCGGGCGTACTCGATGGTGTCGTGGATCAGGTTGTCGCAGCCCTTGAGGGCGTTGGCGGCGCCCCACAGCCGTTCCTCCTGGAACTGCATCATCTGCATCATGAAACCCATGCCTTCCTGGCCGATCAGATTGCTTTGCGGCACGCGCACGTCGTCGAAAAACACCTGGGCGGTTTCCGAGCTGCGCATGCCCAGCTTGTCCAGGTGCTTGTCCACGGTGATGCCGCCGGCATCCTTGGGCACGATGATCAGCGACTTGTTGACATGGGGCTTGTCCTCGGAGGTGTTGGCCAGCAGGCAGAAGAAGTCGGCGCTGGGCGAATTGGTGATCCACATCTTGGTGCCGTTGATCACGTAATCGTCGCCGTCCTTCCGGGCGGTGGTCTTGATGTTGGCCACGTCGGAGCCGGCGTGGGGCTCGGACACGGCGATGGACGCCACCATGTCGCCGGCGATGGCCGGCGCCAGGTAATCGCGCTTGAGCGCGTCGGAACCGAACCGCGCCAGGGCCGGCGTGGCCATGTCGGTCTGCACGCCGATGGACAGCGGCACGCCGCCACAGGCGGCGCCGCCGATTTCCTCGGCGACGATCAGGCCATAGGAATAATCCAGGCCCATGCCGCCGAATTCCTCCGGCTTGGTGACGCCCAGCAGCCCCAGGTCGCCCATCTTCTTGAACACGTCATGAATGGGAAAACGGCCCGCCGCCTCCCATTCCGGCACGTGGGGGTTGATCTCTTTCTCGACAAAATTCCGCACCGTGCGGCGCAGTTCTTCGTGTTCCTGAGTAAACAACATGGCCATGTCCTGTGTTTTGTTCGGCTCGTTGGTCGAGCGCTGGTATGTCGGCGGTAACCAAAAAACCTGGTGGTTTTAGTTAACAGTTAATAGTTAACAGTGAAGAGCGAAAGAGGGTGCGGTCCGGCTTCGCCGTACGCACCGAGCCTTTCCGCAACGGTGTTTTCGCTATTAACTGTTCACTATTCACTTTTAACTGCTCTCTATAGTCGTGCCACGCCAAACGTATTGGCGTGCGGTTCCCGCTGCTCCGCCTGGCGGAAGATGTCGAGCACGTAGGCCAGCACCTTGCGCGTGTCGCGGGGGTCGATGATGCCGTCGTCCCAGAGCCGCGCGGTGGCGTACAGCGCGGTGGACTGGGCGTCCAGTTTCTCGGCGGTGCTTTGCTGCAGCATGTCCAGCACCTTCTCGTCCGGTTCCAGGCCGTTGGCCTTTTGTTTCGCCTCGGCGACGATGCGCAGCACCATGCCGGCCTGCTGGCCGCCCATCACCGCCACCCGGCTGTTGGGCCAGGCGAAGATGAAGCGCGGGTCCAGGCCACGGCCGCACATGGCGTAGTTGCCGGCGCCGTAGGAACCGCCCACCAGGATCGACACCTTGGGCACCCGGGCATTGGCCACCGCCTGGATCATTTTCGAGCCGTGCTTGATCACGCCGTTCTGTTCCGCGTCGGTGCCGACCATGAAACCGGTGGTGTTGTGAAGAAACAGAAGAGGCCGGCGGGTCTGATCGCAGAGCTGGATGAACTGCGCCGCCTTGGCGGCGCCGCGCGGCGTGATCGGGCCGTTGTTGCCGAGCACGCCCACCGGCTGGCCCTCGATCTCGATCCAGCCGCACAGGGTGGCCGCGTCCCAATCGTTCTTGAAATCGAGGAAGTCGGAATCGTCGGCGATGCGCGCGATGATCTCGCGCACGTCATAGGGTTTCTTGGCGTCGTCGGGCACCACGCCCAGCAGTTCCTCGGCGTCGTAGCGGGGCGGCCGCCAGTCGCCGGCGGGCGCCGGGGCGTCGCGCAGGCCCAGCTTCTTCATGATGTCGCGGGCGTGGCGAATGCCGTCTGCGTCGTTCTCCGCCAGGTACTCGGCGGTGCCGGCCACCCCGGTGTGCATTTCCGCGCCGCCCAGATCCTCGTCGGTGGCGATCTCGCCGGTGGCGGCCTTGAGCAGGGGGGGGCCGGCCAGGAACATCTTGGCGCGGTTGCGCACCAGCACCACATAGTCCGACAGCCCCGGCTGGTAGGCGCCGCCGGCGGTGGCGTTGCCGTGCACCACGGTGATCTGTGGCACCCCGGCGGCGGACAGCCGCGCCTGGTTGGCGAAGCTGCGCGCGCCTTCCACGAACACGTCGGCGGCGTAGTTCAGGTTGGCGCCGCCGGACTCCACCAGGCTCACCATGGGCAGCCGGTTCTCCAGGGCGATCTTCTGCAGGCGCAGGGTCTTGTACAGGCCGGACGGGGTCACCGTGCCGCCCTTGATCGCCGAGTTGGAGGCGGTCACCAGGCAGCGCACGCCGCACACATAGCCGATGCCGGCGATGGTGCCGCCGCCGGCCTCGGTGCCGTCCTTGTCGTCGTGCATTTTGTAGCCGGCCAGGTTCATCAGGCTGAGAAACGGCGAGCCCGGGTCCAGCAGTCGCGCCACCCGTTCATGGGGCAGCAGTTGACCGCGTTTTTCGAACTTTTCGCGCTTGCCTTCGGCGGTGTCCACCACCCCCTGCTCGATGGCGCGGAATTCCTCCACCGCCTTGAGCAGGGCTTCGCGGTTGTGCCGGTACGCCTCGCTGTGAGGGTCCAGGGCGGAGTCGAGCACGGTCATTGGATGTCCTTCAGTACGGCCGGCACGACGGCCCGGTGGAAGCCGTCGTAGGGTTTGGAATTGGCGTGGTCGGGCAGCGGGAACATGGCCACGTTGCCCTGGCTGGCGCCGCCGTCGATGCGCAGCGTGTCGCCGTTGATGAAGGCGGCGCCCTCGCTGAGCAGGAAACAGATCGCCGAGGACACCTCCGCCTCCATGCCCAGGCGCTTGAGCGGCACCGCGTCGCGCAGGGTCTTGATGGTTTGCTGCATGCTTTCCGGATAGGTGTCCATGCCGGAGGAGGCGATCCAGCCCGGCGCCACCGCGTTCACGCGCACGCCGGCGCAGGCCCATTCCAGGGACGCGGTCTTGGTGAAGTTGTCCATGCCGGCGCGGGCGGCGCCGGAGTGGCCCATGCCGGGCATGCCGCCCCACATGTCGGCGACGATATTGACGATGCTGCCGCCGTTCTTGTTCATGCCCTGCATGAACACTTCCCGGGCCATCAGAAAACCGCCGGTGAGGTTGGTGCGGATCACCGTCTCCCAGCCTTTCTGGCTGATCAGCGCCACCGGCGAGGGGAACTGGCCGCCGGCGTTGTTGACCAGGCCGTCCACCTGGCCCACGGCGTTATAAATGGCGGCCACGGCGTCGCGCACCTTGTCCTCGTCGCGGATGTCGCAGGCGAAGCAGAGCGCTTCCTGGCCGGTGTCCTCGAGAATCTCCCCGGCCACCACCTGGAGTTTGTCCTGCTTGCGGCCGAGCAGCACCACCCGGGCGCCCAGGGCGGCCAGCTCATGGGCGGTGCAGCGGCCGATGCCGGAGCCGCCGCCGGTGACGATCACGGTCTTGCCGGCGAACAGGTCGTCGCGGAATACGGAACGGTACGGCATTCAGAATATCCTCACTGCAATTCATTTAAGTCGGTGGCGCCGGCGGCGCCGTTACAGGATGCAGGATTCAGGATGCAGGCGCGGATCGGTTGCTCGTGATGCCAGAAGCCGTGCCCGCGAATAAACTTTTCAGCGCGAAGTCTGGGGCAAGCAGCCTCCACGAACCTTTCTTCGCGCCTGCATCCTGAATCCTGCATCCTGAATCGCGCGCCTAGAGCGCGCTCACCTCGCTGGCGATGTCCTGGCTCACCGGAATCGGCATGTCCAGCAACTGCTGGGCGAACGCCTTGCCCTGCGGGTCGATGCGCAGGCTGGCGATGCCGCCGCCGCCGAGGGCGTGGCGCAGCAGGAAATTGAAAGCGTGGAAACCGGGCAGCTCCCAATGGCTCACGGTGCCGTGCTCCGGGTCCAGCACATGCTGCATGTAGTCGGCCACGGCGCCGTCGGTGAGCGCCGCGCGCAGGTAGGGCAGGTACTCCGGTTTGCGCGCCATGACGCCGATGTTGGCGTGGTCGCCCTTGTCCCCGGAACGCGCCCAGGCCAGCTTCACCAGCGGCACGCTCACCTCGCCCACGGCGGTGTCGGTGCCCTGGCTGAAGGCCAGGGAGGCCGGGTCCAGGGGCTCGCCCACCGGCACGCCCACCTCCACCGGCTCGCCGTCCAGGTCCACGGTGGCGGTTACGTCCACCTTGGGCACCAGGGTGGAGAACAAGCGGATGCGCGGCACCGGCTTGGGCCGCCCGCCCACCAGGCCGGACAGGCCCGGCGCCATGCCGGTGGCGGCCTGGGCGATTTCCCGGGCGAACAGGCCCAGGGCCTTGCGGTCGTCGTGCAGGGCGGCGATTTTCACCACCACCTCGCGGGTGTCGTCGCGGCGGGCGTGGGCGCCGTAGGTGGCCTCGCTGCCGAGGATTTCCACGCTGGTGTCGCGGAACGGCGCCAGGCCCAGGGCCTGGAACTGGGCGCCGGTCTTTTTGAGGATGGCGTCCGCCACCACCCGGCCCTTGGTGGGGGCGTCGATGCCCGCCATCAGGAAGGACACGGTGATGCGCTGGCCGTCCGGCCAGGTGGCGGACACCTTGTAGGTATCGGTGGGCGGCCGGCCCCGGGCGCCGCTCACCCGCACCCGGTTCTCGCCGTCCTGTTCCAGGGTCACGGCGGTGAAGTCGCACACCACGTCGGGCAGGATGTAGGCGCGCGGGTCGCCGATCTCATAGAGCACCTGCTCGCCCACCGTGGCCGGTGTCACCAGGCCGCCGGTGTCGGCGGGTTTGGTGACCACGAACTGGCCGTCGGCGTGGCACTCGGCGATGGGAAAGCCCATGTCGTGGAAATCGGGCACCTCCCGCCAGTCGGTGAAGTTGCCGCCGGTGCACTGGGCGCCGCACTCGATCACGTGGCCGGCCAGGGAACCCTGGGCAAGCTTGTCGTAATCGTCGTCGGCCCACTGGAATTCGTGCATCAGCGGGCCCAGCACCAGGGAGGAGTCCGCCACCCGGCCGGTGAGCACCAGGTCGGCGCCGGCGTCCAGGGCCGCCTGGATCGGCAGGGCGCCCAGGTAGGCGTTCATGGTCAGGGTCATGGGCGGCAGCGAGGCGCCGCTGTCCAGCTCCTTGCAAGCGGCGAACTGGTCGCGCCGGCCGTTCAGGTCGTCGCCCTCCACCAGGGCGATCTTGAGATCCACGCCGGCCTCGGCGAACACCGCCCGCAGCGCTTCCCGGCAGGCACGGGGATTAACGCCGCCGGCGTTGCTGATCACCTTGATGTTCTTGTCCTTGATCTCCTTGGCCAGGGGCGCCATCACCTGGTGCACGAAATCGTGGGCGTAGCCCGCGGACGGGTCCTTCATGCGCGCGCCGGCCATGATCGACAGGGTGACCTCGGCCAGATAGTCGAACACCAGATAGTCGATGTCGCCTTTGCGCACCAATTGGAAGGCGGCGCTGTTGGTGTCGCCCCAGAAGGCCGCGGCGCAGCCGATACGGACGGGATCGCTCATGGGACCGGCTCCTGATTGCCGTGATTGATGGGATTCCGTAAGCTACCAAGCAAGCGCTTGGTTTGGCAAGAGGCAAGCTACCAGCAGGGCATGAGCAGGGCATGCTGTAGGAGCGGCTTCAGCCGCGATAGGGCCTGCTTGAAGCTTACCGCTTGCGACTCGCGGCTTGCCGTCTTTTAATGCGCCGCCAGGAGGAACGACCCCATGCCCGACAATCCGTCCATCCACGGCATCGATGATTCGCCCCGGGGCCGGCTGCTGAGCGCCGCCGCCCAGCTGTTCCGCGCCAAGGGGTTCGACCGCACCACGGTGCGTGACATCGCCGCCGCCGTGGGCATTCAGAGCGGCTCCATCTTCCATCACTTCAAGACCAAGGAGGACATCCTCTACGCGGTGATGGAGGAGGTGATTCGCTTCAATACCGAGCGCCTGCGCCAGGCGGTGGCGTCGGCGGACACACCCCTGGAGCGCCTGCGCAACCTGGTGCGCGCGGAGCTCACCGCCACCGTGGGCGACACCCGCGAGGCGATGACGGTGATGGTCCAGGAGTGGCGCTGCCTCGGCGAGGACAACCAGCGCCGCGCGCTGGCCCTGCGCGACGTCTACGAGCGGCTGTGGCTGGACGTGCTCGGCGATCTGCACGCCGAGGGCGCGTTCCGCGCCGATCCCTTCATCCTGCGCCGCCTGATCACCGGCATGATCGGCTGGACCCCGAACTGGTTCAGCACCAACCGGCGCCTGTCCCTGGACGACCTGGCGGACATCGTGGTCGAGCGGGTGGTGGGGGAGCGGTCATGATCGGCAACGGCTACCCCTGGGGCGACGGCTACACCATCATGGAGGAGGGCGAGCTCGACCGGGACACCTGGCAACTGCGCGTGAGCCACTATCTGGTGGCCGGCCCGGACGGCCGCGCGCTGCCCCGACGCTTCCCGACCCTGGACGCCGCCAAGGCGTTCATCGACGATCAGGACAAATTATGACCGAACGGTGTCGCCGGGTGAAAAAAGCCGTTGACACCCCGGGCCCAATCCCTAAAATGGCGCCCACTTCGCGACGCGAAGCACCCAGGGTGGTTAGCTCAGCTGGGAGAGCATCTGCCTTACAAGCAGAGGGTCGGCGGTTCGATCCCGTCACCACCCACCAGTTTCCCACCGGGCTTGAGAGCCCACGGGGAGAGTCGGAGCGGTAGTTCAGTTGGTTAGAATACCGGCCTGTCACGCCGGGGGTCGCGGGTTCGAGTCCCGTCCGCTCCGCCACTTCTTCATGATCCTTCCTCCTTAATTGTTTGTAAGGTTGAAGTTCAGGGCATCGGCTCACGCCGGTGCCCTTTTTCTATGTGGCGCCGAAACCATACCGCTGGGGAACTCCCGGCGGATTTCTCCCTCCAAATACCCGAACGGCCACGGGAACGGCCGTTCATCAAGCCGTCACAACCCGGCGGCTATTCTCCACACGACCAACAGCAAAGCAGAGAAAGCAAAGAAAGAAAGGAGTACACCATGGACGAATATCTCGAAGAGCAACTGGAACAAAAACTGTGGCTGGAAAGCCTCGACGAACTCGATGACGACCTGTGCGACGACGGCGTGGAGCTGTAGCTCCGGCCTCCGTCGCCAACCCGCTTCCCTGATCCACCTCTCCAACACCTCTCCCTCGACTCACCCGACTCATCCCGTTTCTCGCCATCCCCGGCGCCGCCGACGTCTTGCCAATTTGGTGACCCGCTTCCTTGTGCTGGCATTACGACACTGCCTATTCTCCGCGCAGGTATGGGGGCCGACGGCGGGGGCCAAGCGTCGCGGCGACTGACCGGCAACGGCAGGGAGTGACGTCCCGTGTCACTGGCCGAAGCCGATAACAACGATAGGAAGGGCGTCATGGCGGGTTCGTCCGTAACCTCCGAAGCGATTCTGTTCTACGACCGCAAGGGCATCGCCAAGAGCATGCTGTACGCCGATTTCGAGGCGATTCTGGACGGCATGGTCGGGGTGCCGGAGTACGCGCGCCGGGAAATGCGCGGCGCCTACTGCCTGGTCAACGGGCAGCTCAAGATCAAGGCCCTGGTGCTGTTTCTGATCGGCTTCGACGAGGACGGCATGGCCGACCACACCTGGAACGTGCCCCTGCGCCACCTGGCCGAGCACGGCGGCCCCGGCCCGGACATGGGCGCCGGGCCGATCCGCCTGGCCTGCCGCAGCCAGTGCCCGGTGGCCTGGCACCAGGATCAGCTCTGGGACCCCTCCATGAAGCCCGGCGCCAACGACTTCGTGGCGGCCCGGGACCTGGTGCGCCAGCGCGGCGCCAAGATGGGCCTGGAGGTGGACGAGGACCTGCCGCCGCCGCGCGCCGTGCCGACCCTCTCCGACGAGCCGGTGCCCACCGTCAAGGCGGCCCGCGCGGATCAGCGCGAGGACGCCGAGCGGGTGCGTCTGGCGCGCACCATCAAGGAATTGCGGCTGCGCATCCACACCCTGGAAAGCGGCCAGAAGGAAGAGCTGGCGCAGCTGCGCTACGCCCAGCAGCAGAAGGAAGAGATTCTCAGCGCCCAGCTGGAAAAGGTGCTGATGCAGTTCAAGACCCTCAAATCCCAGAACGCCGCCCTGCGCGAGCAGAACGGCTCGCTCAAGGCCCAGGTGGAGGCCCTCAACCGCAGCCTGGAGGAGCAGGCCGGCCGCGACGCGGCCCAGGGCAGCGAGGTGGAGCGCCTCACCGAGCAGTACAAGCTCACCCTGGAGCAGCGTCTGGAGGAGGAGCGGGCGCGCCTGGCCGACGAGATTCACACCCGGGAAATGGACGTGCTCAACCGCGACGAGGTGATCGGCCAGCTGCGCGGCGAGCTCTCCGAGCTCAAGCGCGACCAGCTCAAGGTGGCCCACTCCGGCGCCCGCAAGATGCTGGAAAAACTGGAGGATCTGGGCCTCAGCTTCATCGCCTTCCACCCCGGCGCCGGCCATGTCTCGGTGCCCGCCGAGCAGATCTCCGACTACATGGACAACCCGCAGGCGTTCGCCGCCCGCAAGTGCCTGGTCACCGAGGATCACTACCGGGCCTGGCTGGAACACTACGAGAATCCGGTGTGCCAGGTGGTGGTGGGGCCGGAGCAGACGCCCTGCGGCAAACGGGTGATCCGGGTGGATGTGCCCAACCAGTTCAAGCCCGGCGTGTCCGACTGCAATTCCAACCGCTGCCCGCACTGTCGCTCGGATTCCTCCATCGACAATGTGTTGAAGTTCCGGTGAGCGAGAGGTTGGTAAGTTTTTTGCAGGGCTATGAAAAAGAATCCGATGCAAGGGGGAGTCGCGGAATGGCTCAGGAATCCATCGATAAACGCCTGCTGCAGACCTTCGTGCCGGTGAACGCCCTGTCCGGCGACCAGCTCGACTGGCTGCTCGACCAGCAGGAAGTGCGCCGCTACGAAGCCGGCGACATCCTGTTCCGGCAAGGCGACCGGGACAACACCACCATCTATCTGCTCAGCGGCCAGGTGGAGCTGTTCAGCGAACGGGGCGAGCGCACCCTGGTGAGCGCCGGCGACGGCGCCTCCTGGCACCCGCTGGGTCACTTCCAGCCGCGCCGTGACGACTGCCGCGCGCTCACCGAGGTGAGCGTGGTGCGCTTCGACAGCTTCCGCCTGGACACCATCCTGTCCTGGGACCAGTCCGCCGGCTACGTGATCCTCGACATCAACGCCAACGCGGCCTACCAGCACGACCGCGAATGGATGATCCGGCTGCTCAAGTCCAACCTGTTCCACCGGGTGCCGCCGTCCAACATCCTGGAGATCTTCCGGCGCCTCAACGCGCGCCGCTGCAAGGAGGGCGAGGCCATCGTCCGCCAGGGCGACGAGGCGGACTGCTGCTACATCATCAAGGAAGGCGTCTGCGAGGTGGCCATCACCCTGGGCGGGCAGAGCGAGGCCACCCCGGTGGCCATGCTCGAGGAAGGCCAGTGGTTCGGCGAGGAGGCGCTGCTGTCCGGCAAGCCGCGCAACGCCACCGTCACCATGGCCACCGACGGCGTGCTGATGCGCCTGGACCGCCAGGACTTCGACGGCCTGCTGCGCGAACCGGTGGTGCACACCCTGGACGCGGACCAGGCCCGCGAACGGGTCGGCCAGGGCGGCCGCTGGCTGGACGTGCGCACCGCCGACGAATTCGACCAGCAGCACCTGGAAGGCGCCGCCAACATGCCGCTCAGTGCCCTGCGCCTGAAATCCCGCCTGCTGGACCCGGATCGGGCCTACGTGGCCTACTGCGACACCGGCCGGCGTAGCGCCACGGCGGCATTTTTGTTAAAAAACGCCGGTCTGGACGTGTACGTGCTGGATGGCGGCCTCAACGGCAATGCTGATACCCTGCACGAATACCTTACCGAATAGCCGTCCCCGCGCCGCGCGGGGGCCGGCGCTGGCAACGGGCTCCGCAACGTGTCCCAGGAAAAATTTCGCATCATCGGTTTGATCGCCCGCTCGGAAAGCGAACAGGCGCTGTACTCCATGCGCCAGTTGATTCACTTCCTGCACGGCCGCGATTGCACCGTGATTCTCGACAAGGCGATTGCCGACAGCCTCGCTGAAATGGGCCTGCAGGCGGCCAGCACCGCGCAAATGGGCGAGGCCTGCGACCTGATCATCGTGATCGGCGGCGACGGCAGCCTGCTGGGCGCCGCCCGCACCCTGGCCCGCTACGACATCCCGGTGCTGGGCATCAACCGCGGCCACCTGGGGTTCCTCACCGACATCCTGCCCTCGGAAATCGAATCCCGGGTGGGCCAGGTGCTGGACGGCGACTACACCACCGAGCGCCGCTTCCTGCTCGACATGGAAGTGCGCCGGGGCAAGAGCGTGGTGGGGGAGGGCAGCGCCCTCAACGACGTGGTGCTGCTCTCCGGCGACAGCGTCCACATGATCGACTTCGAGCTCGCCATCGACGGGCACTTCGTTTACGCCCAGCGCTCCGACGGCCTGATCGTGTCCACGCCCACCGGCTCCACCGCCTACGCCCTGTCCGGCGGCGGCCCGATCATGCACCCGCGCCTCAACGCCATGGTGATGGTGCCGCTCAACCCGCACACCCTGACCAGCCGGCCCCTGGTGGTGGACGGTGACAGCGAGATCAAGATCCGGATCACCACCGAGAAGGTAAACCCCCTGGTCAGTTGCGACGGCACCGCCGGCATCCGCCTCAAGGTCGACGACGTCATCGCCATCCGCAAGAAGCCCCACCGCCTGCGGCTGATTCACCCCCCGGGGCACGATTTCTACCAGGCCTGCCGCTCCAAGCTGGGCTGGAGCACCCGCCCCGGCGACGGCAATTGAACCCGATCGCGACTGAAGTCGCTCCCACCGCTTCGACCGGGCTGTAGGAGCGGCTTCAGCCGCGATGCCGCCGCCGCGGGCCGTTGGTTGCAAGTCACAAGTTGCAAGTTGAAGCGCGGGCGGGGTCCGGCGAGACGAAAGGCCATGCCCGCGCTTAAGGGAAGGCGAGCCGCGAAAGGTTTTCCCAGCCGAAGGCCGCGGGAAAGCCGCGCGGCCACCTCCATTCAACTTGCAACTTTCAACTTGCAGCGGCCCCTTCGCCGGCAAGGCCCGTCTCGCGCCTGCATCCTGTATCTTGAATCCTGTATCCTTACCCCCCATTCCATAACGCACAGTTTTCGACAGGTACCCGCGATGTCTTCCGCTCCCTCCTTCGACCAGATGATCGATTCCATGACCCTGGAGGTCTGGCACAACATGCGCACCGCCGTGGAAACCGGCCGCTGGCCCGACGGCCGTCAGGTCAGCGACGAGCAGCGCGAGCTGTGCCTGCAGGCGGTGATCGCCTGGGAAATCCGCAACCTGCCCGAGGAGGAGCGCACCGGCTACGTGCCCAGCCACTGCAAGAGCCAGGCCGCCGACGAGGACGGCGAGCAGCCGGTCTCCCTGCGCCCCGCCGGCCGAAACGGAGAACACTGATGAGAGACGGACAGCCCAACCCGGTCACCCGCCTGGCGGACTACCAGCCGCCCGCCTGGCTGATCCCGGACACCACCCTGGATGTGGACCTGCGCGACGGCCACACCCTGGTCACCGCCCGCCTGACCCTGCGCCGCAACCCGGAGCGCGCCGACAAGCCCGAGGATCTGGTGCTCGATGGCGAGCACCTGGAGCTGCGTTCGCTGACCCTGGACGGCCGTGAACTGAACCCCGGCGACGACTACCGCCTGGACGGCCCGAAGCTGGTGATCCCCGGCGCCCCGGACGCCTTCACCCTGACCTCCGTGGTGCGCATCGAGCCGGAAAAGAACACCGCCCTGGAGGGCCTGTACCGCTCCAACGGCATGTACTGCACGCAATGCGAGGCGGAAGGCTTCCGCCGCATCACCTTTTTCCCGGATCGCCCGGACGTGCTCAGCCGCTTCACCACCACCATCCACGCCGACAAGAGCGCCTACCCGCTGCTGCTCTCCAACGGCAACCCGGTGGACGCCGGCGAGGAAGAGGGCGACCGCCACTTCGCCACCTGGGAAGACCCGTTCCCCAAACCCTGCTACCTGTTTGCCCTGGTGGCCGGGGACCTGGCCTGCCTGTCGGACACCTTCACCACCGCCTCCGGCCGTGAAGTGGCCCTGCGCCTGTACGCCGAGCACCGCGACCTGGACAAGCTCGACCACGCCATGGATTCACTCAAGCGCGCCATGGCCTGGGACGAACAGGTGTTCGGCCGCGAATACGACCTGGACATCTTCCAGATCGTGGCGGTCAGCCACTTCAACATGGGCGCCATGGAGAACAAGGGCCTCAACATCTTCAACACCTCCTGCGTGCTGGCCCACCCCGACACCACCACCGACGCCGCCTTCGAGCGGGTGGAATCCGTGGTCGCCCACGAATACTTCCACAACTGGAGCGGCAACCGGGTCACCTGCCGCGATTGGTTCCAGCTCAGCCTCAAGGAAGGCTTCACCGTGTTCCGCGACCAGGAGTTCTCCTCGGACATGAACTCCCGCGCCGTGGTGCGGGTGGAAAACGTGGATTTCCTGGTCAACCATCAGTTCCCCGAGGACCAGGGCCCCATGGCCCACCCGGTGCGCCCGGCGGCCTACCAGAAGATCGACAACTTCTACACCCTGACCGTCTACGAGAAGGGCGCCGAGATCGTGCGCATGCAGCATCAGTTGCTCGGCGCCAAGGACTTCCGCCGCGCCACCGACCTCTACTTCGAGCGCTTCGACGGCCAGGCGGTTACCTGCGACGACTTCGTGGCCTGCATGGAAGAAGTGTCCGGGCTCGACCTGACCCAGTTCAAACGCTGGTACAGCCAGGCCGGCACCCCGGTGCTCACGGTCACCGACGACTACCGGGATGGCGAATACCAGCTCACCATTGAGCAGCACACCCCGGCCACCCCCGGCGAACCGGACAAGCAGCCGCTGATGATCCCGATCAAACTGGCCCTCCTGGACGGCCAGGGCCGGCCGCTGCCCCTGGACGACCAGGGCGGCACCGAAACCGTGGCGATCCTGCGCGAGCCCCGCCAGGTGTTCCGCTTCCGGCTGCCGGAACAGCCCACGCCGTCCCTGCTACGCGGCTTCTCCGCGCCGGTGTCGCTGCGCTACGACTTCAGCGAGGAGCAGCTCGTCACGCTGCTGGCCCACGACAGCGACGGCTTCTGCCGCTGGGATGCCGCTCAGCGCCTCTACTTCGCCGCCCTGGCGCGCATCATCGACGATGGCGAAAGCGCCGCCGACCAGTTGCCCCGGCTCGCCCCGGTGCTGGAGCGGGTCATCGCCCGCGCCGCCGAGGACCCGGCCCAGGCCGCGCTGCTGCTCGGCCTGCCCGCCGAAAACGCGGTCGGCGACCGCCACGCGCCGCTGCGCCCGCAACGGGTCCATCAGGCGGTGAGCGGCCTGCGCGCCGCTCTCGGCGAGGCCCTGGCCGACCACTGGTGGCGCCTGGCCGAGCAGTTCGACGAGCCCCGCTACCAGAGCGGCGGCGATGCCATGGGCCGCCGCCGTCTGCGCCGGCTGGCCCTCGCCTACCTGGCCGCCGCCGCCGGGCAGGGCGCCCTCGACGCGACCAGGGTGGGCGAATACCTGGGCCGCGACTTCGACCAGCCGACCTGCATGACCAACGCCCAGGGCGCCCTGCGCGACCTGGTGCACAACGGCCTGGACGACCAGGGCCGCCTGGCCCGCTTCGCCGAGCAATGGGCCGATGAACCGCTGGTCATGGACCAGTGGTTCGCTATCCAGGCCACCGTGCCCGGCCCGGACACCGTGGCCCGGGCCGAGGCGCTGCTCGACCACCCGGCCTTCGAGTGGACCCTGCCCAACCGGGTGCGCGCGGTGATCGGCACCCTGGTCAACGGCAACCCGTCCGCCTTCCATGCCCCGGACGGCAGCGGCTACGCCCTGTTCGCCCGGGCGCTCAAGAAACTCGATGGCATCAACCCGCAGATCGCCGCCCGGCTCGCCAACGGCGGGGCCCGGCTCAAGCGCCTGGAGCCGGACCTGGCCGGCAAGCTCGGCGACGCCCTGCGTGGCATCCGCCCCGGCGCCTCCGCCAACCTCGCCGAGGTGCTCGACCGCATCCTCGGCGCCTGAAGCGCGATACAGGGTTCAGGATGCAGGATGCAGGCGCGGGGATGGCATGAGTGGGGCCGCGTGGGTGTTCACTCCGCGCTGAGATCCTGTCGTGGCTCTCCGCGCGGGCACGGCCCCGCCGCCGACAGGGCCCTTCTCGCGCCTGTATCCTGCATCCTGAATCCTGCATCGGTGTATACTCCCCGCGCCGATCGCTCTGGAGCCGCCCCGTGTTGTACCGCCTCGCCCGTCCACTGCTGTTTACCCTGTCCGCCGAACAGGCCCACGACCTGACCCTGGACATGCTGCGCCGGGGCGCCGGCAAGCTGCTGCCCGGCACCGTGCCGGACCGGCCGGTTTCGGTGATGGGCCTGGATCTCCCCAACCCGGTGGGTCTGGCCGCCGGCCTGGATAAGAACGGCGACTGCATCGACGGCCTGGCCACCCTGGGCTTCGGTTTCCTGGAAGTGGGCACCGTCACCCCGCGCGCCCAGCCCGGCAACCCCAAGCCGCGCCTGTTCCGCCTGCCCGAGGCCCGCGCCATCATCAACCGCATGGGCTTCAACAACCACGGCGTCGACGCCCTGGTGGCCAATGTCCGCGCCAGCCGCTATCAAGGCGTGCTGGGCATCAACATCGGCAAGAACAAGGACACCCCGGTGGAAAACGCCGTGGACGACTACCTGATCTGCCAGGAGAAGGTCCACGCCCTGGCCAGCTATCTGGTGGTCAATGTGTCCTCGCCGAACACCCCGGGGCTGCGCAGCCTGCAACACGGCGACGCCCTGGACGCGCTGCTCGGCACCCTGCGCGAGGCGCAAACCCGGCTCGACCAGCAAAACGGCAAGCGCGTGCCCCTGGTGATCAAGATCGCCCCGGACAACAACGAGCAGGAACTGGGCGCCATGGCGGAAGCCTTCGTACGCCACGGCATCGACGGCGTGTGCGTCGGCAACACCACCCTGGAGCGCCCCGGCGTGGAACGGCTCCAGCACGGCGGCGAGCAGGGCGGCCTGAGCGGCGCCCCGCTCAAACCCATCGCCGACCGGGCCCTGGCCACCATGCGCCGCGCCCTGGATGGCCGCCTGCCGATCATCGGCGTGGGCGGCATCCAGAGTGGCGCCGACGCCGTCGAGAAGCGGCGCCTGGGCGCCGACCTGGTGCAGGTCTATTCCGGCCTGATCTACCAGGGCCCGGACCTTGTCAGGCAGGTGGTCAGGGCGTGGTAAAGGTCTTGTCGATGGATCGTGACTAGAAAAGGTCAGCGTGACGCTCGACGATACGGACAAGTTCCGCCAGGGACCTGACGGCCAGTTTTTGCATCATGTTGTGCCGGTGTACTTTAACCGTGACCACGGTGACGCCAAGGTCTGCGGCGATTTGCTTGTTGAGCTTGCCGGTCACCGCCTCCTTCAGAACCTCCCGTTCTCTCGGTGTCAGCAGGTTTACCCGTTCTTTCAGACTTGCCCGTTGACTGAGCTCGTCGTGTTTTCTGGCATCCCGTTCTAGCCCCTGTCTCACCGCCGCCAGAAGGTGCTCCTGGTCAACCGGTTTTTGAAGGAACTCGATCGCACCGGACTTGATCGCCTTCACGGACATAGGGATATCCCCGTGCGCGGTGACGAAGACAATCGGGATCATCTCGTTGATCGCAATCAGGTAGTTCTGAAGCTCGACGCCCGTCATCTCCGGCATACTTACATCCAGGACCACACAGCAGGGCCTTTCGAAAGACACCTGGTCCAGAAAGGTTTCCGCGGACTCGCAGGAGACAATCCGAAAACCATGGGAGCGAAGCAGGGTACTTATCGCCTCGCGCATTGAGATATCATCATCGACGATGTAAACGGTGTGCTCTTTAATCATTCTTTTTGTTCTCCAGCGGCAAACTCAGCTGAAACGAAGCGCCTTCGCGCCCGTTCTCATTATCAAGAAGAACGAGATCGCCGCCGAGTCGATTCGCGATCGTTCTGCACAGGGGAAGACCCATTCCCAAGCCATTGGATTTGGTTGTGAAAAACGGCTCGAAAACCCGTGCCCTGACCTCGGAGGCAACGCCTGGCCCGTTATCGGCGACCAAAACCAGGATGGTGTGTGAGCGAAGCCAGACCCGAATTCGAAGTATCTTGCCGCCGTTCCAAGGGCCCGCCCTGGCATCCATGCCATCCATTGCCTCCATGGCATTAAGGACCAGGTTCAGGAGAATCTGCTGCAGTTGCACTTTGTCACTGTTGATCACGGGCAGATCGCGGGCCAGATCAGTGTGGATCTCAATGCCTTTTTTTCGCGCCGTTTCGTTCACATAATCCAGTACGTCGGTAATGAGGGTAGGCCAGGCGACGGGCTGGGAAGTCGTGGCATCCCGCTTCATGAACCCACGAATACGGATGGCTACATTGGCGGCCCGCTCCCCATCTCTCAGAATGCTCTTGATGGCGCCTATGGCCTCGTTGCGGTTCGGAGGGGTATGGGACAGCCATTGCAGCGCGGCCTGGCTATTCGAAACGATGGCGGAGAGCGGCTGATTAATCTCATGCGTGATCGATGCCACCAACTCGCCCATGGATGTGACCCGCATAACGCGAGCCAACTCTAGACGGGCCTCCTCCAGTTCAAGTTCCGCCTTTTTTGTTTCGCTGATGTCCTTCACTACGCCTATCAGCAAGGGAGGAGTGTCCTCGGTTTGTGGTATCACGGAGACACTGGAACTCGTCCAGACCGCTTCCCCCTGTTTGTTGATGAACCGCTTGCGGTGGTGGTAATTGTCGATCTCCCCCGATAGAAGCTGGGTCAGGCGATGGCCGGTAAACGATCGATCGGCTTGGTGGGTTATTTCCATGATCGAACGGCCGAGAAGCTCGTCTGCGCCATATCCGAGCATGCGGCAGAATGCCGGATTGACATTCACGAACATCCAGTTGCCATCCACGGCGGCGATGCCGACCGCGAAGTTTTCATGAATCGCTCGCCAACGGCCTTCCGATTTACGCAATGCATCGACGCTGTTCTGTAGTTCCCTGCGGCCCTCGATCAGTTCCCGGGTAAGCTGAATAAGGTCGGTGTCGCGGGACTTCAATTCCTTCTGTAGTACCAGGCGGGTCTCACGCATCATTAACAGGTTTCGGACCCGTGATAACAGTTCGGGAACAAAAAAAGGCTTGGTGACGTAGTCCTGGACGTATTTCGACAGCAGCTCGTTTTTAACCGTAATGTCCGCATGGGCCGAAAGGACGAGAATGGGAATTTGTCCGGAATCGATACGATTGCGGATCGATTTGATCATCTCATCGCCACTGTATTCCGGCATCATGAGATCGGTCATGATCAGGTCCGGTGGCTCCGTTTCGAGGGCCGCTAGAGCCTGCCGCGCTCCACCGGCGGTTCGCACCCTGTACTCGTTGCCAAGGATACGGCCGATCAGGTTCCTCATCTCGTGGTTGTCATCAACCACCAGGATCAGCGGTCGCCCATTGCCCGGCACATCCGGCGAGGATTCCTCATGAATGCCTTGGCGGGGCACCAGGATGCCCGTCTCGCGCGTCATATCCGTCGGTTTCGGGCGCACCCCCGTGCCACACGGAGCCTTATAGGGCAGTTCAACGCTGAAAACCGCGCCACCCACTGATGAATTGGTGGCCGTGACGATCCCTCCATGAAGATCCACGAACTCCTTTACGATCGCCAGCCCTAGTCCGGTTCCTTTTCTTGAACTTTGAAGGAGGCCATCGCCTTGCTCAAAGCGTTCAAAGATCCTTGTCGCCTGATCGGAGTCGATGCCTGGCCCGGTGTCCTTCACCGTGATAAGAACCCGTTGGGAATCCGGTCTCTCGACGTTACAGCTGATTCGGCCCCCTCGGGGGGTCACACTGAAAGCATTGGAGATCAGATTGAAAACGATCTGACCCAGCCTTTCGGAATCGGCTTCGATCTCCAGCTCATCCGGGACCGTCACCGCGAACGCGATATTGCTTTGGAGGGCGATGGCGTCAAAATGGCTGGCAATTTCCTTAATGAATCCGGCCAGAGGAATGGCTTCATAGAAAAGTTGAACCTTCCCTGCGTCCACCTTCGCCAAGTCCAGAAGCTCATTAACGAGATTGAGCATGGTAATCGCATTTCGACGAATAGCGACGAGATCGGTCTTTTGTCTTTTGGAGAGGCCGATATCGTTTGAGAGAATGTCATCCACCGGGCCAATGATCAGGGACAGCGGAGTTTTTAGTTCATGGCTGATATTGGCGAAAAAGTGATCTTTTTTGTTATCCAAATCACGATTTTTTTCTAGAATTTCCTCCAGTTCGGTGTTCTTTCTGGCGATCTCTGATTCAAATTGCTTTTTTTCGGTTATGTTGCGACCCTCGGCGAGAATGAAGCGGACATTTCCGGCTTCATCCTTCAACGGTGTCAGCGAGTAGTCGGTGATGATCGTTTTTTCACCACTGGCTTCACCATAAACCTCGATATCCCGGCGAATAAATTCGCCATTCGCGGCCCGTTGCACCATCGCGCGCTGCAGGGCCTTGCTCTCCTCCGATAACGCGAACCAGCGAGCTTCCCAGAAGGGAATGCCGACGACGTCTTCAATGCGAAGCCCGGCGCCGCTCAAGGCGGGGACATTGATCTCAAGGATTCGACCGTCGCTGGTAAGAAGCCCGGCGAAGTGGTACATCTGGTCGAGAATGATTCGTGCGAATTTCTCTTTTTGGGTCTGATGGTCATCCCGATGATCAAAATTGACACTGCCAATTCTGAATTTGTCGCCATCGTTGAATATTCTTTTTATGAATTCATGCATGCCAGACCTCTTTGTGCCAACGTGATGCTTGGATCGTCCTCGAAAGCGGTGGCGCGTGAGAGCATGTCAAAAAAGTACGGAGGGTCGTTGACCGCCCGGAATCCTTCAGCCGTCCGCGCCGGCGACCGCATGCTTCACCACCCGCGTCTCCGATGTTATCGTGACGGCGCCTTTGGGGGAGAAGTTTGCGATGTCGCTGGCCAGGAATCCGCCTGCCTCGGAGATCATGGCCTTGGTTAAAGCCTGTTTGTCCTCGAAGGTGGCTTCGAAGTATACAAAGTAAGGAGAGGAATTGTCCTCGGCCACGCTAAACGAGGCGGACAATAAACCAGGAAGATCATGAACCTTTGGAAGATGTCTGGATTCGTAGTAGGAAAGAAAAGCGTCTCGGTCCACCGGGTGGGGGTACAATACCAGAAGTTTTTTCATCATATGCACCTAGAAGCTGAGGGTATAACTAAAAACGAAATTGTTCTGGGACTCCCTGGTTCTGACTGGGTTTCCCGTATTGCTGTTGCCAGGATTGGTCCTGTCGATCTCCAGGTTATGGGAATAGGCAAAGTCCACCCGGCTACGCGGTGATGGCTGATATGAAACACCAGCGGAAAGGATTCGGGTTGGCGTGACGGGGAGTGTTACAAAAAGGTCACGATCAGGAACTACTTGTGTGCCGTGCCGGTATCCGCCCCTTAATACCCAATCGCCAAGGCGATAGGCGGTACCAACCCCCACTATCGTCTGGTTCTTGTAGTTCTGAGGGATCTCCAGGTTCAGGTCGTCACCCTCATTGCTGCTGAAGCGCACATCCAGATCCTTGACCACATCACGCCATAGAACCCTGCTGATATCCAACGAAAGACTCCAGTTCTCGTCGACCTTATGGGTGACTCCGGCGCCAAAGGACGCGGGCATCTGAAAGTCGACGATTCTTACGCGGCCGCTAATCGGTATCTGGCCAGCAACCTGGTCGACGGCCGTCAGCGTGGCATCACCACTCAGATCATTCAGGCGCGTGGCGAAGTTGTAAGCGGCCCCGACGCGAGTGTCCTCGGTCAGAGCCCAGGTCATGCCCACACGTCCGCCCAGGCCCCAGGCGTCAGCGCCGCTGCTCACAGGGTGGTCCCTGGTGAGGCCAAGGTGCGCGCCGTCCAGTGCTGGCAGTGTAGATAGCGTGCCGAGCAGGCTTCCCTCCACGCGCCCATCGGCGATCAGGCCGCCAACCTGGTTGGCTCCAAGCAGCATGTTCAGGTTCAGGCCGCTCCACACGGCATCGATGGAGGCGCCAACGGTCAAGCGGTCATTGAACCGGTAGCTGAGAGCGAAGGGAATATCAACGACCAGCAAGCGGCTGCTGTTATCCAGGCCGGTGGCGGCACCGCTGGACCCCTCGGAAAGAAAGCCTTGTCGCCCGTACTCCGTACCCAGACCGCCTAATGCGAAGGCCCCGGTACCGAGAGACCAGGCGCCCCGAGTCAGGCTGTAGCCAAGTTGAGGGGCAACGTAGGGCCCTCGATTTTTTCCACTGTCCGAAGTGCGCGACCGCTCTCCAGTGACAAGGTCTTCGTTTACGATCCGGGCGGTGATAACATCCGCTCCGACCGTGAATCGACTGCCTTGTGGCGCGATTGACAAGGTGGCGGGGTTGCTCATTATTCCCGCCACCCCGGCATCTTGAGCCATGGCGGTGCCGCCCATGGCCCTGGAGATCGCGCCATAACCTTCCAATCTTAATCCCTCGGTCGCCCAGGTTCCCGGAGACAGAGTGAGTATTGGGCCGCCTAGCAGGGCAGCGACCAGTTTATGATTTCGCATGGTGGTTCTCGCCTGTTGTTTTTCTTTCCGTGTCGTGAGGTAAAGACAATGATCGGGGGCGCCTCAGCGCCCCGATCTGATTGCTTTCCAGCCGATCACGAACAAAGCCCACAGAGCCAGAACCCCGAACAGATAGGCGGGCGCCAAAGCGAGGAAGCTGAAAATATTTCCCTCGCCATAGACATTTGGACCAAAGGTCAGGCCACGGTTTTCGGAGAGATTGGAGAAGAAGTAGAAGCCAACGTTGGACCAGCCATCGGCGACGACGATCCAGCCAAGAAGCCGGGCTTTCTTGGGCGAAAAATCAAGGTGAGGAAGGATGAACGCCACGGCAATAACCATCATGCCATTCAGGGCTGGTCCGATGTGCGCCTTCGCCCAACCTTCCGGAGTTCCTGGGACATTGAATTCAAGGATATAACCCGGGATGATCTCGAACCCTCCGACCAGGTTCATCCAAAGAGCCACCCCGAACACCAGGGTGGAGAAGATCATCAAAACACCGTGTCCAGCCATTTTCTTTTCAAATGAGTCAAGCATAATGCCTCCGCGTCTTTATTGTAATTCTGGAATTTGTAGATGTTGTCTTATTTCAATCGCCATTCAAGCGATGGGTGAGGGGTTGTGATGGTATTGACTGGCGAAGAACAATAGTGGCGCTTGGGACGCCGTCTCGGACTGGCCGCAGGCCGTTACTCTGGCGATGAACAAGGTATGGTCATTAACGTCCAGAGTTTTCTCCACTTTGCATTCAAACCAGGCAATGGCATCCGTCAGGGTTCTTGAAGCGTGGCGCCTGGTGAAATTGGGAGGCCGTGCCCCACGAACATCACGTCGGCTGAAATAATTGGAGTATTCCTTGTGTTTTTCGCCCAGGATGCTCACGCCGAAAACACCTTCATCAGAAAGCATGCTGTGCATTTTTCCCGGTTTCAGGGAAATCATGATGGTCGGCGGGTCCAGGCTGATGGAGGTAAAACTGTTGACGGTCGCTCCATGGATATCCCCGTCGGAGTCCTCGGAACTGATCACGCCGATGCCGGTGGCGAATAGAGAGACGGCTCGACGGAAAGACTGTCCGTCAATGTTCTCCGTAACTGAAAGGCTGTTCGCGGTCATTTTCATCTCCTTTCTTGTTTGAGCGGGCTTTCCGGCTGGATGCCACTTCTCATGTCAGGCAGCCTGTTGGTGGGAGTACTTTTCACACCAGGCCATCAGGCGGTCGATACTGGAGAAGTAATCCCATTGTTTTTCGGGGTAGTTAAAGTTGTTGGTGAATTCATCGGCCATTTCACGGTTCTGGCTGAGGGTGCCAATGAATTTCTGGAATTCGGGTGGCAGTTCCTTGAGGTTCTTGAGCATATAGTTGGTCCAGCGGGTGGCGCAGATCACCCTGTCCTCACGCCGGGCTTCGACATGTTCAATAAAGCGCGCGTCAAAGGCGCTGGCGCTGACAATCTCTTCGCCGAGCACTCTGGCGGCGTGGGAAGCCATGTTGGCGCCCTGGCCCAGAATTGGATCCACGGTTGCCATGACATCGCCCAGCCCCATGATCGTCTGGCCGTTATTAAGAGTGGCGGAACCTTCCCGGTAGATCGGTGGCACCGCGCCTTGGAGGATGTCGTTGGAGTCCCGCGCCAGGTCAAACGTCCGGGAATCAATACGCTCCGCCACTGACGGGTGGTGTTCGTGGAGTTTTTCAAGCAGTAGATTCCGCATCGCCCGGGGATTCTCTTCGTACTTAACCTGAGAGAGGATCTCCAGTTCTCCGCCGATATGGTTTTCCATTACCAGGGCGGTGCGCATACCGTCGAATGTCAGCGTCGGAATTTCGATCATCTCACCGGCGCCGGGTGAGAAAGACATGGTGACCGCCCGGATTGGGGAATCCGCGATACCTTTAAACAGTCCGACACAGAGGGCCCGTTGCGGGGTTTTGAAGGGCGTTGCGGATTCCCGTGCCTGGAACAGTGAACCAAAGCCCGCTTTGCCCGTGCAGACGACCAGAAGATCGTACTGCTCCGATAGTGTTTCGAGATCCTCGGTGCTTACCTTTTCGTACACGATGCGTCCTCCCAGTTCGGCGAAGGACTTCATCAACTCGGGAAGGTATATCCGGTAATCCACGGCACGGCTTGGAGCTTGCAGATCACCGTAGAAACGCAATGGCGTTGGCAAGCCGACATAGTAGTAGTGGCCATAATAGCCATTTTCGTTCACCGGCCATTTGTTCACGCCCAGGTCCGATTCCCTGGCGATGGTTATCGAGTGATGCGCCACGGTGTTGAGAAGGCGGGCGGTTCGGTAGTCTTCCGGACGCCGATCCGAATACAAAGTTACATCGATATCATGCCGCCGAAGATAGAGACCTAAATGCAGGCCCGCCGCGCCCGCGCCTACGATAGCTATTCGTTTTCTCATGAACCTCACCTCGGTGTTGTTGTTGTCTAAGAACGGTTCAACCCTAGCTTTGGCACCAAACCAGAACAATTAACCATGGTTTAGAGAGGCGGTTTTTATGTTGATGGGGCGCCCGCGCGCTCATGTTGTCGCGGCGATAAGGATTGGCGCGGGTCAGGCTTGGTGGGAACCTGTGTATCGGTGATGTCGAGACCCGCAAGACGGTGTGACGCAGGTCGAAGAGTAGGCGATCCCTGTTACGGGCTTCGGTCTCATGGCTAAAGGGCGCCAATCATTTTGGAATCGTCGCGGGATCCCGGCTAGGATAGCGCCCCGGGACCGGCCAAAGAGTAGGGCGCCGCCCATTAAAAAGGGCCCTGGAGGGGCCCTGTGGGGTCGACGCGCGAAGCGCCGGCGCTGAACGGAAAAACGTATCGAAATTGTTTGATCTGGCTTGAAGCTTTCAGAGGTCCTTCAGGTTGTGAATGCCGGCAACGCCGATCATGCCTTGAACTTGGTTGGTGCGCCCTTCACGCCAGCCCTGCATCCAGTTACTGCGGGCCTGGAGGGCGCCGAAGGGGCAGAAATCGCGGGACTTTCCTCGGTATCCGGCCTGGTAGCCCCGGCTGTAGGCACGATCATCACGACTGCGTTTTTGTCGCTTCATAGACATTGTCCTCACTTGTCGTTTTCGAAAGCCTCGTAGTCGAGTATGGAAAAGCCCTCCCCGGGTGTCGAATAACAAGTCGCCATAATAGGGGAGGGTGTTAAACGGATGACGCATAACGGTCATTTTGATGAAATGGCCTGAAATTCAGTCCCATCAGGTACTTACAAGGCGAAGCCCATGCAATTCATCATCACCTGCCTGCCCGGCCTGGCGCCGCTGCTCGCCGACGAGCTCACCGAATTGGGCATGTCGGTAACGGATCGCGGTAACGCCCACGTGGCCATCGAGGGCCGCCAGCAGGACGGCCTGCGCGCCTGCCTGTGGTCGCGGCTTGCCGAGCGGGTGCTGCTGCCCCTGGCGGAGCTTGAGGTGGCCCCGGAAGAGGCCCCGGAAAAGCTCGCCGAGGCGGTGGACTGGCGCGCCCTGGTGCCAACCGGCGGCGCCGTGCATCTGAGCCTGGACCACGGCAAGGGTGTGCGCGGCGACAGCCGGATAAGCGCCAAGCGCCTGCTGCGCGGCCTGCCCGACGACATCCCCCTGGCGCGCCGGGAAACCGGCGCCTGCTGCCTGCGCGCCCGGCTCGACCCGGACGCCGCCCGCCTGTGGCTGGACCTGGCCGGCACGCCCCTGCACCGGCGCGGCTACCGCCTGGCCGGCGGCCGCGCGCCGCTGCGCGAGAATCTGGCGGCGGCCCTGCTGCGCGCCGGCGGCTGGCACCGTGACGACCGCCCCGGGCTACTGGTGGACCCCTTCTGCGGCAGCGGCACGGTGCTCGTCGAAGCGGCCTGGATGGCCGCCGGCATCGCCCCCGGCGCCCTGCGCAAGGACTACGGCTTCCTGGCCTGGCGCGGCTGCCGCCAGGCTCTCGCCCAGGAGGCCCTGGCGGAGGCCGCCGCCAGCCTGGAAAACCCGGCGCCGATACCGGCCCTGAAAGGCTTCGACGCCGACAACGACGCCCTCAAGTTCGCCCAGCACAACGCCGAACGGGCCGGCATGGCCGGCGCCATCCACTTCGAGCGCCGCGAACTGGGCAACCTGCGTGACCGGGATCTGGCCGCCGAGGGCCTGATGGTCACCAACCCGCCCTGGGGCGAACGCCTCGACGAACAGGAACAGGCTGCCTGGCTGTACGCCGGCCTGGGCCGCCTGCTCGGCGAGAAAGCCCCGGCCTGGCGGGCGGTGTTGCTGGGCGGCGAGGTCACCGCCCTGGACCGCGCCGGCATGGACCTGGAAGCCCAGTGGAAGGTGCGCAACGGCGCCCTCACCAACTTCATCCGCGTCAGCCGGCCCCGCCCGACGGCGCCCCGCGAGCCGCTGCGGGTCGGCGAGGCGCCCAGCTTCGAGCTGCCGGAGCCGGCGGTGCCGCTGTTCAACCGGCTGCGCAAGAACGGCAAGCACCTGCGCCGCTGGCTCGACCGCGAGGACATCCAGGCCTACCGTCTCTACGACCGGGACCTGCCGGAATTCAACGTGGCCGTGGACATCTACGGCGACCAGGTGCTGGTGCAGGAATTCAAGGCGCCGTCCTCGGTGGACCCGGAAAAAGCCCGCCAGCGCCGCCAATGGGCGGTCACCGCCACCCGCGCCGCCCTCGGCGTGCACCGCGAGCAGGTGCACTTGCGCACCCGCGAGCGCCAGAAAGGCCGCGACCAGTACCACAAGCTCAACAACCAGAACCGCTACCAGGTGGTCCGCGAGGGCCGCGCCCACCTGCTGGTCAACCTGGACGATTACCTGGACACCGGCCTGTTCCTGGACCACCGGCCCATGCGCCTGCGCATCGCCGAGGAAGCCGCCGGCAAGCGCTTCCTCAACCTGTTCGCCTACACCGGCGCCGCCACCGTCCAGGCCCTGGCCGGCGGCGCCCGCCGCGCCGTCACCGTGGACACCTCCCGGCGCTACCTGGACTGGGCCGCCTGCAACCTGGCGCTCAACGGCTTCGCCACCGACCGCCACCCCCTGGTGCGCGCCGACGCCCAGGCCTGGCTGGACGACTGCAAGGAGCAGTTCGATCTGATATTTTGCGATCCGCCCACTTTTTCGAATAATAAGGGGCGCGAGGACTTCGTCGTGCAGGAACACCACGGCGATCTGATCCGTCGCATCATGAAACGGCTGGAGCCGGGCGGCGTGCTGTACTTCTCCTGCAACTATCGCCGCTTCGAGCTGGAAGAGAGCCTGCGCCGCTGGTACGCCGTGGAGGATCTCACCGCCTGGAGCCTGCCGGAGGATTTCCGCCGCAACGGCGCCATTCACCACTGTTACGCGATTCGACATGAAGATGACTGAGACACCGGAAGTTACGCTCTACACCACAAAGGGATGCCATCTGTGCGAAAAAGCGCGCGAGCTGGTGCTGACCGTCAACCCCAACACCATCATTCACGAGGTGGACATCGCCGAGGATGATAGCCTCATGGAGGAATACTCGAGCTGGATCCCGGTCCTGCAGCGAGGGCCCCTGCGCGAGCTGGTCTGGCCCTTCGGCCTGTTCGAGGTCCGGGCGATGCTCACCTTGTGAATAAGGTGTCGTGATGAACAAGATCACCCTCAAGAAGCTCAACAACCGCCACGTGGAGAAGGTGCTGCTGCGCTCGGTGACCCTCTCCATCTGCATCGTCGAGGTGGACATCGACGGCGTGCGCTACCACGTGGTGGACGGCAAGGACAAAATCGTCCGCTTCAACGGCCCCGAGCACGCCAACAACGTGCTCTCGCGCATGACCACCGACAAGGCGGTGCTGGTGCACCAGTCCCCCTACGCGGAAATGGCCGGCCAGCCGGAAGGCGAGCCCACGCCGCCCCTGGAAGTGGACTTCAACTGGCGCGCCGAGGTGTGAGCGACGGTCCGGGCGATTCGATCAAGGGAATGACGCAATCGACCATTGGCGTGCATTCCCGACGGCGTCACCCTGTGGGGTCATAACAACAGACCCCACAAGGAGAGCGCCATGCCCATCGTCGACCCGGATCCCAAACGCCTGCCGGACATTCTCAAGAGCATCCCCGCGGACACCCCCATCGTCATGCTCAACCTGCTGCGCTTTCGCGACGTGGCCCGCTACAAGGACGGCGAGGCCGACTACGACGGCCGCGAAGCCTACCGCCGCTACTCCAAGGTGGCCTTCCAGAAAGTGCAAGGCGTGGGCGGCGAGCTGGTCTGGTCCGGCGACACCCTGGCCGGCGTCATCGCGCCCCAGGACGAGCACTGGGACGAAGTGCTGCTGGTGCGCTATCCCTCGATCCAGGCGTTTGCTCAAATGCTCGCCGACCCGGAGTACAAGGAAGCCACCAAACACCGCACCGCCGCCCTCGCCGAAGCGCGCCTGATCTGCAACCAAGAGAAATAGGCTATAAGCAAAGAACCAATCTCTGCTTGCAGGTTATAAAAAACCGGCTACCATCCGGCCAATGCTGGACCACCAGACCACTGGAGCCTTGGCCGCCCCATGACGCCGGAAATGATCTATACCTCGCTGGTCGTGCTCGCCGTGCTGGCGGCCCTGGCCAGCAACCGGGTGCCCGCCGAGGTCACCATGATGGCCGCCCTGGTCGCGGTGCTGGTGGGCGACGTGATCACCCCGGCCCAGGCCCTGGCCGGCTTCGCCAACCCGGGCCTGATGACGGTGGCGGTGCTCTACGTGGTGGCCGCCGCCCTGCGCGACACCGGCGCCATCTTCTGGGTCGCCCACAAGCTCCTCGGCCAGCCGAAAAGCGCCCTTGGCAGCCAGCTGCGCCTGATCGCGCCCACCTCCCTGCTCAGCGCCTTCCTCAACAACACCACCGTGGTGGCGATGATGATCCCGGCGGTCCAGGAATGGGCCCAGCGCCTCAAGCTCTCCGCCTCCCAACTGCTGCTGCCGCTCAGCTACGCCGCCATCCTCGGCGGCACCTGCACCCTGATCGGCACCAGCACCAACCTGGTGGTGGACGGCCTGATGCAGGAACGGGGCCTGGACGGCTTCCACATCTTCGACCTGGCCTGGGTGGGCGTGCCGCTGCTGATCGTCGGCAGCTTGTTCCTGCTGCTGTTCGGCCGCCGCCTGCTGCCCCACCGCCAGGGCATGGTGGAGCAGGTCGAGCGCGCCCGGGAATACCACGTGGAAGTGGTGCTTCCGGAAGGCAGCCCCCTGCACAACAAGACCATCCAGGACGCCGGCCTGCGCAACCTGACCCACGGCTACCTCACCGAAATCCAGCGCGGCGACAAACTGTTCACCGCCGTCGGCCCGGACATGCTGCTCCAGGCCGGCGACCAGCTCGCCTTTATCGGCGCCCCGGACTGCGCCCGCGAGCTGCAACGCATCAACGGCCTGGTGCCCGCCCACGGCGGCGCCCACAAGCTGCGCCTCAACAACCACCAGCGCTGCCTGGTGGAAGTGGTGATCGGCCCGGAATTCCCCGGCCTCAACCACACCGTCAAGGAAGCCGGCTTCCGCACCCGCTACCAGGCCGCCATCCTCAGCATCAGCCGCGGCGGCCGCCGCCTGCCTGGCAAGGTCGGCGAACAGACCCTGCGCATCGGCGACACCCTGCTGCTGGAAACCGGCAACGCCTTCGTCGAGCAATACCGCTACCGCCGCGACTTCATGCTGGTCAGCCCGCTCAGCGACTCCACCCCGCCGGACTTCAGCAAGGCGCCCCTGGCCACCGCCATCCTGGTCGGCATGGTCGGCGTCAACGTGCTCGGCCTGCTGTCGGTGCTGGAAGCCGCCTTCATCGCCGCCGGCCTGCTGCTCGTCACCCGCTGCGTCACCGTCAACCGCGCGCGCATGAACGTCAGCGTCAACCTGCCCGTGCTGGTGGTGATCGGCGCCGCCTTCGCCCTCGGCACCGCCCTGGAAGAAAGCGGCACCGCCGCCTGGATCGTCGACGCCCTGATCGGCCAGGGCCTCGACAACCCCTGGCTGGCCCTGCTCGCCATCTACCTGATCACCGCCCTGTTCACCGAAGTGATCACCAACAACGCCGCCGCCGTCCTGGTGTTCCCCATCGCCAACGGCGTCGCCGCCCAGCTCGGCGTCAGCCCGCTGCCCTACATCGTCGCCGTCATGTTCGCCGCCAGCGCCAGCTTCATGACCCCGCTCGGCTACCAGACCAACCTCATGGTCATGGGCCCCGGCGGCTACCGCTTCACCGACTACCTCAAGATCGGCGTGCCCATGTCGATCCTGGCGGCGGCGGTCAGCACCACCCTGATCCCCCTGGTATGGGCGTTCTAGCGCCCTTCGGGCGCGATACAGGGTTCAGGGTGCAGGATTCAGGGAAAAACAGCCGGTATACTGATCGGCCAAATCATGAGGAGAAGCAAGGATGCGCTTCGAGGAACTGGACGTATGGAGACGGTCGGCACGCCTTAGTGCGGAGCTGTACAAATACTTCGCGAATTTTCGGGATTACGGCTTTCGGGACCAGATAACCCGATCGGGACTCTCGATTCCTTCGAACATTGCGGAAGGGCATGAACGAGCATCGCTCCGGGAAAAGCTGAACTTCCTGAATTATGCCAAAGGATCCGCCGGAGAGCTTCGGGCGCAGGTCCTGGTGGGCATTGAGGCAGGTTACATAGATCCAAACACTGGAACCCACTGGAAACGGGAAGCAGAAGGCATAGCCAGAATGCTCCATGCCATGATTCGAGGCAGCCAGCGCCCCGGGGCACCCCAGCGCCGCACCTGAATCCTGTATCCTGCATCCTGAATCGCAGCCGAAGGCTGCAAACCGAGCAAAAGGAGACGAAATGTCAGGCCCCTACCAGAACCGCGAACACGACAGCAAAGCCCAGGTCGTCTGGCACCAGAGCAGCGTCGACAAAGCCGACCGCGCCAAAGCCAAAGGCCAGGTCCCCAAATGCATCTGGCTCACCGGCCTGTCCGGCTCCGGCAAATCCACCCTCGCCAACGCCCTGGAAGTGGCCCTCACCGAGCAAGGCAAGCACACCTACCTGCTCGACGGCGACAACGTCCGCCACGGCCTCAACAAGAACCTGGGCATGAGCGACGAGGACCGCACCGAGAACATCCGCCGCGTCTCCGAAGTGGCCAAGCTCATGGTCGACGCCGGCCTGGTGGTGGTCACCGCCTTCATCAGCCCCTTCCGCGCCGACCGCGACGCCGCCCGCGCCCTCTTCGATGACGGCGAATTCGTCGAGGTGTTCGTCGACGCCCCCCTGGAAAAGTGCGAGGAGCGCGACCCCAAGGGCCTCTACAAGAAAGCCCGCGCCGGCGAGATCAAGGAATTCACCGGCATCGACAGCCCCTACGAAGCCCCGGCCAAGCCGGAAGTGGTGATCAACACCGCCGACAACGACATCGAAGCCTGCGTGAGGCAGCTGATCGCCGCGATTGGGGTGTGAGCCTCTTGGGCCAATGCTAAGGAACCGTTTCCTACGGGACGTTGTGGTGCTCGCCGGTGGAACGGCCGGAGCACAGGCAATGGCGATTGTTTTCTCGCCATTGATTACCCGCCTGTATGGCCCGGAAGCGTTCGGCGTGCTTGGTACCTTCATGGCGTTAGCCGCCATCATCTCGCCTCTGGCCGCATTGTCGTATCCCGTGGCAATGGTTCTACCTCGAGCCGATTCAGCGGCCCGTGGCATAGCGAGGCTTTCCCTTGTCATTGCTTTTTCCATCGCCGCCATGGCTTTGGTTATCTTGGTTGTGGCGGACAACGATTGGTTGGCCGGGACACTTGGAGTAGGACCTTTGGGGCCTTACTTGTGGTTGGTCCCTTTAGTGCTGATTTTTGCCGCTTGGCAGCAGATCGCGCAGCAATGGCTGGTGCGGACGCGGGCATTCAAGGGTATCGCTGGTGCCTTGGCGATGAACGCTCTGCTTGTCAATCTTTTGAAAGCCGGCGGCGGTTTGCTGTTTCCTTCAGCGCTCATCCTTATCGGATTACAGGTGGCTGGCCTGGGCAGCCAGGCCTTGATGATGGCCCGTGCCGCTTTGCGTTCCGGGCTGACCTTGAGGGACACCGGTGAAATGGCGAGCCGGGGTCTGGCGAGGCAGTACCGGGAATTCGCGCTATATCGGACGCCGCAAAATGTCATCAATGCTCTGTCTCAGCACTTGCCCGTCATCATGCTTGTATCGTTCTTCGGCGCCGGTGCCGCCGGCTTTTATGCCCTGGCCAGGATGGTACTGTATGCGCCGTCCTTGCTGGTATCACGCTCGGTGGGTGACGTGTTCTACCCGGCGCTGACGAAGCGGGCGCAGCAAGGCATGCCGCTGGCCGGTGCCTTGATCAGGCTCACCCTTCTATTGTTGGGTTTGGTGGTGATTCCTTTCGGCGTGGTCATGATATGGGGGCCAGGCCTGTTCGCTTTGATTTTTGGCCGCGAATGGGCGCAGGCGGGTGAGTATGCCCAATGGCTCGCCTTAATGATGCTCTTCGGGTTTTGTAACCGGCCCTGTGTGGTGGCCACCGCGACGTTGAGAATACAACGTGGCCTGATGATCTATGAACTGTTCAGTACCGGTCTCAAGATCATCGCCATGTACTGGGGACTTGTGATCATGCGGGACGATGGGATTGCGGTGGCCCTGTTTTCCGTCTCGGGTGCGCTATCGTATATAGCCTTGATAGTCTGGGTCATACAGGTAGCACTGCGCAGAGACAGGCAAGAGGCACGAGCAAATGGCCGATAAACAAGTTGAATCATCGCATTATGCGTTCAGTCGCTACATGGATCAGCGCCGTTGGGCGAGTATATGGCACCAGTTGGACGAAGTCCTCTCCTTGCAGCCCAACAAGGTTCTGGAGATTGGAGCCGGCGCGGGGATATTCAAGCAAGTGGCGAGTTGCTACGGAGTATTCGTGGAAAGTCTGGATATTGATCCGGAGCTGGAACCGGATCATGTCGGCTCGGCCGATGAACTTCCATTCCCGAACGACGAATACGATGTGGTCTGTGCGTTTCAGATGCTTGAGCATTTGCCGTACGAAATCAGTCTTCGTGCTTTTGGCGAGATGTGTCGCGTGGGCAGACGAAAAGTGGTGATCAGTCTTCCCGATGCATTGACCTTATGGCCTTTTTCATTCTATTTGCCCAAGTTCGGGCAGGTTTGGTTCTTCCTGCCCCGTCCAGCGCTTGGCCGCAAGCCTCATCATTTCGATGGTCAGCATCATTGGGAAATCAATAAAAAGGGGTTTTCCCTTTCGCGGGTTATAGGCGATTTTCAGAACGCTGGAGGTGTGCGTTTGGAGAAAACCTACAGGGTTGCCCAGTTTCCTTATCATCGCTTCCTGGTTTTCTCTTAATCGGGGTTCGCCGCCGCCCGTTGACTCCCCCAGACCAGCGGGGCATCTTGGCAAACGCCATGAACCCACATCTCCCGCGCCTCGCCGGCTATCTTGCCCGTTTACTCCCGGTCCTTGCCGGGTGTCTTTGCCATGGCTTGCTGCTGGTGGGCGCGGCGAACGCCGCGGTGCCGTCCCTGGAGCTGCAGAGGCAGGACGTTCGCTACCCGCTGGCGTCGCTGGAGCATTCTTCCGGGTTCGTGGCGCCGCCGCCGGGCATGGCCCTGGCGGAGGCGCCGGCCGTTCCGCCGGCGGGGCGGGCTTTCGGCCTGGCGCCGGATTTCAATCAGCATTCGCGCTATTGGCTTTATACCCGGGTGGTGAACCGCTCCGAGCAGCGCCATTGGGTGCTGCACGTGAGCAACTTCGGTTTTCGGGACCCGGCGGTGCTGCTGGTGGACGAGCAGGGCCGGCGCCGGCGGCTCGGGTTCGAGCCCGCCGGGCCCGGCGGCGAGGCCGACATCAATGCGCTGGGCAGGGCGGTGGCGCTGACCCTGGCGCCGGGGGAGGCCTGGTCCCTGGTGGTGGAGTTGAGCGCGGACCATTCCACCTGGCATCCCTACATCGCGTTGATGAGCGCGGCGGAGTATCAGGGCTGGAGCACCGGCCTCAACATCGCCTTCCTGGTGGCGGTGGGGGTGATCCTGGGGCTGGCGTTGCTGGGCGTGGTGTGCGGCGTGCTCATCCGGGAGCGCGCGTTTTTCTGGGGGGCGCTGTCGGCGCTGCTGATGCTGGCCTATTACCTGGAGCACAGCAGCCTGCCGGCGTTGCTGTGGCGGGGGGAGTATCACAGGGGCGGGCTGTTCTGGTTACTGATGTCCTTGGCGCTGCTGTCGCAACTGGCGTTCGCCGCCAGCTTCCTGCGCGTGCGCGAGGAGGGCGGTGCCTGGTTCCGGGCGTTCCTGGGCGCCGGCCTGGTGACCCTGGCGGTGTGGGCGCTGAGCGGCCTGGTGCCGTTCGAGGCGCGGGTGCGTCTGTACGCGTTCAACTACCTGGTGCTGGCCCTGGTGATCCTGGGCTCCGGCGTGGCCAAGGTGCGCGCCGAGGGGTACTACTACGTGATCTACCTGCTTGGCTGGTTCCCGCTGGTGTTGTCGATCCTGCAGGTGGCGGTGGTGATCCACGGTTCGGCGGCGCCGGGCCCGGTGCTGACCGCGTCCTACAAGATGGTGGCGGTGCTCTACATTCAGATCCTGCACATGTTCCTGCACGCGGTGGCGCTGATTCTGCGGGTGCGGGCGCTGCGCGAGGAGAAGCTGCGCGCGGAATTCCTGAGCCGCTCCAAGTCCCGGTTCATTGCCCAGAGCAGCCATGATCTGAGCCAGCCGTTGCACGCCATGGGCCTGTTTCTGGAGCATCTGCGGCCCCATGTGCGGGACGCGGAGGGGCGCCGTCTCTTCCAGCGGCTGCGCGTGACCCACCGGCGTATGAGCGGTGCTTTCCAGTCGATCATGGATCTGGGCCGCCTGGAGGCCGGCGCCGTCACGCCGGCGCCCCGGGCGGTGCCGCTGGCCGGTTTGCTGCGGCGGCTGGAGCGCGAATACCGGCCGCTGGCGGAGGCCAAGGGCCTGCGCCTGCGGGTGCGCGCCCCGGTGCTCACCGTGCACAGCGATCCGGAGCTGCTGGAGCGCATGCTGCGCAATTTGATCGGCAACGCCATCAAGTACACCGACGGCGGCGGCGTGCTGGTGAGCGCGCGGCCAAGGGGCGAGCGGGTGCGCATCCAGGTGTGGGACACCGGGCGCGGCATCGGTGACGACGCCCGCGAGCGGGTGTTCGACATCTACCAGCGCTCCGAGCCGGCCGGCGGAGAGGCGGGCACCGGCATCGGCCTGTCCATCGTCAAGCACCTGGCCGATCTGCTGGGCCACCCGCTGAGCTTGCGGTCGGTACCGGGCCGGGGCAGTTGTTTCGGCATCTCCCTGGCGCGGCTGCCGGTGACGCCGGCCCGCGCCACGGTGGCCGGGCAGGGCGGCGGGCGCCCTCGGCCCTGGTGCTGTGCGATCCGGCCCACCTGGACACCGCCGTGTCCCTGCCCGGGGAACCGGTGGCGGTGTGCCTGGGCGAGCCGGAGGGCGGCCCGCCGCCGGGCTGGCTCAGCGTGGACGCCACGGCGGCGCCGGCGCGGTTGCGCGCCTTGCTGAACGTGGCGCTGCGCCGCGCCGACCATCCGCCGGGCACCGGCGAGTCCGCCATGAGGCCGGCCCATGATTAGCATCCTGATCACCGAGGACCACGAGCTGTTCCGCGACGGCCTGCGCCGGCTGGTGGAAGAGGCGGCGCCCGGCGGCCGGACCGGCCGCTGACCCTCTCGCCCCGCCAGCGCGCCACCCTGGAGCTGCTTGCCCTGGGCCTGCCCAATAAGGAGATCGCCGGCCAGCTCAATATCGCGCCGGCCACCGTGCGCGAGTACGTCTCCGACCTGCTCGCTCTGTTCGAATGCGACAACCGCACCCAGGTCGTCCTCAAGGCCCGCCGCCTCGGCTTCATCCTCGACTGATCCCGTGATCGGCCCTTGCGAGCCCGACGTGCCGGTTCTACTCTCGACCGTGTGATCTGGAGATCTGTATGCGTTTGAGCGAAGAGCAACGGCAGCGAATTCAACAACTCGTGCAGGCGCACCTGGGCGGTGGCGTCGCTGTGTCGGTGTTCGGTTCGCGGGTGGATGACCGCCGTAGAGGGGGGGATCTGGATCTCTTCATCGAAGCCGACCGCACCGTATCTTTATTGCGGCGAGCCGCGCTTAAAATGGCATTGGAAGAGTCGTTGCGCTTGCCCGTGGACTTGGTTATCGCGGAAGCCGGGAAGCCGTTGAGCTCGTTTCAGTCGCTGGCCAAGGCCCGCGCCAGACCCTTGCTGGAGGCTTCCTGATCATGAACGTCCTTGACGAAGAGCGGCGCCATCTATCCCACCTGTTGGAAGCGCTGCAACGCTGCGCTTATTTTCTTGATTACTCAGAGCGCAAGATGGCCTGGCCCTTGCTCGGGGACGACCTGGCGGCGAAGCGTAAGGATACCGAGTTGTTCGAAACGTTGGCGGCCATCAATGAGCGCTTTGCCAAGCTCCAGGACACCTTGGCGGTGGCCATGCGACACACGGCTCTATTGATGAGCGAAGACTCGGACAGCTTCCTCAAGGTGCTGTCGTTTTTCGAAAAGCTGGGTGTGCTGGAGTCCTCAGAGGAATGGCAACAGAGCCGCATGGCGCGGAATATCGCAGCCCACGACTACGAAACCAATTACGAAGCCATCGCCGAGCATTTCAATACCCTGGAATCACTCAGTGGCATGTTATTCCGAACCGCTCGTAATCTTGTCGCGCGGGCCGAGGCGGATTTGGGGATCCAACCCGCCACCGGCGACTTCACCCGGGAGTTCGAACGCCTTTTTGATTAACACGGGCGCGGCGTTAGACGTCGCCAAGCATGATATCCCAGGCGTTCTGCAGCTCGCCGATGGCGCTGTCATCATGGAAGATCGCACCGTTGTGTTCGCGCAGGGCGTCGCGCCAGTGCTGGCGCAGGGCCGGGTCGGTGGCGACGCCCACGGCCAGCTCGACGTAGTGCTCCGGGTCCCGGGCGATCAGGCCGGTGAGGCCCATGCGGCGGTACAGGCCGCCGGTGAAGGCGCCGCGCAGCAGCGGCGAGGGCAGGGTGATCAGCGGCAGGGCCATGCCCAGGGCGTCGAAGCTGGTATTGGCGCCGCTGTAATGGGGCGGGTCCAGGGCCACGTCCACCACGTCCAGCAAGCCCAGGTAGCGCTCCCGGCTCTGGCGCGGCAGCAGGGTGACGCGCTCCGCCAGGGCGCCCAGGCGCCGTTGCAGGCGCTGGCGCAGGGGCTCGGTCTCGGCGCCTTCCCGGCTGCCGATCAGCAGCACCCGGGCGCGCGGGTCGCGCTCCAGAATGCCCGCCGCCAGCGGGTCGAAGTCCGGGTGGATCTTGCGCGGGTTCTGCGCGCACAGGTACAGGTGCTCGCCGTCCGCCAGGCCGAAGTCGGCCCGCGTCATGGGGCGCTCCGGTGGCGTGGGCGGCTCGGCCCAGGTGAACATGTTGCCGGGCATGGTGAGCAGGGTTTCCCGGTACAGGTCCTGGGCGCCCTCCGGTTCCGCCAGGTCCGAGGACAGGAAGAAATCCATGCCCGGGATGCCGGTGGTCAGCGGCCAGGCCCAGCTGGTGTACTGCAGCGGCGCCGGTCGGAACCAGGGCAGAAAGTAGTTGAACGAGTCCGAGCCCACTTCCCAGTGGTAGAGCAGATCCAGCCGCGCCGCGCGCAGCTGCCCGGCGGCCTGGTCCACCTGGGGGCTGAGCGCCAGCCAGGTGAGGCCGTCGTCGCCCAGGGCGGCGCGGGCGCGGTTCAGGGCCGGGCGGGTCACCGCCACCACGATCTCGAAGCGTTGCCGGTCCAGGCGCGGCAGCACGCCCTGGACACTGCGGATGAAGATGCCTTCGTGGCCGTGGTTGACCACCAAGCCGATGCGGCGCCGGTCACCGCCGGAGCGTGGCGCCGGCGGTTCGATGGCGGGCAGGCGCGGCGCCAGCAGGTCGGCGTGGGCGGTTTTCAGGGCGCGGTCGGCGCGGCCCTGATACATCAGGGTGGGCGGCGGCTCGGCGCCGCTCAGGTGCAGCAGAGCCGGGTCCAGGTGCCCGGGCCGGTCCCGCCAGCGCGCCAGGGTGGCGGCGTAGTCGTCCCGCCAGGTGTCGATGGCGGCGTTGTCGTCGAACACGTCCGGGCACAGCAGGTCCGCGTGCAGGGCGTGCCACCAATGGTCCGGGCGCAGTTCCGCCACGCGGCGGTAGGCGCCGGCGGCCTCGCCCAGGTGTCCCTGGCGTTCCAGGGCCACGCCCAGGTTGAGGTGGGCGTCCGGGTAGTCCGGGCTCAGCGCCAGGGCGTCGCGCAGCGGCGCTTCCGCCTCGGCGGGGCGGCGCAGCAGAATCAGGGCGCTGGCCAGGTTATTGAGGGTGCGCGGTTGGCGCGGCGGCGGCAGGTGCTTGAGAGCGCGCCGGTAGCTGGCCACGGCGTCTTCCTCGCGGCCGGTGTCGAGCAGGGCATTGCCCTGGTTGTACCAGCCGTCGCCGTGGTCCGGCTGGCGGCGCAGCGCCTCCCGGTACACCGCCAGGGCGTCCTCCAGGCGGCCGGCGCCGCGCAGGGCCAGGGCCAGGTTGAAACGCGCCACCGGCAGGTCCGGCAGCCGCGCCACCGCGTTTTCCAGCACCGCCGCCGCCTCGTCGAAGCGGCCCAGCCGGCGCAGGATCTCGCCGTGGTTGATCACCGCCGCCGGCACCTTGGGGTAGCGCGCCGCCAGCGGCACCAGCAGCGCCAGGGCCTCCTCGAGCCGGCCGGCGCCGGCGTGGTCCAGGGCGCGCTTGAGGATCCGTTCCGGGTTCTCGTTCATGGGAGGCAACGATACCGCCGCCTCCCGAACAACACCAGGCCGAGCAGCGCAAGCAAACCGGTGGAACCGCCGCCACCGCCACCGCTACCACCACCGTCGCCGCCATCCCCCGGCGCGTCCTCCACGCTCAGAGTGCGTGCCCGCAGCGTGGAAGGGCCGCCATCCTCCTGGGCGAACCACACCACCGTGGCGGTGCCATCGCCGAGCACCACCTCGGTGTTCAGGGAGTGATCCACCGCTTCCGGAATGGTGGAGGTCGCCACCACCGCCGCGCCGTCGCCCAGGGGCGCGCCATCGCGGAACGCCATCACCCGGCTTTCGCCGCCGTTTTCGTCGGGCAGGGCCTGGCTCCAGCCCACCACCACCAGGCCGTCGCCGTCGGAGGCCAGGGACGGCCCGCCGGTATCCAGGCCGCCGGTTGGCACCGCCAGCGTCTCGCCGGCGGTGCCGTCGGCGGCCCAGTGCCGGCCCTGCATGGTCAGGGTTTTGACATGGTCCGGCCACACCTCCTGGGACCACATCGCCAGGAAGCCGCCGTCCTCATCGGCGGCCAGGGCCGGCTGCGTCTGGTCCAGGCTGAGGCCCGCTTCGCTGCCATCATCCAGGCGGAACGGCTCGGCTTCCAAAGCGGTGCCGTTGAGGTTGAAACGGCGCCCCAGAACCACATCGCCGGCCGACGACACATACGTGGACCAGGCCGCCATCAGGGTGTCGCCTTGCAGCGCCACGGCCGGGGCCCCGTCCTGCGCCTCGCCGAGAACGAAGAAGTCGCCCATCGCCGTGCCGTCCGCGTTGAACGCCCGCGCCCGGTATTCCTGCGCCGCGTCTTCGTTGTACCAGGCCAGCAGGAAGCGGCCGTCCGCGTCCATGGCGACGGCGGGGTGGCATTTGGCGCCGCTGCCGCTATTCACGGACTGCCGCTCGGCGATCACCGAGCCATCCCCGGCGATTCGTGAATAGATCACGCCGCCGCAATCGCCCACCGTGATGCTCCAGGCCGCCACCAGGTCGCCGTCCGCGTCGGCGGCCAGGGCCGGCTCAAGCACGTCGATGGAGGAGACATTGCCGCTGTCCAGCGCCATCACCTCGTCGAGCAGGGCGCCGTCGGCGTCGAAGCGCCCCAGCTTGATGAGGTCCGCGCCGGCGTCGTTGGCCTCCCGCCACAGCACCGCGAAGCGACCACCGGGCAGGGCGGTCACCTCGAAGTCATCAAGCTGGTAGCCCGCCGGCGCGGCGTACAGATCCACCGTTGGAGCGGCGTCGTCGAGCAGCGAGGCGGCGCCCACCGGCGCGCACAGAACGGCGGAGCACACCGCCACGGCCAGCGGCGTGCGCTGGAAAGTCAGGTAAGACACGGAAATTCACCCCCAGAGTAAGGTTGCAAAAACACGCTTACTCTAGAACCGCCCCCGCGCCGGCAGTACCCGACAAATGTCGGGTGCATTGTTACAGGACGTCCTGCGGATACCGCAAGCCATGCTTTGTCGTCCGTGAACGGCGAGTAGGATGATTTGGTCGACGCCGGCTAATCCGGAAGCGCATGCCCGGGCTTTACGCAGGGCCGTGGATGGTTGTCTGTACAGGCGGTCAGGAGCAGATGATGACGATGTATGAGTTTCAGGTGCATTTCGAGTTGCCATTGGAGCAGCCGGATTCCGAACAATGGCTGGATGCTCTCTTCGAAGCCGGATGCGACGATGCGATCGTGGGCTTGGCTCGGCCCGGCTATTTATCGTTGGATTTCAGCCGAGAAGGTGAAGAAGCCATGGTAGTCGTTCAGTCCGCCGTCGGGGATGTACAAACCGCGATCCCGGGGGCGCATCCACAATCCGTCGGCCCTGATCTGCTCAACCTGTCAGGCATCGCCGAGTGGTTATCAGACAATCGCATTGCCATCACGCGACAAGCAATGCGCAAGTATGCGGCGGGGGAGTTGCGCCGCTCTCGTTCACGCTTTCCGGCGCCGAGAGTCTTTGATTCCGTGCCCCTATGGCATGCCCATGATGTTCTGGCATGGATGGAACAGAACGGAAAATTAGTGAAGGCCGATCAAGCGGCGGTGAAAACGATGCTCGATCTTACCGGGGTCAGTAAAGCCATCAATGCAGCCGCGGAATTCCTGAGATTGCGGGCAGGAAATCCGGTGTTGGCGGAGCAGGCCTGGAACATCATGGAAATTCAGACGGCGTTACGGGCTCATTCGGCGGAAGGTTGACGCCCCGGCGGTTGTCATTGGTGGGCGCCGGCGCCGGGGGCAAGAATCCGGCGGTAAGCAGGGGCGGCAGGGCGGTGGTGATATCGCTGCTGCCGCCACTGGCTCGTGTACGGTTCCGGGCCGCGGCGACGCTACCGGCGGGTCCGCCGCCCCGCCATCAGCAACATCAGGCCAAACGTCCCGAGGAAGTTAGCGCCGCCGCCGCCTCCACCACCACCGCCCGCTGCCGGATTCGAAGCGGCCTCCGGCAGCGTCAGCGAGCGTGCCCGGATGCTGTACTCCAGATCGGCGTTTTGCTCGTACCACACGGCGGTGGCGGTGCGGCCGCTAAGCACCACCTCCGTGTTCGGCGAGTAAAAATAATCCCCCTGGGTATAGGACCCGACGGTAACGGCGTCATCGCCCAGGCGTTGACCGTTCTGGAAAGCCGTCACCCGGCTGAATCCATCGGCGTAGTCGAGGCTCGCGGTCCAGCCGGCGAGGATCAAGCCTTGCTCATTGGTGGCCACTGAGGGGGCATATGCATTGCCGCCACTGCCGCCCATATTGTCATCGCTGAACACAACCTCCGCGCGGGCGGTACCATCGGCGGCCCAGCGCTGGCCGTGCTGGCTGTCCACGAACTCACCGTTGAGGCTTCGCGCCTGGTGCCACATGCCCAGGAATCCGCCGGCGGGGTCCTGAACAAGTACCGGTGAGGTTTGAATCACGGCGTGGTCCGGGGCGCCGTTATCCAGGCGGAAATTCGCGTTGCCCAGGGCGGTGCCGTTCTGGTTGTAACGGCGGGCCATTACCGGGTAGTCCGGCTCGACATCCGCGGTCCAGGCCACCGCCAGGGTGTCGTCCCGCAAGGCGAGAGCTAACCCTGGAAAGATGGTGAGCACCGGCGCCACCTCGAAGGAGGGCGCGATGGTGGAGCCGTCGGCATTGAACGTCTGGACCACGTACACCGGAGAGTTCGCGGCTGATTCATGGCGCCAGCCGAACGCGTAGCGACCATCGTCGTCCATTGTGACCCGAACCTGGCAGTCACTTCCGGAGCCGGCATCATGGGACAGGGATTGTGGGCTTGCGATGGTGTCGTCGGCGTCGACGCGAGTGTAGCCCAGTGTGCCGCAGCCGCCATCGTTGAACTCCCAGGCCACGACAAGGTCGCCGTCGTTGTCGGCGGCCACCACCGGGTTGTTTGGACCGCCGCTGGAGGACGGAGAACCGGACAACAGTTCCAGGACGTCGCCCTCGGCGTTGCCGTCGGCGTCAAAGCGAGCAAGCCGCACGTGGTAGAGGCGGGTGTCGCTGTCGTACTCGGACCAGACCAGCGCGAACAGGCCGTCGGGCAGACCGGCCACGTCGAAGCCATTAATGCTGATGGCCTCGCTCGGGACGTACAGCTCCACCATGGGCGAGGCGTCGTCGAGCAAGGAAGCGGCGCCGGCGGGCGTGGACAAAACGGCGGCGCCCACCGCCAGGGCCAGCGGCGTGCGTGGAAACACGGGCAGTGACATAAAAATCCCCCTCAGGATCGCTGTTGTTATGAGCGGGGGATGGTGGCAATAAATTGCACAGGTGGCGGTTAACCGGCGCACGGTTTCACGCGGATAAAAAAAGCGCCGGCGAACCGGCGCTTCGCCCCCCCAAGGGCGTGTTTGGGCCCGGTTGCTACCGGCGCAATCGCCGCCGCAGGGCCAGCAGTGCCAGCCCGGCCAGCGCCAGCGGCCCGCCGGCGCCGCCGAACAGGTGGTCATCGTCGTCGTCGGCACCACCGGAGCCGCCATCCGAGCCGCCATCGGAACCGTCACCGCCGTCCGGCGGGGTCAGGTCCTGGCGCGGTGCCACCCGGGCTTGCAGGGTGTCGCCGCCGTCGTTGTACCAGGCCATGGCCGCCAGATCCTTGCTCAGGGCCACCTTGGGAGTGCCCTCATTGCCGAAGAAGGTTTCGTCCTCGGGCAGCGTTTCCACCAAGGTGGCGCGCTCACCCACCAGGTCGCCGTTGGCGTCGAAGGCGGTGGCCCGCGCCTCGGGCGGGTCGCCGGCGCTCTCGAAGCCCCAGGCGCTCACCAGGGCGCCGTCGTCATCGGCGGCCAGGCTGGGCGCGGTGAGCGCCTGGGACGGACCAGCGGTCCGGTTCACCATCTCCAGGGCCGCGCCGGGGGCGCCGTCCGCGCCCCAATGCCGGGCCTGGACCACAAAGGCCTGGTAGCCCTCCGGCGGGTTGGACAGGTGGTCGAGCCACTGCACCACGAAGCCGCCGTCGCCGGCGTGCACCACGGTCGGGTCGTCTTCCAGGGTGGGCGTATCCGGCACCTCGCCGTTGTCGAGCCGGAAGGCGTCGCCCAGGGCGCTGCCGTTGAGCGCGAAACGCCGCCCCAGAACGCGCACCGCCTGGGCTTCCATGGCACTCCACACCACCATCAGGGTGCCGTCGTCGTTCAGAGCCACGGTGGCGCCGCTGCCGTCGCCGGCGGCGTTACCGTCCCCCAGCGGGGTGCTGGTGGCGTCATAGGTCGCGAACTGCTGGCTCCGGCCATCGCCGGAGTCCGCGGTCCAGGCCAGGGCTACGTCGCCGTCACCGTCCACGTCCATATCGGAAGCGCAAAGCTGCTCGTCGGTGCCCGGCACCTGGATGGGCGTCGCCAGGGTGTCCCCGCTGTCGATGCGCGTGAACCACAGGGTGTTCCGGCAGCTCCGGACGTAGGAGGGGTAGGGCTGTTCATGCCAACTGGCCACCAGGTTGCCCTGGTCGTCGGCGGCCAGCGACGGCAGGCCCATGGATTCGCTGGCGCCGACGGGTTCCTCCCGCACCGTGAGCGGCGCCGCCAGGGCGTTGCCGTTCACGTCGAAGCGCTGCAGGCGCAGCCGGTCCCGGCCGACGCCGGTCTCGGTCCAGAGCACCGCCAAGCGGTCGTCGGGCAGGGCGGCGATGTCGAACCCGCTGATGGCGAAGTCGTCACCGGTGGCGCGAACGGTGAAAGAAGGCGCGGCCTCCTCGAAGAGGGCGGCGGAAGCCGGTGCGGAGAGGGCGGCCCCCACCGCCATGGCGAGGGGCGCGCGCGCAAAAGCGGCGTGTCGCATGGTGAGATCCTTTGTCGTTATGGGTCGTTTTCCTTAGTGACCATTCTCACCGCTTACCCCCACCCCGGGACTACCCCCGAATCAGGGGAGAAACCGGCCCGACGAAAAACCCTCGAAAAAGGAAAAAAGCATTAGATAAAAATCAGAGGATAGGCCGATCCGGAGTTACCCGAAACGGCGGATGCCAAAACCCGGAGGGCTGTGTTTTCATGCTGTGCGCGGCGCTCGGGGCCTGATTCCGTGGCCGCTGACCGGTGCTGCTATGTGATATTGATCACATAAACAAACTGCACTAGGATCAAGGCTTCGTTTACGGGGGGCCGTAAAACAATGCCAACAAAATCGTGTTCAACCGAAAAAGAATTCGCGGCGCATTCGCGTTATTCTTTCACGGTCATTTCACGGTAACGATCCCGGTCGATGATGGCGCCCTGCCATGCAACCGTCCCGGATGGTGAATTGGCATTCAAGGAACCGCCCGGCGAGACGCCGGGGCAGCCACCCAACTATGGAAGTAGGGTATGAATGACACCGCCTGGTATGTGGTGCAGTGCCGCGCCAACCAGAATTTCCGTGCTCAGGAAAACCTGGAGAACCAAGGCTTCACCTGCTTCCAGCCCCGGCTCCGGGTGGAAAAACTCCGCGCCGGCCGCCGCGCCCACCGCACCGAACCGCTGTTTCCCGGTTACCTGTTCATCCGCTTCGAGGAATACGGCCCCAGCTGGCACACCGTGCGCTCCACGCGCGGCGTCAACAAGCTGGTGGCGTTCGGCGAGCGGCCGGCGCGGGTGCCGGCGAGCGTGGTGGAGGCCCTGATGCAAAGCAGCCGGGCCCGGGAGCAGGGCGAGGACGCCGAGCCGGCGATCCGCCGCGGCGACCGGCTGCGCATCGAACGCGGACCCTTCGCCAACCTGGAAGCCACCTTCCACGGTTACAAAGGCGAGGAAAGGGCCATCGTGCTGCTGGACATGCTGCACAAGCAGCACCGCCTCACCCTGGCCCTTAAGGACGTGCGCCCCCTGGCCGCGCAAGCCTGACAACCGGCGCGGCCCCGCGCCGCGCCTCCGGTAAGCGGTACCGTTCACGGGGAACAGACGGCCAACCCTGGGGCGGTAGCGTGCCCGAACGCCGGCGGGCTGGTATGCTCTCGCGCTTGAGTCGCTTTGGGGAACGTACGGAATGCGCATTACCGTCTTCGGCACCGGCTATGTGGGCCTGGTCACCGGCACCTGCCTGGCGGACGCCGGCCACGATGTCCTCTGCGTGGACGTGGACCCGGCCAAGGTGGAGGCCCTCAACCAGGGCCAGGTGCCGATCTACGAGCCGGGTTTGGCGCCCATGGTGGCCCGTAACCGCCAGGAAGGCCGCCTGAGCTTCACCACCGACGCCGAAGCCGGCGTCGCCTTCGGCACCCTGCAGTTCATCGCCGTGGGCACGCCCCCGGACGAGGACGGCTCCGCGGACCTGCGCTACGTGCTCGCCGTGGCCGCCACCATCGGCCGCCACCTGGACGACTACAAGCTGGTGATCAACAAATCCACCGTGCCCGTGGGCACCGTGGACAAGGTGCGCGCCGCCATCGCCGCCGAGCTGCAACAACGGGGCCGGGACATCGAATTCGACGTCTGCTCCAACCCGGAATTCCTCAAGGAAGGCGCCGCCATCGAGGATTTCACCCGGGGCGCCCGCATCGTGGTGGGCACCGAGTCCGGCCGCGTGCGCGAGCTCATGCGCGAATGCTACGGCCCCTACAACTGGAACCACGACAAGCTGATCTTCATGGACCCGCGCTCCGCGGAGCTCACCAAGTACGCCGCCAACGCCATGCTGGCCACCAAAATCAGCTTCATGAACGAGATGGCCAACCTGGCCGAGCGGCTCGACGCGGACATCGAGCATGTGCGCCTGGGCATCGGCTCCGACCCGCGCATCGGCTACCATTTTATCTACCCGGGCTGCGGCTACGGCGGCTCCTGCTTCCCCAAGGACGTGCAGGCCCTGGCCCGCACCGCCCGGGACGTGGGCTACGATGCCCACATCCTGGCCGCCGTGGACGCGGTCAACCAGCGCCAGAAAGCGAGCCTGTTCGATAAGCTGGCCGCCGCCTTCGACGGCGACCTGGCCGGTCGCACCGTGGCCGTGTGGGGCCTGGCCTTCAAGCCCAACACCGACGACATGCGCGAAGCCCCCAGCCGGGTGCTTATGGAAGCGGTCTGGGCCGCCGGCGGGAAAATCCGCGCCTACGACCCGGAGGCGAGCCGCGAATGCCGCCGGCTCTACGGCGACCGCCCAGACCTGGAAGTGGTGGCACATCGCCATGATGCCCTGGAAGGCGCGGACGCCCTGGTGATCTGCACCGAATGGAAGGAATTCCGGGTGGCGGACTTCGCCACCATCAAGAAATTGCTTATCACGCCGATACTGGTGGACGGACGCAACCTGTACGAGCCCAAGGCGGCCCGCCAGGCCGGCTTGCTCTACTACGCCATCGGTCGCGGCGAGCGCACCTACGCATAGGTATGTCGCAATTCCGTAACCGGCATGTAAAATGCGTCGTTTTGCAGTACTCGAATCGCTAAATTGAAGCGGTTCGCCCAAGGACTTTAAAAAACCGAACAGGAAGCTCAGTGCCGACTCCCCCCACGACATTGAAGCGCCTGGCCCTGGTCACCCTTCTGTGCGCCGCCGGCAGTGCCGCCGCCGCGCCTTGGGTCGAGACCGGCGACCTGCGTGCCCGCCATCACATCGAGGCGCTCTCCGCCCTGGGCTGCTTCGAGGGCCTCACGCTCACCTGGCCGGTGAACTGGTCCGCCGTGGCCCGGGGCCTCAACGGCGCCAGTGAAGCCTGCCAGGCCACGGACCACGCCGCCTGGCTGCGCGCCCGGCTGGACCGCGCCAAGAACCAGGGCCGCACCGCCACGGTGAGCCTGGGTGGCGCCAACGAGGAGCCCCTGTTCCGCCACTACGGCGAGCAGCCCCGGGGCGAAGCCGACGCCGCCGCGGCGGTGAGCGTCACCGGCCGGCGCTTCGCCGCCCGGGTTCGCGCCCAGTACGTGCACAACAACCGCGAAGACCGGGAAGCCCGCCTGGACGGCAGCTACGTGGCCGGCCGCTTCGGCAACTGGCAGCTCGGCGCCGGCGCCATCGACCGCTGGTGGGGCCCCGGCTGGCAAAGCTCCCTGGCCTGGTCCAACAACGCCCGCCCGGTGGCCGGCGCCTGGTTCGCCCGGCAAACCCCCTACGCGCCGGAGTCCCGCTGGCTGTCCTGGATCGGCCCCTGGGACCTGCAAGGCTTCGTCGGCCAGCTGGAACAGGACCGCGCCGTGCCCGACACCAAGCTGGTGGGCGGCCGCTTTACCTTCCGCCCGGCGGGCTTCCTGCAGATCGGCCTGACCCGGCTGTTCCAATGGGGTGGCGAGGGCCGCCCGGACGGCTGGGACTCGTTCAGCGACGCCCTGATCGGCAAGGACAACGGCCAGACCACCGGCTTCGCCGATGGCCAGGACCCCAGCAACCAGGTGGCCGGCCTGGATTTCCGCGCCAGCTTCCCGGTGTTCGGCGTGCCCACTGGCCTGTATGGTCAGGCCATGGGCGAGGACGAAGCCGGCGGCCTGCCGTCCAAGTTCTCCACCCAACTCGGCGTGGACGTGCTCACCGGCCTGGGGGAGGGCAGCCAGCGCTTCTTCCTGGAAGGCAGCGACACCGTGGCCGGCCGCACCTTCAGCGACGCCCGCTACAACACCGCCTATGAACACGGCACCTACAAAAGCGGCTTCCGCTATTACGGCCGCAACCTGGCCACCACCTACGAAGGCGACGCCCGCACCCTGACCCTGGGCGGCCAGCAGTTCTTCCGCAACGGCGTGGTGCTCACCGGCTCCGTCACCGCGGCCACCCTGAACGCCAAGGGCGGCAAGCGAACGGAAATCGCCGACGGCGGCGCCGAGATCCTGCAGGCCAGCGACGAACAGGACGTGGTGGTCACCGAGCTGCGCCTGGAACACGGTTTGCTGGGGGGCCGCATGAGCTGGTCCGTGGCCGCCTCCGACGACACCATCGATACCTTCGACGGTGAACGAGAACAAGTGACCGCCATGGCGCGGTGGCAACGCACCTTCGCCTGGTAACCAACAGAGTCAGTTCCCGATCTATGAAAACAATCAAACTGCCCATTGCCCTCGCCGGGCTCATTGCCCTCACCGGCTGCGCCTTCGCCCCGGGGCCTCACTATTCCAACTCCCCGGGCTGGTTCAGCGAGGATGAAGGCGCCGACGCGGCGGCCCTGCCGGACGTGGTGGAAGTGCACCAGATCAGCACCGCGGTGCTCACCAACCCCCAGCAGCGCACCCTGGCCAACCCGGACCCCAGCCTGATGCAGGAGCCGGCCAACTACGACTACGAAGTGGGCCCCGGTGACGTACTGCAGATCACCATCTGGGACCATCCGGAGCTGACCATCCCCGCCGGCTCCATGCGCAGCGCCCAGGAAGCCGGCAACTGGGTGCACAACGACGGCACCATCTTTTACCCCTACGTGGGCAAGATCCACGTGGCGGGCATGCGCGTCACCGAGATCCGCGACGTAATCGCCGACCGCATCGCCGAATACATCGAGAATCCCCAGGTGGACGTCTCCGTGGCCGCCTTCCGCAGCCAGCGCCTGTACGTCACCGGCGCGGTCACCCAGCCGGGCGCCTTCCCGGTGACCAATGTGCCCACCCGGCTGCTGGACGCGGTGAACGCCGCCGGCGGCCTCAGTGAGCAGGCCAACTGGAGCAACGTCACCCTGAGCCGGGACGGCAAGGAATACACTCTGAGCCTGCGCGCCATCTACGAAAGCGGCGACAAGAGCCAGAACGTGCTGCTCAAGCCCGGCGACGTGGTGCACGTGGCCCGCAACGACGACAACAAGGTGTTCGTGCTGGGTGAGGTGATGGAGCCGCAGCCCATCCCCATGACCCGCACCGGCCTGAGCCTGGCCGAGGCGCTCTCCGCCAGCGGCGGCTTCATGAAGCAAACCGCCGATGCCTCCGGCATCTTCGTGATGCGCCGGGCGCCGGAGGGCAGCGAGCACCTGATCGACGTCTACCAGCTGAATGCCAAGAACGCCACGGCGCTGGTGCTGGCGGACAACTTCCCGCTCGAACAACGGGACATCGTCTACGTCACCACCGCGCCCATCGCGCGCTGGAACCGCGTGATCCAGAATCTGCTGCCCACCACCCAGGCCATCTTCTTCGCGGCCCGGGCGGACAGCGAACTGGAAGAGACCGGCCTCTGATGTTTGAACGGATCCTGGTGGTCTGCGACGGCAACATCTGCCGCAGCCCCACCGTGGCGGCCATGCTTCAGGCCGCCCGGCCGGAAAAGACCGTGGCATCCGCCGGCCTGGTGGGCCTGGAAGGCCACGACATGGACGCCACCGCCCGGGAGGTGGCCCAGGCCAACGGCTTGACGTGCCCACCCCACAAGGCGCGCAAGCTGGAGAGCCTGCACTGCCGTGAAGCGGAGCTGATCCTGGTGATGGAAGCCCGCCAACGGGACCGCATCATCCAGCGGTTCCCGGAAGCCAGCGGTAAAACCTTCCTGCTCAGCCATTGGAACGGCGGGCAGGACATTCCCGACCCCTACCGACGGGGCAGGGAAGTGTTCGAGCGGATTTACCCGATGATGAGCCAGGCCGTGGAAGGCTGGCTGCGGAAAGTATAATGATGAGGAAAAGCAGGGTATGAGTGACCAGCAAGGCACTAATAAGCGGTTCAATGTAACGGATGACGAGATTGATCTGCAGCGTCTTTGGGCCCTGTTGGTGGACAATGTTTGGCTGATTTTCGGAACGACTTTGCTGGCTCTGCTCCTGGGGCTTGGCTATGCCTTTATGGCGACTCCTATTTATAAGTCGGATGCCCTGCTCCAGGTCGAAAAGAAGCAATCTGGTCTGCCTGGTTTTGAAGAACTGAGCGAGATGTTCGCGGAGGAGTCGTCCTCCGACGCGGAAATTCAGATCATCCGCTCCCGCTTGGTCCTGGGCCAGGTCGTCGATCAGTTCAATATGACGATTAGTGTTGAGCCAGACCGCCTGCCGTTAGTCGGGCGGTTTGGTGCACCTGACCCCGCTCCTGAGTTTGCACCACGCCCTCTATTCGCCGGATACCGCGACAGTGAAACCTTCGTCACCGTCGAAAGCTTCACCGTGCCCGAAAAATGGCAGGGGGAGGCGTTTACCCTGAAAGCGGCGGAGAACGGCGACGCCGCTCTTTTTTATGAAGGGGCGCTGATCGCAAAAGGTAACCCCTCGGAGCCTTTGGTCAGTGAAGACGGTCGAGTTCGCCTTTCTCTTGCTGAATGGCAACCCGGCGAAGAAGCTCTCGTATTGATCCGTCAAGATAGACTGACGGCCATTAATAACCTGCGGGCTCGTTTAAGTGTCAGCGAGCAAGGCCGGGACACTGGCATCATTAGTATGAGCCTGACCGGGCCAAGACCACAGCGGATCCTCGAAGTATTGGACGCCGTTGCCCAGACATACCAAACCCAAAACATCCAGCGCAACGCCGCGGAAGCGGAAAAGAGCCTCGATTTTCTTGACGAGCAGCTTCCGGAGATCAAGGAAAAGCTGACCAGTGCCGAAGAGCAGCTCAATAAGTATCGCCTGAAAAGTGAATCCGTGGACCTGAGTCTTGAAACGCAGTCTGTCCTGGAGCGGCTGGTAGGTATTGAGGCTAAGCTCAACGAATTAAAGATCAAGGAAAGCGAGATTTCCGCACGCTTCACCCAATCGCACCCAGCCTATCGGACGCTACTCCAACAGCGCCAGTCTCTCTTGCAGGAAAAAGAGCAGATCGAGTCGCAGATCAAGAATCTGCCGGAGACACAGCAGGAAGTGCTTCGCATGATGCGCGATGTCGAGGTGAATCAGCAGATCTACGTGGGCCTCCTCAATAAGGTTCAGGAGCTGCGTATCATGAAAGCCAGTACGGTAGGGAATGTGCGCATCATTGATGAGGCGCTGGTCCAACCCGATCCGGTAAAGCCCAGAACAGGCCTTTTGGCGGCTCTCTCTGCGTTGCTGGGTTTGATGGGGGCGGTGGGCTATGTGCTACTGCATGCAGCCCTGCATCGAGGTATCCAAAGTCCCGATCAATTGGAAGAGCAGGGTATCCCGGTATACGCTGCGGTGCCGCTTTCCGAGCATCAACAGAAGCTTGATCGCCTGGTGGCCTTGATGCGCCGCCGCCGTCGCGGCCGTCATGAGGCCATTCCCTTACTGGCTCAAGATGATCCGGCAGACCTGGCGGTGGAGGCCCTGAGAAGTCTGCGGACCAGTCTGCACTTCGCCATGCTGGAAGCAGAAAACAAAGTCATGATGATCTCTGGCCCAAGCCCGGAGGTCGGTAAATCCTTTATCAGCGCCAATCTCGCCGCTGTGCTGGCTCAGGTTGGACAGAAGGTTATCGTGGTGGATGCGGACATGCGCAAGGGCCACCTGCACCGCTACTTCGAGAACCAGAATGACAAAGGCCTCTCGGACTGGCTCGCCGACCAAGCGCAGGAGAGCGAAATCATCCACGATACCAAGGTGGAGAACCTGCACTTCATCCCGCGCGGGCAGGTGCCACCGAACCCGGCGGAACTGCTTATGCACCCTCGCTTCAAGCAGCTTATGGAGCGCCTTTCCGAGCAATACGACCTGGTGCTGGTGGATACGCCACCGATCCTGGCGGTGACCGACGCCGCCATCATCGGCCAACTGGCCGGCACCAGTCTGATCGTGACCCGCTACGGCCAGAACTCGGTGAAAGAAGTGGATGTTACCTTCAACCGCTTCGAGCAGAACAAGGTGGAGATCAAAGGTGCAATCTTGAACTGCATTGAACGGCGTGCCAGTAACGAATACGGTTACTATAACTACAAATACGAAAGTACTAACTAGGATCAAGCCACCCGCGTGAATCAGCGCGCCGGGTGGCACCTCGCTAAAGACCTGCCCGCTAGCATACGCGCAAAACCAATATCTACATATTGCGTCGACATCTTTTCACCGCGCTGACCCTCGTAGGAGTGGCTTTAGCCGCGAAAAGAATTTCTATTCTCCGATCAAATTCTCGTATACACAGCGTGGCCATTCAGTCGCGCCCAAAATCTGAATAGCGGCAAGGACCCATGACTAAAAAAGTACTGAGCATTTTCGGAACACGCCCTGAGGCGATCAAGATGGCCCCCGTGGTCAAGCAACTCGATACCGATCCCCGTTTCGAAAGCCGCCTTTGCGTGACAGCCCAGCATAGGGAAATGTTGGATCAAGTTTTGAGACTTTTCGGGCTAACGCCGCATCACGATCTAAATATAATGGCCCCGGGCCAGGATCTCTACGATATTACCTCCCGTATCCTCCTAGGCCTGAGAGGTATTCTTCAGGATGAAAAGCCGGATATGGTCCTAGTGCACGGTGACACCACCACAACCGTGGCTGCCTCGTTGGCCGCGTTCTATCAGAAAATCCCTATAGGCCATGTGGAGGCGGGGCTACGGACAGGAAATCTCTTATCCCCTTGGCCGGAGGAAGCCAATCGTAAGTTGACTGGAAATCTGGCGCGGCTCCACTTCGCGCCTACCAATACGGCGCGTCAGGCCTTACTAGGGGAGGGCATCAGCGAAGATGCCGTAAAAGTGACCGGCAATACGGTTATTGATGCCCTTCTATGGGTGAAAGAAAAAATCGAAAGTGACGATGGACTATGTGCGGATCTGAAGGAGCAACTGCCTTACGGTCTGGAGCGCCATCTCATTTTAATAACTGGCCACCGGCGAGAAAGTTTCGGCGGGGGGTTTGAGCGGATTTGCCAAGCTATCGCTAAGTTGGCAGAAGTGCACAAGGATAAAGAATTCGTATATCCGGTACATCTAAACCCGAACGTGCAGGAACCGGTCAATCGATTTCTGAAAAGCTTCAGTAACGTACATTTGGTTCCACCGCAAGATTATCTGCCCTTTGTGTGGTTAATGATGAATGCACGGCTGATTCTTACTGATTCTGGCGGCATTCAAGAAGAAGCTCCCTCCTTAGGTAAACCTGTTCTTGTAATGCGGGACACTACTGAGCGGCCTGATGCTGTCTCTGCGGGTACCGTTAAAATTATAGGAACCAAAAGCGACCGTATTTTCAATGAAACGCACCGTTTACTGACTGAACATGGCGTTTGGGAAGAGATGAGCAGGGCGCATAATCCATATGGAGACGGCACAGCCTCCGAACAAATTGCCGACCATATTGCTAAGTCTCTCTTATGAGTAGTGAAGGTCAGTCCTTATAGCTAACAGACTTTCTGTCTGCGGACATTGATAGAAGCAATATTGCCACTAAAGCAGGGAATCATATGAGATTTGATACGATCTGTGTAGTCGGACTGGGATATATCGGATTGCCTACGGCTGCAATGTTTGCCTCTCGTCGTAAGAAGGTGATAGGCGTGGATATCAATCAGGATGCCGTAGAAACTATTAATCGCGGCGAGATTCATATTGATGAGCCGGAATTAGATATTACGGTGCGGGCAGCTGTAAGAGAAGGTTATTTGCTGGCCACTACACGTCCGGAACCGGCACAAGCTTTTCTTGTGGCAGTGCCTACGCCTTTTAAAAAAGGACAAAAAGAAGGTGAAATACCGACTCCTGACTTAAGCTATATAAAATCGGCTGCTGATTCTATTGCACCAGTTCTAGAAAAAGGGAATCTTGTCATCTTAGAATCGACTTCGCCGGTAGGAGCGACGGAGATTCTGGCGAACTGGTTAAAGCAAGCGAGACCTGACCTGACATTCCCACAATGTGTCGGTGAGGATGCCGACATTAATCTGGCACATTGTCCGGAACGTGTACTTCCCGGACGTATTATGCATGAGTTAGTGGAAAATGACAGAATTGTTGGTGGGATGACTTCGAGATGCAGCGCGGCTGCGTGCAATCTCTACAAAACATTTGTAAGAGGCGACTTTCTTATAACTGATGCAAAAACAGCTGAGATGGCAAAGCTGACTGAGAATGCGTTTAGGGATGTAAATATTGCATTTGCCAATGAACTGTCAATGATCTGCGATAGATCTGGCATTGATGTTTGGGAATTGATCTCGATGGCGAACAGACACCCAAGAGTGAATATTCTGCAGCCAGGCCCCGGCGTTGGAGGGCATTGTATTGCAGTAGACCCATGGTTTATAGCCTCTAATAACCCTGACCAAAGCAATCTCATAACGGCAGCTCGTCGTGTTAATTCCTCGAAGCCCGCTTGGGTCGTAAAAAAAATCATGGAGATGGTCGATAAGATTAGCGCGGGAGCAGCCAAAAAGAGCGATATCAATATTTTGTGTCTAGGCGCTACATATAAAGCGGATGTGGGCGATATGAGAGAAAGCCCCTCATTGGAGATCATTAATAATTTGGCTGCGATTCATGAAGGAAGTCTGTATGTATGTGATCCTCATGCTAAGATTGATGGTTCCAACATCGAAGGTCATCTAGTTGATATAGAAGAAGGGTTGAGTCAAGCAGATATTGTAGTTGTTCTTGTGGCCCATAAAGAATTTCGTGATTTGGATTTTAATGGTAAACAGGTTCTCGATGTTGCAGGTATGCTGCAATCCATAAAGAAAGAGTAGGAACCAACGTGTTTGTTAGTAGCGCTATACTGTCTCTAAGTCTCATTTTGATGCTTTTTTCCTGCTATATATTTTATAGGAAAAGCATGTATGGCTACGCTTGTTTTACGTACTTTGGCGTCTTGTTCGGGATACTGTATATCTTTGTGCCGTTGATTAGCAATATCGGTGGCTATGCCTACACAATAAGGTGGGGCTATGATCATGTCATAACGAATGATGACGTCTATTTTCTATATTCGATGTATGTTCTGCTTCTTTCCCTTTCATTCTTTGCCCTTTCCCTTTTTTGGAGAAAAAAGGAGAGAGTTAAAAAAACCTTGGTTACTGGATATAAAGAGCAGCGCCTACATTATGCTTTGGGCGTAGGCGTTCTGGCTGGTGGAGCGGTTTATATCTTCGGAACTGGAATGTCAATAAAAGATCTTGCTTCCGCAGCAAGATTCGCATGGTTTGCCGAAGGAACTGTAGATAGTTTTTATCTAAATGTTGGATTATACCTTTTTTCATTGGTTGCGCCTTATGCATACTATGACTATAAAAGGGGCTTTCCAAACAAGGTGCTTTCTATTTTAGTGTACGCCACTATCCTCGCATTGATTTCAGTGTCAGGCGGTAGAAAATGGGTCTTGTTTCTCATGTCTGGTTTTTTGGCTGGGCACTACGATATGAAAGGCAAGATCGTGGTGACAAAAAAGACATTGGCTATTCTACTTTTGTGCTTTGCATTTTTGTATGCATGGCAATACGGTAGAAATATGAGTGTCGAAGAAAGTGAAAATTTTCTGGCTACTTTATATGAGCGTTCATCGGAAAATTCTGAACTTTTTAGGCGTGGGGATACGACCTACTTCTATAGGGCATCGCTTGAAGCTATAAAGCTTAACGATCAAGAAGATATCTTGTATCCACTTGCTGTTATCCGGCGTATCATTTTCTTACCAATTCCCGAGTCTATTTCATACGGCTTAAAACCTGAAGGTATACCCGCAATGTTTGCTAAAGATATCGGGGCTTCGAATGAGGCTCGAGCGGGTAACATGCCCCCCGGAATAATCGGCTTATTTGCGCTCAGTTTTGGCGCTATACCTGGAATCTTGTTTTTCCCATTTTTTGTTATTCTCGGTTTATACATCGCTAACGTCTACATAAAAAAATCCTCGTCATACGCCAGATCGGTATTTTTTTCCTACTTCATCGTTACCAGCGTGTTGGTTCTGAGAGGCTCTGTCGGCGGTATTTATTTTATGGTATTCGGGCTTCTTTTCTCAGCTATGGTCGTGGGGCCATTAAAATCATTTGGAGGCGTTAATGAGAAAGCCTGATTTTTTAATAGTAGGGGGAGCGAAAAGTGGTACGACCTCGCTATCGAGGTACCTCAATGCGCACCCAAAAATCCGAGTCGTTTCGGAAGGGCTTGAGTTTTTTGGCGAATATGAAAACGCAGGCCTCCAAATCGAATCTCAAGATCGGTACTTAAGCCTATTTAATAATATCCCGTCAAATATTATAGCAGGTGAGAAATCTGTCTCCTATCTGTATTCACGTGAAGCACCTGGACAGATTTATAAAATGAACCCCGATATGAAAATAATTATAATACTTAGGAATCCAATATTTAGAGCCTACTCTGATTATTGGCACAGGGTGAGGGAGGGTACGGAGGAACTTTCTTTCGATGAAGCTCTGGTAAAAGAGCGAGAGAGAATACAATGTGGAGCTAGATTTGAGCTACATTACGCGAACTACGGCCTATACTATGAAAAGGTTAAAAATTATATAGATATTTTTGGGCAAAAAAACGTTTTAGTTTTAACTTATGACGACCTTAAAAGTGATCCTGAAAGAGTTTGCGGTGAGTGTTTTGACTTTTTTGGATTGGAAAAGCCCAGCTCGGGTGCCGACTTTATAGTTCACAATAAAGGCGGAATGAATAATAATGAGTTTTATAGAAAATTACTAAAGCTGGCTGGAAATAAGATGGTGAAAAGGCTGGTTAGAATTTTTGTTCCATTTGGTATAAAAAGAAAAATAACTATTGGAATTATGAATAAATACCAAGAGAATGAGTATCCTCCTATTAGTGATCAGCAATTCAATAATCTAAAGGTTTTTTACCGTAATGATTTAGAGCGACTGTCAGAGCTCTTAGGTAGAGATTTGACGTCTTGGTTGGATAGGTCATCGGAGTAACGATGAAAGATCTGATAGATGTAATGATTGTAGGGGTAGAGAAAGCTGGCACTAGTGCTTTGCTCAGCGATATAGGCAAGCATGAAAATGTTGCTATACCTGGAAAATTTAAGGGGGAGCAAGTCACGAATTATGATCCGGAATTTTCATACTTTCTGCCTGAGAGTCGGTTTAAACGGTCTTTCTCAGCCTGTTTTTATGATGAATTTGGTGACATTCCTTCTGGAAATCACCTGGTTGTGGCGAAGAATGTAGGTATCTGTTATGAGCCTGAAGCAGCGAGAAGGCTGAGAGAACACAACGAGAATACGAAGTTGATCATACTTCTTCGTGAACCAGTTAGTCGAGCTTATTCCTCATTCTGGTATCAGCGATATCGTGGAGCGGAAAGAAAAACGAATTTTAGAGAAGCTATAGAACGGGAGATCAAAGGGGTAGATGTTGATAGGCACAAGAGCTATCTTGCAAAGGGGCTTTACTTTGAACAAATATCTAGGCTTGAACGTTTATTCGGAAGCGAAAACTTATTGATTATTTTACATGAGCAATACCTTTCGCAAAGAGAATATGTGCTAGAAAAAGTGTTCAATTTCATAGGGGTAAACTGCACCGAGATTCCCGATAAAGAAATTACTAATTCTGCAAAGGTCGCGCTAGTGCCGGGGCTGGCAAGAGCATTATATAAAGATTCCCCTTTAAAAAGATTGGCCAAGATAATAATTCCTGAAAGAAGCAGGAAAAGAATGATCTCATTTATTAGAAAAGCAAATTCTTCCACCAAAAGTTATAAGCCTATTAAAGAGGAAGATAAAAAATTTCTTATTGATTACTACAAAAGGGATGTCCTTCGGGTTTCGGTCAAGGTGGGTGATTTGGAAGCCTGGTGGCCCCATTTCTATCATGAAGATAAATAAGATATGAGCGATCGTCCGAATAAAGCCTTGTTTGTATGCACGCACGGTATTGGTGACTTCGTTATGATGTTGCCAGTTCTCAGCTACCTCCAGTATAAAGAAGTTAAACTAGTTTTAATCGTGAAAGACCTTGCTTCGGTGGAAATCGCGAAATATTTTCTTGATCAAAGTCAATTGGAGTGTTTTTCGCTCTCTGGCCAAAAAGAAACGTTGATCAGGAGAGCTTTTAGGTTATGGCGTTGGGTAAAAAGAAAAAAGCCTGGGGTGGTTTTTTCTCAGTACGGTGTTAATACGGCGTTGTATTCATTGTTATCTATTTTTCTTTTGGTGCCTCAAAGAATTGGCTGGAAGGGGCGCCTTTCATTTTTGAATACGTATAATTTTAGGGCCACTAAAGAGCACAAAGTTATAGAGAATTGCAAGGTTCTGCAATGGTTTGGTTATGATATCGATGATGCGCTTTTTTCTTGGGACAAAAAAAAGAGAAGTTATAGACTTGAATCAGCGGGCGCGCTAAAGAGAGTGGCCATAGCGCCAGGCTCTGGGCAGATAGAAAAGCATAAGCGTTGGTCGCCTGAAAAATATTCAAATTTGATCCACGAAATAAATAAGAATTTTAATCTTCCTGTTTATGTGGTTGGTGGCCCGGAAGAGGCTGCTTTGGGGGAAGAGATAGCAAGTTACAATGACCGCTCTAATGTTGTTAATATTGCGGGTTCGATGGGAATTCCTCAGACGTTAGATTTTCTTGCTGGTTGTGATGTTGTTGTATCAAATTGTAATGGTGTTTCTCACATGGCTGGAGCTGTAGGAACTAAAGTCATTGGGCTCTATGGACCAACAGATCCTATGCATACAGGCGTTTATTCGCGGGACTTAATTGTTGTTTCATCTAACATGGAATGTTCGCCCTGCTACAGGCGCGGATTTATAACTGGTTGTGGAAATCCTGTTTGTATGGATTCGATATCGGTAGATATGGTTCTTAGTGAAATTTCCCGTGTGGGCGGTATGAAATGAATTTAGAAAGTGATTTTGATCAAGCCATTTGTCAACATTTGCAGGCGCTCGATTCGGTTGTTGCTATCAAGAATCATTGTGTTGCTGTTTCCAAGAAACTTATAGAGGTTGTTGATGCCGGAGGTACGATATATTGGTGTGGAAATGGTGGTAGTGCGGCTGATTGTCAGCATTACGCTGCGGAGCTTATGGTTAGGTATAGGCTGGATCGCCCTCCGGTACGGTCAGTAGCGCTTACTACTGATTCCTCTCTTCTCACTGCTCATTGTAACGATATCGGGTTTGAGACGATTTTCGAGCGACAAGTTAGTGCGTTGGTTTCCGGTCGAGATGCCCTTGTCGGGATTAGTACTTCGGGTAATAGTAAGAATGTTGCTTTGGCTTTGGAGGCGGGAAAAAATATAGGCTGTTACACGTTAGGTATTTTGGGTAATGATGGAGGGAATATGGTCGGTATTCCAGATGACGCGCTCGTTGTTAATAGCAAGGTAACGGCATCTATACAGGAAGCGCATCTGGTGGTTGGGCATTTTCTGTGTTCTTCTATCGAGACTTTTTTAATACAGGATTCGTAAGAAATGTTGGCTTTATATCAGAGCCTGTCCTCGGGTGAACTTTCTTTTAAAAAAGCTCCTGTACCAGCTTGCCGCGAAGGGTTCTTAAATATTTGCACTTCGCGCTCTCTCATTTCTGCAGGTACTGAAAGGATGCTCATGGATTTTGGGCGCGCATCTTATTTTGATAAAGCGCTGCAGCAGCCAGAGAAGGTTCGAATGGTATTTGAAAAAGTTCGTACTGATGGCCTGATAACGACTGTTGATGCAGTGCGGTCTAAGCTTGCCCAGCCAATAGCTTTGGGGTACTGCAATGTCGGCATTGTTTCAGCGGTTGGTCCTGGTGTGCCGGGCTTTAAAGAAGGTGATCGGGTTGTATCGAATGGTTCGCACGCTGAGACGGTTCGTGTAAATAAGAATCTATGTGCGAAAATTCCAGGTTGTGTAAGTGACGAAGAAGCTACTTTTACTGTGGTGGCAAGTATTGGGTTGCAAGGCGTTAGGTTGGCCCAGCCTACACTGGGAGAGTCGTTTGTAGTAACAGGGGTTGGCTTGATCGGGTTGCTGACAGTTCAGCTATTACGTGCACATGGTTGTCGAGTTCTCGCTATAGATTTTGATGACTCCAAGTTGGCTATGGCGGCTGAATGTGGTGCTGATATCTGCAATCCTTCAAAGGGGCAGAACGCTGTAGCTCAAGGAATCTCATTTAGCCGTGGTAATGGTGTCGACGGAGTTATTGTAACTGCCTCAACTAAGCTGAGTGATCCCATTATCCAGGCTGCACAGATGAGCCGTAAGCGCGGACGTATCATTCTTGTTGGCGTTACCGGGCTAGATCTTAATCGTTCGGATTTTTATGAAAAGGAGCTTTCTTTCCAGGTGTCGTGTTCCTATGGCCCTGGCCGTTACGATCCTTCCTATGAAGAGCAAGGTATAGACTACCCCCTTGGCTTCGTGCGTTGGACGGAGCAGCGTAATTTTGAAGCCGTACTGGATATGATGGCCAGCGGGCAGCTTGATGTTAAGCCCTTGATCACTCATCGGTTTGAATTCGAAGACGCACCCAAAGCATATGATCTTCTGACTACGGATAAGTCAGCGCTTGGTATCATTCTGAAGTACTCCAGCGATGTTGAGAGCCGGAATATCCGTTCTGTTTCGCTTCCTGGGGCAGCGACCATTGACCCGGATAAGCCGGTTGTCGGATTTGTCGGCGCTGGGAATTACGCGTCCCGAATGCTGATTCCTGCATTCAAGGATGCAAGGGCTCAGTTGCACACCATCTCGACCTCGGGAGGGGTTAATGGGGTTATTCACGGTGAGAAAGCCGGCTTTGCTCATGCAACCACCGATACCGCCGGGATGCTGGCCAATCCGGAGATCAATACGGTCGCTATCGTAACGCGTCATAATTCCCATGCGAATTTCGTCGCTTCGGCGCTCGATGCTGGAAAGCATGTTTTCGTGGAAAAGCCCCTGGCGGTTAATCGGGCCGATCTTGAGTGTGTCGAGAAGGCGTATCGGGATAAGGGTGACAAGGCGCCATTGCTGATGGTTGGTTTCAATCGCCGCTTTGCCCCTCAGGTCCAGAAGATGAAATCCCTTCTGGCGCCGGTTTCCGAGCCCAAGTCGTTTATTATGACGATGAACGCAGGCGCGATTCCCGCCGATCACTGGACTCAGGATGTCGAAGTCGGCGGTGGCAGGATCATCGGTGAGGCCTGCCACTTTATCGATTTGATGCGGTTCCTGGCAGGGTCCGAGATCGTTTCCGTGCAGGCCCGCAGAATGGGCGATACACCGGGTGTACCGGTTACCGAAGATAAAGCCGCCATCACACTGGGTTTTGCCGACGGCTCCTTCGGCACCATCCACTATTTGGCGAATGGTGCGGCCAGTTTTCCCAAAGAGCGGGTTGAAGTATTCGCTGCAGGCAAGGTTCTGCAGTTGGATAACTTCAGGAAGCTTAAGGGGTTCGGCTGGTCTGGGTTTAGGAAGATGAACCTCTGGCGCCAGGACAAAGGCCAGAAGGCATGTGCCCAAGCTTTCCTGTCGGCGATTGAGTCCGGGGGCAGTGCCCCAATAGCAGTCAGCGAGTTGTTCGAGGTGGCTTCGGTCACCCTTGATGTGGTTGATCAGCTAAGAAGCCAATGAGGCCTTTACCTCTTAAGATCGAAACGGCGTTGCGGCTGGGCGCCGCTAATATCTGGCGTGCGTTGTTTTACCGGCTTGGGCTTCGGCTCGGCTGGAATCCGGTGAAGAGAATAGCGGCGGAGCAGCCGACCGCTCCCTTTTTCTTGGCCAGCTCTTCTTGTATGCCACTGGATAATGCCTTGGCGGATGACGGGGTAGCCCTCACCGCGTTCGGCCTGCCTGCGGGCCTTGATGTTACGCAGGGGCCGCCTGACTGGCACAAAAGTGTCATTACCGGAGGCGTTGCGCCGACTGTTCCATGGTGGCAAATCCCAGACTTTGTTGATGGCTTGGGCGATATAAAAGGCGTCTGGGAGGCATCCCGCTTTGATTGGCTGATTGCGTTAGCGCGACTAGCGGAGCAGGGCGATAGCGGGGCGCTGGATCGCATCAACACTTGGCTGCAGGACTGGTGCGAGCAGAATCCGCCTTATCTGGGTGCCAACTGGAAATGTGGCCAGGAAGCGTCCATCCGTGTCATGCATCTTGCTATGAGCGCCCGTCTTCTTGGCCAGGTGAGGGCGCCGGCTCAGGGGCTTATCGCGTTGCTCCGTGCTCATTTGAAGCGTATCGCTCCGACCATACAGTACGCTATCGCTCAAGATAACAACCACGGTACATCGGAGGCGGCGGCGCTCTTTATCGGAGGGAGCTGGTTGGCGGCGTTATCCGAGGAGGATCGGGATGCTCACCGTTGGATGAGGCAGGGCCGCAAGTGGTTGGAAAATCGGGCCAAGCGCTTGATCGAAGAGGACGGTTCCTTCAGTCAGTATTCCGTTAACTATCACCGCGTCATGTTGGACACTTATTCTATGGCGGAGGTTTGGAGGCGAGCTCTAGACCTTCCACAGTTCTCGCCAGGTTTGGTGCGAAAGTTGACCGCCGCTACGGCTTGGTTGGGAAATATGGTTTCCCCGGATGGTGCTGATACCCCAAATCTTGGGGCGAATGACGGCGCACTCTTGCTTCCCTTGGCGGATACGGACTATCGGGATGTTCGGCCATCCGTGCAGCTCGCGTCGGTGTTGTTTACCGGTAAGCGCGCTTATTCAAAGCCCGGCTCATACGACCAGCCTCTTCACATACTGAAGTTGCAGTTACCGTCAGCCTCTGTGTCCTATTCTGAGTCTCGTGAGTACGACGAGGGTGGCTACGTGGTCCTGCGTAAGCAGGAAACCATGGCTTTGTTCCGTTATCCGCGTTTTGGTTTTAGGCCAGGCCAGTCGGATCTCTTGCATGTGGATTTCTGGCGTGGTGAGCTCAACGTCCTCAGAGATGCGGGCTCATACAGCTATAACTGTGACGAGCCGTGGCAAAGCTATTTTCCGGGCTCGGAGGCGCATAATACGGTTCAGTTTGATGGTCGCGATGCGATGCCCCGGCTTAGTCGTTTTTTATTTGGCGCCTGGCCGAAGGCGAGGGCGGTGGTGCCCCTTTTCGATGAGCAAGGTCAGCTTCGGGCCGGTGCAGGGTATCGTGACTGGAAAGGGGTGGATCATCATCGAAGCGTGTCTTTGACGGACAATAGCTTAACCATCCTGGATGAGATCAGCGGCTTCGAAAAAGCGGCGGTTTTGCGTTGGCGTCTGGCCCCCGGCGAATGGCATTGGGAATCGAACGGCGACGGCGATGTCTGCTTGCTAGGGCATGGGTGCCGGTTGCGGGTCAAGGCTAGCCAAACATTCGTGCGTTGTGAGCTGGTTGAGGGGTGGGAATCCCGCTATTACTCGCGAAAAACACCTCTTCCAGTTTTGGAAGTGGAAGTGGCTGACTCCGGGAAGCTGATTACTGAGTTGACTTTTTGATATGCGCGTTTTGTATTTCCACCAGCATTTTTCTACCCCCAAAGGCTCCACGGGTATACGTTCCTATGAGATGGCGCGGAGGCTGATCAAAGCCGGCCACGAAGTGACCATGGTGTGTGGTTCTTATGGCGGTGGAAACACCGGGCTGGAATCTTCATTCCGGCGTGGCCGCCGGGAAGGTGTTGTGGATGGCATCAGCATTGTCGAGTTTGATCTTGCCTATTCCAACAGTGATGGTTTTCTTAAGCGGTCGCTTATGTTCCTTCTCTTTGCTCTGCGGAGCATATGGGTGGCCATGACCCGGCAATACGACGTGGTTTTTGCCACCACAACGCCTCTCACAGCAGGGATACCTGGTATCTTCGCCCGCTGGCTGCGGGGCAAGGCTTTTGTGTTTGAAGTGCGTGATTTGTGGCCGGAGCTGCCCAGGGCCATGGGGGTGATCAAGAACCCGGTAGTGCTCTGGCTGATGTCCGTTCTTGAGTGGTGTTCATACCATTCCGCGCATCGGCTGGTGGCATTGGCCCCCGGCATGGCCGAGGGCATTGAGAGCCGTGGCATCCCGAAGGAACGCATTGCCATGATTCCTAATGGCTGTGATTTCGACATTTTCGCCGATGCGACTAACCCGTGGCGGCCCGAAGGCGTTGCTGAGGCGGATTTCCTCGCGATCTTCACTGGTACCCACGGTGTGGCTAACGGCCTGGGCGCTGTCCTGGACGTTGCCGCCGAGCTGAAATCCCGTGGCCGCGATGATATCAAGCTGGCGTTGGTGGGAGACGGCAAGCTGAAGCCTGAGCTGATGGATCGCGCCAAGCGTGAAGGCCTCTCGAATGTGGTCTTTCACGATCCGGTTGATAAGCAGCGTTTGGCGGGTTTGATGGCAGGGGCCGATGTCGGGCTTCAGATTCTGGCGAACGTGCCCGCCTTTTACTTTGGCACCTCTCCAAATAAATTCTTTGACTACATTTCCGCGGGGCTGCCCGTCATTAACAACTACCCGGGCTGGTTGGAGCGGCTTTTGGAAGAATCCGGGGCAGGTGTTGCGGTGCCCCCTGATAATGCCGGAGCCTTTGCGGATGCCCTGATTGACCTTGCGGATCATCGGGACAAGTTGCCTGCCATGTCTCGGGCTGCTTCGGAGCTGGGCCAGCAGCGTTTTGACCGCGATGCGTTGGGCGGCACTTTTGTGGGCTGGCTGGAGGAGACCTTCGCTACCAACCGGTCTCAGCCGATGAAGCGTGTTTCTGACTTTCTGGCCTCGGTGGCGGCTTTGGTGCTGCTGGCTCCCATCTTGCTGGTGCTGGCGATAATGGTGCGCTGGAAGCTTGGCGGGCCCGTCCTGTTCACGCAGGAGCGCCCTGGGTTGGACGGTCGCTCCTTCAAAATGATGAAGTTTCGCACCATGACCGATGAACGGGACGAGAATGGTGAGTTGCTGCCGGACGAAAAGCGGCTCACGCCCTTGGGGCGCTTTCTCCGTTCCACCAGCCTGGATGAGCTGCCGGAGCTCTTCAACGTGCTCAAGGGCGACATGAGCCTTGTTGGGCCGCGCCCCTTGCTGATGGAATATCTTCCTTTGTATTCGGAGCGCCAAGCCCGGCGCCATGAGGTTCGCCCAGGCATTACCGGTTGGGCTCAGATCAATGGCCGTAACGCGCTCTCCTGGGAGGAGAAGTTCGAACTGGATGTTTGGTATGTTGAGAACCGGACTCTCTGGCTTGATATCAAGATCCTGTTTCTTACCGTCCTCAAGGTGATCAAGCGGGACGGTATCAGCCATGGCGGCGAAGCCACCATGCCCCGCTTTACTGGCTCTTCCGGCGAAGAGCGCTGCGATTCGGACCCTGGCGTATGAAACGACTCGCGATCCTTGGAGCCAGCGGCCACGGGAAGGTGGTCGCCGATGCGGCTCTTTGTGCTGGCTGGGATGAAGTGTGCTTCTTTGATGACGCTTGGCCCCGGCTTAGCCGTAATGGCCCCTGGTCCGTCGAGGGCGCGTTCTCTGGGATGCTGGGCGGGTGCGGCCCTTCGTTTCAGGCGGCGGTGGTGGGGATTGGCCACAACGCCACACGCCTGGCCAAGATGTCGGCGTTAAGGGAGGCGGGTATTCCTTTGGTCACGGTGGTTCATCCGTCAGCGGTGATCAGTGCCCACGCTCACCTGGGCGAGGGCTGCATGGTGTTCGCCGGTGCGGTGGTTAACGTGGACACTCGGATCGCTGCCGGATGCATTCTGAATACCGGTGCGACCGTCGACCACGATTGTTGCTTGGAAGAGGGCGTGCACATTAGCCCGGGTGCGAACCTCGCCGGTGGTGTGACGGTGGGCGCCGGCTCCTGGGTGGGTATTGGCGCCAGTGTTCGCCAGGGCGTCGCCATTGGGCGGAATGTCATGGTCGGCGCAGGGGCGGCGGTGGTCTCTAATATTCCGGATGACGTCACCGTGGTGGGTGTGCCGGCCAGGGTTTTGTAGAGGTCTTAGAACGCTATCGCTATGCCAATGAATCTGGATTATGCGCTCTTAGTAGTAGCCATGATACTTCTGATCCTTCTTATATCCGTTGTTTTTGTGGTCAGGACGGACATTAAATCGGTTCAAGTTCAGAGGGGCATTCTTTGAGCCGAATCAAGACGTTTATGCGTACCGGGCTGAGGCGCATGCGTGGAGAAATGGGGCAAGCCCTTATGCGCACTTTCGTGGCCCGTGCGATCGCAGCTTTGGGCGCGTTGGCGCTGGCACTGGTGATTGGCCGGCTTTATGGGCCGGACGGCATGGGGGTGTACGCCCTAGCGTATGGCTTCCTCTTGGGCGTGGGCACCCTGGCCCGGATGGGTATGGACAATGGCTTGATGCGTTATGTTGGTCAGGATCCTGGAAGCCATCGCGTGCCGGTGTATTTGCGCTGGGCGCTACAGCGTACTTTGATGCTTAGCGTGGTGGCCGGTGCGTTGATTTGGTTGCTGCGCTATCGGTTGGAGGGGGTGTTTGAAGCGCCGGGTTTGGCGGCGGTCCTGGTCGGCATTGTTCTAGCGGCACCGCCCTATGCGTTCGGCTTTTTATTCTCCGGATTTTTCAAGGGTATCCGCAAGCCCGCTACAGCATGTTTGCTGGAGAATGGGTCTGTGGCACTGGTGGCGGGGGCTCTGATTCTTGCCTATGGCCTTTGGTTTGGCGGTAATCAACTTGTAGTGATTGGCTACGCTTATGCCATTGCTGCCTGGCTGGTTGCCCTGCAAGGAGGGCTGCAGGCTTGGTTGTGGTGCCGTCGGCAGCCCTGGTGCGGACGGGGCCAGATGATGGACGATATCCACGTAGCGGTATCACGGAGCCAGTTTATGGCAGTATCCCGGGCTTTTTTTGTCACCGGGCTCGCGAATTTCATGCAGTCGGTTCTGGGGTTGATGATTGCAGGTTGGTTATTGACCAGCGCGGAGTTGGGGTTGTTCAAATCATCTCAGCAGACCGCAACGTTGATTGGTTTTATCCTGATTGTGATCAATGCCATCTTCCCTCCGCGTTTCGCGGCCCTGTATCACCGTGGCGAACTGAGCGCTCTGGGTAGGCTGGCGCGGCAAGGGGCTTTGTTGGGTTTGGTGATCGCCGCGCCCTTATTGGTACTTTGCCTGGTGGCCCCAGGCTGGGTGCTCGGTTGGTTTGGCGATGAGTTTCGACAGGGAGCTAACCTTTTGCGCATTATCGCCCTGGCGCAATTGGTGAATGTAGCCACTGGCTCGGTGGGCTTTCTGCTCAACATGACCGGCCACGAGCGGCTGATGCGTAATATCGCTCTTTTGTGCAATAGCCTCGGGCTGGCTGGCTTCTTCCTGCTGCCTCAACTGTTTGGTGCACTTGGGGCCGCTCTCGCTTTGGCGTTCGTTCTGGTCACTCAGAATCTCATCGCTTTGTTCTTTGTCTGGCGCAGGCTGGGTATCTGGACCCTTCCGGGGCCTAACTTGCTTCACAGGTTGGGGGTGCACGGTGGCCGCTAGATTTGTGCCTCAAAGGGATGCTCCCGTGCCGAGGCTGCGGTCGCTGAGTGCCGGAGTTCAAAGGCGAATCTCGCCGGGGGCGTGGTGGTCGGCGCCGGGGCGGCCGTGGTCTCGAATATCCCGGATAACGTCACCGTGGTGGGCGTGCCGGCCAGGGTTTTGCAGGTTGGCGGGGAAACCGATCGCGGCTGAAGCGGAGTGCCGCCCAGCCGCTCCTACAGGGATGATTGTTGCGGCGGCGGAGTTGGGGGGTAGCTGATCTCTTACATCAACTGCATCCTTTGGCTGACAGACGTTACTGCAATTTGGTGGCAGGGTTGGGCTTCTGGAACTTGCGAGATTTAATTGCCTTGTCACTTGGGGCAATGAACGTTCTCGGAGAAGCTTGAAGAAGAAAACAGGTTTTATTATGGTTGACCAGTCATCCGCCCCCGGCAGTAAGTCTTCCCTCAATGATCCAGGGTACGCCGAACCCGGGGGCAACTCTTCCCCTGGTGGGAAAGTGGCTGATCTTCTTCGCCATGTTTCCCCCACTTTGACGGCGGTAATGTTGGATGCCGGTTTCTTTCTGAAGCGATCACGTTCGATCTTCGGAGCGCTTCCCCCTGCCGTTGCGGCGGAAAAAGTTCTTCATCTTGCTCTTGATCATCTTAATGACTCCCGCGGACGACGAGTATCCAGGTTGTATCGAATATTCGTCTACGATGCTCCGCCTGCAAGCTGGAAAGGCCACACGCCTTTAGAAAAACAATCCGTTGATCTATCGAAGACTGACGGGTTCTACCCCGTTTCCACGGACGGTTTTAAAACGGCGGATAGCTTCCTGTCTTGAGCGGCCACTCTACGTCGCATTCTTGGG
>NZ_JABJWH010000013.1 GCF_015265435.1 Alloalcanivorax profundimaris | reverse complement strand
CTTTCCGGGACCCTGTTTGACAGGATGTCAAACCGGGAGCCCCCAGGGACGGGTTCACGGCGTTCCCGGAAAGGGGGCCACGCCAAGACGCGGCCCCGATGGAGAGGCCTTGCCTTCTAGCGACTGGCGCGCTTGCGCTCCGTCTCGGTGAGGAGCTTCTTGCGCAGGCGCAGGTGGTTGGGGGTCACTTCCACCAGCTCGTCGTCCTCGATGAAGTCCAGGGCCTGCTCCAGGCTGAAGCGCACCGGCGGGGTGAGAATCACGTTCTCGTCGGTGCCGGAGGCGCGCATGTTGGTGAGCTGCTTGCCCTTGGTGGGGTTCACCACCAGGTCGTTGCCCCGGCTGTGGATGCCGATGATCTGGCCTTCGTAGACCTCCACGTTGGGGTCGATCAGCATGCGGCCGCGCTCCTGCAGGTTGAACAGGGCGAACGCCAGCACCTTGCCCTTCACCATGGACACCAGCACGCCGTTGTTGCGCTGGGCCATGTCGCCGGGCTTGTAGTCGCCGTAGTGGCTGAAGGTGCTGTTGAGAATGCCGGTGCCGGAGGTGAGCGTCAGGAACAGGCTGCGGAAGCCGATCAGGCCGCGGCTGGGCACCACGAAGGTGAGGCGCACCCGGCCCTTGCCGTCCGGTTCCATATTGGTCATTTCGCCACGGCGCAGGCCCAGTTGCTCCATGATGGCGCCCTGGTGCTGCTCTTCCACGTCGGCCATGACGTTCTCGTAGGGTTCCTGCTTCTGGCCGTCTTCCTCGCGCACGATCACCTGCGGCCGGCCCACGGCCAGCTCGAAGCCCTCGCGGCGCATGTTCTCGATCAGCACCGACAGGTGCAGCTCGCCCCGGCCGGAGACGCGGAACTGGTCGGCGTTGCCGGTTTCTTCCACGCGCAGGGCCACGTTGTGCTTGAGCTCCGCTTCCAGGCGCTCGCGGATCTGGCGGCTGGTGACGTATTTGCCGTCCTGGCCGGCGAACGGCGAGGTGTTGACGTGGAACACCATGCTCACGGTGGGCTCGTCCACGGTGAGCGCCGGCAGCGCTTCCACGTTGTTCGGGTCGCACAGGGTGTCGGAGATGTCCAGCGGGTCCATGCCGGTGACACAGACGATGTCGCCGGCGCCGGCGTCGGTCACGTCCACCCGGTCCAGGCCGTGGTAGCCCATGATCTGCAGCACCCGGCCGTTACGCACCTGGCCTTCCCGGTCGATGATCTTGACCGTGGAGTTGGCCTTCACCTGGCCGCGCTTGATGCGGCCGATGCCGATCACGCCCAGGTAGCTGTTGTAGTCCAGGGAGGAAATCTGCATCTGGAAGGGGCCGTCCTGGTCCACCTGGGGCGCCGGCACGCGCTCCAGGATGGTGTCGAACAGGGCGGTCATGTCGTCGCCGAGCTGGTCCGGTTCCATGCCCGCCACGCCGTTCAGGGCGGAGGCGTAGACCACCGGGAAGTCGAGTTGCTCGTCGCTGGCGCCCAGGGTGTCGAACAGGTCGAACACCTGGTCGATGACCCAGTCCGGACGGGCGCCGGGACGGTCGATCTTGTTGACCACCACGATCGGCTTGAGGCCGGCGTTGAAGGCCTTCTGGGTCACGAAGCGGGTCTGCGGCATGGGGCCGTCCACCGCGTCCACCAGCAGCAGCACGGAGTCGACCATGGACATCACCCGCTCCACCTCGCCACCGAAGTCGGCGTGGCCGGGGGTGTCGACGATGTTGATGCGGTAGTCGCCGTACTTGAGGGCGGTGTTCTTGGAGAGGATGGTGATGCCCCGTTCCTTCTCCAGATCGTTGGAGTCCATCACCCGTTCCACGTCGCCGGCGCGGTCTCCCAGGGTGCCGGACTGTTGCAACAGCTTGTCCACCAGGGTGGTCTTGCCGTGGTCAACGTGGGCGATGATGGCGATATTGCGCAGGCGTTCAATCACAGATCGTGGCTCCGTAGAGAAAAATGTGCCTCCGGCGCTCAGCGGCGGTCGGCCGCGCGGCGGGGCCGGCGGCGGGGGGAGGCGATTGGATTCGGCGGCGCATTGTACAGTCCCTTGGCCGGACGAAGCCACTTATACGCCATAACGACGGATTTCGTGGCAGAATGTGCGCCATTCCGGGGCGCGGCCGGGGCCATGCACGCTTTTGCGGCCCGTCGGCGCCGGCCCGGATCGTACGGTGGCCGGGTTCCATGACGAATCCGTGACCGTGACCCGTTTACAAGAATTTTCGTCCGGAGCCGGATTCCGGCTTCGGAGGCGGTGACATCGTCGGTCGGTTAGCGGACCATGTGCGCGGTCGCGGCGCCCTCGCCGAAGGATTGGAATAAGGCTGAAAAATGCGTTCTGTGAAATTGCACGCCCGGTTGTTGGCCGTGGCTCTCCTGGTGCTGGGCGCGGGCAGCATCGCCTACCAGCTTCTGGTTCAGGATGTCCCGCTGACGGAAAGTGAAAGCGATCCGGTGTGGGTGGTGGATACTCAGCTGAGTTTCCAGGCCCGCCCCAACACCCCGATCAAGGCGCGCATGTTCGTGCCGCCGCTGAACAGCGGCTTCACCGCCCTCAACGAGAGCTTTATCTCGAACAACTACGGGGTGAACGTGAACCGGGAGAACGGCAACCGGCTGGTGACCTGGTCGGCGCGCCGTGGCGAGGGGCAGCAGAACCTCTATTACCGGTTGATGCTCACCTCGCGCTTCGCGGAGCCGGCGCTGCCGCCGGAAAACGGTCCCCAGTTCCGGCCCAGCCCGGAGCTCAAGGGCGCCGAGCGGGTCGCCGCCGACGCCCTGCTGGCGCCGATCCGGCAGCACTCCGCCGACGTGGAGACCTTCGTCAGCGAGACCATCAAGCGGGTCAACAGCGAGGACAGCGACAACGTGCGCCTGCTGCTGGGCGGCGACCACAGCCCGGAGAACCGGGCCCGGGTGGTGGATCTGCTGCTGGCGGTGGCGCACATTCCCGCCGAGCCGGTGCACACCCTGCAGCTCGCCGAGAGCAGCAGCCAGCAGCCGGAGCTGTGGCTGCGCACCTTCAACGGCCAGAACTGGCTGTATTTCAACCCGGCGGACGGCCGCCAGGGCCTGCCGGAGGACCGGCTGGTGTGGTGGAGCGGTGAGCAGCCGCTGCTGACCCTGGAAGGCGCCCGCGCCTCCAAGATCAGCTTCAGCGTGCACCGCAACGAGATGAGCGCCCTGCGGCTGGCCCAGTCCCTGCGTTCCCAGGACGCCAGCAGCTTCATCGACTACTCCCTCTACGAGCTGCCGGTGCCGTCCCAGCAGCTGTTCCGGGTGCTGATCATGATTCCGGTGGGCGTGCTGCTGGTGCTACTGATCCGCTCCCTGATCGGCATGGAGACCCTGGGGACCTTCACCCCGGTGTTGATCGCCCTGGCGTTCCGCGAGACCCAGGTGATCTGGGGCGTGCTGCTGTTCACCTTCATCACCGCCATCGGCCTGTCGGTGCGCGGCTATCTGGAACACCTGAAGTTGCAGTTGCTGGCGCGGCTGTCGGTGGTGCTCACCTTCGTGGTGATCATGATGGCGCTGATCAGCCTGCTCACTTACAAGCTGGGCCTGTCCACCGGCCTGTCCGTGGCCCTGTTCCCCATGGTGATCCTGACCATGGTGATCGAGCGGGTGTCCATCGTCTGGGAGGAGCGCGGCGGCACCCAGTCCCTGAAAGTGGCCATCGGCACCCTGGTGGCGGCGATCTTCTGCCACCTGCTGATGGTGTGGAAGCCGCTGGTGTACTTCGTGTTCACCTTCCCGGGCGTGCTGCTGATCCTGGCGGCGGTGATGGTGTTCATGGGCCATTACCGGGGTTACCGGGTGATGGAGCTGGTGCGCTTCCGGGCCATGACCGAGGAAGGAGACCGCTGATGTTCGGGATCGCCACCTGGAGGGCGCTGCGCCGGCGCGGCGTGATGGGCATCAACCAACGCAACGGCGACTATGTGCTGATGTACAACGATCGCCGGCTTTACCCGCTGGTGGACGACAAGATCCGCACCAAGAACATGGCCCTGGAGGCGGGCATCCAGGTGCCGGACATGTACGGCATCATCGATACCGAGCAGGGCATCAGCCAGCTCGAGCACATCGTCGAGACCCATGGCGACTTCGTGATCAAGCCGTCCCAGGGCGCCGGCGGCGATGGCATCCTGGTGATCTCCGACCGCTTCGAGGGCTACTACCGCAGCGCCTCGGGCCGCATGATCAGCCCCGAGGAGCTGGAGTTCCATATCTCCGGCATCATCTCCGGGCTCTATTCCCTGGGCGGCCACCGCGACCGCGCCCTGATCGAGTACCGGGTGCGCTCCACGGACCTGTTCGACCGCATCAGCATCGGCGGCGTGCCGGACGTGCGCATCATCGTGCTGCAGGGCTACCCGGTGGCCGCCATGCTGCGCCTGCCCACCCGCCAGTCCGACGGCAAGGCCAACCTGCACCAGGGCGCCATCGGGGTGGGCGTGGACATCGCCACCGGCGTCACCCTGAGCGGCACCTGGCACAACCTGAAAATCGACCGCCACCCGGACACCGCCCACCCGGTGGCCGGCGTCCAGGTGCCCGACTGGGACCAATGCCTGGCCCTGGCGGCGCGCTGCTACGACCTCACCGGCCTGGGTTATCTGGGCGTGGACCTGGTGATGGACAAGCACAAGGGCCCGCTGATGCTGGAGCTCAACGCCCGCCCCGGGCTGAACATCCAGATCGCCAACGACGACGGTCTGCTGCGCCGCTGCGGCCTGATCGAGGATCACCTGGAGGCGCGCGGCGACGACGCCGGCACCGAGGAAGCCGCCGCCCGGGTGGCTCTGTCCCGGCGCCTGTTCGCCGTGCCGGACCTGCCGGAAGCGCCCTCGCCGCCCTGAGGGCGTTCTCCGGTTCGTCAATCAAGCGCGATTTGCTATACTGCGCCGCCCGAATTTTGAGCAACGCGCTGAGCAAATCCTATGTCCGAGGCCGCAACCCCGATCTCCCACCCCGAATCGATCCAGCGTCGCGCCATCGCCCTGGTGTCCGGCGGGCTGGACTCCATGCTGGCGGTGAAGGCGATGCAGGAGCAGGGCATCCACGTGGAAGGGGTGAATTTCTTCACCGGTTTCTGCGTGGAGGGCCACACCCATGCCATCCGCAAGAAGGATCAGGACAAGAACAAGCGCAACAACGCCCTCTGGGTGGCCGAGAAGCTGGGTATCAAGCTGCACATCGTCGATATCTCCGAGGAGTACAAGGACGTGGTGCTGAACCCCAAGCACGGCTACGGGGCCAACCTGAACCCCTGCCTGGACTGCAAGATTTTCATGGTCAACCAGGCCACCCTGATGCTCAACAAGGCCCGCGAGCTGGCTGGCGAGAAGGGCTTCGACTTCATCGTCACCGGCGAGGTGGTGGGCCAGCGGCCGAAGAGCCAGCGCAAGGAAACCATGCCCATCATAAGCAGCGAGTCCGGCGCCGACGACCGCCTGCTGCGCCCGCTGAGCGCGCGCAACCTGCCGGAGACCCTTCCGGAGCGCGAGGGCTGGGTGGACCGTGAGCGGCTCTACGATTTCTCCGGGCGCAACCGCAAGCCGCAGATGGCCCTGGCCCGCAAGTTCGGCCTGGAGGAATACGCCCAGCCCGCCGGCGGCTGCTGCTTCCTCACCGACGAATCCTACTCCAACAAGCTGGCGGACCTGTGGCGGGCCCGTAACGAGCGCCGCTATGAGCTGGACGACATCATGCTGCTCAAGGTGGGCCGCCATATCCGCCCCGCCGAGCACCACAAGCTCATCATCAGCCGCGAGGAAGGCGAGAACCGCTTCCTGGAAGGCTACCGCTATCAGTTCACCAGCCTGACCACGGTCAGCTGCCCGGGCCCCCTGGCCCTGGTGGACGGCACCTTCGAGTCGGACGAGGAACTGCGCCGGGCGGCGGCCATCGTGGCGCGCTACTCCAAGGGGCGCGCCGACGACGAGGTGGTGCTGGAAGTGAAGGAACCCGGCGGCGTTGCCCGCGAGGTGGCGGTGCGGCCGGCCCTGCCCGATGAGATTCCCCTTTCCTGGCACGTGGGCTGAACCATGACCGAAAACGTTCATGAACTGGATGTGCGCCGGCAGCTGTGCCCCATTCCGGTGATCAAAACCCAGAACAAGGTCAATGAACTGGCGCAAGGGGCGGTCCTGCGGGTAACCTGCACGGACCCCGGCGCGCTCAACGATATCCCCGCCTGGTGCCGCATCAACGGCCATGAAGTGCTGGAAACCGAGCAGGATGACCGGGAGGTGGTGATCACCCTCCGGGTCGGCGAACCGTCGGTCGCACTGTAATGGTGCACGGCTCCGCTTGGGTGCACTCCCATGGTGCATCATGTTGGGGCAAAACCCATCCGGAGGGCGTCAAACCCCCGAGGGTGCGCCAAAAAAGGGCTGGCACAATAATTGCTCACCCTATAGGTGTGCAGGCCCCCGTGGCCGAGAACAACGGCTTTTCGCGTGCCGGTAGTGTGGCGGCGAGCAGCCAGAAACATACCCGTTCCAGGAGGACGCTCGATAATGTCTGAAAAGACGCTGAAACTGATCAAAGACAACGACGTGAAGTGGGTGGACCTGCGATTCACCGACAGCCGCGGCAAGGAGCAGCACGTCACTCTTCCCGTGGGCGAGATCGATGACGATTTCTTCCAGGACGGCAAGATGTTCGACGGTTCCTCCATCTCCGGCTGGAAGGGCATCAACGAATCCGACATGATCCTGATGCCGGAAGACGAGACCGCCGTCCTCGACCCCTTCACCGACGTGGCCACCCTGAATCTGCGCTGCAACATCGTCGAGCCCGCCACCATGCAGGGCTACGAGCGTGATCCGCGCTCCGTGGCGCTGCGCGCCGAGGAATACCTGAAGTCCACCGGCATCGCCGACACCGCCCTGTTCGGTCCGGAGCCGGAATTCTTCGTGTTCGATTCCGTGCAGTGGAAGTCCGACATGTCCGGCTCCATGTACAACATCTACTCCGAGGAAGCGGCCTGGGTATCCGCCGATGAGTTCGAGAAGAACAACATCGGCCACCGTCCGGGCGTGAAAGGCGGCTACTTCCCGGTACCCCCGGTGGACAGCCTGCACGACCTGCGCGGCGCCATGTGCGCGGCCATGGAGCAGATGGGCCTGGAAATCGAGGTTCACCACCACGAAGTGGGCACCGCCGGCCAGTGCGAGATCGGTGTGGGCGCCAACACCCTCACCAAGAAAGCCGACGAAGTACAGATCCTCAAGTACTGCGTGCACAACGTGGCCCACGCCTACGGCAAGACCGCCACCTTCATGCCCAAGCCGCTGATCGGTGACAACGGTTCCGGTATGCACGTGCACATGTCCCTGGCGAAGGACGGCAAGAACCTGTTCGCCGGCGACGAGTACGCCGGTCTGTCCGAGGAAGCGCTGTACTACATCGGCGGCGTGATCAAGCACGCCCGCGCGCTGAACGCCTTCACCAACGGTTCCACCAACTCCTACAAGCGTCTGGTGCCCGGCTTTGAAGCCCCGGTAATGCTGGCCTACTCCGCCCGTAACCGTTCCGCTTCCATCCGGATTCCGTGGGTGAGCAACCCGAAAGCGCGTCGCATCGAGACCCGCTTCCCGGATCCGTCCGCCAACCCGTACCTGTGCTTCGCCGCGCTGATGATGGCCGGCCTGGACGGCATCAAGAACAAGATCCACCCGGGCGACGCCATGGACAAGGATCTGTACGACCTGCCGGCCGAGGAAGCCAAGGACATCCCCACCGTGGCGCATACCCTGACCATGGCGCTGGATGCCCTGGAAGAGGATCAGGACTTCCTGACCCAGGGCGACGTGTTCACCAAGGACATGCTGGAAGGCTACATCGAGCTCAAGCGCGAGGAAATCGAGCGTCTGAACATGACCCCGCATCCGGTCGAGTTCGACATGTACTACAGCTGCTAAGGGTTCGCCCCGAGGCACGACGAAAAACCCCGCTCCGGCGGGGTTTTTTATGCGCGCTTGAAGCGCGGTTGGTGCCCACCGTCCCTGGCGGGCATCCTTTGGACCGTCGCTAGGCGACGTCAAAAACTGCTCCAGGCAGTTTTTTGTGCCCACCGTCCTTGGCGGGCATCCTTCGGACCGTCGCGACGCGACGTCAAAAACTGCTCCAGGCAGTTTTTTGTGGCGGGGGCCCTTTTTTCAGGGGTGGGCAGGCCGCAGAATCGGGGCATCGACTGATTCGGGGGAATGTCATGAAAGCTTGGCCGTTGCTGTTGATCTTGCCGCCGCTGGTGGCGCTGGCCCAGACCGACGGGGACGCGGCGTCCTCCGGCGGCATCTACCGCGTGGTGGATGAGAACGGCAACGTGGTGTTCACCGACAACCCGCCGGAAAACAGCGGCGCCGAGCCGGTGCGGGTGGGGCCCACCAACACCATGGACAGCCCGCGCCCGGAACGGCGGGAATTGCCGCCTCCACCCCCGGATGACGACCGCGCCCGGGGCGACCGGCCCGATGCCGGCGACCGGGGTGGCGAGCCGTTCGCCGGCTACCGCAGCCTGACCATCGTCAGCCCGGACAACCGGGTCCCGGTGCGCCTGCCCCAGGACAATCCGGTCACGGTGAGCGTGCAATCGGACCCGCCGCGGCTGCCCGGGCACCGCCTGGAGATCATCGACAACGGCGCGCCCCTGGACGGTGCCGTCCTGGATTTCCCCAACCCGGGCCCGCACACCCTGCGCGCGGTGATCAAGGACGAGCGCGGCCAGCCGCTGATCGCCTCCGACCCGATCACCGTGTACGTGCACCGAAGCAGTGCCGATGGCGCCGGCTCCGGCAGCGCCTTGCCGTCCGTGGGCGGCGCCTCGCAACGGGGTGGCGCCGCCGGGGCCGGCGGCACCGCCACCGGCGGCTCGCCGGCCCAGCGCGGCGGTGGCGGCGGCCTGGGTGCGCCGGCCTCGCGCAGCACACGCTGATCATTCGCACCAAAGTGGTGCGTTTCCCGCCTTATATTCTTACACTGCACCGAGACGATCCGCCGGGTCGCCCGTTTACGGGGCCTCCAGGGCCCCTGACGGATGGCCTGATAATTGCTTATGCCCTGTTATGGGCCGAATGATGAATTCAGACACGGTGCTGCAGAAACGATTGCTGGATCACCTCCGCACGGCGGTGATGTTGCTCGACGGCGACCTGCGCGTGCGCTACCTCAACGCGGCGGCGGAAATGCTGCTGTCCACCAGTGCCGCCCGGGTGCTGGGCCAGCCCCTGCCGGACTACTTCTTCGATGACGAGGAAGCCCGGTCCGCACTGAAACAGTGCATCGAGGAGGGGCACCCCTTCACCCGCCGGGAAGCCAAACTCAACGTGGCCCCGGGCCAGCAGGCGATGGTCGATTACAGCGTCAGCCCGATCCACGAGCCGGGGCAGGCCATGGCGCTGCTGGTGGAAATGCAGTCGCTGGACCGGCTGCTGCGCATCACCCGGGAGGAAGGGCTGATCCACGCCCACCAGGCTACCCGGGCCCTGGTGCGCGGCGTGGCCCACGAGATCAAGAACCCCCTGGGCGGCATCCGCGGCGCCGCCCAGTTGCTGGAGCGGGCGCTGCCGGACCCGGAGCTGGCGGAATACACCCGGGTGATCATCGACGAGGCGGACCGCCTGCGCTCGGTGGCGGACCGCATGCTCGGGCCGCGCAAGCCGCCGGCCTTCGCGCCGGTGAACGTGCACGAATGCCTGGAGCACGTGCGTCAGCTGCTGCTCGCCGAGTACCCGGAGGGCGTGGCCCTGGTGCGCGATTACGACGTCAGCCTGCCGGACGTCACCGCCGACCGGGATCAGCTGATCCAGGTGCTGCTCAATCTGATGCGCAACGCCATGCAGGCGCTGCTGGAGGCGGGCACCGAGAACGCCCGGGTGGTGATGCGCACCCGCGTGCTGCGCCAGTTCACCATCGGCGCCCAGCGCCACCGGCTGGTGCTGCGCGTGGACATCGAGGACAACGGTCCGGGCATTCCCAAGGACCTGCAGGAAACGATTTTCTATCCCATGGTCAGCGGCCGTGCCAATGGCTCCGGACTGGGTCTGTCCATCGCCCAGTCGATCATCAGTCAGCACCAGGGTCTGATTGAGTGCGAGAGCGAGCCGGGGCGAACCCTGTTCAGCCTGCTGCTGCCCATGGAACCGCTGGACACAACGGAGAGCAATGGATCATGACGGCTACCATCTGGGTGATCGACGATGACCGTTCCATTCGCTGGGTGCTCGAGAAAGCCCTCAGTCAGGAGGGGTACCAACTGGCCTGCTTTGAGGACGCCGACGAAGCCCTGAACCGCCTCGACGAGGGCGGTCCCGAGCCGGACGTGCTGATTTCCGACGTGCGCATGCCCGGCACCGACGGCCTGCGCATGCTCAAGATCCTGCAGCGCAACAACCCCAACCTGCCGGTCATCATCATGACCGCCCACTCGGATCTGGATTCGGCGGTGGCCTCCTACCAGGGCGGCGCCTTCGAGTACCTGCCCAAGCCGTTCGACGTGGACGAGGCGGTGGCGCTGGTCAAGCGCGCCATCAAGCACCGCCAGGAGGCGGAAGAGGAAGTGGCCGCGCCGGCCCAGGAAACGCCCACCGAGATCATCGGCGAGGCGCCGGCCATGCAGGAGGTGTTCCGCGCCATCGGCCGGCTCAGCCACTCCAACGTGACGGTGCTGATCAACGGCCAGTCCGGCACCGGTAAGGAACTGGTGGCGCGGGCTCTGCACAACCACTCCATGCGCCGGGAGAAGCCGTTCGTGGCCCTGAACATGGCGGCCATCCCCAAGGACCTGATCGAGTCGGAGCTGTTCGGCCATGAGAAGGGCGCCTTCACCGGCGCCAACAGCCAGCGGGTGGGGCGCTTCGAGCAGTCCAACGGCGGCACTCTGTTCCTGGACGAAATCGGCGACATGCCTCTGGAAGCCCAGACCCGGCTGCTGCGCGTGCTGCAGGAGAACGAGTTCTACCGGGTGGGCGGCACCACGCCGATCCACGTGGACGTGCGCATCATCGCCGCTACCCACCAGGATCTGGAGAAGCTGGTCCGTGACGGTGATTTCCGGGAGGACTTGTTCCACCGCCTGAACGTGATCCGCATCCACATTCCCAAGCTGGCGGAGCGCCGCGAGGACATCCCCCGCCTGGCCGGCTATTTCCTGCAGCACGCCGCCAACGAGCTGGGCGTGGAGCCCAAGGTGCTGCACAAGGACACGGAAAAATACCTGGCCGCCATGCCCTGGCCGGGCAACGTGCGGCAGCTGGAAAACACCTGCCGCTGGCTGACGGTGATGGCCTCCGGCCGGGAAGTGCTGGTGGATGATCTGCCGCCGGAGCTGCGCCAGAGCGCCAGCAAACCGGCGGAGGCCGGTGGCGACTGGCTCAAGTCCCTGCGTCACTGGGCGGACCGCGCCCTGGCGCGCGGTGACCGGAGCATTCTCGATCAGGCGGTGCCGGCCTTCGAGCGCACCATGATCGAGGTGGCTCTGCAGCACACCGGCGGGCGCAAGCGCGACGCCGCCGCGCTGCTGGGCTGGGGCCGCAACACCCTGACCCGCAAGATCAAGGAGCTGGACATGGAGGCGGAGTTCAGCGGCGACGATTAAGGCATCGCCGCTGAAGCGGAACGCCGCCCGGCCGCTATTGCCGCCACCCCCGGGTTTCCACCTCGGTCAGCAGCCAGTCGCCGCCGTCCCGGCGCCAGTGGCTGCTGACCTGGAAGCCGTCCGCGTCGTCCGGCAGGGCGGCGCGGCCACCCCACACCAGGGCATTGAAGCGCACGGCGGCGCGGTCCGCCGGTGTGGCCAGATCCACCCGCACGTTCATGAAGGTGACCTGGCGTTTCGGATAGCGCAGAAAGGCGCCCACCAGCCGGCGGCCCACCGCCTTGCGATCCAGGTCCCGGTACCGGAAGCCATCGTCGAGCCGGTCCAGGACGGTGTCCACGTCCCCGGCCTCCAGCGCCGTTTCCAGTTCCGCCACGGCGTCGCGCAGCGCCTGTTCCGGCGGCGGCCGGTCACAACCGGCCAGACTCAGTTGCAGCAGCACCAGCAAACAGTATGCTGGGAGCCGTCGCCCATGGCGGAAGCCTCTCATGTCGTTATTTCCCCCTGTTGAACCCTATCACCGTGAATACCTGGACGTGGGTCACGGCCATCGGCTGTATGTGGAGCAAAGCGGCAACCCGGACGGGCCGCCGGTGGTGGCGTTGCACGGCGGCCCCGGGGGCGGCAGTTCGCCGTTGCTGCGGCGGCTGTTCGACCCGCACCGCTTCCGCATCGTGGTCTACGACCAGCGCGGCGCCGGGCGCAGCCAGCCCTACGCCGGTACCGAGCATAACACCCTGCCGGACCTGGTGGCGGATCTGGAGCGCATCCGCGCCCATCTGGATGTTCCCCGCTGGGAAGTGGTGCTGGGCGGCTCCTGGGGCGTGACCCTGGCGCTGGCCTACGCCCTGGCGTACCCGGATTCAGTGGCCGGCCTGGTGCTGCGGGGCGTGTTCCTGTGCCGCCAGCAGGACATCGACTGGCTTTACACCGAGCATGGCGCCGCCCGTTTCTATCCGGATCACTGGCAGCGCCTGCTGGACGCTCTGCCGGAGGACGACGATGGCGACCTGCTGCATCGCTACCACCGTGCCCTGGAGGGGCCGGACGGCGAGCGGCTGGCCCGGGAATGGACCCTGTGGGAGGCGCGCCTGTCCAGCCTGACGCCGCCGGCGGAGCTGAACGTGGACCACAACGCCCTGGCCATGGCGCGGCTGGAAACCCACTACTTCGTGAACGGTGGCTTTCTGGAGCGGCCCCTGCTGCCCCGGCTCGGTGAACTGCAATGCCCGGTGGAAATCGTGCATGGCCGTTACGACATGGTGTGCCCGCCGGAGCAGGCCTGGCTGCTGCACCAGGCGTTGCCCAACAGCCGGCTTCACTGGGTGGCGGCCTCCGGGCACTCCACCATGGAGCCGGCCATCACCCAGGCGCTGGTGCGCTCGGTGAAGGCACTGAGCCGTCCACGGGCAGGAGCAGCATCAGGTAGTGGTAGCGGGCGTTATACACCGGGATCGGCTTAGCGCGCCGCTCTCCCTCCTGGAAAGAGACCCGCGCCTCCAGGGTCTGGCCGTCGTAGAGTCGCAGGGTGTCGCCGTCGCGCTGCAGGCGCCAGGGCGGCCGCAGGGGCGCTCGCAGGCGCGGCTCCGGCCACAGCGCCAATTGGATGTCGGCGATCAGGGCGTCGGCGGAGAGAGCCGCCGGCAGCGCCGGGGTGCGGCTGATCTCGGTGCGGCCGGGGCCGTGCTCGAAGGTCAGCACCGGCCGCTCCTCCGCGTCGGTGAGGACGATGCGCGAGCGCTCCGGGGTCAGGCTCAGGCGCACGCGGTAGTCGACCCGGCCGCCCTGGTCGAGGCGGATCGACAGGTCGCGCTGGAATTCCCGGAATTCACCGAACGGCGGCGCCAGCGAGCGTGGCGACGACGGCGGCGTCAGCCAGGCCTGGCAGCCGGCCAGTAACAGCAAAAGAAGCGGGGCGAATTTCTTCATGGCCGGTTGATTACACCACAGTGCCGGGCTTCGCTACAGAGACGGGATGATCGGGAGCACCATGAAAGTACTGCTACAGAGGGTCACCACCGCGCGGGTGGAGGTGGCGGGCGAAACGGTGGGCGCCATCGACGCGGGGCTGCTGGCGCTGGTGGGCGTGGAGCGCCATGACGACGACGCCATGGTGGCGCGCATGGCCGAACGGGTCGCCGGTTACCGCATGTTCAGCGATGACCGGGGCCGCATGAACCGGGATGTGCGCGAACACGGCGGCGCCGTGCTGCTGGTGTCCCAGTTCACCCTGGCGGCGGACACCCGCAAGGGCCGGCGCCCGAGTTTTTCCGGCGCCGCCGCGCCCGCCGACGGCGAGCGCCTTTACCGGGCCCTGGCCGAGGCCCTGCGCGGTACCGGGCTCACCGTGGCCACCGGTCGCTTCGGCGCGGATATGCAAGTGACTCTGACCAACGACGGCCCGGTGACCTTTATGTTGGAGATGTGAACGAAGTCCGCTTGCTTTTTGTAAACGAATAAATTCTGCGCCAACGCTATATTGCAACCCCATGACCCTCCTTTATGATGAATTCCAGCTCCCGGGGGAATCCGCATGGGAGCCTATGGACAATCTATCGATAACAGGAGAGATCCCATGAAAAAAGTTTTTCTGGCAGCGGCTTTGCTTGGTGCTTCAGTTTCCGCGCAGGCAACGGCGCCCGGTGGTCCCGGTTGCGGCTGGGGCAACCTGATTTTCGAAGGCAAATCCGGTATGCCGGTGCACCTGCTCGCCACCATCGTCAACGGTACTTCCGGTAACGCCACCTTCGGCATGACCAGTGGCACCAACGGCTGTGACACCAGCGGCGCGCTGACCTACTCCGGCGAGAGCCTGCTGTCCATGAACGGCGTGCTCGAGGAAGTGGCCCAGGACATGGCCACCGGCGACGGTGAAGCCCTGACCGCCCTGTCCGTTTCCATCGGCGTGGAAGGCACCGACCGCGCGCACTTCAACAGCGTCATGCACGACAACTTCGCCGCCATCTTCCCCCGTCAGGACGTGAGCGCCGCGGAAGTCATGCAGAACATCACCACGGTGATGCAGCAAGACCAGAAACTGGCCAAGTACGTATAAGGCCGGTTGACCCGGGCCCGCCCCCGACGGTTCGTTGAGGGCGGGCTTTTTGTGTCCGTCTTTCTTTCCCGGGATCATCCATGCGCTTCGCACTCCCGTGCGTGATTCTGCTCTATTGTCTGGGGGCCCAGGCCGCCGATCTTGAAACGCTCGCCGATCAGCCGCGCTGGCGGGCCTTGTTGCACATCAATCCCGGCGCCACCCTGCGCGATCGCCAGCGCAGCTACGTGGACGACGACGATTTCTTCCTGGCCGAGGACGGCGCCGACCACCCGCTCGCCGAACTGCGCGCCACCCGCCGCGCCCTGGCGCCGGCGCGGGCCGCCGAGCGCTGCCGTTTCCCGGCCCGCTACCGGTTTCTCGCCGAGCACCTGGGCTGGAACGATCCGGCGCCCTTCGCGCACTGCGCGGACTACCAGGAATGGCGCGCCGCCGTGCACGCCAAACGCGCCGTGCTGGTGTTCCCGGCCTCCTACCTGAACAGCCCCTCGTCCATGTTCGGCCATACCCTGATGCGCCTTGATCAGGGCGACGACGGCGCGGTGTGGTTGTCCTGGGCAATCAACTTCGGTGCCGTCACCACCGAGGACGATAACTCCCTGTTCTACATTTACCGGGGCCTGGCCGGCGGTTACCCGGGGCGCTTCAACCTGGTGCCCTATGTCCAGAAGATCCAGCAGTACTCCAACATGGAGAGCCGGGATATCTGGGAGTACACCCTGGATCTGGACCAGAGCGAGATCGACTGGATGATCGATCACCTCTGGGAGCTCAAGGACATCAACTTCGACTATTACTTCTTCGACGAGAATTGCTCGTTCCGGCTGCTGGAGCTGGTGGAGGTGGCGCGCCCCGGCAGCGGCCTGCTCGACGACCTGCGCTTCGCCGAGCTGCCGGTGAACACGGTGCGCGCCCTGGACCAGGAAGGCCTGGTCACCGAGCGCCATTACCGGCCCTCCAAGGAGCAGGAACTGCAGGCGCTCAGCGATCGCCTGGACGCCGGCGAGCGGGCCCTGGCCCGGCGTCTGGCGGACGACCCGGCGGTAGCGGAGAGCGCCGCCTTCCAGGCCTACCCGGAGCCGCGACGGGCGCTGATGGCGCGGGCCGCCTACCGCTACGTGCGGTTCGTGAACCGCAAGGCGGCGCGCACCGAGGACGTGGCCGGGCGCTCCTTCGCGTTGCTGTCCCTGGTCAATCGCCTGCCGCCGGTGCCGGAGCCGGCGCCGGCCCCCAAGGCGCCGCCGGAGCAGGGCCACGGTTCGCAGATGCTGGCCGCCGCCGGTGGCCAGCGTGGCGCCGACGATTTCGGTGAACTCACCTACCGGCTCACCTACCACGATCTGCTGGATAACCGCCGCGGCTTCCTGGCCGGCGCCCAGATCCAGGGGCTGGGCGTCACCCTGCGTAGCACCGAATCCCAGGCCGTGGACCTGGAAGCCCTGGACCTGGTGAGCATCCGCTCCCTGGCGCCGCGCAATGAATTCTCCAAGCCGCTGAGCTGGTACGTGGAAGGTGGCCTGGAGCGGGCCTGGGCCGGCCGTCGCCGGCTGGCGCGCTACGTTCAGGGTGGCGCCGGCGGCAGCTGGCGGCTCGGCAACGCCCAGCCTTATCTGCTGGCCAGCGCGCGGGCCGAGAACAACAGTGACTTCGCGCCCCTGATCACCACCGGTGGCGGCGCCGAGGCGGGAATCCTGTATCATGCCGGGCGCTGGCAATGGCAGCTCAGCAGCGCCGGCCACTACTTCACCAACGACGTCTACCGGCACCGCTCCACCCTGGCGGTCCAGTACGCCCTGGCCCGGCAGCACGGTTTGCGCGCCGAGGTGGAACGGGAAGGCTGGCGCGGCGACGGCGACACCGAATTCAAGCTGCAGTGGCGCTGGTATTTCGACTGAATGCCGCCGCCGGACCGTGGCGGCGAGCAGGTAAACGGGGACATCATTGAAAGCACTTGGATTGATTCTCAGCGGCGTGTTGCTGGCGGCTCTGACCGGCTGCAGCGGGCTGTTCTTCTATCCCGCCAAGCCCTGGGCCCAGAACCCGGCCCGCCAGGGGCTGGCCTACGAGGACGTGGTGCTGATCCACCCCGACGGCCTGCGCCTGCACGGCTGGTGGCTGCCGGCGCGGGGCTACAGCCGGGGCACGGTGTACTTCCTGCACGGCAACGCGGAGAACATCAGCACCCACCTGATGAACGTGCACTGGCTGCCGGAGCGCGGCTACAACGTCTTCCTGCTGGATTATCGCGGCTACGGCCTGTCCGAGGGCGACCCGGATCTGCCCGGGGCGCTGGCGGACGTGCAGCTGGGGCTGGACTGGCTGGAGGCCTCCGGCCGGCTGGCGGACAAGCCCCTGGTGCTGTTCGGGCAGAGCCTGGGCGGCGCCCTGGGCACCGGCGCGCTGGCCCGGGAGAGCAACGACGGCCGGGTGGATTGCGTGATGCTGGAGGCCAGCTTCGCCAGTTACCGGGGCATCGCCAACGACGTGATGAAGCGCAGCTGGCTGCTGTGGCCGCTGCGCTGGATGGTGTTGCCCACCCTGCCGGAACGCGCCCGTGATCCGGAGCGGCACATCGCCGGGCTGGCGCCGCGCCCGTTGCTGGTGATGCACAGCAAGGAAGATCCGGTGATTCCGTTCGCCCAGGGCGAGCGTTTGTTCGCCGCCGCCGAACAGCCCAAGACCTTCCAGGCACTCAAGGGCGGCCACGCCCAGGGTACCCGGGACCCGGCGGTGCGCGACCGCATGCTGGATTTCCTGGCGAAGAACGGTTGCGCGGCGCCGCCGCCGCGGGCGGACGCCCCGGCGCGGGAGCGGCCGGACGGCGAGGCCGAGAGCGCCGGGCAACGCCGGGGTGGCGTGCTGGAGCGGCGGGACCGGGCCACCGGCGCCGCCGAGGAGGCCGGCGAGCCCCGCGTCCCTCCGGTGGACGCCTACCGCTTCTGAGCCGGGCGGCTCAGTCCTGGTCCCCGGCGTCCTCCTGCTCCTGACGCTCCACCTGCTGGCGGCGCACCAGGCGGCCGAAGATCAGGCCGATTTCGAACAATAGCCACATGGGCACCGCCAGCAGAGTCTGGCTGACGATGTCCGGCGGCGTCAGCAGCATGCCGATCACGAAGCAGCCCACGACCACATAGGCGCGGGAGGCGGACAGCTTCTCCACCGTGGTGATGCCGGTGGCCACCAGCAGCACGATGGCGATGGGCAGCTCGAAGGCCACCCCGAAGGCCAGGAACAGGGCCAGCACGAAATCCAGATAGCTGCTGATGTCCGTGGTCACGGCTACCCCTTCCGGCGCCACCGTGGTGAAGAACTGGAACATCAGCGGGAACACCACGAAGTAGGCGAAGGCGGCGCCGGCGTAGAACAGCAGCACGCTGCTGGCCAGCAGCGGCACCGCCAGGCGCTTCTCGTGCTTGTACAGCCCCGGAGCAACGAATGCCCAGGCCTGGTGCAGAATGAACGGCATCGCCGCGAAAATGCTCAGATACAGGGTCAGCTTGAACGGTGCCAGAAAGGGCGAGGCGACGCCGGTGGCGATCATCTGCGTGCCCACCGGCATGGCGTCCATCAGCGGGCGCGCCACCAGGGTGTAGAGCTCGCGGGAAAAGTAGAACAGGCAGAGAAACACCACCAGCACGGCGATCACCGCCTTGAGCAGGCGGTCGCGCAATTCCAGCAGGTGGGAGATCAGGGTTTGCGGGGCGTCGTCCCCGTATTCCTCACTCATCGGCTTTCTTCTCGGACTCCGGGGCGTCGTGGCGGGGCGGGGTGTCGGCGGCGTCGCCGGGCGCGTCGGTATCGTGCTCCAGGGTCTGGGGACGGCGGCGGGCGCGGGCGATGTCCTGCTCGGAGAGCAGGTTGTCGCGGGCCTCGCGGATGCTGTCCTCGTCCAGGCCCATCTCGCGCATCTGCTTTTCCATGCGCTCGCGCATGTCCTGGTTGAGCGCCTCGCGCTCCAGTTCGCCGCGCAGGTGGTTGAAGGTGGAGCGCGCCCGGCCCATCCAGTAGCCCACCGTGCGGGCCGCCTTGGGCAGGCGTTCCGGGCCCAGCACCACCAGGCCGATGACGAAGATCAGCGTCAGTTCGGAAAAGCCGATATCAAACATGGGCCGGGGCTCTCCCTGTCAAACCTGGCCGGGTCAAGCCTGGTCCTTGTGCTTTTCCCGCTCCTGCCGGGTGGCGTCCTTGTCCTGGTCCTGGTCGTCGTCGGCCAGGCGCTTCTGGTCCTGCTCCTGCTCGCCGTCCTTCACCGAGTCCTTGAAGCCTTTCACGGCGCCGCCCAGGTCGCTGCCGATATTGCGCAGTTTCTTGGTGCCGAACAACAGCACCACGATGGCCAGGATGATGATCAATTGCCAGATACTGATACCGGAAAACATGGTTACTCTCCTCGCGCCTTCCGCGCGGCTTTTTCGTCGTGGCCGGACAGGCCGAAACGCTGTTCCAGCCTGGCCAGGACCTGGTCGGGACCGAGCCCCAGATGGGCCAGCATGACCATGGAATGGAACCACAGATCGGCGGTTTCGCCGATCAGGGCCTCCGGGTCGCCGCCGGCTTCGGTGTCGCGGGCGGCGAGCAGGGTTTCCACCGCTTCCTCGCCCACCTTCTCGAGAATCTTGTTGAGCCCCTTGCCGTACAGACTGGCCACGTAGGACGAATCCGGGTCGGCGCCCTTGCGGGACTCCAGGACCTCATGAAGCTGGTTGAGGATGTCGGACATGCGAGCGGTTTCTCGACGGTTCGGGTTCCAAGGATCGTGCCAGTTTAGCACCGGCGCCGACTATACCCCAGCAATGTGAACGCTCAGCGGCGCCAGGCCCAGATCAGCAGCACGGCGCCGGCCACGGCCAGGGCCGGGGCGCTTGTGCCGCCGGCGAACAGGGCGTCGCCGGCGGCCAGGCCTACCAGCGCCAGGCCGCCCAGGCCGCCCAGCAGGGTGTGGCGGTGGCGGCGCAGGCCGTCCTCGAAGCGCTGCGCGGTTTCGCGCTGCTGCTGGGGCTGGTGGCGCAGGTTCTCCAGGGCGTCACGCAGCAGATCCGGCATCTCCGGCAGCTGGGCGGTCCACTCCGGCAGCCGGTTGCGCAGTTTGCGGGCGGTGGCGGTGGGGCCGTACTCCTCCATCATCCAGCGCTCCAGCAGCGGCCGTCCGGTGGTCCAGATGTCCAGCTGCGGGTAGATGCTGCGGCCCAGGCCCTCGATGTGCACCAGGGTCTTCATCAGCAGGATGTACTGCACCGGCGCCTCGATGTGGTAGTCCCGGGCCAGATCGAACAGCTTGAGGATCAGCGGCGCGAACTCCAGGGATTCCAGGGAGGCGCCGCGCACCGGCTCGATCAGCTCGGTGACCGCCTGCTCGAAGCGGTGCCGGTCCACCGGGCCACGGGCCCAGCCGGCGCGGATCACCAGGTCCACCAGGGCCGGGTAGTCCTCGCGCATCACTGCCAGCACCATGCGGCCGAGCACGTTCAGGTCCTGCTTGGACAGGCGTCCGGCGATGGCGCAGTCCACCGCCATGTACTGGGGCGATTCCGGGTGCTCCGGATTGACGAAGATGTTGCCCGGGTGCATGTCGGCGTGGAAGAAGTTGTGCCGGAACACCTGGGTGAAGAAGATCTCCACGCCGCGCTCCGCCAGCTGGCGCGGGTTGATGCCAGCGGCGCGGATGCGCTCGATGTCGTTCACCGGAATGCCGTGGATGCGTTCGGACACCATCACCCGGCGCGAGGACAGTTCCAGGTGCACGGCGGGGATGTGCAGCAGCGGGCTGAACAGGAAATGCCGGCGCATGGTTTCGCTGTTGCGGGCCTCGCGCTCCAGGTCCAGCTCGGCGCGGATCACGTGCTGGTAGTCGCGCACCACCCGCACCGGGTGGAAGAAGCGGGCGTCCGCCCACAGGCGCTCCAGAACCCGGGCTCCGAAATCCATCACCTTCAGGTCCCGTTCCACCCGTTCCTCGATGCCCGGGCGCAGCACCTTGACCACCACCTCGCCGCCGTCGGGCAGGGTGGCCGGGTGCACCTGGGCCACCGAGGCGGCGGCCAGGGGCACGTCGTCGAAGTCGGCGAACACCTGGTCCAGGGGGCGGGGCAGGGCGGCCTCCACCAGGGCGCGGGCGTCGGCGCCTTGAAAGGGGGTGACGTCGTCCTGCAGCCGGGCCAGGGCCTCGGTCCACTCCGGCGGCAGCATGTCCCGGCGGGTGGCCATGAGCTGGCCGAACTTGATGAAGATCGGGCCCAGCCGTTCCAGGGCCAGGCGCACACGGTCGCCCTCGCTGAGACCGCCGGTGCCCAGCCAGCTGGCAGGCATCAGATACTGGAAAAACAGCAGCAGGGGCCGTGCCGGGTGGCGCGGCAACAGGGAAAACAGACGATAGCGGCAGGCCACGTGGACCACCACGAAGAGACGGGCGACGGGGGGCATCAGCGGCCTGGACTCCGGTTTTTCAGGTGTTGCACGCGGGCTTGCAGACGGTCCACGTCGCCGCGCAGTTCGTCCACGTCCTGGTAGAACTCGTACAGATCCCGGCGCAGGGCCAGCAGGCCGGCTTCGCTGCCCAGGTAGTCGCCGACCTGGTCGCCGAGCCGGTTCAGGGTGTCGCGGGCCCAGCCGAACAGGCGGCGCGCGCCCAGATCCACCTGCTGGGCCAGTTCGCCGCCGATCAGCGGCTCCAGCAGGGCGCCCCAGTCCAGGCGCAGATCGGTGGCCAGCTCGCGCAGATCCTGCAGCAGCTCGCGGTTGCCTTCCACGCGCACCGGGCCGCCGATTACGCCGGGCTGGCGGCGCCAGTCCAGGACCAGGGCGGCCAGATCCACCGGGTTGCCGGTGACGGTGACGTCCGGGTCCGCCTCGCTGCGCAGGTATAGCTCCACGCCGTCTTCCACGATCAGCGCGTACAGGGCGGTGCTGGGCAGGGTGAGGCGCACCGCCAGCAGCCGTCCGGCGTGACGGTTGAGCCGGGCGGCGCTGGCCGGGTCGCCGCGCAGGGCGGCGTTGATGGCCCGTTCGGCGGTGGCCGTGGCGGTGGTGGAGAGCAGACCCGGTTCGCGCATCAGACCTTGAAACCCCGGTGCAGGGCGACGATGCCGCCGAGCATGTTGAAGTATTCGGCGCGGGCGTAGCCGGCCTGGTCCATCATGCCCTTGAGGGTGTCCTGGTCCGGGTGCATGCGGATCGATTCCGCCAGGTAGCGGTAGCTTTCCGAGTCGTTGACCACCAGCTTGCCCAGGCGCGGCCAGACCGCGAAGGAATACAGGTCGTAGAGCTTGGACAGCGGCTTGTGCACCGGGTGCGAGAATTCCAGGATCAGCAGGCGGCCGCCGGGCTTGAGCACGCGCAGCATGGAGCGCAGGGCGGCGTCCTTGTCGGTGATGTTGCGCAGGCCGAAGGCGATGGTCACGCAGTCGAAGCTGTTGTCGGCGAACGGCAGGCACTCGCCGTTGACCTGGGCGACCCGGGTATTGTGGCCGCAGCCGGCGTCGAACAGACGGTCGCGGCCCACCGACAGCATGGCGTCGTTGATGTCCGCCAGCACCACCTCACCGGTGTCGCCCACCAGCCGCGAGAATTTGATCGCCAGGTCGCCGGTGCCGCCGGCCAGGTCCAGCACCCGCTGGCCGGGGCGCACGCCGGCCAGTTCGATGGTCATGCGCTTGAGCACCCGGTGGCTGCCCATGGAGATCAGGTCGTTCATGACATCGTACTTGGCGGCCACCGACCGGAACACGCCGGCCACCTTTTGCTGTTTTTCCTGCCACGGCACCTGCTGGTAGCCGAAGTGGGTCACCTTGTCGTCGTTGGTATCGGTCATCGGGCGTCCTTGAAGGGAGCGGGGTGATCGGCCAGGACCCGGTCCAGGATGACGGCCTCGCGTTCCGCCACCCGTTCCAGCAGCCGGCCCACGCTGGGCACGGGCTTCATCACCCGGAAACTGCGGTCCATGAAATCATACAGGTTCGTGAAGCCCGCCGCATGGGCCGGGCGGCGCACCAGCCGGAAGGTGGTCTGGATGGCGCGGGAGCGCACATAGCGGTCGACGTGATGGCCGAGTCCGGCCACCAGGGCCAGCTGCCGGCGGCGCCAGGCTTCCTCGCCGGCGTCGCGGTAGGCGGCGGTGTAGTCGGCCAGCTCCGGGGTGGCGTCCAGGCGGTTATCCAGCTCATGGACAAGGGCCTCGTCCAGCTCCTGGGTGAGGATGGCCGCCTCCAGGGCGCTGGCGGAGGTGACCATGACCCGGTCCGGGAGCAGGCGCATGGCCTTGGGCAGGGCGCGGCGGATTTCCCGGGCCACCGGCGGCAAATCGCGGCCGCCGTAGACGTCGTCGAGCAGGAACTGGATGCCCGGTCGCAGGCGCGGGTCGTCGAACAGGTCCCGGTGGGTGGCGAGGAAGCGCTCGCGCTGAAAGGCGCGCAGACGGGCCAGACGGGCCAGGAAGACGGCGTCGTCGCCGTGCTGACGCAGCTGGAAAAAGCGTTCGAGGCAGTCTTGCAGGTGTTCGCCGGCGTTCATGGGGTCCCTCCGGCGAGGGATGATAGCAAGCGGCCCGGCGGGCCGCGATACAGGATTCAGGATACAGGCTGAAGGGCATGGCCCGCCCCTGCATCCTTCATCCTGTACCTTGTATCGCGCCCAGGGGGGGCTTACAGGATGTAGCGGCTCAGATCCTCGTCGGCGGCCAGTTCGCCCAGGTAGCGGTCCACCGCCTGGGCATCGATCACCAGCGGCTTCTCGTGGTACTGGGTGGCCAGGTCGTCGGCGTCGTAGCTGATTTCCTCGAGCAGCTTTTCCAGCACCGTGTGCAGGCGGCGCGCGCCGATGTTCTCGGTGCGCTCGTTGACCTGCCAGGCCACTTCGGCGACACGCCGGATGCAGTCCTCGGTGAGTTCCAGCTTGAGGCCCTCGGTGGCCAGCAGCGCCCGGTACTGTTCCGCCAGGGAGCATTTCGGCTCGGTGAGAATGCGCTCGAAGTCCTCCGGGGTGAGGGCGTCCAGTTCCACGCGGATCGGCAGCCGGCCCTGCAGCTCCGGAATCAGGTCGCTGGGTTTGGACAGGTGGAAGGCGCCGGAGGCGATGAACAGGATGTGGTCGGTGTGCACCATGCCGTACTTGGTGCTCACCGTGGAGCCCTCGATCAGAGGCAGCAGGTCGCGCTGCACGCCTTCCCGGGACACGTCGGTGCCGCCGGACTCGGCGCGCTTGGCCACCTTGTCGATCTCGTCGATGAAGACGATGCCGTGGTTCTCCACCAGGTCCACCGCCGCCACCTTGAGCTCGTCCTCGTTGACGAAGCGGGCCGCTTCCTCGTCGCGCAGAATGCGCAGGGCGTCGCGCACCTTGAGTTTCTGGGACTGCTTGCGGCCGCTGTTGCCCATGCGCGAGAACATCTGCTGCAGCTGGCTGGTCATTTCCTCCATGCCCGGCGGCGCCATGATCTCCACGCCCTGGGGCGAGCTGCTCACTTCCACCTCGATTTCCTTATCGTCCAGTTCGCCTTCGCGGAGTTTCTTGCGGAACACCTGGCGGGTGCTGGAATCGGCGGGCTGTTCACCGCGGGCGGCGGGCAGCAGGGCGTCGAGCACCCGTTCCTCGGCGGCGTCCTCGGCCTTGTCCCGGTTGCGCGCCATTTCCTTTTCGCGCAGCAGTTTCACCGCCACTTCCACCAGGTCGCGGATGATCGATTCCACGTCCCGGCCCACGTAGCCCACCTCGGTGAACTTGGTGGCCTCGATCTTCAGAAAGGGGGCGTCCGCCAGCTTGGCCAGGCGCCGGGCGATCTCGGTCTTGCCCACGCCGGTGGGGCCGATCATGAGAATGTTCTTGGGCGCCACCTCGGCGCGCATTTCCTCGGGCAATTGCATGCGCCGCCAGCGGTTGCGCAGGGCCAGGGCCACGGCCTTCTTGGCCTCTTCCTGGCCGACGATGTGCCGGTTGAGTTCGCTGACGATCTCGCGGGGAGTCAGGGAAGCCACTATTCAAGCTCCTCGAAGGTGTGATTCTGGTTGGTGTAGATGCAGATGTCGCCGGCGATTTTCAGGCTCTGGCCGACGATTTCCCGGGCCGACAGCTCGGTGTTGCGCAGCAGCGCGGACGCCGCCGCCTGGGCGAAGGGGCCGCCGGAGCCGATGGCGATCAGGCCGCCTTCCTCCGGTTCCACCACATCGCCGTTGCCGGTGATGATCAGGGAGTTGTCCTTGTCGGCCACCGCCAGCAGGGCTTCCAGGCGGCGCAGGGCGCGGTCGGTGCGCCAGTCCTTGGCCAGTTCCACGGCGGCGCGTACCAGGTGCCCCTGGTGTTTCTCCAGCTGGCCCTCGAAGCGCTCGAACAGGGTGAAGGCGTCGGCGGTGCCGCCGGCGAACCCGGCGATCACCTTGCCGTGATACAGGCGCCGTACCTTGCGGGCATTGCCCTTCATGACGGTGTTGCCCAGGCTCACCTGGCCGTCGCCGCCGATCACGACGTTGTTGCCGCGCCGGACGGAAACGATGGTGGTGCCGTGATATTGCTCCACGGAAGTCTCCTTATCCTGATTTGCCAAGGATGTGCGGGCCCGGGCGCCGCTTTTCAAGCGCCCGGGCCGTCGGGGTCGGAAGGGTGCTCAGTCCTTGAGCTGGATGGGCAGGGTTTCCACGCCGTTGGCGGCGAGTTTGTCCTGGGCCCGGTGCAGGGCGTTGATGTTGTTGTAGGGGCCGATCATGACCCGGTGCCAGGTGTCGCCGTTGTCCAGTTTCACCGGCTGGATGCGCACGTCGTAGCCCTTGAGGATCAGCTCCGCGCGGCGCCGGTCGGCGTCCTTCTGATTGCGGAAGCTGCCCGCCTGCAGCACGAAGCGCTGATCGTGGCGGCCGGCCACCGGAGCGTCGTCGTCTTCCTGGCCGGAGGAGGACGGGGCCGGGCTCGCTTCCTTCACCGGCTTCGAGGGGCCATCTTCATCGTCGCCCTTGGGGACGATCACTTCCATCTTGGGCAGCACCGCGTAGAAGTCGAACTTGGGTTCGCCGTCGTCCTCGTCGGCCTCTTGCCGCTCCGGCTGCGACGGTGATTCCGCCGGCGCCGGCGTCTTGTCGGCGCCGCCCCGGTCGCCGCCCTGTTCCAGCTGGACATGGGCCAGGTGCACCAGGAAGGCCACGAACAGGCCGGCCACGGCGCCGGTGAACAGCCACACCCAGCCGGGAACCTGACGGCGGTTCGGTTGCTTGCCGCTGCGGCCGCGGCTGGCGCCGCGGCGGGTGTTCTTCGCCATTACATGCGCTCCAGGGGTTCCAGGCCCAGCAGATCCAGGCCTCGGGCCAGGGTGCGGGCGGTCAGCGCGGCCAGCTTGAGGCGGCTGGTTTTCAGCGTCTCGTCCTCGGCGGCCAGAATCGGGCAATGCTCATAGAAGGCCGAGAACAGGCCGGCCAGGTCGAACAGATAGGCGCACAGGAAGTGCGGCTGGCCCTTGGCGGCCACCTGCTCCACCACCTCGCCGAACTGCACCAGGCGGGCGGCCAGGGCCTGTTCCGCGTCCTGGTCCAGCCGGAAGGCACCGTTCAGGTCGCCGACCTGGTCCAGGCCCAGGCCGGCCTTGCGGAACACGCTCACCACCCGGGTATAGGCGTACAGCAGGTAGGGGGCGGTGTTGCCCTCGAAGCTGAGCATCTGGTTGAAGTCGAAGATGTAGTCGCTGGTGCGGTTCTTGCTGAGATCGGCGTATTTCACCGCGCCGATGCCCACCGCCCGGGCGATGGCGCGGGCCTCGTCCTCGCCCAGATCGCCGTTCTTGGATTTCACCAGATCGTAGGCGCGCTGTTCGGCTTCGTCGAGCAGGTCGATCAGCTTCACGGTGCCGCCGTCGCGGGTCTTGAAGGGGCGGCCGTCCGGACCGTTCATGGTGCCGAAGCCCAGGTGCTCCATCGCCACGTGATCGTCCACGAAGCCGGCCTTGCGGGCCACCGCGAAGATCTGCTGGAAGTGCAGGGCCTGGCGTTGATCCACGAAATACAGCAGGCGGTCGCCGCCCAGCCCGCGGGCCCGGTAGCGCACCGCCGCCAGGTCGGTGGTGGCGTAGAGATAGCCGCCGCCGGCCTTTTGCACGATCACCGGCAGGGTGTCGCCGTCCTTGTTTCTGAATTCGTCCAGGAACACGCAGCGCGCGCCCTGGTCCTCGGTGAGCAGGCCGGCGGCGTCCAGGTCGGCCACCACCTTGGGCAGGTCGTCGTTGTAGGCGCTTTCGCCGCGCACGTCGTCCGGGCCCAGGCGCACGCCCAGGCGGCGGTAGACCGCGAAGCAGTGGCTCAGCGACACCTGGTTGAATTCCCGCCACAGCTTCAGGCAGTAGTCGTCGCCGGACTGCAGCTTGACCACCAGGGCGCGGGCCCGGTCGGCGAACTGATCGGACTCGTCGAAGCGCTGCTTGGCGGCCCGGTAGAAGGTTTCCAGGTCGGACAGTTCGCGGTTGAGCGCCTGGTCGCCGTCCTCGTCCTTCCTTTCTTCCAGGTAGGCCAGCAGCATGCCGAACTGGGTGCCCCAGTCGCCCACGTGGTTCTGCGGCACCACCTTGTGGCCGAGGAAATCCAGGGTACGCACCACGGCGTCGCCGATGATGGTGGAGCGCAGGTGCCCCACATGCATTTCCTTGGCCAGGTTGGGCGAGGAGTAGTCGATCACCACGGTCTGGTGCCGCGCCGGGCGCGGCACCGCCAGGTGCGGGTCGGCGAGGGCGGCCTCAAGCTGGTCGGTGAGCCAGCTTTCCGCCTGGAAGAAGTTGATGAAGCCGGGGCCGGCGATCTCCACCTTCGCCACCGCCTTGTCCTCGGGCAGGGCGTCCACCAGGGCCTGGGCCAGGTCGCGGGGCTTCAGACCCGCCGGCTTGGCCAGCATCAGGGCGATGTTGGTGGCGAAATCGCCGTGGCTTTTGTCCTTGGTGCGATCGATCTGCACCGGTCGCCGCGCGTCCGCGGGCAGGGTGCCGTTGGCGGTCAGGCTTTCCAGCGCTTGCTCGATCAGGGCGACAAGACGGTCTTTCATGTTCTTCCGGGGCCGTGGATTGGGCCGCCGATTGTACGTGAAACGAATGCGGAATTCCGCCCCCTCAGCCGCCGCTCACGTCGATGTCCACCTCCACCATCATGCCCGGGCCGATGCGCTCCACGGGGCCCTCGGTGAGCCGGATGCGCACCGGGATGCGCTGGGTGATCTTGGTGAAGTTGCCGGACGGGTTGGGATCGGGCAGCAGCGCGAACTGGCTGGTGGCGGCGCGGCCGACGATGCGCACCTCGCCGGCGAAGTGCTCATCCGGGTAGGCGTCCACGGTGATCGCCACCGGCTGGCCGGGGCGCAGCTCGCCGATGTCGGTCTCCTTGATGTTGGCCTCCACCCAGAGATCGTCCGGGTCGTGCATCATCAACAGCGGTTGGCCGGCGCTCACGTACTCGCCCTGATCCACCAGGGTCTTGTTGACCACGCCGCCGATGGGGCTGGGCACGCGCAGGTCGCGCACCCGCACTTTTTCCTCCTCCAGGTCCGCCCGGGCGCGGGCCAGCTGGTTCTCCGCCACCTTGACCCGGGAGCGCATCACCGCCGGCGGCGGCAGCGGTACCTGCACGCCGTTGAGAAAGCCCACATGGGCGTTTTCAGCCTGGGAGCGGCTCACCGCCACTTCCTGCTGGGCGCGCTGATACTCGGCGCGGGCGGTCTGGTAGGCGTAGTAGTCCTGGTCGCGGCGTTGCTTGGAGATGGAGCCTTTCTTGTAGAGCGCCTCGGTGCGTTTGTAATCCTCCCGGGCGCTGGTCAGGCGGGAGCGGGCGGCTTGCTCGGCGGCCTTGGCGGAATCCAGCTCCTGGCCGGTGATGGTCACCCCGCCCTGGAACTGCTGCTCACCCAGCTCCTGGCGCGCGCGTTCGTAATCCAGCCGGGCCTGCATGGTGGCCACTTCCGCCTCCAGGGCGGCCAGGTGGCGCTGTTCCGGCTCGCTGTACAGGTTGGCCACGGTGTCGCCTTTTTCCAGCCGGTCCCCTTCGGTGATGGTGAAGTCCGTGACCCAGCCGTCCAGACGGCTGCTGACGGTGACCTGGCTGGCCATGACGCGGGCGTCCTGGGCGCTCACGTGGGTAAGCCGGTGGGCGATGGCGAAGGCCATCCACACCAGGCACAGCAGCACCAGGATCGCCAGCGCGGCGAGCTTGAGCCGCCGCGACGGGCGGCGTGGCGAAGCGGAGGAGGACGAAGTCATGGTGAAATCCTTGATTCGGTCACGTGAATGAACTCAATGGGTCGGCGCGCCGCGCCCCAGGCGGCTGAGCAGCAGTGACGGCACGGCCACCACCACCAGGCTGGCGACCAGGACCCAGAAGCCGTCCTGGTAGGCCAGGATCGACGCCCAGATGGCCTCGACGCGGCCCATCAGATGGCCGGCGATGGCGCCCTGCTGGGTGTCCGGCACGCCCAGCCGGCCGGCCAGCTCGGCGAGCTGGCCCAGTTGCTGCTGGGCCTGGGCGTTGCCGGCGTGCACCCCGGCGTTGAGGTGCTGGCCATGGCTGGCGGTGCGCCGGTCCAGCAGGATCACCAGGGCGGCGGTGCCCATGGCGCCGCCCAGCTGCATGGCGAAGTTGATGGCCCCGGAGCCGTGGCCGGTGAGGCGGGGTGGCAGGGCGGCGATGGCCTTGGACAGGGTCGGCGGCGGAAACGCCGCCATGCCGATGGACAGCACCGCCATGGCCACCGCCAGGTAGGTGAAGCTGGTGTTCCAGTCCATGTGCGTCATCAGCCACACCGCCATCAGGGTGCAGGCCAGCCCGGGGAGGGTGATCCAGTGCGGCGGGTAGCGGTCGCTGAGCCGGCCCACCATGGGCACCAGCACCGCCAGCACGGCGGTGGAGGGCAGGAAGATCTGGCCGGCGCTGATCGGGCTGTAATGCAGGATCGACTGCACGAACTGGGGCAGCAGATACATGATGCCGTAGAAGGTGCCGCCGAACAGCAGCATGGCCAGGGTGCCGATCACGAAGGTGCGGTTCTCGAAGATCGCCAGATCCAGCAAGGGGTGGGCGGTGCGTTTCTGCCAGGCCACGAAGGTGGCGCCGCAGAGCAAACCGGTGAGCAGCAGGGTGGGCACGTAAGGGTCGTCCCAGCCCCAGCGCTGGCCGTTGGACAGCGCCGCCAGCACCGTGAACACGGCGGTGAACAGCAACACCACCCCGGCCCAGTCGAACGGCGGGCGCGGGCCCTTGTGCTCACGGGGCGGCAGGAAGAAATAGCCCATCACCACCGCCGCCACGCAGATCGGCAGGGTGATGAAGAACACATAGCGCCAGGTGAAATGCTCCACCAGCCAGCCGCCGATCACCGTGGCCAGGGTCAGTGGCAGCCCCAGGCACATGCCGTACATGGCGGTGGCCATGCCCCGGTTCTGGGGCGGGTAGGCGGCGAACAGCGCCTCCATGGCCACCGGGCGGATCAGGCCGGTCATGCCGCCCTGGATCACCCGCGCGGCGATCAGCATGCTCATGCTCTGGCCCAGGCCGCCCAGGAAGGAGGCGGCGATGAACACCAGCAGCAACCCCATGAAGGTGGCGCGCTGGCCCACCGCCGACACCAGCCAGGGCGCCATCAGCAGGGATACCGTGGTGGACGCCAGGAAGCCGGTGGACAGCCATTGCACCTGGCTGTCGCTCATGCCGAACGCGCCCTTTATATAAGGAATGGCCACATTGACGATGGTGATGGACATGCCCAGGGCCACCAGGCCGAGCATCACGGTGAGGGTGACCCAGATGCGATAACGGGTGCCGTAGCGGTCGAACAGGGCGTCGACCTGGCTCATGCAACTCTCCTGGCCGGGAATGAAAAGCGCCGGGGACGCTTGGGAAGGCGGGTATTTTAGTCAAGTTATATGACTTATTTCCATCGGTATTTTCGATGGCGGCCAGCGTCAGAGCAGATCGATGGGGTCCACGTCCAGGTGCCAGCGGCAGCGGCGGCCGGAGGGCAGGGACCGGGCCAGGGGCATGAGGGTGTCCAGCAAACCGTGCAGGGCCGGGCGGTTGGCGCTCTGCACCAACAGCTGGGCGCGGTAGCGGCCGGCCCGTTTTTCCATGGGCGCGGGCACCGGGCCGAGCACATGGGCGCCCTCCACCTCGGGCAATTGGGTGGCGCATTCCTCCAGGAAGGCCAGGGCCTGGTCCATGGCCATGGCTTCGCAGCGCAACAGGGCGAGGTGACCGAAGGGCGGCAGCGCGGCGGCCCGGCGTTCCGCCAGCAGGGCGTCGGCCAGAGCGTGGTAATCGCCGGCGGCGGCCAGACGCACCAGGTTATGGTCGCCGTGACGGCTCTGCATCAGGACCCGGCCGGGCCGGTCCTGGCGGCCGCTGCGGCCGGCCACCTGCAGCAGCAGTTGGGCGGCCTGCTCCGGCCCGCGGAAGTCGGCGCTGAGAAAGCCGGCGTCCATGTTCATGATCACCGCCAGGCTGAGGCGCGGAAAATGGTGGCCCTTGGCCAGCATTTGGGTGCCCACCAACACCGCTGGCTCGCCCTTCTGGATCTGCGCCAGCTTGGCGTCCAGGCTGCCCTTGCGGCGGGTGGTGTCGCGGTCGATGCGCACTACCGGCGCGTCGCCGTGCTCGGCGAGCAGGCTTTCCAGTTTTTCGGTGCCGGCGCCGGCGTCGGTGAGGTTGGTGGAGCCGCACTGGCCGCAGCGTTGCGGCACCCGGTGCTGGTGGCCGCAGTGGTGGCAGCGCAGCCGGTGCTCGCTGCGGTGCCAGGTCATCAGGCTGTCGCAGCGTGGGCATTCGTCCTGCCAGCCACAGTCGCGGCACAGGATCACCGGCGCGAAGCCGCGCCGGTTGAGGAATACCAGGGCCTGCTCGCCACGGGCCAGGGTCTCGCTGATCGCCTTCAGGGCGGTGGGCAGCAGCGGCCGGTCCGGGGTGGCGTCGCGGGCGTCCAGCAATTCGATCGGCGGCGCGCCGGCGCCGCCGGCCCGCTGGCGCAGGCGCAACCAGTGATAGCGCCCGTCGCGGGCCAGTTGCAGGGTCTCCAGGGCCGGGGTGGCGCTGCCGTGCACCACCGGCACGGCCAGCTGCTGGGCGCGCCAACTGGCCAGGTCGCGGGCGTGATAGCGGAAGCCATCCTGCTGTTTCAGGGAGGCGTCGTGGGCCTCGTCGACGATGATCAGGCCAGGGCGCGCCAGGGGCGTGAACACCGCCGAGCGGGTGCCGATGAGAATGCGCGCGTGGCCTTCCCGGGCGGCCACCCAGGCGTCCAGCCGCTCGCGGTCGGTGAGGCCGGAATGCAGCACCGTCACCGGCACCGCGAAACGCTGCCGGAAGCGGCGCAGGGTCTGCGGCGTGAGGCCGATTTCCGGCACCAGCACCAGCACCTGCTTGCCGGCGGCCAGCACCGGCGCCATGGCCTGCAGGTACACCTCGGTCTTGCCGCTGCCGGTGACGCCGTCGAGCAGGAAGGGTTGAAAGCCCTCGGCGCCGGTGATCGCCTCGATGGCGGCGCGCTGCTCGGCGTTGGCGTGCAGGGCCGGTTCGGCGCGCACCTCGTCCACCTCCGGCGGCGGCGTCTCGGCCACTTCCACCCGCTCCACCCATTCCTTGTCGCGCAGGGCCTGCAGCGCCGGCCGCGACACCGACAGGGCTTCCAGCATGGCCGGGGTGAGCCCGCGCGGGTGCTCGGCGAGGATTTCCATGGCCTGAAGCTGGCGCGGTGCCCGGGCCAGCCGGTCCGGCGCCACATGGTGGCCACGGTCGGTGAGGCGCCAGCGCACCTCGCCGCCGGCGCGGGCCGGCTGACCCTGGCGCAGCAACGCCGGCAGCACGAAGTTGAGCACTTCGCCCAGGGGGTGGTGGTAGTAGCGGGCGGCGCGTTCGCACAGGGCATACAGAGCCGGGTCGATGACCGGTTCGTCGTCGAGCACGCGCTTGACGGTCTTGAGCTGTTTCAGCTCGCTGGGTTGGTGGTCGTGGACCAGGCCCACCAGGGTGCGGCGGCCGAACGGCACTTCCACGCGACAGCCACGGGCGGGGGCCGGCGCGCCGGGGGGCAGACGGTAGTCGAAGCAGCCGGGCAGGGGCACCGGCAGGGCGACCTGTACAACGGATGGAGACGGCACGGGAAGCGTCCGGTTATCTCTTGCGCATCGGTGTCAAGCTGTTATGATTCGCCTTCACTTTTGCCCGGCGCAAGCCAGTGTGGTGCCCGACGATCGGCTCGGGTAGCGACACCCGAAGGAGCTTAGCTATGAAAACAGAGATCCATCCCGATTACCAGGACGTGTCCATCACCTGCAGCTGCGGGAACGTGATCGAAACGCGTTCCACCCTGAGCGGCACCTACGAGGTGGATGTGTGCTCCGCCTGCCACCCGTTCTACACCGGCAAGCAGAAGCAGGCCGAAAGCGGTGGCCAGATCGACAAGTTCAAGCAGCGTTTCGGCATGATGCGCTCAGGCAAGAACAAGTAAAGACTAAAACGCGTTTCGTCTTGCCTGTGAAAAGCACCCGCCAGGGTGCTTTTTGCTTTTCGCAGAGTATTTTTTGTTATTGAGTGTTTGTGGAGACCCCCATGTCCGAGGATCTGAAAAAGGCGGCCCTGGAATACCACGCGAAACCGCGTCCGGGGAAGATCAGCGTTGAGGTGACCAAGCCGGCGGCGACCAGCCGTGACCTCAGCCTGGCGTACAGCCCGGGGGTGGCGGAGCCGGTGCGTGAAATCGCCCGCGAGCCGGAGCTGGCTTACCGGTTTACCTCCAAGGGCAATCTGGTGGCGGTGATCAGTGATGGCAGCGCCATTCTCGGTCTTGGCAATCTGGGCGCGCTGGCGTCCAAGCCGGTGATGGAAGGCAAGGGGATCCTGTTCAAGCTGTTCGCCGGCATCGACGTGTTCGACATCGAGGTGGAAGCCGAGGACCCGCAGGCGTTCATCGACACCGTTGTGCGCATCCACCGCACCTTCGGCGGCATCAATCTCGAGGACATCCGCGCGCCGGAATGCTTCGAGATCGAGCGCGTGCTCAAGGAGCAGTGCGACGTGCCGGTATTCCACGATGACCAGCACGGCACCGCCATCGTGGTGGGCGCCGGCCTGCTCAATGCTCTGGAGATCCAGGGCAAGAACATCGAGGACATCAAGGTGGTGTGCGTGGGCGCCGGCGCCGCGGGCGTGGCCTCCGTGCGCCTGCTCATCGAGATGGGCGCGCGCAAGGAGAACATCCTGGTGCTGGACCGCAAGGGCGTGATCCACAGCCGCCGCGACGATCTCAACCAGTACAAGGCGGCGCTCGCCAACGACACCGACAAGCGTACCCTGGACGACGCCGTGGAAGACGCGGATGTGTTCATCGGGGTGTCCGGGCCGGACATGCTGACCTCGGAGATGGTCAAGAAGATGGCGCCCAAGCCGATCATCTTCGCGCTGGCCAACCCGGATCCGGAGATCCGCCCGGAAGTGGCCAAGGCGGCCCGCGCCGACGCCATCATCGCCACCGGCCGGTCGGACTACCCGAACCAGGTGAACAATGTGCTGTGCTTTCCGTACATGTTCCGGGGTGCTCTGGACGTGCGCTCCACCTCCATCAACGAGGAGATGAAGATCGCCGCCGTGCACGCCATCGCCGAGCTGGTGCGCGAGGCGCCGCCCAAGGAAGTGCTGGAGGCCTACGGCGGCGGTGAGCTGAAGTTCGGCGCGGACTACATCATTCCCAAGCCCAATGACCCGCGTCTGCTGGGGCGGGTTGCCGCGGCGGTGGCCGAGGCGGCGGTGGAATCCGGCGTTGCCCGTAAGGGGTACCCGTCCCATTACCCGCTCAACTCGCTGGACGAGATCTTCCCGGAGCTTTGAGAAAGGGCGGCCCGGGGCCGCCCGATGCAGGATGAAGGATGAAGGATACAGGGTATGGCACGGTGCCTGGCCCTTCATCTTGTATCCTGAATCCTGCATCGCGGCGCCGAAAGGCGCCGCTCTTGTTTAGAAGATCTGCTCCGGGCTGCGCCCATCATTGCTGTGCGGGGCTTCCAGCTCCGGCACGTTGTCCTCGCGGAAGTACTCGAAGATGGCGTCATCGTTGTCCGGCCGGGCACGCAGGCCGCTTTCCGGGTCGATGCGCACGGACACCACGCCCGGCGGCTGCGGCGGATGCCGTTCCGGCACGCCGTCCAGGGCCTTGCCCATGTAGTCGATCCAGATCGGCAGGGCGGCGCGGCCGCCGTACTCGCCCCAGCCCAGGGTGGCCGGGTTGTCGAAACCCACCCAGACGGTAGTCACCAGGGCCGGCGAGAAGCCGGAGAACCAGGCGTCCACCTGATCGTTGGTGGTGCCGGTCTTGCCGTGCAGATCATCGCGGCCCAGGCGGCGGGCGTCGCGGCCGGTGCCGCGCATCACCACGTCGTGGAGGAGGGAGTTCATCAGCCAGATGGTGTCCTCGTCGATCACCCGGGGCGCCTTCACCGGCGGCGGCTGGATGAAGCGGCCCTCGTCGTCGGCCTCCGGGGTGCTTTCCGGCACGCTCCCGGCGTCGTCCACCACGGCGCAGGGCGCCTCGCACTTCTCCACCGCCGGGGCCTTCCACAGCACCTTGCCGTTCTTGTCCTCGATGCGTTCGACGAAGAACGGCCGCACCCGGTAGCCGCCGTTGGCGAAGATGGCGTAGGCGGTGGCCACCTCCAGCGGCGTCAGGGAGGCGCTGCCCAGGGCGAGGGACAGGTCGCGCTGGAAGCGGTCGGTGGGCAGGCCGAAGCGGTCCAGGGTGTTCATGGTCTGGCTGATGCCCATCTGCCGCAGAATGCGGATGGACACCAGGTTGAGCGACCGGTACAGCGCTTCGCGCAGCCGGGTGGGGCCGTAGAAGCGGTCGCTGGCGCCGGTGGGCCGCCAGGCCTCGTCCAGGTTGGCGTCGTCGAACACCACCGGGGCGTCATTGATGATGGTGGCGGGGGTGAAACCGTTTTCCAGGGCGGCGGTGTAGACGAACGGCTTGAACGCGGAGCCCACCTGGCGGCGTGCCTGAACCGCCCGGTTGAACTTGGAGGCGTAGAAGCTGTAGCCGCCCTGCAGGGCGCGCACCGCGCCGGTGTCCGGGTCCACGGAGGCGATCGCCGATTGCGCCTTGGGCAGTTGCGCCAGGCGCCAGTGGGAATCCTCGCCGCCCCCTACCGGGCGCACATAAATAATGTCGCCCGGTTGCAGCACGTCGGCGGCCCGGTTCGGCGCCTCGCCCACATAGCCCTTGCGCAGGGCCGGCTTGGCCCAGCGCAGGTCGTCCCAGTCGAGTACCGCCTGCTTGCCGTCGGCCAGCAACACCGCCGCCTGGCGCTCGCGCAGGGCGGTGACCACGGCGGTGCGCAGGGGGCCGTAGGCGGGTTGGTCGCGGAAGGTGTCCACCCAGGCGGCGCGGTCGTCGTCCAGGGTGTCCGCCGGGTCCGGCTTGGTTTCCTCGGCCAGTTCCGGTTCCGGCTGGTCCTGGTCCGGCGCCGCCTCGGTGTCCTCCGGCTCGGGCCAGCCCGGTTGCGGCAGGCCGTCGATGTCCACCTTGCCCAGCGGGCCCCGGTAGCCGTGGCGTTCGTCGTAGGCGTGCAGGCCCTGGCGCAGAGCGGCGACGGCGGCGTTCTGGCGCTTGGCGTCCAGGGTGGTGAAGATGCGCACGCCCTCGGTATAGATGTCCTGGTCCACCAGCTTCTCGGCGGCCACGCGCGCCAGTTCGCCCATATAGGCCCCTTCCACCTCCGGCCGGGCGGCGTGGTAGCGGGCGGTCACCGGCGCCTGGCGGGCGCTTTCCATCCGTTCCTCGCTGATCGCGCCGGTGCCCACCATGCGCTGCAGGATCCAGTTGCGGCGCACCCGGGCCCGATCCGGATTGGTGATCGGGTTGTAGGCGGAGGGCGCCTTGGGCAGGCCGGCGATCATCGCCCACTGGGCCAGTGACAGCTCGCCGATGGGTTTGCCGTAGTAAACCTGGGCGGCGGCTTCGGCGCCGTAGGCGCGGTGGCCCAGGTAGATCTTGTTCAGATACAGCTCGAGGATTTCCTCCTTGCTGAGGATGCGCTCGATCTGGATCGCCAGCACGATCTCGTTGAACTTGCGCAGGAAGCGCTGCTCCCGGTCGAGGAAGAAGTTACGCGCCACCTGCATGGTGATGGTGGAGCCGCCGGAGCGGATCTCCTGGTAGCGCAGCAGCTCCAGGGCGGCGCGCAGCAGCCCCTTGGGGTCGACCCCGGGGTGCTCGAAGAAGCGGTCGTCCTCGGCGGCCAGCACCGCCTGCACGAACAGCGGCGGCAGGTCCTCGTAGGTGACCGGCTCGCGGCGTTTCTCGCCGTACTCGGCGAGCAGTTTGCCGTCTTCGGTATAGATTCGAAGCGGGATCTGGTATTCCACTTCACGGATGGCGCCGGCGGCCGGAAGCTGCGGGGCCAGGTAGAGGTAACAGGCGGCGAGGACCAGGAGGGCGCCGGTAACGGCGGCCAGCGCGAGCAGCGCGAGGGCCCGGATCCAGGAGACGGTCAAACGCATATTGTTGCAATTGCTCCGGCGATCGGAAGAAAGGCCTAGCAGACCCGTGAAGCAGGTCATTATACGGTGGAAAGGTTGTTGTGATCTAATATCCGTTCTGTTATTACTAATTTCTAAAGTGGTTAGGCATAAAAACCACGTAACTACATATTTTTGAAGCAAAAAAGCCTTCATTACAAACACACGGGACGACGACTGTGCTGCCTTTTCTCAGAAAAAAGGCCCAGACACTGCTGGGGATCGACATCAGTTCCACCGCCGTCAAATTGCTGGAGCTCTCCAGGGCGGGGAACCGTTACAAGGTAGAAAGCTATGGCGTCGAACCGTTGCCGGCCAACGCCGTGGTGGAAAAGAATCTCAATGACGTGGAGGGGGTCGGGGACGTGGTCGCCCGCCTCGTGGGGCGCGCCCGGCCGGGGGTGAAAACCGCCGCCGTGGCGGTGCCCGGTTCCGCCACCATCACCAAGGTGATCGAAATGGACGCCTCGCTCAGCGAGGACGACATGGAGACCCAGTTGCGGGTGGAGGCGGACCAGTACATTCCCTTCCCCCTCGATGAAGTGCGCATGGACTTCCAGGTGCTGGGCCCGGTGGAGGACAACCCGGAGCGGGCCGAGGTGCTGGTGGTGGCGTCGCGCACCGAGAACGTGGAGATGCGCGCCGACGCCCTGGAAATCGGCGGCCTGCAGCCGAAGGTGGTGGATGTGGAGGCCTACGCCATGGAGCGTACCTTCCAGATGCTCCTGCCCACCCTGCCCAACGCCGAGGAGCTGGAAACCGTGGCGGTGTTCGACATCGGCGCCACCATGACCACGCTCAACGTCTTCCATCAGGGACGCAGCGTCTACACTCGCGAGCAACTGTTCGGCGGCAAGCAGCTCACCGAGGAAATCCAGCGCCGCTACGGCATTTCCATGGAAGAGGCCGGCCTGGCCAAGAAGACCGGGGAGCTGCCGGAGGACTACGAGTCCGAGGTGCTGCGTCCGTTCAAGGACGCCATCGTGCAGCAGATCAACCGGTCGCTGCAGTTCTTCTATGGCTCCACCCAGTTCAACGAAGTGGATTACATCCTGCTGGCGGGGGGCTCCGCCTCGATCCAGGGGCTGCCCGAGTTGATTCAGGAAAAGGTCGGCACCGGCTGCTCCCTGGCCGACCCGTTCGCCGACATGGCGCTGGCCAATAAGGTCAACGCCCGGGCGCTGGCGAATGACGCCGCCGCCCTGATGATCGCCTGCGGACTGGCGCTGAGGAGCTTTGAACAATGACCACCACCATCAACCTCCTCCCCTGGCGTGAAGAGCGGCGCAAGCAGAAACAGCACGAATTCGTGGCCATGCTGATCTTCGCGGCGATCGTCGCCGGGCTGATCTTCTGGCTGTGGAAGGGCATGGTGGAAGGCCAGATCGCCGACCAGCAGAGCCGCAACAATCATATTCAGAGCGCGATTTCCAAGCTGGACACCCAGATCAAGGAAATCAAGGAGCTGCAGCGTCGCCGCGACGAGCTGGTGGCGCGCATGAAGGTAATCCAGGAGCTGCAGGGCAACCGGCCCACCATCGTCTATGTGTTCGACCAGATGGTGCGCACTCTGCCCGACGGCGTCTACTACACCACGGTGGAGCGCAAGGGGGACAGCTACACCATCGAAGGGGTGGCGGAATCCAACAACCGCATCTCCCGGCTGATGCGCAACCTGGACGCCTCCGACTGGTTCATCGAGCCCAACCTGCTCAATGTGCGGGCCCTGGACCCGGACAACCGCGCCGAGGGCGAGCAGGCCAACAGCTTCGTGCTCACCGTCAAGCAGGGCTCGCCGCGTAGCGAGGAAGAAGAGGAGGCCGCGGAATGAAAGCGTCCGAACTGAAGAACCTCGACGTGCGCGAGCTCATCGACGAGCTCAACAGCCTGGATTTCGAGAACGTGGGCGGCTGGCCGCTGCCGGTGAAGATTGGCGCCGCCATCCTGGTGTTCGGCGCCATTCTGTTTCTCGGCTACTTCCTCGGCATCAAGGATCTGAACAGCCGCCACGCGCAACTGGAGCGCGAGGAAACCTCGCTGCTGGACAGCTATGAACAGAAAGCCTTCCAGGCCCACAACCTGGACCAGTACCGTCAGCAACTGGCGGAGATGGAAGCCCGCTTCGAGACGCTCAAGAGCCAGCTGCCCCGGGACACCGAGGTGCCCGGCCTGCTCGAGGACATCACCCACACCGGGCTGGGCAGCGGTCTGGAATTCGAGACCATCGCGCTCAAGGACGAAGTGAAGAAGGAGTTCTACGCCGAGCTGCCCATCGACATCCAGGTGGTCGGCGATTACCACGGCTTCGGTTCCTTCGTGTCCGGGGTGGCGGCGCTGCCGCGTATCGTTACCCTGCACGATTTCAAGATCACGCCGGTCAAGGATGAAAGCAGCGCGTCCGGGGGGCTGCTGGACATGGCGATCACGGCCAAGACCTACCGCTACGCGGAAGGCGGGGATAACAGCGACGGCAAGAACAAGGGCAAGAAGGGCGGTCGCTCCTGAGGGGAAAACGGATGAGTGCACGAAAAGCCATCGCGCAGGGGATCATGGTCATGGCCGTGGCGGCGTTGCTGCCCGGTTGCGGCGGCGGCGCCAATCTTGGCCAGCTCGACGCCCGCCTGCAGGAGATCAAGGCGCGCCCGCGCGGTCGCATCGAACCGCCGCCGGAATTCAAGCCGATCGCCACCTATAGCTACGCGGCGCACAAGCTGCGTCCGCCGTTCAGCCCGCCGCAGGACCAGAAGCTGCTGGAGGTGCCGGAGGGCAAGCCGGTGGAGCCGGATCTCAGCCGGCCCAAGGAATACCTGGAGGGCTTCAGCCTGGACGCGCTGGCCATGGTGGGGACCATCACCCGCCCCGGCAGCGCGCTGGAGGCCCTGGTCGAGGACCCGTCCGGCTCGGTGACCCGGGTGCGGGTGGGCAGCTACATGGGCAAGAACTACGGCCGCGTGGTGGAAGTCTCCGCCGGCCAGCTCGCCCTGGTGGAAATCGTTCCGGACGGACAGGGGGGCTGGGTGGAACGGTCCCGCAATATCACGCTTGCTGACTAACTGCTGCTGGGGATGCCAGTTATGATTTTCTTCACGTCGACAAAAACAAGCGCAGCGCCCCGGCACTGGATCGCGGTGCTGCTGGTTCTGTTGGGGGCCGCTCTGATGTCCCCGGCGCGGGCGGCTACCCTCACCAACCTGCAGGCCAACACCCTGCCCGGTGACGGCATGGAAGTGCGCCTGGATTTCGAGGGCACCGCCCCCGAGGTGAAGGGCTACAGCATCGAGCGGCCGGCGCGCATCGCCCTGGACCTGCTCGGCACCGGCAGCAACGTGGACCTCAAGCGCCACAACCTGGGCTCCGGCAACGCCCGCAGCGTCACCGTGGTGGAAGCCAAGGATCGCACCCGTCTGATCTTCAATCTCGAACAGCTCACCGGTTACGACACCCGGGTGGAAGGCCAGCAACTGGTGATCACCCTGGGCGGCGGCCAGCGCACCCCCAGCACCGACCCGGCGAGCCCGTCGCCGATGGCGGCGGCCAGCAATGAATCGGCGATCCGCGACATCGATTTCCGGCGCGGTGGCGACGGCGAAGGCCGCGTCATGATCCAGCTGTCCAAGGCGTCCATGCCGGTGGACGTGAGCGAGGAAGGTGGCAAGATCATCGCCCGGTTCGTGGGCGCGGACATCGGTGACGACCTGGTGCGGCGCCTGGACGTGACCGATTTCGCCACCCCGGTCCGTTACGTGGACACCCGTCGCACCGAGGGCGGCGCGGTGATCACCATCGAACCGGAAGGCACCTGGGATTACCTGGCCTACCAGGCCGACAACCAGTTCAGCATCAACATCAAGCCGCTCACCGCCTCCGAGAAGGAGCGCCAGCGCCGCGAGGCCTTCAAGTACGACGGCGAGAAACTGTCCCTGAATTTCCAGGACATCGAAGTGCGTTCCGTGCTGCAGCTGATCGCCGACTTCACCGACCTCAACCTGGTGGCCTCCGACACCGTCACCGGCCGCATCACCCTGCGCCTGCAGAGCGTGCCCTGGGACCAGGCCCTGGATCTGATCCTCAAAACCAAGGGCCTGGACAAGCGCCAGGTGGGCAACGTGCTGCTGGTGGCGCCGGCGGATGAAATCGCCGCCCGCGAAAAGCAGGAACTGGAAGCCCAGAAGCAGCTCGCCTCCCTGGCGCCGCTGCGCACCGAGTACATCAGCATCAACTACGCCCGGGCCGAGCAGCTGCAGAGCCTGATCACTTCCCGGGGCGGCTCCGACGGTTCCTCCCTGGTCAGCGAGCGCGGTTCGGTGACCGTGGATCAGCGCACCAATACCCTGATCGTGCAGGACACCGCCGACAGCCTGGAAGACATCCGCGACCTGATTCAGCGGCTGGACGTACCGGTCCAGCAGGTGCTGATCGAGGCCCGGGTGGTAGTGGCGAGCACCAATGTGGCCGATGAGTTCGGCGTGCGCTGGGGCGGCCTGGGCTGGACCGACAGCCTCTACAGCGACGGCGAATCGGTGGCCATTTCCGGCCGCCATACCTCCCTGCGCGAGCTGCACTACGCCAACATCGACCGTGACGACGACGGCAGCCTGGGCGAGTTCGAGGAATTCGACGAAGAAGAGAACAACGACCTGATCGTGGACATGGGCGTGGAGTCCACCGACGCCACCCGCTTCTCCATCGGCTTCACCTCCCTGGACTCCGGCCTCATCGAGCTGGAGTTGTCCGCCCTGGAATCCGAGGGCCACGGCGAGCTGGTTGCCACGCCCAAGGTGCTCACCGCCGACCAGCAGCCGGCGGTGATCGCTTCCGGCCAGCAAGTGCCGTTCAACGTTTCCACCGCCTCCGGCGCCACCGCCGTGGAATTCATCGAAGCGGAACTGCGCCTGGAGGTCACCCCCCAGGTGACCCCGGAAGGCGACGTCATCATGCAGCTCAAGGTGAACAACGATTCCCTGGGCACCGACCTGGACAATCCGGCGATCAACACCAACCGGGTGGAGACCACGGTGCTGGTGAATGACGGCGAGACCGTGGTTCTGGGCGGCATTTTCCAGCAGGAAAAGGTAAACTCGACGATCAAAACGCCTTTCCTGGGTGACATCCCCTGGCTGGGCGCCCTGTTCCGCAAAAAGGTGAACCGTGATAACAAGCAGGAACTGCTGATCTTTATCACGCCTCGCCTGGTGAAAGACGCAATGGTCAGTCGGTGAATGAAAAGGCAGTAACCCCTCTTTACCTGGTGGGGCCCATGGGGGCCGGCAAGAGTACCCTGGGGCGCCACCTGGCGCAGGTTTTGGACCGTCCGTTCTACGATTCCGATCGGGTCATCGAGGAAAAGACCGGAGCCGACATCCCCTGGATTTTCGACGTGGAAGGCGAGGACGGTTTTCGCCGCCGCGAACGGGACGTGATTGACGAGCTCACCACCCTGCCGGGCATCGTGCTCGCCACCGGCGGCGGAGCGGTGACCGTGGCGGATAACCGTCGCCACCTCCACGATCGCGGCTGCGTGATCTATCTGTGGACGCCGGTGGAGCTGCAGCTGGCGCGCACCCGCAACGATCGCAACCGGCCGCTGCTGCGCACCGAGGACCCGAGAACGCGCCTGCGGGCGCTGCTCGAGCAGCGCGATCCTCTGTATCGGGACGTGGCGCACGCCGTGGTGTCCACCGCCTCCGGTAACCTGAAGAAGGTCACCGACCAGATCCTCGGTTGTCTGGCCGAACACGCCAACCGATAATGCCGGGCATCCCCTCCGGCGATTCGAGACACTATGCATAAGCTTGACGTGGCGCTGGGCGAGCGCAGTTACCCCATTCATATCGGCCGTGGCCTGCTCGACGGCGGCCTGATCCGCGAGCACATTCGCGGCAACCAGGTCATGGTGGTCAGCAACGAGACCATCGCGCCCCTGTACCTGGAGCGTGTCACCGCCGGGCTGGACGACCTGCGGTGCGACACCCTGGTGCTGCCCGACGGCGAGAGCCACAAGAATCTGGCCACCCTGGAAACCATCTTCGACGCCCTGATGGCGAACCGGCACTCGCGCACCACCACCCTGGTGGCCCTGGGCGGCGGCGTGGTCGGCGACATGGTGGGCTTCGCCGCCGCCTGCTATCAGCGCGGCGTGGATTTCATCCAGGTGCCCACCACCCTGCTGGCCCAGGTGGATTCCTCCGTGGGCGGCAAGACCGCGGTCAACCATCCGCGCGGCAAGAACATGATCGGTGCTTTCCATCAGCCCCGCGCCGTGATCATCGACACCGCCGTGCTCGACACCCTGCCGGCCCGGGAATTCGCCGCCGGCATGGCGGAGGTGCTCAAGTACGGCCTGATCCGCGACCCGGACTTCTTCCAGTGGCTGCTGGATCGCCAGCCGGCGCTGGCGGCCCGCGAACAGGCGCCGCTGGCGGAAGCGATTCTGCGCAGCTGCCGCAACAAAGCGGAAGTGGTGGCCGCCGACGAAACCGAGCAGGGCAACCGGGCCCTGCTCAACCTGGGTCACACCTTCGGCCACGCCATGGAAACCTTCACCGGCTACCGGGACTGGCTGCACGGCGAGGCGGTGGCCGCCGGCATGGTGATGGCCGCGCGCATGTCCTCGGAGCTGGGTTGGCTGGACCGGGCCGACGTGGAGCGGGTGCGCGCCTCCCTGGCCGCCTGGTCGCTGCCGGTGAGCGCCCCGGAGGGCATGACCACGGCCGATTTCAACGATCTCATGGCGCTGGACAAGAAAGTACAGAACGGGCGCCTGCGGCTGGTGCTGCTGAACCAAATCGGCGATGCCCTGGTCACAGGCGATTACGACCCGACCGCATTGACGCGAACGCTCGAGGCCTTTTGTGAGAGATGAGGACTTTTTCTACGAGGGCGCCGAGCGCGGCGACCTCCTGGACGCGCTGAACGGCCACGCCCACGAAGGCGCCACCGTGGTACTGGAAGGGGAGCCGGGCAGCGGCGTCTCCACCCTGCTGGGCATGCTGGCCATGTCCCTGGTGGGGGACTATGAACTGATCCGCCTGGACGGCGCCGACGACCTGGGCGCCAACGCCGTGGTGGACGCCATGCTGGTGCATTTCGGCATCGAGCGTGACGACCTGGCGGACACTCTCAAGCAGTCCCTGGCCCAGAACCGCCTGGTGATCCTGGTGGACAACGCCGGCCGGGTGCCGGAAGCCGCCCTGGCCACCATGGCCTCGCTCAAGGACAAGCTGGGCCAGCGCCTCACCTATGTGTTCGGCGGCGAATCCGGCACCGCCGACACGGTGGGCGAGGGTGGCCTGGCGGTGGCCGACACCCTGGTGCTGCCGCCCCTGGACGGCGGCGACATCCTTGCCCTGGCGGACGACTTTTACGACCTGTCCCTGGACGAGGACGAGGCGGAAGCCCTGCGCGCCGAGAGTGAGGGGCGCCTGGGGCCGCTGCTGGCGTTGCTGGAGGAGCGCGCCGAGGCCGTCGCGCCGCCGGCCCGCAAGCCGGTGCCCTGGCGCCATGGCCTGGCGGTGGGCGCCCTGGTTTTGGTGGTGCTGGTGCTGTGGCTGGCCAGCGGCGACGACGAACCGGAGGCGGAGCAGGTGGTGAACCTGGATCTGCCCCAGCGGCCCGCGCAAACCGTGGATCCGGACCAGAACCTGGAGCCGGAGACCGCCGAGGACGGCCACGACTACGGCCTGGTGTCCGACCCGGAGCGGACCCGCAACGCCCTGGCGGAATTCCACGACAACGCCGCGGATTTCGAGCAGGCGGAAACGCGCCGCCCGGACGACGCCACCGGCGAGGACGGCGCCGCTGGCGAGGACGATGGCAACGGCGACCCGGCGCCGGCGCCGCCCACGGAACCGGAACCGGAAGCCGGGCAGCCGGCGCCGCGCCCGGAGCCGGCCACAACCCCGGACGCCGATAACGGCACCACCGCCACTAACGGTACCACCACCACCGCCGACAAGGCGGGCGATAGCGATAACGCCGACGACGGCGCGGACGCGGAGGCCCCGTCCGGCGAGCGCACGGTGAGCGCCAGCGAGCCGGAGCTCAGTGGCCTGGACGCGCGCCTGGGCTACCGCCAGGAAGACTGGCTGGCCACCCGGGACGACGGCGAATGGTTCCTGCAACTGGTGGCCACCGGCCGCGAGGACGGCGCCCGCGGGGTGCTTGACCGCATCGACCGCAAGGGTGCCTACTATCGGGCGGAAAGAGGCGAAAACAAGGTCTATCTGGTGCTGGCCGGCCCCTACCCCAGCCGCGAAGCGGCCCTGGAGGCCCGCGAGACGCTGCCCGAAACGCTCCGTCGCGGCGGGCCCTTCCCTCGGGAGATGGGGTCAATTCGTAACGAATTGCGCTGATCTCCAGCGAAACCGACCGGTTTTTGGCGCCACCTTCCCTGGTGGCGCCGTCGTCGTGTTTGTCGCCCATGGGCTCTCCGTGTAGAATGCCTATCCCTTTTTTGCCGTCGCCATCTTTTCGACGCCAGTACCGCCTTCTGTAAGTCTCTGAATTTCAAGAGGATTGGTTTTGATGCAGCAGAATTCCAAGCTGGTGCAGGGGCTCTATGAGCCCGGAGATTTCCGGGACAATTGCGGCTTCGGTCTGATCTCCCACATGGAGGGCCAGGCCAGCCACGAGCTCTTGCAAACCGCCATCGAAGCGCTCACCTGCATGACTCACCGGGGCGGGATCAACGCCGACGGAAAAACCGGTGACGGCTGCGGGCTGTTGCTGAAAAAGCCGGACTCCTTCTTCCGCAAGGTAGCCGGGGATCTGGGCGTGGACCTGCCCGACACCTACGGCGTGGGCATGATCTTCACCCACCCGGACGCCGAGCGCGCCCGCGCCCAGAAGGCGGTGATCGAGGAGCAGCTCCAGGGCCAGGGCATCCGCGTGCTGGGCTGGCGCGACGTGCCCACGGACCCGTCCTGCCTGGGTGATCTGGCCAAGCAGTCCCTGCCCGGCTTCGCGCAGGTTCTGGTGGCCGCCGACGGCGATTCCGACCAAGAGCTCAACCGGCGCCTGTTCTACGCCCGCCGCCACGCCGAGAAGCGCATCGAGAACGACGGCTACTTCTACGTCTGTTCCCTGTCCGCCTCCGTGGTGTCCTACAAGGGTCTGATGATGCCGGTGGACCTGCCGGCCTTCTTCCCGGACCTCGGCGACGAGTCCATGGAAACCGCCATCGTGGTGTTCCACCAGCGGTTCTCCACCAACACCTCGCCGCAGTGGCCGCTGGCCCAGCCGTTCCGCTACCTGGCTCACAACGGCGAGATCAACACCATTCAGGGCAACCGCAACTGGGCGCTGGCCCGGGAGAGCAAGTTCGAGAACGAACTGCTGCCCGACCTGAGCGACCTGAGCCCCCTGGTCAACCGCAGCGGCTCCGACTCCTCGAGCATGGACAACATGCTGGAAGTGCTGCTCGCCGGCGGCATGGACCTGTTCCGCGCCGTGCGCATGATGGTGCCCCCGGCCTGGCAGAACGTGGACACCATGGACGCCGATCTGCGCGCCTTCTATGAATACAACTCCATGCACATGGAGCCCTGGGACGGCCCCGCCGGCCTGGTCATGACCGACGGCCGCTACGCCGTCTGCATGCTGGACCGCAACGGCCTGCGCCCGGCCCGCTGGGTGATCACCAAGAACGGCTTCATCACCCTGTCTTCCGAGATCGGTGTGTACAGCTACCAGCCCGAGGACGTGGTGGCCAAGGGGCGCGTCGGCCCCGGCCAGATCCTGGCGGTGGACATCGAGAAGGGCGAGCTGCTGCACACTCCGGCCATTGATGATCACCTCAAGGTGCGTCATCCCTACCGTCAGTGGCTCAAGGACAACGCCCTGCGCATCGAGGCCAACTACGACCACGAGGTGGAGCGTACCGACGACATCGATCCCCAGGATCTGCTGAGCTACCAGAAGTTCTTCCAGATCAGCTTCGAGGAGCGGGATCAGGTGATCCGCCCGCTGGCGGAATCCGGCCAGGAAGCCACCGGCTCCATGGGCGACGACACCCCCATGGCGGTGCTCAGCGAGCGCCAGCGCCCGCTGTACGACTACTTCCGGCAGCAGTTCGCCCAGGTCACCAACCCGCCCATCGATCCGCTCCGCGAAGCCATCGTGATGAGCCTGGAAACCTGCGTGGGCGCCGAGCGCAACGTGTTCGAGGAAACCCCGGACCACGCCGACCGGGCGATCCTGGCGACCCCGGTGCTGTCGCATTCCAAGTTCACCAACCTGCTCAAGATCGACCGTCCCGGCTACAGCCAGGAACGGCTGAGCCTGCACTATGACCCGGAAGTGGGCCTGGAGCAGGCGGTGCGTGATCTGTGCGCGGCGGCGGAAAAAGCGGTCGCCGACGGCAAGGTGATCCTGGTGTTGTCCGACCACGGCATCGCCCAGGGCCAGCTCACCATCCACGCCCTGATGGCCACCGGCGCGGTGCACCACCACCTGACCACCAAGGGCGTGCGCAGCGACGCCAACATCATCGTGGAAACCGCCACCGCGCGGGATTCCCACCACTTCGCGGTGCTGTTCGGTTTCGGCGCCACCGCCGTTTACCCGTACCTGGCCTACGATGTGATCGCCGACATGGTGAGAAGCGGCGAGCTGCTGGGCGACCCGGTGGAGCTGCAGAAGAACTTCCGCAAGGGCATCAACAAGGGCCTGATGAAGATCCTCTCCAAGATGGGGATCTCCACCATCACCTCCTACCGCGGTGCCCAGCTGTTCGAAGCCGTGGGCGTGGCCAGCGACGTGGTGGACCTGTGCTTCCGCGGCGTGCAGAGCCGCATCGAGGGCGCCGGGTTCGAGGACTTCCAGAATGATCAGTTGATCATCGCCAAGGACGCCTGGAAGCAACGCAAGCCGGTGGACGCCGGCGGCGTGCTCAAGTACATCCACGGCAAGGAATACCACGCCTTCAATCCGGACGTGGTGCACGCTATCCACCGCGCCACCCAGAACGACGATTACGAGGCGTACAAGGAATTCGCCGCCCTGGTCAATGATCGTCCGGTGGCGACCCTGCGCGACCTGCTGAGTCTGCGCCAGGACGCCACCTCCATCGATCTGGACCAGGTGGAGCCGTTGGAAAGCATCCTGCCGCGCTTCGACTCCGCGGGCATGTCCCTGGGCGCGCTCAGCCCCGAGGCCCACGAGGCCATCGCCACCGCCATGAACCGGCTGGGCGGGCGCTCCAACTCCGGCGAGGGCGGCGAGGACCCGGCCCGCTTCGGCACCGAGCGCGTCTCCAAGATCAAGCAGATCGCCTCCGGCCGCTTCGGCGTGACCCCGCATTACCTGGTCAACGCCGAGGTGCTGCAGATCAAGATCGCCCAGGGCGCCAAGCCCGGCGAGGGCGGCCAGCTGCCCGGCGGCAAGGTCAACGCTCTGATCGCGCGGCTGCGCCACTCCGTGCCCGGCGTCACCCTGATTTCGCCGCCGCCGCACCACGACATCTACTCCATCGAGGACCTGGCGCAGCTGATCTTCGACCTCAAGCAGGTCAACCCGGACGCCCAGGTGTCCGTGAAGCTGGTGTCCGAGCCCGGTGTCGGCACGGTGGCGTCCGGCGTGGCCAAGGCCTACGCCGACCTGATCACCATCTCCGGCTACGACGGCGGCACCGCGGCCAGCCCGCTGACCTCGATCCGCTACGCCGGCTCCCCCTGGGAGCTGGGCCTGTCCGAGGCCCACCAGGCGCTGCGCGCCAACGACCTGCGCGACAAGATCCGCCTGCAGACCGACGGCGGCCTGAAGACCGGCCTGGACGTGGTCAAGGCGGCCATCCTGGGCGCCGAGTCGTTCGGTTTCGGCACCGTGCCGATGATCGTGCTGGGCTGTAAGTACCTGCGCATCTGTCACCTGAACAACTGCGCCACCGGCGTGGCCACCCAGCGTGACGACCTGCGCCAGGAGCACTTCATCGGCGCCCCGGACATGCTGATCAACTACTTTACCTTCGTCGCCCGGGAAGTGCGCGAGCTGCTTGCCGCGCTGGGCGTGAAGAGCCTGCCGGAGCTGATTGGCCGCACCGATCTGCTGGAGCGCATCGAGGGCGCCACCGACAAGCACAAGCGTCTCGACCTGACGCCCATGCTGCGCAACGATCACATCCCGGCGGACAAGCCCACCCACTGCCAGGTGGAACGCAACGAGCCGTTCGACAAGGGCGTGCTCAACGCCAGGATGGTGGACGAGATGCGCGCCGCCGTGGAAAACAAATCCGGCGGTTCCTTCCACTACACCATCACCAACTGCGACCGCTCCGTGGGCGCCACGGTGTCCGGCGTGATCGCCAAGCACCACGGCAATCTGGGCATGGATGGCGCGCCCATCCGCGTGCGCTTCACCGGCACCGCCGGGCAGAGCTTCGGCGTGTTCAACGCCGGCGGCCTGCACCTGTACCTGGAAGGTGACGCCAACGACTACGTGGGCAAGGGCATGGCCGGCGGCCGGGTGGTGATCCGTCCGCCCAAGGGCAGCCCGTTCAAGACCCAGGACACCGCCATCGTCGGTAACACCTGCCTGTACGGCGCCACCGGCGGCAAGCTGTTCGCCTCCGGCACCGCCGGCGAGCGCTTCGGCGTGCGCAACTCCGGCGTGCACGCCGTGGTGGAAGGCGCCGGCGATCACTGCTGCGAGTACATGACCGGCGGCTGCGTCACCGTGCTGGGCCGCACCGGCCACAACTTCGGTGCCGGCATGACCGGCGGTTTCGCCTATGTGCTGGACGAAGAGAACGACTTCTTCGACCGCGTCAATCCGGAGCTGATCGAGCTGCACCGCATCAGCTCCGAATCCACCGAGTCCCACCGCAGCCATCTGCGCCACGTGATTCAGGAATTCGTGGACGAGACCGGCAGCGAGTGGGGTCAGCACATTCTGGATAATTTCGATGCCATGAGCCGCAAGTTCTGGCTGGTCAAACCCAAGGCCGCCAGCCTGGAAGACCTGCTCAAGAGCACGCGCGCCAATCCGGCATAACGGAGAAGAACATGGCTGAACGTCTGAACAATCACTTTCAGTTCCTGGATGTCCCGCGTCTGGACCCGCGGAAGAAGGACATCGAGGAGCGTCGCCATAAATACGAGGAAATCTACTACCCGTTCGAAACCCGGGAAGTGGAACACCAGGCGCACCGCTGCCTGCATTGCGGCAACCCGTACTGCGAGTGGAAGTGTCCGGTGCACAACTACATCCCCAACTGGCTGAAGCTGATCAGCGAGGGGAACCTGATGGAAGCGGTGGAGCTGGCGCACCAGACCAACTCCCTGCCGGAAGTGTGCGGCCGGGTGTGCCCGCAGGACCGCCTCTGCGAGGGTGCCTGCACCCTCAATGACGGTTTCGGCGCGGTGACCATCGGCGCCACCGAGAAGTACATCACCGACACCGCCCTGGCCATGGGCTGGCGGCCGGACATGTCCAAAGTGGTGTGGACCGACAAGAAAGTGGCGGTGATCGGCGCCGGCCCGGCCGGCATCGGCTGCGCCGACGTGCTGGTGCGCAACGGTGTCAAACCGGTGGTGTTCGACCGCTACCCGGAAATCGGTGGCCTGCTGACCTTCGGCATCCCCGAGTTCAAGCTGGAAAAGCCGGTGATGACCAAGCGCCGGGAAGTGTTCGAAGGCATGGGCATCGAGTTCCGCCTCAACACCGAGGTGGGCACCGACGTCACCATCGACGAGCTGCTCGAGGACTATGACGCGGTCTTCATGGGCATGGGCACCTACACCTACATGAAGGGCGGTTTCCCCGGCGAGGACCTGGACGGCGTGCACGAGGCGCTGCCTTTCCTGGTCGCCAACGCCAACCGCAACCTGGGTTTCGAGAAGGACCCGGCGGACTTCATCGACGTGAGCGGCCAGCGCGTGGTGGTGCTGGGTGGTGGTGACACCGCCATGGACTGCAACCGCACCTCCATCCGCCAGGGCGCGGAAAGCGTGGTGTGCGCCTACCGCCGTGACGAGGAGAACATGCCCGGCTCCCGCCGCGAAGTGGCCAACGCCAAGGAAGAGGGCGTGCAGTTCCTGTTCAACCGCCAGCCCATCGAGGTGGTCGGCGAGAACGGCAAGGTGGTCGGCGTGAAGGTGGTGGAAACCAAGCTCGGCGAGCCGGACAACAACGGCCGTCGCCGGCCCGAGCCGATCCCCGGCAGCGAGGAAGTGCTGCCCGCGGACACCGTGATCGTGGCCTTCGGCTTCCGCCCCAGCCCGGCGGACTGGTTCGACGCCAAGAACGTGATCACCGACGACTCCGGCCGCGTCACCGCGGTGGAGAAGCAGGCGTTCCCGTTCCAGACCAGCAACGAGAGGATCTTCGCCGGTGGTGATATGGTGCGTGGCTCCGACCTGGTGGTGACCGCCATTTGGGAAGGCCGCGAGGCCGCCAAGGGTATTCTCGACTACCTGGACGTCTAGGAGCCTCGACCGGGCCTGAACGCGAACTCCGTTACGACCTGAAGGTCGTAACCCCTTCGGGGCCAATGCCATTTTGGCCCCGACTCCGCGTTGCACCTCCTTGACGTGCCGTCAGCACGCCTGCGTCGGCGCGCCTTGATTCGGAACCAAAATGGCATCGGCGGATTCACGTTCAGGCCCGTTCGAGGCTCCTGTGTTCGCTGCCACGTTTAGAGAGGCTGATATTGTGAATGCGCCGCTGAAGAACGACCGTTTTCTCAAAGCCCTGGCCCGTGAACCGGTGGATCGCACCCCGGTGTGGATGATGCGCCAGGCCGGTCGTTACCTGCCCGAGTACCGCGCCACCCGCGAGAAAGCCGGCTCCTTCATGGACCTGTGCCGCGACGCGGAATTGGCCTGCGAGGTGACTCTGCAGCCTCTGGAGCGCTACCCGCTGGACGCGGCGATCCTGTTCTCCGACATCCTCACCATCCCCGACGCCATGGGGCTGGGGCTGTACTTCGAGCCCGGCGAGGGCCCGAAATTCCGCAAGACGGTGCGCACCGAGGAAGACATCGCGGCGCTGCCGGTGCCCGACGCCGAGCGCGACCTGGACTACGTGATGCGGGCGGTGAGCACCATCCGCCGTGAACTCAATGGCCGGGTGCCTCTGATCGGTTTCTCCGGCAGTCCCTGGACGCTCGCCACCTACATGGTGGAGGGCGGCCCCAGCAAGGATTTCCGCCATTTGAAAGGCATGGTGTACGGCCGCCCCGAGCTGGCCCACGCCCTGCTCGACAAGCTGGCCCGGGCGGTCACCGATTACCTTAACGCCCAGATCCGCGCCGGCGCCCAGGTGGTGCAGATCTTCGATACCTGGGGCGGCGCCCTGTCCGCGGAGGCCTACCCGGAATTCTCCCTGGGTTACATGAAGCGCATCGTGGATGGCCTGATCCGCGACCATGAAGGCCGCAAGGTGCCGGTGATCCTGTTCACCAAGAACGGTGGCCTGTGGCTGGAAACCATGGCGGACAGCGGTTGCGACGCCCTCGGCCTGGACTGGACCATCAACATCGGCGAGGCGCGTCGCCGGGTGGGCGAGCGGGTGGCGCTGCAGGGCAACCTGGACCCGGCGGTGCTGTACGCGCCGCCGGCGGCGATCCGCGCCGAGGTGAAGCGCATCCTGGATGATTTCGGCGACCACCCCGGCCACATCTTCAACCTGGGCCACGGCATCACCCCCCAGGTGGACCCGGAACACGCCCGGGTCTTCATCGAGGCGGTGGTCGAGCTGAGCTCCCGCTAAGCCGGGTAGCCGACGCTCAGGCCGCCGGCCAGCCGTGCAGCCGGGCCACCGCCCGGCGCCGTTGCCGGGCGGCGACCAGGTTGCGCAGCCACAGCGCTCCGTGCACCAGCAGCAGGGCGGCGGCCAGCAGAATCCAGATCGAACGCAACAGCGCCTGCCAGGGCCGCTCGCCGCGCCGAGGGTCCACGATCAGCCCGGGGGTGCCGTGTTCGTCGGCCCCGCTATGGGTGACCACGCCCTCCACATGGAACGGCTGCTCGCCGTTCTCGCCGAACAGGTCCTGCAGGGCCCGCCAGCGCTGCAGGGCGTCGGCGCCCACCGGAATCGGCCCGGCGGCGGTGCCGGCGGTGATTTCCACCAGCACGCCACCCCGTTGTTGTCCGGCGATCGCCTCCGCCAGCCGCGCCACCTGGTCGCGGGTCCGCTGCTCCGCCACGGAACGCAGCTGGCGGCGAATGGACGCCAGATGCCCCCTCAGGGTCACGGCTTGCGGTGACGCTTCCTGATCCCACTCCTCCAGTTGCCGGCGCAGGTCGTCCCAGTCCTTCAATTGCCCCAGCTCCGGGAAGTTCAATGCCCCCAGGATCACGGTGCGCAGGGTGGCGCAGGCGCGCGGCGGGTCGTCCTCCGGGCACGCCCGGTCCACCCGCGCCACCAGCTCCGAGGCGTTGGTCAGCAGCAGGGGCTCGCGGTCGCCGGTGCCGCCGCCGCGCAGCAGGGCGAGCATGCGCAGCCGGGGATCGCTTTTGGTCTCCAGGGCATCGTCGGCGGTCAGGGCGAGCGTGGTCTCGTCCAGTTCCAGGTCCGGGCGCTCCAGGTCGTCGCCGCCCCAGCGCAGCCGGTCGCAGCGGATATCCGCCCTTGACCAGTCGCTGCCCACCGGCATCACTTGGCAGCGGCCCTGGCCGTCCAGCACCACGCGGCGGCCGCTTTCCGGCAGGTCGTTGGCCAGGGTCTCCGGGGTATCGGCGCGCAGGGTGCCGGCGCTGCCCAGCCAGTAGGCGGTTTGCGCCAGGTCCCCGGCCGGGTCGGGGCGTGCCCCCAGGCCCACCAGCAGCGCCACCACCGCCACCAGGGCCAGGCTCAGGTGGCGGCCCCAGTACACCGGCGGGCAGCGCCGGTATTCCTCGTCCAGGGACAGCTTGCGGTCGTAGGTGACCACGGAGTAGTCGTCCACGCGCAGGTCCAGCTCCAGGCGCTGGCCGTCCTCCACGGGGGCGTGGGGGCGCCAGTGATCGGGCAGCTGGAAGGTCAGTTTGCCGCCCAGGGTGGCCGCCACCGATACCGTGCCGCTGGCTTCGTCGATGCTCAGCGGCACCAGATTGACCACCCCGGAGACGCGGTTCACCTTGTCCGCCGGGCCCGGCCGCCGGCGCCGCCAGAACAGCCACAGCCCCCAGCTCCCCAGGGCCAGGGCGAGCGCCGCCCAGATGCCCATCCAGGTCAGCGTCTCGCGGAAAGTGGCGATGCCCAGGGCCAGGAACGCCAGGGACCACAACAGGCCGGGCAGCAGGCCCAGGCCACGGCCCAGCCGGGCCTCGGTTTCCGCCGGTGTTTCCGGGCGCTGGTCGTGAATTTCCACGCGGCGGCGGGCGGCCTCCGCTTCGTCCTCCGCTTCCGCCGGGGTGTCCCCGTCGTCCACGAACACTTCTTCCAGGTGGCCCCGGGCGCCTTCCCGCCACTGGTCGCGGGCGGTGTCCCGGCGCGCTTCCCGGGCCGCGCCCTCGAGCAGTTCGAAGCCGTTGAGGCGCACCACCACCGCCAGCTTGTCGGCGAACACCACTTCGGCCTGGTTGTCGTGGTCCAGAAACAGGTCGGCGTCGAACGGCAGGATCACTTCCACGCCGCCAATCATGTGGTGCCAGGTCTGCTGGCCGTTGGTCTCGATGCCGTGGCGCTGGTACTCACCGCGCAGGGGAAAGACGTCGTCCCCGCTCAGGTGCACCGGCTTGCCGGGCTTGTGGGGCTGTACCAGGAAAGGGGTCAGGGTTTCCCGCTCGTTGGCGGACAAGCGCCGCAGGGGTTGCGCCTGCTCGCGCAGGTTGGACAGCTCCTTGGCGCTGCCACGCCGGCGGGCGGAATAGACGATCCCGGAATAGATCGCGGTGCCGATGACGATGACCAGAAGCAGCAGCTTCAGGACGACCAGGAAACCCATGACAGCCCTCCGTTAACGAAACCGCGCATGCTAGCGCATCGTCGCTCCGGAGGCCGGGGGGAAGGGCGAAGTTGGTGAAATGGTTCACCGAAAATGAAAAGCGCGGCCCGAAGGCCGCGCGAGATTTCCAGACTCTCATGTCACTCGAAATCACACCCCCGGGCTTCCTGCCGCGTAGGATGCACTTGCAGGCTAGCTCTGCTTGGCGAAGGGTGTCAACTTTCTTTTTGCATCGGTGACAATTATTTGCGGAAACATCGTTGATCCAAAGGGAAAATTGTCTGTCCCCTTTGCGTTAAAAACAATTAACGCTTGTATCCGCGTGACCTACTGACCGATACGGCGCAGTTGGTAGATGTTATGGGTCAGAGCCACCACCTCGCCGTGGGCGTCCTTGAGCTCGGTGTCCCACTCGAAATCGCATTTGCCGTTGGCCTCGGCTTCCGCCTGGATGCGCTCGATCTCCGCCTCGTCCAGATGGACCTCCACGGTGATGTCGGTGGTGGCCGGGCGCCGGAAACGAATGCGCATGTCCTTGACGATGGGGTAGAACCGGCTGACGTCGAAGGAAGACATGTAGATCACGCCGCCGGGCAATTCCGCCAGGGTGTAGAGGGCGCCGGCGTACATGATGCCGACGTGGTTCAGGTTCGGTTCCAGGGGCATCATCATGCGGCAGTAGCCGCGCTCCACGTCCAGGGTGCGGGCGCCGCAGCGCTCCACGAACGGGAAGGTCTTGTCCGAGGCCGCCTTGATTTGTTCTTTCTGTGTTTCGGTCAATGCCATGGGGTCTCTCCGCTTCTGTCTGGCCCCATGCTAGGCGCCGCGGGCCGGGGATGCGCTGGCGGGAAACGACAGCGCGCTGATGGTTCCGGTCAGGTGGCGGGGTCGGTGGGCGTGGCCAGGGGATCGATGCGCGCCACCGGAAAATGCATGCGGAAGCGCGGCAGGCTGGCGGCGGCCAGGGGCTTGCCGTGCTGCAGGGCCGGGAAGTGCTCGCCGTCGCCGCGCGCCTCGGTGAGCCGTGCCAGGCCCAAGCGACCGCTCACCGAGGGGGTGTACAGAAACCGGTGGCCATCGCGGATCTGGCCCAGGGTGCGCCAGCGCGCCGGCAGCACGGCGCCCGGGAAGGGCAGGGCGGGCCCCAGCCTGGACAGCGCCAGATGGGCGATTTCCCGGCCCTGGTGATGCACGGTGACGGTTTCCTGGCGGCCTTGGCGCCGCCAGTCGAATTCCGCCACCTTCTTGTCCAGGCCCCAGTTGCGGTTGCCGTTGTCGGCGCTGGCCTGGCTGGACACATAGATGCGGCCGATGCTCCAGCGCCGGCGCCCGTCCGGGAAGCGCAACGGGCCGGGCATGAACAGCAGCTCCTGGTAGGGGCCCACCTCCGAGCGCCGGTAATCCACCAGCATCACCAGCGCCGGGCTCCGGGCCGGTTCGCCCAGGGCCGCCGCCGCGCCGCCCTGCTCATGACGCAGGTCGGCGGGCAGGGACAGAGCCGCCACGAAGGCGCGGCCGGTGAGCAGCCAGGGGGCGGGAGCGTCCATGGATCAACGGCCCTCGAACAGGGCGTCGGTCTTGGCCGCGCAGATGAAATCATTGCGATGCAGGCCGCCGATCTTGTGGGTCCACCAGGTCACGGTGACCTTGCCGTATTCGGTGAGCAGGGCCGGGTGGTGGCCTTCGTCCTCGGCCAGATCACCCACCTGGTTGGTGAACGCCAGGGCCTCGGCGAAGTTGGCGAATTTGAACTGGCGCTGCAGCTTTTCCTCGCCGTCCTCCTCGACCTGCTTCCAGTCGGGGATTTGCGGGCGCAGCTCGCGGGCCTCGTCCTCGGTGATGCGCGGCGCGTCCGCGCGGCAGGCCTCGCAGTGTTGTTGTTGCAGGGACATGGCAGCCTCCTTGGTCGTTTTCGTCTCCGTCCCGGTAAGGTTGGGGGCCGCCCGGCGGCGAGGCAACCCCCTTCTCCATCACGGCGGCGGTCAGTCGCGGCCGATCAGATCCCGGGCGATGGCGATCACCTGCATTTCGTCGGTGCCGGCGTAGATCTGCAGGATCTTGGCGTCGCGCATCAGCTGCTCGACCCGGGATTCGCGCATGTAGCCGTAGCCGCCGTGGATCTGCACCGCCTCGGTGGACACCTCCATGGCCGCCTGGGCGGCGTACAGTTTCATCGCCGAGGCCTCGGCCAGGGTCATCCGCTTGCCGGCGGCGGTCATCTCGATATAGCGGAACACCATGTTCTGCAGGTTGGCGCGGGCCACCTCCATCTTCGCCAGCTTCAGCTGGATCAGCTGGTTATCGCCGATCGGCCGGCCGAACTGCTCCCGGTCCCGGGCGTAGGCGGTGCTCAGCTCCAGGGCGCGCTCCACCATGCCCAGGGCCATGGCCGCCACGCCGGCGCGCTCCTGCATGAAGGTGGCCTTGGCGCCGGAGCGCCCGTAGGCGGTCTCGCTGCCGCCCAGCAGCCGGTCCGCGCCCACCTTGAGATCGCTGAAGAACAGTTCGCCGGTGGGGGAGCTGCCGATGCCCATCTTCTTGAACGGCTTGGACTGCTCCAGGCCCTCCATGCCGCTGTCGAGAATAAAGGACACGATCTTGCGGTCCCGGGGCTCGACGCCTTCCTCGTCCAGCTTGCAGATCAGGATGATGGTGTCGGCGAACGGCCCGTTGGTGATCCAGGTCTTGCTGCCGTTGATCACGTAGCCGTCGTTACCGTCCCGGCGCGCCAGGGTCTTCATCTGGCCGAAGGCGTCGGAGCCGGAGTTGGGCTCGGAGATCGCCCAGGCGCCCACCTTCTCCAGGGTCAGCAGCGGCAGGGCCCAGCGCTCCTTCTGCGCCAGGGTGCCCTTGCTCATGATGGCGCCGCCGGCCAGCCCCATGGACACGCCCATGGCGGTGACCAGGCCCTGGGCATGGCGGCTCAGCTCGATGATCGGAATCATGGTCATGGCGGCCTGCTCGCCGGAGCCGCCGCCTTCCCCGTCGTCCTCCCTCGGGGCCTGGTCGCCGGCTTTTTCCCGGGCGATGCGCTTCTCGAAATTCTGCGTCGCCATCACGTCCATGCCGAACGTCTTGATCATCTTGCGCAGGATGTCGTAGGGCGGCACGCCGTTGTATTCGATGTCGTCCAGGTTGGGCACCACTTCCTTGGCCACGAAGTCGCGCACCATTTTCTGGATCATTCGTTGTTGTTCGTTCCACTCGATCATGACGGTTTCCGTGTTCGATTTGCGATGCAAGGACGCTAGCAGGCGCCGCCGGGGCCGTCATTGATCATCGGTGGCGACCCCGGTGAGGGAAACGGTCAGGCCCCGGCGCACTGTTAAGCCGGGTGGCCGATCCGTCATAATGCGCGTTTCGCACCGCAACCGGCCGAGCGCATGGAAATCAAGATCGCCCAGGGTCACAACCCGCCCCACAACATTCACGGCATCACCGTGGTGATCGACGTGATCCGCGCCTTCACCACCAGCCACGAGGCCTTCCTCGGCGGCGCCAGCCACATCTACCCGGTGGCCACCGCCGAGGACGCCTTCCAGCTGCGCGAGACCTACCGGGACGGGCTGCTGGTGGGCGAGATCCAGGCGCTGCCCATCGACGGCTTCGACCACGGCAACTCGCCCTGGGAGATCCGCCATACCGATGTGCGCGACCGCTATCTGATCATGCGCACCACCAACGGCGTCACCGCCACCCTGCGCGCCCGGGACAGCCAGCAGGTGCTGGTGGGGGCCCTGGTCAACGCCCGCGCCACCGCCCGCTACATTCGCGAACGCAACCCGGAAACCGTGGTGCTGGTGGCGTCCCACCCCACCGGCGACGAGGACGTGGCCTGCGCGGAATACCTGCGCGGCCTGCTGGGCGGCGAGGGCATCAGCCTGGACCAGGCCCGGGAGCGCACCCGCAACGCCTTCGCCGCCAAGAAATTCCTGGACGGCCGCCACCCCCGGCTGCGGCCCCAGGACATCGACATGGCCGCCTCCGACGGCGGCGAGGACGCCCTGGTGATGGGCGTCACCTTCGACCCGGTGCCGCGCATCGACGTGGTGCGCGGCCAGGGAGCGGGCTGAGCGCTAGCTCCCGCCGGCGCCGCTGCGCAGGGTGCGCGCCAGCACCCATACCCGCACTTCCGCGGCGCCGGCTTCGCCCAGCGCCCGCGCCGCCGCCCGGGCGCTGGCGCCGGTGGTCATGACGTCGTCCACCAGCAGGATGCGCCGCCCCCGGGCGCGGGGGTCGGCGCGGAACGCATGGCGCAGGCTGCGCACCCGGGTGGCCCGGCTCTGGCCCTGTTGATGGCGGGTGGCCCGGGGCCGGGTCAGCACCGGCACCACCGGCCGCCGCCAGCGCCGCCCCAGGCTCGCCGCCAGCCGTTCCGCCTGATCGAAGCCACGCCACCAGCGCCGCCGCCAATGGGCCGGCAGCGGGCAGATCAGATCCGCCTCCGGCCAGGGCAGCGGCTGGGCCCGGGTCAGGGTTTCCAGGGCCCGCTCCACGGTGAGCCGGCCCCGGTGCTTGTAGGCGTTGAGCAGCCGGTCCAGGGGAAAGCGGTAGGCCCAGGCGCAATAGCTGGCGGCGAAGCCCGGTGGCCGATCCAGGCAGCGCCCGCACAGGGCCCCGGGGTCCAGGCCGGGGCCGGGCAAGGCGCAGCGGCACAGCGGGCCGGACAGGGCGCAGTGGCGCTCCAGTTCCCGGTGGCAATGGGGGCACAGGCCGGAGTCGGCCCGGCGCCCGCACAGTACGCACTGATTCGAAAGATCAAAAAACATCCAGATGTAAACCTTCCTGGTTTCTTCAAGTTGACAGCCCCCGGCGGACTGCTAGGCTGTCGCTATTCCTTCGGAGAGAGTGATCATGACTGTAGCCGCCGCCACGCCCAAGACGACTTCCGCTCTGAATGCTGTACGCCATGACTGGCATCGGGGTGAGATCGAAGCCCTGTTCGCCCTGCCGTTCAACGATCTGTTGTTCCGAGCCGCCCAGGTGCACCGCGAGCATTTCGATCCCAACGCGGTGCAGGTGAGCACCCTGCTGTCGATCAAGACCGGCGCCTGCCCGGAGGACTGCAAGTACTGTTCCCAGTCCGGTCACCACAACACCGAGCTGGAAAAGGAAAAGCTGCTGGAAGTGTCCCGGGTGGTGGAGGAAGCCCGCGCCGCCCGCGACAAGGGCGCCTCGCGGTTCTGCATGGGCGCCGCCTGGCGCAGCCCGCGCGCTAAGGACATGCCCTATGTGCTGGACATGGTGCGCCAGGTGAAGGCCCTGGGCATGGAAACCTGCATGACCCTGGGCATGCTCGATGACCGCCAGGCGAAGGATCTGGCCGAGGCCGGCCTGGACTACTACAACCACAACCTGGACACCTCGCCGGAGTACTACGGCCAGGTGATCACCACCCGCACCTACAACGACCGCCTCTCCACCCTGGCCAATGTGCGCGACGCCGGCATGAAGGTGTGCTGCGGCGGCATCGTCGGCATGGGCGAGAACCGGGACGACCGCGTGGGCCTGCTGCAGCAGCTGGCCAACCTGCCGCACCACCCGGAATCCGTGCCCATCAACATGCTGGTCAAGATCGAGGGCACGCCCCTGGCCGACGTGGCCGATCTGGACCCGTTCGAATTCGTGCGCACCATCGCCGTGGCGCGCATCCTGATGCCGGAATCCTATGTGCGCCTGTCCGCCGGGCGCCAGGAGATGCACGACGAGGCCCAGGCCCTGTGCTTCCTGGCCGGCGCCAACTCCATCTTCTACGGTGAACGGCTGCTGACCACGGACAACCCGGAAGCCACCCACGACCGGCTGCTGTTCGACCGCCTCGGCATCCACCCGCTGGACCCGCGCCACGAGGCCTCCGACGAGGCCCACGAGGAAGCGCTGCGCCAGCAGGTGGCGGAACGGGACGCGGAAAGCCGGGGGCTGTTCCACAACGCTCTGGAAACCGGCCAGGAACAGCGCGCCGCCAAGCACGTGCTCGACAAGGACACCGGCCGCCCGGCCCACCGGGCCCTGGACGCCTGATCCGGGAGCGACCCCTTGGGCTTCGATCTGCGCGCGCGCCTGGATGAACGGCGCGCCCGGCACCGCTATCGCCACCCCCGCGTCCAGGACGGGCCCTGCGGCCGTGTCGCCCGGGTGGACGGCCGCGACTACCTGAATTTCTGTTCCAACGATTACCTGGGCCTGGCCGCCGACGCCGAGGTGGTCGCCGCCTTTCGCGCCGCCGCCGACCAGTGGGGCGTGGGCAGCGGCGCCTCCCATCTGGTGTGTGGCCACCAGCGCCCCCACCAGGACCTGGAGGAAGCCCTGGCGGCCCACACCGGCCGCCCCCGGGCGGTGTTGTTCTCCACCGGCTACATGGCCAACCTGGGCGTGATCACCGCCCTGGTGGGCCGGGGCGACGCCATCTTCGAGGACCGCCTCAACCACGCCTCCCTGCTCGACGCCGGCCTGCTCAGCGGCGCCCGCTTCCGGCGCTTCGCCCACAACGACGCCGGCGCGCTGGCCGGGCAGCTGGCCCGTTCCGACGCCGGGCGCAAGCTGGTGGCGGTGGACGGCGTGTTCAGCATGGACGGCGATCAGGCGCCGCTGGCGCCCTTGCTGGATGCCTGCGAAGCGGCCGACGCCTGGTTGATGGTGGACGACGCCCACGGCCTGGGCGTGCTCGACGGGCAAGGGCGGGGCACCGCTTTCGCCCAGGGCGTGAACGAGCGCCTGCCGGTGTACATGGGCACCCTGGGCAAGGGGCTGGGGACTTCCGGCGCCTTCGTGGCCGGTTCCGAGGAACTGATAGAAACGCTGATACAATTTTCCCGCAGCTACATCTACACCACCGCCATGCCCGCCGCCGTGGCCGCCGCCACCCGGGTCAGCCTGGCCAAGGCCGTCGCCGAAACCTGGCGCCGGGACCGGCTGGCGGCGCTGATCCGCCGCTTCCGCCACGGCGCCGCCGAGCTGGGCTACGCTCTGATGGAGTCGGGCACGCCGATCCAGCCGATCCGCGTGGGCGAGGACGCCGATGCCCTGGCCCTGAGCCAGGCCCTGGCGGAGCGCGGCCTGCTGGTCACCGCCATCCGCCCGCCCACGGTGCCCGAGGGCCAGGCACGGCTGCGCGTGACCCTGTCGGCGGCCCATGAAGAACGTGACGTGGACCGGTTGCTGGACGCCCTGGAGACCGCCAAGTGCCGAAACTGATTCCCTTCCACAACACCTACCGCGCCACCGGGGTGGCCGACCGGGACGCCGGCGACATCGTGCTGCTGCACGGCTGGGGTCTGCACGCCATCGTGTTCGACGACATCGTGCCGGCGCTGCTGGAGCGCTTCCGGGTCACCGTGGTGGACCTGCCCGGCATGGGCCAGAGCCCGCTGCCCAACGACCCCTACACCCTGGACTTCCTGGCCGACCAGGTGGCCGCCGTGATGCCCGAGCGGGCCCACCTGCTGGGCTGGTCCCTGGGCGGCCTGGTGGCAATGCGCCTCGGCCTGACCCGGCCGGAGCGGGTGCGATCCGTGGTCACCGTGGGCACCACGCCGCGTTTCACCGCCAGCGACGACTGGCCGGCGGCCATGAAGCCGGAGATTCTGGAAGCCTTCGAGGCAATGTGCCGGGAGGATTACGAGGGCACCCTGGTGCGTTTCCTGGCGCTCAACTGCAAGGGCGCCGAGTCCATGCGCCGGGACGTGGCGCGGCTCAAGGAGATTCTCTACTTCTGTGGCTTGCCCGCCCACCGCGCCCTGCGCGAAGGGCTGGCGATCCTGCGCGATACCGACCTGCGCGCCGACCTGGCGAAACTGACCATGCCGTCGCGGATGATCTTCGGCGAGCGCGACAACATCGTGCCGGCGGCGGCCATGGCGGCGGTGGAGCCGCTGCTCAACGACCAGGGTGATACGGCGCTGATCGAGCAGGTCGCCCATGTGCCTTTCCTGTCCGCCCCCGACACTTTCATGCAGGCCATCCATGACTTCCATCGCCAACACCGCTTCGTTGCGTCCTGAATCCATGAACAAGGGCGCGGTGGGCCGGCGTTTCGGCCGCGCCGCCGCCAGCTACGATGCCCACGCCGGGTTGCAGCTGTCCTGCGCGCGCAGCTTGCTGGCGATGGGCCCGGAGCAGCTGCCCGGCGCCACCGCCGTGGACCTGGGCTGCGCCACCGCGCCCCTGGCCCGCCAGCAGCGCGCGCGCTGGCCGGAGGCCCGCTGGTTGGCGGTGGACCTGTCGCCGGCCATGCTCGCCGAGGCCCGGGAACGGGGTCGCACCGGGCCGGACTACCGGCCCCTGTGCGCCGACGCGGAACACCTGCCCCTGGCGGACGCCGGCGTGGCCCTGGTGTTTTCCAGCTTCGCCCTGCAATGGTGTGATCCCGCCCGGGTAAGCCGGGAACTGGCCCGGGTGCTGATGCCCGGCGGTAGCCTGCTGCTGGCGGTACCGCTGGCCGGCTCCCTGTGGGAAATGTCGGAAAGCTGGGCCGCCGCCGACGGCCGCCCCCGGGTCAACCGGCTGCCGGCGGAATCGGACTGGCGCCGGGCCCTGGAGGGCGCCGGCCTGGCGATTCAGCGGCACCAGCGCCTGGGCATCACCGAGCACTACCCGGACGTGAAAACCCTGGTGCGCGCCTTCAAGGCCACCGGCGTGGATCACGTCCAGGGCGGCGCCACCGGCCTCACCGGCAAGAGCGCCTGGCGCGCCATGGCGGCGGCCTACGAGGCGCGCCGCGAAACCGCCGGCCTGCCGCTCAGCTGGGACGTGCTGTTCGTGGACGCCACCCGGATTCCCTGATCAACCCGACCGTTTCGAGGACCCCATGTTCGAGGACCCCATGGCCGAGCCTTCCATCGCCACTCCGCCGCCGCTGCCGGTACTGCGCGGCGTATTCTTCATTACCGGCACCGACACCGAAGTGGGCAAGACCTGGGTCAGTTGCCGGTTGCTGGAACGGGCCCGGGACGCGGGCCTCAGCTGTTACGGCCTGAAGCCGGTGGCGGCGGGCTGCGAGGACACCGCCGAAGGGCTCCGCAACGACGACGCCCTGCAACTGATGGCGGCGTCCTCGATGACGCTGCCCTACGAGCAGGTCAATCCGGTGGCGTTGAAGGCGGCTATCGCGCCGCACATCGCCGCCCGGCAGGAGGGCCGGCGTATCGACCTGACCCGGCTGGCGGGCTATGTGCGTGGCGCGCTCAACAGCCATCCGGCGGATCTGGTGCTGGTGGAAGGCGCCGGCGGCTGGCGGGTGCCGCTCAACGACCGGGAGATGCTGGCGGGTCTGGCGGTGGAACTGCAATTGCCGGTGATTCAGGTGGTGGGCATGAAGCTGGGGTGCATCAACCACGCCTTGCTCACCGCCGAGGCGATCCGCGCCGACGGCCTCGATTACGCGGGCACGGTGGCCAACTGCTTCGGCGACATGGCGGTGCGCGAGGAGAACCTGATTACCCTGCGCCAGCACCTGCCCGGGGCTTTCACGGCGGTCTGAGCGGCGCCGCCGGGCCCGGCCGGACGCTGTAGGAACGGCTTCAGCCGCGATCGGGCTATCGCGGCTGAAGCCGCTCCTACAAGGAGGGCAGGGGTTAAACGTTGGCGTTCAGGGTGTAGGTGCCGGTGACGCTGGCCCGGTCGAGGATGTGCCCCTCCATGGCCTTGACCACGTCCGGCCCGCGGAAATCACCGTCCAGGCCCAGGCTGGTCACGTCCAGGGCGTACACCGTGAAGATGTAGTGGTGCAGGCGCTCGTCGTTCCACGGCGGGCAGGGGCCGTCGTAACCGCCGTACACGCCCTTCATGTCCGGATCGCCGGCCAGGAAGTCGGTGTAGTCATTGGCGCCGCGCACGCCCTTTTCCACCCGGCCGGTGCTCTTGCCGCGCGGGGTCACGCCGTCGGAGTCCTCGCCCTCGTCGATCTGGCGTACCTCGGCGGGGATGTCCACCAGCACCCAGTGATAGAAATCGGCGCGGGGCAGTTCCTCGGGCACCGTCTTGCCTTCCTGGTTCACGTCGGAGGCGTCGGTGGGGGCATCCGGGTCCACCACCAGCAGGGCGAAGCTTCGGGTGCCCTCCGGGGCGCCGTCCCAGACCACCTTGGGGTTGCGGTTGTCGCTCAGGTTCATGTGTTCCTTGGGGTCGGGCACGGCGAACGCGAACGGGCCGGGAATCGGCTTGCCTTCGCTGATGCCTTCGACGGTAATGCGCATGGTTTCCTCCTGATTATCGGATCATCGCTGCTCATGCTGTGCGTGCCCGGAGCCGTTTTTTCAAGGTGCGGCCCCGGCGGACGGTGAATCCGTCACCGCCTTGACCGGCCACGGTCATGCGCCGGTCATCTTTAACTGGGCGGTTGCACAGCGTCACGGACGGCAACAGTTTGGCACTTTCGTGCAACTGTCGCCGTGCAACTTCCTGCTTAATCTTCCCACTGAGACCAACTCAGGGGGAAGTCATCATGGATCAACAGCGCCGCCGCCTGGTACAGGCCCTGGCCGCGGGCGGCACCGTGTCGCTGGCCGGCTGTGGGGGCGGTTCCTCGTCCTCCGGTGGCGGCACGACGGAGAGCCCGTCGCCGTCGCAACCGTCACCCCAGGAACCCGCGCCCCAGGAGCCGGCGGTGCCCCGGGTGCGTTTCGAGCACGGTGTCGCCTCCGGCGACCCGCTCGCCGACCGGGTGATTCTTTGGACCCGTATTTCGCCGGAGCAAGCCACGCCGGAGCAAGCCACGCCGGAGTCCGTGCCGGTCACCGTTACCCTGGCCCGGGATCCGGCGTTCAATCAACCGGTGACGCGGCTGGAAACCAGCACCTCCGCCGCCACCGATTACTGCGTCAAGGTGGACGCGGACGGCCTGGAAGCCGGTCGCTGGTACTACTATCGGTTCCGGGTGGGCGACCGCGTCTCGCCGGTGGGGCGTACCCGCACCCTGCCCGCCGCCAACCGGTTCGTGGATCGGGCCCGCTTCGCCGTGGTGTCCTGCGCCAATATCTCCCACGGTTACTTCTCCGTCTACAAGACCCTGGCCGAGCACGGCGACCTGGATTTCGTGCTGCATCTGGGGGATTACCTCTACGAATACGGCATCGGCGAGTACGGCGACGTGCCCGACCGGGACCCGGAGCCGCCCCACGAGATGGTCACCCTGGACGATTACCGGCGCCGCCACGCTCAGTACAAGGGCGACGCGGATCTGCGGGCGGTGCATGCTCAGTACCCGATGATCTGTGTCTGGGACGACCACGAAAGCGCCAACGACAGCTACCGGGACGGCGCCGAGAACCATCAGCCCGCCAGCGAGGGCGACTGGCGGGAACGCAAGGCCATCGCCCAGCGCGTCTACTTCGAGTGGATGCCGGTGCGTGAGCGGAACCCGGACGACTTCGCCACCCTGTACCGGCGCTTCCGGTTCGGTGACCTGCTCGACCTGCATATGCTCGACACCCGCCTGGAAGGCCGCGACGAGCCGCTCACCGTGCCCCTGGACCCGGCCCGCAATGATCCGGACCGGCACCTGATCAGCGACACCCAGATGCAGTGGCTGCTGGACGGTTTGAGCGATTCCACCGCCAAATGGCGTTTCATCGGCCAGCAGGTGATGTTCGCCCAGCTCAACATCGCCGAGCTGCCCACGCTCACCGAGGATCAGGTGCGCCTGCGCGGCAACCTGTCGGCCATCAACATGGATCAGTGGGACGGCTACGCCGCCGACCGCCAAACCATCCTCGACCATCTGGACGACAACCACATCGACAACGTGGTGGTGCTGACTGGCGACATCCACACCTCCTGGGCCAGCGAAATCTATCGCAACCCGTCGTCGCTGCTGGGGGACCTGTTCGACGCGCCCCTGGCGGCGGAATTCGTCACCCCGGCGGTGACCAGTCCGGGCTTTCCGGAAGGCGCCGCGGAGCTGGCCGGCGTGGTGATTCCGGTGGTCAATCCGCACATTCGCTACGTGGAGGCGAAATCCCGGGGCTTCATTCTGGTGGACGTGACCCGCCAGCGCGCCCAGGCCGAGTTCTATTACGCCCGCGACATCGAATCCTTCGACCTGCGCGGCCAGATCGATGACAGCAAAACCAAGCTGGTGGCCGTTTACGACGGCGACAGCCGGTTGCGCGAGGAAGGGCTGCGTCCGTCGCGGCCGCGCACCCTGCGCACCGCCCTCTGGCACCCGCCGGTGCCGGCCACCCGGGAGGAAACCGCATGAACTGGAGTAACCAACGGCTGGCCCTGGCCGCCGCCCTGGGTCTGACCCTGGCCGCCTGTGGCGGAGGTGGCGGCGGCGGCGGTGGGGGCGGTGATCAGACCCCTGAACCCAATGAACCGGAGCAGCCGGAGGAGCCCCAGGAGCCGGAACCGGAGCCCACCGTGCTGGAGCGGGTGCGTTTCATCACCATGGGCGATTCCGGCAGCGGCTCCGACGGCGCCTTCGCCGTGGGCCAGGCGATCGCCGATGTGTGCGCGGCCAAGGCCGGCGCCGACAATCAGCCCGAGCGGGCCGGTTGCGATTTCGTGGTGGGGCTGGGCGACAACATCTATGAGGCCGGCGTCACCAGTGTCGACGATCCCCAGTTCGCGGAGAAGTTCGAGAAACCCTTCGAGCCGGTGCAACTGCCCTTCTACATGGTGCTCGGCAACCACGACAACACCGGCTATGTGGGCGGTGACGGCGCCGGCAACGCGCGCGGTGAATTCCAGGTGGACTACACCTACTTCGACGGACGCCTCTCCGACCGCTGGAAAATGCCGGATCGCTACTTCCAGCACGACGAGGGTGAAACCGCCGACGGCCGCCCGCTGGTGAGCCTGTTCGCCCTGGATTCCAACCCCATCGCCGGCGGTTTCGCCGACGCCGACCTGGACTACGCCTACCACACCTACGGCATCAACCAGCTCAACTGGACGGTGAGCGCCGTGGGCGGTTCCCAGGCGGAATTCAAGATCGCCATGGCCCACCACCCCTATCTGTCCAATGGCAGCCACGGCAATGCCGGCAACTACGATGGCGTGCCCAGCGAAATCCTGCCGGTGCTGGCGGGGGACCGCTGGCGGGCCTTCATGGAGGAAGCGGTGTGCGACAAGACCGACTTTTTCCTGGCCGGCCACGACCACGACCTGCAGGTGCTCGACGCGGTGCCGGAATGCGGCCGCACCGAATTCGTGGTCAGCGGCGCCGCCAGCAAAACCCGTAGCATTGATGATCCCCAGCGCAACGCGGCGCCGTTCCAGCGCGGCGACGCCTACGGTTTCTTCTGGATGGAGGCGGTGGATGCCGACCCGGACACCGGCGCTCCGGCGCAACTGTGCCTGGAAGCCTATGTGGTGGACCCGGACGCGGACGACCTGGGCGTGCTCAATGGCGCCCACGCCTCGCCGGCCTACACGCGCTGCTACGACAAACAGCCGCCCGCCAACCTGGCGCCCAGCAATGACTTCTCCAGCGACATCTTCGCCGGTGGCGGCGGCTTCCCGCTGCCTCTGCCGGACGGTTTCGACGCGGATTTCAGCGGCCCGCTGCAGGCGTTCCGCGACCAGCTGATCTCCGGCTTCAACCAGGCCCTGGGCAACCTGCCGGAAGGCCCCCAACAGGAAGTAGCGGCGCGGCTGCTGGACGGCCTGGACACCCTGTTCAGCGCCCTGGACGGGGCCGCCGCCACGGTGAGCGGCGGCGACGCCGGCGACATGGATCAGTCCTTCCAGGCGGTGCTGGCGGCGGCCCAGCAACTGGACGCCATCGACACCTCCGGCCTGCCGGCGCCGTTCGATCAACTTGGTGGTGCCTTCGAGGCACTCAGCGCCGGCCTCGGCAACGGCGCCGACTTCGAACGGACCGGCACCCTGGAAGACGTGGCCTTCCTGGCCGGGCCCCTGGTGCAACTGGCCCGCAACCTGGAAAACATCGTCGACGGCATCGACGAGCAAACCCCGGACGTGCCGGTGCTCTCCGGCCTTACCAAGGTGCTGGCCACGGTGTCCCTGGGCGTGGCCAATTCCCTGGAGCAACTGGTGCTGCTCGACACCAGCGCCACCGGCGAGCAGCTGGTGGGCACCATTCAGCAAACTCTGGAGCAGGTGGTGGACGACGTGCTGTGGCTGGAAAGCGTGGACGGCGCCACGCTGCCCGGGGACGCCCTGTCCTCGGTGCTGGCCACCCTGGTGCGGGAAATCACCGCCCAGCTGGATCGGGCTCTGGGGCCGCTGGGCGGGCTGCTGGATCTGCTCTCGCCGATCACCAACCTGCTCACCGGCCTGCTGGACTTCCTCTAGAGCACCCCCGCGTCCAGGCCGGCGGCCAGGTACAGGCCCAGCTCCTCCACCTGGTCGACGAAGTCGTCGCGCCACTCGCCCCGGCACAGCAGGGGCTCCTGGGCCCAGTTCCAGCGCAGGCCGGTGACGATGGATTCGATCGCCCGGCGGGTGCCGGTGCCGTCGTGGCCGGCGCGGATGTAGAGCGCGCAGGGCAGGCCCTGCTTGTCGTCGATCACGTGGTAGTAGGTGCGGTCGAAGAAATCCTTCAGGGCGCCGCTCATGTAGCCCAGGTTCTCGGTGGTGCCAAGCAGAATGCCGTCGCAGGCGAGCACGTCCTCCGGGCCCGCCTCCAGGGGCGGCTTCCACACCGCGCGAACCTGCTCGATGTCCTCGTGGCCGGCGCCGCGCAGAGCGGCCTCCGCCAGGCGGCGGGTGTTGGGCGATGGGGCATGGGCGACGATCAGTAAATTCTTCATGGCGTCCAGGTTAGCAGCGAGCGGGCCGCTTCTACATCAATCAATGTATGTCAGCGGCACGGCGGTGGTATCGATCACCCGCCGCATCACGAAGCTCGACCGCACTCCGCTGACCCCCTCGATGCGGGTGATCTTGTTGAGCAGAAACTGCTGATACTGGTCGATGTCCGGCACCACCACCTTGAGCAGGTAGTCCGCCTCCTGGCCGGTGACCAGATAGCACTGCTGCACCTGGGGGTACTCGGCCACGGTGGCCTCGAAGTTGGCGAAGCGCTCCGGGGTGTGCCGGTCCATGCTGATCTGGATCATCGCGGTCAGGTCCAGGCCCAGCTTGCGCGGGTCCAGCACCGTCTCCCGACGCAGGATCACGCCGGCCTCCTCCAGCTTCTGCACCCGCCGGGAGCAGGGCGAGGGCGACAGGCCCACCTGTTCCGCCAGTTGCTGGTTGGAGAGGCCCCCGTCGCGTTGCAGGGCATCCAGGATGCGCACGTCGGTTCGGTCGAGTTTTGCCAGTGTTTTTTCAGACACGCAATAAAATCCCGTAAGATATCGTTTTAGCGTGATATGTTTGCCAACGGTGGCGAATTCAGGGGAAAAAAGCAAGCACATTGCCGGGCCGCTCCCCTAGACTGTTTCTTGTCGCCACGGGAAGACCACAAGTCCGACCGCGGCCGGTCGGGTTCCCGCCTTACCGGGCGGGAACCGGGGCCGACTTGAAGGCGAACGCCGCCAGCCGGTGATCCCGGATGTGGCCACGACGCCGAGTCATTATTCAGGGTCCACACCTACCCAAGGAGCAACCCATGAGTTTCGATCATCGCAAGTACGCGCCTTTCCCCGCCATCGACAAGCCGGACCGCCAGTGGCCGTCCAAGCGCATCGAGAAAGCCCCCCTATGGGCGGCGGTGGACCTGCGCGACGGCAACCAGGCGCTGATCAAACCCATGTCGGTGGCTCAGAAGAAACAGTTCTTCCAGTTGCTGGTGGAGCTCGGCTACAAGGAAATCGAAGTCGGTTTCCCTTCCGCCAGCCAGATCGACTATGACTTCTGCCGCGCCCTCATCGAGGAAGACCTGGTGCCGGACGACGTGCACATCCAGGTGCTCAGCCAGGCCCGGCCGGAGTTGATCCAGCGCACCTTCGAGTCCCTGCAGGGGGCCAAGAAGGGGATCGTCCACATCTACAACGCCACCTCGCCGATCTTCCGCGAGCAGGTGTTCAGCGTGGACAAGGCCGGCTGCAAGGCGATCGCCGTGAAGTCCGCCGAGTGGGTGCGCGACGCCGCCGCGAAACAGCCGGACACTGAATGGTCGTTCCAGTATTCCCCGGAGACCTTCAGCGCCACCGAGACCGATTTCGCCATCGAGGTGATCGACGCGGTCAACGAGGTATGGCGGCCGGACCAGGGCCAGCGGGTGATCATCAACCTGCCGGCCACCGTGGAAGTGAGCACCCCGAACGTGTTCGCCGACCAGGTGGAGCTGGTTCACGAGAACATCCGCTACCGGGAGCATGTGCTGATCAGCGTGCACACCCATGATGACCGGGGCTGCGGCGTGGCCGCCGCGGAGCTGGCGGTGATGGCCGGCGCCGACCGGGTGGAAGGCACCCTGCTCGGCAACGGCGAGCGCACCGGCAACATGGACCTGGTGACCGCGGGCATGAACCTGTATGCCCAGGGCATCGACCCGGAGATCGACTTCTCGCGCATGAAGGAAATCCGCGCGTTGGTGGAGGAGATCACCGAGATCGACACCCATCCGCGTCATCCCTACGCGGGGGATCTGGTGTTCACCGCCTTCTCCGGCAGCCACCAGGACGCGATCCGCAAGTGCCTGGCGCAATACAAGCCCGGCGACGTGTGGCGGGTGGCTTACCTGCCCATCGATCCGCACGATCTGGGCCGCCGCTACGAGGAAGTGGTGCGCATCAACAGCCAGTCCGGCAAGGGCGGCGTGGCCCACGTGCTGGAGCGGGACTTCGGCCTCAGCCTGCCGCGCTGGTTGCAGCAGGAACTGGCCCTGGTGGTGCAACGCGACGCCGAGGAAGACGGCGGCGAAATCACCGGCGAGCGCATTCACCGGCGCTTCAACGGCGATTACCTGAACGTGCCGCTGGGCTGGACGTTGCGTTCCTACGACCTGCACCGGGCCGATGACGGCGTGCGTGCCCGCATCAGCATCGGCGAGGAGAACGGCCCCACCGAGGACATCGAGGGGCGCGGCGAGGGGGCCATGGGCGCCCTGGTGGACGCGCTCAATCGTCGCCACGGTTGGCAGATCCGGGTGGAGGCGTTCGACGAGTACTCCCTCGGCGACAACACCGAGGCCAACGCCATGGCCTGTGTGCGGGTGCGGGTGGGCGAGCAGGTGCAGAGCACCGTGGCCCTGGCCGCCGACACCACCGCCGCGGCCTTGCAGGCGATCCTGTCCGCCGCCGGCCGGGTGGCCGCCGCCGAGGCCGAGCAGCCGGTGCGCGCCCAGGCCTGATCCCCGGCGCTCACGAAAAAGCCCGCCCTTCGAAAGAGGGGCGGGCTTTTTTGTGGGAGCGTGCTGGTTGGTTCCCTCCAGCCAGGCCGCGTCCCGGCTGGAGGGCCCGGCGCCGCACCCCCGCGCCGGTCAGGCGAAGAAGAGGTCGAGGAGGCGGTGCAGGCGCTGGCGGGCGGCGTGGAAGAGGGCCGGGTCGGCGAGCATCTCCGCCTCGGACTGCACCCAGGGGCCGCCGTCGCGGAGCTCGTCGGCGCATTCCCGGCACAGGGCGCGGGCGTTGTCCGGCGCCAGCTCCAGATGGAATTGCAGCCCCAGCACGTGGTCGCCGTAGCGGAACGCCTGATTGTCGCAGCCCCAGCTGCGCGCCAGATGCACGGCGCCCTCGGGAATCGCGAAGGTGTCGCCGTGCCAGTGCAGCACCGGGGCGCCGTCGCTGAACAGGGCGCCGAGCGGATCGCCGGCGCCGGCCTCGGTGCTTTGCACCGGGAACCAGCCGATCTCCCGTTCCGGGTTGGCGGCCACCGGCGCGCCCAGCACCCGGGCGATGAGCTGGGCGCCCAGGCACACGCCGAGCACCTTCTTGCCGGCCTGGATGCAGGCCTCGATGAGCCGTTTCTCGTCGGCCATCCAGGGGTAGCGCGCCTCGTCGTCGGCGCCCATGGGGCCGCCCATCACCACCAGGGCGTCCAGGTCCTCCGGCGCCGGCAGCGGAGCGCCCTGGTACAGGCGCGAGGCGCTCACCGGGTGGCCGTGGGCATCGAACCATTCGGCCAGGGTGCCGAGCTTCTCGAAGGGCACGTGGGACAGATAGTGAACGCGCATGGGCCGCCTCCTGGCCGGGTCAGTACAGGTATTCCGCCCGCAGCACCGCCAGTGGCTGGTCCTGGTCGTCCAGCAGGGTGAGCTGCTGGCCCTGTACCCGGTAGCGGCGGGTGTTTTCCAGGGCGGCGACGAAGTCGTCCGCCACGTTGTCGCCGGTGCAGGCCTTCTCGGTGCGGGTCAGATTGCTCAGGGTAAGGCCATTGCCCTCGGTTTGGTACTGGCCCTGGAGGCGGTTGCAGCCGGTGGCGCCTTTCAGGCGGCCGCCGTCGCGGTGCAGCACCAGGTGCGCCTGGGCGGCTTGGTCCGCCGGCGGCGGCGCGGCCCGGTCGCCGACCCGCACCAGCCGCCAGTAGGTGTTGACCAGGCCGGCGTTGGCGCTGGTGGGGCTCAGCGGCAGGGTCACGCCCTGGCGGTCGCCGTCGGCGTTCAGCACGCGGCGCGGCGCGGGCAGGGCGAACAGGGTGCCGCCGTCGGCGATCACCCGGGCGTCCAGCGCGTAGCGGTGGGCGCCGTCGACCCGGGTCTGGTCGAAGTAGAGCCGGAACGGCATGGCCAGGTCGCCTTCCAGGGACAGCCGGGTGAGGCGCCGGGCCAGCTGGCCGTCCTGGTCGCCGTCGGCGGCGGACAGATCGCGCAGGGTCAGCACCAGCACGCCCTTGTCCGGCACGGCGCCGTCCTCGGGCAGGGTGACGCGGCCCTCCAGGGTGCCGATGCCGGCCGGGTCGCGGCGGTATTCGCCGGCGAACGGGGAATCGCCTTCCAGGGTCAGGGCCGGGTTGTCCAGGGTGGCTTGCAGACCGTCCTCGGTGACCGTGTCGCCGCCACCGAGATAGTGCAGGGTGACGGCGCCGTCACCGTTTTTCTCCCAGCGCAGGCCGCGGCGCTCACCGTCGCCGACCAGGTAGAGCTGGCCTTCGTCCTCCAGCACCAGGGCGTTCAGGTCGCTGTCGCCCTGGGGCCGCCAGATGCCGGCCAGCCCTTCGCGCGCCTGGGTGGCCGGCGGCTCGGCGACGGGCGCCTCGCCGGAGGGCGGCGCCGGCGCGTCCGGATCGTCGCAGGCGGCGAGGGTGAGCAAAAGGGGAAGAACGAACCAAAGCGGTCTCATACTGCTTTCTCCACGAGTCGGTTGGGCGGCCGCCGTCCGGTGCGGTGGCCGTCGGGCGAATTCAGGGCGACGGGATGCGCACCAGCGGCAGTTGCTCCTGGATCCATTGGCTGCGTTGCTGCACGTAGTCGGTGGTGCCGCGCACGTCGTAGTAGCTGGGGCGGGGCAGCAGCACCGCCAGTTGCGCCGCCTGGTCCGGCGACAGCTGGTCGGCGTCGACGCCGAAGTAGTGGCGGGCCGCCGCCTGGGCGCCGAACACCCGGTTGCCCCACTGGGCGGTGTTCAGATACAGCTCCAGGATGCGTTGCTTGGACAGGGTCAGCTCCAGCATCAGTGCGATCAGCGCTTCCTGGCCCTTACGGATATAGGTTTTCTCGCTGCTCAGGTACAGGTTCTTGGCCAGTTGCTGGGTAATGGTGGAGCCGCCGGCCACCGGCCGGCCCGCTTCCTCGTTGCGCTCCATGGCGTGGCGGATGCCGCGCCAGTCGAAGCCGAAGTGCTCCACGAAGCGGGCGTCCTCGGAAATCAGCACCGCCCGTTTCAGGTCGTCGGCGATGGCGTCGTAGTCCCGCCATTGGTAGAGCACGCGCCCGTGTTCCCGGGCCCGCTCCATGAAGGCGGTGTCCTGGGGGTTTTGCCCCCGCAATTGCAGTATCTGGCCCAGATACCAGAGCTGGGAGGCGATGGCGGCGATCGCCAGCAGCCCCAGCACGGAAAGAAAGAAACGCTTCATTCGGGATGTCGCATCCTGTCCATGGGACCCTGATTTTCCCGGAAACCGGGCGGCTTGTCAGGTCAACGGCCGGGCACCGGTGGCGCGCCGCTTTCCGGCCGGGCGTCACCGTCGTCGTCGAGGCCCGGATTGAGCGGGTCCGGGTAGGTCTCGCGGCGCAGTTCCTGAATCCGGCGCGTCATGGAGGGTTGCCGGTCGCCGTCGGCGGCGCGGCCCTGGTCGCCGGCGCCCATGGCGCCGTCGCGCTCGCCGATGGATTCCGGCGAAGCGCCGGCTCCGCCCAGGTCGGCGTCCGGGGTCTCCGGCACGCTGCGCAGGCGGTCGTAGTTCAGCCCGTAATTGTAGTCCTCGCTGTAGATGTCGTCGCCGCGAATGTAGTCGTAGTCGTCGGCGGCGACAGCGCCGGCCAGTGCCAGCAGCGCCAGCGGCAGGGTGCGGACAAGGTGCATTCCTGGCTCCTCGCGTCGATGTGTCGGTTCGACCGGTTCAGCCGGCGGCGGTTCCGGGGCCGGCCAGGGCCTCGATGGCCTCCCGGTTGTTGACGAACAGATTGTCCTCGCCGAGCCGTGCCAGCAAGCCGGTGTGCTCCATGACGTCGCGGACCTGCTTCTTGACCCCGGAGAACGCCAGCCGCACGCCGCGACCGGCCAGGTCCCGGTGCAGCCGCTCCAGGGTTTCCGCGCCGGTGGCGTCCATGGCGTTCATCGCCGAGGCGCAGATCAGCACCACCCGGATATCCGGCTCGTCGCGCAGGCGCAGCCGCACGAAGCGGTCCAGCAACGGCGCGGTCAGGTAGGTCAGGGAGGCGTCGAGGCGCAGCGACAGCACGCCGGGGGCCAGCGGCGGCAGGTCGTGCAAGCGCCGGTCGCGCAGGGTGCCCGCCGGGTGCAGGCCCAGCTCGATCAGGCGCGGGTGGGCGCGGCGGTAGAGGAAGAACAGCATCGCCAGCACGAAGCCGGTGAACACGCCCCAGTGCAGATAGGGCACCGACGCCAGGGTCACCACGAAGGTGGCGACGGCCACCACGCCGTCGTCCAGGGAGGCGCGCCACAGGCGCACGAAGGCCATCGGGCTGATCAGCCCGAACACCGGCACCATGATGATCGCCGCCAGGATGGCCCGTGGCAGGTGTTGCAGATAGCCGGTGAAGAACAGCAGACACAGCAGGGTGCAGAGCGCGGCGAACAGCGCCGACCAGCCGCTGTTGGCGCCCACGTAGCGGTTCAGGGCGGTGCGCGAGAACGAGCCGCTGACCGGGAAGGCGCCGCTCAGGCCGCTGGCCACCTTGGCCAGTCCCTGGCCCACCAACTCCTGGTTCTGGTCCCACAGGCGGCCATCCGGGGACGGCAGCGAGCGGGCGCTGGACATGGCCTCGGTGAAGCTGATCAGGGCGATGATCAACGCCGCCGGCAGCAGTGCCCGGTGCTGCTCCAGGGTCAGGCCGGCGGGCCAGCCGAACTCCGGCAGGCCGGCGGGCACGGCGCCCACCACGGCGCCACCGAAGCCGGCGTAGCCAAGCAGGGCGCTGGCGGCGATGCCCAGCACGCACACCACCAGCACTCCGGGAGCCCGTGGCAGCCAGCGTTTCTGCAGCCACAGCAGCAGCATGGCCCCGGGGCCGAAGGCCAGGGTCCACAGCCAGGCCGGGTCCGGGTGGGCCAGATGCCCGCCCAGGGCCGTGAAGGCGCTCTGCAGGCCGCCACCGTCCACGCCCAACAGAGCGGGCAACTGGGACACCAGGATGATCAAGGCGGCGGCATTGAGAAAGCCGGTGATCACCGCGTTGGAGACGAAGTTGGCGATCAGCCCCAGGCGCAGGGCGCCGAGCAGGAACTGGATCAGCCCGGAATAGATCGCCAGCCAGATCGCCAGGGTCACCCACTCGCCGCTTTCCGGCGTGGCCATGGGGCTGATGGCGGCGAAGGTGAGCAGGCTGGTGAGGGCCACCGGGCCCACCGCCAGCAGCGGCGAGGAGCCCCACAGAATGCCCACCACCCCGGGTAGCAGGGCGGCGTACAGGCCGGTGACCGGCGGCATGCCGGCCAGGGTGGCGTAGGCCAGGGCCTGGGGAACCAGAACCAGGCCCACGGTGAGGCCGGCGAACAGGTCCTGGCGCAGGGATTGGCGGGTGGGACGGGGCCAGCCGAGGAACGGCAGCAGGCGCGTCCAGACGCTCATTGATGTCTCCGGCGAATAACCACGGGCGCCCGGCGGCGCGGGCGCGGGAAGGGTAAAGAAAGTGGTTATATGTTAATGCCGAACGGTTATTTTGGCCAGTGGACGACCGGTCACGCTTGTGACCAGAAGTGTTCGTGCAGCGCCGCCGCCTCGTCCTCCAGCAGTGGCCCGATCACTTCCACCGGCCGTTGGCCGCTGTCGAAAACCCGCCGGCAGGGCAGGTCCAGGGTGGGGTTTTCCGGGTGATCGCCGGTGAGCGCCTTGAGCCGCTTTTCGGACAGGCCGTAGACCACCCGGCCGAGGCCGGTCCAGTAGGCGGCGCCGGCGCACATGGCGCAGGGCTCCGCGGAGGTGTACAGGGTGCAACCGGCGAGAACGTCCGGCGACCAGGTCATGGAAGCGCGGGTCATCAGCACCCGCTCGGCGTGGCCGGTCATGTCGTGGTCGGGCAGGAAGGCGTTTTCCTGCTCCATCAGAATCTCGCCGTCCGGCCCGGCGAGCAGGGCGCCGAACGGGTGGCCGCCGGCGTCCAGGGCGCGCCGCGCCACCTGGAAGGCGAGGCGCAGGTAGTGTTCGTGATCCAGGGCCGCGAGGGCGTCGGTCATGCTATTTCTCCGCGTCGGGCAGGCTCCAGGGGAACAGCAGGCGCTGGGTCAGGGACACCAGCTGGAACAACGCCAGGCTCAGGGTGACCAGCACCCCCAGCGCGGCGAAGGCCTGGGGCACCTTGAAGAAGGAAGTGGAAAAGGCGATGAAGAAGCCCAGCCCGTCCTCGGCGGCCACGAACTCCGCCACCACCGCGCCGATGATCGCCAGGGTCACGGAGATGCGCAGCGCCGAGAAGATGTAGGGCACCGCGAACGGCAACTGGATGTTCTTCACCTCGCGCAGCCGGCTGGCGCCCAGCGAGCGGGACAGCTCCAGCATCGCCGGTGGCGTCGCCAGCAGGCCGGTGACCGTGGACACCACGATCGGGAAGAAGGTGATCAGAAAGGTGATCGCCACCCGGGGCGCGTCGCCGGCACCCAGCACCACCACGATGATCGGCGCCACCGCCACGATTGGCGTGGACTGGATGATCACCAGTTGCGGATACAGGGTGCGCGATAGCAGCCGGCTGTTGGCCAGGGCCACCGCCAGGGGAATGCCGATGGCCACCGCCAGGGCGTAGCCCTGCAGGCTCACCCGCAGGGTGGCCCAGATGTGGCCCAGCCAGCTTTCCAGGGCCACCGCCAGGGCGCCCTGGACGATGGCGCTGGGTGTCGGCAGCAGGTAGGCGGGCACCTGGAACAGCCGGCACGCCAGTTCCCAGATCAGCAGCAGGAGCAGGGAGGCGAACAGCGGGGCGCCCCGGTCGAGCACCTTGAGCAGGGCGCGACCCATGTCAGGCCAGCGCCGCCGGCCGGAAGACCTGGGCGCGGATATGGTTGGCGATTTCATGGAAGCGGGGCTCCGACAGCGTCTCCATGGAACGGGGCCGGGCCAGGCCCACGTCGATGATTTCCCGCACCCGGCCCGGGCGCGCCGACATCACCAGGATGCGGTCCGCCAGCAGCAGGGCCTCGGGAATGGAATGGGTGATGAACAGCACCGTCTTTGGCCGTTCGGTCCAGATGCGCAGCAGCTCGAAGCTCATTTCGTCCCGGGTCAGGGCGTCCAGGGCCGAGAACGGCTCGTCCATGAGCAGGATGTCCGGGTCGTGGAGCAGGGCCCGGGCGATGCCCACGCGCTGCTGCATGCCGCCGGACAGTTCGTTGGGCCGCCGGGTGGCGAAGTCCTCCAGGCCCACCATGGCGAGCAGTTCCCCGGCCCGTTGCTTCTCCGCCGGGGTGACCCGCCCGTGCTTGTGCTTCATCGGGAAGGTCACGTTGTCGCGCACGTTCAGCCACGGCAGCAGGGTGGGCTGCTGGAACACGATGCCTACCTCCTCGCGGGGGCCGGTCACCGGCAGGCCGTAGATTTCCGCCTGGCCGCCGGTGGGCTTCACCAGCCCGGCGATGATGCGCAGCAGGGTGGACTTGCCGCAGCCGGAGGGCCCGATCACCGCCACGAATTCGTGGCGGCGCAGGGTGAAGCTGACGTCCTCCAGGGCGGTCACGCTGCCGCCGTCGGAGCCGCTGAACACCTGGCCGACGCGGTCGAAGCGGATCGCCGGGCGGCTGCCGTCCGGTTCGATGCGGGTGGTCATGGCGTTACTCCGGGATGAACTCGCGGGTCACCGAGGTTTCCGGATCCAGGCTGTCCTCGGGCAGATCCTGGGCCTTGGCCACCCAACGCCAGGTCTCCGCCAGCAGTTCCGGCTCGAAGGCGCCCAGGCCGTCCTGCTCGGCCAGGTCGGTGTCGATCAGGCGGGCGGAGGCGGCGAATTCCTCGGCGGCGATGTCCGCGTCCACGTCCGGCACCATGGCCTTGAGGGCGGCACCGGCTTTGGCCGGGTCGTCGATGGCGATGCGCAGGGCCTTCTTGTAGATGTCCAGCACCTTGGCCACCAGGGTCGGGTTCTCCTGGATCAGGCGGTCGGACGCGAACACCGACAGGCCGTAGCCGTTGAAACCGTACTCGGACCAGGGCAGCACCTGGATTTCCTTGCCGGCGTCGTTCATCAGCGCCGCGAAGGCGGGCAGCTTGGTGAGCCAGTTAATGGTGCCGTCCACCCGGCCGGTGGCGAACATGGGGCCCATGGCGCCCGGGTCCACCTTGAGGACTTTCACCGCGTCCGGCTCCATGCCGTTGGCTTCCAGCACCAGCGGCCAGGTCACGTTGGAGGCGGAGAAAGTGGCGGTGGCCAGGGTCTTGCCCTTCAGATCCTGCAGGCTGTCGATGCCGTCGCCCTTGGCCACGAACACCGCGTCCGGCTGTTTGGTGTAGATCGACATCACCGCCGTGACCGGCACCTCGGCGCCGGCCTGGGCCTGCATCAGGGCGGACAGGCCGCCGGTGCCCATGTCGGCGGCGCCGGTGCCCAGCTTGGTGACCACGTCGCTGGAGCCCCGGCCGCTGTTGATTTCCACCTCGATGCCGGCGTCCTCGAACAGGCCTTCCTGCACGGCCAGGTAGATCACCGCTTTGTCGCCGGCGGGCAGCCAGTCGTTCAACCAGCGGATTTTGTCGGCGGCGCCGGCGGTGGCGGACAGGGCACTCACCCCCAAGGCGAGCAATACGGATCGCAGGGCACGGAACGTCATGGCGTCACTCCTCGATATTTATGTTGTATACATCTCGGTATGCAATGGGCGTGCCCGTTCAGGGCCGGGCGGACCCGAAAAACGCGGTCAGGGCGGCGGCCAGGTCGTCCGGGGCGGACACCTGGGGGGCGTGGCCGGTGTCCAGGGACACCACCCGGGCGCCGGGTACCAGGTCCTGCATGCGACGCTGGGCGGCGGGCACCACGGAGCGGTCGCGCAGGGCTTCCACATAGAGCCGGCGCACCCGGCCGAAGCGCTCCGTGCTCCAGCTCGGGGCGGCGGCGCGGGCTTTTTCCGGCTGCGACGTGAGCCGCCCGGCGGCGCCCTCGGCCTCGGCGTCGGGCAGGTCCTGGAAGAAGATCGCCCGGGCCGCCTCCGGCGGTACCCGGCTGGCGCGGCGTTCGGCGTCCCATTGCAGGTGCGGCACGATGCCGGCGGCGTCCGGGTCGGCGGTTTTGAGCGGCGCGGTGAGCTCGGCGAAGCCCATGCCGGAGGGCAGCATCATGCCGGCCACGTAGGCGACCCCGGTGATGCGCTCCGGGGCCCGGTCCGCCACCCGGGTGGCGGTGACGCCGCCGCCGGAGTGGGCCACCAGGCCGACCCGGCCGGGCAGCGCCGCCAGCGTTTCCATCACGGTGTGTTCGTAGTCGTCCAGGCCGGCGTCCAGGTCGCCGCGCGGGCCATGGCCGTTGCCCGGCAACTCCAGGGCATGGGCCTGGAAGCCGGCGGCGCGCAGGGGTGCCAGCAGGCGCTCCCACACCCAGCCGCCGGCCCAGGCGCCGTGGATCAGAATCAGGTGCTCGGGCATGTTTTCAGGCATAGGTCCGCCGGTACATCTCGATCAGATGCTCTTCCACCGTCACCGGCGGGTACTTGGGCCGTTCGCCCTCGGCCAGGCAACCGGGCAGGCAGCGCACCTGGTGGTCCGGGTTGCCGGAGTAGAAGAAGGGGATGGAGTAGCGTTCCTTGCCGGAGATGTTCACCACCCGGTGCAAGGTGGAGCGGTAGCGGTCGTTGGTCCAGCGGGCGATCATGTCGCCCAGGTTGACCACATAGGTGCCGGGCACCGGGTCGGCGTGAATCCAGGTGCCGCGGGCCTGATTCCACACCTGCAGCCCGGGGCTGTCGTCCTGCAGCAGCAGGGTGATGCCGCCGAAATCCGTGTGCGCCCCGCAGCCCTTTTCGTTGGGCGCCGGGTTGGCGGGCTGCGGCGGGTAGTGCAGCAGCCGCACGATGGCTTGGGGGTCCACGCAGAAGTCGTCGAAGTAGTGTTCGTCCAGATCCAGGGACAGCGCCAGGCCGCGCATGATCAGCTCGCTGAGTTCGGTCATGGCCCGGTAGTAGGCTTCGATGGCCGGGCGGAAGTCCTCCACGCCCTGGGGCCACTGATTGGGGCCGTGGTTGAACTTGCCGGCTTTCACCTTGGGGTCGTCCGGGCCCCGTTCCTCGCCCACGTAGTAGCTTTCCTTCAGGTCCGGCGGCGCGCCGGCCTCCAGGGTCTGGCCGCGCAGCGGGTCATAGCCCCGGTTGGCGGCGGACCGGGCCATGCCGACCCGGTTCTTCTCGTCCATGGGGCGGGCGAAGAAGCGCCGGCTGGCGTCGAACACCCGCGCCTGCAGGGCCGGGTCCACGCCGTGGTTGCGGATGTAGAAAAAGCCCTTGTCGGTGCAGGTGGCGCGCAGCGCCCGCCCCACCGCCCGGCGTTCCGCCGGGTCCGGGGAGCGCAGGCCGGACACGTCGATGATGGGCAGGGCGCCCTGGGACACTCGCATCGCTTCGAAATCGGCGTTCATGGTGGTTTGCCCTCCGGGCAAGGCTGGCGGTCATTAATCCGGCATTCAGTGTGCGCCGGCCGGGCTGTACGCCAAAGCAGAGAATATCGACCACGGTGATGCCGAATCGGCATCGGCGCCGGTGGCCGGGCCGGTCAGGAGGGGGCCGGCAGTTGCACCGCCTCGGCGGCCTCGCGGCGGGCCATTTCCTCGCCCAGCAGGCGGGCGAAGGCGTCCACCGCCACTGGCAGGGCGCGGCCGGCGCGGGCATAGATGCCCAGGTCGCTGTACACCGGGCCGGCGTCGTTGAGCGGCAGATGCACCAGGCTGCCCCGGTTCAGGTCCGCCTCCAGGCCAATGCGGGTCTGAAAGGCCACGCCGATGCCCCGGCGGGCCAGTTCCTTGCTCAGCTCCACGGAGCCGGAGCGCACCACGCCCCGGGTGTCGGCGCCGGCCCGTTCCATGGCCGGGCGCATCAGGTGGTGCACGGACAGGTCCTGTTTGGCCAGCACCAGTGGGTAGGCCATGCAGGTGGCCACGCTCACTTCCTGGCGGCGGGCCAGGGGATGGTCCGGCGGCACCACCGCGCCGAGCCGGAAGCGCGCCAGGGTGAGCTGGCGCAGTTCCGCGGTGCGCGGCAGGGCGAACGCCAGCCCCAGGTCGGCGGCGCCGCTCGCCACGGTGTCGGGAATCGCCTGGGAACCCAGGGTAGCGATGCCGATGGTGATGTTGGGAAAGTCCTCGCGCAGGCGGCCGATCACGGTGGGCAGCAGATCCGTGGTGACGCCCTCCACGGTGGCCACCTCCACATGGCCGGTGCGCAGGCCCTTGAGGGCGTCCAGCTCGGAGCGGGCGCGTTCCGCGTCCTGCAGCACCACGATGGCGTGGCGGGCGAACACCTCGCCTGCGGCGGTGAGCTTGAGGCCGCCGGGCAGGCGCTCGAACAGGGGCGCGCCGATCTCGTCCTCGAGCTTGAGGATCTGCCGGTTCACCGCCGACGACGCCACGTGCAGGCGGCGCGCCGCTTCACGGATGGAGCCGGCGCGCCGCACCGCGTCGAAGTAGAGCACCGCTGGCGAGTGAACGCGCAGCCGGGTGGCCATGGTCAGCCGTCGACCAGTTGCCGGGCCAGGCGGTTGTGTTGCTCCACCAGGGCCGGCAGCTCAATGGGGGTAAGCCGGCCCTGGTCCACCACGGTGCGGCCGTTGATGATGCTGTAGGCGACCCGGCGTGGCGCCGAGAACAGCAGCGAGGCAAGCGGGTCGATCTGACCGCCGGCATAGGCGATGTCGCCCAGGTCGAAGGCGATCAGGTCGGCGCAGTAACCTGGCGCCAGGCGGCCGATGTTGTCGTCGCGGCCGAGCACCCGGGCGCCGCCCCGGGTGGCCAGCCACAGGGCTTCCCGGGCGCTCATGGCGGTGGGGTCCTCGTGGCGCACGCGCGCCACCAGCATCGCCTGGCGGGCCTCGCCGAGCAGGTCGTTGCCGTCGTTGGAGGCGGTGCCGTCCACGCCCAGCCCCACCTTGACGTCGTGATCGAGCATCTTGCGGACCGGCGCGATGCCGGACGCCAAGCGCATGTTCGAGCAGGGGCAGTGGGCCACGCCGGTGCCGGTGCGGCCGAACAGCTTGATGCCATGGTCGTCCAGGTGCACGCAGTGGGCGTGCCAGACGTCGTCGCCCACCCAGCCGGTTTCCTCGGCGAACTGGGCCGGGGTCATGCCGTAGCGCTCCTGGCTGAACGCCAGGTCCTTGCTGTTCTCGGCGGTGTGGGTGTGCATCAGCACGCCCAGATCCCGGGCCAGCACGGCGCTCTGGCGCATCAGGTCCGGGCTCACGGTGAACGGCGAGGAAGGCCCCAGGGCGACGCGGATCATGGCGTCGTCGGCGCGGTCGTGGTGGGCTTCCACCACCCGCTGCATTTCCTTGAGCACCGCGTCCTCGTCCCGCTCCACCACGTGATCCGGCGGCAGGCCGCCCTGGCTCCGGCCCAGGGTAATGGCGCCGCGCACGCCGTGGTAACGCATGCCCAGGCGATGGGCCGCCTCCAGGTTGTCCTCCAGCCGCGAGCCGTTGACGTAGAAATAGGCGTGGTCCGCCGCCGTGGTGCAGCCGGACAGCATCAGCTCCGCCATGGAAGTCTGGGCGGACACCGTCATCATCTCCGGGGTGATGTTGCCCCACACCGGGAACAGGGCGCTGAGCCAGTCGAACAGCTCCGCGTTCTGGGCCGCCGGCAGGGCCCGGGTGAGCGACTGGAACATGTGGTGGTGGGTGTTCACCAGGCCCGGCATCAGCACGTGGCCGCTCAGGTCGATCACCTGGTCGGCGTCGGCGGGCAGCTCGGCGGTGGGGCCCACGGCGGTGATGCGGTTGTCGGTGATGAACACGGCGCCGTCGGCGATTTCCCGTTGTTCATCGTCCATCGTCGCCACCACGGTGGCGTTCTTCAGCAGCAGGGTGCGGGGCATGCGGCGGCTCTCCTCTCGGCCTTTTTGTATACAGTTGGCGATGCGGATTGCAGTCAAGCAGGAGCCGTGCCGGAATCGGCCGCCGCGCTCAGGCGTCCGGGCGCAGGATGCGGGCCAGGTCGATGGCGGCGTCCGCTTCGTTCAGGTCGAGCAGGTCTTCCAGGGCGCGCAGATGCCGGTGGGCCAGCGCCGCCGCCTGGTCCCCCTCGCCCTTGGCGATCAACTCCGCCAGCCGGGCGTGGTCGTCGCCCAGGAAGCAGGCGCTCATGCCCGGTGACTTGTACAGGGCGATGACGATGGAGGTGCGCAGCACCAGGTCCCGCATCATCCGGCCGAGCACCTGATTGGGGCAGTGCCGGGCCAGAAAACGGTGCACTTCCATGGAGCAGTGCACCCGGTCCTGGTCGCGGCCGCTTTGGTGGGCGCTCTTCTCGTCCTTCACCAGTCGCTTCAGTTCCTGCAGGCGCGCCTTGCTCAGGGTGCCGGCGGTGAGCCGCAGCACCTCGCCCTCCACCAGCCGGCGGGCGGCGAAAATCTGGCGCGTTTCCTCCACGTCCGGGCGCGCCACCATGGCCATCTGGTTGGGGCGTTGCTCGATGACGTGGTCCGAGGCCAGCCGGGTCAGCGCCTTGCGGATGATTGAACGGCTCACGCCGAACAGCTCGCTGAGGGCCACCTCCGGCAACCGCGAGCCCGGCGGCAGGCGCTGGGTGAGCACCGCCTCGTAGATGGACTCATAGATGCTCTGGTCGCTGGCCTTGCGGTTGCCGCTGTCGGGCGCGAGGGCCTGGGCCGCGGTCGGCTTGCCGGAATCGGGGGCCGTTGCCATAGATTCAATCTCCCTGGTCGAGCCCGAAATGTATACACCGCATGGCGGCGAGGCAACTCGCGGCGCCGCCGCGTCAGGGCGGGTCGGCGGGCTGGTTCAGCCAGCGTTCCAGCAGGGCGCGCTCGTCGTCGGTCATGCCGGTCAGGTTGCCCGGCGGCATGATGCGGGTGCGCACCGCCACCTGGCCGATCTGGTCCCGGTGCTGGCGGATCGCCGCCTCGCTGTCCAGGCGCACGCCCTTGGGGGGCGCCGTGAAGCCGGCGAAGGAGGGCGCGGCGGCGTGACAGGCGGCGCAGCGCTGCTCGACCACCGCGTTGACCGCTTCCAGGGTCACCGGCGGGGTGTCGGCGCCGGCCTGGCGGTCCGGGGCGCGGGGCGCGGTGGCCAGGATGATCGCCGCCAGGCCGGCCAGGCCCAGGGCCATCAGGCCCCAGTGCCGGCCGGGCAGGTGACGGCGGTTGAAATAATGGCGGATGACGATGCCGGCCAGCGCCAGGGCGGTGAGGATCAGCCAGTTCCAGCCGCTGCCGTAGGTGCTCGGGAAGTGGTTGCTGATCATGATGAACAGCACCGGCAGGGTCAGGTAGTTGTTGTGCCGGGAGCGCAGGGCGCCGGACCGGCCCCGGGCGCCGTCCGGCTCCCGGCCGGCCTTCATGGCCTCCACCATGGCGCGCTGGCCGGGAATGATCACGAAGAACACATTGGCCACCATGCAGGTGCCGATGGCCGCGCCCACGTGGATGTAGGCACCGCGGCCGCTGAACACCTGGCTCAGCCCCCAGGCCAGCAGCACCAGCAGGCCGAACAGCACCGCCGCCAGCGCCACCGGCCGCCGCCCCAGCGGCGAGCGGCACAGGCCGTCGTAGACCAGCCAGCTCAGCGCCAGGGTGGCCAGGCCGATCAGGCTGGCGGCCAGCGGCGACAGGTCCGCCACGGACGGGTCGATCAGGTTGGTGCGCGCGTTCAGGTAATAGACCACCGCCAGCAGAAGAATGCCGCTGATCCAGGTGTAGTAGGCCTCCCACTTGAACCAGTGCAGACGCTCCGGCAGCCGCGCCGGCGCCACCTGGAATTTTTGCAGGTGGTAGAAGCCGCCGCCGTGGATCGCCCACAGGGTGCCCTCCACGCCGTCCGGCTTGTCGCCGTGCCGTTCGAGCTGATTCTCCAGCCAGTTGAAGTAGAAGGAGGCACCGATCCAGGCGATGCCCACGGTGATGTGCAGCCAGCGGATCAGCAGGTTGGCCCATTCATACAGGTGCGCTTCCATCAGCTTCCCCGGTAGGTGCTGTAGCCGTAGGGGGAAAGCAGCAGCGGCACATGGTAGTGGCGCTCCGCTTCGGCGACGCCGAAGCGCACCACCACCTCGTCCAGGAAGGCCGGCTCCGGCAGGGCGGTGCCCTGTCGGCGGAAGTGCTCGCCGGCCTGGAACACCAGCTGGTAGCGACCGGGCCGCAGGGCGTCGCCCTCCAGCAGGGGCGCCGGGCAGCGGCCGTCGGCATCGGTATTGCATTGGGATACCAGGACCGGCGGTTCGCCGTCATCCAGCCGCCACAGCTGCAGCGCCAGCCCGGCGGCGGGCCGCCCCGAGGCGGTGTCGAGAACATGCGTGGTAAGACGCCCCATGGGCCGCTCCTCGGATTTGTACATTTCAATGTCGACAATAAAATCATAGAAATGTATACATGTACAATCCGGACGCATCGACCGTCACCGACCCGTCACCACCAATGAGCAAGGAGGAAACGCCATGGCCGCACCGCATTCCGGCGGGGATTATCCCCGGGACCTGATCGGCTACGGCCCGCACCCGCCGGACCCGCGCTGGCCCGGTGGCGCGCGGCTGGCGGTGCAGTTCGTGCTTAATTACGAGGAGGGCGGCGAGAACTGCGTGCTCCACGGCGACGCCGCCTCGGAATCCTTCCTCTCGGAAATGGTGGGCGCCGAGGCCCGGCCCGGCGTGCGCCACATGAGCATGGAATCGCTCTACGAATACGGCAGCCGGGTGGGGCTGTGGCGGCTGATGCGCCTGTTCCGCCGTTACCGGATGCCACTCACCGTGTTCGCCGTGGGCATGGCCGCCGAGCGTCATCCGGACGCCATCCGCGCCCTGGTGGACGAGGGCCATGAGATCTGCAGCCACGGCTACCGCTGGATCGACTATCAGTACGTGCCCGAGGCGGTGGAAGCGGAGCACATCGGCCGCGCCGTGGAGGCGCTGACCCGCGCCGCCGGCACCCCGCCCCTGGGCTGGTACACCGGCCGCACCAGCCCCAATACCCGGCGCCTGGTGGTGGAGCACGGCGGTTTCCTCTACGACGCCGACGACTACAACGACGAACTGCCGTTCTGGACCCGGGTGGCCGACCGCCGCCATCTGGTGGTGCCCTATACCCTGGACGTGAATGACATGCGCTTTTCGTCACCGGCCGGCTTCAATAACGGCGAGCAGTACTTCAACTACCTGCGCGACAGCTTCGATTACCTCTACCAGGAAGGCGCGGAACAGCCGCGCATGCTGTCCGTGGGGCTGCACTGCCGGCTCGCCGGGCGCCCCGGCCGCGCCGCCGCTCTGGAAAAATTCCTCAAGCATGTGAGCGCCCACCGGGACGTCTGGGTGACGCGCCGCATCGACATCGCTCGCCACTGGATGGAGCACCATGGCTGATACTCCGTTGCTGTCGCCACGCCCCAGCACCCTGGACGAGGAGGCGTTCGTGGCCTGCTATGGCGACGTCTATGAACACTCCCCCTGGATCGCCCGCCAGGCCCACCGGCAGGGCCTGGGCGAGGATGACGACTCCCCGGCGGCCCTGGCCGCGCGGCTGGCGGCGGTGTTCGACGCCGCCGACGCGGCGGCCCAACTGGCGGTGCTGCGCGCCCACCCGGACCTGGCCGGCAAGCTGGCGGTGGGCGAGGTGCTCACCGCCGACTCCAGCGCCGAACAGGCCGGTGCCGGCCTGGATCAGTGCACGCCGGCGGAGTTCGAGCGCTTCCAGGCGCTCAACGAGGAATACAAGGCGCGTTTCCGGTTTCCCTTCATCCTTGCGGTGCGCGGCCTGCATCGTCGCGACATTCTTGCCGCCTTCGAAGCGCGGGTGCGCAACGATCCGGATACGGAGCGGGCCACGGCGGTGGCCCAGGTGAACCGCATCGCCGCCCTGCGTCTGGCGGCCCGGGTCTAGGTGTGTAAAGCCACCAGGTTGTTCAGTAAGGGCAGCCGGCTGACGGGAGGCAGATAGCCAAGGCTGGAATGGGGTCGATG
>NZ_JABJWH010000012.1 GCF_015265435.1 Alloalcanivorax profundimaris | reverse complement strand
CTTTCCGGGAACGCCGTGAACCCGTCCCTGGGGGCTCCCGGTTTGACATCCTGTCAAACAGGGTCCCGGAAAGGGGGCCACGCCAAGACGCTCCGAGGTAAGCCGCGATCGCGGCTTGCTTGGGGGGGGATTGGGGTTAGAGCGTCAACAACCAGGCCATCACCAGGCCGCCCAGCACCACGCCCACGAGCAAACCATTGCGGAACGCCCGACCGGTGTCGCCGGCGCCCTCGCCGCGCACGCTCTCGCGCAGGCGCTGGCGCGCCCCGGGTTCCGGGTTGGGCGGCTGCTCCGCCTCGAAGTCCCGCACCACGGCACGGGCGCGGGCCTCGTCGTCGTCCGCCACCCAGACGCTGGCCAGACCGGCGGCGGGCAACTCGCCCACCGCGCCCTGCAGCATGTCGCCGCGCACCTGGGCCATGATGCCGGCCTGCTCCATGAGCCCCGCCACCATGTGCGCCTCCAGGCCGTCGCGCGCTTCGTAGACCCGTTTCATGCTTGTCTCCGCCGGCTTTCCGGCATCATTATCACGCCGGCCCGGCGCCGGGCAAAGCGACGCCGGCGCGCCCAGCGGTTACCATAGGAGCCCATGCTGCACATCGCCCTGTACCAACCCGAGATTCCGCCCAACACCGGCAACATCATGCGCCTGGCCGCCAACACCGGCGCCATGCTGCATCTGATCGAGCCACTGGGCTTCGAACTGGACGAGAAACGGCTGCGCCGGGCCGGGCTGGATTACAGCGAATACGCGCGCGTGGAAGTGCACCGGGACTACCCGGCGTTTTGTCAGGCGCTGGCGGGGGCCCGCCAGTTCGCGCTCACCACCAAGGGCGGGCCGGCGCCCAGCGACGTGGCCTTTCAGGATGGGGATGTGCTGCTGTTCGGCCCGGAGACCCGGGGGCTGCCGGCGGACCTGCTGGCGGCGATGCCGGCGGAGCGCCGGCTGCGCCTGCCCATGGGGCCCAACAGCCGCAGCCTCAATCTCAGCAACGCGGTGGCGATTACCTTCTACGAGGCCTGGCGGCAGCTGGGGTACCCGGGGGCGGTGCGGTAGCTACTGCACCGTGGCGCCGTCGGCGCCGGCCTGCTGCTGTTGGCGCTGCTGCTGGTAGAGCGCCTCGAAATTGAGCGGCTGCAGGATCATCTGCGGGAAGGAGCCCTTGGACACCAGGTCGGAGACCACTTCGCGCACATAGGGGAACAGCACATTGGGGCAGTAGGCGCCGAGCAGCTGATCGCGCTCCTCGCCGTCGATGCCCACCAGGGTGAAGATGCCGGCCTGCTTCACCTCCGCCAGATAGAACGTCTTCTGCTCGTCCTCGGACTTGGCGGTCACGGTGACGGTGACTTCCACCTCGTACTCGCTGCCCTCGCCGATGCGGCGGGCGGCGTTGTTGAGCTGCACGTTCATCTTCGGCTTCCAGTCCTGCAGGAAGATGTCCGGCGCCCCCGGGCACTCGAACGAAGCGTCCTTGAGGTAAACGCGCTGCAACTGGAAGGTTTTCTTCTCTTCTTCGGCCATGGTCCTTCTCCGTTATCCGGCGAGCAGTTCGTCCAGTTCCCCCGCCCGCTCCAATGCGAAAAGTTCATCGCAACCGCCCACATGGCGGTCGCCGATCCAGATTTGCGGCACCGTGCGGCGGCCGCTGCGCGTCATCATTTCCTGACGCGCGCCGGGCTCGCGGTCCACGTCGATCTCGTGCACCTCGGCCTCTTTCCGCGCCAGCAGCTGCTTGGCGCGGACACAGAACGGGCACCAACGGGTGCTGTACAGGGTCACCGTGGCCATGGGATCAGCCCTTGGCCACCGGCAGGTTGTCGTTGCGCCAGGCGGTCACGCCGCCCTGCATGCGGTACAGCTCGGCGAAGCCCTTGCCGCGCAGCTGGCGGCCCAGATGGGCGGCCTGGTTGCCCATCTTGCAGGTCAGGATCACCGGCTTGTCCTTGTGGCGCTCCAGCTCCCCCATGCGGTCGGTGGTCTGGCTGGCGGGGATGTTCAGGCTGCCGGGGATGTGGCCGGCGCGGTATTCGTCCGCCGGGCGCAGATCCACGATCACCGCTTCCTTCTGGTTGACCAGGTTGGTGGCCTGCTGGGGCGTGATCGCCTTGCCGCCGCGCCGCGACTCGATCACGAAAAACGCCGCCCACAGTACGAAGAAGGCGGAAAACAGAAGGTAATGATTGCTGGCGAATTCGATCAGGCGATCCATACTAGGCCCCGTTGACGCGTTGGCCGCCTTGTTGGCGGAAAATCGGCGCCAAGTATACACATCACCGGTCGGTTAAGGTAAAACCCGCAGCCATGAAGCCGCTTTTTCTCTTGATATTGCTCCTGCCGGCGCTGGCGGGGGCGGACCAGCCCAGCGAAGCCGACCTGGAAGAGCTCAAGGACCGCATCGAGGCGCTCTCCGAGCAGCAGCAGGAGGAGGCGTCCCAGCGCGATGACCTGCAGGCCCGCCTGCGCGAAACCGAAACCCGGGTGGGCGAGCTGACCCGCCAGGGCCGCGAGCTGGAACGCGAGGCGGGGGCCGCCCGCGACCGCCTGCTGCGGCTGGAGGCGCAGCAGGCGCGCCTGGCCGGCGAAAAGCGCACCCAGTTGCGCTGGCTGGCGCGCACCGTGCGCACCAGCTACCAGAGCGGCCGGGAAGCACGCATCAAGCTGCTGCTCAACCAGGAGCAGCCGGATCGCATCGCCCGCCTGCTGCGCTACCAGGAATACATGCAGCGCGCCCGCACCGACCGGCTGGCGGTGCTGGAGGACGAACTGCTGGACCTGCGCCGGGTCGCCAAGGAGGTGGACAGCGCCCGCGCCAACCTGCTCGACCGCCGCACCGAGCTGGCCAACAGCAAGCAGGAGCTGGAGGCCGCCGCCAAGGAGCGCGAGCAGGCCCTGGCGAAACTGAACCGCTCCCTGGAGCAACGGGGCGGCGACATCGAGCGCCTCAAGGCGGACCAGCAACGCCTGGAGAAACTGCTCGCCGAAATGCAGCGCAGCCTGCCGGCGGTGCCGCCGCCGGAGCGCGGCGAGCCGTTCGGCGAGCTGGCCGGGGAACTCCCCTGGCCGGTACCGGGTCAGGTGGTGGCGAGCTTCCATTCCGCCCGCGAGGGCGCGTTGCGCTGGGAGGGCGTGGTGCTGGCCGCCGACGAAGGCACGCCGGTGCGCGCCATCCACCCGGGCCGGGTGGTGTTCGCGGACTGGATGCGCGGCTACGGGCTGCTCACCATCGTCGACCACGGCGGCGGTTACCTGACGCTCTACGGCTACGCCCAGAGCCTGCTGCGCGACGTGGGCGAGTGGGTGGCCACCGGCGACACCCTGGCCCTGGCCGGGCGTTCCGGCGGCAACGCGCGCAATGGTTTGTACTTTGAAATCCGCCGCAAGGGGCAGGTGGTGAACCCGGCGCGCTGGTGCGACCGCCGTGTTACACTGCCGCCCATTGCCCGCAATGATTGAGATCCTGCCCCCGGATCGGGGGCGCCCAGCCTTGGGGATACACATGCTGCACACTTCCCGTGTACTGCTGCGCTCCGCGCTTCTTACTCTGGTGTTCATTGCCCCGGCCGCCCAGGCCAAGGACCCGCGAACCGATCAGCGCGCCGAGCAGGACGGCGTCCCGGTCACCGAACTGCGCGCCTTCGCCGAGGTGCTGGAACGGGTGCGCGGCGCCTACGTGAAGGAAGTGGACGAGAAGGAACTGATCCAGGCGGCGATCCGCGGCATGCTCATGGAGCTGGACCCGCACTCCGCCTACCTGACGCCGGATCAGTTCGAGGACCTGCAATCCACCACCAGCGGCGAATTCGGCGGCCTGGGCCTGGAAGTGACCATGGAGGACGGCTTCGTCAAGGTGGTGGCGCCGATCGACGACTCCCCGGCCAGCCGCGCCGGCATCCAGGCCGGCGATCTGATCCTCAAGATCGACGACACCTTCACCAAAGGCATCGGCCTGGCCGACGCGGTGGAACTGATGCGCGGCGAAGCCGGCACCAAGGTAACCCTGTCGGTGCTCAGCGAAGGGGACGAAAAACCCCGCCCGGTGACCCTGGAGCGCGACCGCATCCAGGTGGAAAGCGTGAAAAGCGAGACCCTGGAACCGGGCTACGGTTACCTGCGCGTCTCCCAGTTCCAGAGCCGCACCGGCCAGGACGCCAAGGCCGCCCTGGAACAGCTGATCGCCAAGGGCGACCTGAAAGGCCTGGTGCTGGACCTGCGCAACAACCCGGGCGGCGTGCTCGGCGGCGCCGTGGAAGTGGCCGACCTGTTCCTCGACGGGGGCCTGGTGGTCTACACCCAGGGCCGCGATCCGGCCAGCCGCAACGACTACGAAGCCAGCGCCGGCGACCTGCTCGACGGCCTGCCCCTGGTGGTGCTGGTCAACGGCGGCTCCGCCTCGGCCTCCGAGATCGTCGCCGGCGCCCTGCAGGACCAGGGCCGCGCCGTGGTGGTGGGCACCCGCACCTTCGGCAAGGGCTCGGTGCAGACGGTGCTGCCGATCAGCGGCGACAGCGCCCTGAAGCTCACCACCGCCCGCTACTACACGCCGGACGGCCGCTCCATCCAGGCCGATGGCATCCACCCGGACATCCCGATCCAGGTGGCCAGCGTGGAGCTGTACCAGGAGCGCGGCCCGCGCGAGTCCGACCTGCCCCACCACCTGATCAACCAGGACGGCGAGGACCCGGACGCCGAGGGCGGCGAGGAACCGCTGGCCAGCCGTGACTACCCGCTGTCCCAGGCCCTGTCCATCCTCAAGGGCATCAACCTGGCGGAGCGCCGCGGTCGGAATGACGGCGCCCGCCGGGCCAACACCGACACCGCCTCCCAGTGAGACACGGCGTCGCCCTGGTGGCGGCGCTGCTGACCGGGCTGCTGGCGGCGACGCCGGCCCCGGCGGCGCCGCGTATCGCCATCATCATCGACGATCTCGGCTACAGCCGACCCGCCGGCGAGGCGGTGATCGCCCTGCCCGCCCCGGTGACCTGCGCGGTGATTCCGGAAACGCCCCACGGCCGCCGGCTTGGCCGGCAGGCCGCCGAGGCCGGCAAGGAAGTGATGATCCACCTGCCCATGGCCACCCTGGACGCCCGCGCCCTGGACCCGGGCGCGCTCCACGAAGGCATGAGCGAGGCGCAGATCGGCGCCGTGCTGGACCGCGCCCAGACGCTGCTGCCCGAAGCGCGTGGGCTCAACAACCACATGGGCAGCGCCCTCACCGCCGAGGCGGCGCCCATGACCCGGCTGATGGATCAGTTGCGTCGGCGCCACCTGTTCTTCGTGGACAGTCGCACCAACGCCGCCACGCTGGCGGAGCGCAGCGCCCACCGCGCCGGGCTGCCGGCGGGGCGCCGGGACGTGTTCCTGGACAACCGGCGGGATCTGGCCCACATCAACGAGCAGTTCAACCAGTTGCTGCGGCTGGCGCGCCGGCGTGGCCACGCCATCGCCATCGGCCACCCCTATCCAGAAACCCTGGATTATCTGCGTCAGGTGCTGCCGCTCATGGAGCAGGCCGGCGTGGAGGTGGTGCCGGTGTCCCGGCTGCTGGCGCCGCCGGCGGCTTCGGTTGGCGCGGCACCGCGCCCGCCCGGTGCCGCGCTGACCTCGAATCCCTAGGAGCGACCGATGCCGGTAAGGCGGCTGTAGCCGAGCATCAGGAAGCCGAACAGGAACATCAGCACGCCGTACACCGCCGCCGGCACCGACATGGCGTCGGAGTGCAGCAGGGTGAGCGTGACCATCAGCCCCAGGGTGCCGTTCTTGATGCCCAGCTCGATGGCCACGGTGAACGCCTGGTCCCGGGGCAGCCCCATGAGCCGGCCGCCGGCCATGCCCAGCACCAGCCCGATGATATTGAGCAGTACCACCGCCATGCCGCCCTGGCGCAGCAGCACCAGGGCTTCCTCGCCCAGATCGATAAGCAGTAGGGCGATCACCGCCACCAGCACCAGCAGACCGAATATGCTGACCAGCTTCTCGCCCTTCTCCGCCCAGCTTTGCCGGAAATGGCGGATGGTCATGCCGATGCCCACCGGAATCAGAATGATCACCACCAGGGTAAGGATGGTGCGCAGCACCGGCAGCTCCAGCACCCGCTCGCTGTCCTGGAAGTGGCCCAGGGCCCAGCTGGTGAACATGGGCAGGGTGACGATGGTGATCAAGCTGGCGGCCACGGTGAGCACGATGGACAGGGCCACGTCGCCGCGCCCCAGGAAGGCGAACAAATTGGAGGTGGTGCCGCCCGGGCAGGCGGCGATGATCACCAACCCCACCGCCAGCGCCGGCGACAGATCCAGGCTCATGGCCAGGCCCATGCCCACCAGCGGCAGCAGGATGATCTGCGCCACCAGGCCGTAGACGGTGGCGCGCGGCGCCACCAGCACCTCGCGGAAATCCTTGGGCGTGAGGGTGAGCCCCATGCCCACCATGATCAGAAAGAGCGCGGCGGGGAGCCCCACGGACACCAGAGCGGCCTGATCCATACGATGATCCTTTTGTTGTTTTCGGGACGATCGTACCTTAGCGGGCCGCCCCCGGCCATCAGGGGGAGTGGTTGAGCATCAGGAATTCCCAGGTGTTGTTGCGCGTCATGGGAAAACCGATCCAGCCCGCTCGCGGTTCCCGGGCGTGGCGCGGCTCGCCGGCGCGCGGGCTTTCCCCGGGGCCGGCCAGGGCCACCAGCTCGGTGAACCAGGTGGCGGCGTTGTCGAGCAGGTCGGCGGCCTTCCGGTTCAGCAGGCTGGGGTAGCCGGATTCCACCCGCGCCTTGAGCACCACCCGGCCGGCCTCCGGCGCGTACCACAGCAACTCCCGGGTGAAGCCGTCCACCTGGCCGTCGCCGCCGTTCTCGATGCGATCCAGACCGCCGCCTTCACCGCTGGCCTGATCCTTGCGCCAGGCGATCTCGCGGCTGATGCGCAGCGCCTTGAAGGTGCCGGCGCCGACACGGATGGTTTCCACCGCGCTCACCTTGCTGGTGACCCGGGTGCGGTAGCGGTAGCGCCAGTGGGCGCCGTCCGCCGCCGGCACTTGCACCGTCTGCTCGGTGCGGTAGCGCCACACGTCCCCGGGATGCAGCGGGAACCGCAGCAGGGGGCCGTAACTTGCATCCACCGGCTGATAGCGATCCAGGTCTTCTTCCAGGGTGACCTGCCCCTCGCCCACCCGGTAGCGGGCCCGGTCGCCGTTCTTTTCGGTGAGGGTGAGCGCCACCGGTTTGGCGTCGTTGAAACGGTACAGCCAGGTGGTGCCCGCCTCGGGCAGGGTACGTTCCACTTCCCGCAGCGCCTCCGGCACCCCGGGTTTGCCATCCTCGTCGTGGACCACCAGATCGGCGCCGATTTGATAGCGGCCCTGGTATTCGCCCGCGTCATCGTAGCGGCTCACGGTGACCACGCCGGTGTCCTGGTCCACGTCGAACCAGCGCCCCACCGGCTGATCGTCCCGGTAAAAGTGCTGGGCCAGCCAGGTGTCGCCACGCCGGCGGCTGGACTCGCCCTGGCGCTTGCCGTCGCGGTAATGGGAGACCCGCCGCACGCCCTCGTCGTCAACGAAAATCTGTTTGCCATCCTGCTCGTACTCCGGCAGCAGATGCCGGTCCCGCTGAATCAGGTCGCCGTCCTCGTTGTACCGCTCGCGGAGCGACCATTGGCCGGCCTGATCGAAGGTCAGACGCTTCACCAGATGGCCGTTCTCCAGGGTCTCGCTGATCCGGCGTCGATCATCCTCGAACACCCGGGCGACCATGTTGCCCTCGGCGTCGTAGTTCAGGCGCACATCCTCCAGGCCGCCGTCCTCGGCGGGCCGGGTGTAGACGCGCGCCATCAAGGAGCCGTCTTCCCGGTATCGTCTTTCCCGGAAGGTGCGCTCGCCCTTGTCCGGCAGGCGCTCCATGGACAGGCTGCCACCCTCGTGGAACGCCTTGAGCAGATCGTACCCCTCGGGCTGGTAGTCACGGATTTCCCGGACATTGCCGTTCTTCCAGTAGTAGCGGGCCTTGCCGGTGATCAGGCCCCGGTCTCCGTAGCGGCCTTCCAGTTTCACCTCGCCATTGTCGTGGTAATAGGTGAAAGGGCCTCGCAGGTTGCGCTTGGCCAGCAGCGGCACCGCCTCCGGATCGACCAGCCGGCCCTCGAAGAACACGCTGCCGTCGGGCCGGTGCACCACCACGCGCCAACCGCCCTCCGTTTGCTCCAGGGGCCAGTGCAATTGATACGCCGGCTCTTTGTCGGTGGGAAACCAGTCCTCGTCCAAGGCGCGGGTATCGGCGCCGGCCAGGGAGCTCAGCAGCAGGGCCAGCAGGCCGGCCAGCATCGGGCGTCGGGGAAACATGGGCATTCTTCCTTCAGGGCCGGACCTTGCCGCGCAGGGCCTTGGTCTGGCCACGGCGGGTTTTCTTGTCCATGCGTTTGTTGCGGGCCGCCTTGGAGGGCTTGGTGGCCTTGCGTTTCTTGCGCTCCACGGTGGCGCTCTGGATCAGGGCGCGCAGCCGCTGCAGGGCGTCGTCCAGGTTCTTCTCCTGGGTGCGGAAGCGCTGCGCCTTGATCACCACCACGCCGTCGCTATTGATGCGGCGGTCGGACAGCGCCAGCAGACGCTCCTTGTAGAACTCGGGCAGGGAGGAGGCGGCGATATCGAAGCGCAGATGGATGGCCGAGGCCACCTTGTTGACGTTCTGGCCGCCGGCGCCCTGGGCACGGATCGCCTGCCAATCGATCTCCGCTTCCGGAATGGTCACGTTGTTGGAGATTTTCAGCATGATTCTTCCTTGCGTTGCCGGTATCGCGGCGTTCCGCTTCAGCCGCGATTGGCCCTGGCCAGAAACCGATCCAGCGCATTGGCGAAGGTCTGCACATCGGCCTTGCCCAGCGACGACGGCCCGCCGGTCTCGACCCCGGCGGAGCGCAGCTCCTCCATGAAATCCCGGCGGCCGAGGTGCTCGCGGATGCTCTCCGCGTCGTACAGGGTGCCGCGCGGATTGAGCGCGGTGCCGCCGGCTTCCACCACCCGGGCGGCCAGCGGGATGTCACCGGTGATCACCAGATCCCCGGCCCTCACCCGGTCGGCGATGTGATCGTCCGCCTTGTCGAAACCGGACGCCACCTGCACCGAGTGGATGTGCGGCGAACGGGGCGCCCGGATGTGGTGGTTGGCCACCAGGGTGGTGGTCACCGCCAGGCGGTTGGCGGCGCGGAACAGCACATCGCGGATCACCGCCGGGCAGGCGTCCGCGTCCACCCAGATCGTCAGCGCCACGATTACAGCCGCATCTCGATGCCGGCCCGGGCCATGTAGTCCTTGGCCTCGGCGATGCTGTACTCACCGAAGTGGAAGATCGAGGCCGCCAGCACCGCGTCGGCGCCGCCCTGGATCACGCCGTCCACCAGGTGCTGCAGATTGCCGACGCCGCCGGAGGCGATCACCGGCACCGGCACCGCATCGGAAATACGCCGGGTCAGGGCGATGTCGAAGCCGTTCTTGGTGCCGTCCCGGTCCATGCTGGTGAGCAGGATCTCGCCGGCGCCGTAATCGGTCATCCGTTTCGCCCACTCGATGGCGTCGATGCCGGTGGGCTTGCGACCGCCGTGGGTGAAGATCTCCCAGCGGTTGCCCTCGCTCTCGCCGCTCACCTTCTTGGCGTCGATGGCCACCACGATGCACTGCGAACCGAACCGCTGGGCCGCCTCGCGCACGAAATCCGGGTCCTTCACCGCCGCCGAATTGATGCTCACCTTGTCGGCGCCGGCGTTGAGCAGGTTGCGGATATCCTGAAGGGTGCGCACGCCGCCGCCCACGGTGAGCGGGATGAACACCTGGCTGGCCATGCGCTCCACGGTCTCCAGGGTGGTGTCCCGGTCCTGGTGGCTGGCGGTGATGTCCAGGAAGGTGATCTCGTCGGCGCCGGCCTCGTTGTAGCGGCGCGCCACCTCCACCGGATCACCGGCATCGCGGATGTCCACGAATTGAACACCCTTGACCACGCGGCCGGCGTCCACGTCGAGACACGGAATAATGCGTTTTGCTAGCGCCATGATTCGTTCTCCAGTCGGGCCGGCATGATACCGCGATGGCGGCGCCGGCTCACCCCATGATTAGCAGCGAGGCGGCGCAGGCCGCGAACAGCAGCACGAAAGAGAGGTACATGGCCAGCAGCGGCCAGAACCGGCGCCGCCACACCAGGCGCAGGCACTCCCGGGTGGACAGCTTGCGCGCGCCGCGCAGCGCCGGCGCCACCAGGCGCCGCATGCGCCAGCGCGGAAACAGGGGCATGGCGCGGGTGCCCACCGGCACGATCACCTCGCCGATCACCAGCATGGTCGGGTGGTAGGCGATCTCGGCGCGGTGGCCGGCCACCCGGCGGCCACGGGCATCCTGCAGCAGCAGCATGTCACCGTGCACGCCCACCGCGCAGCCGGCCACGTAGCGAAACATCAGAAAGGCGCTCAGGCCCACCAGGACTATCACCAGCCCCAGCGGCAGCATGCCAACCAGGGGCTTCGGATCCTCCATCCCGGCCGCCAGAACCCCCATGGACCACAGCACCAGCACCGGCAGAACCAGGTACAGCCAGCGCAGCCGCACCAGCCCCACCGGCGCCAGCCAGTGCTCGCCCCGGGCCGGCTTTTCGTGGCGCCAATCGTGCAAGTCATCGCCGCGAAAGCTCTCCGGCAAACGGTGGCGGTCGTGCCAGAAGGCAAAGGCGAGCCCGGCCAGCACCAGGGCCAGGCCGCCGTACAGCAGAATGTCGCTCCAGCGACGCCAGTATTGGAAGCGCTCCCGGGCGCCGGCCAGCCCCGGCAGGGCCACTTCTTCCAGCGGATCACCCTCGGCGTCCAGGCGCCACAGGCGGCGCTCGCCCCGGTCCGCCACCAGGGCACCTTTGCCCAGCGGCGCCAGGGACAGCAAATCGACCAGACCAGCGGCGCCGCGCCCCAGCAGGTTCCAGTCGCCGTCGTAGCGGTACAGGCGGCTCTCTTCCAGGTTGTCGCGCCCCACCAGCAACCAGTACTGATCGCCCACGCGAATCAGATCCGTGGGCCAGCGGTACAGCAGGGTGGGCTGAATGCGGGCCACCGTGCGCACGCCGTCGTCCGCCAGGTTCACCGCGGCGATCCGGTGGTGGTTGGTGTCGGCCACCAGCATCCGCTCCGGCTCGGCGAGCAGCCCGTTGGGAAAACGGAAGTCGCCCAGCCGGGGCGCCGGCTCGGCGCCGTTCTCCAGGCGCCGGATTTCATGGTGGCCACTGTCCACCACCCACAGCCGCTCCCGGTCGGGCCGCCAATACAGGCGGGCCACGCCGGCGAGGCCGGGAGCGTGGGCCAGGAACCGGCAATCCCCCGCCCGCCGGCAGCGGTACAGCCCCTCCCCCTCGGCGGGCGGCGAGGCCGGCGGCGCCAGACGCAGAAAGCGCAGCAGATTGCGTGAAAAGGACGGCCGCTCGCCGCCCAGGTAGACGATCACGCTGTCCGCGCCGGTGACGGCCAGGCCGCTGTACTCGGACAGGCCGGGAATCACGAAGGGCGCCCCCGTGGTGCCCTCCGCGTTGACCGGATAGAGGCGGTCACCGAACCGCACCAGCACGCCGCCATCGGGCAGGGGCGCCATCTGCGTGGGCATCGGAACGGAATGACGCCGGTCCAGGGCATACACCCAGGTCACCAGCCAGGAAATGAACAGTGCGATAACGAACGCGGCCACCGCGGGATGCACCGCGCCTTCCTTACGGGCCATGATTCCCCCCTTCCCTGGAATGGTCGTGATGGACGGGCGGCCTTCCCCCAGGCCGTCTTCGCGTCCCTCACCTTGTTGTACCGATCCGACGCGCGAATACAAGTGGACCGGTCACGAAACGCCTTCCCTGGCGCTCCGATTCGGCGGTTTCAGCCGCGCTTGGCCGAGAGTTCGTCGGCCAGGGCCTGGCCTTTCCCGAAGTCCAGGGAGCCCTCGTAGATGGCGCGGCCGGTGATGGCGCCGGTGATGCCGGTGGCGCGGCTCTCGCACAGGTTGCGCACGTCCTCCAGGTCGGTGATGCCGCCGGAGGCGATCACCGGGATGGAGATCGCCTCGGCCAGGCGTTCGGTGGCTTCCACGTTGACGCCCTGCAGCATGCCGTCGCGGCTGATGTCGGTGTAGACGATGGCGACCACGCCGTCGTGCTCGAACTGGCGGGCCAGGTCCACCACGTCGATGTCGGTGACCTCGGCCCAGCCGTCGGTGGCGACCTTGCCGTCCTTGGCGTCCAGGCCGACGATGATGTGGCCCGGGAACTGGCGGCACATGTCCTTGACGAATTGCGGCTCCTTCACCGCCTTGGTGCCGATGATCACCCACTGCACGCCGGCGTCCAGGTAAGCCTGGATGGTCTCGGGGGCGCGGATGCCGCCGCCGATCTGGATCGGCAGGCCAGGGTGGGCACGGGCGATGGCGTTGACGATCTCGCCGTTCACCGGCTCGCCGGCGAAGGCGCCGTTCAGGTCCACCAGGTGCAGGCGCCGGGCGCCTTTTTGCACCCAGTGGTCGGCCACCGCCACCGGGTCCTCGGAGAACACGGTGTCATCGTCCATGCGCCCTTGCTTGAGGCGCACGCATTTGCCGTCCTTCAGATCGATGGCGGGAATCAGTTGCATGGGGGTCTCTCTGTCACGAAATCCGTTTTGAATGGCGGGCGTGGAAAATCAAGGCTGCCAGCGCAGGAAGTTGGCCAGCAGGCGCAGGCCGGCGTCGGCGCTTTTCTCCGGGTGAAACTGCACCGCGAACACATTGTGCTTGGCCACGGCGGCGGCGAAGGTCAGCCCGTATTCGCAGCGGCCGGCCAGCTCCTCCTCCGGCAGCCCGGTGGCGCAGTAGCTGTGCACGAAGTAGAAGCGGCTGTTGTCGTCGATGCCGTCCCAAACCGGGTGGTCCACGGTCTGCTGCACCTGGTTCCAGCCCATGTGCGGCACTTTCAGGCGCTGGCCGGTCTCGCCGAACTGCTCGCCGAAGAACTGGACCCGGCCGGAGAACACGCCCAGGCAGTCGACGCCGTCGTTCTCCTCGCTGAAGTCCATCATCGCCTGCATGCCCACGCAGATGCCGAGCACCGGCTTGTAGGCATCGATGGCGTCGAGGATGGCCCGGTCCAGGCCGGTCTCGGTGATCACGCGGATGCAATCGCGGATCGCGCCGACGCCGGGGAACACCACCCGGTCGGCGCCGCGCACCACATCCGGATCCCCGGTGATAACGATGCGCTGGCCGTCGGCGGCCATTTTCTCCAGCGCCTTGCCGGCGGAATGGAGATTGCCCATGCCGTAATCGACCACGGCCACGGTTTCAGTCATGGGAAGCCCTCTATTCCGGCTGTTCGCTCAGGGTGCCCTTGGTGCTGGGCGTGACGCCGTCCATGCGCGGGTCCGGCTCCACCGCCATGCGCAGGGCGCGGCCGAATGCCTTGAACACGGTCTCGGCCTGGTGGTGGGCGTTCTTGCCGCGCAGGTTGTCGATGTGCACGGTGATCATGGCGTGGTTCACCAGGCCCTGGAAGAACTCGTAGAACAGATCCACGTCGAAGCCGCCGATCTGGCCTCGGGTGAATTCCGCGAACATCTCCAGGCCGGGCCGGCCGGACAGGTCGATCACCACCCGCGACAGGGCCTCATCCAGGGGCACGTAGCTGTGGCCGTAGCGGCGCACGCCCTTTTTGTCGCCCCAGGCCCGGGCCAGGGCCTGCCCCAGGGTGATGCCGATGTCTTCCACGGTGTGGTGGGCATCGATGTGCAAGTCACCCTCGGCGTGGACGTCCAGGTCGATCAGGCCATGGCGGGCCACCTGATCCAGCATGTGCTCCAGGAACGGCAGGCCGGTGTCCAGCTTGCTGTGTCCGGTGCCGTCCAGGTTGACGCTGACGCGGATCTTGGTTTCCAGGGTGTTGCGCTCTACGGTGGCGCGGCGTTCGCTCATCGGTACCTCCAGAATGCGGAACCCCGTATTATACGTACCCCCCGCGCCCCTCACCAGCGGGCGCCGACATCGCGATTGGAGGCAGTATGCCGATCACTGTGGAATTTCACCCGTCACGGCCGGAACTGGCGCAAACCTTCGCCCAGGTGCTGCGCGACGACCCGGACCACGCCGCCGAGCTGGAGCTCACCCTGCAGGAAGGCGCCGCCCACGGCAACGAGATCGTCGCCGCCCATTTCAACGGTCGCCCGGTGGGCGTGGCCGTGCTGCACGGCGACAACCTGGCCTGGATGGTGGTGCACCCGGCCACCCGTGGGCGCGGCGTGGGCCGGGACTTCCTGCGCGGCATCGAGGCGAAACTGGGCCACGGCGTCACCCTGCCCGACAAATGCCGTTAGCGGCCTTCGGCCGCGATGAAGGATTCAGGATGCAGGCGCGGTGACGGCCAAGCAGCCCTGCGACGCCGTACCCGCGCTTCAGCGGTTCCGCGCGGGGCCGGAGCGATCAGATCGCACCGAGCGATCCTCGCGCCTGAATCCTGAATCCTGAATCGTCCTTTCAACTCAGCGGCAGGCGGATCACCAGGATAAAGCCCTGGTCCGGACCGCCGCTTTCCGCCCAGATGCGCCCGCCGGCCTGCTCCACCATCACCCGCGCCATGGCCAGGGACAGGCCGTAGCCCTCCTCGTGGTGGCGCGAGCCCATCACGAAAAACGGCTCGAACAGGCTCTCCAACTGCCCCGGCCCGGCGCCCCGGCCGCCGTCGGCGATGCGGATCTCGGCCTCCTCGGACAGGGCCCGGCCGGTGATGCGGACCCGGCCTTCCGGGTGGCTGAAACGGATGGCGTTGTCCAGGGCGATGGCCAGCACCTCCTGGAGCTCCGCCTCGTTGGCGCGCACGCACAGGCCCGCCCCCACCCGGTTGTCCACGGTCAGCCGGCGCCCGCGCAGGGCCCCGGCGCGGCTGGCCAGCAGCGCCTCCAGCAGCAGTAACGGCTGGCAGCGCCCCAGCAGGGGCGGCTGGTGGCGGTCCGCCAGATCAAAATAGCGCAGCGAGGTGCTGACCATGCCCACCAGCCGCTGCTGCCCCTTGCGCACCAGGGCCCGGGCGTCGGCGGCCTGGTCGTCGTCGCCCAGCCCCTCGGCGGCGCCGATCCAGTTGATCGGCGTGTTCAGCTCGTGGCTTACGTACTGCAGGAAGGTGGATTTGTCCCGGTTCATCTGTTCGATCTCGCGCACATGGCGCTCCAGGCTCTCGCGGGCCTCCTGGAACAGCTGGTTACGCTCCTGCTCCAGAAAACGAATGCGATCGCCCAGGGCCAGGGACAGCATCACCACCACCCAGAGCGCGCCAATGTGCGGCAGCATGGTGATCACCGAGACGTAGGGCACCCAGTCCAGGTTGCCCAGCACGAAGATGAAGATCAGCCCCAGGAACACGAACCAGGCCGCCACGTACAGGCGCGCCGCCCGGTAACCCCGGGACCACACCGTCCAGCCCAGCCAGCTGAACAGCAGCACCGTGATCACCACCAGCAGGGTGGACAGGTAATAGGACCAGGGCGCCGGAATCAGCAGCTGCACCACCAGCAACACCGCGATGCCCAGCAAATAACCGCGTATCAGCCGGTCGTAGCGGGGGAAGCGCTCCTTGAGGCCGAGAAAATGCCGCGAGTACATGGCCAGCGCCGGCGTGCAGATATAGATGCCCAGCCAGTAGTACTCGTTGAGCTTGGGCACCTCCGGCCACAGGAACTGCAAGCCAAAGCCGTTGATGTTCAGGTTGAACACCGTGATGCCCACCAGAAACGCCACGAAATACAGGTACACCGGCTCTTTCAGGGACAGCGCCAGCAGGGCGTTATAGATCACCATGATCAGCAGGCAGCCGTAGAAAACGCCGTACACCAGAATGTCCCGGTAGGTGTACTCCACAAGGCCGGTGGCGCTGTACAGCATGGGCGAGAGGTTGATGGCGCCCTTGCCGCTGATGCGCACATAGTAGTCCCGGGACGCCGGCGCGCCGCTTTCCAGGGGGAAGATGAAGGCCCGGTGGTTCATCAGGCGATGGTGGAACGGCAGGGTGTCGCCCATGTCCACGCGCCGGTAACCGCCGTCGGCGGTGGGCGCGAACAGGGTGATGTTGTCCAGGATCGGGTAGCGCTCCACCAGGTACCAGTCCTCGCCGGCCACGGCGCCGGCGTCCAGGGCGAAGCGCAGCCAGATCACGCTGCCGGTGAAGCCGAAATTCAGTTCCGCGGAATCGTTGGCCCGGAAGCGCGACGCCAGGCGGCCGCGCACGGTCTGGAAGTCCCAATGCCCCTCCGGGTCCACCAGCACCTCCATGGAGCGCGCCACCTCCACCTGGTCGCGGTCCCCGGACAGGGTCACCGGCTCCGCCCCCCGGGCCAGAGCACACCCCAGTAACCCCAGCAGAACCAGGATATTACGGAACTTTAACAAAAGCGGCTCCCCAAAGCGTGATACTCATTCATACGTTATGATGTCCCGCAAACATAATCCCGGCCCCTGGTCCGAGGCGCAAGGAGAGGCTCGTTATGGCACGCGCGATTAAAATCGTGGTCATCGTCCTGGTGGCCATCGTGGTGTTGCTCGCCGCCACGGTGTTCGTGATCACCCAGGTGATCGACCCCAATGATTTCAAACCGCAGATCCGTGAGCAGGCGCTCACTCAGGCCAATCTGGAGCTGGAGATCCCCGGCGAAGTGGACTGGCAGTTCTGGCCCTCCCTGGGCGTCAGCCTGGGCCGCACCGAAGCGCGCCTGCCCGACGAGGAAGAGCTGTTCGCCGCCATCGACAGCGCCAGCGTCAGCGTGGCGGTCTGGCCGCTGCTGTTCGGCAACGTGGAAATGGACGGCGTCACCCTGGACGGCCTGGAAGTGAACCTGGTGGAAACCGCCGACGGCGCCAACTGGGAGAAAATCGGCCCGCAAGAGGACGCCGAGCAGCCCGCCGCCGAGGAGGAGCAGCCCGCCGAGGACAGCGAAGGCGGCACCCTGGACATCCCGCTGACCATCCCCAGCGTGGCCATCACCAACGGCCAGGTGAGCTACCGCAACACCACCGACGGCACCGACATCCGCGTGGAGCACTTCAACTTCGAGGCCCAGGACGTGAGCCTGGACGAGCCCTTCCCGATGCAGTTGTCCCTGCGCTACCAGGACCAGAGCGACGTGCGCGTGGACCTGAGCCTGGACACCACCCTGGCCGCCAACCTGGACAGCAACCACTTCGTGCTCGACCCCATGACCCTGGACGCCCAGATCGGCGGCCTCACCGTCAACCCGGTGGACGTGCACCTGGAGCAGAAGCTGGACGTGAACCTGGACGAAGACCGCGCCGCCCTCTCCGGCCTGGTGCTGGAAGCCGCCGGCACCCGCACCACCGGCGACGCCACCGTCACCGGCCTCACCGGCGACATGAAGGTGGCGGGCCAGATCAAGACCGCCCCCTTCGACGTCAACGCCGCGCTTAAGTCCATCGGTGAAACGCCCATCGAGACCCGCGACGACGCCGCCCTGAGCAAAGTAGCCCTGGACGCCACCCTGGCCGGCCCCGCCGGCAGCGTCATGGTGGACCCGCTCAAGGTCACCCTGGACAGCAGCACCCTGAGCGGCAAGGCCGGCCTGGATAGTCTGGACACCGGCAAGATCGTCTTCGACCTGGTGCTCGACAAGATCACCCTGGACGGCTATCTGCCGCCGGAAAGCGGCGACGATAAAGAGGAAACGCCCACCGGCGCCGGCGGCGGCGCCGGCAAGCAGGCCGGCACCGAGCAGCTCTCGGAAGCCGAACTGATCCCGGTGGAAAGCCTGCGCCCGCTGGTCATGGACGGCCGGCTCAAGGTCAACGAGCTGAATTTCGAAACCATCCAGGCCAAGGACCTGGCGTTCAAGGTCACCGCCAACAACGGCGTGCTGCGCCTGGCCCAGGCCTCAGGCCAGACCCTCAACGGCAGCTTCACCGGCAGCGGCAGCCTGGACGTGTCCGGCAACACGCCGCGCATCAACTACAAGCAGAACGTCACCAGCATGCAGCTGCAGCCGCTGGTGACCCTGGCCCTGGGCGAGGACCTGGCCAAGGGCCTGTTCTCCCTGGACATGAACTTCAGCGCCGCCGGCAACAGCGAAAAAGCCCTGGTGCAATCCGCCAAGGGCAACGCCACCGTCAACCTGGCGGACGGCACCGTGCGCGGCCTCAACCTCTACAACACCCTGGTGGGCGGCGTGAACGACATGCTCGGCCGCTTCCAGGGCCTCAGCGCCCTGATCCCCAACCAGGAATCCGGCAAACTGCCGAGCGCCCTGTCCGAGGACACCAAGATCATCGACCTGACCACCAAGGCCAGCCTCGACAAGCAGGTCGCCAACCTGGACAGCCTGGAAGCCAAACTGGAAAAAGGCACCCTCTCAGGCAACGGCTGGCTCAACATGCTGACCCAGGAGTTCGACCTCAGGATCGGCATGCAGTCCCCGGAACTGGGCGGCAGCAAATACCTGGAGGACGTCACCTGGCCACTGCGCTGCCAGGGCAGCCTGGCCGGCAGCCCCGCCAAGTGGTGCGGCGCGGACCGGGAGGGCTTCGCCAAGATCGCCCAGCAGGCCGCCACCAACGCCGCCAAGAGCAAGCTGAAGGACAAGCTCGGCATCGACGCGGAAGGCGACACCACCGAGGAAGTGCTCAAGAACGCCGCCAAGCAGAAAGCCGAGGAGAAAATCCAGGAAGAGCTGGGCGACAAGCTCAAGGGGCTGTTCAATCGCTAAGCGAAGGATGAGCGAACCCGCCTTCAGCGACGCCGTGCTGGCCTGGTACGACCAGCACGGCCGCGACGACCTGCCCTGGCAGCACCCGCGCACCCCCTACCGGGTGTGGGTCTCGGAGATCATGCTCCAGCAGACCCAGGTGACCACGGTGATCGGCTACTTCGAGCGCTTCATGGCCACCTTCCCGGACGTGCATGCCCTGGCCGCCGCCGACGTGGACCAGGTGCTGCACCTGTGGACCGGCCTGGGCTACTACGCCCGCGCCCGCAACCTGCACAAAGCCGCCCGCCAGCTGGTGGACGAGTACGGCGGCGACTTCCCGGCAACCGTGGAGGAAGTGGCCAGCCTACCCGGCATCGGCCGCTCCACCGCCGGCGCCATCCTGGCGCAAAGCCGCGGCGTGCGCGCCCCGATCCTGGACGGCAACGTCAAGCGGGTGCTCACCCGGCTGCATGCCGTGCCCGGCTGGCCCGGCAAGAAGCCGGTGGAAAACCGCCTCTGGGAACTGGCCGAGCACCACACCCCTCACGAACGCCTGGCGGACTACACCCAGGCGGTCATGGACCTGGGCGCCACTCTCTGCGTGCGCCGCCCGGACTGCCCGCGCTGCCCGGTCATCCACCTCTGCCAGGCCCACGCCGACGGCAACCCCCAGGACTACCCCGGCCGCAAACCGGCCAAGGCCAAACCGGTGCGCGCCGCCCGCATGCTGATCCTGCAAGCCGGCGACGGCCGCGTCTGGCTGGAACCGCGCCCGCCCAGCGGCATCTGGGGCGGCCTCTGGTGCTTCCCCCAGCTGGACGCGTCATCCGACAGCCCGGACGACGCCCAGCACGACGCCCTGGAACGCCGTGGCCTGGCCGCCCGGGACCAGGAAAGCCTGCCCGGCTTCCGCCACACCTTCAGCCACTTCCACCTGGACATCGAGCCCCGCCTGATCCGGGTGGACAGCCACGGCGAGGCCGTGCAGGATGCCGAGGGCCGCTGGGTGAGCCCCGCCGCCCCCGGCGAACTGGGCCTCGCGGCCCCGGTAAAGAAACTGCTCGACCAGCTCCACGGCCCCCGCCAACGGGGCCTGCTGTAAACCGAACCAGCGAGGAAGCCATGACCCGCACCGTCTTCTGCCGCAAGCACCAGCAGGAACTGGAAGGCCTGGACAAACCGCCCTTCCCCGGCCCCAAGGGCCAGGACATCTACGAAAACGTGTCCCGCGCCGCCTGGCAGGAATGGCTCCAGCACCAGACTCTGCTCATCAACGAGAAACACCTGAACGTCATGGACCCCAAGGCCAAGGCCTTCCTGGACGAACAGCGTGAGCGTTTTTTGAACAACGAAAGCGTAGAAAAAGCAGAGGGTTACGTTCCCCCCACCAAAGACGCCAATCAATAGCCCCGCGCCCTTGACGGGGCCAGGGCCAGCCGCTTTAATACGCCCCCACGCCCGGATAGCTCAGTCGGTAGAGCAGGGGATTGAAAATCCCCGTGTCGGTGGTTCGATTCCGCCTCCGGGCACCAGACATACAAAAAGGCCCCTGCTCTCACCAGAGCAGGGGCCTTTTTGTATGTCTGGCAATCCGGCGGTTGGATGATGAACCACCGCCTGGTTCGACCAAACGCACCGCGTTTGGCGACGAGCGCGCAGCGCGAAGCCCGAAGGGTCGGAACAGCCCAAAGGCTGTTCCGATCAATCCGCCTCCGGAATGGAAAGCCCGCTCGCAGAGCGGCGCCTTTTTGCACCCGACCCCCTGCGGCCTCCCGCACCGTCCAGCCACCAAACCGTCATTCCCCAATACCCTCCCCGTAGCCCCACCCACTCAACAACAACCACTTAGCGGCCCCCCTGGCCCGGTCGGATTCCCGCTGCCCTTCCCCGCACCCCCTGACAACGATCTGTCGTTTTCCGGAAGCGCAAAATTATTCGTAATGGAACCAAAGCGACATTCGCTCTCGATAGCGTGATTCATGCGGCACCCGCCGCGGGGATTACTCATAAATCGCACCCAATATCGAGGGAATGACTCATGAAGACCATCATCAAGAAGGCGGCCCTGGCCGCCGCCATCATCAGCGCACCGCTGGCCGCTTCCGCCACCGATCTGGTCGGCGGCGGCGCCTCTCTGCCGGCACTCGCCTACATCGGCGACGGCTTCACCACCACCAACCCGGAATCGCGTCTGTCCACCGACGCGGGTCTGTTCGCAGGCTTCGATCCGACGTTCACTCCGTACCAGCAAGTCGGCGTAACCCCTGACTCCATCTTCTCCGTTTTCCAGGGCGCCAACCCGTCCCACACCGCCAGCTACTGCCAGACCGGCAGCGGCACCGGCAAACGGGTTCTGGTGGGTGTCAGCGGCTTCAGCGCCGACGGCGACTGCCGTGACTACAGCGCCAGCCCGGTGGGCTTCAGCGCCCCGGCCGGCCAGAGCCGCCCGGACTTTATCGGCTCCGACGCTCCGCTGACCGCCGACAACGTGGATGACTTCGTCAACGGCCCCAACACCGCCGGCGACGGCATCTTCCAGATGCCGGCCCTGGGTGCTCTGATCGCGCTGCCCGTGAACCTGATCGGCAGCTCCCGCCCGGATCTGTCCAACCAGCAGGTGTGCGAGATCTTCTCCGGCATTTCCCAGACCTGGAACGACGTGGACAGCAGTCTGCCGACCCAGCCCATCCACGTGATCGTGCGTCAGGACACCAGCGGCACGGTGTTCGCCTTCACCCAGTACCTGGCGGCCACCTGTAACGGCAACTTCGGTGTGGCATCCGACTTCTTCAAAACCTCCGAGAGCTTCACCGCCGCCATTTCCCCGGCCAATCCCGCCAGCCTGTACGCCAACTACAGCGAAGAGTCCGGCAACGCCGGTGTGGTTTCCGGCGTCGGCGCCAATTCCTGGTCCATCGGCTTCGCCAACCTGGCCAACGTACTGGACGCCAGCCAGGACTACGCCGACGTGAACAGCACCGACCCGGCCACCGTCACTTCCGTGAACTACGGCATCGGTGACCTGCTGGCCGACACCGTTCTGGGCGATGTAGATGAGGACACTGGTCTTCCGCATACCCAGGCTGTCTCCGACATCCCGGTTAGCAACCCCAGCACCCCGGACGGCTGCGTGAACGTGATCGACCCGGCCGCCCAGCTGGATCAAGGCTACCCGATCGCCGCGGTCACCAACCTGCTCGGCTACACCGCGAACAACGCCGATCCGCAGGCCCTGCGCGCCCTGGTCCGTGAAGTGGTAAGTGGCTCCGGCTCCCTGCCCACCGGCTATGTCCGCCTGGGCACCGCCAACGCCATGGATCAACTGGCCGGTACCTGCATCAACTGATCGCAATATCAACGCACGCCAGTGCGGAGGGCGCCTACCCGGCGCCCTTTTTTTATGAGAATTGAACGCCACGGCCGTCCCTAGAAAGGACGTGAATCCCGACCCAAAGCCAGCCCCAGAACGGCGTATAACTGTCGGGAGAGCATCGCCTTGGTGACAGCGTGCTGGCGATTACGGGCGTGGAGTTTATGGCAGGCGCGATGAATATGACTGGAAACGGTGCGCTCGCTGATGCCCAGGGAAGCACCGATTTCGATGTTACTCAGACCTTCGCTGGCGCCACGCAGGCAGGCACGTTCACGGTCGCTAAGAGGTTCCGGTGGTGGTTCGTCGTCGTCGGCTTCAGCCAGGAAGCGCCCGACGCGATCCAGCACCACCCGGCCCAAAAGAGTGGCGCAGGGCAGGTAGCGGCGCACATGCGCCCAAGCATCATCGTCATCCTGGTCCAGGGCCAGATCCAGCCAGGCGAGAATGCCCGGCCCTTGCAACAGGGGGACGGTGCAACCGGCGCGTAATCCCAGCGCGGCGCGCTGGCGCATGGTCACCTGGTAGCCCCGGGCCTGGAAATCCGGCCGCGCCATTAGGCCACGCCAATCCAGCGGCAGACTCTCCGCCAGCGCGTACTGGGCCAACGGGTCGGTTTCCAACGGCCAGGCCGGGGCCGGTTGCTCGCAAGGCAGGTTGTGCAGCACCAGGGTGCGGGTGCGTTCCAGCTCGGCGCCCAGGCAGGTGAACATGTAGTAGCGGAAACCGTGGGCTTCCACCAGATAACTTAAGCCGGCCCGCAGCCTGCCCAGGGTCGTGACCCGGGCCAGGGACAGTATCTGGCCAGTGGCATCCTGTTCGTAGAACATCCGTGTCCCCCTTGCCTTTATTATCGTAAATACAAGCGCCACCCCAGTGCGGGGCGGCGCTGTTCAGGTTTACAACATGCTGCGGCGCTCCGCCTCGGTGAGTTCGGCGCTTTGCCGTTCGTCCAGGGCGCCGGCGCCCAGCACCCGCACCGCGCCATCGGGCCGGTAATCCGTGGCACCGGCGCTGCGGTCCCGTTCAGGCACCAGCCGCTCCTCGCCGTAGCCGAGGATCTCCACGGTGATCACCGAGGGCCGGTTGCCGCGGTTGCCACGGCTCACCTGCTCCGCCGCCTGCACCGCGCTGTTGGCGGCGTTGGTGGCGTTGGTGAGGGCCCCCACATTGACCCGCGCCACCGCCGGCAGGCCGCTGGACTCGCCCTGCACCTGGATATTTTCCGCATTGACCACTTGCAGGGCGGCGATGTTCACATTGCCGGATACCCGAATACCCGCCTCGCCGGCATCGATCACCCCCAGCGGCGCGATCAGGTCGATATCGCCGGGCGGCACTTCCGGGATGGGGGCCAGGGTGGCGATACCGGCACCGGTGGTCGGCGCCACCGGCGACAGGCTCACATTACCCAGGCCGTCGTAGACCCGGCGCGGCGGCGTGTACACCAGGGTGGTTTTGGCGCCACGGCCGGCGTTGATGTCGCCGGCGGCGGACCAGGCGAAGATGTCGCCGCCGTAGGTGGTGAAAATGCGCGATAGGCCCAGGGCGATATCGCCCTGGCTATATAGCTGGATATCGCCCCGGCCCTGGGTAAGGATGCCGTTGTCGCCGCCCTGCGGGCGCACGCCGTCCACGCCCACGATCAGATCGCCGCCGGGCACCAGCATTTGGATATCGCCACCGCCCTCGGTGCGCACCAGGCCGGAATATTCACCGGTGGAGAACATGGTGTAATCACCTTGGTAGCCGGAGGTGCCCGCCTCGCTGTCCACCTTGGGCAGGAATGTAGAGATAACACGACGACCGCGCAGGTAGCTGCCGGTGCGGTCACCATCAGCATCGTTGTATTCCCGACCGCCGGCGCGCAGTTCCGCATAGTAGAGCTCGCGCAGGAAGATGCGTTGTTGTTCCGGCGACAGCGCCTCGAAATACGCCAGCGCGGTAGTGCCGTCCAGGGCGGCATCGCCGTAGCGGTCTTCCAGCCAGGAACTCAGCTCCTGATCGTAAACCTTGACCACCTTGTCCGGCTGGTCCGCCAGGGGCCGGCCCGGATCGGCCAGGTTGGCCGGGTTCAGGTAGGCGTCGATCAGCGCCTGATAATCCGGGCCGTCCGCGCCCATGCCCACGTTGATGGCAATGCCCGCGCCGCTGCCGATGTCGCCGGAAAGGCCCGCCATGCTGCGCACCCAGCCCCTATCCGCCTGGTAGAAGTTACGGCCCGCGGTGACCTCCAGTGTGCCCGGCCCTACCGCGGCGGCGTCGATATAGATCAGGTCGCGGCCCGCCTCGATCAGGGACACGTCCGTCGAGGCGTTGTGACCGAAAGCCGCCGTCCGACGCTGGAAGGTACCGTCGAGGTTCACGCCCAAGCCCACAATATCGCGACCGGCACGAATCCAAGCCGGCCGGCCCAGCAGCCCCAAGCTTCCCGTGGACGGCAAGGTTCCATAGCCCAGGTTGTAGATATCGCCGTCCACCGCGTAGAAGCGGGTCGGCGCCAAACCAGAAACGTCGTGGGCATCTTCATGCGCCTCGACCCCCAAACCAAAGCGGTAAATGGAATCCGCGGCGAGCACCTCCACCCCCCCATCCAATGAAGGACGCACTTGAATGCTATCCCCCGAGTTACGCGTTCCGTAAATAGAGCCTTCGGACGCCACCAGACTGAGAGTGGAGGGGGCCTCGATACCCGTTGATAGGCTGCTCATCGTTATGTCCCCACCCGCCGCGAAAACGGAGGTTTTTGTCCCGTCGGTCCATAGCCCGGCGCCCGGCAGACCGGCGGTCGGGTTCAGGGTCCGGAATACCGCGTCCCCCACGCTCAACAGACGAGCCGCGCCATCACCCTGTGTCACTGAAAGAAGGCCGTAGGCATTAACACGGGCCCTGGTGATCAGATCGTCCGGCCGAGGATCAGAGTTGCCTGGCACCTGAAACGTCTGCCAGGTCTGCCCGATGGCGCCGGCCCGCACCCGGATATCACCACGCAGATTGGCCACGTTACTTCTCGTACCGTCCCGCAAAGGATTGATCGCCCCGGCGCTGACGCGAAGCTCGCCACCCCCGGTTTGCCGGACGGTACCGTCCGCGTCACGCCAACCGCTGGCGCCCACCACCAGGTTCAGGGCCCCCACCGGTGTGGCGTCGGCACCGATAAAGGCGTAGGTGCCAAGCTGCTCGCCGGCGGACACCGACAGATTGCCGCCCCCCAAGGCCCCGATGCCCTGGAACGTGGAGAATTTGGGCCTGGAGTAGGTATATTCTTTGCTATAGGTGCCCGGATGAATCCACCAGGCCTCCAAGGCGCCGTCGGCGGCGGCGCCCTGAGTCCAAAGCCAGTCCGACGCTGGCAGATCGCCACTCAAATCGCCGCTGGTATAGCCATGGAGGTTGCGACCGGCCTGTACCAGCACCTCGCCACCGCCGGTCAGGAAACCGGCCTGCACATCGGTGACCGCCTCGGAATCCTGGTACTCGGCATAGCTCGCTCCCAGCTCTCCCCCGTCCGGGCGGGCCACGTCGGGCACCTCCCCGGCGGGCAGCGCATTGCCGGCGGTGTAGACACCATAGGCGGAGTCATGCCGGTAATCCCTGGCGGCAAGCAGTTCCAGATCCCCCTGGCCGGTGCGGATCACACTGGTGACTGGCCGTTCGTCGTTGGTGATGCCCCGGAGTACCAGAGGTGCATCGGGATTATCCAATACCAGGTCTCCGGCCAGGGCCCCGGCACGCACCGCGCGCCGGCTGGCGGAGGCCAGATCGGCGCCCGCCACCATGCGGATATCCCAGGACTCCTGGCCCTGGTCCAGCACCGGTGCCAACGGTTGCAGGGGCACATTGATCGTTTCCGATCCGTTGAGACTGGAAATTCTGAACCCCTCGGGAAGAACCATGCCGGCTGTCAACTTGATCTCTCTGTTCGTCTCCGTGAGAGGCAAGCTAATACTTTGATACCTGGAAAGATCGGTTCCGGCGGGGATGGTATCCACCTGAATCTGCGGCGACAGGAAGAACACATAGCCGGCGGCGAATTCCGTCCCGGGCGGCGCGAGAAACGTAGCCGAGGTGCCCGCGGGGACAACCCCCGGACCATAAGTTACCCCCGTACGAAGATCCCTGACCGCAACGGGTAACACTACATCCGCCGCCAAAACACCACTCACGACGGTCTGTACGGCAATGACCGCGCTTTCCTCAATTGGAACCCCGGCAGGGAGGGCCACCTGAGAGGGATTGATCGCGAAGGGAAGGCTCCCGTCCACTTGAGAGATGTTCCATCCACCTGCCAGGATCAAATCCTGCGGCAAAATGTAGTCCGACTGGAAACGATTAGCGGTATCCAACAGACCCGGCTCCAACTCGAAGTCCACGAGAATTTCACTGTCCGGGCTGGTCAGCGGCACGCCGAAGCCGTCGCTGATATTGCCGTTCACGGTGAGATCGCCGCCGGCCCGCAGGTTGAACACGCCGGCGGTGCCGGAGCCCCTCACATTCGGGTCCACATCCGGACCGTAGCGGTAGTTCGCCAGGTCCAGATCCCCTTCCACGCGCAGGTTACCGTCCTCCGTGGCGGAGACAATCTCCACGCCGGGGCGCAACTGGAAGGTATCGGTGGCGTCGCGCAGGCCGGCCAACCGTGCCATCAGGTCGGCATTGGCCAGCGCGCCGTTGACGAAGATCTGGCTGTCCTGGTGAATGCCGTCCATATAGGCTTCGTCGACCACCTGAGTGGTGCCGTCCTCGGCGTCCACCGGGGCATCGTCGTAGGTCCAGAAGCCGTTCACCGCCAGTCGCTTGGCACCGCGCACGGTGAGCGGGCCGCCGGCGTCCACCGCCACGTCGTCGCCCTGGCTGCCGCCCAGACGGGGAGCATTCAGGTTGATCACGCCACGGGCCTCGCCGCCGGCACTCACGTCCAGGGTGGCGCCGTCCGCCAGCACCAGGCGGCCATCCCGGGCGGTGAGGTCCAGGGTGGCCCGGTTGCTGCCCTCAATGGCGCCGCCGTGGCTGTCGCGTTTGAGCGTGTCGCCGCTGGCGTCGAGCAGCGCGCCGCTCTCGATGGTCAGATCGTCGCGGGCGGCCAGCCGCAGGCTGCCGGCGTGGTCGCCGCCGGCGCGGACCGTGCCGGCCACGGTGAGGCTGCCGCCATCGGCGGTCACGGACAGATGACGCGCCCGCAGTTCATCGCCGATGACCAGGTCACCGCTACCCAGGGTAAAGTCCCGGCGGTAATCGAAGCCGCCGTCGCCAAGCCGCTGGTTGAGGCCGACGAAGTCGAGGATGGTCAGCCCCTCCACCTGAATCGAGCCGCCTTCGAAGCCGTTGTCCGGCTGATCCCCGGCGCGGGCGATCAGGTCACCTTCCAGCGCCACCTGCCCGTTGGCGGCGGTGGCCTTGACGGTGCCGGCGTCGCTGCCCCGGGCGGACACGTCCAGGGTCGCGCCGGCGGCCTGGCGCACATCGCCCTGGTGACTTTCCAGCACCACATCACCGCCGAAGCTGTGGCGGGTCACATCGAAGAAGGTCACTTCCCGGCCGGCCACGTCCAGGACGCTGCCCGCCGCCAGTTGCACATCTTCCTCGGCGCGGATTTCAATATGCCCGCTGGGCGCCGCCACGGTGCCGTCGATGCGCACCCGGTTGCCGTCCAGGGTGAGCCGCCCGCCCAGGTCCAGGCTGCTCCGGTCCACCGGTTCCGCGCCGTCCGGTCTGGCCACCGTCAAATCGCCGCCACTGCGGAAGGTCATGTCGGAACGGGCCCGACCGGTGAGCACCGGCGCGTTCAGCGTCAGGTTACCGCCCTGATAGTCGCCGTCGCCGATCGCCCGCTGGTATACCGAGAGCTGGCTGGCCCGTTCACTGCTGATGCGATCCGAGGCATTGAAGGTCACGTCCGCGAAGCCCAGCATCCATCGCTCAAGGGTCAGGTTGGTCGATTCATCGGTGAGCGGCCCGTTGAATCCGAACAGCACTTCATCGGCGTCCACCTGGAAGGCCCCCGTGCCGGTGCCGGCACCGCCGTCGATTACCGGGCCTGGCTGCGCCGCCACCGGATCGGCGCCTTCCATATAACCCAGCCCGCTCCAGGTGAACCGTTCGGTGCGAATGGTGGCGGTGTCCCCGTCTCCACCCAGGCCGTAGATGGCCGGTGTGATAAAGCGCAGATCCGCGCTGGATTCGCCAGTGCCCGGGTCGAAGGTATCCAGACTGACCGGCCCGATGAAGTTAATGGAATTGGAGGCCTGGAAGCTCAGGCTTTCGATGCCGGGCCCGTCGGCCGGGCGCAGCAGACCGTCGAGCACACTTTGAGTCAGCCGCCAGCCGGAGGACAGCACACCGTCGGAAGCAGCCTGCGCGAGCGCCGCGTCGGTGCCCACGTTGATGTCTTCCACACCCAGCAACAGGTCCCGGGCGCCCAGGGAAATATCACCGATTTCCGCGCCGCCGGATGCCAGCAGCGCCACCGAGCCTTCCCCGAACAGCGCCGCGCCGTCCTCGACCCGCAGGCGGCCGTCGCCGCTGGCGCCGCCGAAGGTCATCAGATCATTGCCGACCACCAGCAGAGCCTGATCCTCGGCCGGAGCCAGAACAATACCGTTGGCCGCGGTCCAGCCCGCCGCCTCGAAGCCCCGGGTGTCGATGGTGGCGCCGGATTCCACCACCACGTCATCGGCACCGTTGACCTGCCCGCCCAGCACCACGGTCCCCGCGCGCAGGGTGGCGCCGGAACGCACCACCGTGGACACCCGGTAGGAATCCAGTCTGCCGTCGAATGACGGCGCGCTCACCCCCAGACCGAGAATAGTGGCGCCCAGGGCGTTGATGTCGTCGTCCACCAGGGTGATTCGGTCCCCCGCGCCCTGCCCTTTCTCGGCCACCACCTCCAGCGGTTTGCCGGTAAACGCCACCATGCCGCCGGCGCCGCCCTCGACCTGACGGTTGCGTAGCTCCCCGTCGAAACGAAAGACCTGTTCCCCATCGTCCCGCGCGCCACCGAAATCGAAGGTCAGACTACGCATGTCCTCGGGAATCAGATACGGCGCCCGCGCGGCACCGAACTCCGCCTGACGGTTCAGCACCCATTGCGTCAGCGTGGTCTCATCAAAGTCGCCGTAGCGGCGTACCTGGGCGCCGGACATGATCGAGGCCCGGCGCGGCTGCCGGGCCAGCAGCCCGGTATGCGCCACCCCCAGATAAACGCTGGCATCGTACAGCCCGGGCGCGCTGCTTCGAACACCCCGGTCGAAACGCTCGGAAGCCCCGAGTTCCACCCGGTACCCACCGGGCATAAGGGCGTATTCGGCGGGCAACAGGGTATAGGTGCCCGCTGGCAGGCCAGGCACGCCGGCGCCGATGGTTATCCGCTCACCCACCCGGGCGGGCCCGGCCAGGGCCGGGTCGATCGGCGCCACATCGCCGTAGTGGCCCGGGACGATGGCATACACTTCGGCATCACCGTCGCCAGCGTGCCAGGGCGCCGCATTGGCCAGGGCGGTATCAAGAATATTCACCGAACCCCGCTGGCCGGACCGGAACCCGACGCCCTGGAGCACGCCGCCGGCGGAGGTGTCCACCACCGCGCCTTCCCGGGCGAGGAAAGTGGCGACATCGAAGACGATGCCACCGCCGGTACGCTGCCTCTGGGCGGCGTCGGAATTCGTGTCGTCAAACTCAACCTTTTCGCCGTCGTAGTAGTAGTTGATGCCGTCGGTGGTGTACCCGTAGGGCAGGATCAGACCATCGGCACTGATCGAGGTGATGCTGTTTGCCCCTAGCGCCACATCCACGTGCACATTACGGACGTCATAGGGCGGGTTGGCCCCGCTTCCGAAAGCGGTGTTCACGACGTCCGTCCCCACCGAGATCAACCCCAACGGCGCCATCACCGCGCCGTTCTGTTCGATGTTCGGTGCCAGTAAATACAGCGCACCGAATACCGAAGGTGGCAGATCCGCGGTCCCCTCCCCACGCCGCCGGATACTGAGCACGGCGTCGCCGGCGTTTTCGATGTCCGGATTGATATCACCGACTCGCAGGGCATTATTGGTGCTGTGGGTAACCGGATAGAGGCGCTCGGCGATCACCTCCAGCTCGTGCTGCGCGGTCAGCACGGCGTTGTCCATCCGGATATCGCCCCGGCTGTCCAGGGTCACCCGCGCGAAGCCCGGCAAATCCACCTCTGCTTCACCGCCGCCGAGCAGTCCCCGGGTACCATGCCCGCCGAAGGTCACCGCCCCCTGGCCCAGATCGATCAGGTCCGCGCTCACCGAAAAGCGGCTGCTCTCATGGGTGAAATTCGGTGAGATATGACCATTCTCGAACTCGAAGAACGGACCGGTGCCTTGCTGGTTGCTGCTGCCGGGGACCTTCGGCAGCTCGGTACGACCGGCCAGCCTGACGTAGGGCGCGGCCAGCGCCACCTGGATATCCCGGGTTTCCGGGGCGGCGCCGATCACGGCGGCGGACAATTCAATCTTGCCGCCCAGGTCGAGGCCGGTGTCGCCCTCGAACAGGATCGCGTCTTGGGCCCACAGCGACAGGCTATCAACGCCCCAGGCCTCGATGTCCTCGCTGTCGAACCGGGCCTGGCCGAAACGCAGGGCGGAATCGTCCTTGCCGGCGGTCAGGTCCGAGGGCAGACCGGACTCAATGCCCTCGCCAACCACGATGGTACGCAACTCGGTTTGGCGTTCGTCACCGATGTTCACCGGCAACGCGATGGTTTCCAGCATCACATCCAGGCGGCCACCGGCGGCGCCATCACCGCCGCTTTCGGCACGCAGCTCACCATCGAAATAGATGCCGGCATTGGAACGCATCGCCAGGCCGCCGGCGTCGCCGGATACCGTGGTGGGTCCTTCGAGGCCCAGATCCAGGTCCGCCTGCGCGCCGGACACGTCGATGACCGCGCCATCCCGGACAATGATGAACTGATTGTTGACCGGATAAAGGCCCTCCACCTTTTCCTCAGGCAGGTTGCTGCCCAGGGTCACCTGCCCGCCATTCAGTACCTCTCCATAGCGCCGGCCTCTCAGGTCGGTGCCGGTGTGAGCAACCCCGGAAACGTCCAGCAGCGCGTTCTCGCCGATCCAGATGGAACGAGCCGGTGTCGCCGCCTGCAGTTGAGCATCGCTGGACGGGTTGAGAATATCGATACGCCCGGCCCGGGCCCTCAGGGTACCGTCCACGGTGGTCTGGCCACCGCGAAGCACAATGGATTGCTCCGGGTCCACCTGGACGGTGGCACCTTCGCCCACGGTAATCGCGCCGGGCCGGCCCTGACTCTCGGACCGCAGGGTGAGGCTGGCCCCGCCCCGGCGGACCACGCGTCCATCCCGCTCCGGAAGGACCTGATAAAGAGGCGGCGTCCATTTCTCCAGAGCTCCCTCGCGCGTCGCCGCACCGCTGGCTCCCATCCGGAAACGGTATACCGGCATGGTCACGTCGATGCTCGCCCCTTCGGAAACGGCCACCCCTTTATGGCCGTTGACGTCATAATGAGAAAAGCCGCGCTGAAAATCCTCGGCGGCCAGTTGCAGCACCGGCTTCACCCGCACATCGCGACTCAGCACGCTGCCCGCGGCCAGGGTTTCACCGGCGGCGAAGACCACATCGTTGGGCAGCGGCATACCCGCCGGCAGCGTTTGCTGGCTGGGCTGCACCGGAATGCCGTTGGGGAAGGCATCGGCGGGCACGATGTAATCGGCAGGCAAGGTGCCGATGGAGGCGCCCACCACATTGGTGATCACCGATCCGGCCGGCACCGTCTGATTGGAACCATAAACCGTCCCGCCGACCAGCACCCGGAAGGTGCCGGTGGCTGACTCGGGTATGGTCCAGTCCGCCGCCAGGGTCAGCGTATTGGTGGGGCTGATGGTGATGGCGCTGTTACCGAGCGCCTCGCCGGGCACGGCGACGGTGCGTTCGTACTGATAGTCGAACGGCAGGGTCTGGCCGGCGGCGATGACCACTTCCTCCAGCAAGGTCAGGTCCACCGGTGCCTTTTCACCGGCGGCGAGCAGCCCTCTGGTTTCGAAGGCATCGCCGCCCACCACCACCGCTTCCCCGGTGCGTAGCGTGAGCGTGCCGCCGCCGTCCACGCCGAAACCAAGCAGATCTCCATCCAGGGTCAGCACACCGCTCCGCGGCGTGCCGCTGTTTTCATTGACGGTGGTGGCGGCGCTCAGGGTGATGTCGCCGCCACGGCCGCCCATCAGTTCGCCGTCGGCGTCCACGGCGCCGCCGGAGGAAACATCGATGCGGCTGCCCAACTCCAGGGTGACATCCTGGCTGGACAGGACCTGGACGCGACCGCCATCGCGGTGCGCCAGGGAAGCCCGGAATGGTTCACGGCGCTGATTGCTCCACAGGCCCCGGGCATCCAGGAAGCCTTCAGCGCCCAGGCGCATCCGGGTTTCGCCGTCCGCGCCTTCCAGGGCGGTACGCACCAGGGAACCGGTGTTGTTGTACGCCTCGAGAATATTGGTCAGCGTAATGTCACCGCCACGCGCGGTAACGGTGCCATCCACGTCCACCTGGCCGGAGGCCAGGCGGACGTAGCCGCCCGGGGTGACGGCCAGGTCGTTGTCCACACGGATGGCGCCGGCCGACACCAGGTCCACGCCGCCCAGACCCTGCTGGTTGAGGTGTTCGGCATCCAGCCAGACGGTGTTCAAGCGCTCGCCGAGTTCCGCGTCCCGGTCGAGCTGGTCGGCGATGGCGTCGAAGTCGCCGATGCGCACGTCGGATTCGAAGCCGCCGGCGAGTCCCTGCACGCCGTAGCGGCCGAGCAGCAGGCGGCCGCCGAGGGCGACGCTGTTCTGGGCTTGCTGGTAGCCGTCCAGGCCGGCGTCGCGGGCGCGGTCCTGGCGTTCGCCGTTGTAGACGCTGGCGTCGATATCGCCGTCAAGAACGGCGGTGGGCGCGCTGACGATGAGCTGGCCGGCGTCGCGGCCGGTGACGTAGCCGTTTTCCACCCGTTGTTCGCGGACCACCGCCGGGTTGTAGTAGCCGTCGGTCTGGCCCCAGCGTTCGCTGTGGCGCTGGTAGCCCCGGTAGACCCCGGTGTAGCGCATATAACCGGGGGCGTTGGCGGCGTTGTAGACGCGACCGTCGGCGCCCATCAGCCAGGTCTGGCGCACATAGCCGCCGGCCACGTTGAGGGTGCCGCCGGACAGGTTGACGCTGGAGCCGCTCTGGCTGATCACGGCGTCGCCGTGCAGGCGCACGGTGCCACCGGCGGCGGCCCATTCCCGGGCGGAGTGTTCGCGGGTGTCCAGGTAGCCGCTCACTTCCAGCAGGCCGCCGGCGGTGTACCAGCGGTCTTCTTCATAGCCACCGGTGCCGGCGGGCACCAGGATCAGTTCGCGGCGGTCGATCCAGATGTCCTCGTTCTTGAGGCCGTCGTCGTCCCGGTTGATGGGCGAGTCGCGCAGTTCGTTGCTTTGCACGTTCACCAGGACGTTGTTGGCTTCCATGGCCACGCGTACGCCCACGGCACCAGAGACATCCACTTCGGCACCGGTTTCCAGGCGCACCCGATCCTCGGCGGCCACGGCGATCTGGCCGCCGGTGGCCTGGGTGAGGGAGTCCTTCTCGAAGATCACGTCGCCGCCGGAGACGATCTCCACCCGGGACTGGTCACGACGGTCCGGCAGATCCGCCAGGTTGTCGAAATGGCCGTCGGTCATCTCGTCGCGGAGCAGGTCCTGGTCCGCGGATTCCTCGATAAGCTGCTGGCGGCGGCTGTCCGTGGCGGTGCCGCTGTCCTCGTCGATGAGCACGGCTGTGACGCTGTCCGCGCCCAGGGTGACGCTGCCTTCGGCGTCGCTGGCGGCATTGAGCAGGTGCACCGTGCCGCGGGCGTCCACGCTGGTGGTCGCCACGGCCACCCCTTGCTGGCGCACGTCGTGACCGGTGAGGGTGATGTCACCCTCCGGGGACAGGATCAGGCCTTCGTTGGTGACCTGGCCGGCGTCGCTGCCGACATCCAGGGAGGTGGCCACTTCGTTGCCCCGGGTGGTGGAGGCGGTGTTCTGTTCGGTGCCCTGCCCCTTGCGGATATAGAAGTCGTCACCGGCGGCCAGGGTAGTCTGGCCCCGGTCGGTGACGATCTCACCGCCGTTGTTGACGCTGCGCCCCAGGAACATGGCGTAACCGCCGCCCTGGGTGCTGGTGCCCGGCGCCCGCGTGGTGATGCGCGCGCCCGCCTGGATGTCGATGTCGCCGGCGGCATCGGTGAACACCGGCTGGGTGCCCTCCTCATCGAAGTAGATACCCCGTTCGCGGAATTGTTCGTCGCTGATGTCGGCGGCGGCGGCCACCAGGTTGCGCGCGTTGACCTGGCTGGTGCCGCTGAACACCACGCCGTTGCGGTTGGCGATCATCACCGTGCCTTCGCCCTGAATGCGCCCCTGGATCTGGCTGGGCCGGGCCTGGGGATCATTGACCCGGTTCAAGGCCGCCCAGTTGGACTGCTGCTGGAAGTCCACGGTGGTGTCGCGGCTGACGTTGAAGGTCTCCCAGTTGAGGATCGCCTTGTCGCCGGTCTGCTTCACGGTCACCGTGATGTGGCCGTCGCTGCTCACCTGGGTGGGCGCGTCCGCGTTGTGCCAGCCGGCGGTGCCTGGATTGGTGTCCACCTTGAGGCCGCCGTCGGCAAGGCCATCGGGAATCCCCGAGGCGGCCTGCCGGGCCGCTTCCCGGGCGGCCTCCTGGGCGGCCCGTTGCGCGGCCAGGGTATTGGCGGTGCGCCGCAGGTTGTCCAGGGAATGCTTGAGCTTCTGCGCCGCGCGTTGTTCCGCCAGGGTCCGCACCCCGCCGCTGTGTCGACCGCCGGCGGTGGCGGCGGCCTGCGCCGAGGCTCGCGCCGCCGCCTTGGCGGCCATCCAGTCGGAGCCCATCACCCGCGGGCCGGCTTCCGCCAGGGTGACGGAGCCCATCGCCAGCACCACGGCCACGGCACGGGCCAGGGGTTTAACGGCGAAGGGGGCGGCGCCGGAACGGTTCGCCGGCGACGTCGACGGGGCGGCATGCTTCAGCTTCATGGATTGACTCTCTCAACGCGGACGGGAAATGCACCGGCGTTGTTTCAATGGTCGCCGGGTTACTTGGCATAGACGTTCCGGGAAGCCGCCGATTGAACCGATTTCATGGAAAATTCATAAAACCGGCGTGGCCGCGCCGTGCCACCCCGCCGGCCCGGGCACTTTTTCTTTCGCCGTGAAATATTTCCGCCACAAAAGACGGCCATAATGCGAAATTGCGCATTCATATCAGTTGTGCTTCCCGATTAATGAAAAGACTTTTGGGCCGTGGCCAGAGCCGCCGATAAACGTTGTTGGGTTGCAGCCCGCCGTGTGGGCCGGCTGATGGCGGTGGGGTTTCTGTGTTTGGGGATGGCGGCGTTCGGCGACACCGGCGAGCAAGACTTCGACCTGCCGGCGCAGCCCTTGTCCCGCGCGCTTGAGCGATTCAGCGAACAAACGGGGGTGTCGATTTTGGTAACCAGTGATCTTACCCGCGACAAACAATCCGGCGCCGTGCGCGGCCACTTCACCGCCATGGCGGCGCTGAGCGGGCTGCTCGCCGGAACCGGCCTGCGGGCCCGGCGCATCGGCGAATCCGCCCTGACCCTGGTGCGCCAGGACAACGGCGGCGAGAACGGCGACGCCCCCCCTGCCCCGGCGCGGGTGGCACCCGCCTATGCCACCGCCCTGCGGCGGCACTTCAGCGAACGGCTGTGCGACCGGCTCGGCGACCAGCTTGGCCGGGTGCGGGTGGCGGTGCAGCTGTGGATTTCCCCCCGGGGCCGGGTGGAAAAAGTCCATGTGCTCGATTCCGAGGACGCGCCGCGCTGGGGCGACACCATCCGCGACGGCCTGCTGGGCAGCCAGTTGGCGCCGCCGCCCGCCGGCCAGCCCAACCCGGTGACGGTGCTGATCACGCCCTCCGACGAGGCCGCGCCCTGCGCCGGCCGGCGGGAGGGCTGACCGTGCCGGATACCCTGCATCAGCCGCTGCGGGATCTGTTCCTGCTGCGTTACGACGAACTGCGGCAACGCCTGCGCCAGCGTCTGGGCTCACCGCAACTGGCCGAGGACGCCCTGCACGAAACCTGGCTGCGCATCGAGACCCTGCGCGACGGCACCGTGGTGCGCCACCCGGCGGCCTATGTGTTCCGCATCGCCTTGAACGTGGCCGAGGAACAACGACGCAAACAGGCCCGGGTTATGAATCTGGACGAGGTGGAAGATCTCTACGCCATGGCCGACGAGATGGCCGATCCGGCCCGGGAAGCCCTGGGCGAACAGGAGATCGAGCTGTTCCGGCGCGCTCTGGCGGAGCTGCCCCGGCGGCGCCGCGCCATCGTTACCGCCGCGCGGCTGGAGGATACTCCCCACGCGGACATCGCCCGGCATCATGGCGTGTCCCTGCGGACCGTGGAAAAGGAATTGCGCGCCGGCCTGGAGTATTGTTGTCAGCGTCTGGACCGCGAGTACATTCAGCGGTTCGGCCCGAAACGGAAAGAGTCCCCGTGATCATGCATGATTCCTCCCGCGCCGGCGCCAGGGACCGCGACCGGATCCAGCGTGAAGCCCGGGAATGGCTGATTCTTCTCGAATCCGGTCGCGCCACCGCCGCCGACGGCGATGCCTTCCGGGAATGGTGCGCGCGCAGTGCGGAACACGCCCGCGCCTTCTCCCACTGCCGGCGGGTCTGGAGCGGCATGGGCGAGGCGGCGCGATCGCGGCCCGACAACGTCACGCGCCTGGAAGAGCGGCGCCGGCCGGGGCTCAGCCGGCGCGCCTTTCTCGGCGGCGCCGCCGCGGCCTGCGCCGGCTGGGTGGTGATGCGCTCGCCCCTGGACCTGTGGCCCGGCGCCGAGGTGCTCACCGCCGATCTTTGGACCGCCACCGGCGAGCAACGCGAGGTGGTGCTGCCGGACACCGCCACCGTGCAACTCAACACCCGCACCCGGGTGGATCTGCAGCGCCGGGACGGCGCCGTCACCGGCCTGGTGCTGCGCGGCGGCGAAACCGAGGTGACCACGCTGCCGGACACGCCGGCCCGCTTCACGGTAAGCGCCGGCAACGGCCACGTTGAAGCCCGCGGCGCGCGCTTCAATGTGCGCTACACCGACGACCGGGTGCGGGTAACCTGCCTGATGGGGGAAATCACCGTGGCCCATGGCCGCGACCGCTCGCGGCTGCGGCCGGCCCAGCAGGTGGTCTATAACGAAACCCGTCTGACCGGGGTCACGGCGGTGGACCCGCAAAGGGTGAGTGCCTGGCGCCAGCGCATTCTGGTGTTCGATGGCACACCGCTGGCGTCGGTGGTGGAGGAAGTGAATCGCTACCGGCCGGGCCGCATTCTGCTGATGGACGAGGCCCTGGGCCGCACTCCGGTGCAGGCCTATCTGTCCCTGGACCGGCTGGAGGACTTCGCGGCCCTGGTCCGCGAAGTCCGGGGCGCCACCGTGCGCGACCTGCCCGGCGGCGTGTTGATCATCAGCTAGCGGCGGGCTCTCCGGCCTCGGCGTCCTGTTCCGGGGCCCGGTAATTGCGCAGATACAGCAACAGCTCGCGCATCAGCCGGTCCCACAGTTCCACGCTGGTACGCAGGTGCCCGCGGCTAACGCCGCCGGCCACCAGCACGTCCATCTCCAGCACCAGAAAATCGCCCTGCTGACCGAGGCGGCCGAACCGCTTACTCCGGTTCCAGGTGGCCACCATGCCCTCCGGCAGTACGCCATCGATGCGCAGGGCGCAGCTGAGGGTAAAGTCCAGCAGCCGCTCCGCATCCTCCACCTGGGGGTTACCGGGGCGTACCGCGAAGCCCACGCCCTGGCTGGCGCTGAGCAACTGGCGCAGGCCGTTTTGCTCGCTTTCGTTGGTGCGGTAACCAGCTTCCCGGAGCAACTCGGCCAGGTCGCCGAGGGTCACGCTGTCGATTATCGGGGTTGCATCACTCATTGGAATCTCGCTCCTCGGATTGGGACGGGGTCGGCTGATCCTCCGGCGCCGTCGCCCCCACCTGGTTGTTGTAGAGGCGGTCGCCGAAGTCCTGGGCCCGGTTCTCGAACTCCACCCGCGCCGACGCCGCCAACGGCTGGCGCATGCGGAACAGGCTGCCGGCGCCCAGGCTTTCGTAGGCGTCCAGGATTTCCCGGCCGGCCTTGAACAGGGCGTCATTGCGGGCCACGCAGGTTTCCAGGGCGTCCGCCTGGGCCTGGGCGCGCTGGGCCAGTTGCCGCCGTTGCGCCTCCTTGTCACGGGCCATTTCCAGCAGTTCGTCGTAGGCGGCGCGCACCTTCTGGTTCTGCTGGCGGCTTTCGGCGAGACGGCCACGGCTGGCCCGTTGCTGGCTCTCCAGCCGGCCCTGGCTGGCCTCGAGGCGACCGCGCAGGGCCGCCAGTTGATCCAGCGCCGCCTGCCGTTCCGCTTCCGCCTGGCTCACCCGGTTCTCAAGTCGCGCCTGGTTGGAACGCAGCGTCTGCAACTCCTGGCGGGTGTTGCGCAGTTCCGCGCGCAGCCGCTGTTCCAGGCTCTGGTCGGTCTGCGCGATGGCCGGCAGGCTGAGCGCCAGCAACAGGCCCGCCAGCATCAGAGCGCCGCCACGGCGTGGCGCTTTCAACACTTTCGACGGCTCTTGTGTTTTGTTCATGACATTCCTCCCGCGCGCCGCTCAGAAGCGCGCGTTGAGTTCCAGTTGCAGGACATCGATGGCCAGCGGTTGCCCATACACCTCTTCCGCGCTCAGCCAGCGGCCACGGGCGGACAGGTCCGGGGTGAACGCATAGCTGCCGCCCAGGAAGTAGCCCTTGGCGTTGGTACCACCGAGATGGAAGGAAGAGTCATTGAAGGCATCCGGCAGGGCGTCCGGCTCGATGTACTTATAGCCGAAGAACACTTGCCAGTTGCCGGCCCGGGCCAGGTCCAGATCATCACCAAAGGCGGCGTGCACCATCCAGGCATCGGCGCCGCTTTCCAGTTCGCCGTTGGTGTCGAAGTTGTTGAGAATCAGGCCGTCCGAGCGCTCGAACATCTCGTCCTCGTCGTAGGCCAGGTTGTGGATGTAGTTACCCGCCAGGCTCAGCTCATAGTCATTGAACAGGGGCGTGCGCCAGCGCAGGTTGATGTCGAGGAGCTGGAACTCCGACGCCAGGCCCACCAGTTGCGGCATGGCGGTGTCCGCCTCGTTGCCGGGTTCGAGAACGATGTCGCGCAGCAGGAAAACGCTGTTGCCCTTCTGCATGAAGGCCGGCGCCGACCAGTCCGAGCGGCAGCTTTGATAGCCGGCGTAGAGGGGGCACGGGGACGAACGCTGGCCCTGAATATTGTCGAAATCGTAGTAGGCCAGGGCGGCCAGGAAACGCCGGTCCTCCTGGAAGCGCCAGTCGATGCCAAGCTGGGCACCGAACAGCCATTTGTCCTCGCTGGCTTTCTTGTTCTGTTCGTCGGACGGGAAGTCATCGGAGATGTAGCCCAGCGGGAAGGCGCCCAGGGTGCCGAAGAAGGCGCCGTGCTCCCCCACGGACACATCGTTCCAGCCCGCCGAGACGCCGTCGAAGCCCAGTTCCCCGGAGTAAAGAATGTCCGTGGAGACGAAGGGGTTCTTGGCGCGGCCGGCGGTGAAGGTCCAGATCCCCGGGTGCCAGCTGATCCAGGCCCGGTCCAGCCAGATGTCCTTCTTGCTCAGGCCGCCGCCCAGGGTCTGGGTGGTGGACACCGGACTGTCGCTACTGCCGGTGGCCAGGCGCAGGCCGGTGCGCCATTGCTTGCCCAGGTCCGCTTCCAGGCCGAAGCGCGCACGGACGCGCAGCAGGTTCTCCCGGTCCTGACGGGTATTCAACAAGGGTGGAAAGACGTTCGGGACGGAAATGTCGTACTCGGTGTCGTTCCATTCCTGGTAATCGGCCACCTGGTCGCTGTTGTCGTTGGCGCGGAAGCGGGACTCGTTGCGCACCCGCACGTCGCCGGACCATTCCACCCGGGAGACCCATTCCGGGAAGGTGTTGGGCGCCGCCCAGTTCTCCTCCTTGGCCTGGGTGATCACCTCTTCCTTGACCTCGGCGCGGATCCCGTCGCGCACGGTTTCCGGAATATAGGGCACGCGCACATCCCCTTCGCGCACGTCCGGTTCCCGGGCTTCCTGTTCGGCCCGGGCTTCCCGGCGCGCCTGCTCCATCAGAGCCCCGGCCTGCTCCTCGGTGATCACGCCCTGCTCCACCAGCAGGCGGATCAGATGCACGGTGGTGTTGCCGGACACGGCCGGCGACGCTTGCGCCTGGTCGCCGGTCTGCGCCTGGGCGGGTCCGGCCAGGGCGGCCGCGACCGCCAGGGCCAGCGCCCAGCGGTTGAATTGCCTGTTCATGCTAAAGGGCTCCTGAAAAAGATCGTGTTTGTGGCTGCCGTGTTGATGGCCGCGAGGTCGTTGTTCATCCCGGCCGCCGTCCCTGCAGTGACATGCGCACCGGCAAGGTCAGTGACCGCGGCGGTTTCTGATCCAGCGCGTCCATGTCGCGCAGGGCGTTCACAATCCGCCGGTCCACGTCCTGGTCGCCGCTGGAGGACAGCATCTCCACCCGCGTGACCCGGCCGTCCGGGTCCAGCCAGAGATTCACCTCCACCCGATAGCTGAGGTGGCGAATGTCCCGGTTTTCGCGCAGCTTCCGCTGGAAGGCGTAGGACAGGTACTGGCCGTAGGTGGCGTTGCCCGCCGCGCCGGCGCCGGAGCCGCCCATGCCACCGCCGCTGCCGGCGCCGATGTTGAAGGCGTCGTTGCCGGCCTGGGACTCGCCGTCAATCTGCATCGCCTCGGACAGGTCCTGGGACGGTGAAGGCGGTTCCTCCGGGGTGGGTTCCTCCACCGGCGTGGGCTCCTCGGGCACCGGCTCCGGTTCCACCTGCTCCTCCGGTTCGGGCTCCGGTTCCGGCTCCGGCTGTTCCTCCGGCGGCGGTGGCGGCGGCAACGGCACGACCATGTCCTGCTTGGGCACCTGACGGCGCACGCCGGCGGTCTGATTGGCCCAGTACCAGATCAACGCGCCCACCAGGGCCACCGCCAGCACCACGCCCAGGGTGGTGGCCACGGCGGCGATGCGGCGGTTGCGCGCGGCGTCCCGGCGGCTCGGTTTCGGTGCTTGCTGTGGCATCTCGTTCGGGTCCGTCCAATCAGTTCTTGGGTTTACCGGTGACCAGGCCCACCTGGGCCAGCTCCAGGCGGCGCAGGACGTCGAGCACCTCCACCACTTTCTGGTACTGCACCGCCGCGTCGCCGCGCACCACCACCGGGAAATCCGGGTTGGTGGCCTTTTCCGTGCGCAGCCGGTCTTCCAACTCGTCCAGCGTCACCGGGTAGGCGTCCAGGAAAATCTGGCCGTCGTTGTTCACCGACACCGCCTTGGTCTTGGGCTCGGACAAGGACACCGAGGCGCTGGCCTTGGGCAGGTCCACCTGAATGCCGGCCACTTGCGCGGTGGCGGTGAGGATGAACATCACCAGCACCACCATCAGCACATCCACCAAAGGCGTGATGTTGATGCCATCCACCGGGCCGTCCTGTTCGTCGTCGTCCATGGAAGCCTTAACGGAAGCCATGCGGTTCTCCTTATGCCAGGGCGTCCCGGCGGCCGACCGACAGGTCGGCCGCGACGGACGGCGAGTGAGGGGAGCCGGCGCCGCGCAGTTCCGCCAGACGGGTCACGAACTCGTCCAGGAACACGCGCATGTCGGAGCTGATTTCCCGGTTGCGGCCGTTCAGGCGGTTGTAGGCGAACAGCGCCGGGATGGCGACGAACAGACCCGCCGCCGTGGCCAGCAGGGCCGCGGCCATGCCCGGAGCCACCGCGTTGATGTTCACGTTGCCGGCCATGGCGGTGCCCAGGAACACCACCATGATGCCCAGCACGGTGCCCAGCAGGCCGATGTAGGGGCCGCCGGCGATGGCGTTGGAGAGCACGCCCAGGCGGTGGCCCAGGGCGCGGTTTTCATTGGTACGCACCGCGTCCATGGAGGCGCGGATGGCTTCCAGGGTTTCCGAGGAAATGCGGTCGGTGTCGGCGCCCTGCTCGCGGCGCACGCGCAGCTCGCGCACCGCCACCTGATAGAGCCGCCACAGGGACGAGTGCGCCAGGCGCTCGCCCAGGTCCCGGTCATCAGCCAGAACTTCCAGGCGGGTGCCAACGCCGGCGAAGGCGTCGCGGAACTCGGCGTTGGCCTCGTCGGTACGCCGGGCCTGGCGGAATTTCTGGAACATGACCACCCAGGTCTGCACCATCATCAGCGCCAGCACACCGATGATCACCCAGGCATCCACCGGCACCGAGGAGAGCAGGAAACCCAGGGCACCGAAGCCGAACCCGGATTGCTCCTCGTCCACGCCGAACACCAGCAGCCGCGACTCCGGCCCCTGGGACAGGGCGCTGGCGCGCAGCAAAGCGGGGGACCGTTCCACCCGGGACAGGCGCACCTCGTCCATGGCGCCGGTGAAGCCGGTGGCCGGCGCCAGGGCGGCCGGCGTTTCACCTTCCCCGGCATCCGCCAAGGCGGCGTCGGTGGCGCCTTCGCCGTTGCCTTCCCCGGCATTTTCCCCGGTACTGTCATTGGCGCCTTCAGCGCCACCGGCCACGCCCGCCCGGTAACCGGGCACGTCACCGCCCAGGGCGGCGACGCCGTTGAAGGCCGGCAGCGCCACCGCCATCTGGCCCGCCTGACGGCCATTGAGATAAAGCGTCACGCCCCGGGCGCCGGCGGTCACCGCCAGGTGCTGCCATTGATCGGCGGCCAGCGGCTGGCCCCGCTCGCTGCGCTGGCCGTTCACTTCCACGAAGGGCACGCCGTTGGCGATACCGATCAGCAGGGCATTGCCGCCCTGGCGGCGGGCGTAGAGAAGCTGCTCGCCGGCGGCCTGGGGCGCCTTGATCCAGGCACTGAAGCTGAAGGCGCCGCCGGCGGTTACCGCCAGGGACGGCGAGGCCGGCAGCATCAGCGGCTCACCACTGAATTGCGCGGCCTGGGCGATCACGCCGGTGGTGGTGCCGGGCACCGGGTTGGTGGAATCGTTGTTGTAGGCGGTGGCGTCATCGGCGCTGCCGCCCGGCGCGCCGTCGAAGTGATAAACGCCGGCGTAGTCGGCGTCGAATACCTGATTGCTGTCCGGCAAAGGCGCCTGCGGATTGCCGTAATACATCCAGATGTCCTGGCGGGCTCCGCCCTGGATCTCCGGCACGTCCACCCAGATGTAAGCCACCCCGAGCAGGGCATCGAAACTCTCTATGCGATGGTTGAGCACCGTTTCATCGTCACCGAGCACGAAACGCAGGTCGGCGCCGTTTTCCTTGACGCCGTCGAAGCTGAAGTTGCCCGTGTGCAGGCGGACCAGCACCGGCACCCGCCCCACCCGCTCGGTGATAGCGGCGCCTTCCTGGGTGGTATCCACGGTGATCTGCTTGCGGTAGCTCCAGTCTTCCTGCCACCAGGCCTGGGCCAGAGCCGGCGCCAGCGCCCCCAGGCAGGAGAGAATGAGTATGAGTAGACGTTGTCGCATGGTCAGGCACTCCGAAAAAAAGCAATTGGGTCCGTTGTCGTTAAGGTCTTCATGGCATGGCGTTCAAAAGCGCGCGGTAACGCTGAAGTGCACCCGGGGGTCGTACTTCTCGGTGTCGCCGGTTTCCGCCAGCGGGTAACCCAGATCCACGGAGCCGCTGACGTAATCCCACAGCTCGGCGCGGGCGCCAACGCCGACGCTGGCCAGGTCGAAGCGGGCTTCCTGTTCCGGCAGCGGATCACGCAACTGCAACTGGGCGCCTTCCCCGAACACATGGAAGCGCAGCAGGCGCCAGGGGTTGCCGAACCAGCCGTCCAGGGACGGGGTACGCAACTCCAGGCTGGCCAGGTAGCCGTCGTCGGCGGCCTGCTCGGCGGCCAGGTACCCGCGCACCGAGCCGGCGCCGCCCACGGCGAATTGCTCGTTGGAGATCAGCGGCCCGGAGGCCGCCTGGCCCCGTACCTTGCCGGCCAGCACCCAGTTCTTGAGCTGCCACTCCAGGTTGGCGTCCGCCTTGAGCACGGCGAAGTCCGGGCTCGCCTTGTAGCGCTTGTAATCGAATTCCCGCCAGCCGCTGCCACCGGAGGGAATCTCGTCGGAGGCGGTCACCAGACTGAGATTCAGGAAGCCCTGGTAGTCGTCGGTGAAGAAGTAACCGTCGTAGGAGAAGGTGAAGGGGGCGTATTCCAACGGCACCTGGTCCTCCTCGCCACCGAAACGCAGCGCCTCCTCGAAATCCTTGAAGTCGATGCCGGCGGTAAAGGAATGCCCCCAGGTCCCGTCGAAAGGCAGGCTGTACACCGCCGCGATGCCATAGGAGTGGCCCCGGCCCAGCACATTGGTGCCGCCCACCGTGGCCACGTCGCTGTCCGAGGTATAGCCGCTGAGCCGGGTGGACCAGCGGTCGCTCAACGGCGCTTCGTAGCTGAAGGACCAGACCTCGGCGTTGTCGGTATTTTCCGGCGCGGTGAAAAAGGTCAGGGAAGCACTGTGGCCACGTTGCCAAAGGTTGGAATGGGACAAGGTTGCGACCGTGCGCAGCTTCTCGGTGTCGGCGCTGTAATCGTTATTCAGGGTCAGGCTGGCGTTCCAGGGCCGCTGATCCTCCACCGACAGGTCCACATCCATGGTACCGGGTACTCGTCCTTCCTTGACCAGCGGCATGACCTGACGCTTGCCGGAGCGGTTGACCTTGGTGAGCTGTTCCTGGACCAGCTCGAAATCCGGCACCACGCCCCGGCTAAGCGCCGGCACCTCCTGGCGGATCGCCAGCGGCGAATGGTACTTGGCGCCCACCACCCGCACCCGTCCCACGGTGACCTCGGAAACCAGCAGATAGACCACCCCGCCGGACACCTTCTGCTCCGGGAGCTCCACGTACACCGATTGATAGCCCCGCTCCTGGTAGGCCTTCTGCAGGGCCGCGCGGGCGCTCTGAATGTCGCTCAGTGTCCTGTCCGGCCCAAGATACGGATACACCGCTTTCTCGATGGCGCGGTTATCCAACACGGTGTTACCGCGAACGATGTACTCCCGAATGGTAACGGTGGTGGTGGCCGCCTCCTGGGCGGCCAGCGGCGGGCTCAGCAACAGCAGAATAAAAAGCCATGCGCCCCCCTTGGTGATAAAACCTGACGTTCTTCCGTGCGCATCAAACATGGGCAAAGGACTCGGCACTAAAAAAGAGGCAGTGATTCAGTTAACAGTTTTAAGACGTGGCCCGCCCACCATGACCGAACTTTTGTCACCAAAAATTCATAACGCCGGTTAGAGGATTACAGCGGCGGACGCGAAAAAATCCGCCGCCCGGCGAAGGGCGGCGGTCACCTGATTGCCGACCGTGTTCCGTCTTTTTATAAATGGAATGCTCCGATCAACAGAGAACAAGACTGTTTCAGCGTGGCGAAACCGTATTCATTTCATAAAAAATTCATCCGGCTTGCGTGGCCCGACATTGTGGCGCCACCGGGATGGCGGCAAGGTAGGCCGGACCCGGAACAGGAAGGAATGAAGCAGGATGGCGGCACACCACGACCCCATGGGTCCGCGGTGCCTGGCGACGGCACTGGCGGGCATCGCCCTGCTGGCCACGCTGGCCGGGGCCGCCCCGAATGATGGCGGTGGAAACGACGACGCGCCGCCCTGCATCACCGTGGAAGTGAACGGCCAGCGCGCCCTGCCCTATGAGTGTTACCAGGAAAAAATGGCGCCGAGCCATGCAGGCGAGCAGGTCCGGAACCGACCACGGCTGAACGCCGAATCGGTGATTCACCAGTCGCCCAACCGCAGCGGACAATTCAGCCGTTCCACCCTGCGTAACCGGATGGGCAACACTCTCGGGCAGGGCGTCCGGCCGCAACGCCCACCCCGGCGCGAAGCCCCTCCGCCCTTGCTCCGCTAACCCCGACCAATCGGCACCCCTGAAACCTCCTGGTGCGCCCCGCTCCCTATGCGTGCAGCCCAACCCCAACCACCCCCTCCCTCCCAACCCCAAACCCTCCTTGCAAATCAACAAGCTACGCTCATTCTTTAGCCGCCCGATTTTTGGCACAAATGCTGCTTAGACATGTATAACCACGGACAGAACCGCGCCGGCGTGTCCCGCCCTCCGGTTCCGCCCGTCCCAGGCACCACGATGACGGGAGGCGTCATGCAGCTGAGCCATTTCAAAACCCTGTGGGGACATCCGGGCGACGTCGCCGACGCGGCGCGGCTGGCGGTGGACGCCGGCTTCCAGGGCCTGGAGGCGCCCCTGCCAACGGACAACGGCGAACGCGACGCCCTGGGCCGCGCCCTGGCCGCCTACGGCCTGCGCTGGATTCAGGAAATCTGCACCGCCGGCAGCTATGTGCCGCGCCGCCAGGCCTCGGTGGAAGAGCACCTGGCGGATTTCGAGGCACAACTGGCCGCCGGCCGTGAATTGGGCGCCGAGTTCGCCAACGTAATGGGTGGCTGCGATGCCTGGTCCATCGACGACAGCGTGCGCTTCTTCTCCGAGGCCCAGGACATCGCCACCGGCCTGGGCGTCACCGCCAGCTTCGAAACCCATCGCGGGCGCAGCTTTTTCTGCCCCTGGAACACGGTGGCGATTCTGGAGCGCGTGCCGGAGCTGGCGGTGACCTGCGACTTCAGCCACTGGGCGGTGGTGTGCGAGCGCCTGCCGGACACCGAGTGGGACAGCATCGAGCGGGTCGCCGAGCAGGCCCTGCATGTGCACAGCCGGGTGGGCTACGACCAGGGGCCCCAGGTGCCGCACCCCGGCGCGCCGGAATTCGCCGGCGCCCTGGCCGCCCACCAGCGCTGCTGGGAAGCGGTGTGGTCGTCCCAGCGCCGGCGCGGCCTGAGCACCACCACCATGACCCCGGAGTTCGGCCCGGACGGCTACCTGCACACCCTGCCGTTCACCGGCGCGCCGATCGCCGATCTGTGGGACCTGAACCGCTGGATCGCCGACTGCGAGCGCCGGCATTTCCAGCAGTGGTCCGTGCCCCATGACCTGAAACGCCAGGCGGTTTGAGGAGGTTTCCCATGGCAATGATCAAGTCCACCCTGCGCCACCCGGACGGCCTGGCGCCGAACGCGGCGGCGCTGGCCTACATCCTGGTCACCTATGTGGGCGGCTGGCTGCTGATGGCCCGGCCGGGCTGGCTGCTGCCCGCCCTGGGCGTGCTGGCCTGCGCCCACGGCATGGTGGTGGCCGCCTATCTGATTCACGACTGCGCCCACAACGCCCTGTTCAAGAACACCGCCTACAACACCCGCCTGGGCAAGGCGCTGAACTGGATCGCCGGCGGCTGCTACGGCACCTACGAGGATCTGCGCTACAAGCATCTGCGCCACCACGTGGACAACGCCGACACCATCGCCTTCGATTACCGCGCCTGGCTGAAAGCCCACCCGCGCACCGAGAAGCTGGTGTTCGCCCTGGAATGGGCCTATGTGCCGGCGGTGGATTATCTGATGCACGCGGTGCTGATGGTGGCGCCCTTTATCGGCTACGGCGACCCGGCGCAGCGCAAGCGCACCGCCGCCGTGCTGCTGGTGCGTCTGAGCCTGCTCGCCGCCCTCGCGGTGTGGAGCCTGAAAGCGGTGCTGCTGTATTTCGTGGCCTATGCGTTGCTGCTTACGGTGCTGCGTTTTTTCGATGCCTTTCAGCACAACTACGACATCATCGCCACGCTCAACGACAAGGAAGCACCGCTGCCGCACAAGGGCGACCGGGAGTACGAGGAAAGCAACACCTACACCAACCCGATCTCGCGGCGCTGGCCGGTGCTCAACCTGCTGGTGCTGAATTTCTGCTACCACAACGCGCACCACACCAAGCCCACCCTGCCCTGGTACAAGCTGCCGGCGGCGCACCGTGAACTGTACGGCGACGACTTCGCCCAGACGCTGCCGTTCAAGGATCAGCTGCGCAGCTACCACCGCCATCGTCTGGACGGCATCCACGCGGAGACCTACGGCCAGGTGGAAGCCACCCGGGCGATTCGCGAAGGCAGCGCCGTGCCGGTGTACGGCCTGAGTTTCCTGACCGCATTCTGAGGAGGCTGGCGATGACCGCGTCATTACGGGATTCCATCACCACCGGCGACGCCCCGGCCCGGCCGCCGGCGCCGGCCCTGAAGCGCCGCTGGCTGGATTTCGGCCAGCATCTGGACTGGCGCCGCCGTGTGCTGCTGGGGCTCACCGGCTGGCTGCTGTTCGTGTTCGGCTGGTACCTGGCCGCCCACGCCGGGCTCGCGTCCGAGCGGCTGTTTCCCGGCCCGGTGGCGGTGATGCGCGCGCTCACCGATCTGTTCGTGGAGCAGGGCTTTCTCGGCGACGTGCTGTCCAGCATCCGCCGCATCCTGATCAGCTTTTCCCTGGCGGTGGCCATCGCCCTGCCCCTGGGTTTGCTAATGGGCGCCTTCGCCCGCATCGACGGCCTGCTCAATCCGCTACTGGGCGCCTTCCGTTACCTGCCGGCGCCGGCGTTCATTCCACTTCTGCTGATGTGGCTGGGCACCGGCGACAGCCAGAAGATCGCCCTGCTGCTGATCGGCGTGGTGTTCTTCCTGGCGATCATGCTCGCCGACGTCACCCGCCAGGTGCCGGCGGCCTTCATCGAAACCGCCAAGACCCTGGGCGGCGGCCGCCGGGTGGTGCTGTGGACCGTGGTATTCCGCCATTCCCTGCCCGGTTACCTGGACACCTGCCGGCAAATGCTGGCGGTGAGCTGGACCTATCTGGTGATCGCCGAGATCGTCGCCGCCACCGACGGCATCGGCGCCATGATGATGCGCGCCAAGCGCTTCGTGCACGTGGACGACATCATGGCGGGCATCGTCACCATCGGTTTGCTGGGCCTCGCCTTCGACGCCCTGTTCCGTCTCGTTTATCGCTGGCGCTTCCCGTACCTGCGCGGGGAGCACCAGCGCTGATCCGCTTTCCCTTGCCAAGAGGCTTTTCATCATGCGACTGATCAAGCTGCTGTTACTGACCACTTCGCTGTGCCTGGTTTCCCTGGGCGCCCGCGCCGCCGAGCCGGTGCGCCTGTCCCTGTTCTCCTGGCCCGGTTACGGGTTCTGGTTCATCGCCCAGGAGAAGAACCTGGCGCCGGACCTGGATCTGGAAATCAGCGTCATCGAGGACCCCTACGAAAGTTTTTCCCTGATGACCTCCGGTGGCCTGGACGTCACCTCCAGCACCGCCGAGTACGGCCCCATCGCGGCGGACAAGGAGGTGCCCATCAAGATGGTCACCTACACCAACCCTTCCTACGGCACCGACAAGATCGTGCTGGCCCCGGGCATCGAAAGCGCGCGGGACCTGAAAGGGGAATCCGTGGCGGTGCTGGTGGGCGGCCTGACGCAGATCTTCATGGGCATCTGGCTGGAGCAGAACGGCGTCGGCTTCGATGAGGTGGAGTACACCAACCTGATCATGGACGACGCCGTGGGCGCCCTGGTGGGCGGCAACGTGGCCGCCGCGGAATTCTGGGAACCCTTTGGCTCCCACGCCCTGGACGCACTGCCGGACGCCACCGTCGCCGCCACCTCCTCGGAAGGGGACTGGATCGAAACCGCCCTGCTCGGCGACGCCATGTACATGAGCGACGCCTTCCTGAAGGAACGCCCGGAGGTGGCCGCCAAGACCCTGGACGCCTACTTCAAGGCGGTGGCCTGGTGGAAGGAACACCCCGCCGAGGGCAACCAGATCATCGCCAAGCATCTGGGCTTTCCCCTGGCCGACGTGGAAAAAGTGATCGGCAAGGACGGCAAGATCCACAAGGGCGGCATCTGGGTGTTCGACGCCGCCGAGGCCGGCCGCTTCATGGGCGTGGCGCCCGGCGAGCTACCCCTGGGCCTGAGCAACGGCCAGATCGGCCAGCACTGGGAAACCACCACCGACTGGTGGCTCAAGTTCGGCCTGGTGGACGAGCGCCATCCCATGGAAGCCGGCGTTAACCTGGCGCCGCTGAAAGCCATCACCACCGACTGACATGTCGACCAACGGAGGACCCGCCATGCACAACGGTTCCGGTTTGATCATCGAAAACGCCGGCAAGACCTTCCGCGCCGGCGGCCGCGATCCCCGGGTGGCCCTGGAGGGCGTGTCCCTGCACCTGCCGCCGGGCCGCGTGGGCGTGCTGCTGGGCCCGTCCGGCTGCGGCAAGTCCACCCTGCTGCGCATGGTGGCGGGGCTGGAGGAGCCCACCACCGGCGCCCTGTCGCTGAACGGCCGGCCGGTCACCGGCCCCGGCCGGGACCGCGGCATGGTGTTCCAGAGCTACACGTCCTTTCCGTGGCTGACGGTACGTCAGAACGTGGCCTACGGGCTGAAGATCACCGGCGACAGCTCCAGCCTGCGTGAAGGCGCGGTGGAGCATTTCATCCAGGCGGTGCGCCTGGAGGACGTGGCCGACGCCTACCCCCATGAACTGTCCGGCGGCATGCGCCAGCGGGTGGCCATCGCCCGTACCCTGGCCAACCATCCGGAGCTGCTGCTCATGGACGAGCCGTTTGGCGCCCTGGACCCGGAGACCCGCTGGCAGATGCAGGAACTGCTGCTGGGTATCGTGCGCAAGGAGCGCACCACGGTGCTGCTGGTCTCCCACGACATCGAGGAAGCGCTCTACCTGGGCGACGTGGTGTTCTTCCTGTCCAGCCATCCGGGCCGGTTGCGGGAAGTGATCCGGCCGGATTTCAAGAAGGAGGTGCCCGCCGGGGACCGCGAAGCCTTGCTCGACCATCCGCAATACCGGCGGCTGGACATGCACATCCGGCGGCTGATGAGCGAGGAAGGCACTACCCGGGCGAGCCCGGTGGCGGAAGCGGCGGATCGCGGCTAAAGCTTCAACAACTCAATCAACCGCTCGGTGAAGAATGGAATCTCTTCTTCCAGGCTGAACAAACGCGGCGAGAACAACCAGGTCTGCGTCACCCCCATCAGGTGGGTGTAGCACAGCAGCCCCAGCTCCTGGGCACCGTGGCGGCGGGGAATATCGCCGTCCTGCTGGGCCCGTTCCACCTGCCCGGCGAGCACCGACACCAGGTCCCGGGTCAGTTTGCGCTCGCGGCGCAGGGTGTGATCCAGGTTGTTGGTAAGCTCGGTTTTATTGAGAAAAATCTCGAAGGACTGGCGGTAGCGGGTGTCCTCCACCAGCAGACGCAGCCAGCGGTCGGCGAAGGCGCGCAGCACTTCCAGCGGCGGGCCCTCGGCGTGGCGGGTTTCCTTGGTGAGCGCCAGCAAGGGCCCCTGGGACAGCAGCAACACCGCTTCGAACAGTTCGTCCTTGTTCTTGAAATGCCAGTAGATCGGCCCCCGGCTGAAGCCCGCCTGGGTGGCGATGTTGGCCAGGGTGGTGTTGGTGTAGCCGTTACGGCTGAACAACACCAACGCGGCATCGAGAATCTTGAGCCGGGTTTGTTCGGCTTCTTCCTTGGTGCGTCTCATTCGGGCAATCAGGCTCCGTACCGGCGGTGGGGATTCAACAAGAAAGGGTAAAGCGCCCGGCGATTACCGCCAAGCGCTCACCGGGCGAGGCGTGGTTCAGAACATCTTCAGGTAACGGCGCACTTCCCACTCGGAAACCTGGTTGTGGTACTGCTCCCATTCATCCCGTTTGAAATCCACGAAGGTGTCGAACATCAAATCGCCAAATACTTCCCGGGCCAGCGGGTCCGCCTCGAAGGCGTCCACCGCTTCACCCAGGGTGCGCGGCAACATCTCGATGCCCATTCCGCGAATTTCCGCGCGGCTGTAGTCGTTCATGTTCTCCCGGTGTGGAGTGCCGGGTTCCAGCTTCTCGCGAATACCTTCCAGGCCGGCGGCGAGCATCAGGGCCGCGCCCAGGTAGGGGTTGCCGCCGATGTCCGGGGCGCGGCATTCCACGCGGCCGCCCTGGGAGGGAATGCGCAGCATGTTGGTGCGGTTGTTGTTCCCGTAGCAGCAGTACACTGGTGCCCAGGTGGAGCCGGACATGGCGCCGCGCTGTACCAGCCGCTTGTAGCTGTTCACCGTGGGCGCGATCACCGCGCAGATGGCGCGGGCGTGTTTCAGCACCCCGGCAATGAAATGGTAAGCCAGGGGCGAGACGCCACAGCCGTGGGGGTCGTCGCCGTCCGCCTCGAACAGGTTGCGGCCGGTCTCCAGATCCGCCAGGGACATATTGAAGTGCGCGCCGCTGCCGGTGCGGTCGGCGAACGGCTTGGCCATGAAGCTGGCGAAGGCGCCGTGCTTGCGGGCGATCTCGTTGGCCATCATGCGGAAGAACACCAGCCGGTCCGCCATGTTCAGCGCATCGGTGTACATGAAGTCGGTTTCGAACTGGCCGTTGGCGTCCTCGTGATCGAAGGAATACACGTCCCAGCCCTGGGCGTTCATGGCTTCCACGATTTCACCGACGATGGGCAGGTTGTCCATCAGCGGGCGCGGGTCATAGCAGGGTTTGTCCAGATCGTCCCGGTCGCTGACCGGCGCGAAGCCGCCGTCTTCGGTATCGCGGAACAGGAAGAATTCGGTTTCGATGCCCAGATTGAAGCCCAGCCCCAGTTCCGCCGCCGCTTCGAGCTGGCGCTTGAGAATGCCGCGCGAGCAGGCCTGGAACGGCTGGCCGTTAAGGTGCAGGTCGCTGGCGAACCACACCAGCTCCGGATTCCAGGTGCACGGCGTGGCGGTGGCCGGGTCCGGCATGGCCGCCACTTCGTCGTCGTTGATGTCCTGGGGCACGCCGTCCAGGGCCGCGCCGGTGTACAGCTCGGAACCGGTCAACATGCGATCCAGGTGGGCAAGGGGCACGAACTTGCCCTTCACCACGCCGTGGATGTCCACGTAGCTGGCCATGGCGTACTTGGCGCCCTTGTCGAGCAGATCCCGGGCCAGATCGTCGGCGTTCGGGGCGGAGGCCGCGGAGGGGCCGTTGGCTTTGGCGTTCATCATGTCTCTCCAGACGTTACCGCGCGGAAAATAGGTACAGGCCTTGCATTCAATATACATGCCAGCTTGTATATATAATCCGGAGACCCACCCGTGACAGTGATCGAACGGCACATCCAACTGGGCGACTGGCCCCTGAAAAGCGGCGGCGTGCTGCGCGACGCCCGCCTCACCGCTCTGCAGGCCGGCACCCTCAATGCCCGGCGCGACAATCTGGTGCTGATTCCCTGCTACTACGGGGGCACCGCCCGGGGCAGCCTGCCCCTTATTGGTGCGGGCAGCCCCCTGGCCGACGGCGATTACTGCGTGGTGCTGTTCGACCTGTTCGGCAACGGCGTCGCCACTTCACCCAGCAACGCCCATCCTTCCCAGCGCGGCCACCGCTTCCCGTTGGTGGCCCTGGAGGACAACGTGGCCTCCCAGGCCGCCGCCCTGGAAGCCTGGTTCGGCCCGGCGGAGATCGCCCTGGCCACCGGCTGGTCCATGGGCGGCATGCAGTCCTATCAATGGGCGATTCATCACCCCGAGCGGGTCCGGCGCCTGCTGCCGGTGTGCGCCACCGCCCGCTGCTGGCCGCACAACCGGGTGTTCCTGGACGGCGTGCGCGCCGCCCTGCAAGCGGACGCCACCTTTAATGGCGGCGACTACCAACAACCACCGGAGGCTGGCCTGCGCGCCTTCGCCCGGGTCTACGCCGGCTGGGCCTACAGCCAAGCGTTCTTCCGGCGCGGCCTGTACCGGCGGTTGGGCTTCGACAGCATCGAGGCACTGCTGCGTTTCTGGGAGGAGGACCATCTGGCCCAGGACGCCAACGACCTGCTGGCGGTACTCGCCGCCTGGGAAGCGGCGGACCCGGGCGATGGCGACCTGGCCACCGCCCTGGGCGCGATCCGCGCCCGGGCCCTGATCCTGCCGTCGCGCACCGACCTCTATTTCACCGTGGACGACGCCCGCCACGAAGCCGGGCTGATCCCCGGCGCCACCCTGGAAGTCCTGGACTCGGACCTGGGCCACGCCGCCGGCGCCCCGGGCCGCGACCCCGCCAGCACCGCCGCCTGGTTCCAGGCCATGGCGCGCCTGCTGGCCTAGGGCCTGTTCACACTACTTGCATCGCGCCTGCTGGGTGTCATTTTGGACCTCCAGCCAGGCGGAGGGAGCGCGCGACCGACAACGACGCTGGAGGCCAAAAGGGCGCCAGCCCTTCGGATTGCGGCTATAAATCCACCCCTCCGCGTTACTCGTCGTTCATTTGGAGCCACCAAACTTCTCTCCTCGTGCCTTGATGGGTGGATTTATAGCCGCAACAGGTGCGAGGCAAGTAGTGTGAGCAGGCCCGAACCGCAAGCACCACCGGTGTTCCGGATACTCCGCTCATAGTACGATTCAGGATCACCTTCGGCGGAAGCCGGGTATGGAGCAGGGAGAACCAATCAGGTGGCCCGTGGACCGAGTTCAGATAAAAGAAGTCATAAAGCCCGCCGACCAGGGATTCAGTCGCCCTTTCCTGTGCCGCGGCGTCGATAATGACTTTTATTATGTGAAGGGACGGAATACCACGCCGGACAGCATGTACAAGGAATGGATATGCGCGCACCTGGCAACCGCCCTGGCGCTGCCCATTCCTGAATTTCGCATCGTCGAATTGGATCCGGAACTGGTCGAGGCGCTGTCCCCCGATCTTGCCCCAATCGGCAGTGGGCCGGCCTTCGGCTCCAGGAAAGTACCACGCGCCCTTTGGCTCGAACCGGCATCAGTCAACCAAGTCCCCGCTGCTCTTCAACGACGAGTGGTGGCTTTTGACTGGTGGATTCGAAACTCGGACCGCACCCTTCACAATCCCAATCTGTTATTCGATCAGGAGTCACTGGTGGTATTCGACCACAATAATGCCTTCGACACCGATTTTGATCCGGAGGACTTCCTGGCGAACCACATTTTTAAGGATGAAGCCCGCAACCTGTTCTCCGACTACATTGAAAGAGAGTTTTTTCGGGAGTGTTTTGAGCGGCACCTGCCAATCTTTGACGAGGCGTTCGATACGGCGCCGCCAGAATGGAAATGGTACGATAGCGACGCTACGGTACCGGGCAATTTCGCTCCGCGACCCTGCAAAGAGGCATTAGAAAATTGCCTGAATAGAAGTTTTTGGAATATACCATGAAGCGCTTCGCCTGCAAGTACAGCGTTATTCAGTTTCAGCCCTACCCGGAAACCGGCGAGTTCGCCAACGTCGGCATGCTGCTCGTTTGCGAAAAGACCGGGTTGCTCGATTTTCGTCTGGAAACCAGGAGAACGTCCAGGTACACCGCTTTCTTCCAGAACCTGGATGTGAAGCTTTACCGTTTCGCCACCGCCAATCTGGCCCGGGAATTGGAGCGCGTCCGGGATCTGGTCACCGGCGGCGGCCAACGCGACCTGATGGCGGCTTTCGAAGGGCTGATCCATCCGCGAGAAACGATTCTGCGCTTTGGTGCTCCAAGGGTCGTGCTCACCGAAGACCCCAAAGCGGAACTGGACGCGCTGTTCGAACATTACGTTCGCCACGGTTTTGCAAAAGATGCCAATTACGAGGCACGGCTGGAGAAAAAGGTCAGAGAAAGCCTTAAGGGCCTGAATCTCCCGGCACCGTTCAAGACAAGAAAGTTGGGCACCGACGTATACAGCGTTCAGTTTCCGCTCGTTCAGATGATCAATGACAGAGCGGCCAAGGCCATCAAGCCTCTTTATCTCGGCCTGAAAACACCGAACGCTATCTATGACCATGCCGACCGGTGGAGCGTTAAACTAAAGCGCCTCGAACACTTTGGTCTGAAGCCCGAAAAAGTGCTCTTCGCTATCCAGGGGCCCCGCCCCGGCGATAGCACGGATGCCAAGAAGCGGCACTTCGCTTTCCAGGAAGTTCAGGAAGACCTTGCCCAATACGCCGAGATTGTTCTCGATCAGGACCATGACAGTCGCCAGGCAATCCGCGACTTCGCCATTCAATAAACATTATCTCAAGACAAGCGGCAGCCGACGCCATCGAACCGCCCCCGCCGTAGGAGCGGCCGAGCGGCGCTCCGCTTTAGCCGCGATCAGCCTGGGAGCCATCGCGGCTAAAGCCGCTCCTACAAAAGCCCTTCTACCTTTAAACGCCACCCAACGCGGGGTTATTGCTCCGGGTCGCGGTGGGCCACTTCGGTGCCGTCGTTGGCGTCGGCGGGGAAGTCGAAGTAGGCGGCATATTGATTGCGGAACCGGGTCAGCTCGTCGCTGGCCAGTTGCCCCTTGGTGGGCAGCGGTACCTTCATGGCGTTCACCGGCCGGCCGTTCATGCGCAGTTCATAGTGCAGGTGCGGCCCGGTGCTGCGGCCGGTGTTACCGCTCAGGGCGATCACCTGGCCCTGGCGGACGGTGTCGCCGGGGTGTACGCGCACCTTGCTCAGGTGCATATAGCGGGTGCGGTAGCCGTTGCCGTGGTCCAGCACCACATAGTTGCCGGCCAGCAGCCCATGGGTGACGCGGCGTACCACGCCGTCCGCCGGGGCCGCCACCGGCGAGCCGGTGGGCATGGCGAAGTCGGTGCCGTAATGGGGGCTGATGCGACCGGTGATCGGGTGGTGGCGATGCAGGTTGAACGGTGAACTGATGCGGTAGTGGTGCGATTCGGCGAACGGATGACGCCAGAAGCTGGGCAGCAGGCTGGTGCCATCGGGCCGGTAGAAGCGGTCGTCGTCGAAGCGGGCGGCACTGGCTTGCAGACGGGCGCCTTGGTAATCGAAGCCCATCAGCTTGGCGGAGTAGGCGCGCTCGCCGCCGTCCAGCCGTTCCACGTCCACCAGCAGGGAGAAACGGTCGCCACGGCGGGCCTGGCGGGACAACGGCAGCAGCTCGGCGAGCTGGGCGCTCACCGAACCGGCGGCGCCGGCGAGGGCCGGCTGGCCGGCCAGGGCGGCGGCCAGGGACGTCCGAACGATGCCGGCCACGCGCACCCGGTGGCTGGCCCGCTCTTTTTCCAGCACCTGGCCGTGGATGGCGTCGCCGTCCAGATCCCATTGGTAACCCTCGGCATCGCTCTCCCAGAGCCGCAGAGCCAACAGGCGGCCGTCACTGTCGGCGCGCCATTCCAGGTGCTGGCCCGGGCGCAGACGGTTGAGCCGCTGGCCCTGATCGGCGTCCTCGATAAGCCGGTAGAGAGTGGCCGTGGGCAGTTGCCATTGTTCCTTCCACAGATGGGTCAGCAGATCGCCCTGCTGAATGGTGTAGTGCTCCCAGGGCAGCGGCGCCGGCGTCGGGTCCAGGTTGTGGAAGTCGGTGTCGGCGGCCAGCCGCAGCAGCGCCTGGTCGGTCATCGGCGGCGGTTCCGGGCGCGGGTGATAGCGCCACCAGAACGCCACGGACAGGGCGATCAACAGCGGCGGCAACAGGACGGACGGCCAGGACAGCGGCGAACGGGACATGGCGTTCCCCCAAGGGCGGGTGACGGACGACGAAGACGCCGATGTTATAGTATTACAGCGCTGATTTGAACGCGCCGCCGCCGGATCAGAGCGTGCTCAGGTCCACGCTCACATGGGCGGCCACCACCTTCCAGCCATCCTCGAACCGCACCCAGGTCTGCATCTGCCGCCCCACCCGCTCGGTGACACCGTCACGGAATTGGGTACTGACCGTGGCGTAGTCATCGCCGAAGGTGGTGATCACGGTGTTGAACAGCTTGCGGCCCGGGCCGACCGGCTGGCACTGGCGCCGGTAGCGGGCGATCTCCTCGCCGCCGTGCAGGTTTTCCGCCACGCCGTAGCGCACCGTGGCGGCGTGGTCCCAGAAGTAGCCGTCCAGCACCGCCAGATTGTTGTCCAGCAGCGCCCGCTCGTAGTCCTCGAAGGCGGTGCGTACTTCCGCCACCGCCCGGGGCCGGTTGATTTCCGGTGAAGCCGTCATATCAGGATTCCTCTTTCGTGGCCTGTGTCAGGGCCGCGTCCAGGGCGGCCAGGCCGGCCACCTGGCCGACGATGCCGCCCTGGGCCACGACCATTTCCAGGGTGGCCCGTTTGAATTCAGGGAAATAACTTTCCGTGGCGTCCTCGATCAGCAGGCCGCGATAACCCCGGTCACAGGCCTCGCGCATGCTGGTCTGCACGCACACTTCGGTGGTGACGCCGGCGAACAGCAGGGTCTCGATGCCGGCCTCGCGCAGCCGCCGGTCCAGGCCGGTGGCGTAGAACATGCCCTTGCCCGGCTTGTCGATCACCCATTCGCCGTCCAGGGGCGCCAGCTCCGGCACGATCTGATTGCCGGGTTCACCGCGAATCAGAATCCGGCCCATGGGCCCCGGGTCGCCGATGCGCAGGCCGGGCTTGCCCTGCTGGTGTTTGGCCGGCGGGCAATCGGACAGGTCCGGGGCGTGGGATTCGCGGGTGTGAATCACGGTGAGGCCATGACGGCGCGCCAGCGCCAGCAGCTCCGCCACCGCCGGAATGATGGCGCGCAGGGGCGTGACGTCGTTGCCCAGGGCGGCGCCAAAGCCGCCGGGGTCGAGAAAATCCCGCTGCATGTCGATCACCACCAGGGCGGTGGTGGCCGGGTCGAACCGGTAAACGCCGGGGCGCGCCGCCACTTCGATCATGACGCCTCCCGCTCGCCGCCGCCGGCCATGTGCGCGCCCAGCTCGGCGCGGTCGGCCCGGCCCGCCGGGGTCTCGAACACCAGCTCGCCGTCGTGGATCACCAGGATGCGGTCCGCCAGTTCCAGCAGTTCGTCCAGGTCCTCGCTGAGCAGCAGCACGGCGGCGCCCCGGTTGCGGGCGTCCATCAGCCGCTGGTGGATCATCGCCACGGAGGCGAAGTCGAGACCGAACACCGGGTTGGACACGATCAGCACGCGCACCTCCTCGGTGAGCTCCCGGGCCAGCACCGCGCGCTGCACGTTGCCGCCGGAGAGGGTGCCGATGGGCCGGTCCGGGTCCGGCGGCGTGACCTGGAAACGCTCGATCAGGCCACGCGCCTGCTCGCGGATCACCCGGCGGCTGACCCGCCAGCCCTGGCGGCGGATCGGCGCCTGGTCGAAGCTGCGCAGGGCCAGGTTCTCCGCCACCGACATGCTCGCCACGCTGGCGTTGCGCAGCGGCTCCTCGGGCAGGCTGTGCACGCCCCGGTCAAGCATTTCCCGGCGGCTGGCATGGTAGGGCTCGCCGTGCACGCGCACCGCGCCGGCTTCCCGTTTGCGCTGGCCCAGCAGGGCCTCGGTGAGTTCCCGCTGGCCGTTGCCGGAGATGCCGGCCACGCCCAGGATCTCGCCGGGCCGCACCACGAAGGAGGCACCGTGCACCGCGCGCACGCCCTTGTCGTTGTTCACTTTCAGGCCGGCCACTTCCAGGGCCGGCGCGCGCTCCGGGTCCACCGGCGGCCGTTCGCCGGCCACGGTGCGGTCATCGCTGCGCCCCATCATCCATTCCGCCAGCGCCTCGGGGGTGGTGTCCGCCACCTTGCAGCTGCCCACCAGGGCGCCCTTGCGCAGCACGGTGACATCGTCGGCGAAGGCGGTCACTTCGCGGAATTTATGGGTGATCATCAGCACCGACACCTGGCCGTCGTGGGCCAGATCGCGCATCAGCCCCAGCACTTCATCCGCCTCCTGGGGGGTGAGCACCGAGGTGGGTTCGTCGAGAATGATCAGGCGCCGGTCCAGATACAGCTGCTTGAGGATCTCCAGCTTCTGTTTTTCGCCGGCGGCCAGGGCCGTCACCGGCCGGTCCGGGTCCAGCTTGAACGGCATCCTGTCCATGAAGGCGCGCAGTCGCTCACGCTCCGCCTTCCAGTGAATGCGCGCCGGCAGATCGCCGCGCGCCAGCACCAGGTTCTCGGCCACGGTGAGGCCGGGGGCCACGGTGAAATGCTGATAGACCATGCCGATGCCCAGGCCATGGGCGTCCCGGGGCAAACGCACGGCGTACTCCCGGTCGTCCACCAGGATGTTGCCCTCGTCCAGGGGCGAGTAGCCCACCAGCCCCTTCACCAGGGTGCTCTTGCCGGCGCCGTTCTCGCCCAGCAGGGCGTGCACGGTGCCGGCGCGCACCGTCAGGGACACCTTGTCCAGGGCCCGGAACGTGCCGAAGGTCTTGCTGGCGCCGATGGTTTCCAGCTTCAGGGCACGCATGGTCACAGTGCTCCCAGGCCGTCCAGCAGGGCCTTGGAATCGGCCACGCTGCCGAACACGCCGCCCTGCATTTTCACCATCTTGATGGCGGCGTCATGGTTGCCTTGATCGGTGGCGCCGCAGCAGTCCTCCAGCAGCAGGCATTCGAAGCCCCGGTCGTTGGCTTCGCGCATGGTGGTGTGCACGCACACGTCCGTGGTGATGCCGGTGAGAATAATGTTGTCGATGCCACGGGTGTTCAGAATCAGCTCCAGGTCGGTGGCGCAGAACGAGCCCTTGCCGGGCTTGTCGATGATCACCTCGCCGTCCAGGGGCGCCAGCTCCGGAATGATGTCCCAGCCCGGTTCGCCGCGCACCAGGATGCGGCCACAGGGGCCGGCGTCGCCGATGCCGGCGCCGATCCGTTGCGAGCGCCAGCGTTTATTGGCGGGCAGGTCGGCCAGATCCGGGCGGTGCCCCTCGCGGGTATGGATGATCATGAAGCCCCGTTCGCGCAGGGCCGCCAGCACGCTTTTGATCGGTTCGATGGGCGCCCGGGTCAGGGACAGGTCGTAGCCCATGCTGTCCACGTACCCGCCCTTGCCGCAGAAGTCGGTCTGCATGTCGATGACGATCAGCGCCGTGTTGTCCGGGCGCAGATCGCCGTTGTACGGCCAGGGGTAGGGATCGGCGGTGATGAAGTGCTCGCTCATATCAGTGGCCTCCCGGCTTGTAGGTCCGTTCCGGCGGCTCGAAACCAAAGGCGCGGCCGTCGGTGTGTTTCACCTTGTCTTCCCAGGGCAGCCGGTAACGGCCCGCCGCCAGGTCCTGCATATAGGTGTAGGGGCAATCGCCGGCGCCGCCTTTCACCGCCACGTAGCCGCGGTGGCCGAACTGGTAGATGTTGTTCTCCACGCCCCAGTGCTCGCGGGCTTCGCGCACCAGGTCCGGGCGCAGCTCGCAGCAGACGATTTCGTCGGCGCGGCCGCCGCCTTCCACCAGGGGCACCCCGTCGAAATCGACGAACATGGCCTCGCCCATGGAATCGAAGGTGCCGTCGGAGCCGCACATGCAGACGCTGGCGGTTTGCATCAGGTTGGTGAAGGCGTTGGCCTGGTTGGTGATCTTCCAGGAGTGGCGGATCGGCGCCGTATAGCCGGCGGTGCGGATCATGATCTCGGCGCCCTTGTAGGCACACTCCCGGGCCATCTCCGGGAACATGCCGTCGTGGCAGATGATCAGCGCCAGGGTCGAGCCGTTGGGCCCTTCGCACACCGGAATGCCCTGGTCGCCGGGCTCCCAGGGTTCCACCGGCACCCAGGGGTGCATCTTGCGGTAGTAGAGTTTCAGCGCGCCGGTGTCGTCGATGATCAGACCGGAATTGAACGGGTTGCCGTTGGGGTTGGCCTCCATGATCGAGAAGCAGCCCCAGATTTTATGATCGACGCAGGCCTGCTTGAGCGCCGCCACTTCCGGGCCGTCCAGGTCGCACATGATGTCCGGCGAGGTGTCCATGGACAGGCCGTGCAGGGAATATTCCGGAAACACGATCAGGTCCATCTCCGGCATGGAACGCCGGGCCTTGCCGATCATCTCGATGACGCGTTGCGTCTGTTGCCAGAGTTCATCGCGGGTGCGCGGATCGGGCAGCGCCAGTTGCGCCAGCCCCATCACCACGCCGTTGGGGGTTTTGTTCAAACCGGAGAGTCCGCTGGACATGGGAATACCTTCTCTCGTCGGGTTATCGGTTCAGGCTGAGTTCGCCGGGCGCGCCGCTCAGGGTTCGGTCCGGCCGGCAGGTGATCACCATCACCGCCAGGGTCAGCACATAGGGAATGGCGTTGAACAGGTAGTAGCCCCAGCCAATGCCGATGGCCTGCAGGGCCGGGCCCACGGCGCCGGCGGCGCCGAACAGCAACGCCGCCCACAGGCAGTTGATCGGTTGCCAGCGGGCGAAGATCACCAGCGCCACCGCCATCAGGCCCTGGCCGCTGGACAGGCCCTCGTTCCAGCTGCCCGGGTAGTACAGCGACAAATAGGCACCACCCACGCCGGCCAGGAAGCCGCCCACGCCGGTGGCCACGATGCGCACCCCGGCGGCCCGGTAGCCGAGCGCCTGGGCGGAATCCTCGTGGTCGCCCACCAGCCGCAGCACCAGCCCCCAGCGGGTGCCGCGCAGGCCCCAATGCAGCACGAACGCCAGCGCCACGCCGATAAAGAACAGCACATTGACGTTGAGCGCCGAGCGCACCCGGGTGTCGTCGCTCCAGCCACCCAGAGGAATGGACGGCAGCATGGGCGCGCTGGGTTGAATGAAATCCTTGCCCAGGAAAAACGCCAGGCCGGTGCCGAACAGAATCAGGGCAATACCGAAGGCGATGTCGTTGACCCGGGGCAGCGAGCAGATCACGCCGTGCACCAGCCCCAGGCACAGGCCGGCGCCACCGGCGGCGAGCACGCCCAGCCAGGGCGAACCGGACAGGTAGGACACCGCGTAGCCGGTCATGGCGCCGGTGACCAGGATGCCTTCCAGGCCCAGGTTGATGCGCCCGCCTTTTTCGGTGAGGCATTCCCCCAGGCTGACGAACAGAAAGGGCGTGCCCACGCGGATGGCACCGGCCAGCAGCGCCAGCAGGAAGATCGACAGGTCGGACTCAACCATGGCTGGTTTCTCCTTTTTCCTCGAGCCCGGCGCGCGGCGCCGCGATCCAGTGCCCGCGCAGCCACAGGCGCCAGTCGCCGGTGCGGCGGGTCAGGGTTTCCCAGGCCAGCAGGTTGATGAACAGCATGCCCTGCAGAATCAGGGTGGTGGCGTCGGGCAATCCCAGGCGCCGTTGCAGCAGGCCGCCACTGGCTTCCAGACCACCCAGCAGGATCGCGCAGGCGATGATGGCGAGCGGATTGTGGCGGGCGGCGAAAGCCACCAGGATGCCGGCGGTGCCGTAGCCGGAGATCAGCGCGGTGTTGGCGCTGCCCTGCACCGCGCTCACCTCGAACATGCCCGCCAGGCCGGCGGCGCCGCCGCCCAGAACGCAGGTAAGCAGCACCAGCCGGTCCACCGGCAGCCCCAGCATGCGCGGCGTGCGCGGGTTGCCACCCACCACCCGCAGGGCGAAGCCGATCACGCTGTAGCGCACCAGTACCCAGGCCAGCACGCAGGCGACGATGCCCGCCACCAGGCCCCAGTGCACATAGAAGCTGTCGCTGATCACGCCGATCTGATAGCTGCTATCCAGTGGCGGCGTGGACGGTTTGTTGAGGCTGTTGGGATCACGCAACGGCCCTTCCACCAGATGCCGGAAAATCGCCAGACCAATGTAGGAAAGCAGCAGGCTGCCGATGGTCTCGTTGACGCCGCGCTTCTGGCGCAGCCAGCCGCTCAGACCGATCCATAGCCCGCCGGCCAGCATCGAGGCCACGCCCATGGCGATCAGCATCGGCCAGGCCGGCAGCGCCGGCAGCCACAGCGGCGTCACCGCCGCCGCCAGGCCACCCAGCACCAGCGCGCCCTCGCCGCCAATGATGATCAGCCCGGCGCGGGCCGGCAGCGCCACGCACAGCGCCGTGAGCATCAGCGGCGCGGCCCGCATCAGGGTGTTTTCCCAGGCGAACAGCGAACCGAAGGCGCCTTCGAACACCAGCGGCCCGGCCTGCCAGGCGGGCCGGCCCTGGATCAGCAGGAAGGCGATGAACAGCACCGCCGTGGTGACCAGGGCGCACAGCGTGGGCAGGGCCGGCAGCAGCAGCACGCCGGCCCGCCCCAGCCAGGGTTTCAGCATGACGGGCTCCCGCTAACGCGCGCTCGCTCAGATCTGGCCACGCACGCCCTCCACCAGGTAGTCCATGCGCTCCAGTTCCACGGCGGTTTGTTTGTAGTCGGTGCCGTCCGGGATCACGATCTCGCCGCCGTTGTTCTTCAGCGGGCCGCCGAAGATCACGAAGTCGCCGCTCATCATTTCCGCCTTCACCGCGTCGGCGTTCTTCTTCGCCTCGGCGCTGACCTTGGGTCCGTAGGGAGAGGTTTTCACGAAGCCTTCTTTCAGGCCGCCGCGCAGGAAGTTGATCATCGGCTCGCCGGCCTGGGCCGCCTGCACGTGTTTCTTGTACGGCGTGACCCAATTCCATTCAGCGCCGGTGAGATAGCCTTCCGGAGCCAGCGCCGCCTGGCTGGCGTGGTAGCCGCAGGTCATCACGCCGCGCTTCTCGGCGGTTTCCACCAGCACCTTGGGGCCGTCCACGTGGCAGGTGAGCACGTCGCAGCCGCTGTCGATCAGGCTGTTGGCGGCTTCCGCTTCCTTCACCGGCAATGACCAGTCACCGGTGAAGATCACCGAGGTGGTGATGTCCGGGTTCACCGAGCGCGCACCCAGGGTGAAGGCGTTCAGGTTGCGCAGCACCTGGGGAATGGGCTTGGCGGCGATGAAACCGAGCTTGGCGGACTTGCTCATGTGGCCGGCCACCACGCCGTTCAGGTACTGGGCTTCATCGATGTAACCGAAGAAGCTGCCCACGTTCATCGGGTGCTTGCCCTCTTCCCAGAGGCCGCCGCAGTGGGCAAAGCGCACATCGGAAAAGCGCCGCGCCACCTTCAGCACGTGCGGGTCGAAGTAACCGAACGAGGTGGGGAAGATCAGGCTGGCGCCGTCCTGGCGGATCATCGCTTCCATGGCCCGTTGCACGGCCACGGTTTCCGGTACGTTCTCCTGCTCCACCACCTTGATGCCGGGCATTTGCTTGATCACCGCGGCGGCTTCCGCGTGGGACTGGTTGTAGCCGAAGTCATCCCGCGCGCCCACGTACAGAAAGCCCACGGTGAGGTCGCCGCCACCGGCGGCGCGCAGCAGGTTCACGGGCAAGGCGGCGGAGGCACCGAGGAGGCCGGCGGCCTTGAGGAAATCACGACGCTTGAGTTGAGACATTGAGCTGTCCTTTAACGCTGGGCGCGCCGGTACACGGCGCGGGGAGGGTTGGAGTGCATCCTGGAATGCATGTTGGTATACAAGTAGCAGTGTTCATGCCAAATCATGAAAACCCTGTTTTCACAGGGCTTTCAGACGCCCCCCTCCCACTCAGCCCGGCACTGCCGGCACCGCTTGTGTGCAAGAAAGCGGTTTCCGCACCACCGGCGGGCACGGCAATCAGCCGCGCACCGCCCAGAAGGTAAGCCGCCGCTCCAGCCATTCGAACGCCTGGTACAGCACGATGCCCATGGCGCCCACCACCACCAGGCCGGCGAACACCAGCGGCACCTCGAAGCGGCTGCCGGCCACCATCATCATGTAGCCGACGCCGGCGTTGGCGGCCACGGTCTCGGAAATCACCGAGCCCACGAAGGCCAGAGTCACCGCTACCTTCAGGGCAGCGAAGAAGTACGGCAGGGTGCGCGGCAGCCCCACCTTGCGCAGCACCGTGAGTCGGTTGGCGCCCAGGGAGCGCATCAGGTCGTTGAGTTCCGGTTCCACCGTGGCCAGGCCGGTGGCGATGTTGACCACGATGGGAAAGAACGAAATCAGAAAGGCGGTGAGGATCGCCGGCACCGTGCCGATGCCGAACCAGATCACCAGGATCGGCACCAGGGCCACCTTGGGAATGCTGTTGAACGCCACCATCAGCGGGTACAGACCGGCGTAGATTTTTTCGCTGGCGCCTACCGCCAGCCCCAGCAGTACGCCGAAACCGATGGCCAGCGCCAGCCCCACCAGGGTGGTCATCAGGGTTTGCAGGGAGTGCTGCAGAATCGGCTCCCACTGCGCCACCAGGGTGGTGGCCACCAGGGACGGCGCCGGCAGAATGAACGTCTTGATCTGGAAAGTGCGCACCACGCCCTCCCACATCAGGAAGGCGCCCAGGGTCACCAGCCAGGGCAGCACCCGGCGGTTGAGCATCCAGTCAGCCATGGGCGGGCTCCTCGGTGTTTCGCGTTTCCACGGTTTCGCGCACTTCCACGATGTGCCCGCGCAGGCGCTGCACATACTCCACGAAGTCGGCGTCGAAGGTGCCCTCCACGGTGCGCGGCCGGGGCAGCGCGATGTCCTCGCGGTGCACGATGCGCCCCGGGCCCTTGGAAAACACATAGACGGTATCGGCCAGGTAGACCGCCTCGCGCAGATCATGGGTGACCAGCACGGTAGTGGGGCGGCGCTCCCGCCAGATGGACTGCACCAGGCCCCAGAGGTCTTCCCGGGTAAAGGCGTCCAGGGCGGCGAAGGGTTCGTCCAGCAGCAACAGGTCCGGTTCGTGGATCAGGGCGCGGCACAGGGAGGCGCGCTGCTGCATGCCGCCGGACATTTCCCAGGGGTAACGGTGGGCGTATTCGCCCAGGCCGAGGCGTTCCAGTAACGCCAGGGCGCGCTGGCGGTATTCGGCGCGGCGGGCGCGAAACCCGGTGGGCCCGCTCACCACCTCCAGGGGCAGCAGCACATTGTCGAGCACCGTGCGCCAATCGAGCATGGTGCTTTTCTGGAAGGCCACGCCGACGGCGCCCCGGGATGCCCCCGGCGCCGCGCCGCCCACGGTGACGCGGCCGCCGGTGGCGGTTTCCAGGCCGGCGATCAGCCGCAGCACCGAGCTCTTGCCGCAACCGCTGGGGCCCACCAGGGCGACGCTGCCGCCGCTGGGCACGGTCAGGGAAATGTCCACCACCGCCGGCGTTTCGCTGCGCGCGTAACACAGGGTGGCGTTGTCCAGTTCGATAAAGCCTTCGCTCATTGCGGTTTCTCCACGATCACCGCCAGCGGGCCGCCGCCGTCCGGCCCCTGATGTTCGGCGCCGCCGGACACGAACAGGGCCAGGTCGCCGGTGCGCCCACCCAGCACGCCGCCCACCAGGGCGCGGGCATGGCGGGTGGCGTTGATGTCGCTGTCGTCCCACATGGTGTGGCGGCGGCCACGGATCTCGCCGCTGCGCGACGGTTCCGCCTTGGCCAGCAAGGCGCGCAGCTCGCCGCCGCCCAGGGGCGCCAGGGCGCGATCGAGAGCCTCGCCGTCTAGAGCGTCGGCCATCACGTCGTGACCAATGCGCAGGGCCGGGTCCCAGCCCGGGGCGTTGCCCAGCACCAGGATCTCGTTGCGCATCAGCTCGATGCCGGCGGAGGTGCTGGCGCGGCCGGACCAGAGTGCGAAGTCATGGCAGATGGCGGCGTCGCTGAGCGCGTGCTCGTCCACCTCGCCCAGGGCCAGGGCCACGCCCAGGGCCGAGGCGCCCCGGGAATAGCCCATGGATTCGTAGGTATCGGTGGTGGCCACGGTGGCGCCGCGCTGGCGCGCCTGCTCGCAGCGGGCGGCGGTGAGCAGCGGGCATTTGATCTGCACGTAGTGCACGTCCCCGGCCCGCTCGATGCCGGCGCTGGCCATGGCCCGGCGCACCGCCTCGGCGGTGGCGCGTACCTGGTCCAGGCGGCCGATCTGTTCCGGCGCGAACGTTTCGGTGAAGGCGATGCCCGCCGCCAGACCCGGCTGCTCCGGCACCGGCGAAGCGGCGTCGTCCACCTCGAACACCAGCCAGTGCGGCGACAGGCCGCCCTCGGTACCCCCGGACATGACGAAGGCGATGCGCTCGGCCACGGTGTCCTCGGGCAGAGCCAGGCGCTCGGCGAAGAAGCGCTTGAGCACGGTGGTGGCGAAGGCCCGGGTGAAGTCGTTGACGCAGCCGTTGCCCTCGGTCTTGCCGAGCACCGCCACCACCCGTTCCGGGTGCAGGCGGCCATCGGCCAGGGCGTCGCGCAGCGGCGTCAGGTCATCCGGGCCGGCGCAGGGAAAACGCAGAACACGGGTTCTCATTGCGCCACGCTCCGGTCCTTCAGGGCGTCCAGGAATTCACCGTCGAACACCTGTTCCGGCGCCGGCGGGTTGTCCAACTCCAGGGCTTCCGCCACCACGTCGATGGACGCGGCAAGCCGCTCCGGGTCCACCGCGCCCAGGCCGTTTTCCTTCACTTCCTCCGTGATCAGCTGGTTGTCGATCAAAAAGCGCATGCGGCGCTCTTCCAGATCCACGTTGATCAGGCTGTCCTTCTTGCGCAGCGCCTGGGCGGCGGCCAGCGGGTCATCAATGCTCGCCTTGAGGCCGCGATGGCTGGCGCGCACCAGGCCCTGGACCACCTCCGGCTCCTCCTCGATCATGCGCTCGGTGACGATCAGGCCGTTGCTGTACAGCGGCACGCCGTAGTCGGAGTAATAGAAGATGCGGATGTCGTCCTCGTCGATGCCGAGCTTGAGCAGGTTCGGCAGGGCGCTGGGCGGGAAGCCGGCGATGGCGTCCACCTTGCCCTGCACCAGCATGGCTTCACGCAGATTGGGGGCCACGTTCTCGAAGCGGATGGCGTCGCTGTCCAGGTCGGCGGCTTCGGCGAACAGCGGGAACATGCGGTAGGCGGAATCGTTGGCCGGCGCACCGATCGCCTTGCCTTCCAACTGTTTCGGCGTCTCGATGCCGGATTCCTTGAGGGTGATGATCGCCAGCGGCGGCCGGTTGTAGATCATGTACACCATGCGCTGGCGGTTGTCCGGATGGCGGGCGTTGAATTCGATCAGGGTGTTGATGTCGCCGAAGCCGGCCTCGTAGCTGCCACCGGCGATGCGCGTGATCACCGCCGAGGAGCCCTCGCCGGCGTCCACGGTGACGTCCAGGCCCTCTTCCTCGAAGTAGCCGCGCTGGGCGGCCAGAACGAAGGGCGCGTTGGAGGCTTCGAAGGCCCAGTTGGCGGTGAAGCGCACCTCGCGCTCGGCGTGGGCGGCGGACGCCAGCGACAGGCTCAGCGCCGCCAGCAGCCCCAGGAAGAAAAAGACGGGCCGGGGCCGGCCCGCGGACGGTAACAAAGCGGTTCTCGGTTGCATGGAAATCTCTCTCCTCGCGCCCGGCCCCATGCCTGGGCGTTCAATGCGAGGCAAGATAGAATTCCCGGAGCGAGGCCGACCAGCGTTATTTTTACCGCATAGCGCTGCCTTTTCGGCATCACCACCTCGGACAACGCCGGACCATGCCCCATGCAGAACATCCGCTTTCTTCGCTACATCGACGCGGTCGCCCGCAGCGGCTCCATCCGCAAGGCCGCCGAACAATTGAACGTGGTGTCCTCGGCGGTGAACCGCCGCATCCTGGACATCGAGGAGCAGATCGGCACGCCCCTGTTCGAGCGCCGCGCCCGGGGCGTGCGCCTTACCGCCGCCGGCGAGCTGTTCGTGGCCTACGCCCGCAAGCAGATGGCGGAGCTGGAACGCACCCTCTCGGAAATCGAGGACCTGCGCAGCCTGCGCCGGGGCGAGGTGCGCATCGCCGCCATCGAGGGCATGGCGGCGGAAATGCTGCCCCGGGCCATCCATACCTTCCAGAAGACGCACCCGAAGATCCGCTTCACCACCTTTATTTGCGGGCGCGAGGAGGTTTATCAGTACCTGAAGGAATTCCGCGCCGACATCGGCCTGGTGTTCAACCCGCCGCCGGACCCGGAGATACGCACCCTGATGGACGTGGAGCAGCGGCTGTGCGCCTTCGTGTCGCCGGACCATCCGCTCACTGATCGGGACAAGGTGCGGCTGTCCGATTGCGTGGCCTATCCGCTGGCGTTGCCGGACCGCACCCTGGGCGGGCGCGCCTTGCTGGATGAATTCCTGGCGCGGCGTTCGCTGCGTCTGGAGGCGGCGCTGGAGTCCAACTCCTTTGAGATGATGCGCAACTTCGCGGTGAAGAGCGGCGGCGTGTGTTTTCAGATTCAGATCGGCATGCCGCCTTCGCATCTGCCCGGCGGCATGCGCGCTCTGCCGCTGGCGGATCGGGGATTGAGCCGGGGGCGGCTGGTGTTGGGCATGGAGCATTCGCGGGCGCTGCCGGTGGCCACCGCCCGGTTCGTGGAGCACCTCAAGAACGAGCTGGCCGACGCCGTCGGCTGAATGTTGGGGTGGCGCGCGTCCCGGTGTGACGTCCCGGTGTGACGTCTCGGTGCGGGCCCTCCAGCGGGGCCGCGTCTCGGTGTGGGCCCCTTTCCGGGAACGTCGTGAATCCGTCCCTGGAGACTCCCGGTCAAACATCCTGTTTGACAGGGTCCCGGAAAGGGGCCCACACCGAGACGCTTCGAGGTAGCGTCCCGCGCGGCTCCGTAGGATGCCGTCGCCAGTTGGATATGGTTGTAGGAGCGACTTTAGTCGCGATTCACGCCCGTGCCATCTTCATCGCGACTAAAGCGGAACGCCGCCCGGTCGCTTCTACAACTACCACGCCCAAAGAAGCCGTCGCGTTGAGGATCACCGGTCAGGCCGCCGCTCCACGGCCGCACAAAAACGGTGCCGGGCGCCCCGTGATGAAGCAGGAAGCGGGGAGCGGGTCCGCGCGGGCGGGTCGGGCTTGCCGCCGCCAGCGCCCGTGAACGCTGGCCCCGGGACGTTCGCCGGCAAGCTGGCACCGGCCTTGCACCGTTCAGCATACCTACTGGTATACAACGAGGTATGCGAACGTGCTTGGCTGGACCATCGATCAATGGCGCTCCGCCTACCGGCGTAAAAAGCTGACGCCGGTTGCCGCCATGAAGGCGCTGTCCGCGCAACTGCAGGACAGCGAACGGGCTCTCTGGATTCACCTGCTCGACGAATCCAGTCTGCTCGCCCAGGCGGAGCGCCTCAGCGATCCGTCCCTGCCTCTGTACGGCGTGCCCTTCGCGGTGAAGGACAATATCGACGTGGGCAGCCTGCCCACCACCGCCGCCTGCCCGGCCTACGCCTACACCGCCAAGGAAACCGCGCCGGCGGTGCAGGCGCTGCTGGACGCCGGCGCCATTCTGGTGGGTAAGACCAACCTGGATCAGCTCGCCACCGGCCTGGTGGGGGTGCGCTCGCCCTACGGCGAGGTGCCCAACCCGTTCAACGGCGACTATGTCACCGGCGGTTCCAGTTCCGGTTCCGCCGCCGTGGTCAGCCTGGGGCTGGTGCCCTTCGCGCTGGGCACCGACACCGCCGGTTCCGGCCGGGTGCCGGCGGCGCTCACCAACATCGTCGGCCTGAAGCCCACCAAGGGCAGCATGAGCACCCGGGGCGTGGTGCCGGCATGCCGTACCCTGGATTGCATCAGCGTGTTCGCGGTGAGCGTGGACGACGCGGAAACCGTGTTCGATATCTATAAGGGCTACGACGAACGGGACGGCTACGCCCGCCACGCGCCGTCCGGCGTGCCCACCGCCTTGCCGGAAAAACCGCGCCTGGGCGTGCCCAAGGAGACACCCTGGTTCGGCGATGACCAGGCCGCCGCCGCCTGGCAACGGCAACTGGAGGAACTGGACGCCATCGCCGAGCTGGTGCCCATGGATCTGGAGGTGCTCCACGAGGCCGCCCGCCTGCTCTACCAGGGCCCCTGGGTGGCGGAGCGCTATACCGTGGCGGAGCCGTTGCTGGATCAGCCCGACGCCCTGCTGCCGGTGATCCGCGACATTATTCTGCCGGCCCGGGACATGAGCGCCGCCGACGGTTTCCGCGCCCAGTACAAACTGGCCGACCTGCGCCGCCAGGCGGACCAGCTGATGGCGGACATCGACGCCCTGGCGGTGCCCAGCACGCCGGGCATCTACACCCGGGCGGCGGTGAACGCCGACCCGGTCACGCTCAACAGTCAGCTCGGCACCTGGACCAACTTCGTCAATCTGCTCGACATGTGCGCCCTGTCGCTGCCCGGCGGGCTGCGCGATGAGGACCGCCTGCCCACCGGCATCACCCTGATCGGCCCGGCCTGGTACGACGCCGCCCTGGCGGAGTTCGGCCGCCGCTGGCAGCGCCACCGTCCGTGGCGGGCCGGCGTCACCGACCAGCAGCCGCCGCTGCCGCAGGCGGAAGACGACAAGGAACGGGACGACGGCACCGTCACCGTGGCGGTGGTGGGCGCGCACCTGTCCGGCATGCCGCTGAATTACCAACTCACCGAACGCAACGGCGTGTTGCTGGAAACCACCCGCACCGCGCCCTGCTATCGCCTGTACGCCCTGGCCAACACCACGCCGCCCAAGCCCGGCCTGATCCGCGCCGACGACGGCGCCGCCATCGAGATCGAGCTGTGGAAGCTGCCGGTCACCGAGTTCGGAAGTTTCGTGGCGCTGATCCCCGGCCCGCTCGGCATGGGCACCCTGGAAACCGAGGACGGCCGCCAGGTGAAAGGCTTCATCTGCGAAGGCTGGGCGATTCCCGACGCCAAGGACATCACCGCCCAGGGGGGCTGGAGAAACTACATAAAGGGGTTATGAAATGGCTTTGAAGAAGGTCCTGATCGCCAACCGCGGCGAGATCGCGGTGCGCATCTGCCGCACGCTCAAGAGCATGGGCATCGCCTCGGTGGCGGTGTACTCCGACGCCGACCGCAACAGCCAGCACGTGGCCGCCGCCGACGAGGCGGTGGCGCTGGGCGGCCAGACCGCGGCGGAAAGCTACCTGCGTACCGACCTGATTCTGCAAGCGGTGAAGGACACCGGCGCCGACGCGGTGATCCCCGGCTACGGCTTTCTCTCCGAGAACGCCGACTTCGCCGAGGCCTGCGCCGCCCAGGGCGTGGTGTTCGTGGGGCCGACGCCGGACCAGCTGCGCCGCTTCGGCCTCAAGCACGAGGCCCGCGCCCTGGCGGAAGCCGCCGGCGTGCCGCTGGCGCCGGGCACCGACCTTCTGCAAAGCCTGGATGACGCCAAACAGGCCGCCCACCACATCGGCTACCCGGTGATGCTGAAAAGCACCGCCGGTGGCGGCGGCATCGGCTTGAGCCGCTGCAACGACGAGGCGGGACTGGTGGCCGCGTTCGAATCCGTGAAGCGCCTGGGTGAAAGTTTCTTCTCCGACTCCGGCGTCTTTATCGAACGGTTCGTGGCCCGCGCCCGCCATATCGAAGTACAGATCTTCGGCGACGGCCAGGGCAAGGTGCTGGCCCTGGGCGAACGGGAATGTTCCCTGCAACGGCGCAATCAGAAAGTGGTGGAGGAAACCCCGGCCCCCAACCTGCCCCAGGCCACCCGGGAAAAACTGCACGACAGCGCGGTGCGCCTGGGCGAATCGGTGAACTACCAATCCGCCGGCACGGTGGAATACATCTACGACGACGAGCGCGACGAATTCTATTTCCTGGAGGTGAACACCCGCCTGCAGGTCGAGCACGGCGTCACCGAAGCCGTGTTCGGCGTGGACCTGGTGGCCTGGATGCTGAAGCTGGCCGGTGGCGAAAGCGTGCCCCTGGACCAGGACTACCGGCCCGATGGCCACGCCATGGAAGTGCGCATCTACGCCGAGGACGCGCTCAAGGATTTCCAGCCCAGTCCGGGCGAGCTCACCGAAGTATCGTTTCCTGAAAATATCCGCCTGGACGGCTGGGTGGATACCGGCACCGAGGTGAGCCCGCACTACGACCCGATGCTGGCCAAGGTGATCGTGCACGGCGCCGACCGCGCCGCCGCCCTCGACAACATGCGCGACGCCCTGGCCGCCACCCGCCTGTCCGGCATCGCCACCAACCTGGATTACCTGCGCCAGATTCTGCGCGACCCGGCGGTGGCGGAGGGCAAGGTTTCCACCCGCTATCTGGAAAGCTTCCAGTACACGCCCACCGCCTTCGAGATCGTCGACCCGGGCACCTACACCACGGTGCAGGACTACCCGGGCCGCGCCGGCTACTGGGACATCGGCGTGCCGCCGTCCGGCCCCATGGACGACTACGCGTTCCGGATCGGTAACCGCATCGTCGGCAACCACGCCAGCGCCGCCGGCCTGGAAGCCACCCTGGTTGGCCCCTCCCTGCGCTTCCACAGCGACACCGTGATCGCAATCACCGGCGCCGGCTGCGACGCCACCCTGGACGGCGAACCGGTGGCGCTCTGGCAACCGGTGGCGGTGAAGGCCGGCCAGACCCTGGTTACCGGCAAGGTGACCAGCGGCTGCCGCACCTATATCGCCGTGCGCAACGGCATCGACGTGCCCGACTACCTGGGCAGCAAGTCCACCTTCGTGCTCGGCCGGTTCGGCGGCCACGGCGGACGTACCCTGCGCAAGGGCGACGTGCTCTCGATCTGCCAGCCGCGACTGGCGGGCTGCCCCACCCCCGCCCCGGAGCATGAACCGGCGGCGCCGGATGCCGCGCTGATTCCGGATTACCCGCAACAGTGGGAAATAAAGGTGCTGTACGGCCCCCACGGCGCGCCGGACTTTTTCACCGAGGAGGCCATCGAGGAATTCTTCAGCGCCGACTGGCAGGTGCACTACAACTCCAACCGCCTGGGCATCCGCCTGGTGGGCCCGAAGCCGAGCTGGTCCCGCACCGACGGCGGCGAGGCCGGCCTGCACCCGTCCAACATTCACGACTGCGAATACGCCGTGGGCAGCGTCAACTTCACCGGCGACTTCCCGGTGATCCTCACCAAGGACGGCCCCAGCCTGGGCGGCTTCGTGTGCCCGGTGACCATCGCCAAAGCGGAACTGTGGAAGGTGGGGCAATTGAAACCCGGCGACAGCATTCGGTTCGTGCCGATGGCGTTCGATGAGGCGCTGGCATTGGAGAAAGCGCGGGATCGGGCGATTGAGACCCTGGAGCCGGAAGGCGCCTGGGAAGAGCCGGTTACCTTGGGAGGATCGCGACTGAAGTCGCTCCTACAGCAAGACTCCACGTCGGCGACGATGTTGGCCGAGCTGGACGCCACCGACCAGGCACCGCGCATCACCTACCGCCAGGCCGGCGACAAATACATTCTGATCGAGTACGGCGACAACGTGCTGGATCTGGACCTGCGCTTCCGCGTCCACGCCCTGATGGAAAACCTCAAGGGCGACCGGGTGGAGGGCATTCTGGAACTGTCCCCGGGCGTACGCAGCCTGCAAGTGCACTACGATTTCCGGGTGATCCACCAGACCGACCTGGTGAAAACCCTGCTGGCCCGGGAAGCCGCCATCGGCTCCGTGGCCGACATGGTGGTCACCTCCCGGGTGCTGCACCTGCCCCTGGCGTTCGAGGATAGCGCCACCCTGGACGCGGTGAAACGCTACCAGGAAACCATTCGCAGCGACGCCCCCTGGCTGCCCAATAACGCGGAGTTCATCCGCCGCATCAACGGGCTGGATTCCATCGAGCGGGTCAAGGAGATCGTCTACCAGGCCAGCTACATGGTGCTGGGCCTGGGCGACGTTTACCTGGGCGCCCCCTGCGCCGTGCCGGTGGACCCGCGCCACCGGCTGATGACCTCCAAGTACAACCCGGCGCGCACCTACACCGCCGAGGGCACCGTGGGCATCGGCGGCGTCTATATGTGCATCTACGGCATGGATTCCCCCGGCGGTTACCAACTGGTGGGCCGCACCCTGCCGATCTGGAACAAGCACCTCAAAAACCGCCAGTTCAAAACCGGTGAGCCCTGGCTGCTGCGCTTCTTCGACCAGGTGCGCTACTACCCGGTCAGCGAAGACGAGCTGGCGGGCATGCGCGACGCCTTCCGCGAAGGCCGCCTGGAAGTGGAGGTTACCGAGGAACAATTTTCCCTGGCGGATTACCACCGCTTCCTGGACGACATCGAACCGGAGATGGTCGCCTTCCGCGAAAACCAGCAGGCCGCCTACCAGAAGGAAGTGGCCCGCTGGCAGGACGAGGACGCGCAAATCGAGTCCGCCATCCTGGGCGGCGGCGGCGCCGACATCGGCGAGGTGGACGGCCACCTGGTGAGCGCCGAAATCAGCGGCAACGTCTGGAAGCTGCTGGTTGAGGAAGGCGCCACCGTGGCGGAAGGTCAGACCCTGGTGATCGTGGAAGCCATGAAGATGGAATTCGAGATCACCGCCAGCGCCGCCGGCACCGTCACCGGCCTGCACTGCCAACCGGGCGCGATCATCAACGCCGGCGATCCGGTGGCGGTGATCGACACGGACGTGGCCTGAAGGAGCGCCCCATGAAGATGGTCCTCAAACCGAACCCGCGCGAGAACCTGGCCGAGCGCATCTACCGCCAGCTCAAGCAGGACATCTTCGATTTCCGCCTGCTGCCCGCCGACCGCTTCAGCGAGAACGAGATCGCCGAGCGCATGGGCGCGTCCCGCACGCCGGTGCGCGAAGCCCTGTTCCGCCTGGAACGGGAAGGCTACGTGGAAGTGCTGGCGCGCAGCGGCTGGCAGGTCAAACCCTTCGACTTCAAATACTTCGAGGAACTCTACGACGTGCGCACGGTGCTGGAATGCGCCGCCGTGCGTCGCCTCTGCGAACAGGAAGGTCCGTCGCCGCAGCTCGAGGAGCTGACCCGGCTGTGGACCACGCCCCCGGACCAGCGACCGACCCAGGTGGGGCCAGTGTCGGCGCTGGACGAACGATTCCACGAGGTTCTGGTGGAAGCCGCCGGCAATCAGGAAATGGCGCGCATCCATCATGACCTCACGGAACGGCTACGCATCATCCGCCGGCTGGATTTCACCAAGCCGCCCCGCATCGACGCCACCTACCAGGAACACGCCGCGATTCTCGAGGCGATCGCCCACCGGCGGGTGGAACAGGCGCAGATGATGCTCAAGGCCCACATCGAGGCCAGCCGCAATGAAGTAAGAAAAATCACCCTGCATATGCTCCACGAAGCGCGCGCCCAAGGCGACGCCCGGGAGTTCGGTACGGATCGGTAACTTCAACAAGGGGAACATCATGAGCATGAAACGGAACCTGAAACGCATCGCCCAGGTGGGGATCGCCGCCGGCGCCATCTCCTACAGTGGCCTGGTGAGCGCCGCCAACACCATCAAGGTGGGCGTGCTGCATTCACTCTCCGGCACCATGGCGATCAGCGAATCCACGCTCAAGGACACCGTCCTGATGATGATCGAGCAGCAGAACGAAAAAGGCGGCGTGATGGGCAAAAAGCTCGAACCCGTGGTGGTGGACCCGGCCTCGGACTGGCCGCTGTTCGCCGAGAAAGCCCGCCAGCTTCTCACCCAGGACAAGGTGGACGTGATCTTCGGCTGCTGGACCTCGGTGTCGCGCAAGTCCGTGCTGCCGGTGGTGGAAGAGCTCAACGGCCTGCTGTTCTACCCGGTGCAATATGAAGGCGAGGAATCCTCCAAGAACGTCTTCTACACCGGCGCCGCGCCCAACCAGCAGGCGATTCCGGCGGTCGACTACCTGCTCAATGACCTGGGCGTGGAGCGCTTCGTGCTGGCCGGCACCGACTATGTGTACCCGCGCACCACCAACAAGATCCTCGAGGCCTACCTGAAATCCAAGGGCATCGGCGATGAGGACATCATGATCAACTACACGCCGTTCGGCCATTCCGACTGGCAGTCCATTGTCTCCCGCATCAAGGAATTCGGCAGCGAAGGCAAGAAGACCGCCGTGGTTTCCACCATTAACGGCGACGCCAACGTGCCGTTCTATAAAGAGCTGGGCAACCAGGGCATCGACGCCGCCGACATCCCGGTGGTGGCCTTCTCCGTGGGCGAACAGGAACTGTCCGGCATCGACACCGGCCCGCTGGTCGGCCACCTGGCCGCCTGGAACTACTTCGAGAGCGTTTACACGCCGGAGAACAATAAGTTCATCGACCAGTGGCACGACTACATCGGCGACGACAGCCGCGTCACCAACGATCCCATGGAAGCCACCTACATCGGCTTCAACATGTGGGTGAAAGCGGTGGAGAAAGCCAAGTCCACCGACACCGATAACGTGGCCAAGGCGATGATCGGCATCGAAACCCCCAACCTCACCGGCGGCACCGCGGTGATGAACAAAAACCACCACCTCTCCAAGCCGGTGCTGATCGGCGAGATCCAGGACAACGGCCAGTTCGCCGTGGTCTGGGAAACCGACGGCCTGGTGGCCGGCGACGCCTGGTCCGACTACCTGCCGGACTCCAAGAACCTGATCGCCGACTGGACCGCCCCGATCAACTGCGGCAACTACAACACCAAGACCAAAACCTGCGGCGGCCAGACCGCCCAATAAGCGAACGCCAACGATTCGCGACCCGCGGGCCGGCGCAGGCCGGCCCGCCTTTTAACGGACGGATTTCGAGGAACCACGATGCAAAGGGTTCTGCTGATTGTATTGCTGTGGCTCGGCGCCACCGGCGTGGCGGGCGCGCAGGCGCCCACCGACGATCCGGCGGCGGCGGACCCGCCCTCGGTGAGCGACGCGCTCGCCGACCTGAAAAGCCGCGACTTCGACATCAAGGGCGCGGCCATTGAAACCATCGCGCGCTCCGGCCACGAGCGGGCCGAGGCCCTGCTGCAGGCACTGCTGGATCGCGGGCTGGTCCACGACCGCGCCCACGACCGCATCGCCCTGGGCGAGCAGGCCGACGGCGGCTGGGCCCTCACCGACCCGCTCACCGGTGACTCCCTGGGCCAGGTGGACGCCCGCGCCGCCCGCCCGGTGATCATCAACAACCGGCTGCGCGAACAGATCCGCAACCTGCAGGCGGTAGCCGCCCTCTCCAATCCGGACAGCGGCCGCCGCCGCCAGGCGGTGCAACGGCTGATCGGCAGCGCCGACCCGACGGTGATCCAGGCGCTCCGCGAACGCCAGGCCAAGGAAGACAACACCGCCGTGGCCGACGCCATCGACACCGCCCTGAGCATCGCCGTGCTGCGCGACCCGGACAGCGACCTGCACGCCCGGCTGGCCGCCATCGACGCGGTGGCCGGCAGCCTGGAGCCGGCGGTGAAAAACGTGCTGCGCGACCGCGCCACGCAAACCGACGCCGCCGCCGAACGCAACGCGGCGGAGAAAGCGCTCAAGGCCATCGACGCGCGCACCGCCCGCTACGAAACCGCCGATACCATTTTCTTCGGCCTTAGCCTGGGCTCGGTGCTGCTGCTGGCGGCCATCGGCCTGGCCATCACCTTCGGCGTCATGGGCGTGATCAACATGGCCCACGGCGAGCTGATCATGCTGGGCGCCTACACCACCTATGTGGTCCAGCAGATTTTTCCCCAGGGCCATGAATGGTCCCTGCTGATAGCGATCCCCGCCGCCTTTCTTGTCTCCGCCCTGGTCGGCATCGTCATCGAACGCTGCGTGATCCGCTTTCTCTACGGCCGCCCCCTGGAAACCCTGCTCGCCACCTTCGGCGTCAGCCTGATCCTGCAGCAGGCGGTGCGGCTGATCTTCTCGCCGCTGAACCGCAGCGTGGTGACCCCGGACTGGATGAGCGGTGCCCTGCAAATCAACCCGGTGTTCTCGCTCACCTACAACCGGCTCTACATCATCTTCTTCGCCCTGGCGGTGTTTCTCACCCTGCTTACCGTGCTCAAGAAAACCCGCCTCGGCCTGCAGGTGCGGGCCGTGAGCCAGAACCGCATCACCGCCCGGGCCATGGGCATCCGCAGCGAACGGGTCAACGCCCTCACCTTCGGGCTCGGTTCCGGCATCGCCGGCATCGCCGGCGTGGCCCTGGCCCAGCTCACCAACGTGGGCCCCAACCTGGGCCAGGCCTACATCATCGACTCCTTCATGGTGGTGGTGTTCGGCGGCGTAGGGAACCTGTGGGGCACGCTCACCGCCGCCTTCGGCCTGGGCATCGCCAACAAGTTCATCGAACCGCTGGCCGGCGCCGTGCTCGCCAAGATCATGGTGCTGGTGTTCATCATCCTGTTCATTCAGCGCAAACCGCGCGGGCTGTTCCCGCAGCGCGGTCGGGCCGCGGAGGATTCATGAGACATTCCGACTTCAAGACCGCGCTCACCGACCACGCCGCCAAGCTGTTCCTGGGCGTGCTGTTCGGCGCGGTGATCATCGTCGCGCTGCTCAACCTGCTGGTGCCGGCGGACTCCGCCCTGCACGTGAGCAGCTACACCGTCACCCTGCTGGGCAAGTACCTGTGCTACGCCCTGCTCGCCCTGGCCCTGGATCTGGTATGGGGCTACTGCGGCATTCTCAGCCTGGGCCACGGTGCCTTCTTCGCCCTGGGCGGCTACGCCATGGGCATGTACCTGATGCGCCAGATCGGCGACCGGGGCGTCTACGGCAACCCGGAGCTCCCGGACTTCATGGTATTTCTGAACTGGGATCAATTGCCCTGGTACTGGCACGGTTTCGACCATTTCGGCTTCGCCCTGCTGATGGTGGGTCTGGTACCCGGCGTGCTGGCTTTCGTGTTTGGCTGGCTGGCGTTCCGCTCCCGAGTCACCGGCGTCTATCTGTCGATCATCACCCAGGCGCTCACCTACGCGCTGATGTTGGCGTTCTTCCGTAACGAGCTGGGGTTCGGCGGCAACAACGGCCTCACCGACTTCAAGGACATCCTCGGCTTTTCGCTGCAGGCGGACGGCACCCGGGTGGCCCTGCTGCTCGCCTCGGCACTCGCCCTGGGCGGTGCCTTCGTGCTGTGCCGCTGGATCACCGGCACCCGCCTGGGCCGCACCGTCATGGCGGTACGCGACGCGGAATCCCGCGCCCGCTTCCTGGGCTACCGCACCGAACACTACAAACTGTGGGTATTCACCTTGAGCGCGGTGCTGGCCGGCATCGCCGGGGCCCTTTATGTGCCCCAGGTGGGCATCATCAACCCGGGCGAGTTCTCCCCGCTCAACTCCATCGAGCTGGTGGTGTGGGTGGCCGTGGGCGGCCGCGCCACTCTGTACGGCGCGGTGATCGGCGCCATCCTGGTGAACTACGGCAAGACCGTGTTCACCGGCGTGATGCCGGAAGCCTGGCTGTTCGCCCTGGGCGGCCTGTTCGTGGCGGTCACCGTGTTCCTGCCCCAGGGTCTGGTGGGCCTGGCGAAAAATCTGGCCCGCAAGAAGAAAACCGAAAAGGACGAGGAGGCCCACCATGAGCCGGCCTGATTCCTTCGCCGCCAACCTCCGCGAGACCTTCCGCCGCGACCAGGTGTTCGGCCCGCTGCGCCCGGGCACCCGCCCGGTGTCCCCGGGGCACCTGGACACCGGCGGCAAGCACATCCTCTACATGGAGGACGTCACCGTCAGCTTCGACGGCTTCAAGGCCCTCAACGACCTGACGCTGTACATCGAGCCGGGCGAACTGCGCTGCATCATCGGCCCCAACGGCGCCGGCAAGTCCACCATGATGGACGTGATCACCGGCAAGACCCGCCCGGACACCGGCGTCTGCTACTTCGGCCAGACCCTGGACCTGACCGCCATGAGCGAAACCGACATCGCCACCGCCGGCATCGGCCGCAAGTTCCAGAAACCCACCGTGTTCCCGGAACACACCGCCCTGGAAAACCTGGAGCTGGCCATGGCCGGGCCCAAGGGCACCTGGCACGCCCTGCTCAAGCCGGTCACCGGCGAACAGCGCGACTGGATGGCGAGCACCCTGGATACCGTGGGCCTGCTGGGTGAGCGCGACCGGCTCGCCGGCGCCCTCTCCCACGGCCAGAAACAATGGCTGGAAATCGCCATGGTGCTGATGCAGAAGCCGGAACTGCTGCTGGTGGACGAACCCATCGCCGGCATGACCCGCCAGGAAGTGGAACGCACCGCCGAACTCCTGCAAGGCCTGGCCGGCGAACACTCGGTGATGGTGGTGGAGCACGACATGGAGTTCATCCGCTCCATCGCCAACACCGTCACCGTGCTGCACCAGGGCAGCGTCCTCGCCGAGGGCAGCATGCAGCAGGTGCAAAACGATCCCAAGGTGATCGAGGTCTACCTCGGCGAATCGAGCAGTTGAATATTGCAAGTTAAAAGTTGAAGAACGCGGTCGGGGCACACGAATCACCCGACCGTTACCGAACTTCAACTTGCAACTTGTAACTTTCAACTCTCCTCTACGGAGAAAGGAACATGCTGAAACTACAAGGCCTCAACCAATACTACGGCGAATCCCACACCCTCTGGGATCTGGACCTCACCGTCGCCGAAGGTGAATGCCTGTGCGTCATGGGCCGCAACGGTGTCGGCAAGACCACCCTGCTCAAGGCCATCATGGGGCTGCTCCCCGTGGCCTCCGGCAGCATTGAATTCCAAGGCCGCGACCTGGCCAGAAAACCCGCCGAGGAACGGGCGCGCGCCGGCATCGGCTATGTTCCCCAGGGCCGCGAAATCTTCCCCCTCCTCACCGTGGAAGAAAACCTGGAAACCGGCCTCCAGGCCCGCGCCGACCGCAGCCGCAAAATCCCCGAGCGCATCCACGAGCTGTTCCCGGTGCTCCACGACATGCGCCACCGCCGCGGCGGCGACCTCTCCGGCGGCCAGCAACAGCAGCTCGCCATCGGACGCGCCCTGGCCCTGGACCCCAAACTGCTGATCCTGGACGAACCCACCGAAGGCATTCAGCCCAACATCGTCGACATGATCGCCCGGGTGATCAAAACCCTGAACCGGGAAGAAGGCCTCACCATTTTGCTGGTGGAACAGAAGCTGCCCTTCACCCGCGCCGTGGCGGACCACTTCGCGATTCTGGACCGGGGCAGCAAGGTGGCGGAAGGCGGCGTGAACGAGCTTGACAATGAGCTGGTGAAGAAGTATCTGACCGTTTGAAGCGTCGCCTGCCCCCGGGTCAGGCGCGCTCTTCTTCTCGCAGTGTCAGCACCTCGAAGCCATCCGAGGTAACCGCGATGGTGTGCTCCCACTGGGCGGAAAGGCGCTTGTCGCGGGTGACCACGGTCCAGCCGTCCGGCTTGGTGCGCACCGCCGCCTTACCCTGATTGATCATCGGCTCGATGGTGAAGGTCATGCCCTCGCGCAGCACGGTACCGGCGCCGGGCTGGCCGTAGTGCAACACCTGCGGGGCTTCGTGCATCTCGCGCCCGATGCCGTGGCCGCAGTATTCGCGTACCACGGAGTACCCCTGCCGCTCGGCGTAGCGCTGAATCGCGGCGCCGACATCACCCAGCGTAGCGCCCGGTTTGACCGCGCGGATGCCTTCCCACATTGCCTCGTAGGTCTTCTCCACCAACCGCCGCGCATGGGGAGCCACCTTGCCGATCATGTACATCTTGCTGGAATCGGCGATAAAGCCGCCTTTCTCCAGAGTGATGTCCACATTGATGATATCGCCGGACTTCAGGATCTTCTTCGCCGACGGCACGCCATGGCACACCACCTGGTTCACCGAGGTATTGAGCACATACTCGAAGCCATACTGGCCCTTGCTGGCCGGACGCGAGCCCAGCTCATCGACGATGTAGCGCTCCACCCGATCGTTGATCTCCAGGGTGGAAAGACCGGCCGCCACCCAACCATCCAGGTACGCGAACACCGACGCCAGCAGCCGCCCGGACTCGCGCATCAGCGCCAGCTCCGCCTCCGTCTTCAAGACCGCCTCAGCCACCGGCCACCCGCCGTATATCCACCTCGGCCAGCTTCAGCTGCTCGCGCACGATCTCGGAAAAGGACAGCTCAGGATTGGCCTCCGCCAACATACCGATTTTGATCCAGAACTCGGCCTGGGCGTTGATGGAACGCACCATTACCGAACTGGCTTTGCGGATCTCCTCGTGGAGATCGTCGTTGATCTTTACGATGCCCATGGCCCGACCTATATATGAAACGTATACGAATCATATATACCGAGCCCTCAGCTCGCAACAGGGCATGCCACCAGCAGATGGTAGGTGGTGAAACGCCGGCCCAGCAGCTGGCTCTGGTGCACCTCGCGCGCCATTCTGGCCAGCGACCGGTATTCCGGTCGGCTGCCGAGAAGATGGAAGACGACTTCCGTGTGACCGAACTCGCTGGCCCAGCTCATCAGGATTCTGAATACGGCGATGCCAAGCCCCCAGGCCCTTTGGGACAACACGATCGCCAGTTCGAAGCCATGATCGTCCGGCTGAATCCCGCACCAGCCCGCCAGCTTCCCATCCACGAGAATCCCGCGAACCCGGCAGCCGGGCAGCGCGTCCAGTCGACGCTTCTCCCTTACCCACTCCTGGACGCTGTCCCCGTCGAAGCAGGCGTGATCCACCAGATGCTTTCTCAGCGGCGCCTCGTTCAACACCGCCAGAAGGTCCTTCGAATCCACCCGGGTAAGATCAACCAGTTCCAGGTTGCTCATACCGGACTATCCGCCCGCCGCTTCGGCGTACTGCTGAAGCAAGACGGGGAATTGCTCTTCAGGCGGGAATTCTTCAAAGCCGTGGGTGGCGCCGGTACTGACCCAATCCAGCTTCTCCTTGGTGAAAGTCTCGATGAACGGGCGGTAATCGGCGGCGTTGTCGAACATCGTGCAGCGCACATTCACGAAATCCGCCTCACCCTCCGGCCGGGTGAACAGCCAGCTCATGCAGTAATCGCAGAAGAAATGCCGTGTGGCGCCATGCAAACCGCCGATCACCGGCTCCCCCCGCGTGACGCTAAACGCCTCACCGGGGAACAAGGCACTCAGACTGAACGCACTGGACGACATACGCTGACAACCGGTGCAATGACAGGCCATGGTGACCATGGGCCTGGCGTGAACCTCGAATTCAACCCGCCCGCAGCGGCAGCGCCCCGTGGCGCTCAAGGAAACGTCCGACATAACAAAGGACCTCTTCATGGAAATATCAGGCGCCGCTTCCGGAGCCCTCCTCACGGATCTTCAAACCATGGTGGTCCGCCATGGCCACCAGCGCCGACTCATCACCCCGGATCTCCCACTCGAACCAGTTGGTCCACTCCATCACCAGTTCCTGGCCGTCTTTGCGAAGAGTGTAGCTGTCGAAATCGATGCCCTTGTCAAAGGCCAGGGGCGAATACTCCCTCACCTTCTTCCAGCCGCTGCGTCTCAGCGCTTCGAGAAGCTGGTTTCCCTTTTCCGTATCAAGCTCGATCAACTTCATTCCGCAAGACACCTCATGCTCCGACGTCTGAACGCCGAACCGCCCCAGCATCCGCCGCACATAGCGGGTGTCCGACCACAGGCGCTCGTCCTCCGCCTGTATGCCCATGCCGTTGGCGATGGCCTTCATCTCCCCGTAGCTTTTGCCGAGAATGTTGGCCACGGAGGCAATGCCGCAACCGGAGACTTCTTCCTGTACAACGCAGCCAATCACTTCTATTACTCTAATCCCGCCGTTGCCATAATGAAGGCAACCCGCTCCTCAATGCCGACGCGAGGCACTTCCACGGTTTCGTAGCCCCACCGCTCATACCACCGCTTCATCCCTTCGAATACCTCCACGGACTCCTCGAAGGTCTGGTCTCGCTCCGAGTCCGTGCCGTAGATTTCCTGCCACGGCGGCAGCAGAAACACGGGATTGTGGTACGGGAACCGCTGAACCAGACCGGCCGCTTCGTCTTCCGTGATCGCGGACGCCAGGTCCAGCATGTACAGCGCGTCCAGCACACCCCGGTCGAAGAAGGTTACGCCGTGGTGAGCGGCCGCGATCCGATACTGTTCGATGTCCGCATCCAGGATCTCCCTGGCGAAGGCGGAAGCCTCCGGTCGCGGCGGCAGCCCGGCCGTCAGCCTTGTCTTTATGATCCGCCGCGCGGCCTCGGGCGCCACGCGATGGCCTCGCGCCGCGAGAGCATCCAGCAGGGTGGTTTTGCCGCCACCAGGACCACCGGTGGCCACGAACCGTTTACTCATAGGAACGACAAGCTCCCTTCCGCCGGGAAACAAAGGTACTCCGCCTATTTGCTTTCCGGCATTGTTTGATTCAAGGCAGCCACAAGGGCCGGAATGTCGAAACCACTTTCGCTGATTGATTTCGGCACCACATAGTAGAGTCTTGGCATGGAAAAAATGATTACGTAGCGATCATTCTGGCGCCACTTATGGATCGCATCCCAGCGCAGCAGCCCCTCGCCGTCCCGGGAGGAGAAGGAAACGCCCTCCTCTCTCAACTCAACGGTGAACTCCTGGTGCATCGCCTTATATTTATCGTAGTGCCGCCCAAGTAAATACGGCGATACGAAAAGCTGGACCGCCAGGAAAAAGACAATCCAACCGATCAAACCACCGACGATGGCCGCGCTGATGGCGGGCGGCGCATAAACCGCCACGACCAGAAGGACAGCGAACACCATTACCGAGACAATCACGACTTTCACCGTGGGCCGGGCGTACAGCCTGCCCGACGCCACATAGTCCTTTTTCGAAATGTGGTATTTCGCCTTCATCGTCACCTTGTCAGCACCTCACATGGGCCAGGATATGTTTCTTCACGTGTTCGAAATCCTCCCGTTTCGGCAATACGCTGGATACGATAGTGAGCTTCCCTTTGCGGTGAGAAATCTTGAAGAAGACCGTCCCTTTGACTTCCTGGACCGAGACTTTTTCCACATCGTTAAAAGGCACCGTGATGATCTTTTTGCTAATGCCGCTCTTTGGTGCCCGAACATACTGATTGGTGATGACGAGCTCTCCCTTTGATGTCAGGCTCTTGAAGATCAGCAGCAAGCCCAACACCGAGAAAGCCGCGAGAACAAGCGTGATCACCCAGTAAAAGATCGTGGCGCCGGTCCGTGAGAAATGGATGCTGCCGTTCAGCACCAACCCCCGATCGTTATCCAAGGAAAAGAAGCCCATGAAGCCGGCAAGCACGCCGAAAAAGACAACGGTGACGACCGCCGCGAGCAGCTTTGGCTTATAGGGGTATCGCTCTTCCATCATTCCAGTTCTCTTTCATTGCATTTATCCCGCCAGGGTGCCTGACCGGACCGGCCATCAACCAAGGCAAGCGACCGATTTATCGCTTCAGCGCGTAAAGTCCTCGACCTCATCGTAAACGGTGACGGAAAGCCGCTCTCCGATCTCACGCATCCCCACCATCTGCGACGGATTCTCCGTGCCCCAGAACGCCTTCCAGTTCTCAATGGCGTCCCACTTGGCGACCGTCAGCACCTCGGTCTTGTCCTCGGGGCCGCGGAGCATGAAGCTGCCGAGCGCCCCCGGCACGGTTTCATGAATTCTGTTCGTGGTGTGCGCCCACGCTTCCTTAAAGCGCGGGAAGTCCTCTTCCGCCACCCGCCACCGGTATACCACCCGAATCACATCCGTCTCCCTATCACAATGATGAGCCGCCGCTCTTGCACAAAGGCAATGGCGGCATTGCGTGCGCGACAACCGCTTTGAATCAGCAGGACCTAAAATGCCCGATCCGCCGCTTTCCGTCGAGCGATCAGCGGGGGCGGATGCGCGAAGCTTGATGCAGCTCTCGGGTAATGCGTAGGCATTGGGGAATTAAGCCATTCGGGCGGGAACTTCTGTACAGCCTGCTCACCGGCCCCCACCGGGGCATCGTCCGGCAGCTGGTCGGCAACGACAACCGCATCGCCCGGGTACGCCGGGCCATCAACTGGATCCGCAACCACCACACAGAACGCCTCACCGTGCAGGCCCTGGCGGAATACGCCGGCATGAGCCAGGCCTCCCTGCACCGGCACTTCAAATCCGCCACCGGCATCACGCCACTGCAATACCAGAAACGCCTGCGCCTGCAGGAAGCGCGCATCAAGCTGCTCTCCGGCGCCGACGTCAGCGACACCGCCTATGCCGTGGGCTACGAGAGCCCGTCGCAATTCAGCCGGGAATACAGCCGCCTGTTCGGCCAAGCCCCCTCCGCCGACGCCCGCCGCCTGCGTGACCAGGCCGCCAGCCCGGCGCAGATCAGTACCGCGCCCTATTGAGCACCGGGTGTGCTACCCGCTCCGCCGGAGTTTCTTTCAACCTTCACTGCGCGCTCTTTCTCAAAGGCCGCGCGGACCACACTGTCCATATTGACAGTACGCAAAATCCAAGTAGACTTTTTGTCTTGAGCCTAGAAACTCCAACAGGCGGGCGAAGCCGCACCCCGGAACGATTGCGGCTTTTTTGTACCCGAAATCCGGGACGTAATGGTCGGGAGGTCCGGCGAATACAACACCTGCTTGCAGGAAATAGTCGGAGCAGTCCCTGTTGCTGTTTCTAGCCTCCCGACCGCCTTATTTACGCAACCTAGAAATTGCACAACAGGAGCACCACCATGAATAAGCGCACCCTCAAGGTCCGCCGAGGCCACTGGGACTATATCCTAAAAAGCACTCCATCCGGCGGAAATCGCGTCACCCCGTTCATTCTTCTAAAAGGCATCTGGCTGGAGCTAGCCGGCTTTGCCGTGGATACGCCGGTATCCATCAGCGTTGAGGATGGACGACTTTCCATCGTTCGAGATTGCAGCCGCTAAGGACCTACAAGAAGAGGCCCCGAAATATCTCGGGGCCTCTTAACGCTCAAACTCAGCCGGCGTTTTGCCGTAGCGAAGCGAAGGCAAAACGGTCGGCTGGAGTGCCTTGTTGGGCTTCACTAACCAGGCAGCTTGGCCGCTAGAACGTCAACCTTCTCGATGGACGGCGGTGTAGAAAAAAGGTCGTCTGCCTGGGCCATGAGGGCCGCGGCAACCTTGCCGGCAAGATGAGCCTGACGGCCTGCCTCATCGGGAAAGGCGTCAAAAATGCCGAACGTGGATGGCCCCAAACGAATGCCAAACCATGCAGTAGTGGCAGGCTCCGCTTGGACTAGCGGAAGCCCGCCCAGCAGAAACTGCTCTACTTCTTTCTCTTTTCCGGGCTTTGCTTCCAAGCGAACGAACAGTGCGACTTTGACCATGGCACGTCTCCTCTGGTTGAGAGTCACCCACTATACCACTGCTGTCCCACAGTTGAAGGGACATAAAGAAAAAGCCTGAACCACCCGGGTACAATGTTTTTGTCGAGAAAACCTTGTATTCCGGGAGGTCCAGGCTTTGTCACATCATAACACCGCGTTTCACCAACTGCTCAAGCCCCTGTCCAGACATGACTTTGAGAGGCTGGCGCGGGAGCACCATCACGGCCAGAAGCTGCGCTCGGCGTCGCGCTGGGATCAGTTCGTCGGCATGGCCATGTCGCAGCTCTCCGGTCGGCAAAGCCTGCGGGATATCCAGTCGAACCTGGAAAGCCAGCGCCACAAGCTTTACCACCTGGGCGCCAAGCCGATCCCGCGTTCGACCCTGGCCCGGATCAATGAGAAGCAGCCGGCGGCGTTGTATCAGGCCCTTTTCGGGCGATTGCTGCAGCACTGCAAGAGCCTGCCGGGGCGGCACAAGTTCCGCTTCAAGAACCCGCTTTACTCACTGGATGCCAGCGCCATCGATCTGTCGCTGAAGCTGTTCCCGTGGGC
>NZ_JABJWH010000011.1 GCF_015265435.1 Alloalcanivorax profundimaris | reverse complement strand
GCGGCACAAGTTCCGCTTCAAGAACCCGCTTTACTCACTGGATGCCAGCGCCATCGATCTGTCGCTGAAGCTGTTCCCGTGGGCTGCCTATCGGCCGGACGCGGGCAACGTGAAGCTGAGCGTGGGGCTCAACCACGGTACCGATGTACCGGAGTTCGTGGCGCTGGGTGACGGCAACGAGAACGACCTGGTGCAGGGACTGAACCGTCCCGGCTTTCTCGGAGACCCATTGGTTTGAGTCAGGCCACCTTCTTGGCCTGACCCTGTTGCTCATAATACAGCGCTTCTCGCTCAGCAGGCGGCATGTTGCCGATCGGTTCCAGGAGCCGCCGATGATTGAACCAGTCGACCCACTCCAGGGTGGCGAACTCAACGGCCTCCAGGTGCCGCCATGGCCCGCTTCGGCGGATGACCTCCGTCTTGAACAACCCGATCACTGTCTCGGCCAGCGCATTGTCATATGAGTCGCCGACACTCCCGACAGACGGGGCGATACCGGCATCCTCCAAGCGCTCTGTGTATCGAATCGAGACATATTGAACGCCCCTATCGCTATGGTGGACCAAGTCGCTGCCAGGTCGCTGAGGCCGTTCATGAAGCGCCTGCTCCAGCGCATCGAGCACCATGTCGGTGCGGGGTGAGCGGGAGACACGCCAGCCGATGATCCGGCGGGCAAAGGCATCGATGACGAAGGCGACGTACACGAACCCCTGCCAGGTCGCGACATAGGTAAAATCCGACACCCACAGCGCATTCGGCTGAGCCGGCTGAAACTGCCGTCGCACCAGGTCCGCCGGAGAGGCCTGGTTGGGATCTGGTACGGTCGTTCGGACTGGCCTGCCTCTCACCACGCCACGCAGCCCCATTCGGCGCATCAGGCGCTCGACGGTGCAGCGAGCGGCAGAGATCGCTTCTCGATGCAATTGGCGCCAGACCTTGCGGATACCGTAAACACCGAAGTTCTCGTCCCAGACGCGCTGGATCTCGGCGCTCAACCAGTGATCACGCTGGATGCGGGGTGGCGAGCGATCAGGCTGGGCGTGACGCGCCTTGTGCTCGTAGTAGGTCGACGGGGCGATCGGCAGAACACGGCAGATCGGCTCGACCCCGTACGACTCTCGGTGATGGTCGATGAAGTCGAGCATCACTTGCCGCGGCGGTCGAGCTCCGCCTGGGCAAAATACGCTGAGGCCTTGCGAAGGATCTCGTTGGCCTGCTTCAGTTCACGGTTCTCGCGCTCCAGCGCTTTGATCCGCTCATGCTCGCTGGTAGTCATGCCCTCCTGGCGCCCTGCGTTACGTTCAGCCTGGCGGACCCAGCTACGCAGGGTTTCCGGCGTGCAGCCGATCTTGGGGGCAATGGCGCCGATGGCCGCCCACTGCGAGGGGTAGTCGGCTTCGTGGTCAAAAACCATGCGGACCGCCCGCTGGCGTACCTCGGGGGAATATCGTTTTGATGTGCTCATGGCTCCATCCTCTCAAGGTTTGGAGCCTCCGGGAATCCCGGGACGGTTCAGATAGTGACAGGCGCCCAAGGCTCCATGATCAGTTTCGCGATGCCATTCGGGTGCGCCATTACAGCCCACGGACCGAGAAGACCTATTGGTACTGGATTCGCTATTTCATTCGGTTCCACAAGCTGCGCCACCCCGCTGAAATGTCGGAGCCAGAAGTTTCGGCCTTTTTGACTTGGCTTGCGACGAAGAGAGGCGTAGCGGCCGCCACACAGAATCAGGCGTTGAACGCTCCGGTGTTTCTATATCGCCACGTGATCAAGGTGCCGCTGGGCGACATCCAGAATATTTCCAGGGTGAGGCGCCCTCCAAAACTACCCGTTGTTCTGAATCATAACGAAGCGATGGCGGTTATAGATCGGTTGCCGGCGCCACATAAACTCATCGTCTCTTTGATCTATGGCGCCGGGTTGCGGGTTACGGAAACAGCTCGTTTACGCGTGAAGGATATTGATTTTGGGCTGCGTACGATTACGGTGCGTGACGGTAAGGGAGCGAAGGACAGGAATACGTTGTTGCCGGAGTCCCTGGCAACGCCGCTTCGTTCCCTTACGAAAGCGCGCACGGATGAAGTGAAAGTCACGCCGGCGGAGAAGCGAACGCCGACGTCCATGCCCGGTGCTCTAGCCCGTAAGTATCCTTTCGCTTCGTTGTCAGTTCAGTGGCAATGGCTGTTTCCTTCCGAGGGCCTGTGCCAAGACGGGGAGGGGCGATGGGTGCTACACCACCTCCACGTAAGCGCCGTTCAAAAGGCAGTGAAACGGGCGGTTTCGGATGCTGGCTTAGGAAAATCCGCTACCAGCCACACGTTTCGCCATAGCTTTGCGACCCAGCTACTGCTCAGTGGAGTGGATATTCGTACCGTGCAGGAACTGCTCGGCCATAGCGACCTGAATACCACGCAGATCTACACGCATGTTCTGGGGCAGGGTTTTGCGGGGGTGCGTAGCCCGCTTGGGTAGCCGGCACCTTCGCTTGCTCAGGGCGCCAAACGTTCTCGGATCCAGGTAGCGCCTTGTTTGAGGTAGCGAAAGCGATCGTGCAGACGGCTGGGGCGGCCATGCCAGAACTGGATTTCTTCCGGGGTGATGCGGTAGCCGCCCCAGGTGTCGGGCATGGGGACGGTTTCGCCTTCCGGGTATTGCTGGGCGAGGCTGGCCATGTCCGCTTCCAGTTGTTCGCGGGTGGTGGGGCGGCTTTGCGGGGAGATGGCGGCGCTGAGCTGGCTGTCGCGGGGGCGGCTGGCGAAGTAGTCGCGGGATTGTTGGGGGTCGAGTTTTTCGGCGCGGCCGTTGACGATCAGCTGGCGGTCGAAGGGGCCCCAGAACATGACGAAGGAGACGTTGGGGTTGGCGGCGATGTCGTCGCCTTTGCGGCTGTCGTAGTGGGTGAAGAATACGAAGCCGCCGTCCTCGATGCCTTTGAGCAGGACCACGCGGCTGGAGGGGCGGCCGTCGGCGGAGACGGTGGCGAGGGTCATGGCGTTGGCCAGGGGGAGGTTGGCGTCGATGGCTTCGTCGACCCAGCGGCGGGCCTGCTCGACCGGGTCCGCCAGCAGGTCGGCTTCGGTGAGGCCGGGGGCGTGGTATTCCTGGCGTACGTCTTTCATGGGGGCCCTTGTTGGTTTGTTCGTGGTGTTGGGGATTGTAGCGGAAATGGTCGGGGGTTTTGGTTGTTTGGGGTCAAGGGTGGGTATGTGCCGGGGGGTTCGATTGGGCATGGAGTGAATGATCAGCGGCGGCGGGTTGGGGCGGGATTCGTTATCCTGGGCGCATGTCATTCAATACCATCGAGATCAATAAGCAGCGGCAGGATTTGAGCGGGCGCGAGAGCGTTTGGTTGTTCGGTTACGGGTCGCTGATTTTCAAGGCGGATTTTCCGTATCTGGAGCAGCGGCCGGCGAGCATTCGCGGCTGGGCGCGGCGGTTCTGGCAGGGGTCCCACGATCACCGGGGGACGCCGGAATCGCCGGGGCGGGTGCTGACGCTGGTGGAGAGCCCGGGGACGGTGTGCGCGGGCATGGCGTATCGGGTGGCGCCGGCGGTGTTTGATCATCTGGATGTGCGGGAGAAGAACGGCTATTTGCGGTTTTCCACGCCGATGACGTTTTCCGATGGCGGGCATGAGGAAGGGCTGGTGTACATCGCCACGGAGGACAACGCGGCGTTTTTGGGGCCGGCGTCGGAGGCGGCGATCGCGCGGCAGATTGCGGGGAGTCATGGGCCTAGTGGGCCGAATCGGGATTATTTGTTGAATCTGGCGGAGGCGTTGCGGGAGTTGGGGGCGGAGGATGAGCATGTGTTTGCGTTGGAGCGGTTTTTGTTGGGGGTGGAGAGGTGTTGAGCGTGGTGTGGTGTAGCCGGGTGTGGAATCGCGACTGAAGTCGCTCCTACTGTTCTCTTCGCATTTGCCGGGGGGTGACGCCGAACCAGCGTTGGAAGGTGCGGCTGAAGTTGGAGGGGTCCTGGTAGCCGAGGCGTTCGGCGATGCGTTCCACCGGGAGGTCGGTTTCCAGGAGGTACCAGGCGGCGAGCTCGCCGCGTACGTCGTCGAGCAGTTCCTGGTAGCGGGTGCCTTCGGTTTTTAGCTTGCGGATCAGGGTGCGCGGCGACATGGCGAAGCGGGCGGCCATGTCTTCCAGGGTGGGGTACTGGCCGTCGCCGTCGAGCAGCTCGATGCCGATGCGCTGGCTGAGCGGGCCGCCGCTTTGCAGTTGCTTGAGCTGGTGTTCGCAGTCCCTTAGCGCGGTGCGGTGCAGGCCCGGGTCGGCGGTGAGGCAGGGGGTGTCGAGCACCGGCTTGGGCAGGGTAATGGCCAGGTGGTCGGCGCCGAAGGTCACCGGGCAGCCGAGCCGTTGTTCATACTGGTCCGCCCAGGGCGGCGCCTCGAAGGGCACCTGGATGTGGGCGTCGCGCAGGCGCCGGGAGGTGACCGTATCCACCAGCTGGAAGTAGGTGGCGAGGATCGAGCCGGCGTTGAATTCCCGCATGTCGCCCAGATCCACTTTTTCGTGGAGGGTGAGCCGCCCTTCCCGTTCGTCCTCCTCGAAGCTGAGTTCCACCAGTTGGAAGCGCACCGCCACGAAGCGGGCCACTACCTTGAGCACGGCGCGCAGGTCCGGGGCGGAGATCACCGCGTAGCCCAGCGGGCCGTGGGCGGACACCGAGGTGGCGGCGCCGATTTCCAGGCCCAGCCAGGGGGTGCCGGTGAGGGCCACGGCGCGCCGCTCCAGGCGCGACACCTGCTCCAGGCTCAGGTAGCGGTGTTCACCGAGCAGTTGCTCCCATTGCAGCCGGGTGCCACGGAAGATGGCGTCGTTTTCGAAGCCTCTTTCATGCAGATAGGCGCACATCAGCCGGGGGTAGACCGGGTGGATGGCGGGGCGCAGGCGGCCGGTGTCGGTGGCAACCATGGTCGGGTCCTTTGTCACTATATGACGACTTATTGCCACCTTAGGCGGTGCCTTGCAAGGTCCGGGGGAGACATTCTGTATCCCATCGAACAACAATATCGAGGTTGCTATGAGCAAGGCAGGCGTCTTCACCGGACCTTCCGGGGTCGTGTACCGCGACCGCAAGCGAAAACTGTGGTTCACCTCCATCTTCGTGCCGGCCATCGTGTTCGTCGGCCCGGCGTTGTATTTCGCCACCGGCAACGCCTGGACGCTGTGGATTCCCCTGGTGTTCTACTACCTGACGGTGCCGGTGCTGGACATGATCATCGGCGAGGATTTGAGCAACCCGCCGGAGGAGATCGTCCCGCAGCTGGAGGACGATCCTTATTACCGCTGGGTGACCTACGCCCTGGTGCCGCTGATCTGGGGCGCCTGGTTCTTCGGCGCCTGGTTCGTGGGCACCCAGGATCTGCCCTGGTACGGGGTGCTGGCCATGGTCTACCTGATCGGCGGCACCTGTGGCGTGGGCATCAACCTGGGTCACGAGATGGGCCACAAGAAAGGCAAGGGCGAGCGCTGGCTGGCCAAGTTCGTGCTGGCGCCGTGTGGTTACGGGCACTTCTTCATCGAGCACAACAAGGGCCACCATAAGGACGTGGCCACGCCGGAGGACCCGGCCTCCTCGCGCATGGGCGAGAGCATCTGGAAGTTCGTGCTGCGGGAGATTCCCGGCGCCGCCAAGCGTGCCTGGCGTCTGGAAAAAGATCGTCTGGAGGCGCGCGGCAAATCAGTGTGGTCCCTGGAGAACGAGATCATCCAGCCGGCGATCATCACCGCCGTGGCCTGGGGCTCGGTGCTGGCGCTCTTCGGCATCGGCCTGCTGCCCTACATTCTGGCCACCGCGTTCTGGGGCGCGTTTCAGCTCACCTCCGCCAACTACATCGAGCACTATGGCCTGCTGCGCCACAAAACCGCCAACGGTCGCTATGAACGCACCAAGCCGTACCACAGCTGGAACAGCAACCACATGTTCTCCAACTGGGCTACGTTCCACTTGCAGCGGCATTCGGACCACCACGCCCACCCGACCCGGCGCTATCAGAGCCTGCGCCACTTCGAGAACCTGCCCACCCTGCCCAACGGCTACTTCGGCATGTTCTTCATCAGCTACTTCCCGCCGCTCTGGTACAACGTGATGGACAAGCGTCTGCTGGAACACGCCGGCTACGATGCGCGCAACATCAACTTCGACCCGGCCCGGCGGGAGGAGCTGATCCGCAAGTACGACATCAAATACGGGGACGCGCCGGCGAAGGTGGCCGCGAGCTGAGGGCGATCGCCCGCTTGTCACTCCCGTCTCTTTTAATGATAATTGTTCGCATTATCGAAAAAGGGGCGAGGGGTGAGCATGACTTCAAGGTCGTTGTCGGTGCCCCGGCGACGGGACACCGCCGGGGCGTCTTCGGGCGCGATGCCGGACATCGGCCTGCTCTACCACGAACATCACGGCTGGCTGTTCAACTGGCTGCGGCGCAAGCTGCTCAGCCCCCAGGACGCCGCCGACCTCTCCCACGACACCTTCCTGCGCCTGATCACCGGCGGCCCGGCCCGGATCCATGAGCCGCGCGCCTACCTGCTGGTGATCGCCAGCCGCCTTCTGATCAACCGCAACCAGCGGCAACGCATCGAGCGCGAGGCGCTGTACAGCGTGGCGGTGCTGCTGGAGGGCACCGACCGGCGCGGCCCGGAGCAGGTGGCCGGGGCCCGGGATCTGCTGTCCCGGGTGTTGCACCTGCTGCTTGAGGAACTGCCGGACAAGCCACGCCGCGCCTTCCTGATGGCGCGCCTGGAGGGCCTGAGCTACCGGGCCATCGGTGAGCGGCTGGCGGTGTCCGAGAGCAGCGTGAAGCAATATCTGGCGCGCTGCCTGGCCCATTGCCACTGGCGGCTGCACGATGCCCTGGAACAGGGGGCCGGCCAATGAGCGGCACGGACGGCATCCGCGACCGGGCGGCGGACTGGGTGGTGGCCCTGCACGAGGCCGGCGAGGCGGAGCGCGCCGAGCTGGAACGCCGCTGCCAGGCCTGGCAGGCGGAGGACGAACGCCACCGCCGCGTCTTCCATGAGATGCGCACCCTATGGGACGGCCTGATGCCGGAGCGCCCGCGCCGTTCCCGGGCCGGCGTGCTGGTGGTGTGGCTGCTGATCGGGCTGATCGCCTGGCAGTTGCCGTGGACCCTGTGGCGCGGCGACGCCCACACCGGCACCGGCGAGCGGCGCGTGCTGGTGCTCGACGACGGCAGCCGCCTGACCCTGGACGCGGACAGCGCCGTGCGCCTGACCCTGAACGCGGACCTGCGGCGGGTGCGGCTGCTGCGCGGCCGGCTGTTCGTGAAGGTGGCGCCGGACGCCAACCGGCCGTTCCAGGTGGTCACCCGCCACGGCACCGCCGAGGCCCTGGGCACCGAGTACAGCGTGACCCTGGAGGGCGAGCGCACCCGGGTGGCGGTGCGGGAATCCTCGGTGCGGGTGATCCCCGCCGCCCGGCCGGCGACGGCCCGGGTGCTGCACGCCGGCGAGGGCACCACCCTGACCCGCAAGCGCAGTGATGCCCCGGCGGCGCTGACGCCGGGGCGTTTCGACTGGCTGGATGGCCGGTTGGTGTTCAACGACACGCCTCTGGAGGACGTGCTGGCCAGGCTGTCCCGGCACCGCCCGGGCTGGCTGCTGGCGAGCCCGGCGCTGCCCTCGGACCTGCGCTTCACCGGCGTGCTGCCCGCCGACGACAGCGAGCAGGCTCTGGCGGTGCTGGCCGACGCTCTGCCGGTGCGGGTACGGCGCATCACCCCCTACGTGGTGTGGGTGGACTGATTTTTTCTGCCCGATCCGGGCCGTCGCCGGTCATGGAAGGTATAAGGCAACCACAGGAGACTTCCATGCCCTTACCCTTCCGCCCCCGGCGCGCCCTATCCCGGCTAACGATGGCCTGCCTGCTCGGCGCCCTGGCGCTGCCCGCCGGCGCCGCCGAACTCGACCTGCCCGCCCAGCCCCTGGATCAAGCCGTCACCGAGCTGGCCCGCCAGACCGGGCTGACCATCGGCGGCGACGCCAGCCTGCTGCGCGGCCACCGGGCGCCGGCCCTGAGCGGCGACTACGCGCCCCTGGACGCGCTGCGCCGGCTGCTGGCCGGCACCCCGGTGACCTTCCGGGTGACCGGCGATGACAGCGTCATCCTGGAGCGCGGCAACACCCTGGAAGCGGTGGAAGTGAACGGCCAGACGGAAACCGACGGCCTGGCGCCGGTGTACGGCTACGTGGCCCGCCAGAGCGTCACCGCCACCAAGAGCAATGTGGCCATCAAGGAAACTCCGCAGTCCGTGTCCGTGGTGACCCGGGAGCAGATCGAAAACCAGAACGCCCAGACCCTGGACCAGGCCCTGGCCTACACCCCCGGCGTGCAATCGCTCACCGGCGGCGCCAACGGCACCACCAGCGACGGCCTGCAGATCCGCGGTTTCAACGTCACCGGCGCCAGCCCCTTCTACCTGAATGGCGCCAAGCTGGCCCGCAACACCTTCAGCGCCACCGCGGAACCCTATGGCATGGAGCGCATCGAGCTGCTGCGCGGCCCGGCCTCGATTCTGTACGGCGCCGCCGCGCCCGGCGGCGTGATCAACATGGTCACCAAGCTGCCCACCCGGGAACCGCTGCGCGAGATCCGCCTGCAGGGCGGCAGCCACGACCGCCGCCAGCTGGCGGCGGACTTCGGCGGCCCGCTCACCGACGACGGCCGCTTCGCCTACCGGGTCACCGGCCTGACCCGGGACAGCGACACCATGGTGGACTACGTTCCCGATGACCGGGACTTCCTGCAGGGCGCCCTGGCCTGGCAGCCCACCGACGCCACCCGCCTGACGGTGTTCGCCAACTACCAAAAGAACGACACCGCCTATGTTTACGGCCTGCCGTTCTCCGGCACCGTGGAGTCCAACCCCAACGGCCACATCGACCGGGACCGTTTCACCGGCGAGCCGGGCTTCAACGAATTCGTCTCCGAGAGCTACACCCTGGGGTATCTGTTCAGCCACCGGCTCAACGACACCTGGACGGTGCGACAGAACGCGCTCTACTTCACCGCCGACACCGATTACGTGGACATCGGCGTGGGCGGCTACGCCGCCGATCAGCGCACGGTGAGCCGCAGCCCTTACCCCCGCGAGGACGACAACCACAGCTGGAGCCTGGACAACCAGCTTGAAGGGGTGTTCGACCTGGGCCGCACGCGGCACACCCTGCTGTTCGGCGCCGACTACAACGAGCAGAGCTTCGCCCGCGCCCAGTACAGCGGCACGGTGGCGCCGCTGGATCTGTACGCGCCGGTGTACGGGTCCCCGGTGGTGCTGAGCGCCACGCCGGCGCGCTCCTACAAAACGGACAACCAGCAACTGGGCTTCTACGCCCAGGACCACATCAAGGTGGACGACCGCTGGGTAATCCTGCTGGGCGGCCGCTACGACCGCTTCGAAAGCGAGCAGCGTGACCGGCTCACCGGCGACCGCGCCACCACCTACGACGACAGCGCCTTCACCGGCCGCGCCGGCCTGGTGTATTTGTTCGACAACGGTTGGGCGCCCTACCTGAGCTACTCGCAATCCTTCGAGCCAGTGAACGGCACCGCCGGCGCCGACTACGACCCCACCGAGGGCGAGCAATACGAAGCCGGCCTGCGCTACGCGCCGGACGACCAGGATCTGTCGGTGACCCTGTCGGTGTACGACCTGACCCAGCAGAACGTGCTCACCACGGACCTGGCCGGCGGCCCGCAGATCCAGGAAGGGGAAGTGCGCTCCCGGGGCGCGGAACTGGAAGCCCGCGCCCAGCTCACCAACGGCCTCAGCCTGATCGCCGGCTACGCCTACACCAACGCGGAGGTCACCAAAAGCAACAACGGCAACCAAGGCAACGAGCCCGGCGCCGTGCCCGAGCACAGCGCCTCGCTGTGGGCGGACTACCGCTTCGGCGGCGCGCTCAGCAACCTGAACCTGGGCGCCGGCGCCCGCTACATCGGCGCCACCTACGATCTGGGCAACACCGTGCGCGTGCCGGACTACACCGTCTACGACGCCCTGCTCGGCTACTGGCTGGACGACTGGCGCCTGGCCCTCAACGTGCGCAACCTCACCGACGAGGACGCCACCACCTGCACCTACCTGTGCTTCTACGGCCAGGAACGCACCTACACCGCCACCGTCACCTACCGCTGGTGAGGTATCGCGACTGAAGCCGTGTGCCGGCTGATCGGTCTCATGAATGGCCGCGGGGATGATCGCGACTAAAGTCGCTCCTACCGTACGGAACACCGTAGGAGCGACTTTAGTCGCGATCCCCCGCTTGTGGCACGAACCTCGCCGCCCGTAACATTGCCCCATGAGCGACGACATTCATTTCTATCAGCCCGCGCAGGGCCACGGCCTGCCCCACGACCCTTTCAACGCCCTGGTGGCGCCGCGCCCGATCGGCTGGATTTCCTCACAAAGCCCGGACGGCGTGCTCAATCTGGCGCCCTACAGCTTCTTCAACGCCTTTAACTACCGGCCGCCGATCGTCGGCTTCGCCAGCATCGGCTACAAGGACAGTGTGCGGAACATCCAGGCCACCGGGGAATTCGGCTGGAACCTGGCCACCCGCCCCCTGGCGGACGCCATGAACCAGAGCTGCGCGGCGGTGGCGCCGGAAGTGAATGAGTTCGAGCTGAGCGGGCTGACCCCGGAACCGTCACGGATCATCGGCGTGCCCCGGGTGAAGGAAACCCCGGTGTCCTTCGAATGCCGCCTCAGCCAGGTGCTGCGCCTGACCGGTGCCGATGGCGCCGAGACCGACACCTGGCTGGTGCTGGGTGAAGTGGTGGGCGTGCACATCGCCCGCCACCTGCTCAAGGAGGGCGTCTACGACACCGCCGCCGCCGAACCGATCCTGCGCGCCGGCGGCCCGGCGGATTATTTCACCGTCAACGAGACGTCCCGCTTCCAGATGTATCGCCCGAAAACGCTATAATCGCCGCCATGACGACCTGCCCTTGCCAATCCGACCTGCCCTACGAGGACTGCTGCGCGCCGCTGCATCGCGGTGAACCGGCGTCCACGCCGGAGGCGCTGATGCGCTCGCGCTACAGTGCCTTCGTGCGCAACGATACGACCTACGTGGCCAAAAGCTGGCACCCGCACACCCGCCCCACCGGGCTGATGCTGGACGACGGTGACGACTGGCTGGAACTGACGGTGCTGGACAGAGACGCCGACGGCGACCGTGGACGGGTGCGTTTCCGCGCCCTGCGGCGCAACGGCAAGGGCTTTTCGGTGCTGGAGGAGACCTCCCGCTTCGTGCGCGAGGACGGCCACTGGTTTTACCTGGACGGCGACAGCACGGTGAGCAACCTGAAGCCGGGCCGCAACGAGCCCTGCCCCTGTGGCAGCGGCAAAAAATTCAAGAAGTGCTGCGCGGCGTGAGAACCGCAAAAAAAGGGCGGGCCGTCCGCTGGCCCTGGGGGGTAAGAATGGACCACGACATGTCTGTATCGTGGCGTTCAGTATCCACCGCCAGGGCCGCGTCCCGGTAGCCGGTTAGCGCGCGGTTCTTGCCCGATCCTGCGGCCGGTCTCCCTCAATCCTTATCCTTGCGCTTTTCGAGCTGGTGGCGGTCCTCGGTCATGCCGATTTGCCAGTAGCCGCTGGCGTAGAGGCGGCGGCGGTCCACCTGGCGTTCCTGGGTGAAGTAGCGGCGCAGGGCGCGCACCGCACCGCTTTCCCCGGCCACCCAGACCGCCGGGGAGCCGTCCAGCCAGGGCAGCGCCAGCACCGTGTCCACCAGGCCTACCGCCGGCTGCTCCGGGTAGGGATTGACCCGCCAGGTGACCTGGATGCCGTCCGGGAACGGCAACGGCTGCTGGTCGGCGGGGTCGAGGATGTCGAGCACCGCGTAGCCACGGGCGTGGGCGGGCAGGCGCTCGATGTTGGCGCCGATGGCCGGCAGCGCGGACATGTCGCCGGCGAACAGGAACCAGTCAGCGTCGAAATCCACGAACTTGGGCTTGCCCGGCCCGGCGAAGCCGATGCGGTCGCCGGGCCGGGCCCGGGCGGCCCAGCCGGAGGCGGGGCCGTGGTCCGCGTGCATCATGAAGTCGACAATCACCTCGCCGCGGGCGCGATCAAAATGGCGCAGGGTGTAGGTGCGCACGAAGGGCTTGTGCTCTTCCGGGGTGTCGTTGAACGGCGGCAGGGCGATGCCGGTCTGGCCGGGTCGGGGAATCAAAAGCTTGAAGTTGGCGCTTTCGTGGTCGTCAGGGAAATCGCTCAGATCGCCGCCGCCGAGCACCACCCGCTTCATGTTCGGGGTCGGGTTCTCGGTGCGCAGCACCTCCAGGATACGGGGCGCGGGTCGGGGCATGGGTCACCTCATGGGAAACGGGGGCGCTTGTGGCGCCCCGGCAATTAGTGGACAATATCAACCATAAATTCACTGGTTGACTTTGTCAACAAAATACGACACCCCGACATCCATGCCACACCAAGCCGATATCCGCCAGGTGCTCTGGCAGCTGGCCTTCCAGTTCAAGGTCAGCAGCAAGCGCGCGATCCGCGACTACGACCTGCCCATCAACGGCATGCACGTGCGTCTGTTGCAGATGATCCACCGCCAGCCGGACTGCACCGCCCAGCATATCGCCGCCGTCACCGGGCGCGACAAGGCGCAGATCACCCGCGTCATCAAGGAGCTGGAGGCCATGGACCTGGTCACCCGCACCCCCAACCCGGAGGACCGCCGCAGCCAGTTGCTGGCGCTCAGCGAGACCGGCGCGGGCCTGATGGCCCGCATCCAGGAAGCGGAAGACGACGTCAAGGCACGGCTGCTGAAGGGTATCCCGAAGCGCGATCAGGACACCTTCATCGAAATCGGCAACCGCATGCTCGACAACCTGCGCGACTGAATCCCGGCTAGGCCGCCACCTGGGAGGCCGCCACCGACGGCACCGCCAACACCACACGGGTACCGGCGATACGATCGTGCAGGCAGCGCCGCTCATCACCGAAGATGAACAGCGCATCGGCGAGCAGGATAAGGTTGCCAACCAACGGGATCAGCGCGACCAGATTGACCGGCAAAAAACGCAGAAAGACCACCCGGGGCAGGGATGGCAAAGCACCGGAGTCGGCCCGAACCATCTTGATCTTGAGAATCAGCTTACCCAGCGTCTGGCCATTGCGGACGATAAAATAGCCGTTGATCAGCAACCAGCCCGACAGTGCCACGGCCATCAGCAGGGCCCCACCAAGCAAGCTCATCTGGCCGCTTGGCCCGGCACCGAAGTTATTCAGCCAGAAGGCTTCCGCGTCTTCGAGGAATATCCCGGAAACAAAACCGGCGGCAAAAAGAACCGCGACGATGAAGAGCCCGCTGAAAATGCTGTCCAGTATGGCCGCGCCGAGACGATGCCCGCGCGGCGCCAGCTCCAGGTCGGCATTGCTTTCCGCACTCGGTTCTTTCGTGACGGGCACCGCCGATGCTTGATACGGGTTTTCCATGTTCCCCTCCCCTTTTCCGCATTCCATTCCCAGAGTTAAAAACTAGCCGGCCTCCTCCATTTTCTCAAGATGCCGCTGGCTTTTAGCGCGCCACGGCGGCGGCCAGGGCGCGGCCGATGTCGGCGATGGCGGCGTTGCGTTGCTCCAGGGTGGCGTCGGTTTCGGTGATGTAGATGGCCGCCAGTATCGGGCCGCGTTGCGGTGGCCACATCACGGCGATTTCCTTGGGGTTGGCGCCGGGATAGACGGTGCGCACCAGCACCGAGGGCGGCGCCACCTCCGGGTACTCACTGATCGGCAGGTTGGGGATCGAGATCGCCCCCACCGCGAAAATAATAATGGACAGCACCGCGGCAAAAATCGGCCGGTCCACGAAGAAACGGGAGAAATTCATGACAAAGGGCTCCTGAACGGCGGCCCGGAAGGCCGCCGCGGTTCGTCGTTCCCAGTTAAAAAGTCAGGGCCGGGCGGCCACCTCGCCGCCGGGGGCGTCGCGCATGGAAACCAGATGGGGCGCCACCGGCATGCCGGCGCCGAACACCTTCTGGGTACCGTTGACGATCACCCGGTCACCGGAATTCAGGCCGTCGCGGACCACCACCAGTCCCTCCACCTGGCGGCCGGTGCTCACCTGCCGGCGGGCCACGGTGTTGTCCTCGCCCACCACGTAGACGAAACGCCGGTCCTGGTCGGCGAGCACCGCCTTGCGGCTGATCAGCACCGCCTGGTCAAGGCGGGTCACCGGCATTTCCACCCGGGCGAACTGGCCCGGCTTAAAAATGCCATTCGGATTGGGCAGCAGCGCCCGGTAGCGCAGGGTGCCGGTGTCCGCGTTCAGGCGGTTGTCCACGAAGTCCAGTTGCCCCTGGTGCGGAAAGCCCGGTTCGCCGGTCAGACCGATGCGAACCGGCGGCGCCTTTCCCGCCTGTTGCAGACGCTGGGCATCCAGGGCGTCCGCCTCGTTACTGTCGAAATAGACATGCAGGGGATCCACCGACACCAGGGTGGCGAGCAGGGTCTGGTCGGCGCTGGCCAGGTTGCCCTTGGTGACCCGGGCCCGGCCGATGCGGCCGTCCACCGGCGCGGTAACGCGGGTGTAGGCCAGATCCAGTTCGGCGCTGGCCAGGGCCGCCTCGGCCTCGTCCACCAGGGCGCGGGCGTTGAGCAGCGCCGCCTGACGCTGGTCGTGTTCTTCCCGGGAAATGGCACGGCTGCCGAGCAGCTTGCGGGCCCTTTCCGCCTCGCCGCCGGCCAGGCGCGCCTGGCTGCGGGCCTGGGCCAGGGAGGCCCGGGCGGCCCGCGCCCGCGCCTCGTAGGGGCGCGGATCAATGCGGAACAGCAGGTCCCCGGCTTCCACCAGCTCGCCCTCCTCGAAGGCCACCTCGTCGATGTAGCCGCTCACCCGGGGGCGCAGTTGCACGGTCTCCGGCGCTTCCAGCCGGCCGGTGAAGGTTTCCCACAGGGTCACCGGTTCCACCAGTACCGGCGCCACGTCCACCTCCGGGGCCGGCGGCGCGGCGCCGGCCTCCGCCTCGCCGCGGGCGTCGCAGCCGGCCAGGAACAGCGCCGCCATAAGCACGGCGATCAGCCCCCAGTACAGCCCCATGCCGGCCAGGGGACCCTCGTTGACGCTTTCCATCATGTGTCGCTCCGTTTTTTAAAAACGCTTCGGGTAGGGCGGAACAATCTAGGGGGAAAGGGGAAGGGAACGTTATCCGATTCCTGCGCGGGTCTTGCCTGATTCTGTTTGAGAAACGCCGCCCCGATCCGGTGCGGCGGCGACAAAACGGGCCGGATCGGGGCATAATCCTTGCCGGATTGCCCGTTTCTGCCGGGTGCTTGCCCGATCCTGCAGGGATTGGCGTTTTGTCATCCAGGCCCCGGAATGCGGGCGTATACTCGCCGCTCATCGACAAAACAGCGGCTTGCCCGCGAACCGGAGGGCGGATTCGTGATTGCCAACCAAACCATCCTCGAACCACTGGACGACGACCTGGCCCGATTGGCGAAAACTCTGGCGTGCCAGATCCAGAAATGGGCCCCCAACGAAGGCCTCAACGACACCGCGATCCCCGGCCTGGAGCTGGTGCGCTCCAATTCCACCACCAGCTGCATGGGCTCCTCGGTGTACGACCCGTCGTTCTGCCTGATCGCCCAGGGCGCCAAGACGGTGTGGCTGGGGGATCGGGAAATCGCCTATGGGCCGCTCAGTTGCCTGGTGTCCTCGGTGCACCTGCCGGTGCTCGGCAAGGTCACCGACGCCACCCCGGAAAATCCCTATCTGGGGGTGAAGGTGAACGTGGACCCGCAGGAGGTCACCGACCTGATGCTGGAGCTGGGCGAGGAACTGCTGGAACCGGGGGACCCCGAGGACCCGGAAAACGCCTGCAGTTGTGGCCTGGGCCGGGCCCAGGCGGAGAAGGACATGGTGGAGGCGGTGCTGCGCTTCGTGGCGCTGCTGGACAACCCCCGGGACGCGCGCATTCTGGCGCCCCTGGCCCGCCGCGAGATCATCTACCGGGCCCTGATCGGCGAGATCGGCCCGCGCATGCGCAAGTTCGCCGTGGCGGACACCCAGGCGCACCGCATCGCCCGGGTGATCTCGGTGCTCAAGGACCGTTTCAGCGAGCCGTTGCGCATCCGTGATCTGGCGGACCTGGCCAACATGAGCGAGTCGTCCCTGTTCCACAGCTTCAAACAGGTCACGCGCATGTCGCCGCTGCAGTTCCAGAAGAAGTTGCGCCTGCACGAAGCGCGCCGGCTGATGCTCGCCGAGGGCCTGGAAGCGGCCACCGCCAGCTTCCGGGTGGGCTACGAAAGCCCGTCCCATTTCAGCCGCGAATACAGCCGCCTGTTCGGCAATCCGCCCCGGGCGGACGTGATCAAACTGCGCGGGGAACGCCCCGAAACCGTCCGCGCCTGAGGCGCCCGCCGCCCGGCGCTAGCGGGTCAGCAACTGGCGCGCCAGCGCCACCATCCCCAAACCCAGGCCGGTCATGCACAGCGACCCGACCACATGGGCGGCGATGCCGCCCAGGGCCAGCCCCCAGCGCCCGGCCTGGAGGTTGATGAACATTTCCGCGGAAAACGACGAGAAGGTGGTGAGCGCGCCCAGAAAGCCGGTCACCACCAGCAGCCGCCATTCCGGCGTCAGCGGCGGCAGCCAGGCGAACACCCCCAGGGCCAGCCCGATCAGCCAGCCGCCCAGAAGGTTGGCGCTGAGCGTGCCCAGCGGCACCGCCGGGAACAGCGCGTTCAACCACAGGCTGAGCAGCCAGCGCAGATTGGCGCCCAGCGCCGCGCCCACGGCGATGGCGACCACCGATAACCACATGGTCCGTCCCCTGATTGCAAAAAACCCGATCTATCATGACGCCCGGGCCACCCCAAGGAAACCTCGAAACGGCGCATGGCATGGACTTTGAATGCCAAAGGCCCCGACGAAAAGGCGCGGTTCTGGTAGACTAGCGCCCCACTGGCGATCCCAGATTCGGGCTCCGGCCCGCCCTCGCTGCGAAAGTCGTATCGACGGGGCATGCCGGCCCACCCATTATCCCACCCGATAATCAAAGGAGTTAGATCCATGGCGGAAACACGCGTAACAGTCATTCCCGGCGACGGAATTGGTCCGGATATCATCGATGCCACCCTGCGCCTGCTGGACGCCCTGGATTGTGACTTCGCCTATGACCGCGCCATCGCCGGGCAGACCGCCCTGGATCAGGGCAAGGACCTGGTGCCCCAGGAAACCCTGGACATGATCGAGAAGAACCCGGTGGCCCTGAAGGGCCCGATCACCACCCCGGTGGGCAAGGGCTTCCGCTCCGTCAACGTGACCCTGCGCAAGCACTTCGATCTGTTCGCCAACCTGCGCCCGGCGCTGTCCATCCCCGGCGTGCGCTCGCGCTACGACAACGTGGACATCCTCACCATCCGCGAGAACATCGAGGGCATCTATTCCGGCGAAGGCCAGATGGTCACCGACGACGGCGAACGCGCCGAGCTGCGCAGCGTGATCACCCGCAAGGAATCCAAGCGCCTGATCCGCTTCGCCTACGAAGCCGCCCGCCGCCTGGGCCGCCGCAAGGTCACCGTGGTGCACAAGGCCAACATCATGAAGTCCACCTCCGGCCTGTTCCTGAGCGTGGCGCGCAGCATCGCCGAGGAATACCCGGACATCGAGCACGAGGAAATGATCGTCGACAACTGCGCCATGCAGCTGGCCATGAACCCGCACCGCTTCGACGTGCTGGTCACCACCAACCTGTTCGGCGACATCCTCTCGGATCTGTGCGCCGGCCTGACCGGTGGCCTGGGCCTGGCGCCGGGCGCCAACGTGGGCGAGCATCGCGGCATCTTCGAGGCGGTGCACGGCAGCGCCCCAGACATCGCCGGCAAGGGCGTCGCCAACCCCACCGCGCTGATGCTGGGCGCCGGCATGATGCTCGAATACCTGGAGATGAACGAGAAGGCGGAGCGCCTGCGCGGCGCCATCCGCCATGTGGTCGGCGAAGGCAAGGTGGTGACCCCGGACCTGGGCGGCAACGCCTCCACCGACGCGTTCACCGACGAGCTGATCCGCCACCTCTGAGGCGCGGCTTTATCATTCTTTTGCAAAAGCGCCCGGCCCGCGCCGGGCGCCGTTCCAGGCTCCCCCTGGCGCGGTTTATTGATATCGGTCTATAGGCAACGGCGGCCCCGTTTGTCTATGCTTGGCTATTCAAGGATTCGCATCCTTTATTTGCCAACAGGAGGTGGTTACATGAGTCAGGAAACCGAAGCTCTCAAGAAGGACATCGACCAACTGCGCCGTGACCTGGGCACCCTGGCCGACGCGGTCAAGAAATCCACCCAGCAACGGGCCCAGGCCGGCGTGGAAAGCGCCCGCGCCCAGTTCGACGACGTGCGCAAGCAGGCCGAACTGCAAACCGAGCAGGTGGGCGCGCAGATCAAGGAGCGCCCCTTCACCAGCGTGCTCGCCGCCTTCGGCGTGGGCATTCTGCTCGGCAAGCTGATCAGCCGCTAACGATGAACCTGCGCCGGCCACTGTCGTCCCTGTTCAGCCTCAACGCCCTGGTCTGGCTGGCCATGCTCACCGGCCTGGCGGCGTTGCTGTGCTTCGCCACCGCCGGCTGGCTGGCGCTCGCCCCCCGGGTGGGCGCGCCCCTGGCCAGCCTGTTCACCGGCCTCGGCCTGCTGGTGGTGGCGGTGCTGCTGGGGCTGGGCGTGCGGCGGCTGGCCAAGGGTCCGGCGCAACCGGAACCGCCGGCGACACCGCCGGTGGAAGCCCGGCTGGAGGACAGCCTGCGCCCGCTGATCGGCGACCCGGCGCTGCGCTGGACCCGGGAGCACACCACCGTGGTGGCCCTGGGCGCCCTGGCCGCCGGCGTGGTGATCGCCGCCAGCCCGGGCACCCGCCGTTTTCTCACCCGGGCCGCCGGCCCGGCGCTGACCCGCAAGGCCATCGACGCCTACCGCGACTTTTCCGGCGACGACCACTGAACCGCTCCCCGGCGCCCCGCTTCGGGTAGACTGGGCGGCCGGTGTGTTCAGCGACGTGGAAAAGGGAAGGCAAGGCGATGAAAACCGAACGCGGGGTTCTGCTCCTGTCGGCGCTCATGTCCGTGGTGGTGGGCAGCGCGGCGGTGACCGCGGCCAGCATCACGCAATCCAAGGCCATTCTTCTCGATGGCCTGTTCAATCTCATCTATTTCCTGGTGGCCCTGGTCACGGTGCGCATCAGCGCCCTGACCAACCAGCCCGATGACCGCAAGTTCCCGTTCGGCTACGGCTATTTCGAATCCCTGGTGAACGCCGGCAAGGGCCTGCTGATCCTGGGCGTGGCGCTGTTCGCCCTGGTCGACGCCCTGATCGCCCTGCTCGGCGGCGGCCGCGAAATCCTCGCCGGGCCGGCCATCGTCTACGCCGTGTTCGCCACCCTGGCCTGTTCCTTCACCGCCTGGACCCTGCGCCGCAGCCTGGGGCATCTGGATACGCCCCTGGTGCGCGCGGATTACGAAAACTGGCTGATCAACGCCCTGATCTCCAGCTCGGTGCTGCTCACCTTCTGCTTCCTGCCGGTGGCGCGCTGGCTGGGCTGGTACCAGATCCTGCCGTACGTGGACTCGGTGCTGGTGATCGCGGTGGTGCTGTTCTGCCTGAGTATGCCGATCCGCATGGCACGGGGCGCCCTGCGCGAGTTGCTCAACCGGGCCCCGCCCCGGGACCTGCGCCGGCCGGTGCGCGCCGCCACCGACGCCGCCCTGGCGGACCTGCCGGTGCGCCAGGTGGAGGTGCGCATGGTGCGTCCCGGTCGGCAGCTCTACGTGATCATCCACGTGGTGCTGCCGCCGGACCACCCCATCGCGAGCCTGGCGGAGCTGGACGCGGTGCGCGACCGCCTGCAGCGGGCGGTGTCGGCGGTCTACCCGCAGCAGGTCACCGACACCCTGTTCACCGCCGACCCGAGATGGGCGGAGCCGTGCAACCCGGAGCGGTAGGAGCGGGCGCCGCCCTCAACGGCCCACGCTGGCCATGCCTTCGGCGGCGTAGCGTTCGCCGGCGGCGGCGTGGGGCGGGAAGATGGCGTCCAGCCGCGCCACCTCCTCGGCGCTCAGGGCCACGTCCAGGGCGCCCAGGTTGTCGTTCAGATAGCGGCGCCGCTTGGTGCCGAACAGGGGCACCACATCCTCGCCCCGGGCCAGCACCCAGGCCAGCGCCAGTTGCGAGGCACTGACGCCTTTTTCCCGCGCCAGATCGTGCACCTGATCCACCAGTTTCAGGTTGCGGTGGAAGTTGTCGCCCTGGAAGCGGGGGTTATGACGGCGGTAATCGTCGGCCTCGAAATCCTCCGGGGAGCGGATCGCGCCGCTGAGAAACCCCCGGCCCAGGGGGCTGTAGGCCACGAACCCGATGCCCAGCTCGCGGCAGGTGGCCAGATGCCCTTCCTCCGCGTCCCGGGTCCACAGGGAATATTCCATCTGCAGGGCGGCGATGGGGTGCACCGCCTGGGCCCGGCGCACGGTGTCCGGCGCCGCCTCGCTGAGCCCCAGGTAGCGCACCTTGCCCTCGCGCACCAGGTCGGCCATGGCGCCCACGGTGTCCTCAATGGGCACCGCCGGGTCGATGCGGTGCTGGTAGTACAGGTCGATGTGGTCCACGCCCAGGCGGCGCAGGCTGCCTTCCACCGCCCGGCGCACGTACTCCGGGCGGCCGTCCACGCCCCGGGCGTGGGGGTCCGAGGGATCCAGCACCACGCCGAACTTGGTGGCCAGGAACACCCGGTCGCGACGGTCGGCGATGGCCCGGCCCACCAGTTCCTCGTTGGTGTGGGGGCCGTACATGTCGGCGGTGTCGATCAGATTGACGCCGGCGTCCAGGGCGGCGTGCAGGGTGGCGATGGACTCCCGGTCGTCACGGTGGCCGTAAAAGGCGCTCATGCCCATGCAGCCCAGTCCAAGGGCGGAAACCAGGGGGCCGTCCCGTCCCAACTGACGTTGTTGCATCGCGGTTCTCCATTCGCTGTTAAAGAGGGAGACAGTCTCGCCGTTCGCATTCCACCGATAAACCGGCGAAGATCGGTTACTCTATTCATGAATCTGAACAATCGAGCCCGCCATGGACCGTTTCAAAGCCATGCTGGTGTTCACCCGGGTGGTGGAAACCGGCAGTTTCACCCGCGCCGCCGACACCCTGGAGATGCCCCGCGCCACGGTCACCACCGCCGTGCAGCAGTTGGAAGCGCACCTGGGCACCCGGCTGCTGCACCGCACCACCCGGCGGGTGTCGCCGACCCTGGACGGGGGCGCCTATTACGAGCGCTGCCTGCACGTGCTGGACGCCCTGGCGGACGCCGAGGCGCCGCTCACCGAGCAGCAGCGGCCACGGGGCCGGGTGCGGGTGAACCTGCCCGGCCACCCGGCGCGGCGGCTGATCATCCCGTCGCTGCCGGTGTTCCTGGAACGCTACCCGGACATTGAGCTGGAGATCGGCATCAGCGACCGCCCGGTGGACCTGATCGAGGAACGGGTGGACTGCGCCCTGCGGGTGGGCCCGCTGCCCGACTCCGGGCTGGTGGCGCGCCGCGTCGGCGAGGTGGAGGAAGTGAACTGCGCCTCGCCGGCCTACCTGGAACGCCACGGCGTGCCACGCACCCCGGAGGACCTGGCCCGGCACCGGGTGGTGCGCTATCACGCCGCCCGCACCGGCCGGCCGCTGCGCTGGGAATACGGCGACGCCGAGGGCCGGGTGCATTACCTGGACCCACCCGGCTCGGTCACCGTGGACAACACCGAGGCCTACGTGGCCGCCGCCCTGGCCGGCCTGGGACTGGTGCAGATTCCGCTGCACGGCTGCCACGGCTACCTGGCCGGCGGCGAGCTGGTGGAGGTGATGCCCGAATACCGGCCCAGACCCTCCCTGGTGTCCGTGGTCTACCCCCACAACCGCCACCTGTCCGGCAAGGTGACGGTGTTCGTGGACTGGTTGATCGAACTGCTGCGCGGCCAGCCCGGCGTGCGCGCCTGAGCGGGCGTCGCTGGACGCGGCCGGTCGAATTATCCTACCGTTTTGAGGTTCCACAGGAGCGAGCAGGGAGACCGTCATGCACTACGAACTGTTCTACTGGCCGGGCATCCAGGGCCGCGGCGAATACGTCCGGCTCGCCCTGGAGGATGCCGGCGCCGACTACCTGGACGTGGGCCGCGGCGCCCCGGACCAGGAGCTGGGCGTGCCCGCCCTGGACATCTACCTGAGCGGCGACGCCACGCCGCGCCCGCCGTTCGCGCCGCCCTTCCTCAAGGCCGGCGACCTGGTGCTTTCGCACACCGCCAATATCCTGCAGTTCCTGGCGCCGCGCCTGGATCTGGTCCCGGAGGACGAGAATCAGCGCTACTGGGCCCACGGCCTGCAGCTGACGCTGATGGATTTCGTCGCCGAGATTCATGACACCCATCACCCCCTGTCGTCGAGCCTCTATTACGAGGAGCAGCGCGACGAAGCGCTGAAGCGCGCCGCCCTGTTCCGCGAACACCGGCTGCCGCGCTTCCTGGAATACTTCGAGCAGGTGATGGAGCAAAACCCGGGCGGCGCCGACGTGCTGGTGGGCGACCGCCACGGCTACGTGGATCTGTCCCTGTTCCAGACCGTCACCGGCCTGCGCTACGCCCTGCCCAGGGCCATGCGCCAGGCGGAGGACGACCTGCCCAAGATCGGCGCCCTGGTGGAACGGGTGGCGGCGCGCCCACGGCTGCGCGACTATCTGGACTCGGACCGCCGGCAGCCGTTCAACGAAAACGGCATCTTTCGCCATTACCCGGAACTGGACGGCGAGCTTTAAGGAGAGCCTTGATGGCACACATCGACTGGGACGACCCGGGCGCGCAAAGCGTCACCGCCTATTACCGGAACGACCCCAACATCGACCCGGAACCCCACGCCGGCAGCGTGCTGTCGGCCCGCTACCGGGGCCGGGTGGTGCGCGTCACCGTGGACGCCTATGACCGCAAGGCAGGCATCAGCCATGGCAAGGTGGCGGCGATCATGGACGCGGACAGCGGCAAGCGCCTGGACCAGCACGCCGGCCTCTCGGTGGGCGACCCGGTGGCCCTGCCCGACGACAAGCGCGCCTTCGAGCCCGCGGTGAAGGACGACGACGAACAGGAAGACGGCGCCGGCCGGGCCTGAAATCAGGCGCCGGTGTCCAGCGCCTGGCGCAGGGCCTTGCGGAACGCCTTGGGCTTGAGGCTGAAGGCATTCCGGGTGCGTTTCTCGCAGTCGCTGACCAGGGCGGATTCCCGGCGGCCGATGAGCTGGCGCACGTGGCCGAAGGGTTCCTTGTCGTCGGCTTTCTTCTTGGCCTGGCGCAGGAAGTCGTCGAGCACGTGCAGGTCGTGGAGATCACCGAGCTTCTTGCCCAGTTTCTTGAAATCCTTGAGGGAAATGTCGCTGTTTTCCAGCGGCCCGGCGAACGGCTCCAGCTGATAGAGCTGGTATTTCACCCACTTGCGGAAGCCGTGCCAGGCCTCCGGCTCGTCCTCGGCGATGGCGTCGTGGCCGAGGCGGCGGGTGTTGGCGTAGAGGCGGCCGAAGCCTTTCTTGATCAGGGTGTCGTCGTCGCCGTCCACTTCCAGGTTGGTCCAGCGGTCGCGGTCGTCCAGGAAGGCCTGTTCCAGCTCCGCCGGTTTCTCCGGCTGCACGGCGTCGCCGGCGTCGTTGGCCAGGGCCAGTTCACGGACCCGGTCCAGGGCCTCTTTCTCGTAGTCACGGCGGGTGGCGGCGCGCAGGGCATCAAGGGTCTCGCCCATGACCTGAAGATCGCGGGCGCCGGCCAGGCTCTTGGCGGCGGCGCGCAGGCGCTTGTCCTGCTTGTCGGCCAGCTTGCGCGGGCCCTGGGTGCCGGCCAGGCGCCACAGAGCGCGCAGGCGTTTGACGGTGACGCGAAGATCATGAACCCGGTCCGGGTCCAGGGTGGTCCGGTCCTTGAGCAGGGCCAGCGCGGCCTCGTCCTGAGCGCGCGCGGCCTCGGTAAGGCGCGCCATCAACGGCGATGCATCGCCCGGTCTGTGGCTCATGAAAGACTCCCCCCGGAGCAGAAAAATGGGAGCCCGATTATGCGGCCTTCACGGAGAAATTACCGTGACAACTAGATGACAGGGCGCCGTCCCTGGCCCCGGCGCCGGCCCTCAGCCGCGCAGCAGGGCGGCGACGCCGCGCCGCTTGCGGCTCTCGTCCTTGACGAACTCCAGGCTGCCGTCGTCCACCCGGCCGAAGCGCAGGCGCGGCAGGTCGTAGAAGTAGTTGCTGAGCACCTTCCAGGGCGCCTTGCTGCCCTGGCGTGGCAGCTTGTGGGCGGCGCGCTGGACATAGCCGGACTGCAGGTCGAGGAAGGAGGCGTCGGTGTCGCAGCCTTCCGGGTCCCGGGGCGTTACCTGACGCAGGCCCTTGCGGGACATGTAGTTGAGCAGGCGGCCCACGTACTCCGCCACCAGGTCCGCCTTGAGGGTCCAGGAGGAGTTGGTGTAGCCGAACACCATGGCCATGTTGGGCACGTCGCGCAGCATCAGGCCCTTGTAGACCAGCATGTCGTTGGGTTCGCGGGTCTCGCCGTCCACGGTCAGGTCGGCGCCGCCCAGCAGCTGCACATTGAGGCCGGTGGCGGAGACGATGATGTCCGCCTCCAGCTCCTCGCCGGATTTCAGGCGGATGCCGTTCTCGGTGAAGGTGTCGATGTGGTCGGTGACGATGGACGCCTCGCCTTTCTTGAGTACCTTGAACAGATCACCGTTGGGCACCGCGCACAGGCGCTCGTCCCAGGGATTGTAGCTGGGCTTGAAGTGCTTCATGTCCACTTCGCCGCCGAGCTGGCGGCGGGCGGCGGCGAGCAGGGCGCGGCGCACCAGGCCCGGGCGCTGCTTGGAAAGCTTGAAGATGAAACGCTGCAGGCTGATGTTGCGCGCCCGCGCCATGCGGTAGACCACCATCTCCGGCAGGAAACGGCGCAGGCCCACGGAGATCTCGTCGCGCTCGGGCACCGTGGCGATGTAGGTGGGCGAGCGCTGCAGCATGGTCACGTGCCCGGCCTCGCCGGCCATGGCCGGCACCAGGGTGACGGCGGTGGCGCCGCTGCCGATCACCACCACCTTCTTGCCCTTGTAGTCCAGATCCTCCGGCCAGTGCTGGGGATGGATCACCCGGCCCTTGAAGTCGTCCTCGCCGGGGAAGGCCGGCTTATAGCCTTCATCGTAGTTGTAGTAGCCAGTGCAGCAGAGCAGGAACTGGCAGGTGTAGGTTTCCCGCTCGCCGGTTTCCTCGCGCTCCACCTGCACGGTCCACAGGCTGGTTTGCGTGGAAAAGTCGGCGCCGAGCATGCGCAGGCCGTAGTGGATCTTGTCCTCGATCCGGTACTGGCGGGCGGTGTCGACGATGTACTGGCGGATGGACGGGCCGTCGGCCAGCACCTTGGGATCGGTCCAGGGGCGGAAGTTGTAGCCCAGGGTGTACATGTCCGAGTCGGAGCGGATGCCCGGGTAGCGGAACAGATCCCAGGTGCCGCCCATGCGCTGGCGGCGCTCGATCAACGCCACGCTGCGGTCGGGGCAGTCACGGCTGAGGTGGCAGGCGGCGCCCACGCCGGACAGGCCGGCGCCGATGATCAGTACGTCGAAATGGTTCCCGGACATGCTTTACCTCCAGCCCGGCCGCGCTGCGGCACCAAGGCTTACATTACTCAATGTCAACTTCAAGGGTCGCCATGATGCCCCCGCCCCGGCGCCGGGGAAAGGGCAAAACGGGCCGTTCCGACGGCGCTACGGCCAATCCGCTGGCCCCTTCGCCGGCCCTTGATGTGCGTCAACGGCGGCCCGGCCCGGGCGCCCTACCCTGGCCGGATCATGCCACCCTCTTGCCGATGATCCGGAGCCGCCATGGATTTCAGTTATTCCGAATACGCCGTTCAGGTCCAGGACCTGATGCGCCGCTTCATGGACAAGGAGGTACTGCCCCGCAACGCCGACTGGCACCGGACCGCCAACGAAGGCCGCTACCCGCTGGCGGTGCTGGAACCGCTCAAGGCCCGCGCCCGGGAGCTGGGCCTGTGGAACCTGTTCCTGCCGGAGCTGCGCGAGAACGAACCGGGCACCGCCATGAGCAACCTGGACTACGCGCCCCTGGCGGAAATCATGGGGCGGCTGCCCTGGGCCGCCGAGGTGTTCAACTGCAGCGCCCCGGACACCGGCAATATGGAACTGCTGCACCGCTTCGCCGACGAGCACCAGTACCGCCAGTGGCTGGGCCCGCAGCTGGACGGCGAGATCCGCTCCTGCTTCGCCATGAGCGAGCCGGACGTGGCCTCCTCCGACGCCACCAATATCGGCACCACCTTCCGCCGCGACGGCGACCACTACGTGATCGACGGCCGCAAATGGTTCATCACCGGCGCCAACCACCCGCACTGCGCCTTCGCCGTGGTGCTGGGCCGCTGCGACGACGCCCCCACCGGCGAACCGCACCGCCAGCACTCCATGCTGATCGTGCCCATGGACGCCCCCGGCCTCACCGTGGAACGCAACATCCCGATCTTTCAGCACCACTCCCCGGAAGGGCACTGCGAGCTGGTGTTCCGCGGCGTGCGCGTGCCGGTCAGCCACCGGCTGGGCGCCCCCGGCGAAGGCTTCGCCATGGCCCAGGCCCGGCTCGGCCCGGGCCGCGTGCACCACTGCATGCGCACCATCGGCCAGTGCGAGCTGGCCCTGGAAATGATGTGCGAACGGGCCCTGGAACGGCGCGTGTTCGGCAAGAGCCTGAGCGAGCACGAGAACGTGAAGGACTGGATCGCCGAATCCCGGCTGGAAATCGACCAGGCCCGGCTGCTGGTGCTGCACGCCGCCTGGACCATGGACCGCCACGGCAACGCCGCCGCCCGCACCCAGGTGTCCGCCATCAAGCTGGTGGCGGCGCGCCTGCAAACCCGGGTGGTGGACCGGGCGATCCAGGTGTTCGGCGCCATGGGCCTGTCCCCGGACACGCCGCTGGCCTACCTCTACACCTGGGGCCGGGCCCTGCGCTTCCTGGACGGCCCGGACGAGGTGCACCTTCGCACCGTGGCCCGCGCCGAACTCAAAAAAGCCCGCGAACACCGAGGCGACACGGCGGCCTATTTCACCCTGTAGAAACGCCGAATCGCGGCTAAAGCGGTACGCCGCCCGGCCGCTCCTACAACGCACCACCCACCCCAAGAGGCGAAGCCGCGCGGGACGCTACCTCGAAGCGTCCCGGTGTGGCCCCCTTTCCGGGACCCTGTTTGACAGGATGTCAAACCGGGAGCCCCCAGGGGTGAGGCAAGCGTGTTGCGAAGCACTGCTTCGCGCGCCGCCGAACGCCGCCCATCTGTGATGGGGGGCCGGACCCGCTTGCGGGGGTTCACGGCGTTCCCGGAAAGGGGGCCACACCGGGACGCGCGCCCTCTGGAGGGTCCGGCTCCCACTAAGCCTTGAGCGCCACCCACTCATAATCCCGATCCTCGAAGGTCGCCATCTGCGCCCGGTACTGGGTGGCGAACCCCGGAAACATGGTGGCGTTGAAACCGTCCTCGGTGAGATACCAGCTCTTGCAGCCGGAATTCCAATTGGTCCGCGCCAGGCGCTTCTGAAGCTGTTTATTGTGACGCGCCTGCACCGCCGGCTTCACGTCCATCAGCTTGAGGTTGTCGTCCAGCAGCCGCTGCACGCCACGCAGGGCATAGTCGAGCTGGGCCTCCATGTACACCAGGGCGGAGTTATGCCCCGGCCCACTGTTGGGCCCGAACAGGAAAAACAGGTTCGGGTAACCGGCCACGTTGATGCTCTTGTAGGCCTGGGCGCCGCGCGCCCATTCCTCGCCCAGCTCGCGGCCGGCGCGGCCGCGCACCGGAAAGGGCGTGCCGCTCTTGGGCACGTCGAAGCCGGTGGCGAACACCACGCAATCCAGCTCGTGCTCCACGCCATCGGCGGTGCGGATGCCGTTCTCCGAGAGCTTGGCGATCGGCCAGGTAATCAGTTGGGCGTTGTCCTTCTGGAGCGCCGGATAATAATCGTTGGACACCAGCACCCGCTTGCAGCCGATGCGGAAATCCGGCGTCAGTTGCCGGCGCATCCAGTCGTCCTTCACCTGGCGGCGCAGGTGGCGCCGCGCCAGCCGCTCCGCCAGCCGGGTCAGCGGCGAATTCCAGATCACCGCCATGGCCATGGTTTCGTGGGTCCAGAACAGCGCCTCGCGCACCGCCTTCTGGCTGGCGGGCAGGGCCCGGAACAGGGTCTTGTTCCAGTCCGGGGTGCGGAAGTCCGGGCGCGGAATCACCCAGGCCGGGGTGCGCTGGAACACCTTGAGGCGGACCACTTTTTCCACCAGCTCGGGGACGATCTGCACGGCGCTGGCGCCGGTGCCGATCACCGCCACCCGCTTGCCGGTGAAGTCGTAGTCATGATCCCAGCGGGCGCTGTGGATCTTCTTGCCCTGGAAGTCCTCGACGCCTTCGATGTCCGGGAAGCTGGCGTTGGACAGCGGCCCCTGGGCCATCACCGCGGCGCGGGCGCGCAGCGGTTCACGGCCTTCCAGCTCGGCGGTCCACAGCCCCCGGCGGGTGTCGAAGTCCAGCGCCGTGACGTTGTGCTGGAAACGGATGTGCTTGCGCAGCCCGAAGGCGGACACCAGGTAGTGAACGTAATCAAGAATCTCCGCGCCGCCGGAATAGCTGCGCGACCAGTTCGGGTTGGGCGCGAAGGAAAACGAATACAGGTTGGAGGGAATGTCGCAGGCGGCGCCCGGGTAGGTATTGTCCCGCCAGGTGCCGCCCACGTCCTCGCCCCGTTCCAGGATCACGAAATCCTCGATGCCCGCCTTCTTGAGGCGGATGGCCATGCCCAGGCCGGCGAAACCGGCGCCCACGATCAGCACCGAGGCCGGTTTGGCGGCGGGTTTTCGGGCGGCGGCCTTGCGTGGGGCCTTCTTGGCGCCGGCTTTCTTGCTGGCGGATTTCGTACTGGCGGCTTTCTTAGCGGCGGCCTTTTTCGGCGCCGCTTTTTTCACCGGGCGTTTTCGCGACGCCGCCTTCTTGGCGGCGGTTTTGGAGGGCGTCGCGGCGGATGTCTGGTTGGCGCTGGTCCGGGGCTGGTCGGTTTCGCTCATGCTGTTGCTCATGCTGTTTCAGACTTTGCTCGGAGGCGCGGCTGAAGCGGCATGCCGCCCAGCCGCCACCAAGGTGGTTACACCACGGGTTTGTAGGTGATGCCCTTGACCCAGGTGGGTACGCGGGAGGGCATCACCCGGTCTGGAATCCGGTCGGTGAGGCGCACCATGGCATCCACCGGTGTGTGGTACAGTTTGTGGCGGCGATTGATGACGATGCGGCCATGGCGGCTGATGATCTGATACCAGGGGTTGCGGCGGCCGTCGGCGGTGCGCCCGCCGATGCGCTCGAATTTCTTCATCGCCGCGTACAGCCGCTCCTCGCCCAGCCCCATGGCGATCACGTTATCGCGCATGCGGTTGAGCAGCGGCGCGTAGGAGGCGATGCCCAGGATCAGGCGCGGGTCCAGGATGGTGCCCAGGGTCTTGATCACCTTCCTGTAAACGTCACCGTGGCCCTGCATTTCCAGTACGTGGAAGCCCACGCCCAGGTGCCGGGATTCATCGTCGTTGATGCGCGCGAACGCCTGATGGCAGACCGGATCGTCCACGGTGTCCAGCAGGAAGGTGCAGAGCGCGCCGTCCAGGGCGATCTCCAGCATCGGGATCACCGAACCCAGCACCTCCAGGGGCATGTCGTCGCTGTAGCGATCCAGCCACTGGATCACCAGGCGCAGATTCTTGTTGGGCTCCGGCACCCGGTCGCCATCCAGCATGCCCCAGCGCTTCATCAGTGCCATCTCGGCGTTGGCGTGGCGCTGCTCCTCGGCGTGGAAGTAGGTGTAGATTTCCTTGAGGGTGTCGTTGGGCGCTTTCCTGGCCATGGCCGCGAAGCCCCGGGCACCGACGTGCTCGATCCACATCAGATCGGCCATGAACGCCTTGAGCTTGGGCCACTGCTCCTCGGTGACCAGCTCGGCGCCCGGCGCGTCCCAGTCGATGTCCGCCAGCGCCCACTGGCTGGCCTTGACCTTGGCGAGCATTTTTTCGAGATCGATGGAAGCCATGTTGTTCTCCCTTTTTGAAGGATTCAGGAAGCCAGGGTGAAACGGCTGAGCAGACCGGCGCCGCGCGCGTACAGCGCCGGCACGTAGCGTTTGGCGCGCCAGATCAGGCGCGCGTCGATCTGCGGCAGGACATAGAGCCGGCCCTTGTCCAGGGCCTTGAGCGTGGTGCGGGCAACGCCCTCGGCGGAGACGCCGGTGAGCGACACCCAGCGGTTCATCAGCGGCGTCACCGAGTCGTCAATGCGGCCGCTGGTGAAGATGTTGGTCTTCACCACGGTGGGGCACAGGGCGGTGACCCTGAGGCCGCTGCCGGCGCTTTCCGCCGCCAGGGTCTCGGACACCGCCAGCACCGCCGCCTTGCTGGCGTTGTAGGGGCCCATGCTGGGCGCCGCCGCGAAGCTGGCGGTGGAGCAGACATTGATGATGCCGGCGCCGCCCAGGCCGCGCAGGCGCGGCGCGAACACGTGGCAGCCGTGGATCACGCCCCACATATTGACGCCCATGACCCAGTGCCAGTCCTCCATGGGGATGTCGCCGATGCGCTTGCCGCCGGCGCCCACGCCGGCGTTGTTGATGACCAGATCCGGCTCCTCGCCGAACCACTGGGCGGCGCGCTCCGCCAGGGCCTCCACCTGCTCCAGGCGGGACACGTCGCAGTGCACCGCCAGGGCCTCCTGGCCGCCCTGCTCGCGGATGGCGTCGACGGTGGCGCCGGCGGCGGCCTGGTCCAGGTCGGCGCACACCACGCGGCCGCCACGGCGGGCCAGTTCCAGGGCGAAGGCGCGGCCGATGCCGCTGCCGGCGCCGGTCACCACGGCACGGGAATTTCGGGTCAGGCTGTCAGTCATGTTCGGAGTCCTCGCCAGCACGGTGCCAAATTGACCGTGACATTCATCAATGGCAAAGTAGTCCGATCATTTGTTCGGATTCAACTCGGATATGCCCACCTCATCCCGCCAGCGCCGGCCCACCCAGCAACGGGCCAAGGCCACCGTCAACGCCATCGTCGAAGCGGGCTTCATTTCCCTGTGCCGGCACGGCGTGGAAGGCACCACCACCCGCCACATCGCCGAGATCGCCGGCGTCGGCGTGGGCTCGCTGTACGAATACTTCGCCAATAAGGAGGAGGTGTTCGACGCCATGCACCAGCACGTCGTGCGCGAGGTGGTGGCGCTGGTGCAGCCGCGCATTCCGGAGCTGGTACGCCTGGACATCCGCGAGCTGATCGCCGAACTGCTGTACCGCTTCCGGGATCTGCTGGAGCGGGACGACGGCCGCTATCTGCGCTACATGAGCTACGCCGCCTACTTCGCGCCGCGCAATCAGCTGGAGCCGATCAACCAGCTGCTGATGAACCTGCTGGTGCAGTACGTGATGCATCACCCACAGCTGACGCGGCTGGGCAACCTGCCGGCCATGGGCTTCATCATGATCAATGGCGGGGTGTTCACGGTGATCCGCTATCTCACCGACCCGAACCCGGCGGTGGATTTCGACGATCTGGTGCGCGGACTGGGCGACATGGTCGCCCACTTCGTGGATGGCGAACTGGGAAAATCAGTTAACAGTTAACAGTTAACAGTTAAGAGTTAAGAGTTAACAGCTAAAAGAAAGCGCGGTCGGAAGGGCTTTCCCGCGGCCAGCGGCCTTTAAGCGCGGGCAGGGCCTCGCGGTGGCGCCCCGCCCACCCGCGCCGCTGTTAACTGTTCACTATTAACTATTCACTGCTTTTCAAGCAGTTCCTCGTGCAGGTGCGGCGCGTCGGTGCCGACCCGCTGCCAGGTCTGGCTGCGGCCGAGCAGGCTGACGCCGATGTAGCCGCGCGCTTCCAGGGTGTCCGGGTCGGCCAGGGTGGCCTTGGCGCTGTAGGTCTTGCCGTTGTCGGGGGAATAGATGTTGCCGTCCTCCCATTTGTTGCCGCCGGCGTAGTGCAGATCCTTGAGCACCTCCACGCCAAGCAGACGGCGGCCACGCTTGTCCTCGTCCGGATTGTTCTCGTCGTAGCGGGCCTCGCCACTGCTGGAGCCCACCACCCGGCCGTTCCAGGTGTCCTCGCCGGCCTGGTAAATCTGCACATAGCCGCCGCTGTCGGTTTCCCAGACGCCCTCGATGGCGTGGCTGTCGTCGGCGGCCCAGGCGGCGGTGCCGGCGGCGAGCAGCGGGGCGGCGATCAGGGCGGAAATCAGGGGTCGAATCATGGTGGATTCCTCTTCGGTTGAAGGCGGTGAGCGACGTGAAGGGTATACAACTTCGTCAAAGTTGTCTGCCAATCCGTGGTCGCTTCATTCCCTCTATTAGAAGGGCAATCCGGTGGATGAGTTTATAAAAAACCGTGAAAACGGGCCGGGCGCCGGCGGGCGCCCGGCGGGCGCGGTCAGCCCAGGATGTGCTTCAGGGCGTTTTCCAGGGTCTCCACGGTGCGCTCCACGTGGTTGAGCTTGTCGAGGCCGAACAGCCCCACCCGGAAGGTCTTGAAATCCGCCGGTTCGTCGCACATCAGCGGCACGCCGCCGGCGGTCTGCAGGCCTTCGGCGATGAACTTGCTGGCGTTGTGCAGGCCGTCATCGTCGGTGTAGCAGACCACCACACCCGGGGCCTCGAAGCCCGGCGCCGCCACGCTGCGGATGCCGTGGCGGGCGAACAGCGCACGCACCCGGCCGCCCAGCTCTTCCTGCAGAGCCCGCACCACCGGGAAGCCCTGGGCACGGGTCTCCTCCATGAAGTCGCGGAAGCGCGCCAGGCTGTCCGTGGGCAGGGTGGCGTGGTAGGCATGGCCGCCGTTTTCGTAGGCGCGCATGATGTCCAGCCAGCGCTTCAGATCGGCGGCGAAGCTGGTGCTGCGGGTCTCTTCAAGACGGGCCAGGGCGGTGTCGTTGAACATCACCAGGCCGGCGCAGGGCGATGAGCTCCAGCCTTTCTGCGGCGCGCTGATCAGCACGTCCACGCCGGTGTCCCGCATGTCCACCCAGATCGCCCCGGAGGCGATGCAGTCGAGCACGAACAGGCCGCCCACCTCGTGCACCGCCTCCGCCACCGCCTTGATGTAATCGTCCGGCAGGATCATGCCGGCGGCGGTTTCCACGTGGGGCGCGAACACCATCTCCGGCTTTTCCCGGCGAATGGTGTCCAGCACCTCGTCCAGCGGCGCCGGCGCGAACGGCGCCGGCTCACCCTCGCCGCTCACCGGCCGGGCCTTGAGCACGGTTTCGTCGGCGGGGATGCCGCCCATCTCGAAGATCTGGCTCCAGCGGTAGCTGAACCAGCCGTTGCGGATCACCAGGCAGCGCTTGCCGGTGGCGAACTGGCGGGCCACCGCTTCCATGGCGAAAGTACCGCCGCCGGGCACCACCGCCACCGCCTCGGCGCCGTAGGCCTGCTTCAAGGTGGTGGAGATATCCCGCATCACCTGCTGAAACGCCTGGGACATATGATTGAGGGACCGGTCCGTGAACACCACGGAGTATTCCAGCAGACCGTCCGGATCCACCTCGGGCACCAGTTGAGACACAAGCATTCTCCCGCTTCAAAACCTTGAATAATGACAGGCTCCCGTTATAGAGACGCCGGCGGCGCGCTGCAAGGCATGGCGGGGGAAAGTTAACAGTGAATAGTTAACAGCGCGCCATGCGGTAGACTCCCCTCCCGGTCCCCTTCACTGTTAACTGTTCACTGTTAACTTCTTCTTACGCGCCCGGAGCTTTGCCGTGACCACCCTCAACATCCGCACCCTTACCCTGCCCACCCAATGGCACCTGGACACCGTCAAGGATCAGGCCGGGGATCTGAAGCTGGGCGTCTGGGATCTGACAGGCGCGCCCGAGGGCCTGAGCGAGGCGGAGGTGGAAGCGGTGGTGTTTCATCATCCCGCCGGCGAGGCGGGCAAACAGCGCCTGGCCACCCTGCCCAATCTCAAGCTGATCCAGACCCAGTCCACCGGCTACGACGGCTTTATCGAAGCGGGACGCGGCGCCGCCGTGGCCAGTGCCTATGGGCTGCACGCCGGCCCCACGGCGGAACTGACCCTGGGGCTGATCCTCACCGCCCAGCGTGGCCTGGACCACTTCGCCCGGGACCAGGCGGAGCACGTCTGGCGGCCGTTCACCACGCCGGGGCTGTTGGACCGCAAGGTGCTGATGATCGGCACCGGTGGCGTGGGCGCCGCCATCGCCGAGCGGCTGGCGCCGTTCGGCGTCGAGCTGACCCGGGTCGGCACCCGCGCCCGGGACGATGAGCGCGGCCATGTGCACGGCGTGGACGAGTTACCGGCGCTGCTGCCGGCGGCGGAGATCGTGATCCTGATCACCCCGCTCAACGACGCCACCCGGGGCATGGTGAACGCGGACTTCCTGGCCCGCCTGCCGGACGGCGCCCTGGTGGTGAACGTGGCCCGGGGCCCGGTGGTGGACACCGACGCCCTGCTCGCCGAGCTGCGAAGCGGCCGCCTGCGCGCCGCCCTGGACGTGGTGGACCCGGAACCCCTGCCCGCCGACCATCCCCTGTGGGACGCGCCGGGACTTTGCCTGGTCCCCCACGTGGGCGGCCGCTCGGAAGCCCTCAAACCACGCCTGGCCACCTACCTGCGCGAACAGGTACGCCGCATCGCCAACGGGGAACCGCTTCAGAATCTGGTCCACCCCGGCAATCGCGGCTAAAGCCGCCCCCAAGCCGGGTGACACGCCGACCACCCAAGCGCTCTTAACTGTTCACTGTTAACTGTTCACTGCCTCACCAGGTGTCGATCATCGGCCGGCGCTTCCCGGCGATGGGTTCCAGCCCGCCCGGCGGGGTGGCGCGCAGGCCGCGCAGAATCCAGGCGCGGGAGTCCGCCGGGTCGATGACCGCGTCGATTTCCAGGGCGGCGGCCATGCTCAACGCCTCGCCGCGCTCGTAGAGCTTGTCCACCAGCTTCTTGAACAGCGCTTCCCGTTGCTCCGGGGTTTCCTGGGCGTCCAGCTCCTTCTTGTAGGCCAGGTTCACCGCGCCTTCCAGGCCCATGCCGCCGAATTCACCGCTGGGCCAGGAGGCGCAGAACAGGGGCGCGTGGAAGGAGCCGCCGGTCATGCCCTGGGCGCCCAGGCCATAGCCCTTGCGGGTGACCAGGGACAGCAGCGGCACGGTGAGGCTGGCGGCGGTGACGAACATGCGGCAGGTGCGGCGCACCATGGCGGTTTTTTCCTCGTCCGGGCCGACCATGAAACCGGGGGTGTCGCACAGGCTCACCAGCGCAATGCCGAAGGCGTCGCACAGCTGCATGAAGCGTGAGGCCTTGTCGGCGCCGGCGGCGTCGATGGCGCCGCCCAGCACCTTGGGATCGTTGGCGATCAGGCCCAGGGGCCGGCCCTCGACGCGCACGAAGGCGGTGATCATGCCCGGCGCGAAATCCCGGCGCAGCTCCACGGTGGAGTCGGTGTCCACCAGCAGGCGGATCAGCTCGCGCATGTCGTAGGCGTGCAGGCGGTTTTCCGGGACCGCCCGGCGCAGCCAGCGCTGATCCTCGCACTGCCAGTCGGTGACCGTGCCCTGGAAGTAGCCCATCAGTTTTTTCGCCAGGGCGGCGCCTTCCTGTTCGTCCTTCACCACGCAGTCGACCACGCCGTTGGCGCGCTGCACCGACACCGGGCCCACTTCCTCGGGCTTGAACACGCCCAGGCCGCCGCCCTCGATCATGGCCGGGCCGGCCATGCCGATGCAGGCGTTCTCGGTGGCGATCAGGATGTCGCTGGTGCCCGCCAGCACCGCGTTGCCGGCAAAGCAGCGGCCGGACACCACGGCGATGCGCGGCACCAGCCCGCTGAGGCGGGCGTATTGCAGGAAGCTGGGCCCATCCAGGCCGGCCACCTTGGTGGCGTTGTCGGTGTCGCCGGGGCGGCCGCCGCCGCCCTCGGCGAAGAAGATCACCGGCAGCTTCTGCTGCTCGGCTACCTGCAGAATGCGGTCGGTTTTCTTGTGGTTCATGGTGCCCTGGGTGCCGGCCAGCACGGTGTAGTCGTAGGCCAGCACCGCGCAGCGGCTTTTCGTCTCATCGAACAGCGCGCCGTTCACCGAGCCAATGCCGGTGATCATGCCGTCCGCCGGGGTGTTGTGGATCAGGTCGTCCACCTCCCGGCGGGCCCGTTGGGCGGCGAAGGTGAAGGCGCCGTATTCGATGAAGCTGTCCTCGTCGACCACCGCCGCCACGTTTTCCCGGGCGGTGCGCTGGCCGGTCTTGCGCCGTTTGGCCACGGCGTCCGGGCGGTTCTCGTCGCGCAGCAGGGCTTCCCGGGCCTGCAGCTTGGCCAGGTCCGGGCGGATGCGGTCCAGGTCGATGTCTTCTTCCTCCGCATCGGCGTCCACCGCCACCTCGCCGGGCTCGATGAACAACAAGGGGTCGCCGGCGGCCACCGCGTCGCCCACCGCGAAGGCGAGCTGGCGCACCGTGCCGCTGGTGGCCGCCTCCACCCGGTGCTGCATTTTCATGGCCTCCACGAAGGCCACCGGCTGGCCTTCGCGGACGCTGTCGCCCTCGGCCACCAGCAGCTCCGCCACCACGCCCTGCATGGGCGTGGGTACGCCTTCGGTGCCCGCCGGCGCCTGGATCGACGGGCCCTGTGATTCCGCCTCGCCGCCGGCCGCGCCGAAGTGCAGGGACGGGTGCTCGCCGCCGTTCACCAGCGCCGCCATGTGGTCGTCCACGAAGCGGGTGTAAACGGCGTTGTCCGCCACCTCGTCCCGGCGCAGCAGGTTCTGCAGGAAGCCGATGTTGGTGTCCACGCCCTCGATGCGGAACTGGCACAGGGCGCGGTAGGCGCGGCGCACGGCGGCGGCGTAGTCACCGCGGCCGTGCACGATCAGCTTGGCCAGCAGGGAATCGTAGTGGGGGCTGGTGCGGTAGCCCCGGTAACCGAAGGTGTCCACCCGGACACCGGGGCCGGAGGGCGGCTCGAAGGTGGCCAGGGTGCCGCCGGCGGGCCGCGCCTCGCCGCTGGCGTCCATGGTCTCCATGTTGATGCGCAGCTGCACGGCGAAGCCGGCGGGCGCCGGCACGGTGTCGCGGCTCAGGCCCAGGTCCGCCAGGGAGGCGCCGCCGGCGATCCTCAATTGCGTTTGCACCAGGTCCACGCCGGTGACTTCCTCGGTGACGGTGTGCTCCACCTGCAGGCGCGGGTTGGCCTCGATAAAGGCGAAGCGGCTTTCGTCCGCGTCCACCAGGAATTCAAAGGTGCCCAGACTCCGGTAGCCGACCCGGCTCGCCAGCCGCAGGGCGGCGTCCAGCAGCTTTTGCCGGGTCGCGTCGGAAAGGGTCGGCGCCGGCGCGATTTCCACCAGTTTCTGGTTGCGGCGCTGCAGGCTGCATTCCCGTTCCCACAGATGCACCGGCGTCTCGCCGCCGTCACCCACCACCTGCACCTCGATATGCCGGGCGCGATCGATAAAACGCTCCACGTACAGGGCGCCGTTGCCGAACGCGGCCTCGGCTTCCGCCTGGCAGCGCTTGAACGCCTCGGCCAGATCGTCGCCGGGGCCCACGATGCGCATGCCACGCCCGCCGCCGCCGGCGATCGCCTTGACGATCACCGTGGCGTCGGCGCCCAGGCCGTCGCGGAACGCCCGCGCCTGCTCCAGGGTGGTGTCGGCGCCGGTGCCGGGCACCACCGGCACCTGGCATTCCTCGGCGAGCACCCGGGCGCGGGCCTTGTCACCGAGCAGGGCCAGCACCTCCGGGGTCGGCCCCACGAAGGTGAGGCCGGCTTGCTGGCAGCGCTCGGCGAAATCCCGGCTCTCGCTGAGAAAACCATAGCCGGGGTGCACCGCGTCGCAGCCGGTTTCCACGGCCACCCGCACCAACTGCTCGGCGTCCAGGTAGGCGGCGGCGCCGCGCCCTTCCAGGGCCACCGCCTGGTCGGCCACGCGGGTGTGCAGGGCACGCTCGTCGTCGGCGGGGTGCACCGCCACGGTGGCGATGTCCAGGTCGGCGGCGGCGCGGGCGATGCGCACGGCGATTTCGCCACGGTTGGCGATCAGAAGCTTACGGGTCATGGCGCGGTCCGGTTTGTTCGTTTTAGTGATCGGTTTGGCGGCAAGATAGCGAGATACTGACTTGCACGTCAATTAGTATTGACTCGGGTTTTATTTACTTGCAGATTAGTCAGCACTTGCGGTGTTTCACTCAACCATCAGGAGGCCGGCGTGGCCCGACCGGAAAAAAAATCCCAGCTGGGCCAGCCCCCCATGAAGGCCCAGATCAAGGCCGCCGCCCGGGCCCTGTTCATCCAGCGCGGGCTCAGCGACGTCAGCTACGGCGACATCGCCGAGGTGGTGAACACCACCCGCGCCAACCTGCATTACCACTTCGGCAACAAGGCGGCGCTGATCGAGGCGGTGTTCCAGGAAACCTTCGACGACCTGGAGCAGCAGTTCCAGAACGTCTGGGCGCGCCCCGGCCTGACCCTGGCGGAGCGCATCGGGCTGGTGGCCCGGGATTGCGAGCGTCGCTTCTATGAATTCAACGACAACGAACGGGGCCGTAACCCCTGGAGCCTGTCGGCGCGGGCGCGCTTCGAGCGGCATCTGATTCCGGAGCGCATCCAGGAAGGCATCTCCGAGATGTCGCGGCACTTCGAGGACCATGTGTCCCACGCCGTGAAACTGGCCATCGGCGACGGCGAACTGCGCCCCGACACCCCGGTGCGCCAGGTGGTGATGCTGATCACCCCGCTCTGGTACTTCGGCTCGCTGCTCACCCAGCACAGCGGCCTGAACAAACTGCTCGACCATTATCAGGCGGTGATCGACACCGTCACCGCCGCTTACGGCAACCGATAACAACAATCCCCTTCGGCCCCGGAAGAGGCCGACCGTGGATGTGCCGGCACGGAGATAAACCATGGCGCACGAGCAACAGGAAAGTACCGCCGGCCAGCCCCTGCTGGCGGTGAACAATCTGAAGATCGCGTTCGCGCACGACGCCGGCGAGACCGCCATTACCCGGGACGTGTCGTTCACGGTGGGCCATGGCGAGCGGGTTGGCGTGGTCGGCGAAAGCGGCTGCGGCAAGACCGTCACCGGCCTGGCCCTGCTCGGTCTGCTGCCGGAACGCACCGCCCGGGTACGCGGCGAGATCCTGTTCCAGGGCCGCGACCTGTTGAAGATGCCGGCCCGGGAATTGCGCCGCCGGCGCGGCCGCGACATCAGCATGATCTTTCAGGAGCCGATGAGCGCCCTGGACCCGGTGTTCACCGTGGGCGAGCAACTCATCGAGACCCTGCGCGCCCACGAGCGGGTCAGCCGCAAGGAGGCCCGCGAACGCGCCATCACCGCCCTGGAGGACGTGGGCATCCCGTCGCCCCGGCAGCGCCTGGACGACTACCCCTACCAGTTTTCCGGCGGCATGCGGCAACGGGTGATGATCGCCATGGCGCTGATCTGCCGGCCCCGGCTGGTGATCGCCGACGAACCCACCACCGCCCTGGACGTGACCGTGCAGGCGCAGATCATCGACCTGCTGCGCGAGCTCAGCGACACCACCGGCACCGCCCTGCTGTTCATCACCCACGACCTGGGCGTGGTGGCGGAAACCTGCTCCCGGCTGCTCACCATGTACGCCGGCGAGGTGGTGGAAAGCGCCCCGGTGGACAGCGTGCTGCGGCGCCCGGGCCACCCGTATTCCTCCGGCCTGCTGCGTTCCCTGCCCGGCCTGAGTGAGCGGGGCGGCCGGCTGCCATCCATTCCCGGGCGCGTGCCGGCGCCGGCGGAGATGCCCTCCGGCTGCCGCTTCCAGGCGCGCTGCCCGCACGCCGCCGACGGCTGCGAACAAAGCCAGCCCCTGCGTGAGCTGGACGGCGGGCGCCTGGCGCGCTGCTGGCGCGGCGCCGAACTCACCCTGCCCGGAGCGGTGACCCCATGAACGCACCACTGACTCCCCGCACCGCCACCGGCGCCGGCGTGCGCGCCGACCGGGTGCGCGTCCACTTCCCCACCCGCGCCGGCACCGTCAAGGCGGTGGAGGACGTGAGCTTCGACATCCACCCCGGCGAAACCTTCGGGCTGATCGGCGAATCCGGTTCCGGCAAGACCACCCTGGGCCGGGCCCTGGCCGGCCTGCAGCCGCTCACCGACGGGCACCTGTTCTACGACGGCCAGGCGCCATCTTCGCTGAACCGGGCCCAACGGCGGCGCCAGCGCCGTGACCACCAGATCATCTTCCAGGACCCCCACGCCGCCTTGAACCCGCGCATGTCCATCGCCCGGTCGGTGATGGAGCCCCTGGATATCCTCGGCGACGGCGACCGCCGCCAGCGGCGCCGGGTGGTGGACGAAGCCCTGGAAAGGGTGGGCCTGCCCGCCGGGATCGGCCGGCGCTACCCCCACGAGCTGTCCGGCGGCCAGAAACAGCGCGTCAACATCGCCCGCACCCTGACCCTGCGGCCGCGCTTCATCGTCTGCGACGAGGTGGTGGCGGCCCTGGACGTGTCCATTCGCGGCGCCATTCTCAACCTGTTCGCCGATCTGCAGGACGAGTTCGGCATCACCTACGCTTTCATCACCCACGACATCTCCGTGGTCTCCCACGTCAGCGACCGGGTGGGCGTGCTCTATCTGGGCCGGCTCATGGAACAGGGCCCGGCGGGGACCGTGTGCGAACAGCCCCTGCACCCCTACACCCAGGCGCTGCTGTCGGCGGAGCCGTTGCCCCTGCCCAGCGACCAGCGTGACCACCGCCGCCGCATCCGCCTGCAGGGCGAAATCCCCAGCCCGCTCAATCCGCCGTCCGGCTGCCCGTTCCGCACCCGCTGCCCGCGGGCGGAAACGCGCTGCGCCGAGCAGGCGCCGGAATGGCGGGAAGTGGCACCAGACCATCGCGTGGCCTGCCATTTCGCCGGCCCCGCCTGAACCACCCGTTTTCCGAACAAAACAACAAAATTCCAGGAGAGCCCCATGAACATGAAAGAGCCCCACCACCCACACCCGGACCACGACACCCTGAACGTGGGCGGCCACGCGGTCTCCCGCCGCGCCTTTCTCGGTTATCTGTCCGGCGCCCTGGCGGTCGGCACGCTCGGCGCGCCGGGCCGGCTCTGGGCCCAGGGCGGCGGCGCCGTGTTGCGGGTCGGCGCCAACGCCAACCCGTCCAGCCTGGACCCGGCCACCGGCGGCTCCGGCTCCGACCATGTGTTCCTGTTCCCGATCTACGACACCCTGGTGACCTGGGACTTCGACAGCCTCAAGGCGGAGCCGGGCCTGGCGGAACGCTGGGAATTCACCGACCCGAAAACCCTGGTACTGCATCTTCGCCAGGGCGTCACCTTCCACGATGGCACGCCCTTCAACGCCGAGGCGGTGAAGACCAATCTGGATCGCAGCCGCGCGGCGGAATTTTCCAACATCCGCTCCGACCTGGGCTCGGTGGACCAGGTCACGGTGAACGGCGAGCACACCGTCACCCTGCACCTGAAGAACCCGGACACCGCCCTGCCGCTGATCCTCTCCGACCGGGCCGGCATGATGGTGTCGCCCAAGGCGCTCGAGGCCAACGGCAACCGGGTGGATCGCACCCCGGTGGGCACCGGCTTCATGAAATTCCAGAAGTGGAACGACGGCAGCGAGATCGCCCTGACCGCGTTCGACGGCTACCGCCGCGACGACAAACCGGCCCTGGCCGGCATTACCTTCTCGATCATCACCGACAGCGCCACCCGCCTGCGCGCGGTGATGTCCGGCCAGGCGGACCTGGCCTACCACCTGGACGGCCGGCAGAAACCGCTGGTGGAGAAACTGCCCACCCTGAACGGCGTGATCGGTTCCACCGTGTACTGCTATCAGCTCTACCTGAACATGTCCCGGGACACCCTGGCCGACCGCCGGGTGCGCCAGGCCCTGAATTACGCCGTGGACCGGGACGCCTTTATTCGCGGCGCCATGGCCGGCTCCGGTGAAGCCGCTTACATGAATCTGCCCAAATCCCACTGGGCCTACGACGCGCAAACCGCCGAGCTGTACCCCCATGATCCGGATAAGGCCCGCGCGCTTCTGAAAGAGGCCGGCTACGCCGACGGCGTGACCCTGGATATGCGCGGCTACAACGACCAGTCCTCGGTGCAGATGCAGGAGCTGCTGCTGGCGCAGTTCGAGCGCGCCAACATCAAGGGCCGCTTCCGCACCGGCACCATCGCCGACATGTCGGCGGAATACTTCGCCAAGAAACAGGGCGATCTGCTGTTGTCCGCCTGGACCGGCCGGCCGGACCCCAGCCTCAGCTACTCGCTGATGTACAACCAGGAGTCCTACTTCAACGCCGGCGACAAGGCGCCGCCGGAGGGCTTCACCGAGGCCTTGCTGGCGTCGCGCGGCAGCGACGACCTGGCCACCCGCAAGGAGGCCCTGGCCAAGGTGCAACGGCTGGTGATGGAGGACGCCCTGGTGGTGCCGCTGGCGTTCCGGGAAAGCATCGTCGCCGTCAACGGCAAGGTGAAGAACCTGCGCAACAACCTGCTCGGCAAACCCAAGTTCAATGATGTAACTCTCGAGGGCTGATCCCGTGGCCAACCGCGTCAAACAGCGCATGGTCGGCGCCCGGCTGCTGCAGTCCCTGCCGATCCTGGTGCTCGCCACCTTCATCGTGTTCTGCCTGATGCAGCTGATCCCCGGCGACGTGGCCGTGACCCTGGCCGGGGAGAACGCCTCCATGGAACGCATCGAACAGATCCGCGAGGCCTACGGCCTGAACCAGCCGTTCCTGGTGCAGTACGGCCAGTGGCTGGGCCACGCCGCCCAGGGTGAACTGGGCAGCTCGCTGCTGTCCGGCGAGCCGGTGGCGCGGACCATCGCGCGCACCTTCCCCAACACCCTGCTGATCGCCGTCTACGCGGTGCTGATCTCGGTGCTGGTGGGGGTGCCGCTGGGCATTCTCGCCGCCACCCGCGCCGGCTCGCCCCTGGACAGCGCCATCATGGGCGCCGCGTCCCTGGGCGTGGCGGTGCCCAATTTCTGGTTCGGCATGATCCTGGTGCTGTTCCTGGCCCTGGGGCTGCAGTGGTTTCCCGCCACCGGCTTCGTATCGCCGACGGAGGATTTCAGCGCCGCGCTCTGGTACGCCACCCTGCCGGCGCTGGCGCTGTGCACCAACGGCATCGCCGAGGTGGCGCGGCAACTGCGCGGCTCCCTGGTGGAGATCCAGTCTTCCCAGCATGTGCGCACCCTGCACGCCAAGGGCCTGAGCCCGGCGCGCATTCTCTGGAAGCACGGCCTCAAGAACGTGAGCGTCAACCTGCTCACCGTGGTGGGCCTGCTGTTCAACAAGATTCTTGCCGCCACCGTGGTGGTGGAGGCGGTGTTCGCCATTCCCGGCATCGGCAGTTCCATCGTCAACGCCGTGCTGCAGGGCGACTTCCCGGTGGTGCAGGGCGCCGTGCTCGCCATGGTGGTGACGGTGATTCTGGTGAACCTGTGCACCGATCTGGCCTGCACCGTGCTCGACCCGAGGATTCACGCATGAACGCCACCGTTTCTTCCCCGTCCGCGCCCGCCGCCGACGAGCCGGGCCTGGCCCGGCGCGCGCTCGGCTGGCTGCGTGGCGACCCGCGCGCCGCCTTGAGCCTGGTGGTGCTGGTGCTGATTCTCGGCACCGCCCTGCTGGCCCCCTGGGTGGCCCCCTACGACCCCGCCCATCAGGATCTGGAACACATGCTGGAAGGGCCCTCGGCGGCCCACTGGCTGGGCACCGACGACCTGGGCCGGGATGTGCTCAGCCGGCTGATCCACGGCGGCGCCAATTCCCTGTACGCCGCCTTGCTGGCGGTGGCCGTGGCGCTGCTGATCGGCATTCCCCTGGGGCTGATCGCCGGCTTCGTGGGCGGCTGGACCGACGTGGCCATCAGCCGCCTGATCGATACCTTCCTGTCGTTCCCGGCGATCATTCTGGCGGTGGCGGTGACCGGCGCCATGGGCATCGGTCTGACCAACGCCATGTTTTCCGTGGGGCTGGTGTTCGCGCCGCAGATCGCGCGGCTGATCCGCGCCCGGACGCTGGTGGTGCGTCAGGAGCTGTACGTGGACGCGGCGCGCTGCTTTGGCGCCTCGCCGTTGCGGCTGCTGGGGCGGCATGTGCTGCCCAACGCGATTCAGCCAGTGATCGTGCAGAGCACGCTGCTGCTGGCGGTGGCGTTGTTGGCGGAGGCCAGCCTCAGCTTCCTGGGTCTGGGGGTACAGCCGCCGGACGTGAGCTGGGGCGCCATGATCGCGCGGGGCTATCTGTATATGTCGCTGGTGCCGGAGCAAATGTACGCGCCGGGGCTGATCATCATGGTCACGGCGGTGGCGTTCAATGCGTTGGGGGAGTCCATGCGGACGGCGTTGGATCCCACGGCGCGAGGGCATGGGTGATTTCGTTTTCGTTAGACGTATGGACCCTCCATCGGGGCCGCGTCTCGGCGTGGCCCCCTTTCCGGGAACGCCGTGAACCCGTCCCTGGGGGCTCCCGGTTTGACATCCTG
>NZ_JABJWH010000010.1 GCF_015265435.1 Alloalcanivorax profundimaris | reverse complement strand
ACCCAACCCGTTGGGGGTTGAGTCCGGATAGGAGAGACGGTATCTACAGTAAAAGGATGCGGTAGGAGCGACTTCAGTCGCGATCCGGCGCCGCTGTCACAACCGCCGGTTCAGCCACTCCAACAGTGTTTGGCGGACCTCCGGGGCGCAGTAGTCGTTGAGAATCTCGTGGCGCCCCTGGGGGCAGTCGAGCCGCTCCAGGGGCAGGCCGCGCCGGCGCAGCGCCTTTTCCAGACGATCCATGCCCTTGCCACCGCCGCTCATGGGGTCCTCGCGACCGCCCAGCAACAGCACTGGCAAGTTCGCCGGCAGCGCCGCCAGGCCCTTGCCGGACTGAATGCGCGCCAGCGCCGAGACCAGCGCCACCCAGGTGGCGTTGGTGCACTGGAAGCCGCACTTGGGGTCCTCGATGTAGGCGGCCACCTGGGCCGGGTCGCCGCTGAGCCAGTCGAAATCGGTATGCGCGTCGGGCACGCTGCGCGCCCAGGCGCGGAAGGTGAGGGTGTCGATCAGGTTGCTCTGGCCGCGCGGCCCCTGGCGGCGCTGCTGCCAGCGCAGCACCGGCAGCAGCGACCGGTAATAGGCGCCGGCGTGGTAATCGCTGCCGCACAGCACCACGCCGTCGAGCCGGTCGCCGAAACGTTCCGCGCCGGCCAGGGCCAGAAACGACCCCATGCTGTGGCCGCCCAGCACCAGCGGGCCGGGATGGCGCTCGGCCACCGTGTCGATGACCCGCTCCAGATCCCCCATGACCTTGTCCCAGCCATTGTCATCGGCGAAATGGCCGGGCGGATCGGCGCCGTCCATGCTGATACCGTGGCCGCGATGGTCCGGGCAATACAGGTTCCAGCCGTGTTCGGCGAGGATCTCGCCGAGCGCCTGGTAGCGGGCGCCGTGCTCGGCCATGCCGTGCAGCCAGATCAAGGTGCCCAGCGGTTCGCTGGCGAGCCATTCGTGCACGCCGATGGTGTGGCCGTCGGCGGCGCCGATAACAAAGCAATCCGAAGTCATGGTTTGACGGGTTCCCCTGAAAGAGTGCTGAACATGTATCATGACGGGCCTCTTGTCGCCAGTTAAGGAGTCGGTGTGATTCATTACCGGATTCGTCCGCTCAGACCGGAAGCCCATCTGTTCCAGGTCACCCTGACCGTGGCCGAGCCCACGCCGGAAGGCCAGGGCCTGACGTTGCCGGCCTGGATTCCCGGCAGCTACATGATCCGCGATTTCGCCCGCCATATCGTCAGCCTGGAAGCCCGCGCCGGCGACCGGCCCCTGGACGTGGCCAAGATCGACAAGCAGACCTGGCAGCTGCCGCCGGTGGACGGACCGGTGACGGTGGACTATCAGGTCTACGCCTGGGATCTGTCGGTGCGCGGCGCGCACCTGGATACCACCCATGGCTATTTCAACGGCCCCTGCGTGTTTCTGGCCGCCATGGGTTTCGAGGACCAGCCCTGTGAAGTGGACATCGAGGCCCCGGCCGGCGCCGCCTACGGCACCTGGAAGCTGGCCACCGGCCTGGAGCGGGTGAGCGGGCCGGAGCTTGGCTTCGGCCGCTTCCGCGCCGAGGACTACGACGCGCTGCTCGACCATCCGGCGGAGATGGGCGATTTCGACCACGCCGAATTCGAGGCCTGCGGGGTGCCCCACCAGGTGGTGCTCAGCGGTCGTCATCGGGCCGACATGGCGCGTCTGTGTCGGGATCTGCGGCCGATCTGCGAGCACCACATCAAGCTGTTCGGCGAACCGGCGCCGATGAAACGCTATGTGTTCATGACCCTGGTCACCAACGGCTACGGCGGCCTGGAACATCGCAACTCCACCAGCCTGATGAGCCCGCGCACCGATCTGCCCCTGCGCACCGACGCGCCGAACAAGGTTCGCGACGGTTATCGTAGCTACCTGGGCCTGTGCAGCCACGAGTATTTCCACACCTGGAACGTCAAGCGCATCAAGCCGGAGGCGTTCACTCCCTTCGACCTGCGCGGCGAGGTGCACACCGAGTTGTTGTGGGCCTTCGAAGGCATCACCAGCTATTACGACGATCTGTCCCTGGCGCGCACCGGCCTGATCAGCCCGCAAAGCTACCTGGAACTGCTGGGCCAGACCCTGACCCGGGTGTATCGCGGCCAGGGCCGCTTCAAGCAGACCGTCACCGAATCCAGCTTCGACGCCTGGACGCGCTTTTATCAGCAGGACGAGAACGCGCCCAACGCCATCGTCAGCTACTACGCCAAGGGCGCGCTGATCGCCCTGGCCCTGGATCTCACCCTGCGCCGGGAAACCAACGACGAGAAAAGCCTGGATGATCTCATGCGGTTGCTGTGGCAACGCCACGGCCAGACCGGCCAGGGCGTGCCGGAGCAGGGCATCCGGCCGTTGGCCGAGGAAGTGGCCGGCACCGATCTGGGCGATTTCTTCGACCTGGCCCTGTACCGCACCGAGGACCTGCCCCTGGAAGAGCTGCTCGCCGAGCGCGGCGTGACCTTGAATTGGCGGCCGGCGGAAGGGCACGGCGACAATGGTGGCAAACCGGGTGGCAAATCAGCCGGTCACGCGCCGGTGCACCTGGGCGTGCGCGTCGCCGCCGATCCGGTCGGGGCGCGCATTCAGGTGGCCTATGAGCAGGGCGAGGCCATGGCCGCCGGCCTGTCCGCCGGCGATGTGATCATCGCCGTGGACGGCATCAAGGTGGACGCCGCCGGTCTGGACACGGTGCTGGCCGGTTACAGCGAGGGCGAGCGGGTGGAGGTGCACGCCTTCCGCCGCGACGAACTGATGCGCTTCACCGTCGACCTGGCGCCGTCGGAACCGACCACCGCCTGGCTGAGCCTGGACGGCGATGTGCTTAACGACAAGGGCCGCGCCTGGCTGCTCAATCGCCGCTAACTACATGACCGAAACTTCATTACAGGATCTTTACCAACGGTTGGCCCAGGCCCGCGCCGGGGACCGGCCGCGCCTGAAAAAACGCCTGGATGGCCTGAGCCGGCGTTTCAGCGAGCACGGTCGTGACAAGGTGGCCGCCGCCATCGACATCTCCGTGGCCGCCCGGGAGCGGCGCCGTGGGTTGCTGGCGGCGCCGCTGCAATGGCCGGACCTGCCGGTGGTGCGCCACCGCGAGGAGCTGGCGGCGGCGATCCGCGATCACCAGGTGGTGGTGGTGGCCGGCGAAACCGGCTCCGGCAAGACCACCCAGCTGCCCAAGATCTGCCTGGAGCTGGGACGTGGCGTGGACGGCTACATCGGCCACACCCAGCCGCGCCGGCTGGCGGCGCGCTCGGTGGCGGCGCGGCTGGCCGAGGAGCTGCACACCCGGATCGGTGAGAAGGTGGGCTACAAGGTGCGCTTCAGCGAGCAGGTGGGCGAGGACAGCCTGATCAAGCTGATGACCGACGGCATGCTGCTCAGCGAGATCCAGAACGACCGCTTCCTCAATCAGTACGACACCCTGATCATCGACGAGGCTCACGAACGCAGCCTCAACATCGATTTCCTGCTCGGCTATCTCAAGCAACTTCTGCCGCGCCGCCCGGACCTGAAGGTGATCATCACCTCGGCGACCATCGACCACGAACGCTTCGCCGAGCACTTCGACGGCGCTCCGGTGTTCGAAGTATCCGGGCGCACCTATCCGGTGGACATCCGCTACCGGCCGCCGGAAGGCGACCGGGACCTGGGCCCCCAGGTGGAGGACGTGCTGCGCGAAATCCAGCGCGACGAGCGCCGCGACGGTCCGCCGGCGGCCCGGGACGTGCTGGTGTTCCTGAGCGGCGAGCGGGAAATCCGCGACGTGCACCATCACCTCAAGCGCTGCGATTTCCGCGATACGGAACTGCTGCCACTTTACGCGCGCTTGAGCGGCGCCGAACAGCAGCGGGTGTTCTCGGCCCACCGCGGGCGGCGGGTGGTGCTGAGCACCAATGTGGCGGAAACCTCCCTTACGGTGCCCGGTATCCGCTACGTGATCGACGCCGGCACCGCCCGCATCAGCCGTTACAGCGTGCACTCCAAGGTGCAGCGGCTGCCGGTGGAACCGGTGGCCCAGGCCAGCGCCAATCAGCGCGCCGGCCGCAGTGGCCGGCTGATGCCGGGCATCTGCTTCCGTCTCTACGACGAGGATGACTTTCTGCAGCGGCCGGAATTCACCGATCCGGAAATCCAGCGCACCAATCTGGCGGCGGTGATCCTGCAAATGTCGGACCTGCGCCTGGGGGCGGTGGAGGACTTCCCGTTCATGGAGCCGCCGGATGGTCGGCTGATCCGTGACGGTTACCGGCTGCTGGAGGAGCTGGGTGCCCTGGACGGCAAACGCAAGCCCACGCCCCTGGGCCGGCAACTGGCGCGTTTCCCCCTGGACCCGACCCTGGCGCGCATGGTGGTGGGGGGCGCCGACAAGAAGGCGCTGCGCGAGGTGCTGGTGATCGTCGCCGCCCTGGCGGTGCAGGACCCCCGCGAGCGTCCCCGGGACAAGCAGCAGCAGGCGGACCAGGCCCACCAGCCGTTCGAGGACAAGGACAGCGATTTCCTGTGGTTTCTGAATCTGTGGCACTGGGCGGAGGAACAGCGGGAGGCGCTGTCGCGCAACCAGTTCGAAAAGGCCCTGAAGAAAACCTTCCTGGCGCCGTCGCGCATGCGTGAATGGCGCGATACCCATCGCCAGTTGTTGCTGCTGGCCCGGGACCAGGGCTGGACGCTGAACCGGGAGCCGGCGGAGTACGAATCCATTCACCGGGCCCTCCTCACCGGCCTGCTGGGCAATGTGATGCAGCGCGGTGAGGAGGGCGAATGGCTTTCCACCCGCAACCGCAAACCGCTGATCTGGCCGGGCTCCACGCTGAGCAAACGGGCCGGGAAGAAGAACGGCGCCCGCTGGCTGATGGCCGCCGAGCAGGTGGAAACCAGCCGGCTGTTCGCCCGCTGCGTGGCGCGCATTGAACCGCAATGGGTGGAGCAGGAAGCGGCGCACCTGATCAAGCGCCAGTACTTCGAGCCGCACTGGTCGAAGAAACGGGGCTGCGTGATGGCCAAGGAGCAGGTCAATCTGTTCGGGCTGATCCTGGCGTCCGGCCGGCGGGTGAACTATGGCCCGCTGGATCCGCCCCTGGCCCGGGAGCTGATGATCCGCGAGGGCCTGGTGGACGGCCAGCTGACCCGGGAGCCGCCGTTCGTGAAGGCCAACCGGGAACGCCTGGAACGGCTCGAGGACATGGAGCACAAGCTGCGCCGGCGGGACATCCTGGTGGACGAGGAAGCCCGCGTGGCGTTCTACGACCAGCGGTTGCCGGACGGGCTGTACACGCTCACCCACCTGGAGACCTGGTACCGCAAGGAGGCCAGCGATGGGCAACGCCAGGCGCTGCTCATGGACGACGACTTCCTGCTGTCGCGCAGCCCGGACCTGCGCGACGACGCCTTCCCCGACCAGCTCGATCTGGACGGCCTGACCCTGCCTCTTGAGTACAGCTTCGACCCCACCGGTGACACCGACGGCGTGACCCTGGTGGTGCCGGTGGCGGCCCTGGATCAGGTGCCCGAGGAGCGGCTCGACTGGCTGGTGCCGGGCCTGCTGCGTGAAAAGCTGGAGGCGCTGATTCGCGGCCTGCCCAAGGCGCGCCGCCGGCATTTCGTGCCGGTGCCGGACTACGTCAATGCCTTGATGGAAGCCCTGGCCCCGGACCGGCCGCTGCTGCCGGCCATGACCCGGGAGCTGCAGCGCATGACCGGGGTGCGGGTGGAGCAGGAGGAATGGCCGGTGGAACGGATTCCCGACTACCTGCGCATGAATCTGCGGGTGGTGGACGGTGACGGCGCCACCCTGCGCGAGGGCCGCGACCCGGCGGCGCTGCGCCGGGCCTTCGCCGACCAGGTGCAGGCCGCCGCCGAGGCCCCGGCCCACCGGGAGCCGGACCCGGAGGGGCGTGACTGGTGCTTCGGCGCCTTGCCGGAGAGCGAGGAGCTGGAGCAGGGCGGCGTGCGCCTGCGCTACTACCCGGGCCTGGAAGACCGGGGCGAGACGGTGGCGCGGCGGCGCTGGTCCGACGCCGAGGAGGCGGCCTGGCACCACGGCTACGGGTGCGCGCGGCTGGCGCTGCTGGCCCTGGGCGACCAGGTGCGCGCCCTGAAGCGTTTCGCCGGCCAGCAGCCGGGCTTCCAGAAGCTCAAGGCGGACAAAACGGACCTGGGCCGGCACGGCCTGGAGCGGGTGCTGCTGCGCCTGGCCGCCGATCACTTTCGATTTCACGCCGAGCCGGTGCGCGCCGAGGCGGACTGGCGCGCGCGCTTCGACGGCGGGCGCGGCGACTTCGTGACCGCCGCGGAGAAGGCCCTGGGCGAATACGGCCGGTTGTTCGCTGTTTACCGGGGCGTGATGGGGCGCCTGGAGAAGAATTTTCCGCTCGCCTGGGCCCACGCCCACCGGGATCTCAAGACCCAGCTCGCCGACCTGTTCGGCGGCGATTTCCCCCTGGCGGTGGAGGCGGACTGGCTGAGCGAATACCCCCGCTACCTGGCGGCGGTGGAACAGCGCCTGGACAAGCTGGCCGGCCAGATCGGTCGTGATCGCGCCCTGGTGGCGGAGTTGGAGGACTTTCAGGAACGCTACCGGCGCCGCGCCGGCGACGCGCCGCCCTGGCGGCAGCCACTGGCGTTGCGCCTGTTCCGCTGGATGATCGAGGAATACCGGGTGAGCCTGTTCGCCCAGCCCCTGGGTACCAAGGTGACGGTGTCCGCCAAGCGGCTCAACAAGCAGTGGGAGGCTTGCTGAGCGGCGGCTACGATGCCGTGCGATGACACTGTTGTAGGAGCGACTTCAGTCGCGATCCGGGTCATGCCCTTTGCGCCGGACCTGTCATATCCGGATAATTAACTTATTTACTGTCGCGGCGTTCCCTTTTCAGAACGCCCTTTGCGCGAGGACAGGCTTGTGACCCATTCCGTAGTAATCAGCGGTACCGGACTCTGGACGCCGGAACAATCGATCACCAACGACGAACTGGTGGCCTCCTTCAATGAGTACGTGGACCGCTACAACCGCCAGCACGCGGCGGCCATCGAAGCCGGGGAAATGGAAGCCCTGACGCCTTCCAACAGCGCCTTCATCGAGAAGGCCTCCGGCATCAAGCAGCGCTTCGTGCTCGACAAGGAAGGCATTCTCGATCCGGACCGGCTGTGCCCGACCATCCCCGAGCGCGGGGACGACGAACTGTCCGTGCAGGCGGAAATCGCCGTGAAGGCGGCCCGCCAGGCCTTGGACAACGCCGGCCTCACCGCCGACGATCTGGACGCGGTGCTGGTGGCCTGCTCCAACATGCAGCGCCCGTACCCGGCCATGGCGGTGGAAGTGCAGGAAGCCCTGGGCATGGGGCACGGCTGGGGCTACGACATGAACGTGGCCTGCTCCAGCGCCACCTTCGGCATCCAGGCCGGCGTCGATGCCATCCGCAACGGCTCCGCCCGCCGCGTGCTGATGGTCAATCCGGAAATCTGCTCCGGCCACCTGGCCTGGGAAGACCGCGACTGCCACTTCATCTTCGGCGACGTGAGCACCGCGGTGATCCTGGAACGGGCCGAGGACGCCACCAGCGACAATCAGTGGGAAGTGCTGGGCACCCGGCTGCAGACCCGATTCTCCAACAACATCCGCAATAATTTCGGTTTCCTCAACCGCGCCGCCCCGGAAGGCGTGGGCGCCCGCGACAAGCTGTTCCGCCAGGAAGGCCGCCGCGTGTTCAAGGAAGTCTGCCCGATGGTGGCCGAGCAGATCACCTCCCACCTCAGTGACCTGGAAGTGCCGGTGGCGCAGGTCAAGCGCATGTGGCTGCACCAGGCCAACCTGAACATGAACGAATTCATCTCCCGGCGTGTGCTGGGCCGCGAGGCCAGCCGCGAGGAGGCGCCGGTGATCCTGGACGACTACGCCAACACCAGCTCCGCGGGCTCCATCATCGCGTTTCACAAGCACAACGCGGATCTGCCGGCGGGCACCAAGGGCGTGATCTGTTCCTTCGGCGCCGGCTATTCCATCGGCAGCGTGGTGGTCGACCGGTTGAAATAACCCGGCGACCGCCCCGGCCGGCGAGCCGTCTTTTTTTGGCGATCTCCACGTAACCTTTACTTGATTCGTGCATCCATGGGTGACGCGGCGCCGATAACGGGCCGCGCGACACAATAATGTTCATACATCCGTAAGCACTACCGTTTTTCAGGAGATCCATCATGGCTAAGCAAACCAAACTGAATCCTTTCGCCGCCACCCTGGGCGCCGCCGTGGTCGCCTCGGCCATGTCCGTGCCGGCCGTGCAGGCCGCCGAGAATCCGTTCGGCGCCACCGACCTGGCCAGTGGCTACCAGCTCGCCGATAACCACGGCAAGGACGCCGAAGGCAAATGCGGTGAAGGGTCCTGTGGCGAGAAATCCTCCGATAAGTCCACCGAGGGCAGCTGCGGTGGCGACAAGTCCTCCGAAGGCAGCTGCGGCGGCCAGGGCTGACCACGGAGCCGAATGATGACGGCTTTCCCCGTGACCGGTACCGGTCTGGGGTTGCGGCGGGCCTTGATGGGCCCGCTGTCCAACGCCCCGGCCCCGCCGGTGGATTTTCTGGAAGTGGCGCCGGAGAACTGGATTCCCATGGGCGGCCGGCTGGGCCGTGACTTCCGCGCGCTCACCGAACGCTTTCCCTTCGTCACCCATGGCCTGAGCCTGTCCCTGGGCGGGCCGGAGCCCCTGGATTTCGAGTTGCTGGGCGACATCAAGACGTTTCTCGCCGAGCATCGAATCCGGGCCTATACCGAACATCTCAGTTACTGCGGCGATCACGCCCATCTCTATGATCTGATGCCGATTCCGTTCACCGAGGAAGCGGTGCACTACGTGGCGGACCGCATTCGCCGGGTGCAGGATTTTCTCGGCCAGCGCATCGCCATCGAGCATGTCAGTTATTACGCCACGCCGCCGGTGCGGGAAAGCGCCGCCCTGAGCGAGCTGGCGTTCGTGCGCGCGGTGCTGGAGGAGGCCGACTGCGGCCTGCTGCTGGACGTGAACAATGCCTACGTGAACGGCATCAACCACGGCTACGACGCCGCCGATTTCATTCGCGGCCTGCCCGGCGAACGGATTTTCTACGTGCACGTGGCCGGCCATTTCGACGAAGCCGAGGACCTCAAGGTGGACACTCACGGCGCCCCGGTGATCGATCCGGTGTGGCGTCTTCTGGAGGTGGCCTATGAGCGCTTCGGCGTCCTGCCTACCTTGCTGGAGCGGGACTTCAACTTCCCGCCGTTCGACACCCTGTGTGACGAGCTGCGCCGCATCGGCGACACCCAGCAACGGCACGGCGGCCCGGCGGCGGCCATGCGGAGCGCCTGATGGAACCGGAATTCCAACGCATCCAGCGGCGCTTCGCGGCTCACCTGCGCGACCCGGAGCGCCACGCCGCCCCGGAGGGCATCGAGGAGCGCCGTCTCGCCATCTACCGCAATCTGTTCTTCAACAACATCAACGGATTTCTGGAGAAGGGGTTCCCGGTACTGCGGGCGCTGTACGCCGAAACGGACTGGCGGCGCCTGGTGCGCGCTTTCTTCGACGGCCACGCCTGCGCCTCGCCGTACTTCCTGGATATTCCGGAGGAATTCGTGGGCTTCCTGGCCGATGAATACGCGCCCGGCGAGGCCGACCCGCCGTTCCTGGCGGAACTGGCCCACTACGAGTGGATGGAAGTCGTGCTGGAGACCAGCCGCGAAACCCGGCCCACCGGCCAGATCCGGCCCGATGGCGACCTGCTGCGCGGCGTGCCCTGTTTGTCGCCGCTGCACGTGACGTTGCGCTACCAGTGGCCGGTGCACCGCATCGGCCCGGATTACCGGCCGCAAGCGCCCCCGGAAGAGCCGGTCTGGCTGCTGGTCTACCGGGACGCGGAGGAGCGCGTGGCGTTCATGGAAATCAACGCGGTGACCGCGCGCCTGCTGGCGCTGATCGCCGCCCATCCGTCGCTGAGCGGCGAGCGGGTGCTGGCTCTGCTGGCCGAGGAAATGGCGCACCCGGATCCCGACGCGGTGCGCGGGTTCGGCGCCGATTTGCTCGCCGGCCTGCGCCAGCGCGGCCTGATTCTGGGGACCTGGCTCACCGAACCGGCATGAACGGCGGCGGGGCGGTTGCTCTCCGTGCCATGGGGCCCGCTATAATGCGCCGACCCTGACCGCTTAAGAAGGACTCCGCCGTGCGTTTATGGATTTTCGCCCTATTAGGGGCCTCCCTGGCTGGCTGCGCCCATTCCCCCGCCGAATCGGAACCGGCGCCGGAACCCGGTGCCGCCGAACAGGCCTCGGCCCAGGCCCAGCGCCAGGGCGACCCGGTGGCGGACGACGCCATGGGCGGCCAGGCGGCGGTGGCCGCCAGCGCCGGCGACTCGGACTGGGGCGAGGCGTCCACGCCGTTTTCCCGGGGCAGCGCCGGGCAATTCGAGGAACGGGACCCCTGGGAAGGCTTCAACCGCAAGATCTTCGGCTTCAACGACTTCGTCGACCGCTACGCCATCAAGCCCGCCGCCAAGGGCTACCAGTGGATCACCCCGCAATGGCTGGACGACACGGTAACGCGCTTTTTCAGCAACCTGGGTGACATCGGCGACAGCATCAACTATGTGCTGCAGTGGCGCTGGGGCGAAGCCGGCAGCAACCTGGGCCGCTTCACGGTGAACACCACCCTGGGCATCGCCGGCCTGTTCGACGTGGCCAGCAGAATGGACCTGAACAATTCGGACACCAACCTGGACGTGACCCTGGGGCGCTGGGGCGTGCCGTCCGGCCCCTACCTGGTGCTGCCGATCCTGGGGCCGTCCACGGTGCGCGACACCGGCACCCTGTACCCGCGCTCCTACCTGTGGCCGCCCACCTACATCGAGGACGACCTGACCCGTTACAGCGTGGCCGCGCTGTACGGCATCGACCTGCGCGCGGACCTGATGGAACTGGAGCGCAACATCGTCGGCGACCGCTACACCTTCATCCGCAACGCCTACCTGCAGCGCCGCTTGGTACAGATCAAGGGACAGGACGCCGCCGCCCCGGCGCTGCCGGATGAGGACCCGGAGCTGGAAAGCAACGAAGGCTGGTGATTGCCGCCCGATCCTCGGGCGTCCTGCGTCGGTGGGAGCGCCGCCCGGTCGCTCCTACAGCCGCGCATGACGCTACCTCGTAGCGTCTCGTCGTGGTCCCCCTTCCGGGACCCTGTCAAACAGGATGTTTGACCGGGAGTCTCCAGGGATGGATTCACGACGTTCCCGGAAGGGGGACCACGACGAGACGCGGCCCGGACAGGGTCACCTGCCTGCCGGCCGCCCCCCTTCCCGGAAAGCCCGGCGAGCCCTATTCCTCGCCCAGGGCGGCGAGCTTGCCGCGAATGAAATCGCCGTGGGAGACGTACAACAACTCGGAGACGCGGCGGATCAGCTGCTCCTCGTGCACGTCCGCCTTGCCATCGGCGGCGGCGATGGCCCACATGTCATAGATCAGCCGCACCCGGGTTTCCGGGTCCCAGCGCTCGCGCAGCGGACGGGTGAACTCGAACAGGTCCGTGGCCGCCTCCACGCGCTCGTGCAGCTCGCCGACGATGTCCTCCATCTCGCCCTCGTCCAGCCGCCAGTGGCGGCGCACCGCCTCCAGCAGCAAACGTTCTTCCTGTTCATCCACCTCGCCGTCGGTGCGCGCCACCTCCATGAGCAGGGCGGCGGCGGCGCGGTGCAAATCCCCGGTGGTGGTGTCGGTGGTGGTTTCCGTGGACGCAAACAGGCGGGCAAGCCATTTCACGCGGCGATCTCCTCCTCGGTGAGCAGTTGCTCCAGGGCCCGCTGGTCGGCGGCGAACCGGCGGATGCCGTCGCTGAGCAGATCGCAGGCCATGGGGTTCTCATTCAGGGACCAGCGAAAGGCCGCTTCGTTCACCGGCTGCCAGTCGCTGTCCGGTTCCACGGCGGCGGCATCCAGGCGCCGTTCCAGCTCGCCGGGGTCCTGGCCCAGCTCGTCCAGCAGCGCCGGGCTGATGGTGAGCCGGTCGCAGCCGGCCAGGGCCTCGATCTCGGCGGCGTTGCGGAAGCTGGCGCCCATCACGATGGTTTCCAGGCCACGGGCCTTGAGCAGCTGGAAAATGCGGCGCACGGACGTCACCCCCGGGTCCTGGTCGATGTGATTGATCTCCAGCCCCTGTTTCACGTGCCAGTCGCGGATGCGACCCACGAACGGCGAAATCAGGGTGGCGCCGGCTTCGGCGGCGGCCAGGGCCTGCTCCACGGAGAACACCAGGGTCAGGTTGCAATGGATGCCTTCCTCCTCCAGCACCCGGGCGGCCTGAATGCCTTCCCAGGTGGCGGCGGTCTTGATCAGCACCCGGTCATTGTCCACGCCCAGTTCCCGATACAGGGCCATCAGCCGGCGCGCTTTTTCCACCGTGGCCACCGGGTCGAACGACAGGCGGGCGTCCACTTCCGTGGAGACCAGGCCGGGGATGTGCTCCAGCACCGCCTGGCCGGCCACGCAGGCGAAGGCGTCGCAGCACCAGGCCAGGTCATCGCCATGGCCCATTTCCCGGGCCAGCTCGCGGGCCTCGTCGAGCAGGTGGCGGTAGCGTTCATCGCGGGCGGCGGCCAGCAGCAGCGAGGGGTTGGTGGTGGCGTCGTGGGGCCGCAGCTCGGCGATGCGGTCCAGGTCGCCGGTATCGGCCACCACCGTGGTCCATTGTTCCAGTTGTTCGCGTTTGCTCGTCATACAGCACCTTCCAATTGGTTTGCCCGCGGGATTTCCGAGGTGTTCAGGAGGCAGCATAGCCAAGGGCGCGCTCGCCCAAAAGGGCCAGGGCCTCTTCGTACACCCGGGGAGTGGCGTCCGCCTTGTGGGCGTTCTCGCTGAGATGGCGCCGATAGGCGCGGGCGCCGGGCACCGCCTGGAACAGATTGAGCGCGTGGCGCAGCACGTGCTTGGGATGCACGCCGGCGGCGTAGCGCCGCTCCAGATAGGGCAGGAACGCCTCCGCCACCGCCATGCGCTCCGGCGCCGGGCCGGGCTCGCCGAACACCCGCGTGTCCACGTCGGCCAGGAACCAGGGATTCATGTAGGCCTCGCGGCCCACCATCAGACCGTCCACCTGGCCCAGGTGGCCGAGCATGCCGTCGATGTCCTTGAGGCCGCCGTTGAGGATGATCTCCAGATGCGGGAAATCCTGTTTGATGGCGTAGGCGCGCTCGTAGATCAGCGGCGGAATGTCCCGGTTTTCCTTGGGCGACAGGCCGTCGAGAATCGCCTTGCGGGCATGAATGGTGAGGCTGCGGCAGCCGGCGTCGTCCATGTGGCCCACGAAGCGGTGCAGGAAGGCGTAGTCGTCCTGGTCATCGATGCCGATGCGGGTTTTCACCGTCACCGGCACCGAGGTGGCCGCCGCCATGGCCTCCACGCAGCGCGCCACCTGGTCCGGCTCCGCCATCAGCACGGCGCCGATCTTGCCCTGCTGCACCCGATCCGACGGACAGCCCACGTTCAGGTTGATCTCGTCGTAGCCGAAGTCCGCGCACACCCGCGCCGCCTCGGCGAGCTGCTCCGGGTCGCTGCCGCCCAGCTGCACCGCCAGCGGATGCTCGGCGGCGTCGAAGCCGAGCAGTTTTTCCCGGTCGCCGTGGATCACCGCCGGTGCCACCACCATCTCCGTGTAGAGCAGGGTGCGGCGCGTGATCAGCCGCGCCAGATAGCGGAAGTCACGGGTGGTGTAGGCCATCATCGGAGCAATGGACAGACGCCGTGACAACGGCGCGGGGGCGCTGAGAGAAGGGGTTTCGGACATGGCGGTATTATCGCACGGCGGCGGCGATCACGGAAAACCGCCAACGTAAAAAACCTCAACAATGGTATATTCGTGTAAAAGCGTCTTGCCGGTTTTTCCTGCTTTGTTTTTCATAGAATCACCGAAGACGATACAGGGAGAACAAAACCATGTTGGGATGGAGTCTGATTTTTCTGGTAGTCGCGATCATCGCCGGGGTACTGGGTTTTGGCGGCATCGCGGGCACGGCCGCCGGCATCGCGAAAATTCTGTTCGTGGTGTTCCTGGTAATCTGGATCATCAGCCTGGTGGTGGGACGCCGCTGACCGACTACCCGTCGCCGCCATCCGGCGGCGGCGTATGCTGATGGCGCCTGCGGCGCATGCTGATAAGAGGGCGCGTATCTTCTACAATACGCGCCTTTCTTATATTCCGGCCACGGAGTCAGCATGACCGTTCGTACCCGGGTGGCGCCTTCGCCCACCGGTGACCCCCATGTGGGCACCGCCTATATCGCCCTGTTCAACCTCTGCTATGCCCGCCAGCACGGCGGCCAGTTCATTCTGCGCATCGAGGACACCGACCAGAGCCGTTCCACGGACGCTTCGGAACAGGCGATCCTGGACTCCCTGCGCTGGCTGGGCCTGAACTGGGACGAGGGCCCGGACGTGGGCGGCCCCCACGGCCCCTACCGCCAGAGCGAGCGGGCCACGATCTACCGGGAACACGCCGAGCGGCTGCTGGCCGACGGCCACGCCTTCAAATGCTTCCGTACCGCCGAGGAGCTGGACGAGCTGCGCGCCGCTCTCAAGGAGGCCGGCGAGAACCGCGCCCTCAAACCCGAGGACCTGGAGCTGGACGCCGGCGAGCAGGCGCGCCGGGAAGAGCAGGGCGCGCCCTACGTGATCCGCATGCGCGTGCCCAAGGACGGCCGCTGCCCGGTGGAGGATCAGCTGCGCGGCACCGTGGAGCTGGACTGGGCCCTGGTGGACGCGCAGATTCTGTTGAAATCCGACGGCATGCCCACCTACCACCTGGCCAACGTGGTGGACGATCACCTGATGGGCATCACCCATGTGATTCGTGGCGAGGAGTGGCTCAACTCGGCGCCCAAGCACAAGCTGCTGTACCAGTACTTTGGTTGGGACATGCCGGTGCTGTGCCACATGCCGCTGCTGCGCAACCCGGACAAGTCCAAGCTGAGCAAGCGCAAGAACCCCACCAGCATCAACTTCTACCGCCGCATGGGCTATTTGCCGGAGGCGGTGGTGAACTACCTGGGCCGCATGGGCTGGTCCATGCCCGACGAGCGGGAACGCTTCACCCTGGACGAGATGCAGGCCGCCTTCGACATCCAGCGGGTGTCCCTGGGTGGGCCGGTGTTCGACGTGGAGAAGCTGAGCTGGCTCAACGGCCAGTGGCTGCGGGACCTCTCCGATGAGCAGTTCCTGCAGCAACTGGTGGACTGGGCCTTCAACCGTGACTACGCCATGAAGGTGCTGCCCCATGTGAAGCAACGGGTGGAAACCTTCGGCGAGGTGGTGGACAAGGCCGGTTTCTGCTTCGCCGGGCAGGTGAGCATCGGTGAAGCGGATTTCGAGCATCCCAAATACGACACCGACACCCAGAAGCGCTGGCTGCAGTTCTTCCTGTGGGCCTGCGAAGCGCAGCGCGACTGGACCCGGGACCGCTTGTTCGCCGACGCCAAGATCCTGGCGGACGCCATGGAGGTGAAGATCAAGGACTTCCTGTTCCCGGTGTTCGTGGCGGTGGCCGGCACCAGTGCCAGCTTCTCCGTGGTGGACAGCATGGAACTGCTCGGCTCGGACGTCAGCCGTGCCCGCCTGCGCCACGCCATCGAGGTGCTGGGCGGCGTTTCCAAGAAGCAGACCAAGAAGCTGGAAAAGGAATTCGGCTCACTTTTTCAACAAACCGGTTAAGGGATGAACAGACGGACACGCAACCGTCAAAAACCGCCGGAGAGTGCTTGACAGGTAAGGGCCGCTGCGTAAAATACGCGGCTCCACACAGGGCATGACCCGGTGGGACAAGTTTGGGGCCATAGCTCAGCTGGGAGAGCGCAACACTGGCAGTGTTGAGGTCGGCGGTTCGATCCCGCCTGGCTCCACCAAAAACGTCCCCTTCGTCTAGTGGCCTAGGACACCGCCCTTTCACGGCGGTAACAGGGGTTCGACTCCCCTAGGGGACGCCAAACAAAAAGGCCCCGGCTCGACAGAGCCGGGGCCTTTTTGTTTGGCGTTTCACCTCTGGGGGGTGAGCCGCGACCGAAGCACCGCTTCGCAGCGCGGCGAACGCCCGGCCAGGGATGGCCGGGCCGGGCGTCCTGGAGAGCATAATGTCTCGCCAGGGACGGCCGCTCCGACGTTTTCAGCGGCCTGATATCGCGACTGAAGCGGAGCGCCGCCCGGTCGCTCCTACCGCGCTATTCGAGGCATGAAGGCTCAGTGGCGCGTCGCCCCTTTGCCCAGCACCCGCGCCACGGCGCCCCCGATGTCCGCCTCCAGCCAGAACGTTCCCCGAATCCCGTCTTCATCGCCGGGCCGGTATTTCCCGGTCTTCACCAGACAGCCTTGCAGCCCGGCGTCCAGGGCCCCCTGAACGTCGCTGGCGGCGTCGTCGCCGATCATCATCACCCGGTCCGCGGGCAGGCCGAGGCTGTCCACGGCCTGGTCGAAAAAGGCCCGGGCGGGTTTGCCGGTGACCGTGGCGGTGCGGTGGGCGGCGTACTCCAGGGCCCGCACGAAGGGGCCAGCGTCCAGGTGCAGGCCGTCGTCCAGCTGGAAGTGCCGGTTCACGCCCATGGCCACCAGTTCGGCGCCGTCGTGCAGCAAGCGAAAGGCCCGGTCCAGGTTGGGGTAGGTGAAGTCGTCCCCGGCGTCGCCGATCAGCACCGCGTCCGGGTCGTCGCCGGGCAGGTCACTGAAATCGTCGCGCAGATCCGGGTGGATCAGGCACCAGGGGCGGAAACCGCGCGCCTTGAGCCAGTCGTGGGCGGCGCGGGGCGCGGTGAACAGCTCGTCCGGGTCGATCCGGAAGCCCCGTTGTCGAAGGTCGTCGAGCAGTTGCGCATGGCTTCGCCGGGAGGTGTTGGTGACGAAGCGCGCCGGCAGGCCGGCGTCGCGCAGGCGCCGCAGGGCGTCCTGGGCTCCGGGCAGGGCGCGGGTGCCCTGATAGAGCACCCCGGACAGGTCCAGCAGCAGGGCATCGGGTGGCGTATCGGACATGATGGCGGCGACCCCGGGTCGCTGAAGGGAGCTTTCAGCCTAGGCGCCCGCGCCGCCGCCGGCAAGGCGCCGGATGGTCAGCACATGGGCGATCTTCTCGCCGTCCCACACGTACTCATAGTGGGTGGCCGGGGTCACGGCCTCGATCAGATGGGGGGAGAGCAGGGCGAAACACAGAGCGCGCTGGTGGCGCACGGAGCCGTAGGCCAGGCCGTGTTCGTCGGCGTCGCGCAGGGTCCGGCCCAGTCGCCGGGCGGCGCTGTAATCGTCCGGATCGTGCCAGCCGCGATCGTCCCGGTAGGGGGTGTGGATGTCGCGCAGCCGGGCGCTGAAGCGTACCCGCAGCCCGCGCATCACGATGCGGTCGTACTTCAGGCCGGTCACATTGCGGAAATAGCGTTCCTGGTGATAGCGGGTTTCGGCGATGGCGGTGGCCATGCGCTCGGCGCAGTAGAACACGCCGTAGTCGCCGTCGGAGAAGCGCGAGCCCTGGGGGCTCAGGTGCACGAAGGGGCCGAGCGCGTAGTTGCAGCCGGGAATGCCCCAGGGGCGGCGGGCTTCCGGCACCCGGTGCAGTTCGCCCACCTGCATCTGCAGGCGCGGATTGGTGAGCGCCTGGACCGCGTAGAGGGCGTCGAAATCGCCCTGGTCGGCGACGTCGTCGAAAATATGGATCGGCGGGTACTTGCCGTTGACCAGCCGGTAGGCGTCCTGGTGCCGGCAATCGCGCACGGGCAGGGCCGACCGCTCGCTCACCACTGGCCTCCGCGCAGGCTGTCGAGCTGGCGATGCACCTCGTAGAGGCTGGCCACCCGGCCGTTGCTCATCACGTCCATGGGGCTGGCTCCGTTAAAGAAGGGGTTGTGGTTGGGCAGCCGCACGAAGCCGTAGACGTTTTCCCGGTTGCCGAACAGGGTGCGCAGCGCCTGGTGGATATTGAGCAGATAGCTCAGCCGCTCCAGCAGATCGTTGCCGATGCGGGCGCTGTCCGGGCGGCTCTGGTATTTGTGCAGGGTGGAGCGCCCGACACCGAGCAGCGCCATCTTTTCCTTTTCGCTGCATTCCCAGTGGTCGAGCAGGCGCAGCACGGCGCGCAGGGCGGCGTGGCGGGCGCGGTCGTCGAGCGGCTGGTCGGGGGGCGCGATGGCCGGTTGCATGGCGTAAACCTCCTGAATGTTTTGTCCATGATAAACAGATAGCCGAAATAATGTCCACAAATGGACATGCCGACTGTGAAAAACTGTTCAATCCGCCCGCCGGCGGGAAACCCGAGGGCGCCGGCCCGGTCCCTGTATCCATTACCAGGAGCGACGGAGAAGGGAAGTGCGCGCATTGTTATGGCTGGTGTTGCTGGCCAGCGGCCCGCTTTGGGCCCGGGAATACGCCTGGGTGGATGCCCATCTGCATTACGTGGATTTCATGCAGGAGAGCGATGGCGCCGACGCCATGTTCGAGGCCATGGACGAGGCCGGGGTGGAGCAGGCCTGGTTGTTCGGCCTGCCGGTGGTCAAGAAATGGGAGCAGAACGCGCCGCGCCGGCCGCGCTATTATCTGGGCGACGAGGCGCCGCTGTACTATTACAGCGCCACCGACGACATCGTCGCCCAGGCGATTCTGGCCCTGCCGGAGGAGAAACGGCGGCGGCTGGTGCCGTTCATCAGCGGCTTCAACCCCACCGATCTCAACGCCGCCCGCCAGGTGGAGCGATTGATCGAGCGCTACCCGGGCCTGTGGCGGGGCATCGGCGAAGTGATCACCCGCCATGACGATCTCACCGCCCTGACCAAGGGCGAAACGCCACGGGCCAATCACCCGGCCCTGATGAAGGTTTACGCGGTGGCCGGTCGCCACGACCTGCCGGTGTTGCTGCACAGCAATCTGACCTCGCTGCGCGAGGAGACGCCGATCTATCTGGAGGAACTGGAGGCGGCGCTTCAGGCCCACCCGGAGACCCGCTTCGTGCTCGCCCACGCCGGCACCAGCGGCGGCGTGGAGAAACGCCAGGCGCCGCTGAAAACCCTGCCGGCGATCATCCGCGCTCTGCTCGACCGCTACGACAACCTCTACGTGGATCTGTCCTGGAGCGTGCGCGAGCACTATCTGCTGGACGACGGCGAGCCGCGTTCGGTGTGGCTGTCATTGATCGAGGATCACCCGGAGCGCTTCACCCTGGGCACCGATCTGGTGGGCCATTTCGACAGCATGGAGAAGATTCTGGACGCCTACCGGCCGTTGCTGGACGCCTTGCCCGAGGAGGCCGCCCGGGCCCTGGCCCGGGACAATGCCCGGGCGCTGGTGCCGGAGCGGGGCGCGATGCCGGCGGAGGACGGTTAACCCTTGTCCCGGCGCAGGCGGCGCAGCAGGCTGGAGGTGTCCCAGCGGCCGCCGCCCATGGCCTGGACTTCCTTGTAGAACTCGTTGATCAGGGCGGTGGCCGGCAGACTGGTGCCCTGGCGGGTGGCTTCCGCCAGGCAGATGTCCAGGTCCTTGCGCATCCAGTCCACCGCGAAGCCGTGGTCGTAGTCGTCGGCGAGCATGGTCCGGTGGCGGTTGACCAGCTGCCAGGAGCCGCCGGCGCCGGCGCCGATCACCTGCATGGCCTTCTCCGCGTCCAGGCCGGCGTCACGGGCGAAGGAGAGGGCTTCCGCCACCCCTTCGATGACGCTGGCCACGCAGATCTGGTTGGCCATTTTGGTGAGCTGGCCCTGGCCCACCGGGCCCATGTGCACGACGCTCTTGCCGTAGTGGTCGAGCACCGGCGCGAGCCGTTCGAAGGTGACCTCGTCGGCGCCGCACATGATCGACAGCTGGCCGTTTTCCGCCCCCTGCTGGCCGCCGGACACCGGCGCGTCCATGAAGCGCCCGCCTTTTTCCCGGCAGGCGGCGTCCAGGGTCTCGGCCATGGCGGCGCTGGCGGTGGTGTGATCCACCAGCACGGATTCCGCGCTCAGGCCGTGCACGGCCCCGTTGTCTTCCACGGTGACCTGATGGAGGTCGTTGTCGTTGCCCACGCACACGAACACGAATTCGGCGCCACGGGCGGCGAGGGCGGGGGTGCGTGCCTGCCGGCCGCCGTATTCCTCCACCCAGCGGCGGGCCTTGTCCTCGCTGCGGTTGTAGACGGTGACGTCGAATCCGGCCCGGGCCAGATGCCCGGCCATGGGGTAGCCCATGTTGCCGAGGCCGATAAAGGCGGCGGTGGTCATAGCGTTACTCCTCGGTGGCGGTGAGCGGAAGCACGGCGAAGCTGTCGCGGGTCAGGCTGCCCAGGTAGAGGCGCTGGCCGCGCTGTTCCACGCTGGTGATGGGCGCGAAGGCGCCCTCGGCGCGGTGCTGCAGGTTGTGCGTGACGCGGCCCTGCTCGTCCAGGCCCAGCACGAAGGCGTGGCGGGCCGGTTGCGGCTGCATGAAGGCCGGCAGGCGGAACACCACCTTGCGCAGCAGGGGCTTGTCGGCCATGGCGTCCAGGGCGGCGTTGCGGGGCGCGAACAGGGCCACCCAGAAGGTGCCGTCGCCGTTGCCGGAAACGCCGTCCGGAATGCCCGGCAGATTCTCGAAGAAGACCTCATGCTGGCCGGCGCGCTCGCCGCGCAGCCAGTAACGCAGCACGTTGTAGCTGCCGGTCTGGGTGACCACCACGAAATCCTCGTCCCGGGACAGGGCCACGCCGTTGGCGAACTGCAGGCCGTCGATGAGCACCGTGGTGGAGCCGGAGGCCGGGTCGAACTTGAGGAAGCGACCGTGACCGCCGTGCTCGATGATGTCGTCCCGGGCGTGCATGGCCGGGCCGAACTTGCTGGAGGCGTCGGTGAAATAGATGGTGCCGTCGGAGGCCACGTCCACATCGTCGGTGAAACGGAAGGGCACGCCGTCGGCGCCGTCGGTGAGCACCTCGACGCGCCCGGAGCCCGGGTTCACGCGCAGCAGGCCACGGTAGCCGTCGGCCACCACCAGGCTGCCGTCCGGGGCGAAATCCAGGCCCAGGGGACGGCCCTGGGTGTTGGCGATCAGGTCCGGGTTCTCGCCGCGGGCGTCGAAGCGCACCAGGCGGCCGTCCTCGAAGCCCACATAGAGGTTGCCGTTGTCGTCGATGGCCACGTCCTCGGGGCCGGTGCCGTGGCCGGCGGCCAGCCGCCGCGCCGACGCCAGCCGGTCGTTGACCGCGTAATCGCCCTCCAGGGCGGGTGCCCGCGGCGCGTCCCACGCTACCGGCTCGATGGGCACGGGCCAGAACAGCAGGTAGGCGGCCAGGACCGCGACGATCAGCAGGGCGATGATTTTTTTCATTGTGATTTCCTATGGGCCTGATGCAAAAAAACAGGCCAAAAGTGTAGGTACTCCACCGCCATAAAAAAAGGCCGCCCGGAGGCGGCCTTTTCGTCGATCGGCGTTCGGGCGCTCAGTCGCGCTCGTTGAGCGGCTCCATGGAGCGCTCGGTCTCGCCGGTGTAGAGCTGGCGGGGACGGCCGATCTTGTAAGGGTTGGAGATCATCTCGTTCCAGTGCGCGATCCAGCCCACGGTGCGGGACAGGGCGAAGATCACGGTGAACATGGAGGTCGGGATGCCAATCGCCTTGAGGATGATGCCGGAGTAGAAGTCCACGTTCGGGAACAGCTTCTTCTCCTTGAAGTAGGGGTCGTTCAGGGCGATCTCTTCCAGCTTCATGGCCAGTTCGAGCTTGGGATCGTTGATGCCCAGCTCGTTGAGCACCTCGTGACAGGACTCGCGCATCACGGTGGCGCGCGGGTCGTAGTTCTTGTACACGCGGTGGCCGAAGCCCATCAGCTTGAAGGGGTCGTTCTTGTCCTTCGCCTTGGCGACGTAGGTCTCGATCTGGCTGATGTCGCCGATCTCGTCGAGCATGTTCAGCACCGCCTCGTTGGCGCCGCCGTGGGCGGGGCCCCACAGAGCGGAGATGCCGGCGGCGATGCAGGCGAACGGGTTGGCGCCGGAGGAGCCCGCCAGGCGCACCGTGGAGGTGGAGGCGTTCTGCTCGTGGTCGGCGTGGAGGATGAAAATCTTGTCCATGGCCCGCGCCAGAGTGGGGCTGACCTGGGTTTCCTCGCACGGATTGCCGAACATCATGTGCAGGAAGTTCTCCGCGTAGCCGAGATCGTTACGCGGGTACATCAGCGGCTGGCCGAGGCCGTACTTGTAGCACATGGCCGCGATGGTGGGCATCTTCGCGATCAGCCGGAAGGCGGTGACCTCGCGGTGCTCGGCGTTGGTGATGTCCAGTGAGTCGTGGTAGAAGGCGGACAGGGCGCCGACCACGCCGCACATGATCGCCATGGGATGGGCGTCACGGCGGAAGCCGTTGAAGAAATTGCGAATCTGCTCGTGCACCATGGTGTGGTTCTTCACGGTGCCGACGAATGCCTCTTTCTGCTCGGCATTGGGCAGTTCGCCATTGAGCAGCAGGTAGCACACCTCAAGGTAATCGGACTTGGCGGCCAGTTCCTCGATGGAGTAGCCCCGGTGCAGCAGCTTGCCGGCTTCACCGTCGATATAGGTGATCTTGGATTCGCAGGAGGCGGTGGACGTAAAGCCCGGGTCGAAGGTAAACAGGCCGTTGGCGGTCAGGGAGGAAACGTCGATCTCTTCGCGGCCCAGGGTGGGCGTCAGGATCGGCAATTCCAGATCGTCGCGGCCCTCTACCTTGAGAATGGCTTTCTTCTCGGTCATGGGAATTTCTCCTCGGTGAATAGAGGTACGCCTCCGGGGCGCCGGCCAATGCAGGGTATCGGCCGCGGGTCCCGGCGGGGAAGGTCCTCCAGAGCGCGGGGGACGTTAAAGTTTTGGTGGGTCTTTGTCAACGAGAAGCCGGCCCGGCGCGGGCGCCACTTTTCCAGGGTAAACAGCGTATTAGCGCGCACCGTTCCGGGGCGTCGACGCCCGCCGTCAGCCCGCCGCCGGGCAAAGGGCTTTGGAAAACAAGCGATTAAGCGCCACCCGCTAAAATCGCCGTCGCGTCTTCACGGTGCCACCACCGGCGCGGTGGCTAATATAAAAGTCGCAGTTTCGCGTTTGTTTTGCCGCAGGCGCGGCGATATACTGCCGCCCGCGACGAAGCCTCCACCCGACGCGCCCCGGACCCGCCGGCCCGGCGTGGCACGGTTCAGGCTTCAGTGGGCTCCAACCCCGGCCCGGGCAGCATCGGCCTCTCCACCCAAGCGTTCCGACGCCGCCGGTGATGCCAAGTTCCCGACAACCGCTCCGGCGTGCCGCCGGAGCCCGGCAAAAGTGTAGGCTACCGTGAACGATAAGAGACCCGTTAACCTCGATCTGACGACGATCAAGTTCCCGGTCACCGCCATTGCGTCCATCACCCACCGTATCACCGGCGTGGCCATTTTCGTGGCCCTGCCCGTGTTGCTGTGGATGATGGATCGCTCCCTGGCGTCTCCGGAGAGCTTTGCGGACCTGAAACAGCTGATGACCTCGCCCCTGGCCAAGCTGGTGCTGTGGGCCATTCTCGCCTTTATTTCCTACCACCTGGTGGCCGGTATCCGCCACCTGATCATGGATGCGGGCGTGGGTGAGACCCTGGAAGGCGGCCGCCGTGGCGCCACCGCCACGTTCATCATCACCGCGGTACTGATTGTATTGGCAGGAGCCTGGGTATGGTAACGAGCGTAACGAGCCTGGGCCGCAACGGCCTTTATGACTGGCTGATTCAACGTGTGTCCGCCGTGGTGATCGCTCTGTACGTGATCGGCATGGTGGGCTTTCTGGTCTGCAGCGGCGATCTGGACTACGGCACCTGGAGCGCCTTCATGGGTTCCACGCCGATGCGGATCGCCAACACCCTGATGCTGTTCTCCGTGGCCGCCCATACCTGGATCGGCCTGTGGAGTGTAACCACCGACTATCTGACCGGCATGACCTTCGGCAAAGCCGCCACCGGCGTGCGCCTGGTCGTGCAGATGGCCATCGCGCTGCTGCTGCTGGTCTACATCCTGTGGGGTCTGCTGATGATCTGGGGAGGCGCATAATCCATGTCCATTCGTACCATCACCTTTGACGCGATCGTCGTTGGCGGCGGGGGGGCGGGCATGCGTGCTTCCCTGCAAATGGCCCAGTCCGGTTTCAAGACCGCGCTGATTTCCAAGGTATTCCCGACCCGGTCGCACACCGTGTCCGCCCAGGGCGGCATCACCTGCGCGATCGCCTCCGCCGATCCCAATGACGATTGGCGCTGGCACATGTACGACACCGTCAAGGGCTCCGATTACATCGGTGACCAGGACGCCATCGAATATATGTGCCAGGTGGGCCCGGAAGCGGTGTTCGAGCTGGACCACATGGGCCTGCCGTTCTCGCGCACCGAGGAAGGCCGCATCTACCAGCGTCCGTTCGGCGGCCAGTCCAAGAACTTCGGCGAGGGCGGCCAGGCGGCGCGCACCTGCGCGGCGGCGGACCGCACCGGTCACGCCCTGCTGCACACCCTCTACCAGCAGAACCTGAAGAACGGCACCCAGTTCTATAATGAATGGTACGCCGCCGAGCTGGTGAAGGACGCCGACGAGAACGTTTGCGGCGTGATCGCCTTCTCCATCGAGACCGGCGAGACCGTGTTCTTCAAGGCCAAGGCCACGGTGTTCGCCACCGGCGGCTCCGGGCGCATCTACTCGTCCACCACCAACGCCCTGATCAACACCGGCGACGGCGTGGGCATGGCCCTGCGCGCCGGCGTGCCGGTCCAGGACATCGAGATGTGGCAGTTCCACCCCACCGGCATCGCCGGCGCCGGCGTGCTGGTGACCGAGGGCTGCCGGGGCGAGGGCGGTTACCTGATCAACAAGGACGGCGAGCGCTTCATGGAGCGCTACGCGCCCAACGCCAAGGACCTGGCGTCCCGCGACGTGGTGGCGCGCTCCATGATGATGGAGATCCTGGATGGCCGTGGCGACGGCCCCGAGGGCGATTACGTCTACCTGAAGCTCGACCACCTGGGCGAGGAGGTGCTGCACAGCCGCCTGCCGGGCATCTGTGAGCTGGCCATCACCTTCGCCGGCACCGACCCGGTCAAGGAGCCCATTCCGGTGGTGCCCACCTGCCACTATATGATGGGCGGCATTCCCACCAATGTTCATGGTCAGGCGCTGAGAATGAGCGGCGGCCACGAGGGCGAGGACCAGGTTGTTAACGGTTTGTTCGCGGTGGGCGAGGTAGCCTGTGTGTCCGTGCACGGCGCCAACCGTCTGGGCGGCAACTCGCTGCTCGACCTGGTGGTGTTCGGCCGCGCCGCCGGCCTCTACATCGAGGACGCGCTGCGCCAGGGCATGACCCAGTACGAGCCCAGCGACGACGACATCGACGCCGCGCTGGCCCGGGTCAACCGCTGGAACGACTCCAAGGACGGCGAATCCGTCGCCAGCCTGCGCAAGGAGTTGCAGAGCACCATGCAGAACCACTTCGGTGTGTTCCGCAAGGGCGACCTGATGGAAGAGGGCGTGGAGAAGCTCGCCAAGCTGCGCGAGCGCATCGCCAACGCCCATCTGGAGGACAAGAGCAGCGCCTTCAACACCGCCCGCGTGGAAGCGCTGGAGCTCGACAATCTGCTGGAAGTGGCGGAAGCCACCGCCATCGCCGCCTCCAACCGTACCGAAAGCCGCGGCGCCCACTCGCGCTACGACTTCCCGGACCGGGACGACGAGAACTGGCTGTGCCACTCCATCTACGATCCCAAGACCAAGCAGCTGGGCAAGCGCGACGTGAACTTCGAGCCGAAGACCGTCGACACCTTCCAGCCCAAGGTCCGGACCTACTAACGGAGACGTGTAGCCATGAAAGTCAGTGTTTACCGCTACAATCCGGAGACCGACCGCGAACCGAGCATGAAGGAGTACGAGGTCGAGACCAACGGCAAGGATCTGATGGTGCTCGAGGTCCTCAACCTCCTCAAGGAGCAGGATCCCTCCCTGGCGTTCCGTCGCTCCTGCCGCGAGGGCGTGTGCGGTTCCGACGGCATGAACATCAACGGCAAGAACGGTCTCGCCTGCATCACCCCGCTGTCGGAAGTGGCGCCGGGCGTGAAGGAAGGCAAGAAGCCGCTGGTGCTGCGGCCGCTGCCCGGCCTGCCGGTGGTCCGTGATCTGGTCGTGGACATGGGCGTGTTCTATCAGCAGTACGAGAAGGTGCAGCCCTACCTGCAGAACGAGTCCCCGGCGCCCGCCATCGAGCGCCTGCAGACCCCGGAAGACCGCGCCAAGCTGGACGGCCTGTACGAGTGCATTTTGTGCGCGTGCTGCTCCACCAGCTGCCCGAGTTTCTGGTGGAACCCGGACAAGTTCCTGGGGCCGGCGGCCCTGTTGCAGAGCTACCGCTTCCTGGCGGACAGCCGCGACGACGCCACCGAGCAGCGCCTGTCCCGGCTGGACGACCCGTTCAGCCTGTTCCGCTGCCACGGCATCATGAACTGCGTGAGTGTCTGTCCGAAGGGGCTCAACCCCACCCGGGCGATCGGCCACATCCGGTCCATGCTCCTGGAACGGGGCGTGTAAGACGCGAAAGGCGGCCCTCGGGCCGCCTTTTTTGTGTCCGGCACCCGCTAATTTGTATCCGAATGCGACCAGGCCGGGAAATGGGTTCGACCTTGGTCTCGTGGTGCCTAACAATAGCACCGCAAACGTAATACAATACGGGGCGATTCCGGCAACCCCGGAGTCGCGACAGCAGGGTGGGGACGGTGCTTAAAAGGCGCCGTTTCCGTAAACAGCGATAAGCACGGGTAACAGGGTCGCGGCCCTGTGGACAGAAGCATGCATGCCCACAGGCGTGACGTTCGCCCGGCTAAGGAACGAGCGACGATGCAAGACAGTTCCATGTACCGCCAATGGCAGTCCTCCCATATCGGGGGCGCCAACGCGGCCTATGTTGATGAACTGTACGAATCCTACCTGACCGATCCCAACTCCGTGCCGGAAGACTGGCGCGCCTACTTCGAGAAACTCCCCAGCGTCAACGGCGCGGTGGAATCCGACGTACCCCACTCGGCGGTGCGCGAGCATTTCCTCCTGGAAGCCAAGAACCGTTCCCGGGTCCAGAAAATGGGCGCCAGCGCGGTGAGCTCCGAGCATGAGCGCCGTCAGGTGCGGGTGTTGCACCTGATCGCCGCCTACCGCAACCGTGGCCACCAGGTGGCCAAGCTCGATCCCCTGGGGATCATGGAGCGCGAGGCGGTGCAGGACCTGGAGCTGGCCCATCACGGTCTCAGCAAATCCGATCTGGACACCGTGTTCCAGACCGGCAATCTGTTTCTGGGCAAGCCGGAAGCCACGCTGCGCGAGATCGTCGACTGCCTGAAGGGCACCTATTGCTCCACGGTCGGCGCCGAGTACATGCACATCGTCAACACCGCCGAGAAGCGCTGGCTTCAACAGCGGCTGGAAGGCGTGCGCAGCCACCCGCAATACGGCGCTGACATCAAGCAGCACATTCTCGAGCGCCTGACCGCCGCCGAGGGCCTGGAAAAATACCTGGGCAGTCGCTATCCCGGTACCAAGCGCTTCGGTCTTGAAGGCGGCGAATCGATGATCCCGCTGATGGACGAGATGATCCAGCGGGTGGGCAGCTACGGCGCCAAGGAGCTGGTGATCGGCATGGCCCACCGCGGCCGCCTCAATCTGCTGGTCAATATCCTGGGCAAGAGCCCGCGGGATCTGTTCGGCGAGTTCGAGGGCAAGAGCTTCAACGAGAACGGCTCCGGCGACGTCAAGTATCACCAGGGCTTCTCGTCCAACGTGCAGACCTCCGGCGGCGAGGTGCACCTGGCGCTGGCGTTCAACCCCTCCCACCTGGAGATCGTCTCTCCGGTGGTGGAAGGTTCCGTGCGCGCCCGCCAGGACCGCCGTGACGACAGCGGCGGCGACCAGGTGGTGCCGATCCTGATTCACGGTGACGCCGCCTTCGCCGGCCAGGGCGTGGTGATGGAAACCTTCCAGATGTCCCAGACCCGGGGCTACCACACCGGCGGCACCCTGCATGTGATCGTCAACAACCAGGTGGGCTTCACCACCAGCCGCCGCGACGACGCGCGCTCCACCGAGTATTGCACCGACGTGGCGAAAATGGTCCAGGCGCCGATCTTCCACGTCAACGCGGACGATCCGGAAGCGGTCTACTTCGTCACCCAGCTGGCGGTGGACTACCGGATGCAGTTCAAGAAGGACGTGGTCATCGACCTGATCTGCTACCGCCGCGCCGGGCACAACGAGGCCGACGAACCGTCCTCCACCCAGCCGCTGATGTACAAGAAGATCAAGTCGCACCCGTCCAGCCGCAGCCTGTACGCGGAGCGTCTGATCAACGAACAGGTGTTGTCCGAGCAGGACGCCCAGAAGATGGTGGACGACTACCGGGATGCCCTGGACGAGGGCAACCACGTGGTCAAGTCCCTGGTGCGCGAGCCCAACAAGGCGCTGTTCGTGGACTGGTCCCCCTACATCGGCCACGACGTGGAGGATGACTGGGACACCGGCTACCCGCTCAGCAAGCTGCAGGATCTGGCCAACCGGCTGGAGACCGTGCCCGAGGGGCTGGTGGTGCAGCGCCAGGTGAAGAAGATCCTGGAAGACCGGCGCAAGATGACCGCCGGCGCCATGCCCATCAACTGGGGCTACGGCGAGACCCTGGCCTACGCCACTCTGGTCGACCAGGGCGTGATGGTGCGCCTTACCGGCCAGGACTCCGGCCGTGGCACCTTCTCCCACCGCCACGCGGTCCTGCACAACCAGAAGAACGGCGAACACTATGTCCCGCTGCAACACCTCTACGAGGGGCAGCCGCGCTACGACATCTACGACTCGCTGCTCTCCGAGGAAGCGGTGCTGGGCTTCGAGTACGGCTACGCCACCACCACGCCCAAGGCGCTGATTCTCTGGGAAGCCCAGTTCGGTGACTTCGCCAACGGCGCCCAGGTGGTGATCGACCAGTTCATCTCCTCCGGCGAGGCCAAGTGGGGCCGTCTCTGCGGCCTCGGCCTGCTGCTGCCCCACGGCTACGAAGGGCAGGGCCCGGAGCATTCCTCCGCGCGTCTGGAGCGCTTCCTGCAGATGTGCGCCGAGCACAACATGCAGGTCTGCGTGCCCACCACGCCGGCGCAGATTTTCCATCTGCTGCGCCGCCAGGCGGTGCGCCCGCTGCGCAAGCCGCTGGTGGTGATGACGCCCAAGAGCCTGCTGCGCCACAAACGCGCCACTTCCTCCCTGGAGGACCTGGCGGAGGGCCGCTTCCAGACCGTGATCGGCGAGCACGCCGACCTGGACGCCAAGGGCGTCAAGCGGGTGGTGATGTGCTCCGGCAAGGTCTACTACGACCTGCTGGAAAAACGGGAAAGCGACGATCTGAACGATACCGCCATCGTGCGCATCGAACAGCTCTATCCGTTCCCGGAAAAACGTCTCACCGAGATCCTGGAGCGCTACCCGAACCTGGAGACGCTGGTGTGGTGTCAGGAAGAGCCCATGAACCAGGGCGCCTGGTTCAGCACTCAGCACCATTTCCTGCGCGTGGCGAAGGCGGTGGGCAAGACGACCGTGCATTACGCGGGCCGCGAAATGGCGGCCGCGCCGGCGGCGGGCTCCATGTCCCTGCACGTGGAACAGCAGCAGCGTCTGGTGGAAGACGCATTCCAGATCAAATGAGCGAAAGCGAACCGAAAAGGGTTTAAGGAATCAGCATGGCGACAGATATCAAGGCCCCACAGTTTCCGGAATCCGTGGCGGACGGCACCGTGGCCACCTGGCACAAGAAAGAAGGCGAGGCGGTCAAACGTGACGAACTGCTGGTGGACATCGAAACCGACAAGGTGGTGCTCGAGGTAGTGGCCCCCAGCGATGGCGTGGTGGGCAAGATCCTCAAGGACGAAGGCGAGACCGTTGAGAGCCAGGAAGTCCTGGGCTCCCTGGAAGCCGGCAGCGGCTCCGGCGGTGGCGCCAAACAGGAAGAAAGCAAGGGCGACGACAAGGCCGAGGAGAAGGCCGGCAAGGACGACGGCAAGCAGGAAGCCGCCGCCGAGAGCGCCCCCCAGGCCGAGGACAAGGGCGGTGACGACGACGCCCAGGCGGGCCCCGCCGCGCGCAAGATGATGAGCGAGCACGGCCTGTCCGCCGGCGACGTGAAAGGCACCGGTCGCGACGGCCGCATCACCAAGGAAGACGTGGAGAAGGCCCTGGCCAACCGCCAGGAGAAGCCGGCCTCCTCGTCCGCCGAATCGAAAGCGGCGCCGATCCCCGAGGCGGAGCCCGGCGAGCGCGAGGAACGCCGCGTGCCCATGACCCGCCTGCGCAAGCGCATCGCCGAACGGCTGGTGTCCGCGCAGCAGAACGCGGCCATGTTGACCACCTTCAACGAGGTCAACATGAAGCCGATCATGGAGATGCGCAAGAACTACAAGGACGCCTTCGAGAAGGCCCACGGCGTGCGTCTGGGCTTCATGGGTTTCTTCAGCCGCGCCTGCGTGGAAGCGCTCAAGCGTTTCCCGGAAGTGAACGCCTCCATCGACGGTGACGACGTGGTCTACCACGGTTACTACGACATCGGCGTGGCGGTCTCCACCGAGCGCGGCCTGGTGGTGCCGGTGATTCGCGACGCCGACCAGAAGGGTCTGGCGGAAGTGGAATCGCAGATCATCGACTACGGTCAGAAAGCACAGAAGGGCAAGCTGTCCATCGATGAGATGACCGGCGGCACCTTCACCATCTCCAACGGCGGCGTGTTCGGCTCCCTGATGTCGATGCCGATCCTCAACCCGCCGCAGACCGCCATCCTGGGCATGCACAAGATCCAGGAACGGCCCATGGCCGTGGACGGCAAGGTGGAGATTCTGCCGATGATGTACCTGGCGCTGTCCTACGACCACCGCCTCATCGACGGCAAGCAAGCGGTGCAGTTCCTGGTCACCGTGAAGAACTTCATCGAGGATCCGGCCCGGCTGCTGCTGGACATTTGATCGAAAGGATTGGTTATGGCTGACAAATACGACGTCATCGTCATCGGCGGTGGACCGGGCGGCTACGTGGCCGCCATCCGCGCCGCGCAGTTGGGTTACAACACCGCCTGCATCGAGAAGCGCATCAACAAGCAGGACCAGCCGGCCCTGGGCGGCACCTGCCTGAACGTGGGCTGCATTCCCTCCAAGGCGCTGCTGGATTCCTCCTGGAAGTACCATGAGGCCGAAGAGAGCTTCGCCGACCACGGCATCGGCGTGGGCAAGCTGAGCCTGGATCTGAAGACCATGCACGAGCGCAAGGACAAAGTGGTCCAGCAGCTCACCGGCGGCGTGGCTTCCCTGTTCAAGGCCAACAAGGTGACCTGGCTGCAGGGCACCGGCCAGCTCAAGGCCAACAAACAGGTGGTGTTCACGCCCCACGAGGGCGATGAGCAGACCCTGGAAGCGGACAATGTGATCCTGGCCGCCGGCTCCGTGCCGGTGGAGATCCCCCCCGCCGAGGTGGACCAGAAGATCATCGTCGATTCCACCGGCGCCCTGGAATTCGATTCCGTGCCCAAGAAACTGGGCGTGATCGGCGCCGGCATCATCGGCCTGGAGCTGGGCAGCGTGTGGTCGCGCCTGGGCAGCCAGGTCACCGTGCTGGAAGCGGTGGACATCTTCCTGCCGGCGGTGGATCAGCAGATCGCCAAGGAAGCCTCCAAACTGTTTACCAAGCAGGGGCTCGACATCCAGTTGGGTGCCCGAGTCACCGGCACCAAGAAAAACAAGAACTCCGTGCGCGTCACCTATACAGATAAAGACGGAGAGCACGAGGAAACCTTCGATCGTTTGATCGTCGCGGTGGGACGCCGTCCCTACACCGAGGGCCTGCTCAGCCAGGACGCCGGCGTCACCCTGGACGAACGTAATTTCATTTACGTGGACAACCAGTGCCGCACCGATGTGCCCGGCGTTTACGCCATTGGTGATCTGGTGCGCGGTCCCGCCCTGGCCCACAAGGCCATCGAAGAGGGCGTGATGGTGGCGGAGGTGATCGCCGGGGAGCATACCCAGGTGAATTACGACGCCGTGCCCAGCGTGATTTACACCCACCCGGAAGTGGCCTGGGTGGGCAAAACCGAGGAAGAGGTGAAGGACTCCGGCGAACCGTACAAAACGGGTGCCGTTCCCTTCGCCGCCAATGGCCGCGCCCTGGCCGCCGGCGAGCCCGGTGGCCTGGTGAAGTTCGTGGTGGACGAAAAGACCGATCGCGTGCTGGGGATGCACGTACTGGGCCCGCAGGCCTCCGAGCTGATTCAGCAAGGGGTCGTGGCCATGGAATTCGGCGCCAGCATCGAGGACCTGCAGCTGATGGTATTCGGCCATCCGAGCCTGTCCGAGACCGTCCATGAAGCCGCTCTGGCCACGGACTACAAAGCCATTCACGTGGCGCAACGCCGCCGCAAGAAGTAGGGCCCGCGCGAGAAACGGGCCCCACGCCGAGCGGGGCCCGCAGCGGCCCCGACTCTGCGCCGGGAGCGCTATCCACAGACATTTTGATGGAAGTTAAGGCATGAATCTCCACGAGTATCAGTCTAAACAGCTGTTTGCTGATTACGGTCTGCCGGTTTCCAAGGGATTCGCCTGCGACAGCCCCGAAGAGGTGGCCGCCAAGGTGAAGGAAATCGGTGGCGACAAATGGGTCGTCAAAGCCCAGGTTCACGCGGGCGGCCGCGGTAAGGCCGGCGGCGTGAAACTGGTCAATTCCGCCGAGGAAGCGTCCGAGTTCGCCGAAAAATGGCTGGGCCAGCGTCTGGTGACCTTCCAGACCGACGAGCACGGCCAGCCGGTTTCCAAGATCCTGGTGGAAACCTGCACCGACATCGCCCAGGAGTTGTACCTGAGCGCGGTGCTCGACCGCACCACCCGCCGGGTGGTTTTCATGGCGTCCACCGAAGGCGGCGTGGAAATCGAGAAAGTGGCCGAGGAAACCCCGGAAAAGATTCTCAAGGCGATCGTCGATCCGCTGGTCGGCGCGCTGCCTTACCAGGGCCGTGAGCTGGCGTTCCAGCTGGGCCTGGAAGGCAAGCAGATCAACCAGTTCGCGAAAATCTTCGTGGGCCTGGCCAAGCTGTTCGAGGACAAGGATCTGGCGCTCATCGAGGTGAACCCGCTGGTGATCACCGAAGAGGGCGATCTGCACTGCCTGGACGCCAAGATCAACGTGGACGGCAGCGCGCTGTTCCGCCACGCCGACATCAAGGCGCTGGAAGATCCTTCCCAGGAAGACGAGCGCGAGCGTCGCGCCGCCGAATGGGACCTCAACTACGTGGCCCTGGAAGGCAACATCGGCTGCATGGTGAACGGGGCCGGCCTGGCCATGGGCACCATGGACCTGGTGAAGCTGAAGGGCGGCGCGCCCGCCAACTTCCTGGACGTGGGCGGCGGCGCCACCAAGGAACGCGTCACCGAAGCGTTCAAGATCATCCTCTCCGACGACCAGGTCAAGGCCGTGCTGGTGAACATCTTCGGCGGCATCGTGCGCTGTGACCTGATCGCCGAAGGCATCATCGGCGCCGTGGAAGAAGTGGGCGTCGAGGTTCCGGTGGTGGTGCGTCTGGAAGGCAACAACGCCGAGCTGGGCGCCCAGAAGCTGGCCGACAGCGGCATGAACATCATCGCCGCAGAAAGTTTTGACGACGCCGCCGAGCAGGTGGTGAAAGCCGCGGGAGGTGCCAAATGAGCGTATTGATCGACAAGAACACCAAGGTGATCTGCCAGGGCTTCACCGGCAGTCAGGGCACCTTCCACTCCGAGCAGGCGATTGAATACGGCACCCAGATGGTCGGCGGCGTGACCCCGGGCAAGGGTGGCCAGACCCACCTGGGCCTGCCGGTGTTCAACACCGTGGCGGAAGCGGTCAAGCAGACCGGCGCCACCGCCTCCGTGATCTACGTGCCGGCGGCCTTCTGCAAGGACTCCATCGTGGAAGCCGCGGACGCGGGCATCGAGCTGATCGTCTGCATCACCGAGGGCATCCCCGCCCTGGATATGCTGTACGTGAAGGAATACATCACCCGCAAGGGCAATGTACGCCTGATCGGCCCGAACTGCCCGGGCGTGATCACCCCCGGTGAATGCAAGATCGGCATCATGCCCGGTCACATTCACAAGCCGGGCAAGGTGGGCATCGTGTCCCGTTCCGGGACCCTGACCTACGAGGCGGTCAACCAGACCACCAAGCTGGGTTACGGTCAGTCCACCTGCATCGGCATCGGCGGCGACCCGATTCCGGGCACCACCTTCATCGACGCCCTGGAAATGTTCCAGAACGATCCGCAGACCGAGGCGATCGTGATGGTCGGTGAAATCGGCGGTACCGCCGAGGACGAAGCGGCTGCCTACATCAAGGAGCACGTGACCAAGCCGGTGGTCAGCTACATCGCCGGTGTCACCGCGCCTCCGGGCAAACGCATGGGCCACGCCGGCGCGATCATCGCCGGTGGCAAGGGCACCGCGGACGAGAAGTTCGCCGCCCTGGAAGCGGCCGGTGTGGTCACCGTCCGCAACCCCGCCGAAATCGGCGAGGGCGTGAAGAAGGCAACCGGTTGGTAAGCCGGACCTTTTTCGCCATGAAAAAGCCCGCCAAACGGCGGGCTTTTTTGTTCGCGGCCGAAGCCGCGAACGCCAATCCGGGAATCCCTTCCATACTCTTGATCAATGAAGGACGTCGTCGTCCTCCAGTTCGAAGAATTCGTAGTCGTTCAGCTCGCGCTTGAGACGACGCTCCTCCAAGCGATCCTCGATGCGGTGGCGCATGTCCATATTGAAACCGCGAGCGCGGGTCGCCTTTTCCTCCTGGACGTCCTCTTCCAGTTCTTCATCCACTTCGTAGTCATCATTCATCAGTAGTTCATCCGACTCATAGTCAGTCTCAGCGCGTCGGTTACTCATGGTCGCCTCCTTCAGGAAATGGGGGAACGGCCTTAAACAACCGGGTGCCAAGGAGCCGAACCGGACGGCGCGGTGCTGAGTGCCTTCGTCGCCGGTCGTTTTCCTGATCACCTCAGCGCCTATATAACGTCTGCTTTTCGTCCAGACAAGACTTTTTTGATGAAATCCGATGACCGGAAAAGCGCTTCCGGTCACGGCCTGGCGGCGCCGCCGGCGCCCGCGGTGTGACGACCGTCATAGCCCGGCCAGCCGGCGCCCGCCGCGCCCGCCAAACGGTGGATTGCACCGGGCCCGCTTTGTAAGCTGAGGGCTTGATGGCGGCGCGGCCGGGCGCCGCGCTTAGGGGAGACGAATAACCAATGGCGGAATGGCTTGTGGTGGCCGGGGTCAGCGTGCTGATCATGGCCACGGTGGGGCTGGTCAGGCAGGCCGCGTTCCGTGGCCACAGCGCGTTGCTGTTCATGATGCCACTGGCGGGCTGGCGCCAGGTGCAGGAGCACTGGGACGCCTACGGGGCGCTGGCATTGCTGCGGGTGCTGGGGGTGGTGTGCCTGGTCAGCGGCCTGGGGCTGTTCTACGTGCAGCATCAAGTGCTGGCGCCGGCCAGCCCGGGCCAGGTGCTGCACGGCGCCAAGGATGCCACCGCCAGCGCTTTCGTGCGCTCGCCGGAAGCCGCTCTGCTGATGGTGCAGGGCGACGGCCAGCCGCTGTCCGGGCGGCTGCATGGCCAGGGCCTGGACGGGCCCCGGGTCACCCTGATCAACGGCGTGCTCAGTGTTCAGCAAGGGGAGGGCTTCCTGCCGGATCTGTCGGTGAGCGTGCTGCTGGGCTGGGAGGCGGACGACATCGAGGAGCGCCGCACCCTGCTGATCGATCCGCTGGAGAGCGACGGCCCGCCGGTGCACCTTTCCTGGACCCCGGATGGCCGCAGCTACCCGGAAACCCGCATCTTTCACGACGGTTACCGCCTGGAGCTGGCCCTGGCGCCGCTCGGCGAGGGCCGCTTCAGTGGCGCCATCCAGCTGGTGCTGCCGGACGCCGACAGCAGCTACCTGGTGGGCGACTTCACCGCCCACGCCGATCACCTGCGTTACCGCAACGGCAAGGTGGATCTGACCTTCGATCACCCGGATACCCTGGCCTACGTGGCGCGCCAACAGCTTCTCACCCAGTACCCGGACGGCGCCGTGGCGCGCATCCAGGTGGAGAACGTGAACCTGCGCCGGGCGGACGGCGAAGGCCGGGTGCAGGCCCGCGTGGAGCTCGGCGACGGCACCGTGGAGCGGCGCCGCATGGCCCTGGAGGAGAGCGCCGTGGGCTGGGCGGTGGTGCCGGGCTCCATGGAGTCCCGGGTGCTCGACCAGGGCGGCGAGCGGGCGGCTCCGGCGCCCTCCGGGGGTGGCGGAGACGCCGCGCCGGCGGACCCGGAGCGGCGCCTCCCTGCCTTCACGGCCCTGGCCGGGTACGCCGGGCAGAGTGTTACGGTGATCGCCGAGGACGGCGAGCGCACCCGGGGCCTGCTGTCCCGGGTCGCCGACGATCGCCTCTGGCTGCGCCTGACCCTGGGCGCCGGGGAGGCGGAAATCACCCTGCGCGAGCCGCGCTTGCGCGCGGTGCGCCTGGCGGACGGCACGCGCCTGTCCTGGCCCCGGGCCGGGGAGGGCACGGCGGCGCCCGCCGAGACGCCGGCGCCGGCGCCGGCGGCACCCGCGACCCCGGTGCCGGCCGGCGACCACGCCGGGCTGGTGGGGCGCCGGGTTACCGTCACCCTGGCCAACGGCGACCGCCACACGGGGTTGCTGCGCGCCGCCGACGACCGGCGTGTCACCCTGGCGGTGCCCATGGGCAGCGGGAGTATGGAATACTTCTTCCAGATCACCGAGATCGATTCGATCAAGGAGGTTGAATGAACGTACTGATCACCGGCGGCAGCGGCTTCATCGGCCGCGCCCTGTGCGCCCGGCTGGCGGCCGGCGGGCACCGGCTGATCGTGCTCAGCCGGCGGCCGGCGAAGGCCCGGCCGTTGCTGCCGGCGGACACCCGGGTGGTGGCGTCCCTGGACGAGATCGACGATGACGAGGCGCTGGACGGCATCGTCAATCTGGCCGGTGAGAATCTGTTCAGCGGCCGCTGGACGGCGCCGCGCAAGGATCGCCTGCTGGCGTCCCGGGTGGAGACCACGGCGGCGGTGATCGCGCTGGCCCGGCGCCTGCGGCGCACCCCGGAGGTGCTGGTCAGCGGTTCGGCGGTGGGTTTCTACGGCGACGCCGGCGACGCCGAACTCACTGAACACAGCTCGGCGCGCCGCAAGGACTTCGGTTACCGTCTGTGCGACGCCTGGGAACAACGGGCCCGGGACGCCCTGTCCCTGGGCATGCGCCTGTGCGTGATTCGCACCGGCATCGTGCTGGGCCGCGACGGCGGCATGCTCGCCAAGCTGTGGCCGGTGTACCGGTTGGGCCTGGGCGCGCGCCTGGGCAAGGGCAGCCAGTGGCTGAGCTGGATTCACATCGAGGACATGGTCACCATCCTGGAGCGGGCCCTGGAGACGCCGGGGGTGGACGGCGTGTTCAACGCCACCGCGCCGAACCCGGTGACCCAGCGCGGTTTCCACCGCGCCCTGGCGGCGGCCGCCCACCGGCCCGCCCCCTGGGTGGCCCCGGCGCCGCTGCTCAAGCTGATGCTCGGCGAGCTGTCGGACATGCTGTTGGGCGGCCAGCGGGTCTATCCCCGCCGGCTGGAGGACCAGGGGTTCGTGTTCCGCTTTCCCCGCCTGGAGGACGCGCTCGCCGACCTGGCCGGCTGAATGCCGGTCACCGCGCCCGCGCCTCTTGAAATCGGCGCGCGCGGGCCTATCTTTGCCACCGGCCGAACCATGAATTCCGCTGGAGACAACAACCATGAGTCACGACCGCGAAACCCGTGGTTTTCAGGCGGAGGTATCCCGCCTGCTGCACCTGATGGTGCATTCCCTCTACAGCAACCGGGAAATCTTTCTGCGCGAGCTGATTTCCAACGCCTCCGACGCCTGCGACAAGCTGCGTTTCCAGGCCCTGGACGACGATAGCCTGATGGAAGGGGAGGGCGAGCCCTGGATCCGCCTGTCCGTGGACCCGGACGCCGGTACCCTGACCATCGCCGACAACGGCATCGGCATGAACCGCGAGGAAGTGGTGGAGAACCTGGGCACCATCGCCCGCTCCGGCACCGAGAAATTCCTTGCCAGCCTCACCGGCGACCGCCAGAAGGATGCCCAGCTGATCGGTCAGTTCGGGGTCGGCTTCTATTCCGCCTTCATCGTCGCCGACCGGGTCGAGGTGTTCAGCCGCCGGGCCGGCGAAGCCGCCGACCAGGGCGTGCACTGGGAAAGCGACGGCAAGGGTGAATTCACCGTGGAAACCGTGGAGCGCGAACAGCGCGGCACCGCCGTGGTGCTGCACCTGCGCGACGACGCCAAGGAGTTCGCCGACGAGCACAAGGTGCGCGCCGTGGTGCGCCAGTACTCCGACCACGTGGCGTTCCCGATCCGCATGGCCAAGAGCGCCGAAGGCGCGGACGGCGAGGACCAGGACAAGGAGACCGATTGGGAAACCCTGAACTCCGCCACCGCCCTGTGGCAGCGCTCCCGCCAGGACATCAGCGACGAGGAATACCAGAATTTCTACCGCCACCTGAGCCATGATTTCCAGGATGCCCTGACCTGGAGCCACAACCAGGTGGAAGGCAACCTGGAATACACCAGCCTGCTGTACGTGCCGGCCCGGGCGCCGTTCGATCTTTACCACCGGGAAGCCAACCGGGGCCTGAAGCTCTATGTGCAGCGGGTGTTCATCATGGACGAGGCGGAGCAGTTCCTGCCCCTGTACCTGCGCTTCATCAAGGGCGTGATCGACGCCCCCAACCTGCCGCTCAACGTGAGCCGCGAATTGCTGCAGGACTACGGCCCGGTGCGCAAGATCCGCGCCGCGCTCACCAAGCGGGTGCTGCAGATGCTCAAGAAACTGGGCAACGACGACGACAAGTACGCCACCTTCTGGAGCCAGTTCGGCGAGGTGCTCAAGGAAGGCATCGGCGAGGACCCGGACAACCGCGAGGCGATCGCCGCGCTGCTGCGCTTCCCCTCCACCGAAAACGCCGCCCCCGGCGCCGTGTCCCTGGACCAGTACCTGGAGCGGGCCGGGGAAGGCCAGGACAAGATCTACTATCTGCTCGCCGACAATCTGGAGGCCGCCCGCCACAGCCCGCATCTGGAAGTGTTCCGCAAGAAGGGCATCGAGGTGTTGCTGCTCACCGGCCGGGTGGACGAGTGGATGGTCAACTACCTGGAGGAGTACCAGGGCAAGAAACTGGTCAACGCCGCCCGGGGTCAGCTGGACATGGACGACCGCGAGGAAGCGGACAAGGCGGAGCAGCAGGACAACCCGCTGATCGGCCGGCTCACCGAGACCCTGGGCGAGCGGGTGGCCGAGGTGCGGCCCACCGGCCGGCTGGTGGAATCGCCGGCTTGCCTGGTGCTGGGCGAGGACGAGCTGGGCCCGCAGATGCGCATGATGCTGGAGGCCGCCGGACAGCCGGTACCGGAAAGCAAGCCGGCCCTGGAAGTGAACCTGTCCCATCCGCTGCTGGAGCGTCTGCAAGGCATCCAGGACGACCAGGACTTCGCGGAAATGGCGGAATCCCTGCTCGACCAGGCGCTGCTCGCCGAGGGCCAGCTGCCCAAGGACCCGGCGGCCACCGCCCGCCGCCTCAACCGCCTGCTCCAGGAGCACGCCGAACGGACCTGAGCGCGCCGGCCGCGCTCCGGCGCGGCCATCGCATTTTGCGCCGCCAGGTCCTATGATGCCGGAAATTTTCCACGCGCCGCGTCCGCCATCCCGGCGGCGCGGCGCCCAGGGGGACCCGCCCATGGAGCAGCACAAACACACCGCCGCGATCCTCGGCGGCGGCAGTTTCGGCACCGCCATGGCCAGTATCCTGGCCGAGAACGGCCACCGCACCCGGCTCTGGGTGCGTGACCCGGAAACCGCCGCCGCCATCAACGAGGACCGCGAGAACCCCCGCTACCTGCCCGGCCAGTCCCTGCCCGAGGGCGTCCACGCCACGGAAAGCCTGGACGAGGTACTGGAAGACGCGGATCTGGTGTTCGTGGCGGTGCCGTCCAGTGCCTTCGTGGAGGTGCTGCGCCAGGCCCGGCCCAAGGTGGCGGAGGGCACCCTGGTGGTGAGTTGCACCAAGGGCATCCACGAGGACGGCTTCCTGCTCATGAGCCAGCTGCTCAAGCGTGAGTGGGACCACACCCGCATCGGCGTGCTCAGCGGCCCCAACCTGGCCCGCGAGATCGTCGAGCGCAAATTCACCGGCACCGTCATCGCCAGCCCCGACCAGGCGCTCTGCCAGACCGTGCAGAAGGCGCTGAGCTGTGAGTACTTCCGGGTCTACGACAACCCGGATATCTACGGCGTGGAACTGGGCGGCGCCCTCAAGAACATCTACGCGGTGGCGTCCGGCATGGCCGCCGCCATCGGCATCGGCGAGAACAGCCGCAGCTTCATGCTCACCCGGGCCCTGGCGGAAATGAGCCGCTTCGCCGTGGAGCTGGGCGCCAACCCGCTCACCTTCCTGGGGCTGTCCGGGGTCGGCGATCTGATCGCCACCTGCTCCTCGTCACTGTCGCGCAACTACCGCATGGGCCACGCCCTGGGCAGCGGCCGCGATCTGGACCAGGCCCTGGAAGAGCTGGGTCAGACCGCCGAGGGCCTCAACACCATTCGCCTGGTGGCCACCCGGGCCGAGCAGCTCAACGTCTATATGCCGCTGGCCACCGCGCTTTACGAGATCATTTACCAGGACAAGCCGCTGGACACCATGATCGCCCGGCTGATGAGCGGCGAACACAAGCACGACGTGGAATTCAGCTTTCACGGAGGCACCGCTTGAGAGTCTATCTGTGCCGCCACGGCGAAGCCGTGGCCCAGGCCCCCACCGACGCGGAACGCCCGCTCACCGAGCGCGGCCGCCTGGAAGTGATGTCGCTGTGGCAGGATCTGCGTGAGGAAGGGGTTCGCATGGAGCGGCTGATCGCCAGCCCTTACCGGCGCGCCCAGCAGACCGCCCTGTGCATCGCCCGGGCGTTCGGCGGCATGGACCAGGAAGCCTGCGGTTACCTGGTGCCGGAGGCGCACCCCCAGCACTTCCTGGAATGGCTGATCCGTCAGCCGGAGCAGGACAATACGGTGCTGGTGAGCCACATGCCGCTGGTGTCGTTGCTCACCGCCGCCTGGATCGGCGATCCCACCGCGAGGCCGGCGTTCCGGGTGGGCAGCGTGGCCGCCCTGGACGTGGAAGTGGCGGCCCCCGGCGGCGCCCGGCTGCTGTGGATGCGGGCCCCCGGCTGAGGCGGGTTACTCCGGTTCTTCTTCCTTCCAGTGCTGCACCGCCACCTGGGCCTTCACGTGGTCGAGGATTTCCAGCAGCGTCTGTTTGACCATCTCGTTGAGTTGCTCGGTGCCGCCGTGGGAGGCGCTCAGCAAATCGTCGATCAGGGCGTCCAGGCGCGGCCGGTTGGCCGGTGAACTGACGTCCTCCACCAGTTGGTCCACCAGGGCGGAGCCGCCGTCGCGCACGGTGTCGCCGAGCAGGTCGATGGCGCGTGGCCCGGCCACCGGAATCGCCGCCAGGCGGCGGCCGGCGGCGGTGCGGTGCACGGCCTCGTCGGTGAGGTAGACCAGGTACTCGGAGAGCCGGTCGCGGTACTGGTCATGGCTGCGCCGGGTGGCGTCGGCGATGCGGCCGGCCAGGTAATCCACCAGCTGCTCGCGGCGCGGGGCCAGCACGTCGCGCTCGATGCGGTGCATCATCGGGCCGCCGGTGCGGATTTCCCGCTGCGCCCCCTCCAGCACGTTGATCACCACCCGGTCGGACACTTCCTCCACCAGGATCCGGTAGTACTTGATCACCGAGCGGCCGATGTAGGTGTCGCGGAAGTCCACCACGCCCATCTTCTGCAGCCGGAACATCAGGCTCACCACCCGCAGGATCCGCAGCCAGCGGAAGCTGCCCACCGGAATGCAGCCAAGCAGGTCGTACCAGTGCACGAACGGGTAGAAGAACCAGCGGTGATAGGTGCCCCGGGCGATGGCCACCGCCCAGCGGATCACGAACTCGGTGAGGTAGACGGTGACGAACGCCAGGTCGATCTCGAAGAAATGGGCGTGCACCTGCTCCTTGTAGAAGGTGAAGAACCCCGGCACCCAGGCGCGCAGCAGTTCCTGCACCGTTTCCACCCGATAGACCCAGTCGAACAGAATCAACGACAGGTTGACGACCACCAGCAGGATCATCAGGACGTCGATCAGAAAGCCCAGGGTGTCGAGCCCCGGGCGCAGTTTCTTCAGGTGGAAATGAACACTCATGAGGGCAGGTTATCGAAGCGGCTCCAGACCGGACAGTGGTCCGAGGGTTTTTCCATGGCGCGGATGTCGTAATCCACGCCGGTGTCGGTGAGCCGTTCCAGCAGCGGCGGCGTGGCCAGCACCGTGTCGATGCGCAGGCCGCGGCGCGGGTCCCGCTCGAACCCCCGGGAGCGATAGTCGAACCAGGAGAACACGTCGTCGGTGTCCGGGTGGCGGTGCCGGAAGGTGTCCACCAGCCCCCAGTCCACCAGCCGTTGCCACCAGTCCCGTTCCTCGGGCAGGAAGCTGGTCTTGCCTTCGCGCAGCCAGCGTTTGCGGTTTTGCTCGCCGATGCCGATGTCCCGGTCCGTGGAGGAAATGTTGAAGTCCCCCATGATGGCCAGCTGCTGGGCCGGGTCGTGTTCGGTTTCCAGGTAACGCTGCAGGTCCTCGTAGAACTTGCGCTTGGCCGGGAACTTGACCGGATGCTCGCGGTTCTCGCCCTGGGGAAAGTAGCCGTTGAGCACCGTCAGCGGCGCGCCGCCGGCGTCCTTGAGGCGGCCGATGATCATGCGCCGCTGGGCGTCCTCGTCGTCACCGGGAAAGCCGTAGCGCACCGCCTCCAGCGGCTCGCGGGTGAGCAGGGCGACGCCGTAATGGCCTTTCTGGCCGAAATAGTAGGGGTGGTACCCCATGTCGCGCACCGCCTGTTCCGGGAACTCGCTGTCCTGGACCTTGGTTTCCTGCAGGCCCACCAGGGTGGGGCGGTACTTGTCGAGCAGTGTCTCCAATTGATGGAGACGGGCGCGAATGCCATTGATGTTGAATGAAATCAGCGTCATATCACCTCCGTTTGCGGCGCATTGTACACCACCGCGCCGGCCGCCGAACGAATCGGTAAATGAGTTTGACCGACGGGGAAGGTATGATCGGCATTTTCGTGGCGGCGCCGCCGTTTCGCGCCGCCCGGTTTCGAGGAGAGAGGCAATGAACGACGCGGCCCCGCGGGCCGGCGCCAAGCCGGTGCTGGCCTTCGCCCATGCCAACGGCATCCCCGGCCACAGTTACGACACCTTCCTGGATCCGCTGCGCGAGCACTATGACGTGCGCGTGGTGGAATGCCTGGGCCAGGATCCGCGCTACCCGGTGGACGCCAACTGGGAAAGCCTGAGTCTGGAGCTGGAGGCGTTTCTGGAACCGCTGCCCAAGCCGATCATCGGGCTGGGTCACTCCATGGGCTCGGTACTGATGTTCTGGGTGGCGCATCGTCACCCGGACTGGTTCCGGGCCCTGGTGATGCTCGATCCGCCGGTGGCCAACGGCCCCCAGGGCCTGGTTTACCGGCTCGCCAAGGCCACCGGCCTGGGCGACCGCTTCTCGCCGGCGAAAAAGAGCAAGGGGCGCCTGGACTACTGGGCCAGCTGGGACGACGTGGAGAGCTACTTCAATTCCCGAGGCCTGTTCAAGGCGTTCGACCCGCGCTCGCTCCAGCATTACCTGGAACACGGCCTGGAGCGCCACGGCGACGGCTGGCGGCTGCGCTTCCGCCCGGAGGTGGAAGTGGCGGTGTTCCGCGAGACGCCCACCGGCGTCACCTCCCTGCCTCGGCTGAAGGTGCCCGGCGCCCTGGTCACCGGGGAGAAATCCCCGCAGCTGTTTCACAAGGGCGGCGCCCGCCATGCCCGCCGCCATCGCATGAAGCGGCTGTTCGCGCCGGGCAGCCACATGTACCCGCTGGAGCGCCCCGAGGCCACCGCCGAGCTGGTCCAGGGCATCCTCGACGATCTGCTCGGCGCCGATCACCGGGAGGGCGGCCATGACTGAAACACCCCGCGAACGACGCTTCAGCGCCTTCGGCCAGACCCTGGCCGGGCTGCAATGGGACGGTGACGGCGAGGCCCTGCCGGTGCTGGCCCTGCACGGCTGGCTCGACAACGCCGCGTCCTTCCAACCCCTGGCGGAATATCTGGGGCGCCCCCTGGTGGCCCTGGATTTCGCCGGCCACGGCCATTCCGATCATCGCCCGCCGAACCAGGCCACCCATTACGTGGACCATGTGCGCGACGTGCTGGCGGTGGCCAATGAACTGGGCTGGGACCGCTTCATCCTGATCGGGCACTCCATGGGCGCCGGGGTCGCCTGCCTGTTCGCCGGTACCTTTCCGGAGCGGGTCGAGCGGCTGGTGCTGATCGAGGGCCTGGGGCCGCCGGCCACCGCCGGCAAGGACGCCCCGCAGACCCTGCGCAAGGCCATCGACCAGATGCTCACCCTGGGCGACAAACGCAAGCCGGTGTACGACGATCCGGAACAGGCGGTGGCGGCGCGGCTGCCGGCCCTGGGCGGGCTCGAGGAAGCGTCCGCCCGGCTGCTCTGCGAGCGTGGCCTGGAACGGGTGGCGGACGGCTGGACCTGGCGCACCGACGCGCGCCTGCGGTTGACCTCCTCGCTGCGTCTCACCGAGGAGCAGGTGGAGGGCTTCGTGCGCGCCATCGTGGCGCCCACGCTGCTGCTCATGGGCGAGCAGGGCCTCGGTGGCGATGGCCGCTTCGATCACCGCATCGACTGGCTGGAGGACGTCACCGTGGGCCGGCTGCCCGGGCGCCACCATTTGCACATGGACGACCCGGCGCCGGTGGCGGCGGAGATCAACGCCTTCCTGTCCCGCTGAGCAGGCCCGCCGGGCGGGCCTGACCAAAAGCGCCGTGCCGGCGAGCCATCCCGTCATGGTGGCGCCGCCGGCGCGCGCTATCCTGGCCGCATCCCCACCGGCCAGGAGAGAACAATATGAAAGTGGTGGAAGCCGCCCAACTGGGCGATTACGTGGGCCAGGAACTGGGCGCCTCGGAGTGGTTCACCATCGATCAGGGGCGCATCAACGATTTTGCCGCCGCCACCCTGGACCACCAGTTCATCCACGTGGACCCGGAACGCGCCAAGGCGACGCCGTTCGGTTCCACCATCGCCCACGGTTACCTGACCCTGGCGTTGCTGCCCTATCTGCAGACCAGCATGGCGGATTTCCTCATGCCCCGGGGCATGAAGATGGGCATGAACTACGGCTTCGACAAGCTGCGCTTCATGGCCCCCGTGAAGGTGGATAAGCGCATCCGCGCCCGCGCCAGCCTGCTGGAGGCCACCGAGAAGAAACCCGGCCAATGGCTGCTCAAGTTCGAGTTCACCGTGGACATCGAGGGCGAGGACAAGCCCGCCCTGGTGGCCGAGTGGCTGCTGCTGTATTTCGTCTGAGTCAGGCTTCCCGCTCGAAGGTCATGCCGGCGGCCTGGAGCCGCGCCACCAGCCGGTCGCCCAGGGCCATCACCGGCGTCACCACGCCGGTGTGATCCGGCGGCGTGGTATCCAGCCCCAGCCCCATGAGCGTCTCCGAGAGCATCTTGGCGGTTTCGTCGTAGCCCGGGTCGCCGCCGGCCACCCGGCAGCGCACCTCGGTGTCCCCGCAGCGCCCGCGCAGGCGCACCTGGAACCAGGAGCGCGCCCGGGTGGCCTGGTCCGGGCCGGCGCCGGAAGGGCGGCTCTTGAGCAGCCGCCGGCGCACCGGGCCGAGCTGCGCGGCCAACACCAACCCGCCCACGCCGGCGGCGCCGCCCACCAGCTTCGGCAGGCTGGAGGTGACCAGATAGTGGCCGTAACGGAACGACGGACCATAGTCCTCGATGGCCCGCGCCGAGCGCATTACCATCAAAGGGTCGATGGTGGGCATGGGCGCCAGCCAGCCACCCAGTTCATCGTCCTTGCGCGGCCGCATCGGCAGCGCGCCCACCGGGCGCGGGTACCAGCGTTGCAGCCGGCTCTGGGCGTCGCGCAGCCGGTCCCGGTTGGCGCGGGGCCGGGCGAAGGCCTCCAGGGCGGATTGCCAGGTGCCGCCGGAAAAGGAACCGGAGAACGACACCGCGCCTTCCACGGTTACCGGGGCGTTGAGCCGGCCGCCGTGGGCTTTTTCCAGCTCGCGGATGGTGAACAGGGTGCCGGCGTCGTAGGGAATGGAATCGAAACCGCAGCAGTTGACGATGGCGCAGCCGGCTTTTTGCGCCGCCTCGTGATAGCGCGGGATCAGGGTGTTCACGAATTCCGGCTCGCCGGTAAGATCGCAGTAATGGGTGCCGTGCTCCACGCAGGCGCGCACCAGAGGTTCGCCGTAGCGCACATAGGGCCCCACCGTGGTGGCCACGGCGCGGGTTTGCGCGGCCAGTTCCGCCAGGCTCAGCGGATCGCCGCTGTCCGCCTGCAGCAATGCCGGCGCGTCGGCGTCGCCGTCCAGCCCGGCGGCCACCCGCTCCAGCTTGGCGCGGTCGCGGCCGGCCAGGGCCCAGGGCGTGCCCGCCGGCAAATGGCGGGACAGGTAGCGGGCGGTGAGTCCGCCGGTGAAGCCGGTGGCGCCGAACAGGACCAGCGCGTAGGGACGAGACGTGGGCATGGGGCCTCCTTGTGTTGTGACGGACGGTGTCGTGACGGACACGGACGTGGCATTGATGGAAAGTGACAGTGGTACGGGCGTCAGTGTAGCGTTGCCGGCCTGGGCCGGCCCATGACCGTACCGCCCAGGTCGTGCATTCGGGAGAGAATATGGAAGAGAAAGTCGAACGCCGCTATCCGGTGAACGTGGAAGAGCTGTACGCCATCCTCACCAGCAAGGCGTTTTTTGAACAGCGCTATGCCTGGGGCCGGGTGGAGGATTACCGGTTCGAGGCTTTCGAACCCCAGGGGGACGGCTTCCTGATCCGTATCGCCCAGCCGATCGCCATCCGCCTGGACAAGGTGCCCGGCGTCGCCCGCAAGTTCCTGCCCGAGGAGGCGGAGCTGACCACCGAGTTCCGCTGGCATCCGGCCAGCGGCGGTTATCAGGCGGATTACCGCTTCGTGCTCGGCCATGTGCCGGTGAAGGTGGGCGGCACCATGACCCTGCGCCAGGACGGCGACGACGCCGTGCAGACCACCCGGGTGGCGGTGAAATCCTCGGTGCCCCTGGTCGGGCGCAAGCTGGAGAGTCTGATCGCGGAACGCTTCGAGCAGGCCCTGGAAGGGGATTACCGGCACACCATCCGCTATATCAAGGAGCACCACGACGCCGGTTAGGAATGACGGCGCAGCCGCCGGGCTTGCTCCATCATCTTTTTCACGAACCACTCCGGGCGCCAGCGCTTGCGCCGCCAGGCCCGCTTCGCCTCCGGCTGCGGAAAGATGTGCAGCGGTCGCTTGGGCAGGGCGGCGAGAATCCGCTCCGCCACCGCCTCGGCGGATTCCGGCGCCCGTTCCAGGGCGCGCTGCAGCCGTGCCCGGCTAAGGGCGTCGGTGGCCGGCATGCGCCGGCCCAGTTCACTGGGGAACAGATCCGGGCACACCACCGAGACCTGGATGTTCAGCGGCGCCAGTTCCGCCGCCAGCGCCTCGCTGAGGCGGATCACGGCGGCGTTGCAGGCCACGTAGCCGGCCATGCCCGGCGGCGCCGTGACGCCCGCCAGGGCCGCCACGTTGACCAGGTGGCCGTGGCCCTGGCGCTTCATCAGGGTGAGGGCGGCCTGGCAGCCGTGTACCGCGCCCATGACGTTGACCCGCCAGAGCTGCTCCCAGCCGGCCTCGTCCAGGCTCTCGAACGGGCCGGCGGTGGCCAGGCCGGCGTTATTGATCACCACGTCCAGGCGCTCCCAGCGCCGCTGCACCCGTTCCACCGCCTGGCGCAGATCCCGCTCGCGGCTCACGTCCGCGGCCACGAACAGCACCTCGCCGCCGGCCTGGCGCAGCTCGTCCGCCAGGGCCTGGCCGGCGGCTTCCTCCCGGTCGAGCAGGGCCACCCGGTGCTCGGCCACGGCCAGGCCGGCCAGGGCCCGGCCCAGGCCATGGGCGGCGCCGGTGATCAGCATCACGGGTTTGCCTTTCATTCAGAGCGGGTCCGCGTCGAGCTCGCGCATGGGCCGGCGCAGCACGTCTTCCTCGCCCTCGCTGCGCGCCAGCAGCACCGCGCCGACGCTGTCGCCCCAGACGTTCACCGCGGTGCGGCACATGTCCAGCAGGCGGTCGGTGACCAGGATCAGGCCGATGGCCTCCGCCGGCAGGCCGATCACGCCCAGGATCACGGTGATCGCCACCAGGCTGGCGGCGGGGATGCTGGCCACGCCGATGGAGGTGAGCAGGGCGGTGAGCACGATCACGAACTGGGTGGTGAGGCTCAGATCCAGGCCGTAGGCCTGGGCGATGAAGATCGCCGCCACGCACTCATAGAGGGCGGTGCCGTCCATGTTGACGGTGGCGCCCAGGGGTAGCACGAAGCTGGCGGTACGGTTGGAGACGCCGGAGCGCTTCTCCACGCACTCCATGCTCAGCGGCAGGGTGGCGGCGGAGCTGGCCGAGGAAAAAGCGGTGAGCAGGGCTGGGGTCATCGACTGCAGGTGGCGCCAGGGCGAGCGTTTGGCCAGAAAACGGATCAGCAGCGGCATCACCACGAACATGTGCAGGGCCAGGGCCAGCAGCACGGTGATGAAGAACAGCGCCAACGGTTCCACCGCGTCCAGGCCGGTGCGGGTGACGGTGGCGGCGATCAGGCCGAACACGCCCAGCGGCGCGAAGCGGATGATCACCATGGTGATGCGCAGCACCACCTGGTAGATGCCTTCCACGGTCTGGCGCAGATGCTCGCCAGGGGCGCCGCGCAGGGTGCGCAGGAAGTAGCCGAAGAACAGGGAAAACACGATCAGGCCCAGCATCTGGGTCTCGGCGGCGGCCTGGAACAGGTTCGGCGGCAGCAACTGGCGCAGGATCTCGGTGAAGTCCGCGGCGCCACGGCCTTCGATGCTTTGCAGCGCCTGGTCGGTTTCCTTGGCCAGGCCGAGCAGGTCCTTGGCGGGCTCGCCGTCGATGACCCCGGGCACGATCAGGTTGACCACCACCAGACCCACCAGAATGGCGATCAGGCTGGTGGCCAGGTAGAACACCACCGTCTTGGCCCCCAGGCGGCCCAGGTTGTCGTCCTCGCCCACGTTGATCATGCCGCTGATGATGGCGGTGGTGATCAGCGGCACCACCACCATCTTCAGCGCATTGATGAACAGCTCGCCGATCAGGTCGTAGGCGGGCAGGAGCGGCAGCCCCAGCAGCCGGGTGCTCTCGGAGGTGGCCGCGCCGGCCAGACCGCCCAGCACCATGGCCAGAAAAATCTGGTGATGTAGTTTCATTCAGCGGCCCTTCGTGCCGGTAGGAACCGGCAAGCTTAATGACCCGGTGGAACCCTTGGCAACCCGGCCGGCCCTAGAGCAACGCCCCCAGGGCGCCGGCCAGTTCCGGCCGCTGGCGGCGGACCTGGTCGGCGGCGGCCTTGAGCAGGCGGTCCGCGCGCACCGGCCCGAAGCGCTCGCACAGCAGCACGTAGCTTCGGTTGAGCAGCGCCGCGAGGGTGGCGCGCTCCTGGGGCGCCAGGTCGGCGCGGGAATGGTTGAACCAGTATTCCATCGCCTGGCGGCGCGGGTCGTCGAGACCGGCGCTGCGCAAATCGGTGAGCTGATCGAGCCGCAGCTGGGCGGCCTCGGCCTCGTTCAGCGCCTCCCAGAGCGCCAGCATCAGCGCCTGGAAGGCCGCCGTGCACGGATGCCCGGCGGCGTCCGGGCGGTCCGGCCGCGCCAGCGGGTCGGCGGCCAGGCGCCGGTCCGGCAGCGACATGGCCTGCACCAGATTCAGGTGCAGATCATGGCGCCGGCCGGCCAGGTCGAAGCGCTTGCACAGCTCGCTCACATAGCCCTGCAGCGAGAAGCGCGGGCGGTCCGCGTAGTCGCGCTGCCACAGCGCCACCGCCTCGGCCACCGCGTCCGCGTCCAGGTAGGGCGCCAGGCCCGTGGCCAGGGCCCGGCGGCGGCGTTCCCCCGGGCTCATGGCCGGGTCTCCAGGCCGTCGGCCACCTCCGCGTCGTAGAGGTGCGGCTGGGCGAATTCCGGATAGCCCAGCTCGGCGTGCTCACTGACGTCCAGACCGCGCTGCTCATGCAGGGGCGGCGCCCGCAGGCCGGCGGTGAGCGAGACCACCATGTACAGGATCAGCGCCGCGAAGAACGCCCAGGCGAAGGCCACCACGATGCCCAGCAACTGCACGGTGATGCGCTGCGGGTCGAACAGGTCGCCGGTGTAGAACAGGCCCGCCGCCAGGGTGCCCCAGGCGCCGGCGAAGGCGTGCACCGGCACCGCCGAGACCACGTCGTCCAGCTTCAGGGACAGCAGCAGGCGGCTGCCCGGGCCCACCGTCAGCCCGGCGATCAGGCCGGTGAGCACGGCGAAGCCGGGCACCATGGTGGCGCAGCCGGCGGTGATGCCCACCAGCCCCGCCAGGCTGCCGTTGACGGTTTCCGTGAGCAGCACCGGCCGCCGGGTGATCAGCCGGTAGAGGGTGGCCCCGAGGGCACCGGCGGCGGCGGCCAATTGCGTATTCAAATTGATTAGGGCGATGTCCACGCTGGCGCCCACCGTGGAGCCGCCATTGAAGCCGAACCAGCCGAACCACAGCAAAAAGCCGCCCAGGGCCACGAAGGACAGGTTGTGGCCGCGAATCTCCCGGGGCGCGCCCTGGTTGTCGAAACGCCCCAGGCGGGGCCCCACCACCAGAATCCCGGCCAGGGCGCACCAGCCGCCCACGCTGTGAACCACGGTGGAGCCGGCGAAGTCCACGAACCCCAGCCGCGCCAGCCAGCCATCGCCGTTCCAGGCCCAGTTGCCGAACAATGGGTAGATCACGCCGGTGATCGCCACCGCGCCGGCCAGATAGCCCAGGTAGCGGGTGCGCTCGGCCATGGCCCCGGAGGCGATGGTGGCGGCGGTGGCGGCGAACATCAGCTGGAACAGCAGCAAGGTCCACAGGTCGCTGTCGCCCTGGCTGGGCGCGAACAGGGTCTGGCCCACCCAGCCGCTGGGATTGGCGCCGAACATCAGGCCAAAGCCCAGGGCCCAGAACGCCAGGGTGCCCACGCACAGGTCCATGTAGTTCTTCATGACCACGTTGATGGCGTTCTTGGCCCGGCTCAGGCCGCTTTCCAGCAAGGCGAAGCCGGCCTGCATGAGAAACACCAGCGCCGCGGCGATGGCCACCCAGACCACGTCGGCGCCGGAATATTCCAGGGTGTCGGCCAGCCCGGGCACGGGCACAAGCAGAAGGGCGAAGAAGATGGCGCGTCGTTCCATGAGACCCCCTCGATCGTATTGTCGAAGGGAGCGCTGCAACGGCTATGCCAAGGCGTGCAAGGCCGGTTCGGGCCGGCTGGCGCCGGGCGCGGCGCGCCGGACTGCGCGAAGATGGGGCGCCGCCGGCGGGCGGCGGCGTTCATGCTTCAGGACGGGGCAGGGCTCAGGACTGGGCCGGGGAGCAGGCGCCGACCACCGACAGTTCCGGCTCGCACAGGGCCAGGATCTGCTGATACTGGCGGTCGGTGATGGACTGGATCGACAGGCGCGGGCGGATCACCAGTTCCAGGTCGGCGAATTCCGCGCGCTGGCGCATTTCCGACAGCGGCAGCGGCGTTTTGTAGGTGGTCACGTAGCGCACGTCCACCTGATACCAGCGCGGCATGTCCTCGCTGCTGCGCGGATCGTAGCCGGAATGGTCCGGGTTGAACTGGGTCGGGTCCGGGTAGGGCGCGGAGGTAACCCGTGCCTCGCCGACGATGGACGGGTTCTTGCCCCGGGAGTGGTAGATCAGCACCCGGTCGCCGTCCTGGATTTCGTCGCGCAGGCGGTTGCGCGCCTGGTAGTTCCGGACCCCGTCCCAGCCGGTGGCCTGGTCCGGCGCGGCCCGCAGATCCTGCAGGCTGAAGTCCTTGGGCTCGGTCTTGAATAACCAGGTGCGCATAGCGTTTCTCCAATTGGTTCGGCAATGTAACACGTATGGCAATAAAGTCATTGTTATTTAATTAATCGCCGGCCCGGGTCCCGCCCTGGGGGTCGAGGGGCGAAATTATGCTACGATTGCGCGCCCATTCGGAGGCGTAGCCGTGATCGAACCCCGCGAACAGCAACAGGCCCAGGCCACCCTGCAAACCCCCCGCGATTGCCTGCGCTGGGGCGAATCCGCCCTGCGCCGGGCCGGCGTGTTCCTGGGCCACGGCACCGACGACCACGGCGACGAATGCCTGGCGCTGCTGCTGCACGTGCTGGCGCTGCCGGCGGACACCGATCCGCGCCTGCTTGATGCGCGCCTGCTGCCCGATGAAATCGAGGCCTTCGTGGGCCTGATGAAGCGGCGCGTCAACGAGCGGGTGCCGACCCCGTACCTCACCGGCGAGGCCTGGTTCTGCGGCCTGCCGTTCCAGGTCGACGAGCGGGTGCTGATTCCCCGCTCCCCCCTGGCGGAACTGATCGAGGCCCGTTTCCAGCCCTGGCTGGACCCGGACCGGGTCGGGCGGGTGCTGGATCTGTGCACCGGCAGCGGCTGCATCGCCATTGCCTGCGCCCACGCCCTGGAGCACGCCGCCGTGGACGCCAGCGACCTGTCCGAGGACGCCCTGGCGGTGTGCCGCGCCAATATCGAGGCCCACGGCCTGACCGGCCGGGTGCGGGCGATCCAGGCGGACGGCCTGGACGGCCTGTCGGAGCGCTACGACCTGATCATCTCCAATCCGCCCTATGTGGATGCCGAGGATCTGGCGGCGATGCCCAGGGAATACCGCCACGAGCCGGAACTGGCCCTGGCCTCCGGCGCCGACGGTCTGGACTTCACCCGCCGGCTGCTGACCGGCGCAGCCGACCGGCTCACCGAGGACGGCGTGCTGATCGTCGAGGTGGGCAACAGCGACCGCCACGTGGTGGAGACCTGGCCGGAGGTGCCGTTCCTGTGGTTCGAATTCGAGCGCGGCGGGCAGGGCGTATTCATGCTGGAGCGCCGCCAGTTGATAGACTACCGAGATCATTTCACGGGCTGAGTGGCCCTAAAGAGGAAGAATATGGCCGGCAACAGTTTTGGTGAACGCTTCCGCGTCACCACCTTCGGTGAAAGCCATGGCGCCGCCCTGGGCGCCATCGTGGAAGGCTGCCCGCCGGGGCTGACGCTCAGCGAGGCGGATCTGCAGCGGGAGCTGGATCGCCGCAAGCCCGGCACCAGCCGTTACACCACCCAGCGCAAGGAACCGGACCAGGTGCGCATCCTGTCCGGCGTCTTCGAGGGCAGGACCACCGGCACGTCCATCGGCCTGCTGATCGAGAACACCGATCAAAAGTCCAAGGACTACGGCAACATCGCCACCACCTTCCGCCCCGGCCACGCGGACTACACCTATACCCAGAAATACGGCTTCCGCGACTACCGGGGCGGCGGCCGCTCCTCGGCCCGGGAAACCGCCATGCGCGTGGCCGCCGGCGCCATCGCCCGCAAGTTCCTGAGCGAGCGGCTGGGCGTGCGGCTGTACGGCGGGGTGGAGCAGATCGGCCCGATCCGCGCCGAGAAATTCGACTGGGACGCGGTCAACACCAACCCTTTCTTCTTCCCGGACGTGGACAAGATCCCGGCCCTGGAACAATTGATCAACGACCTGCGCAAGGACGGCTCCTCCATCGGTGCCCGGGTCAGCGTGTACGCGGACAACGTGCCGCCGGGCTGGGGCGAGCCGGTGTTCGACCGCCTGGACGCGGACCTGGCCAAGGCGCTGATGTCGATCAACGCGGTCAAGGGCGTGGAAATCGGCGACGGCTTCGAGGTGGTCAACCAGCGCGGCGAACAGCACCGCGATGAAATCACCCCAGGGGGGTTCGTCAGCAACCACGCCGGCGGCGTGCTCGGCGGCATCAGCTCCGGCCAGGTGATCCGCGCCAGTCTGGCGCTCAAGCCCACCTCCAGCATCACCATCCCGGGCCGTTCCATCACCCTGGACGGCGAACCCACCGAGGTGGTCACCAAGGGCCGCCACGACCCCTGCGTGGGCGTGCGCGCCACTCCCATCGCCGAGGCCATGCTGGCCCTGGTGCTGATGGACCACTACCTGCGTCACCGCGCGCAGAATGGAGACGTGACGCCGCCGCTGGCGCCGATCCCCGGCCAGGCCTGAGGGATCGGCATGCCGTATTACTGGCGCCTTTCCGCCTTTTATTTCCTGTACTTCGGCCTGTTGGGCACCCTGGTGCCCTACTGGTCGCTGTACCTCAAGGACCTGGGCTTCTCCGCCACCACCATCGGCCTGCTGATGGCGGTGCCCCACCTGACCAAGGTGGCGGCCCCCAACCTGTGGGGCTGGCTCGCCGACCGCAGCGGCGCGCGCCTGCGCATTATCCGGCTCGGCAACCTGGCGGCGGCGCTGGCCTTCCTGCCGGTGTTCTGGGCCGACCAGATCTGGTCCATGGCGATCCTGCTGGCGGTGTTCAGCTTCTTCTGGAACGCGGTGCTGGCCCAGTTCGAGGTGGTCACCCTGCACACCCTGGGCGACCAGGCCCACCGCTACAGCCAGGTGCGGGTGTGGGGCTCGCTGGGCTTCATCACCTGCGTGTTCCTGGTGGGCGCGGCCCTGGACCATCTGCCCATGACCCTGCTGCCCTGGGTGATGTCGGCGCTGCTCTGGCTGCTGTGGCTGGCCACCCTGGCGCTGCCGGCGGAGAAAGGCGAGGCGCGGCGCAACGCCGACGGCGGTCTGATCAAGCTGCTTAAACGCCGCGACATCCAGATCTTCATGCTGGTGGCCTTCCTGATGCAGGCCTCCCACGGCCCGTACTACACCTTCTACAGCATCCACCTGGAAGACATGGGCTTCCGCAAGCTCACCGTGGGCACGCTCTGGGCGGTGGCGGTGGTCTCCGAGGTGGTGGCCTTCCTGGTCATGCACCGCCTGATGACCCGCTTCGCCCTCAACCGCATTCTGCTCACCTGCCTGCTGCTGGCCACCGTGCGCTGGCTGGTGGTGGCCCTGTGCGGCGACAGCCTGCCCTGGCTGGGCGCCGCCCAGCTGCTGCACTCCGCCAGTTACGCCAGCTTCCACGCCGGCGGCATCGCCTGGGTACAGCGGGCCTCCGGCCGCGCCTTCGCCGGCCAGGGCCAGGCGCTGTACTCCAGCCTCGGCTACGGCGCCGGCTGGGGCCTGGGCTCCGGCCTCAGCGGTCTGGCCTGGCCCCATCTGGGCGTGTACTGCTTCCTGATCGCCGGCGTGCTCACCCTGGCCGCCGCCGCCCTGATCAGCCGCCTGCCGGTGGCCGCCGAAGGGCGATGAGCCGCCCTCGGCGCCACCGGTAGGAGCGGCTTTAGCCGCGATAAAAGGCGTCGAAGATCGCGGCTAAAGCCGCTCCTACCACGAATACCCGGGCAACGTAGGTTTCCCGCAAAGCGTGATGAACGCGGGCCCGGTCAAGACCGGTCCCGCTCCACGGGGTGCCACGGCGTCAGTGCCCAGCCCTCGTCCGTGGCGGTCAGCTCTTCGGTGAGGCCGAGGCGCGCCAGGAAGGCGTCGTCGTGGGACACCACCACCAGGGCGCCCCGGTAAGCGCGCAGCAGGGTTTCCAGGGCATTCAGCGAGGGCAGATCCAGGTGGTTACCGGGTTCGTCCAGCAGCAACAGGCGCGGCGGCGGGTCGGCGTAGAGCACACAGGCGAGCGCCGCCTTGAGGCGCTCGCCGCCGCTGAGCGCGGCGCGGGGCGCGGCGATGGTGTCGGCGTCGAGCCCCAGCTGGGCGAGACGCATGCGCAGGTCGCTGTCCGCGGCGCCGCGATTGGCGGCGCGCAGCCGTTCCCGGGTGGCGGCGTGTTGGCGGCGCAGCTTGCCGGTGCTGTGTTCGCTGCGTTCCTTCTGGCCGTCCAGCAGCACGCGGGCCTGGTTTGCCTGTTTGCCGTGGCGGTCGCCGCGCGCCCGGCGCCGTTGCTGGCGTTCCTGTTGCTGGCGCAGAGCGGCTTCTTCCCGGCGCCGCTCGTGCTTGCGGCGGGCCAGGGTCTGCTCGGCCTGGGCGTGCTCCTCGGCTTTGCGCTCGGCGTAGAACCGGTAGTCGCCACCGTAACGGCGCAGGCCCTGGGGCGAGAGCTCCAGAATCCGTTCCATGTCGCCGAGCAGGCGGCGGTCATGGCTGATCACCAGCAGGCCCCGGGGCCAGGCGCGTAGCTGATCAATCAGGGCGAGGCGGCCGGGCCGGTCCAGGTGGTTGCTGGGCTCGTCCAGGATCAGAAAGTCCGCCTCGCTGAGCAGGGCGCCGGCCAGGGCCACGCGCATGGCCTGGCCGCCGCTGAGCCGGGCCGCTGGGGTGGCCGGGTCCAGCCAAGGCAGGCCCGCTCGCCGCAGGGCGGCTTGCAACCGTTCGCGCAGGTCCCAGCGATCGCCCACCCGTTCGAAGTCGGCGCCGGCGGCGCCGCCGGCTTCGATGCGGGCCAGGGCGGCCAGGCTTTCCGCCACGCCCGCCAGGTCGGCCACGGTGCTGCCCGGCGGCGGCGTCACCCGCTGGGCCAGGTAGTGCACCGGGCCGGATCGCGCGCAGTGGCCGGTGGTGGGGGGCTGCAGCCCGGCCAGGATGCGCGCCAGCACGGACTTGCCCACGCCGTTGCGGCCCACCAGGCCGGTACGGGTGGCGTCCAGGGTTTCATTCAGATCGGCGAACAGCGGGCGGCCGTCCGGGAGCACGAAGGACACGTCGTGCAGCGTGATAGTCGGATTCGTCATGCGGATGTCCAGGGATGCCAGGTTCTCCCCCTGCGTATGGGGGCCGGTGGAGACTGGCCGTCGGGGAGACGGCGGCATCAATGGCGCATTGGACGAACACCTCGAAGCGGATAAGCGGACGACTATTGTAACGCGTTCGCCGCGCTTTCCTCCAGGGTGGCCATGAAGGCCCGCGCCGCGTTGGAGCGGGTGCGGCCCGGGTGGGAGACCACGCCCAGCCGGCGCACCGGCAGCGAGTCCGATACGTTCAGGCGCACCACGGTGTCGTCGAGCATGGTTTCCGGCAGCACGCTCCAGCCCAGGCCGATGGACACCATCATATGGATGGTCTCCAGGTAGTTGGTGGACATGGAGATGTCCAGTTCCAGACGGCGTTCCAGGAACAGGCTCTCCACGATGCGGCGGGTAAAGGTCACCGGGGAAGGGAGGATGGCGCTGTAGCCGGTGAGCGTGTCCAGGGGCACCCGGTCGAGCCGGGCCAGGGGGTGCTCCGGCGCCGCCATGAACACCAGCGGGTCGTTCCACACCACCTGGGTGTGCAGGCGGCCGTCCGGTTGCGGCGGCAGGGTCACCACGCCCAGCTCCAGGTCGCCGTGGCGCACCGCTTCCCAGGCTTCCTCGGAATCGATGAAGTGGATATCCAGCTTCACGTCCGGATAAGCGCGGGAAAACCGCCGCAGCACCGGCGGCAGCCGGTGCAGGCCGATGTGGTGGCTGGTGCCGATGCGCAGGGTACCGGTGACGCCGCCGGTGAGGTCGCTGATCGCCCGGCTCATGTCCTCCAGATCCAGCAGCACGCGGCGGGCGCGGGGCCGCAGGGCCTCGCCGGCTTCGGTGAGGCGGATGCGCCGGCCGACCCGGTCGAACAGCCGGGTGCCGAGCTGTTGTTCGAGCTGGGCGATGCGTTTGCTCACCGCCGGCTGGGTCAGGAACAGCCGTTCCGCGGCGGCGGAGAAGGAGCCGGTGTCGGCCACCGCCATGAAGACGGTGAGGGAGTGGGTGTCCATGGAATTCCCGGTCGCTTATGGATAACCATCTGGAATCCTAAACATAAAAAATATGAATTGGAATTATCGAATGCCCCTGCGTATGGTGTGTCTACCCTGAAGATTCCCCTTTTTGAACCAGGACCAGGACGAGGACCTATGGCTGGCAAAACGCTTTACGACAAATTGTGGGACGCCCACCTGGTCGCCGAACGCGAGGACGGCTCGGCGTTGATTTACATCGACCGGCAGATCATCCACGAGGTGACCTCGCCGCAGGCGTTCGAGGGCCTGCGTCTGGCTGGCCGGCAGCCGTGGCGCGCCGGCGCCTCGGTGGCCACCATCGACCACAACGTGCCGACCACGCCGTTCGACAGCGCCGCCGACATCGAGGACGAGACCTCGCGCATTCAGGTCACCACCCTGCAGGACAATACCCGCGAGTTCGGCATCACCGAGTACGGCATTGGCGACGTGCGCCAGGGCATCGTGCACGTGATGGCGCCGGAGCAGGGCGCGGTACTGCCGGGCATGACGGTGGTGTGCGGCGATTCCCACACCTCCACCAACGGCGCGCTGGCCTGTCTTGCCCACGGCATCGGCACCAGTGAAGTGGAGCATGTGCTGGCCACCCAGACCCTGGTGGCCAGCAAGATGAAGAACATGCGCGTGCAGGTGGACGGCGACCTGGGCCCCGGCGTCACCGCCAAGGACGTGGTGCTGCACATCATCGGCGTGATCGGCACCGCCGGCGGCACCGGCCATGCCATCGAGTTCGCCGGCAGCGCGATCCGCTCACTGAGTCTGGAAGGCCGCATGACGGTCTGCAATATGTCCATCGAGGCCGGTGCCCGCGCCGGCATGGTGGCGGTGGACGACACCACCATCGAGTACGTGCGCGGTCGTCCGGCGGCGCCCAAGGGCGCGGACTGGGACAAGGCGGAAGCCTACTGGCGCACCCTGGTGTCCGACGACGACGCGGTATTCGACACTGAAGTGAAGATCGACGCCGCCGACATCCGGCCGCAGGTGTCCTGGGGCACCAGCCCGGAGATGGTGGTGGCGGTGGACGCGCTGTTGCCGGATCCCGACGCCGAGCAGGACGAAGTGAAGCGTTCCGGCATGCAGCGCGCCTATGAATACATGGGCCTGGAGCCGGGCATCAAGGTCAGCGACATTCGCGTGGACCGGGTGTTCATCGGTTCCTGCACCAACTCTCGCATCGAGGACCTGCGCGCCGCCGCCGAGGTGGTCAAGGGCCGCAAGAAAGCGGACTCGGTGAAGCAGGTGCTGGTGGTGCCCGGCTCCGGGGTGGTCAAACAGCAAGCCGAACGGGAAGGGCTGGACAAGATCTTCCTGGAGGCCGGTTTCGAATGGCGCCAACCCGGCTGTTCCATGTGCCTGGCGATGAACCCGGACCGGTTGCAGCCCGGCGAGCACTGCGCGTCCACCTCCAACCGTAACTTCGAGGGGCGCCAGGGTAACGGCGGCCGTACCCATCTGGTTAGCCCGGCCATGGCCGCCGCCGCCGCGGTGGCCGGCCACTTCGTCGACATTCGTGATTTGGACGCCTAAGGAGCGGTGGTCATGGAAAAATTCGTTAAACATACCGGCCTGGTGGCGCCGCTGGACCGCGCCAACGTGGACACCGATCAGATCATTCCCAAGCAGTTCCTGAAGTCCATCAAGCGCACCGGCTTTGGCCCCAACCTGTTCGACGAGTGGCGCTACCTGGACGAGGGCTACCCGGGCCAGGACAACGACGCGCGTCCGAAAAACCCGGACTTCGTGCTCAACAAGCCCCAATATCAGGGTGCCAGCGTGCTCATCACCCGCCGCAACTTCGGCTGTGGTTCGAGCCGCGAGCATGCCCCCTGGGCGCTCATGGATTTCGGCTTCAAGGCGATCATCGCGCCCAGCTACGCCGACATTTTCTACAACAACTGCTTCAAGAACGGCCTGTTGCCGATCGTGTTGCCGGACGCTACCGTTGAGAACCTTTTCAAGGCCGAGGCGGCCAGCGACGACTTCCGGCTTACCGTCGATCTGGAAAATCAGCAGGTGCTGACCCCGGACGGCGAGGCGCTGCCGTTCGACATCGACGGCTTCCGCAAGCACTGCCTGCTCAATGGTCTCGACGAGATCGGTCTGTCCCTGCAGCAGGCGGACGCCATCCGTGCCTACGAAAGTCGCCGCCAGGCCGCCGAGCCCTGGGTTTTTCAGGAGCCGCAACAGCAATAGAGTACAGAGGCAGCAATGAGAGTTCGTAGCGCTGGCCTGCTGCTGGCCCTGGCATTGGTGGTCACCGGGTGTACCGGCGCCACCTTGTACGATCCGCCCGGCGACGGTGCTCCCAAGGCGCGGCTGAGCATAGAGACCATGTTGGGCAGCAATGGGGAGCGCGGCGCTGGCGAAAGCACCGTGGCGATCTTCAAGGTGGACGGCAAACGCCTGGCGGAAAACGGCGGCGAGCAAAGAGTGCTTCTGGAGCCCGGCGAGCACAACGTGGCATTTTTCGCCGACCACCAGGGCACTTTGCGCTTCGGCACTCTGAGCCATGACTTCCAAGCCGGCGCTGACTACCTGATCTGGGTCGGCGAAGGCGAGGGCGACAAGCCCTACGGCGCAGTACTGGTGCCGGCGGGCAGTGGTGTGGTCAATGTTTATGACGAGGCCCTGTTCTGAGCAGGGTGAATCAATAGTTTAAGGAATTTGGATGAGCCGTATTCTGGTATTGCCCGGCGACGGGATTGGCCCGGAAATCGTGGACGAAGCCCTGCGCGTGCTGGACGCCGCCCAGGCCCGCTTCGGTCTGGACATCGAGCTGGACCACGGTCTGGTGGGCGGGGCCGCCTGCGACGCCGAGGGCGATCCGCTGCCCGAGGGTACCCTGGAGAAAGCGCGCGCCGCCGACGCCATCCTGTTCGGCAGCATCGGCGGGCCCAAGTGGGACACCCTGGAGCGCGACAAGCGACCGGAGCGCGGCCTGCTGCGACTGCGTTCGTCGCTCGGCCTGTTCGCCAACCTGCGCCCGGCCATTCTGTTCCCGCAACTGGCCGGCGCCTCCAGCCTCAAGCCGGAAGTGGTGTCCGGGCTCGACATCCTGATCGTGCGCGAGCTCACCGGCGGCATTTACTTCGGCCAGCCGCGCGGCATCAAGGAAGAGAACGGCGAGCGGGTGGGCTTCAACACCTATGTGTATTCCGAATCGGAAATGAAGCGCATCGCCCGGGTCGCCTTCGACCTGGCCATGCAGCGCGGCAAGCGCGTGTGCTCCGTGGACAAGGCCAATGTGCTGGAAGTCACCGAGCTGTGGAAGGAAGTGGTCACCGAGGAGGCCAAGGCCTACCCGGAGATCGAGCTGTCGCACATGTACGTGGACAACGCCGCCATGCAGCTGGTGCGCGCGCCCAAGAATTTCGATGTCATCGTGACCGGCAACCTGTTCGGTGACATCCTTTCCGATGAAGCCGCCATGCTCACCGGCTCCATCGGCATGCTGCCCTCCGCGTCCCTGGACGAAAACCGCAAGGGCCTGTACGAACCCTGCCACGGCTCGGCGCCGGACATCGCCGGGCAGGGCCTCGCCAACCCGCTGGCGACGATCATGTCGCTGGCCATGCTGATGCGCTACAGCCTTCAGCGCGGCGATGTGGCCGACGCCATCGAGGCGGCGGTGGAAAAGGTGCTGGATCAGGGACTGCGAACCGCGGATATTCACACCGAGGGCACCCGCAAGGTGAGCACCGGGGAAATGGGCGCCGCCGTCGCCGAGGCCTTGGCCAACGGCTGACCGCCGGGTCGCCACCCCGTTCATCCATAGAAGATAGAGAAGGGCGGCACGCTCTTCGGGAGAACAGACTCAATGAAGAAAGTCGGTTTTGTAGGTTGGCGTGGCATGGTGGGCTCCGTGCTCATGGACCGCATGCGCGCGGAGAACGACTTCAAGGACATCGAGCCGGTATTTTTCTCCACCTCCCAGGTGGGCCAGCAAGGCCCGGACGTGGGCAAGGACATTCCGGTGCTCGGCGACGCCAAGAGCATCGATGAACTCAAGCGGCTGGACGTGATCGTCACCTGTCAGGGTGGCGACTACACCAACGAGGTGTACCCCAAGCTGCGCGAAGCCGGCTGGGACGGCTACTGGATCGACGCCGCCTCCGCCCTGCGCATGGCGGACAACAGCGTGATCGTGCTGGACCCGGTCAACCGGGGCGTCATCGACCAAGCCCTGGACAAGGGCGTCAAGGATTACGTGGGCGGCAACTGCACCGTGAGCCTGATGCTGATGGCCCTCGGCGGTCTGTTCAACGCCGGCCTGGTGGAGTGGGCCAGCGCCCAGACCTACCAGGCGGCCTCCGGCGCCGGTGCCCAGAACATGCGCGAGCTGATCGCGCAGATGGGCGCCATCCACGGCGACGTTTCCGAGCAGCTGGCCAACCCGTCCAGCGCCATTCTCGACATCGACCGCCAGGTGGCGGCCACCATGCGCGACGACAAGCTGCCCCATGAACACTTCGGTTTCCCGCTGGCCGGCTCCCTGCTGCCCTGGATCGACAAGGAAATGGAAAACGGCCAGAGCAAGGAAGAGTGGAAAGCCCAGGCGGAAACCAACAAAATCCTCGGTCGCGGCGACCAGCCGATTCCCCTGGACGGCACCTGCGTGCGCATCGGCGCCATGCGCTGCCACGCCCAGGCGCTGACCGTGAAGCTGACCAAGGACGTGCCCCTGGACGAGGTCGATGACCTGGTCGGCCAGGCCAACGACTGGGTCAAGGTGGTACCGAACGAGAAGGAAGCCACCCTGCGCGACCTGACGCCCACCGCCGTTACCGGTACCCTGGGCGTGCCCGTGGGCCGGCTGCGCAAGCTCAACATGGGCGGTGAATTCCTGAACGCCTTCACCGTCGGCGATCAGCTGCTGTGGGGCGCCGCCGAACCGCTGCGCCGCATGCTGCGCATTCTTATGGAGCACTGATGACAAGCACCGTCGATCTGGCCGTGGTGGGTGCCACCGGCCTGGTGGGCGAGGCCTTTCTCGAACTGCTCGCTGACCGGAATCTTCCGGTCGGCGAGTTGTTCGTTCTGGCCTCCGACAACAGCCTCGGCAAGACACTTCAGGTGGGCAAGCGCGGCCTGAAGGTGGGCAAGGCCGAGGATTTCGATTTCTCCCGCGTGCAGCTGGCGGTGTTCGCCGCCGGCGCGCGCGTGTCCCAGGAACTGGCGCCCCGGGCCGCGGACGCCGGTGCCCTGGTTCTGGATTTGTCGCCGGCGTTCCGTTACGAGCCGGACGTGCCCCTGGTGGCCGCCGGGGTCAATGAGGAGCAGCTCGGCGCCGCCCGGGAGCGTAATATCGTGGCGGCGCCGGACGCGGCCACCGTGCAACTATTGCTGGCCCTCAAGCCGCTGCTGGAGCTGGGCGATCTGACGCGGGTTTCCGTGACCCAGCTGCAGGGCGCCTCCGCCGCCGGCCGCAACGGGGTGGAGCGGCTCGCCCGGCAAAGCGCCAGGCTGCTCAATGGCCTGGACGCGGAGGAGGGCGGTGAGCCGCAGCACGCCTTCAACCTGCTGCCGGTGGCCGGCAGCCCCCAGGACAACGGCTACACCAGCGAGGAGCTCAAGCTGATGCTGGAGACCCGTCGGGTGCTGGCCCAGCCGCAACTGGCGGTGGACGTGAGCTGCGTGCAGGTGCCGGTGTTCCACGGCATCGCCCAGACCGTGGTGGTGCAGGGTACCCTGCCGCTGGCGCTGGCCCAGGCGGAGGCCTGCTGGGAGCGGGCGCCGGGCCTGCAGATGGACGAGGGCGGCGAGGCGGACAGCGCCTCCCCGGTGACCCAGATCCGTGGCGATCTGGGCGTGCGGCTGGCCCGGGTTCGCGAGGATATCGACGGCCAGGGCGCGCTCAGCTTCTGGACCGTGGCCGACAACATCAAGACCGGCGCCGCCTACAATGCGGTCCTGCTGGTGGAGACGTTGCTAAAAGACTATCTGTGATGAATACTTAGCGGGAATATGTGACGCAGTTTCTAGGTGTCATCCGTAATTTACTGCACAATCCCACCTTGCCGTTATGGGCAATCGGGAACGGCGTCGCGATAATTTCTGCGACCTGCACGAGCGGGGACGGGATAATAAGTAAAGGGTTCGATCAATGCTCCGAAAACTTGGCATAGGCTTTATCGCCCTGGCGGCCATGTCGCCCGGGCTGGCGGCTGCACTGGGGGTAGGGGAGTATGAGTTGAACTCCTATCTGAACGAGCCGCTCGACATGACCGTGGAGCTCCAGGATCTGGGGGATCTGTCCCGGGAGCAAATTCTGGTGGAGCTGGGGTCCCAGGAGCAGTTCGACGCCGCCGGCGTGGAACGCGCCTACTTCCTCAACAGCCTGAATTTCGAAGTGACGCTGGACCCCTCCGGCGGCACCGGTCAACTGCATATCACCTCCGAGCAACCGGTCCGGGAACCCTACCTGGACTTTCTGGTGGAATTCCTCTGGCCCACCGGCCGGCTGATGCGCGAATACACCGTGCTGCTCGATCCGCCCAGCTACGCCGATTCCGACCGCGCCGTGACGCCGGCGCGCAGCGAGGCGCCGCCGCGCCCGGCGGCCCGTCCGGAGCCGCGACCGACCCGTCCGGCGCGCCCGGAACCGGCGCCGTCCCGGCCCGCGCCGTCCGCCGCCGAACAGCCCGCCGCCGAGCCGTCCGCCACGGACACCGCGTCCCGCGACACCGGCACGGAGACCTACCGGGTGGGTGCCTCCGACACCATGTGGCGCATCGCCGAGCGCACCCGGCCCAACGCCGGCGTGTCCGTGCAGCAGATGATGCTGGCGATCCAGGAGCGCAACCCGGACGCCTTCATCAATAACAACGTGAACCTGGTGCGCGAGGGCGCCGTGCTGCGGCTGCCCACGGAAAGCCAGGTGCGCGACCTGTCCAGCCGCGAGGCGCTGTCCCGGGTGGCGGCGCAAAACCGTGAATGGCAGCGCCTGCGCGATCAGCGTGGCAGCGCTCCGTCCCGGGCGCCGGTGGACGCCACCGGTCGCCAGCGCGCGGACCGCGACGGCGCCGGCGATGACGGCGACGGCCGCGTCACCCTGGTCACGCCGGACAGCACCGAGGGCGTGCGTGACGGCGACGGCACCGGCGGCGACGGCGGCGGCGCCAACACCGCCGCGCTGCAGAATGAGCTGGCGATCCGCGACGAGAATCTGGACCGCCTGCAACGGGAGAACGACGAACTGCGCAGCCGCATCGGCGACCTGGACGGCCAGGTGGAAACCAGCCAGCGGCTGCTGGAGCTGCGCAACGAGAAGATCGCCGCGCTCCAGGAAGAACTGCGCCGGCTCAGCGAAGAGCAGGGCGCCGAGGTGGACCAGCAATTGCTGGAAGAACCGGCCACCCCCATGCCGGTGGAGCCGGACGGCGGCATCGGCGACGGCGCCACCGGGCCGGATGGTGAGACCGCCGGCGGCGGCGAGCCTGCCGACGGCGCGGCGCCGGAGGACAATAACGGCGGCGGCGATCTGGCCGCCGGTGACGGCACCGAGTCCGCCGGCGGCCAGGCGGACAGCGACCGCGGTCCGCCACCGGATACCAAGGCGGTGAATCCGCCGCCCAAGCCGACCCCGGCCACCCTCGCCAGCAACGACAACGGCGGGGGTATCGTCGGTCTGATCATGGACAATCTGCTCTACATCGGCGCCGCCCTGGCGGTGCTGTTGCTGCTCATTCTGCTGGCGGTGCGTCGCCGGCAGGGCGGCGGCGGAGACGGTGACGATCACTCCGGCTTCGACGATGACGACGGCGGCTTCGACGCCGCCCCGGTGATGAGCGCCGAGGACGACGAGCAGCGCCCGGCGGACGCCCAGGCGGTTCCCCAGGAGGATCTGGACGACGAGCACATGGACCCCATGGAGCGCGCCGACGTCTACGTGGCCTACGGTCAGTACCCCCAGGCGGTGGATTATCTGCGCAACGAGATCAATCAGGCGCCGGAACGGGGCGATCTGAAGATCCGCCTGCTGGAACTGCTGCGGGAAATGAACGACGACAACGGTTTCCATCAGCAGGCGGCCATGTTCGCCGGCACCAGCGTCGCCGTGGACGCCGCCATCAAGCGGCTCGGCGGCGAGCCCGGTGACGCCGGGGAATACGCGGCCATCGCCGACGATCCCGAGGAAGACGGCCCCCAGGAGGAAGAGGAACTGTCCCTGGACGACCTGGAGCTGGATCTGGCCTCGGACCTTTCCGACGGTGACGCCACCGAGGGTTACGACGAAGGCGAGTACACCCTGGCGTCCTCGTCCTCAAACATGGACCGGGACGAGGGCGGCCTGGAGCTGGACGACTTCGATTTCAAACTGGACGACGACCAGGACGCCGAGCCCGCCAGCGGTGATGATGACCAGACCCTGGAGCTGGATGATCTGGTGCTGGACGAGCCGGACGCCGGAACCGCCGCCGAGGAGGATGACGGCGCCTTCGAGTTCACGCTGGACGACGAGGACGCCGGCGGCGATACCACCTTCACCGAGGATGAACTGGCCGCCCTGGACGACGCCGACGAGCGCGCCCGGGAAAGCGACACCGCCAGCGCCGACTTCGGCGACCTGGAACTGGACGACCTGGACGTGGAGCTGGACGAAAGCCCGGCGGGCGACACCCGCGTGGCCGGCGACAGCCCGGAAGAGCCCCGCGCCGACGTGGACGATCTGGATCTGTCCCTGGACGACCTCGACCTCAGTGACGACGATGCCCCGGAAGACCGGGTCGCCGCCGGCACCGAGGCCGCCGCCGAGCCGGAAGCGCCGCTGGCCGCCGACGATGGCCTGGACGATCTGGATCTGGAACTGGAGGACGACGACGCCCTGGCCGCCGCCGACGTGGACACCGGTGACGACGCCGACCACGCGGCCGCCGACGAGCCGGCCCCGACGCCGTCCGGTGACCAACCCGCCGAGCCCGACACCACGGTGGCGGCCGCGCCGGCGGACCTGGACAGCGGGGACGACATGCTCGGTGACGACGACGACTTCGACTTCCTGGGCGAAACCGACGAGAACGCCACCAAGCTGGATCTGGCCCGCGCCTACATCGACATGGGTGACGCGGAAGGCGCCCGGGACATCCTCAACGAGGTGCTCTCCGAAGGCAGTGAGGAACAGCAGGGCGAGGCCAAGGAGCTGCTCGCCCGGGTGGGCTGATCCTCGCCGGACCCACTGGTGCAAGCGGGGGCGATGCCTTAAGGTATCGCCCCCTTTTTATTGGCTTGGCGGACCGAAGATGACGCGAATCGCCCTGGCGGTGGAATACGACGGCAGCGCCTTTCATGGCTGGCAGACCCAGCAGCCCGGCGTGCGCACCGTTCAGGAAGAGGTGGAGAAGGGCCTGTCCCGGGTGGCCGACCATCCGGTGACCCTGATCTGCGCCGGGCGCACCGACGCCGGCGTGCACGCCACCGGTCAGGTGTGTCATTTCGATTCCGACGCGGACCGGGACATGAAGGCCTGGGTGATGGGCGGCAACCGCTTCATCCCCGACGACGTGGCCATCCGCTGGGCGGTGCCGGTGGACGACGATTTCCACGCCCGCTTCAGCGCCCACCGGCGCTGCTATCGCTACGTGATCTACAATCACCCCCGGCCACCGGCCCTGTTCCGTCGCCAGGTGACCTGGAACCACCGCCCCCTGGACGTGGACGCCATGGCCCGGGCCAGCCAGCATCTGGTCGGCACCCACGATTTCACCTCCTACCGCAGCGTGCATTGCCAGGCGAAGTCGCCGGTGAAAACCCTGACCCGGTTCCAGATTCACCGTCGCGGGCCGCTGATCGTGCTGGAGGTGGAAGCCAACGCCTTTTTGATGCACATGGTGCGCAACATGGCCGGCGTGCTGATGAGCATTGGCGCCGGCCACCGCGACCCGGACTGGGCCCGCCAGGTGCTGGAAGCCCGCGACCGCACCCAGGGGGGCGTCACGGCGCCGCCCTACGGCCTCTACCTGGTGGAAATCGGTTACCCGGAGGCCTTCCCGCTGCCCGACCATCCGCGTGGCCCGCTGTGGCTCGCGGACCTGGACGGCGGCCATAATTGACGCCGTGCTCGCCTCGGTCTGCTATGATGGATTTCGCATGAACGCACCCCGGGTTAAAATCTGTGGCATCACCCGCGCCGAGGACGGCCTGCACGCCGCCCGCGCCGGGGCCGACGCCATTGGCCTGGTGTTCCACCCGGCCAGCCCCCGTTACGTGACGCCCCGGCAAGCCGCCGGCATCGTTGCCGCTCTGCCGCCCCTGGTGACCACTGTGGGGCTGTTCGTGGACGCGGCGCCGGACGCCGTGGCCGCGGTGCTCGACGACGTGCCGCTGGATCTGCTGCAGTTCCACGGTGATGAATCCCCGGCCTACGGCGCCGCCTTCCGGCGGCCCTGGATCAAGGCGCTGCGCATGCGCGACGGCGCCGACCCGGCCGCCGAGGCGGAGCGCTACGCCGCCGCCGGCGCCCGGGGCCTGCTGGTGGACAGCTATGTCCCCGGCGTTCCCGGCGGCACCGGCGAGCGCTTCGACTGGTCGCGGCTCCCCGGCGAGCTGGCCCTGCCGGTGATTCTCGCCGGCGGCCTGGACCCGGACAACGTGGCCGCCGCCGTGCGCGCCACCCGGCCCTGGGCCGTGGACGTGAGCGGCGGGGTGGAGTGCCGGGGCGACGACGGCCGCCGCCTCGGTGGCATCAAGGATCCCGGCGCGGTGACCGCCTTCATCCGCGCCGCCCGGTTCCACGACGAACCCAGTTCCATGACGAAGGAGTAACAGGTGACTCAACGTCCTGACTACAAGGCTTTCCCCGATCAGCGGGGCCATTTCGGACGGTTCGGCGGACGCTTCGTCTCCGAGACCCTGATGGCCGCCCTCGACGAGCTGGAGACCATGTATCGCCGGCTCAAGGACGACCCCGAATTCCAGGCCGATTTCGATCGCGACCTGGCGCACTACGTGGGCCGTCCCTCGCCGCTGTATCTGGCCGAACGATGGACCGGGCAACTGGGCGGCGCCCGCATCTGGCTCAAGCGCGAGGACCTCAACCACACCGGCGCCCACAAGGTGAACAACACCATCGGCCAGGCGCTGCTCGCCAAGCACATGGGCAAGAAGCGGGTGATCGCGGAAACCGGCGCCGGCCAGCACGGCGTGGCCTCGGCCACGGTGGCGGCGCGTCTGGGCCTGGAGTGCCATGTGTTCATGGGCGAGGAGGACATCCGCCGCCAGAAGCTCAACGTCTACCGCATGAAGCTGCTGGGCGCCGACGTAATCCCGGTGACCTCCGGCTCGCGCACCCTCAAGGACGCCATGAACGAGGCCATGCGTGACTGGGTCACCAACGTGGACGACACCTTCTACATCATCGGCACCGTGGCCGGCCCGCATCCGTACCCGATGCTGGTGCGTGACTTCCAGTCGGTGATCGGCCGCGAGGCCCGCGAGCAAAGCCTGGCCCAGGCCGGCAAGCTGCCCGACGCCCTGGTCGCCTGCGTGGGCGGGGGGTCCAACGCCATCGGCCTGTTCCATCCGTTCCTGGACGACGACGGCGTCGCCATGTACGGCGTGGAAGCCGCCGGTGACGGTGTCGAGACCGGCCGCCACGCGGCGCCGCTGTCCGCCGGCCGGCCCGGCGTGCTGCACGGCAACCGCACCTACCTGATGGAAGACGACAACGGCCAGATTATCGAAACCCATTCGGTGTCCGCCGGTCTGGATTACCCCGGGGTGGGCCCGGAACACGCCTGGTTGAAGGACATCGGCCGGGTCAACTACGTGGCCGCCGACGACACCGAGGCGCTGGCCGCCTTCCGTGAGCTGACCCGGGTGGAGGGCATCATGCCGGCCCTGGAGTCCGCCCATGCGCTGGCCTACGCCCGCAAGCTGGCGCCCACCATGGATAAGGACCAGGACATCGTCATCAACCTGTCCGGCCGGGGCGACAAGGACATCCTGACCGTGGCCGAGATCGACGGCATTCACTTCTGAGGATTGGGGAGAACACGCAACATGAGCCGTATTGAAACCACCTTCGCGCGCCTCAAGGAGCAGCAGCGCAAGGCCCTGATCCCGTTCATCACCGCCGGCGACCCGGCGCTGGAAATCACCGTGCCGCTGATGCGCTCGATGGTGGAGGCGGGCGCCGACGTGATTGAGCTGGGCGTGCCGTTCTCCGACCCCATGGCCGACGGCCCGGTGATCCAGAAAGCCTGCGAGCGGGCCCTGGCCGCCGGCACCGGCCTGCCCGACGTGCTCGCCATGGTGCGCGAGTTCCGGCGCGGCGACGACACCACCCCGGTGGTGCTGATGGGCTACCTTAACCCGGTGGAGTGCATGGGCTACGAGCGCTTCGCGGAAACCTGCGCCGAAGTGGGCGTGGACGGCGTACTGCTGGTGGACCTGCCGCCGGAGGAATGCGACGAGATCGCGCCGCTGTTCAAGGAGCGCGGTGTGGATCTGATTTTCCTGGTGGCGCCCACCACCACCGACACCCGCATCGGCCGCATCGCCGAGGCCGCCAGCGGTTACCTCTACTATGTGTCGCTGAAGGGCGTTACCGGCTCCGCTTCCCTGAACGTGGACGAGGTGGCGGCGCGGGTTGAAACAATTCGCAAACTTGCTCAATTGCCCATCGGGGTGGGCTTTGGTATCAAGGACGCGCAATCGGCGCGGGCGGTGAGCCGCGTGGCCGATGGCGTGGTGGTGGGCAGCGCCCTGGTCAATCAGGTCGCCGAACACGCCGACGATCCCATGGCCATGACCGCCGCCGTGTCGGAGATTCTCGCCGGCATGCGCGCCGCCATGGACAAGCCCTGAGTATTCGAGGAAGGCCCGGACGATGAGCAATAACTGGCTGGAAAAGATTCTCCCCACGGTGCGCCGCTCCCAGGAGAACCGACGCAGCAACGTGCCCGAGGGGCTGTGGCGAAAGTGCCCGCGCTGCGACAGCGCCTTGTACCGGCCGGAATTGGAACGCAATCAGGACGTGTGCCCGAAATGCGGGCACCACCTGCGCGTGGGCGCGCGTAAGCGCCTGCGCCTGTTCCTGGACGAAGGGCAGACCAGCGAGATCGGCACTGACCTGGCACCGGTGGACCGCCTCAAGTTCAAGGACTCCAAGAAATACAAGGACCGCCTCGCCGCCGCCCAGAAGGACACCCAGGAAAAAGACGCCCTGGTGGCCATGAAGGGCAGGCTGCATGGCATGCCGTTGGTGGCGGTGGCCTTCGAGTTCCGTTTCATGGGCGGTTCCATGGGCTCGGTGGTGGGCGAACGTTTCGTGCGCGCCGTGGACGTCTGCCTGGAGCAGCGCCTGCCCCTGGTGTGCTTCGCCGCCAGTGGCGGGGCGCGCATGCAGGAAGCGCTGTTCTCCCTGATGCAGATGGCCAAGACCTCCGCCGCCCTGGAGCGCCTGCGCGAGGCCGGCCTGCCGTTCATCTCCGTGCTCACCGATCCGGTCTACGGTGGCGTGTCCGCCTCCCTGGCCATGCTCGGCGACATCAACGTGGCCGAGCCCAACGCCCTGATCGGTTTCGCCGGCCCCCGGGTGATCGAGCAGACCGTGCGCCAGAAGCTGCCGGAAGGCTTTCAGCGCAGTGAATTCCTGCTCGAGCACGGTGCCATCGACATGATCGTCGAGCGCCAGCACCTGCGCGGCACCCTGCACCGGCTGCTCGCCAACCTCACCGGGGCCCCGCTGGCCGATACCGCCGACGCATGATCCCCAATCTGGACGCCTGGCTCGCCCGCATCGAGCGCCTCCACCCCAGCGACATGGAGCTGGGGCTGGAGCGGCTGCGCGGCGTGGCCGCGGCCCTCGGCGTGGACCGGCTGCCAATGCCGGTGATCACCGTGGCCGGCACCAACGGCAAGGGCTCGGTGGTGGCCCTGATCCAGGCCCTGGCCGGCGCCGCCGGCCAGGGCTGCTGCGTCTACACCTCGCCCCATCTGCAACGTTTCAACGAACGCATCGTGCTGCCCGACGGCCCGGCCTCCGACCAGGATCTGTGCGCCGCCTTCGAGGCGGTGGACGCCGCCCGGGGCGACACGCCGCTGACCTATTTCGAATTCACCACCCTGGCCGGTCTGTGGCTGTTCCGCGACAGCGGCGCCGATCTGGCGGTGCTGGAAGTGGGGCTGGGCGGCCGGCTCGACGCGGTCAATCTGATCGACGCGGACGTGGCGGTGGTCACCTCCGTGGGGCTGGACCACGTGGAGTGGCTGGGCGACACCCGCGAAAAGGTGGCGGTGGAGAAGCTCGGCATCGGCCGCGCCGGCCGCCCCCTGGTGTACGGCGAACGGGATGCCCCCGCCAACCTGGACCAGGAACTGGCGCGCCTGGGCGCGTTGCCGCTGCGCGCCGGCCGCGAATACCGGGTCGACGACGCTCACCTGGCGATCCGTGTCGGCGAGCGCCTGCGCCGCTACCCCTTGCCGCTGCCGGCGCGGCTGGGCTCGGACAACCTGGCCACCGCCTGCCAGGCGCTGGCCGCTGCCGGCCTGCCGCCGTCGCCGGACCTGCCGCACCGGGTCGCCGACACCGGCCTGGTGGGGCGCTGTCAGGTGCGCCGCTGGCGCGGCGCCCAGTGCGTGCTCGACGTGGGCCACAACCTGGAAGCACTGACCCGGCTGCGCGAGCGGCTGCCGCCGTGCGCCGGCCGCCGCCGCGTGGTCATCGGCATGATGGCGGACAAGCCGGTGGAAGCGGCCCTGGGGCTGCTCGCCGAGCGGCCCGCCGACTGGTACCTGGCGCGCCCGGACCTGCCCCGGGCGGCGGAGCCGGCGCGCCTCGCCGCGGCTCTGCCGGACGGCGCTCCCTGGCGCGTGTTCGACAGCGTCGCGGCGGCCCTGGAACAGGCGGTGGCGGACTGCGGGGCTGGCGACCAGGTGTTGATCGTGGGATCCTTCTACACCGTCGCCGAAGCGCTCAACGCCATGGACGAGGATGACTAGGTGCAACAACGAACCCGCCAACGCCTGATCGGTCTGCTGCTGTTGCTGCTGCTGGCCGCCATCGTGGCGCCGCTGGTGTTGCGCAGCCCGGAGCAGGTGCGCGTGGCCCTGGACATGTCGATCCCGGAACCGCCGGCGATGGACGAGCCGGAGGTGGCGCCGGTGATCGGCGAACGGGAGCAGGCGGCCACCGACGAGCAGATCAGCGACGAACAGCGGGCCGTGGCAGAGGCCGGTGAACGGGCCCTGGACGACGCCCCGGCCACCCCGGACACCGGCGAGACGCCAAGCCGCGAGCCCCGGCCGGACCCCGAGCCCGCCGCCGAGCCGGAGCCCGCTCCCGCGCCGGCCGACGAGCCGGCGGCGGAGAAGGGCGATCAGGACGCGCCCCGCCCGGGCTTCACCGTGCAGGTGGCCAGTTTCAGCGACGCCGCCAACGCCGAGGCCCTGGTCACCCGTCTGCGCGACGCCGGCTACAACGCCTACCACCGCACCGTGAGCCAGGACGGCAACCATTGGGAGCGGGTGTTCGTGGGGCCGGAGATCAAGCGTGGCGACGCCGAGGCCCTGCGCCAGCGGCTGGCCGACGACAAGGGCTTCGCCCTGGACGGCCTGGTGCGTGCCTTCGTGCCTTGAATCAGCGCCTTGCCAAGGCGATAAAGCCCTGTGCCGGCAAGGGTCGCTCTGGTAGACTTTGCCGCCTGTTCCAACCACGCGCGTGTTCATGAATCTGGCAGACGGCATCATTCTGTTCATCATCGCCGTATCGGCACTGATCAGCGTGCGACGCGGTTTTACGCGTGAAGCGTTTTCCCTGCTGACCTGGGTCGCCGCCTTCATCGTGGCACGCCTGTTCAGCCCGGCCTTGACGGTGCTCCTGGCCGATTCCATCGAAACACCCAGCGTGCGACTGGCGGTGGCGTTCGGCGGCCTGTTCGCCGTCACCCTGATCGTCGGCGCGCTGATCAATCATCTGCTCGGCGAGCTGATCCGGGTGACCGGCCTCAGCGGCACGGATCGTTTGTTGGGCATGGTATTCGGCGCCCTGCGCGGCGCCCTGGTCGTGGTGGTGCTGGTGGCCCTGGGCCACCATCTCTTCGCCCAGGATACCTGGTGGCGGCAGTCCATGCTGGTCCCGCATTTCGCCATGCTGGAGGACTGGACGCGGCGCGTCGCCGGGGATCTGATCGCTTATCTCATGAACGTCAGCGGAAGCTAGCTAGAGGATACGCAAATGTGCGGGATTGTTGGCATTGTCGGCCACTCCTACGTGAACCAGGCGATCTACGACGCCTTGACGGTTCTGCAGCACCGGGGACAGGACGCCGCCGGCATCGTCACCTGCGACGGGGACCGGCTGTTCCTGCGCAAGGACAACGGCATGGTGCGGGACGTGTTCCGCAACCGCCACATGCGCCGGCTGGTGGGCAACATGGGCATCGGCCATGTGCGTTACCCCACCGCCGGCAGCTCCAGCTCCGCGGAGGCGCAGCCGTTCTACGTCAACTCGCCCTACGGCATCACGCTGGCGCACAACGGCAACCTGACCAACTCCGAGGCCCTGGCCGAGCACCTCTACCGCTCCGACCTGCGCCACATCAACACCACCTCGGACTCCGAGGTGCTGCTCAATGTGTTCGCCCATGAACTCCATGAGCGAGGCAAGGGCAAGCTGCGCCCGGAACCGGACGACATCTTCGATGCCGTGGCGGCGGTGCACCGCCGCGCCGAGGGTGCCTACGCCGTGGTCGCCATGATCACCGGCTACGGCATCCTGGCGTTCCGCGACCCGCGTGGCATCCGCCCGGTGTGCTTCGGCAAGAAGGACACCGAGCACGGCCCGGAATACATGGTGGCCTCCGAGTCCGTGGCGCTGTCCTCCCTGGGCTTCCACCTGGAGCGCGATCTGGCCCCCGGCGAGGCGATCTACATCACCGCCGACGGCGAGGTGCATACCCGCCACTGCTACGACCAGCCGCAACTCAACCCCTGCATCTTCGAGCAGGTCTATCTGGCGCGGCCGGATTCCATCATCGACGACATCTCCGTCTACAAGGCGCGCCTGCGCATGGGCGAGAAGCTGGCGGAGAAGATCGAGCGGGAATGGGCCGACCACGACATCGACGTGGTGATCCCGATTCCCGACACCAGCCGCACCTCGGCGCTGCAGATGGCCAACCGCCTCAACCTGAAATACCGGGAAGGCTTCATCAAGAACCGCTACATCGGCCGCACCTTCATCATGCCCGGCCAGCAGCAACGGCGGAAATCCGTGCGCCAGAAGCTCAACGCCATTGAGCTGGAATTCTCCGGCAAGAACGTGCTGTTGGTGGACGACTCCATCGTGCGCGGCACCACCTGCCACGAAATCATTCAGATGGCCCGGGAAGCGGGCGCGCGCAAGGTGTACTTCGCCTCGGCGGCGCCGGCGGTGAAGTTCCCCAACGTGTACGGCATCGACATGCCCGCCGCCCGGGAACTGATCGCCCACGGTCGCAGCGACCAGGAAGTGTGCGAGCTGATCGGCGCCGACAACCTGATCTACCAGGACCTGGAGGATCTGGTCAGCGCCTGCCAGGAAGGCAATCCCGGCATCAGCCAATTCGATTGCTCGGTGTTTAACGGCGAATACCTGGCCGGTAACATCGATCAGCACTACCTGGACGACCTGGAAGCCCGGCGCAGTGACGACGCCAAGAAAAACAAGGAAAAGAGCCGCGCCCTGGCCGACAACGAAGTGATCGACCTCCACAACTCGAATTGAACGAGACGACGATGAGCGACAGACCGGATCCGAGCGACTACAACACCGACACCCTGGCCATTCGGTGGGCGCAGCTGCGCACCGACGAGATGTCGCACTCGGATCCGATCTTCCTCACCTCCAGCTTCGTCTACGACAGCGCCGCCCAGGCCGCCGCGCGCTTCGCCGGCGAGGAGCCGGGCAACGTCTATTCGCGCTTCACCAACCCCACCGTGCGCGCCTTCGAGGAACGTCTGGCGGCCATGGAGGGCGGTGAACAGTGCCAGGCCCTGGCCTCCGGCATGGCCGCCATCAGCAGTACCTTCTTCGCGCTGCTGGCGCCGGGGGACCATATCGTCAGCTCGCGCAGCGTGTTCGGCACCACCAACGTGATCTACGACCGTTACCTGAAGAAGTTCGGTGTCGATACCACCCTGGTGGACCTGGACGACCTGGCGCAATGGAAGGCGGCGATCCGCCCGGAAACCCGGGTGCTGTTCCTGGAGACGCCGTCCAACCCGCTGTCCGAGGTGGGCGACATCGAGGCCTTGGCCAGGCTGGCCCACGACAACGGCGCGCTGCTGATCGTCGACAACTGCTTTTGCACCCCGGCGCTGCAGAAACCCATCGCCCTGGGCGCCGACCTGGTGATTCACAGCGCCACCAAGTACCTGGACGGGCAGGGCCGCTGCATCGGCGGCGCCGTGGTGGGCCCGGCGGAGCTGGTCAAGGAAGTGCATGGTTTCGTGCGTTCCGCCGGCCCCAGCATGAGCCCGTTCAACGCCTGGGTGTTCCTCAAGGGCCTGGAGACCCTGGGCCTGCGCATGAAGGCGCACTCCGCCAATACCCTGGAGCTGGCGCGCTGGCTGGAACGGCAGCCGGGCATCGCCCGGGTGTACTACGCCGGCCTGGAAAGCCATCCGCAACACGCCCTGGCCTCCCGCCAGCAGAGCGGTTTCGGCGCGGTGCTCGCCATCGAGGTGGCGGACAGTGATGGCAACGCCGACCGCCAGGCGGCCTGGCGCTTCATCGACGGCACCGAGCTGCTGTCCATCACCGCCAACCTGGGCGACGTGAAGTCCACCATTACCCATCCCGGCTCCACCACCCACGGCCGCGTTAACCCGGAAGAAAAAGAACGCGCCGGGATCACGGACAACCTGATCCGCATCGCGGTAGGCTTGGAAGACATCGACGATCTCAAAAAGGACCTGACGCTGGGGATCAAGGCGCTCGGTTTCTGAAATCAGTTGAAAGTTACAAGTTGCAAGTTGAAAGGAGGTGGGCCGCTGCTCGCCCATGGGTATGGGGGCGGGCACGGCGCGGCTGGATAACGACGTGCCCTTCGCGTTTCAACTTTTAACTTGTAACTTTCAACTCTGGGGTTTTTATGCAGGCACTGGACAAGGCGCTGGCCCAGGTGGGCCGCGTGGTACTGGGGAAGCAGGAACAACTGAAACTGGCCCTGGCCTGCATGCTCGCCGGCGGCCACCTGCTCATCGAGGACCTGCCGGGCATGGGCAAGACCACCCTGGCCCATGCCCTGGCGCGGGTGTTCCGGCTCGATTACCGGCGCGTTCAGTTCACCAGCGACATGCTGCCCGCCGACATTCTCGGCGTGTCCGTGTTCGACCCGGACAGCGGCGCGTTCAACCTTCGTGAAGGGCCGGTGTTCAGCCAGTTGCTGCTGGCCGACGAGATCAACCGCGCCACCCCCAAGACCCAGGGCGCCCTGCTGGAAGCCATGGAGGAGCGGCAGGTCACCCTGGATGGCCTTACCCGGCCGCTGCCGGAACCCTTCTTCGTGGTCGCCACCCAGAACCCGGTGACCCAGGCCGGCACCTTCGTGCTGCCGGAATCCCAGCTCGACCGCTTCCTGATGCGCATTTCCCTGGGCTACCCGGCCCCGGAGGTGGAGATGGAGCTGCTCGCCGGCGGTGACCTGCGCGACGCGGTGCGCCGCCTCAAGCCGGTGATCGAGCCCAGCGGACTGGTCAAGCTGGTCGCCCACGTGGGCAAGGTGCGCGCCACCCGGGACCTGCTCGACTACGTGCAGCGCCTGCTGGAAGCCACCCGCGCCGACGACCGCCTGGTGGCCGGGCTCTCGCCCCGGGCCGGCCTGGGGCTGCTGCGCGCCGCCCGCGCCTGGGCGCTGATCCACGACCGCGACTATGTGCTGCCCGAGGACGTGCAGGCGGTATGGCCCTCGGTGGCGGAACACCGCCTGCAGCCCCGCGAGGGCGGCAGCGTGGCCGCCATGACCCAGTCCCTGCTGCAGACCGTGCCCGTGGTGCGCGGCTGATCCCCCGGCCGCGGCCCGACGGAGAGCGCCATGGTCAAGAACGCCTGGCAACGCTGGCTCGACCGCCGTCTTCCCCGCGCCCGCCAGGTGCAGCTGGACCAGCGCCGTATTTTCATCCTGCCCACCGGCTACGGCGTTCTCTATCTGATAGTGGCGGTGCTGCTGTTCTTCGGCGGCGTTAACTACGAGAACAACCTGATCCTGGCCCTGTGCTTCCTGATGGTGAGCCTGTTCGTGGTGGCCATCCTGCACACCTTCCGCAATCTCTCCGGCCTGATGCTGCGCGCCGGCGGCGGCCGCTCCGGCTTCGTCGGCGGCCAGGGCAGCCTGGAAGTGGTGCTGATCGCCCGCCGGCGCCCGCACCGGGCCCTGTGGCTGCGCTGGCTGGACCAGGCCGCCCAGGAGGTGAGCGTGGAGTCCGGCGAGGAAACCGGCCTGTGGCTGAACCTGCCGCTGCGCCGCCGGGGGCCGGTGGTGCCGCCCCGGCTGCGGGTGGAAAGCCGCTATCCGCTGGGGCTGCTACGGGCCTGGTCCCTGGTCGCCCTGGACCAGGAATGCCTGGCCTGGCCACGTCCCCAGGAAAGCGCCGACTGCCCCGCCGAAGGCGGTGACCGGGAGCGCCGGGTGGCCCGGGCCGGGCAGAGCGGCAGCGAGGAATTCCGAGGCCTGCGCGGCTACGTGCCCGGCGACAGCCTGTCCCAGGTGGACTGGAAGGGCTATGCCCGGGGCCGTGGCCTCAACGTCAAACTGTTCGAGGAACCGGCCAGCGGCCGCCTGTGGCTGCGCTATGACCGCACCGACGAACTGCCCCTGGAACAGCGCCTGTCGATCCTGTGCTACTGGGTGCTGCGCCTGAGCCGGGAAAACCGGCCCTTCGCCCTGGCCTTGCCCGGCGCCGAGCTGCCGCCGGGGCAGGGCGACGAGCAACGCCAGCGGGCCCTGGACCTGCTTGCCCGCCATGGGAAGGGGGGCTGATGGCGCGCATCTACCAAGTGCCCAGCCACGCCCGCCTGTGGCTCACCCTGGCGATCATCGCCGCCTCCCTGCCGCAGCTCAGCGACGGCCCCTGGTGGCAGGCGGTGCTGCTGGTGGTGGTACTGGGCTGGCGGGCGCTGCTCGACCGCCAGCGCCTGGCGCAGCCCGGCCGGCTGGTGCGCCTGGGGCTGCTACTGGCCACCGTGGGCGCCACCTTCTACAGCTTTGGCCGCCTGCACGGCCCGGAGGCGGGCAGTGCCCTGATCACCAGCCTGTTCGCGCTCAAGTACCTGGAGCTGGTCGGCAAACGCGATGCCTATGTACTGATCGTGCTGGGCTACTTCGTGTGCGCCACCATTCTGCTGTTCCACCGGGGCCCCCTGGCGGCGCTCTACGTGGTGGGCTGCCTGACCCTGCTCACCGCCAGCCTGGCGGGGATCAACTACAGCGACACCCACGCCCGCCGGCGCCAGCATCTGACGGTGGCTTCGGCGATGCTGCTGCAGGCGCTGCCCCTGGCGGTGGTGCTGTTCGTGCTGGTCCCCCGGGTGGCGCCGCTGTGGAACATGCAGCTGGACAGCGGCCAGGCGCGCACCGGCATGAGCGACAGCATGTCGCCGGGGCAGGTGAGCCGCCTCACCGAATCCAGCGAGCTGGCGTTCCGGGTGCAGTTCCAGGGCACGCCGCCGCCGCCGGACCAGCGCTACTGGCGGGGGCTCACCTACGCCTATTTCGACGGCACGACCTGGCGCCAGGCGCGCCCGCCGGGCTGGAGCGACGCGGACACCTTCTACGACGGGCGTGGCCCGGCGCCGCCCTGGTACCGGGGCCTGCGCGCCGCCGACCGGGGGCCGGCCTGGGAATACCGGGTGATCATGGAGCCCAGCCAGCAGCGCTGGCTGTACGCCCTGGCGGTGCCGTTCACCGACCTGGATGGCCAGGGCCTGGCCCGGGATCTGCGCCTGGTGGCGGACAACCCGGTGTCGGGCAGCTACGGCTACCAGGTGCGCAGCGTGCCCGCCGCCGCCGAGGGGCTCGACCTGAACGGGCCGGAACGGCGTCTGATGCTGGACCTGCCCGACACCGGCAACCGGCGTGCCCGGGACCTGGCGGCGTCCTGGCGCCAGCGCTACCGCGACGACCGCGAACTGGTCCAGGCGGCGCTGCGCTACTTCCGCGAGCAGCCATTCCATTACACCCTGGAACCTCCCCGGCTCAGCGGCGACACCGTGGACGGCTTCCTGTTCAACACCCGGCGCGGCTTCTGCGAGCACTACGCCTCCAGCTTCACCTTCCTGATGCGCGCCGCCGGCATTCCCGCCCGGGTGGTGGCCGGCTATCAGGGCGGCGAGCCCAACGGCGATTATCTGCAGATCCGCCAGTACGATGCCCACGCCTGGACCGAAGTGTGGCTGAACGGGCGCTGGGTGCGGGTGGATCCCACCGGCGCGGTGGCCCCGGAGCGCATCGAGCTGGGCCTGCGCGGCCTGGTGGAGGGGCGCGCCGACGCCGGCGGCGACGCCGTGGCCGGCGCCCTGGGCCGGCTGCCGGTGCTGTTCCGCGTCCAGCAATGGATGGATTACGTGGACTTCAACTGGCAGAAATGGGTGCTCGGCTACCGCCAGGAGGACCAGCGCGCCCTGATCGAGCGGCTGCTGGGGGCCTTCACGCCCACCCGGGTGGCGCTGGCCCTGCTCGGCGCCGTGCTGCTGGTCACCGCCGTGCTCGCGGTGCTGGTGCTGGCGCGCCGCCGGGACGCCCCGGCGCGGCCCCTGGAGCGGGAATTCGCGCGTCTGCGCCGGGGGCTGGCGCGGCGCGGGCTGAACGTGGCGGACTGCCACTCCGCCGCCGCCCTGGAGGCCGCCGCCGCCCGCCGCTGGCCCGGCGCCGCCGGCCGCGCCGGCCACTGGCGGCGTTACTTCGAGTACCTGGCCTATCGCCGGGACGGCGATCCGCCGGCCGGCGAACTGCGCCAGCTGCGCCGCCGCCGCCGGGCCCTGATGGCCGGTTTGAAGGCCTGACGTCGACCCCTGGCGGAGCGTCGGCCGCGCCGCTAGCATGAACCGGCGGGGTAGCGCCCAAAAAGGACATCCGCACAACGGAGGCACCGCCATGGGAGTCGCACGCTACAAGGAAGCCCTGTCACTCACCGAGCACGCCCCCTGGGCGCGGCGTTTCTGGGACGCCCTGGTGCCGTACAAGGACCAGGTGGTGTCGCATCCACTGTTCGAGGAAATGGGCGCCGGCACCCTGTCGCTGGCCCGCTTCCAGGACGCGCTGCTGCATTTCTACCCGCTGGTGGAGAACTTCCCCAAGTACATGGGGCTGGCCCTGGCCAAGACCCGGCCCGGCGTGCGGCCCGGGCATGAGGAAACCAAGAACTGGCTGATCGGCAACATCAAGATCGAGCAGCGCCACGCCTATTGGTATCAGGACTGGGCCGCCGGGTTCGGGCTGAGTCTGGAGCGCCTGGAAACCACCACGCCGCCGCCGGCCATGGACGCGGTCAACCAGTTCCTGTGGACCACCGGCCACCAGGGCACCCTGGAAGAGAGCATCGCCGCCACCAACCTGGCCATCGAATGGGCCACCGGCGAATGGAGCCAGCGCGTGGTGGCCGGGGTCAAGTACTACGCCGAGCAGGGCCGCGCCGAAATCAACCGCCACACCATGGCCTGGCTGCGCGCCCACGCCAGCTATGACGATGCCCACCCCCACGAAGCCATGGAACTGATCAAAAGGCTGGCGGTGGACGAGCCCGCCCGCCAGCGCGCCTTCACCGCCGCCCGACGCGGCCTGGAGTACTATGTAATGGCACTGGACGATTGCTATTGGCGGGCCAGTGAGCGATCCGGCGTGGCGTTGCCGGCGTTGTCCGACGCGGAATAATAATTCCGCCGTGCAAGGGTAATTTTTTTCATTGCCGGCTTGTTAATCTTTTTGATTCTCATTAAATAAACGGGATTTTATTTTGATCCCTTAATATTTCCTTGAACGATTTTAGTGAATACGGCAATAAAATTGCTGGACGCCGAAAAAAATCGACGCTATTTTCCGCCGAAAGGGAGGCGAAGGCCTCTTCTGACGGGCATTCGCCGATGATCGGCGACCTTGGTCGGGAAACAGGAAGATGACGGTCCATTCGATTCATGACGCTCCGCGCTTGGCCGCGCTCGCTGATTATCAGGTCTTCGGAACACCTCCGGAAAGGGAATTCGATCGCATCGTCCAGTTGATGGCGGAGTTGTTCTCCGTGCCCACCGCCTTGATCGGCTTCATGGGCCGGGAATCCCATTACTTCAAGGCGCGCACCGGTTTCGACGCCTGTGAGGCCTCCCGTGAAGTCTCCTTTTGCACCTATACCGTCGAGCGTAACAAGGTGCTGGTGATTCCCGATACAACGGCCGACCCGGCGTATCGGGACCATCCGCTGGTGGAAGGCGCGCCGGGCATCCGCTTCTACGCCGGCGCGCCGATCCGCACCCGGGACGGACAATGCATCGGTGCCGTCAGCCTGGTGGATTATGTGCCGCGGGCGCCGTTGGCCGAGAGCCAGGAAAAGGTTCTTCAGGACCTGGCCGAGATGGTCATGGACCATCTCAACCGCCGCCGCCTTTTGATGGTGCGGCGCGCCGCCCTGAAGCTGGCTTCCTCGATTCCGGACGCCATCATCTGCAGTAACCAATACGACGAAGTCACCTTCTGGAACAAGGGCGCGGAACAGCTCACCGGGATTCATGGCAACAAGGCCAGGGGCCGAAAGCTGGGTGATCTGATCGGTGCCCAGTTCCAGCATCTGTTGTTCGAGGCCGGTGTTCGGGGTTTTGAGCGCCGCCCGGTGGAGAATGAGCGCAGCTTCCTTCTCCGCGATGATGGCAGCCATCTGCCGGTGGAGGTGTCCTCCGCGATCTGGGTCGAGGACGACCAATACCAGCGGGGTTTCGTGATCCGGGACGTGTCCCACCGTCAGGATTTGCAGAATCGCGTGCGCTATTTGCGCGACAGTGACCGTCTCACCGGTTTGCCCAACCGTGCGCGCTTCCTCGAAATCGCCCAGGGCTATCTGGATCGGGGGCGGGGCCTGACGGTGCTCAAGGTCGGGCTCGACAACTTCAAATCGGTTAACTCTTCCCTGGGCATGGCGATCGGCGATGAGGTGCTGCGCGAGGCGGCGCGGAGGGTGTCCGCCCTGGCGCCGGAGCAGGCCATGGTGGCGCGGCTGGCGGGGGATGAGTATGGCGTGCTGTTGTCCGGTGAAGAAGACCCGCAAACCGTGAAAGCGCTCAGCGATGCCATCGTTGGTGAAATGGCGCGGCCATATCGGATTCATGGTTTCGAGTGCCGTATCTCCGCCTGTCTGGGCATTGCCTCGGCGGCGGTGGATACCCTTGGCGGTCTGGACAGCTCCGACTTGCTCAAACGCGCCTTGCTGGCGCTGCAAGAGGCAAAATGCCTGGGGCCCAATCAAAGCGTGACCTTCACCGAGGCACTTGGCGAGCGGGCGCACAGAAAGCACCGTCTGGAGCAGGATCTGCGCCAGGCCTTCCAGCAGCGTGATTTCGAACTGCACTTCCAGCCCCAGAACGATCTGGAGAGCGGCAAGGTGGTGGGCGCCGAGGCGTTGCTGCGCTGGCGGCATCCGCAGCGCGGCCTGGTGGCGCCGGGCGAATTCATCGAGGTCCTTGAGGTCAGTGATCAGGCGCTGCATGTCGGCGACTGGATCCTGGAAGCCAGCTGCGCCTTCGCGGCGGCGCAAGGGGCCGGGCAGACGCCTTTCCGGGTGGGCGTGAACCTGTTTCCCTGCCAGCTCCATGATCCGGCCCTCGCGGACAAGGTGGAGGCCCTGCTGAAGCGCTACGGTCTGCCGCCCCGCGCCCTGGAACTGGAAATCACCGAGACCACCATCCTCGAGAGCAGCGCGGATATTCTCGCCCGCCTGCAACGGCTCCGTGATCACGGGGTGGGCATCGCCTTCGATGACTACGGCACCGGCTATGCCTCCCTGAGCCTGCTGAAGAAATACCCGCTGACCCGGCTCAAGATCGACCGTCAGTTCGTCGCCAATCTGGGCACCAGTCCGGATGACCTGGCGATCATCAATTCCATCATCGTTCTGGGCCAGAACCTGGGCCTGGAGGTGATCGCCGAGGGCATCGAGGAGCAAGCCCAGATGGAAATGCTGCTGCGGCTGGGCTGTCGCGAAGGCCAGGGCTACTGGTTCAGCCGGCCGGTGCCGGAAGCGGAGTTCGCCGCGCTCTGATGGCCTGATCCCCCCCAATCCCGCGCGCTTTTCCGCTACCATGCCGGTTTTCATGGCGGAGGGCGCCGCGCGATGTCGAACACCAACCCCGCCTCCCTGCCCGTGGAGGCGGTACTGCCGGACCTGCTGCGCTGCCTGGCGGAGCAGGGCGGGGCGGTGCTGGAAGCCCCGCCAGGGGCCGGCAAGTCCACCCGGGTACCGCTGGCCCTGCTGGCCGCGCCCTGGCGCGGTGACGGCCGGATTCTGGTATTGGAGCCGCGCCGGGTGGCGGCCCGGGCGGTGGCCACCTTCATGGCGCGCCAGCTCGGCGAGCCGGTGGGCGCCACCGTGGGCTACCGCACCCGCCTGGATTCCCGCATTGGTGCGACGACCCGGGTGGAGGTGGTCACCGAGGGCGTGCTCACCCGACTGCTGCTGGACGATCCGTCCCTGGATGGCTACGCGGCGGTGCTGTTCGACGAATTCCACGAACGTTCCCTGCAGGCGGACCTGGGCCTGGCCCTGGTCCAGGAAGTGCGCGGCGCCCTGCGCGAGGACCTGCGCCTGCTGGTGATGTCCGCCACCCTGGCGGTGGGGCCCCTGGCGGAGGGCCTGGGGTTGCCGGTGGTGCGCAGCGAGGGCCGGGTGTTCCCGGTCACCGTCGACCACGCGCCGCCGCCCCGGGACGGCGATCCCCTGGACCACTGCGCCCGCCAGGTGGCGGCCTTGGCCGGGGAGGGCACCACCCTGGTGTTCCTGCCCGGCGTGCGCGAGATCGAACGGGTGCGCGAACGGCTGGCCGGCGGCCCGCCGGTGTCGGTATTGCACGGCCGCCTGGACGGCGATGCCCAGGCGGCGGTGCTGGACGCCGGCGACGGCGCCCCCCGGGTGGTGCTGGCCACCAACGTGGCGGAGACCAGCGTTACCATCGGCGGGGTCACCACGGTGGTGGACAGTGGCCTGGAACGGCGCCCGGAATACGACCCGCGCCGCCACCGTACCCGCCTGGTGACGCGGCGCATCAGCCAGGCCAACGCGGACCAGCGCGCCGGCCGGGCCGGGCGCCTGGGGCCGGGCCGCTGTGTGCGCCTGTGGGCCCGGGAAGAGGTGCTGGCCCGCCACATCGAACCGGAAATCCGCCAGACCGCCCTGGACGGCCTGGTGCTGGATCTGGCCCGCTGGGGTTGCCGGGACCCGGCCGGGCTGTTCTGGCTGGATCCGCCGCCAACGGGGCCCTGGCAAGCGGCCCGGGCGCGCCTGCGCGGCGCCGGCGCCCTGGACGGCGACGGCGGGCTCACCGACCTGGGACGCCGCCTGAACAGCCTGCCTTTACCGCCGGATCTCGCCGCCCTGGTGGTGCTTGGCCGCGACCGGGGCCGGCCGCGATCCGCCGCCGCCCTGGCGCTGCTGCTCAACGAGCGGGCGCCAGGGCTGGACCGGGAACCGGACTTGTCCCGGCGTCTTGCCCGCTTTCTGCGGCGCCCCGGCGACTGGCCGGGCCTGGCCCGGGAGCTGCGGCGTCTGGCCGGCGAGCGTCGCGACCGGGACGAAGCGGCGCCCCTGGACACCCTGCTGGCGGCGGCGTTTCCAGAGCGCCTGGCTCGGGCCCGTGACGATGATCCCCACCGTTATCTGCTTGCCGACGGCAGCGGCGCACGCATCGACGGCGACGGCCCCTTCGCCGATCGCGACTGGCTGCTGGTGCTGGACACCGACGGCCGTGCCCAGGATGCCCGGGTCCGTCTGGCCTGGCCCCTGGGGGCGGAGGCGGTGGCGGCGGTGCTGGCCGAGCGCGGCGTCGAGGAAGAGCGCGTGCACTGGGACCCGGACCGCAACCGGGTGGTGGCGGAGCGGGTGCGCGCCGTGGGCGCCATCGTGCTGGAGCGCCGCCCCTTGGAGAACCCTCCGCCGGCGCTGCTGGAACGGGGCCTGCTGGACGCGGTGCGGGGCCGTGGCCTGACCTTGCTGCCCTGGGACGACGGCGCCGTGCAATGGCGCGCCCGGGTGGCCTGGATGCACCAACTGGCACCGTCCGAATGGCCGGCCATGGACGACGACGGCCTGCTGGCGCGGCTGGAGGACTGGCTGCTGCCGTTCCTGGCCGGCCGGCGCACCCTGCGCGACCTGGAGCGGGTGCCCCTGGTGGAGGCTCTGACCTTGCTGCTGGCCCCCGGCCAGGCCGGTGAACTGGATCGCGCCCTGCCACCCCGTTGCCCGGTGGCGTCCGGCCGGGCGGTGACCATCAATTACCGGGCCGAGGGCGGCCCTCGCCTGGCGGTGAAGCTGCAGGAGTGTTTCGGCATGGAGCGGCTGCCGGCCCTGGCCGACGGACGCCTGGCGCTGACCGCCGAGCTGCTCACCCCGGCCGGGCGCCCGGCGGCGATCACCGGCGACCTGGCGCGCTTCTGGCGGGAGGGCTACCCGGCGGTGCGCAAGGACCTGCGCGGGCGCTACCCGAAACATCCCTGGCCGGAGGATCCGACCACCGCGCAAGCCACCGCCAAGACCAAGCGGGCGCTGGGGGATCGCTGACCGGGAGCGCGGCTGACGCTCTTACACAAGTCCTCTTTCCAAGCCGGGGTGGCTCTGCTATCAATGGCCGCTTTGTTGGGAGCGATTTATGAAATACAGTTCCATTGTGGAGGCCGCCGCTGGCCCCACCATGACCGTCCCCGAAGGCTGGGGGCAGGGCCGGGCCACCTTCGGCGGCATCGTGGGCGCTATCCTGATCGCCCATATGGACGCCCACCTGAAAGCGGAGCAGGGCGACGACGTGGCGCCCCTGCGCAGTTTTTCCCTGTCCTTCGTGGCGCCCATGGCGCCGGGGCCGCTGGCCTTGAGCGCCGAGACCCTGCGCGCCGGCAAGTCGGTGACCCAGGTTCAGGTCACCGCCCGCCAGGACGGCGCCGTGGTGGCGACCATGCTGGGCAGCCTGGGCCGGCCACGGCCGTCCTCGCTGGCGGTGCCCGGCGCCGAGGCGCCGGTCATCAAGGCACCGGAAGACTGCACGCCGATGCCCTTCATCGAAGGCGTGACGCCGGATTTCCTGCGCTACTTCGATCTGCTTTACGCCGGTGACAATCTGCCCTACACCGGTTCGCCGCGCCCCGATTTCGAGGGCTACATGCGTTTCAAGGAAGGCGGCGAGCCCCAGGACGCGGCCAGCCTGGCCTGCCTGGTGGACACCTGGCCGGCGGCGGTGATCACCATGCTCGACAAACCGGCGCCCATGAGCTCGCTGACCTGGACCATGGATTTCCTGGTCGACCCGGCGACCCTGCCGCCTACCCGCGACTGGCAGTACGACGTGGTCACCGACGCCTTCGCCGACGGCTACGGCCATACCCGCTCGCGGATCTGGGACGGCGCCGGCCGCCCGGTGGCGTTCAGCCGCCAGGCGGTGGTGGTGTTCGCCTGACATGGCCGGCAGCGGGCATCCATCGGACCTGCCGCCGCTGACGCCGGCGGACATCGGCCCCCGGGTACCGCGTCGCGGCGCTCGCCCGGTGGCCTGGCTGGGCCGTTGGCTGCTGCGCGCCATCGGCTGGCGGGTGGTGGGGCGCCTGCCGGACGTGCCCCGGGCGGTGATGATCGCCGCTCCGCACACCTCCAACTACGACGGTCTGGTGGGCATCAGCGCGATCCTGGGCCTGCGCCTGGACATCCGCTTCATGGCCAAGCAAAGCCTGTTCCGCGGGCCGGCCGGCGCCTTGTTGCGCGCCGCCGGCGGCATCCCGGTGGACCGGCGCCGGCCCGGCGGCGTGGTGGCGGAAACCAAGCGGCTGCTGGCCGCCGGCGATCCGTTCTGGCTGGGGATCACCCCGGAGGGCACCCGGGAGGGCGCCGGGGAATGGAAGACCGGCTTTCACCGTATCGCCGTGGAGCTCGGGCTGCCGATCATCGTGGTGACGTTCTGTTACCGGCGCCGCGAGGCGCGAGTGCTGGACACCCTGTGGCCGGTGGGGGACCCGGCCGTGGACCTGGAAGCCATCTACGCGCGCCTGGACGACGTCACGCCGCGCCACCCGGAGCGCCTGTCCGCGCCCCTGCGCCGGCGCCGCTGAGCGCCGTTCAGCCCGCCTGGCGGTGGCGGCGGATGTAGTCCTCGCGGCCCATGGCCGCCACCAGCGCGTAGGCCAGCGGCGCCGCCAGGGCCTCTAGCAGGGTGCGGGCGTCCTGGTCGAAGGGCTCCAGGGACGCCAGCTCCAGCACGCCCAGGGCCTCGTCGCCCTGGCGGATGGTGAGGAACAGCAAATGGCCCGGGCGGATCACGCTCTGGCCGGTTTCCAGGTCCAGGTAGCCCGCCGGCACGTCGTGGCACACGGTGACCGCGCCTTCCGCGTCCAGGGCCCCGGCCAGCAGGCCGTCCCGTTCCACCCGGCCTTCCCGGCGGGCTTCGGCGTTGAGGCCCCGGGCGGCTTCCCGGTGCAGGCCGTCGTCGTCCACCCGGTAGGCGGCCCCGGCCATGGCCGGGCCATGCTCGATCATGAACGCCAGGGCCTGGTCCAGCAGCACCGCCACCCTGGGGTTGCCGGCGATGTGCGCCATGAAGTCGTTGAGCAGTGCCTGGCGGCGCGCTTCCCGGTCGGCGTTGTCGCGCCATTGCCGCAGGCGGTCGGACTCCCGGTTGAGCAGCAGGGTGTTGGCGTAGCTGTGGCGGGCGCTGGCGTCGAGCATGTAGCCGTTGAGCGCGCACACCACCAGGGGAAAGCCGTAGAACAGCAGCAGCGCCGCCGGGTCCACGGACCAGCCCAGCACCAGTGCCAGGGTTAGCGCCAGCACCAGCGAGCCCAGGCACCAGAACAGGGTGCGGGTGGGCGGCAGCCGCAGGATCGAGAAGCCGATGATCAGCACGTAGACGGTCTCGAAGGCCGCCACCTGGCCGAGAAAGGTGCCGGCCAGCTTGATCGCGCCGAGCAGGGTGCCGGCCAGGGAGATCATCAGCGCCATGCCGATCAGGGTGCTCATGAAGCGGTTCAGCGCGTCCACCTTCACTGCCAGGAATAGCAGCGCCAGGGCCCCGGCGATGGGCCAGAACCCGTACAGCCGCCAGCTGGCCAGGTAGCTGTCGTCCACGAACACCAGCACCGGCAGGGTCACCGCCAGGAACAGCACGATCAGTACGTACAGGGAACGGCCAATCAGTTTGCGGGCGCGGCGCAGGGCGTGAACGATGTAGGCGTCTTCCAGGGAACCGGGAAAACGGACCCACAGGGTGGCGAGCGCGCGCTTCAGATCGCGCTCCTGGCGCGCGTCCACGGTGGGCTTGGACGTGGAACCATTGGACGTGGAACCGGACATCGGCGGAACCCCCTTTTTTGTGTGTCTTCGCGCCCGGCATTGGCCCGGTGGCGCGAAGCGTTTCGCGTTATTGCTTTACGTCAGGGTGTTCGTTGGCAGTAGACTGGTCCGGTCGGCCGGCCCCCACCGGTGACGACCCTAAGGAAAAATCGGTAGCCAACGAACAGGTGAGAATAATGGCGGATACAGCGCGTTTTGAACAGGCCCAGAAGGACGTTCAGACCCTCAACAAGAAACCCGGCAATGACGACCTTCTGTTCCTGTACGCCCACTACAAGCAGGGCAGCCAGGGCGACGTCAGCGGCAAGCGCCCGGGCATGCTGGACATGGTCGGCCGCGCCAAGTACGACGCCTGGGCCAAGCTCAAGGGCATGAGCGCCGACGACGCCATGCAAAAGTACATCGACAAGGTCGAGGCCCTGCTCAAGAGCCACAAGTAAACAAGGGCGGCGCGCCCCGGCGGCGGGGCGCGCGGCCGCTTATTCCGAATACAACCGGTATTGCTCTTCCAGCAATTCCTGCTGCTGGCGCTGCAACTCGAACTGTTGGGCGCGGGCGCGCTCCGCATAGTCCTGATAGGCCGGCAGCGCCACGGCGAGCAGCAGCCCCACCCAGGCCAGCACCAGCAGGATCATGGTGAACGCGCCGATCACCAGGCCGGCGCCGTTGGCGGCGGGCCTCGGACCGAACCGGTTTTCCCCTTTGCTGCCCGGCACGAACAGCAGGATAACGGCCATCACCAGGTTCACCAGTGGCAGCAATGCCAACAGAATCCACCAGCCCGAGAAGTCCAGGTCATTGAGGCGGCGCTTGCCGAAGATCAGGCCGGTCACCACGCAGGCCAGCAGCATCAGCAGGACCAGGGGCATCAGCACCGCATTGGCCGCCGATTCCGCCAAGGAGATGGACACCACCACACCGACGGCGGTCAGCACGGCGTACAGCGTCACCATTACCACGCCGCCGTAAACGAAATAGCGCAACCGGCCGAGGCGGCCCTGGAGGGCGAAAAAACGCGGCGCGTAGGTACGGTCCGCCGGCGCGCCGGCTTCGCCTTCCGGCGGCGTATAGGGTTGGTTCATCGTGGTTCCCCCGGTTCATGGATGGGTTTCAAGCAAAGCGGGCATCATAGCCGGCCGCCGGCGCGCCCACCATGAAGGGGTCCTTATAAGTAGCGGCCGGCGGAGCCGATCACCACCACGATCAGGCCCAGTATCAGGTTGAGCCCCACCAGCTGACGGATCTGGCCCACCCGGCGGGCGCCCTCGGCGGTGTCGTTGGCGGCCACCGCCTGCTTCAGGCGCCGGAAGGGCGCGAAATGCACATGGGCGAAGATCAGCATCATCACGATGCCCAGCCCGAGCATGGCGTGGATGTGCCAGCCCACCTTGGCCATGCCACCGTAGACGCCGAAGATCATGCCGAAGCCGGTGGCCAGCAGCAGTGCCACCGCCGCCCACACCCAGACGAAGAAACGGCCCAGGGTTTCCGCCCACAGACGCGGCCGCCAGGCCGGGTCGATCACCGCGCCCACCGCCGGGCGCATCGCCATGTAGGCGTAGAACATGCCGCCCACCCAGATCACGGCGGCGAGCAGATGAAGGGCGAGGGGAAGGGCCATGGCCATGACAATCTCCAGGGTCGGGAATCAGGGGCGGCCAGTCTATAAAAAAAAGCCCTTGAAGTATCTCCCCAAGGGGGTCGGACCTTGCTACCTTTGGCGCCCGTTGCCGTCGTAACGGGATCGTGCCCCTGCCGGGCCGGGTCATCCTGAACAAGAGGAAAAAACGCCCCCATGACCACCGAGGCCATTCGCGTCGAGGACTTTTACGAACCGGCGGTGTTCCGCCGCATCAAGGACCTGGCGGACACCAAGGAAACGCCCTTCGTGGTGATCGATACGGACACCGTCGGGCGCCATTACGACCAGTTGGTGGGGCAGTTCCCGTTCGCCCGCATCCACTACGCCGTGAAGGCCAATCCGGCCCCGGAACTGATCACGCTGCTGCGCGACCGGGGCGCCAACTTCGACATCGCCTCCATCCATGAGCTGGACAAGGTCATGGGCCTGGGCGTGGCCGCGGAGCGGTGCATCTTCGGCAACACCATCAAGAAGGCCCGCGACATTCGCGCTTTCTACGAGCGGGGCGTGCGCCTGTTCGCCACCGACTCGGAGGCGGACCTGCGCAACATCGCCAAGGCGGCGCCGGGTTCCCGGGTGTACGTGCGCATTCTCACCGAAGGCACCCACACCGCCGACTGGCCCCTGTCGCGCAAGTTCGGCTGCCAGACCGACATGGCCCTGGACCTGGTGATCCTGGCCCGGGACCTGGGCCTGGAGCCCTACGGCGTGTCCTTCCATGTGGGATCGCAGCAACGGGACATCGGCGCCTGGGACGCGGCCATCGGCAAGGTCAAGATCATGTTCGAGCGCCTGCGCGAGGAAGTGGGCATCGAGCTGAAAATGATCAATCTGGGCGGCGGCTTCCCGGCCAACTACATCGCCAAGACCAATGACCTGGAGACCTACGCCTCCGAGATCATCCGTTTCCTCAAGGAAGACTTCGGCGACGAGCTGCCGGAGATCATCCTGGAGCCGGGCCGCTCGCTGATCGCCAACGCCGGCGTGCTGGTCAGCGAGGTGGTGCTGATTTCACGCAAGTCACGCACCGCCCTGCAGCGCTGGGTGTTCACCGACGTGGGCAAGTTCTCCGGCCTCATCGAAACCCTGGACGAGGCCATCAAGTACCCGATCTACACGGAGAAGAAAGGGGAAATGGAAGAGGTGGTGATCGCCGGCCCCACCTGCGACAGCGCCGACATCATGTACGAGAACTACAAGTACGGCCTGCCGCTGAACCTGGCCATCGGCGACCGCCTGTACTGGTTCTCCACCGGGGCCTACACCATCAGCTACAGCGCCGTGGAATTCAACGGCTTCCCGCCGCTGAAGAGCTACTTTGTGTAGCCGTTCTTCACGCTGTCGGCACCGTATGCCAGGACACCATGGCTTAAAGCGCTTTACGCGCGGCCAGCAAAAGCGGCAAGCTTTAGCCGCTTTTTCATGGTTGTGCATATGGGGAAAGGCATGCTGAAGCAGGCCCGGAGATGGTTCGAGGACCGTAAGCTGGCCCGTTTGCCGGTGGATCGGGACCAATGGGAGGAAGCGGTGGCCCGCTGGCCGGTGGCCACTCGCTATGAAGGCGCGCAGCGCGACCGCTTGTTCGACATGGCGCTGCGTTTTCTGGTGCGTAAGGAACTGGCCAGCGGCGGTGGGTTCCAGCTGGACGACGGCATGAGCCTGCTGATCGCCACCATGGCGGTGGTGCCGGTGCTGGAGCTGGGGCTGGACTGGTACGACGGCTGGTACACCGTGATCGTCTACGAGGACACCTTCGTCACCCCGGAAGGGGAGATGGACGAATTCGGCGTGGTCCACGAGGAGGGCCGGGTGCTGGCCGGGGAGGCCTGGCTACAGGGCCCGGTGATTCTGTCCTGGGGGGATATCCGCGCCGCCAGCGCCGAGGAGGGCTACAACGTGGTGATCCACGAGCTGGCCCACAAGCTCGACATGCTCGCCGAGGGCGCCAACGGCGCGCCGCCCCTGCATCCGGGCATGGACGGCGACCGCTGGCACCAGGTGTTCACCCACGCCTGGCAGGCTCTGGAGCGCGCCGAGCAGGCCGGCGAGCCGTTTCTCGACCCCTACGCCCTGGAGGACCCGGCGGAGTTCTTCGCCGTGGCCTCGGAGAGCTTCTTCGAGTCGCCGGGGCATCTGCGCCGGGTGCTGCCGGACCTCTACGAACAGCTGGCGCTGTTCTACCGCCAGCGTCCCGCCGGCTAGCGGGGATCCAGGAACCGTTCCAGGCGCCGGCGCAGGGCGGCGTTCTCCCGGCGCAGGCGGCGGTTTTCCTCGCTCAGCTCCAGGGCCAGGGCGACGCCGCTCCAGTCCATGGCCAGGTCCCGGTGCAGGCGCGCCGCCCGGGTCACGATCACGGTGACGGTTTCGTCGAACAGCCAGTGGGGGTCGTGGCTGTCCGGCTCGATGATGCCCAGCTCCACGATCTCGGTGACGGTGGCCACCGGCAGGGCCACGCGCCGGGACAGTTCGGTGAGGGTCAGTCGGCTCATGCTCGTTTCTCCCAGTCCGCCCGGGGATCGAAGTCCGCCTGGTCGGCCAGTTGCCGCCACAGGTCGCGGCTCCGTTCATCCTGGTGTTCCGGCATCACCACCTTGAGCACCGCGTACAGGTCGCCGGTGTGGCGCTTGCCGGTCAGGCCCTTGCCCTTGATGCGCAAGCGCCGGCCGTTCTGGCTGTCCGCCGGTACCGTCAGGCTGATGCGCCCGGTAAGGGTGGGCACCGACACCTTGGCGCCGAGCACCGCTTCCCAGGGCGCCACCGGCACGGTGACGATCAGGTCGTGGCCCTCCACGTCGAACAGGGGGTGGGGCACCAGCCGCACGCGCAGATAGAGATCGCCGGCGGGGCCGCCATCGGCGCCGGGGGCACCCTGGCCCTTGAGGCGGATGCGCTCGTTGTCGCCGGTGCCGGCGGGCACGGTGACATTGAGGGTGCGCTCGCCGACGCGGATCTGTTTGCGGGTGTCCGCCACCGTGTCCTCCAGGAACAGCGGCATCTCCACCTCCAGATCGCGGCCCGCCCGGGGGCCGGCGCGGTGGCCGAAACCGCCGCCGCCGCCGAAGATCGATTCGAAGAAATCGGAGAACGCGCCGGCGTCGTCGAAATGCGCCTCGCCGCCGCCACCGCCTTGCCCGAACCCCTCTTGCCGGAACCCTTGCCAGTCCCGTGGCCCGGCCTGGCCGCCGCCGCTTTGCCGATAGCGGCGCAGCTGGTCGTACTCGGCGCGTTTTTCCGGGTCCTTGAGCACGTGATAGGCCTCGGACACGGCCTTGAATTTGTCTTCCGCGTCCTCGTCGCTGCTCACGTCCGGGTGGTATTTGCGCGCCAGCTTCCGGTAGGCGCCCTTGATCGCCTTGTCATCGGCGTCCGGCTGGACGCCGAGAATCTCGTAGTAGTCCTTGAACTCCATGATCGCCGCGAACTCCTTTGGGAGCGTTCGTTCTGAATGTCCTTTTTATGGCGGCACGGCGGGCTTTTACAAGCCTTTACCGGCGCCCGGGACCGCTTTTTCCAAGCCGATGCTATGTTAGTCACGTTCACTGTTTTTTGACGAAAATCAGCAAGTTGACCAGGGAAAAGGAGAGCGGCTTGAAGATTCTCGATACCACCTTGTTTTACACCCAGGCGAGCGGTGGCGTGCGCACCTACGTGGACGCCAAGCGCCAGGCGCTGTTGAGACGCGGCGACATGGGCCACAGGGTGGTGATGCCCGGCGCCGGGGTGGCATTCAACGAGGACTTCATCGAACTGCCGGCGATGCCGTTGCCGCTGGCCCCCGGTTACCGGTTTCCCCTGCGCCTGGGGTTGTGGGCCAACGTCATGGCCGGCCTGCAGCCGGATCTGATCGAGGCCGGCGACCCCTACACGCCGGCCTGGGCGGCGCAGCGCGCCGCGCGCATGCTCGACGTGCCGGCGGTGGGTTTCTATCACTCGGACCTGTTGTCGCTGGTGCACCACCGGGTGGGTGCCTGGCTGGACGCTGGCAGCCGCGCCTATATCCGCCGTCTGTACCAGGGGTTCGACCTGGTGCTCAGCCCCAGCCGGCTGATGGCCCGCCGGCTCGGCGAGTGCGGCGTGGACGACGTGCGCGTGCAGCCCCTGGGCGTGGATCTGGAGGCCTTCCAGCCCGGGCGCGCCAAGCCGGATGCGCGCCGCCGGCTGGGCCTTGAGGACGACCGGCCGCTGCTGGTGTTCGCCGGCCGCGGCACCCAGGAAAAAAACATTCCGGTCCTGCTGGACGCCATGCGCCGGCTGCCGGACTACCATCTGCTGCTGATCGGCACCGGCCTGCAGCCGGACGCGCCGGCCAATGTGTCGGTGATCCACGAATTCTGCCCGGCGCCGGAAGTGGCGGGCTGGATGGCGGCGGCGGATGCGCTGGTGCACGCCGGCGACCAGGAGACCTTCGGCCTGGTGGCCCTGGAAGGCATGGCCTGTGGCCTGCCGGTGGTCTGCGCCGACGCCGGCGCCTTGCCGGAGGTGGTGCCGGAACACTGCGGGCGGCACGCGGCGCCCAACGACGGTGGCGCCTTCGCCGAGGCGATCCGCGACCTGTTCGAGAACGACGATCCGGCGGCCCTGGGCCGGGCCGCCCGGGCCCATGTGGAGGCCCGGCACAGTTGGGACGCGGTGGTCGACAATCTGCTCGGCCACTATCGTCGGGTGCTGGGTGAACACGAGCAACCGGTAATGGCACCGACCCATGAATCCCATCCCTGATCTCGGTCCCGCTTTTTTCCTGTCGCTGCACGACGTGGCGCCACACAGCTGGCCGTTGTACCGGGCCTTCCTGGCCGAACTGGAGCGCCCGGAGGAGGGCGGCCGGCTGGATTGCACGCTGCTGGCGGTGCCGGACTTTCACCACCGGGACATGGCCGAGCGCCATCCCGGATTCTGCCAGGACCTGCGCGAGCGCCAGCGCGCCGGCGATGAGCTGGTGCTGCACGGCTTCTACCACGAGGACGATGGGCCGCCGCCGCGCGGGCCCGGCGCGCTGCTGCGGCGCCGGGTACTGACCCACGAAGGCGAGTTCTCGGCGCTCAGCGGCGGCGAGGCGGCGCGGCGCATCCGCGACGGCCTGTCCCTGTTCTACGGCCAGGGCTGGCGGGCGGACGGTTTCGTGCCGCCGGGCTGGGTCACCAACGAGGCCGGGCGGCGCGCCATCCGCGAGGCCGGCTTCGCCTACCGCACCGACGCCACCGCCCTGTACCGGCTGCCCGACGAGCGCCGCCTGCCGTTGCCCACGGTGGTGATGTCGTCCCGCTCCCCCTGGCGCCGCCGGCTGTTCAAGGCCCTTAATCAACTCCGTCTGTGGCGCTACCAGCGGGCGCCGGTGATCCGCCTGGCACTGCATCCGGTGGACCTGCGTCACGAGGACAGCCGTCGCTTCTGGCTGGACACGGTGCGCCAACTGCGCGGTGAGCGCCGCTGCGTGACCAAACGCCGCTGGTTGCTGGAACAGGCCGGGGCGGCGCGATGAGACGTCACTGGCGCTGGCTGTTGCTGGCGGCGCTGACCGTGGGCGCCGTGGCGCCCCTGGTGATGGGCGGCCCGGCGGCCTTCCATGAACTGGCGCGGCTGCCGCTGTCCTGGCTACTGGGAATGCTGGCGCTGATCGGCCTGTGCTGGAACCTGAACGCCTGGCGCCTGCGCCTGATGCTCAACGGCCGCGCCCCGGGCATGGGCCACGGTTCCGCCCTGGCCACGGTGATGGTCACCGAGTTCAGCCTCAACGCCACCCCCGGGGGCAGCGGCGCCCCCTTTACCCTGGCGGCCCTGTTGTCCCGGCACGGCGTGGCGCCGGCCCGGGCCACGGCGGTGCTGGCGGTGGACCAGCTCACCGATATGCTGGTGTTCGCCACCTTGTTGCCCACCGTGGCGTTGTACGGGCTGGCCCGCTACCTGGATTGGGGCGGCTGGTGGCAGCTGGCGGTGCCCCTGGGCCTGCTGGTGGGCGGCCTGGTGCTGGTGGCCCTGCTGGCCCGCCATCAGCGCCGGGTACTGATCGCCTCCGGGGATCTGCTCGCCTGGCTGGGCCTGCGCCGGCGACGCCGGTATCGCATGGCGCGGGCGGTACTGCGCTTTCGCCGTGGCCTGGAGGAAACCCTGGCGGTGCCGCGCCGCCGTCTGCTGCTGATGTTCGCGCTGTGTCTGCTGCACTGGCTGCTGCGCTATTCGGTGATCTATCTGGCGGTGTGGGCGCTGGGCGAGCAACTGGACTGGACCTACGGCTTCTTCGTGCAGATGGTGGCCATGGGCGCGGGTCACCTGACCCTGCTGCCCGGCGGCGCCGGGGGCGCCGAGGTGGCCGGCGCGGCGCTGCTTAATCCCTGGCTGGGCACGGTTACCGCCGCCACGGTGATCGTGATCTGGCGCTTCGTGACCTTCTACTGGTATCTGATCGCCGGAGGCCTGGTGATGCTGTTCCTGGGCTTCAAGGAAGCCCGCCCGCTGATGAACGGCGGATAAAAAAATCCCCGGCCGGGGCCGGGGAGGCATACACGCTGCAAGGTGCGTCGAGCGTTAAATCAGAAACCAAAGGCCAGAATCAGCTGGGTGTAGAGGTTGCCGTCGTCGTTGCCGAGCTGGGTGCCGCCCTCGGCGGCGGAGGCATCCGGCTGGTACAGCCCCACCAGCGGAATGATCGCCAGGTTCGGCGTCACGCCCCATTCCAGGAACAGGTCGAACTCGCGGGCATCCAGGTTGCCGCCGGCGCCCTTGTCCAGGGTGGTGAAGTCGTAGGCCAGCAGGCCCACCGCCAGGTTCTCCCGGGGCGCGGCGTGCACCGCCACGTTATGGACCTTGGCGTTGGTGTTGAACGGCCCCGCGTAGTTGGCCGCCACCTCGCCCTGGAACCAGGTGCCCAGGGTGCGGCCGTTGCCGTAGAACATCGGGTCGAAGCCCTCGGAGAAGCGGCTGTAGCGGTAGTTCACGCTGGGCTGCCAGGGAGCGTCGGCGAAGGTCCAGCCGGCTTCCACGTACCAGGCGTCCTCGTCGCCCTGATCCTGGTCCTGCCAGGCGTATTCCCCGGACAGGAACAGGTTCTCCACGCCGGCGCTGCCCTGGTAGCGCAGACTCCAGGTTTCCTGGCCGTCCCGTTGCGGATACAGGAACGCCAGGTCCTCCTCCACGTCGTCCACCTTGATGTAGCTGAGGCCCAGGGTGCCGTTCTCGCCGACGTGCTCCAGGTTGCCCACCTTCATGGACGCTTCCACCTGGGCCGGATTGTCCGACTCGATCCACATGGCGTCGCCGCGCCAGCCGCTGTCGCCGCCCAGGCTGAGCACGGCGGTCTTGTCGAAGGCCTGGCGGGCGGCCAGGTAGTAGGCGCCGCCCCGGTCCAGCAGGCCGCCGGCGATGCCCTCGCCGAAGTTGAGCGCGTCACCGGCGATCAGGAAGCCGTCGCCCAGGGTGATGGCCTGGCGCCCGGCGGAAACGGCCACGCCGTCCTCGCCCAGGGCCGGGAACAGATCCCCGGAGCGCCAGCCCAGATAGGCGTCCTCCACGTCGGTTTCCCGTTCGTCGCCGTTACTGAAGCCGGCGGCGTCGCCGTCGCCCCAGGTGCCGCCGCTGAGGGCGTTGAGGGCACCGAACAGGCGGCCCGCGCCCAGTTCCTGCTCCAGGGCGAAGCCGTATTTCAGATAGCCTTCCTGCCAGCTGGAGGAGCCCTCGCTTTTGCTGCCGGCGGTGGCGTAGTTTTCCTCGCTGTGGAAGGTGCCGGCCACGCCTTCCACGGTGAGATCCAGTTTGGTGGTGTCGTTGGCCACCAGCTCCAGGGCCTGGGCCTGGACCCCCAGCGCGGTCAGTGAACAGGCAAGCAGGGTCCGTTTCACGGCTTTTGGATAAGCGGTGATCATGGTCGTGTCTCCATTCGGGTGAAGCCCGCGCCGGTGGCACGGGCGCGGGATCAGCTCATCGGCTGTCTCCGTTGTCGTTGTGGTTGTCGTCGTGGGGCATGCCGTCGTCGATGGCGATGCCCCGGTCGCGCATGCTCTGGATCAACCGGGCACGGGTGTCCGGCAGGTTGCTCAGCCGGGTGGCGCGGATCCGTTCCACCTCGGCGGGGGTGTAGGGCGCGGCGTCCTCCGGCGTGCTGGCGCCGGCCATGCCGTCGCGTGCCAGAATCCAGTTCAGCAGTTCGGCGAGCTGGCCGTCGTCCAGGGCGGACTGGGCCACGCCGGGCACGCGCACCAGGAATTCGCGGCCGTCCTCCACGCGCAGGAAGTTGCCGACGAAGCCGGTCATACGTGGCACGTCATTGCGCGGCGCGCCCTGGCCCTGGGGCAGATGACAGCCGGCGCATTGCAGCTGGTAATTCACCGCCGGGCTGTAGCCGGCCCGGGACAGGGGAATCTGCGGCACCTCGTTGCCCGGCGCCGGTGTCTGCGAGGGGTCCGGCATGGCCCGGGCGTGGGCGCCCGGGCTGGTCACCGAGGCCGCCAGCAGGACGGTGAGCAGCAGGCCGCGTCGCATACGCCTCAACCGGCCTTGGCCACGCCGCGGATCACCGCCACGGTGCAGTTGTAGACGTTGGCGTCGGCGCCCAGGCACCAGTTGATGTCGTTGTTGTTGAACGGCCGGTACATCGGCTCCTCGCTGTCGTTGCGGGTACAGGCGCACTGGGCGCAGCTGTGCTTACCGCAGCAGTCGTTGTAGGAAATGATGTAGTCGATGCCGTCCGCCGGGTTGCGGCAGGTGCCCACCCAGGTCACTTCGGAGCCCTGGGTGCCCGGCGGGCAACTGTTCACGGTGCCACCACAGCAACTGCACAGGAAGCCGTCGACGGAACAGTAGCGCCAGTAGTCGCAACTGGTGGGGTCGCCCGGGTCGCCGGCCTGGGGGGATTCCGCCGCCAGCGCCTTGGCGGTGCGGTCCACCGGCAGCAGCACCGGCATGGCGGCGCCGGCCACCAGGAAGGAGCCGAGCCGGCCCAGGAAGCGCCGCCGTGAGGTGGTGCTGGCCACGTGCCGGGTGGAACGCTCGAAGAAACGGTCGAGGAATTTCATGGTTCAGGCGCTCCCTTTTTCGGTGGGCAGGTCGTCACCGGGATGGTGAATTCGTGGGCTCTGGCCGCGCAGGTAGTCCTGCAGAGTGGCGGCGCCCAGCAGTTCGGTCTCGAACAGGCTGTCCAGGTGTTCGCGGGAGTTCACCAGCCCCTTGGCCTTGAGGGTGCCCTCGGCGTCGATCAGCACCGCGTAGGGCAGCTTGCCGATCTGGTAGGTCATGCCCACTTCCGGGTCCACCACGTAGCGGGAGCGGTCGAGCTTGAACTCGGCGATGATTTTTTCCTGCTCGGCCATGTCTCCGTCGCTCACGTAGACCACCTCCAGGTCGTCCCGGGAACGGTCGATGGCGCGCACCGCCGGCAGCAGGGATTTACAGATCGGGCAGGTGGGCGACAGGAAGAACAGCATCTGCGCCCGTTCGCCGGGGTAGCCCACGTTCACCGGGCGGCCCAGGCGGTCCTCGGCGGTCAGTTTCGGCGCCGGCTGATTCACCGCCACCCCCTTGTCCACCATCAGGGCGCCGGCCGGGGCGATGCGCGCGTGCAGCACGCCGATCTGGCGAATCAGACCGACCACTACCAGGGCCATGGCCACCAGCAGGCACCAGAGAAGTACATTGGAAACGATCAAGGCTTGCATGGAAGTCACCTTATTTCTGTTTGTTCATCGTCCGGACAGACCGAGCAGACGCGGCTGGTTGGCCAGCCACACCTCGATCGCCGCGTACAGCAAAACGGTCACCGCCGTGGCGGCCAGCACCACGAAGCCGTCGAACACGCCCAGCGCGCGGGGCGCGGCGGGGGCGGCGGCGAGCAGCGCCAGGCCGGCGAGCAGCAGGTTGCGCGAGAGCAGCCGGGGGTGCAGCGGCTGGGGCGCGCCGGGGCCGGCGCAGCCGCAATCCAGGTCGTGGCGTCCGCGCGCCAGGTTGATGCCGATGGCGGCGGCGTACAGACCCACCAGGGCCAGCGCCGCCAGGGCCGCCGCGCCCCGAGTGGCCGGCCACAGCAGCGCCAGGGCCAGGGCGCCCTCGAGCAGCGGCAGGGCGCGCGCCGCCGGCCCGTGCAGGGCCTCCGGCAGCAGCCGGTAGTCGGCCACCTGGCGGCGGAACCAGGCCGGCGCGCGCACCTTGTGGCTGGCGGCGCTGGCCAGGATCACCGCCAGGGAGACGGCGCCGGTGGCGGTGAGAATGGGATCCATGGTCATGGGCCCTCCTGGTTAATGGTTGATGACCAGGGTCGGGGTCTTGCTGACGCCGTCCATGGTGTCCACGTACTCACCCTTGGTGAGGTCGAAGATGTCCAGGCCGCCTTCGATGTTGGTGCCCAGCAGCAGGGGCTTGTCGTCGGAGGTGGCGTTCAGGCTCCACACCAGGCTGGGCGTTTCCATGGTGTCCACCTTCTTGCGGGTCTTGAGGTCATAGACCCAGATGGTCTGGCTCGGATCTTCCCATTTGTGCGGTGCGTGGTCCGGGTGCATCAGCACGTAGAGCCGGTTCAGTTCCGGCGCCACCGCCATCAGCTGCCAGCCGCCCGGGGCCCAGCCTTCCTGGCGTTCCTGCTTGGTGGTCAGCCACCAGTCCGGCAGTACCTTGGGTTTCTTGCCTGACAGATCGACGCCCCGTACATGGCCCTCGGTGGTCACGAAGTAATAGGTGTCGCCGTTGCCCACCGCCCGTTCGATCAGCTTTTCCTCGTCCGGGTCGAAGAAGCGGGTGGCGGTGCGGTTCACCTCCTGGCCGTTGTCGTCCAGGGTGATCACCTGCAGCTTGCCGTCGCCGCACAGGGAGGCGAAGCGGCGCTCGCCGGCCGGGTAGTTGAGGATGCAGCCGGGGATCGCCAGTTCGTTGACCACCTCCTGCTTTTTGCTGTCCACCACGGTGATCGAGGTGGAAGGGGTGAAGTTGTAGATATATACGAAGCGGTCGTCGGCGCTGGTGCTCAGCCCGTAGCGCTCGGTGAGGGTGGAGGCCCGTTTGCTGGGGATTTCCACCTCCCAGCGTGGCGACAGGGACGAGGTGTCCCAGGCGGTGATCACGTCGGTGCGTTTACCGCGCACGTAACGCTCGAAGAAGATGTCCGCCGTGTACACCGTCTTCTGGTCGTGGGACAACACCGCCGGCGCCGCGCCGCCGGTACTGAGCATGCCCAGAACCTTGCGCTGGTCCGGATCGACCACCACCACCCGGGTGGCGACCATGTTGTTGAACTCGAAGTCGACGATGTAGCTGCGGTGCGGGTCCGGCGGGAAGGGCAGGGTGGTGTTCTGGCCCAGCTTCTCCACCGGCAATTGCGCCTGGGTGCCGGCGGCGGCCACGCAGGCCGCGGCCAACAGCAGGCCCTTGCACAGGGGTCTTGGTAGTCGCATAGCTGCTCCGCTTGTAGGTGTGGTTATTCATCGAGTGTGTGCCAGTACCGGCGGCCGCGCATGCTGTTGCGTGCCAGAGGTTTGTTAATTCTTGCCAACCCGGTGCCGGCCCACCGTGCCGCCGGCCACGGAAATGCCAGAAACGTGCCATGGCCCCGGCTCCCTCGTTACACTAGGGGCCGGGCGCCGCCGCGCCCGGCAGCCAGGAGAAACACACTCGATGTCCCGCACAGACCGGAACCCGGACGCTTCCAGCCCGAGCACGGAACTGGACCTGACCCGCTTTCTGCCGTATCGGCTCAACAACCTGGGTGGGCGGATCAGCCAGGCCCTGGCGGTGATCTACCGCCGGCGGTTCGGTATTTCCATCCCCGAGTGGCGCATTCTGGTGTGGCTCAACGAGCGGCCGGTGCTCACCGCCAAGCAGCTCACCGGACTGACGCAGATGGACAAGGTACGGGTGTCGCGCTCGGTGCGCGCCCTGGAAAGCCGGAACCTGATCCACCGGCAACCATCCACGGAGGATCAGCGCCAGCAGTGGCTGCGGCTTACCGACGATGCCCGCGCGCTGCTCGCCGAGTTGATTCCCGCCACCCGGCGTTGGGAGGCGGAGCTGGCGGCGACCCTGTCGGAAGGAGAGCACGAGGCTCTGTTGGCGGCGTTGAACAAGCTGGAGGAACGCCTCGACCACCTGGTGGCGGCGGAAAGCGGCAAGGATTAATCCGTTGCCGGTCGCCAGCGCACCGCCGGCCGCGCCCGGCGGGCCTCGGCCAGGGCCCCGGGGCCGCCCTCGGAAAAATCCAGCTCCGCCATGAAATAGAAGGATTCGCCGAAGGGGATGCGGTCCAGGGCGAAGCCCACGTTGGGCATCTGGCCCGGGAAGCGTTCCGGCCCGTCGTCCAGGGTCGGGTCGTCCTGGTAGAGAAAGCGTGCCCCGGTGCCGAAGCCGGCGGCGAAATTCAGCCGCGCCAGCATGGCGAATCCCTTGCCGGTGTCGAACCATAGCCAATTGCGGGTGGGCACCGGGCTATCCACCATGGCTCGCTCATCGGCGTCCAGGCGGCCATCCACCCGCGCTTGCCGTGCCCCGGTCCAGCTGGTGCGCAGCCGCGCTCCGGTGAGGTCGTGGCCGTCCACGGTGACCCGGGCGCCGGGTTCACGCAGCACGGCGGCGGCGAAACCGGGCAGCCGGAAACGGGCATGCACCGCCACGCCCCGGTCCCGGATCACCAGGAAATTGTGCACCTTGAGCACCGGCAGGCCGGCCACCCGCACCCGGGTGCGGGCGTACACCAGCGTCGCCAGGGGGCCGTCGATCACCTGGCGGATCTCCGGGTCCAGGTTTTCGTTGGTCAGGGTGAGCCGGGCGCCGGCGCTGAACACACCGGCGCTCAGCCGCAGCTTGAGGCTGTCCAGCAGATTGCGGGGCGTGCCGTCGGCGTCGGTGTAACCGTTATGGAAGAAGTCGCCCCATTGAAACAGGTTGTCGTCGCGGAAGCGCAGTTCGAAGTCATCGGTGCGCAGGCGCAGTGGGTCCTGGCGCAAGCGTTTCGGCGCCGGATGGGGAGAGGCCGGCCGTGCCAGCAGGTAAAGGGTGCGCGCGTCGTCGCCGTCGCCGACGATCAGGGTGCCGAGCAGGCCCGGTGGTTCGTCGGAGGGTGAATCGCCGCCGTCTTCCGGCACATCCACCAGCAGACGGTCGGCGGCGGCGATGCGCGTCACCGGCGAGTCCCGCTCGCTATCCGGGTCCCGCTCGAAGTAGGGAGCCTGGCCGTTGCTCCAGGCCAGCCACTGATGGGGCACGGCCTGGAAGGTGCCGTCACGGTACACGGCCACGTCCACCGCCGCCCGCTCGCGGCCGGCCAGGCCCTCCAGGGCGCCGCCTTCCAGTGCCACCACCCGGGCGCCGCCGGCGGCCGGCACCAGCAGCAGCGCCAGCGCGGCGGCGATCAGATGTCGGGAACGTACGCGAGTTAGCATGGGCCTCCTTGCCTGACTCGACGGATTGATTAATCACTGATCAGGCTCGGCGTGAGGCGCCGGGAAGTCGAGGCCGCCCGGCCCCGTTGGGCGGGCGTTCGGGTCATGGGGTGGTAATCGCGGCTAAAGCCGCTCCTACGGCGAAAAATGTCCCCGTAGGAGCGGCTTTAGCCGGGGTCGAGCTCAACGTCAGTCCGCCAGTTCCGGGCGGTCGGCGAAGTGTTGCAGGGCATCCGGGTTGGCCAGGGCGTTGCGGTTGCGCACCTCCCGACCATGCACCACGTCGCGCACCGCCAGCTCCACGATCTTGCCGCTCACCGTGCGCGGAATCTCCGGCACCGTGAGAATCACCGCCGGCACGTGGCGGGGGCTGGCGCCGGCGCGGATGGTGGTCCGGATTTTTTTCTGCAGCTCGTCGCTGAGCTCAACGCCCTCGGCGGGCACCACGAACAGCACCACCCGCACGTCGCCCTGGAACTGCTGGCCGATGACGATGGCTTCGCGGATTTCCTCCAGGGTTTCCACCTGACGGTAGATCTCGGCGGTGCCGATGCGCACGCCACCGGGGTTGAGCACGGCGTCGGACCGGCCGTGGATGATCAGCCCGTCGTGGCCTTCGTGGGCGACGATCTCGGCGTAGTCGCCGTGGGCCCAGATGTTCTCGAAGGTGTCGAAGTAGGCATCGTGGAAACGCTGTTCATCCGGGTCGTTCCAGAACGCCACCGGGCAGGCGGGGAAGGGCGCCCGGCATACCAGTTCGCCTTTCTCGCCGACCACCGCGTCACCGTCGTCGTTGAACACCGCCACGTCCAGCCCCAGGCCCAGGCATTGCAGCTCGCCCCGGTAAACCGGCACCACCGGGCTGCCCAGGGCGAAGCAGGAGAGGATGTCGGTGCCGCCGGAGATGGAGCTCACCAGTAGGTCCGGTTTCACCTGCTGGTAGAGGAAGTCGTAGCTTTCGTGGAGCAGCGGCGAGCCGGTGGACATCAGGGTGCGCAGGGTGGACAGGTCGTGGCTGTCCTTGGGCACCAGGCCGGCTTTCTCCACCGCCTGCACGAACTTGGCGCTGGTGCCGAAGTGGGTGATCTTCTCCGCGTCGATCAGGTCGAACAGGCGGGACGCGTCCGGGTAGGCCGGGTTGCCGTCATAGAGCACCAGGGTGGCGCCGGTCTGCAGCCCGCTCACCAGCCAGTTCCACATCATCCAGCCGCAGGTGGTGAAGTAGAACAGCACGTCGTCGGCGCCCAGGTCGCCGTGCAGGCGGTGCTCCTTGGCGTGCTGGATCAGGGCGCCGCCGGTGCCGTGCACGATGCACTTGGGCGCGCCGGTGGTGCCGGAGGAATAGAGAATGTAGAGCGGATGGTTGAAAGGCAGCTCGGCGAACGGCGGCGGCGGCTCGGCGGCGGCCAGCCAGTCGCCCCAGTTGAGCGCCTGACGCACCCGGGTGGTGTCGCCGCGACCGGGGATCGCCACCAGCAACTCGGGCCGCAGTTTGTCGTGCAGATCCTGGATGCGCTCGTCCAGCTCGATCCATTTGCCGTTGTACTGATAGCCGTCACAGGCGAACAGCACCTTGGGCTCGATCTGGCCGAAACGGTCGAGCACGCCCTGGACGCCGAAGTCCGGCGAGCAGGACGACCAGATGGCGCCGATCCAGGCGCAGCCCAGGGCGGCGATCACGGTTTCGATGCGGTTGGGCATGAAGCCGGCCACCCGGTCGCCGGGTTCCACGCCGGCGGCGAGCAGCTGGGCGGCCACCTGGCCGGCGGCCACGCGCAGATCATTGTAGTTGATCTCGTCGCGGCGGCCGGCTTCGTCCACGCTGATCAGCGCCGGGTGGGTGTCGCGGCGCGCCAGCAGGTTTTCCGCCATGTTCAGCCGGGCATCCGGGAACCAGCGGTTGTGACGGAATACGGGGCTCGGTTCCAGGACCCGTTCGCCCTTGTGCCCTTGCAGCTCACAGAAATCCCAGACCAGGTTCCAGAAGCTTTCCGGCTCGCTCACGGACCACCGGTGCAGGGCCCGGTAATCGCCCAGTTCAGCGCCGGCCAGGGCTTCCGCCCGGTGGCGGAACGCGGTGAGCTGGCTGTGTTCCAGGCGCTGGGAATCGGGCCGCCAAAGCGGGGATGTGGCTGTTGTCATTCTTCCTCCGTTTCAAAGTCCACCAACAAGGTGCCTTCAGAAACGCTGTCTCCGGCTTGCACGAGGAAGGCCCGCACGGTGCCGGGGGCACTGGCGCGCAGGGTGTGTTCCATTTTCATGGCTTCCAGTGTAATCACGGCATCGCCGGCGGCCACGGGCGTATCCGGCGCCGCATGGCAGGCCACGATGGTGCCGCTCATGGGCGCGCGGAAATCGTCCGCGCCGCCGGCGTGCTCGCTCTCCCGAGCCGGATGCGTTTCGATGCGATAGTCCTGTCCGTGGACGAACAACGTCAGGCGCCGACCATCAAAATCAAAAAAGAGGGCCTGGCCGGAAAGCCCGTCTTCACCCCAGTCCAGTTCGAACAGGTCGCCGTGCCGGCGCAGTCGGTAGGGCGCGCGCCGATCGGATACGGTCGCCTGTTCGTTATCGAGGACCACGGTGAAGTCGTGTTCGTCCACGCGCAGCGGCACCAGGGTACGCCGGCGGCCGAGCGGACGCCAGGCGGGCAGGCCCCGCCAGGGATCGCCGCCGGCTTCGGCGTGCCCGGCCACCAGGGCGGCGGCGGCCACCGCCAGGGCGGCGGGATCGGCGCCAGCGGGTTCCAGCAGGTGCGGGCGGTGCTCCAGCAGGCGGGTGTCCAGGTCGCCGGCGGCGAACGCATCGTCCAGCAGGACCCGGCGCAGGAAGGCGGCGTTGTGATGCACCCCGGTAAGCGCCAGGTGGTCGAGAGCCCGGGCCAGACGGCGGCGGGCCTGGTCCCGGTCGTCGCCGTGGGTGATCAGCTTGGCGATCATCGGGTCGTAATAATCAGAAACAATATCGCCTTCCTCCACGCCGGCGTCCACGCGCGCGCCGTCCGGCCAGCGCAGCTGGTCGATGCGCCCGGAGGAGGGCAGGAACTGCTGGTAGGGGTTCTCCGCATAGAGGCGCACCTCCATGGCGGCCCCGTTCAGGCGCAGGGCTTCCTGGGCCTTGGGCAGCGCGCGGCCCTCCGCCACCGTCAGCTGCCAGGCCACCAGGTCCTCGCCGGTGATCAGTTCGGTGACCGGATGCTCCACCTGCAGGCGGGTGTTCATCTCCATGAAGAAAAATTCACCCTCCGGCGAAAACAGGAACTCCACGGTGCCGGCGCCCCGGTAATCGATGGCGCGGGCGGCGCGCACGGCGGCCTGGCCCAGATCCTGGCGTTGCTGTTCCGTGAGGCCCGGCGCCGGCGCTTCCTCGATGATCTTCTGGTGGCGGCGCTGCACCGAGCAATCCCGCTCGAACAGATGCACGGCGTTGCCGTGCGCGTCGGCGAACACCTGCACCTCCACGTGGCGGGCGGTGGGCAGATAGCGTTCCAGCAGCACCCGGTCGTCGCTGAACGCATTGCGGGCCTCCCGGCGGGCGGCGGCCAGGGCCTCCTGGAAATCCCCGGGGCCTTGCACCGCGCGCATGCCCTTGCCGCCGCCGCCGGCCACCGCCTTGATCAGCAGCGGGAAGCCGACCCGGTCCGCCTCGGCCACCAGGGTGGCGTCGTCGGCGCCTTCCTGGTCGAAACCGGGCAGCACCGGCACGCCGTTTTCCGCCATGCGCTGGCGGGCGGCGGCCTTATCGCCCATCAGGCGAATCGAGTCCGGGGACGGGCCGACGAAGATCAGGCCCGCCTCGGCGCAGGCCTCGGCGAAGCCGGCGTTCTCCGACAGGAAGCCGTAGCCCGGGTGGATGGCGTCGGCGCCGCTGTCCCGGGCGGCGGCCAGCACCGCTTCGATGTTCAGGTAGCTGTCCCGGGCGCTGGCCGGGCCCAGGCGCACGGCGCGGTCCGCTTCGCGGACGTGGGGGGCGTCGGCGTCGATGTCCGAATACACCGCCACGGTGGTGAGGCCGAGCTCACGGCCGGTGCGGATGATACGCCGGGCGATTTCGCCCCGGTTGGCGATCAGCAGGGTGTCGATGCGGGCCATTGTTGTTCCTTTCGGTGTGGGCGTTGGCTTATTCGTGGCGCCAGGCCGCCGGTCGTTTTTCCAGGAAGGCGCTCAGGCCCTCCTGACCCTCGGCGCCGGTGCGCAGCTCGGCGATCAGGTCGGCGGTGTAGTCCACCACGGCCTGCTCCACGGCGCTGTCGTCGGCGCGGTGCACCAGTTCCCGGGCACGGCGCTGGGCACCGGGGGCGCCGGCCAGCAGGGCCGCGACCAGCCGCTCCACGGTGGTGTCCAGGTCCACGGCGGGCACCACTTCATGGACCAGCCCCAGTTGCCCGGCGCGGGGCGCGTCGATCACCTCGGCGGTCATGAAGTAGCGGCGCGCCTGACGGGCGCCCATGGCGCGCACCACATAGGGGGCGATCACCGCCGGCAGGATGCCCAGCTTCACCTCGCTGAGGCAGAAGCGGGCGTCGTCCGCGGCCAGCGCGATGTCGGCGGCGCAGATCAGGCCCAGGGCGCCACCGAACGCGGCCCCCTGGACCCGGGCGATGACCGGCTTGGCGGCGCCGTCGATGGTGCTCATCAGCGCCGCCAGGCGGCGCGCGTCGGCGCGGTTCTGGTCCGCGTCGAGCTCGCCCATGGCGCGCATCCAGTTGAGGTCGGCGCCGGCGGAGAAATGCTTGCCGGCGGCGTCCAGCACGATCACCCGGGTGTCGGCGTCGGCGCCGGCCTGCTCGAAGGCGTCGATCAGTGCTTCGATGATGGTGTTGTCGAAGGCGTTGCGCTTGTCCGGATTGTTCAGGGTGATGCGGGTCACCGGGCCCTGGTTGGTGGTTGTTATGCTCATGGTTGGCTCCTTGGCCGGGCCGTTACATGCGGAAAATGCCGTAGCGGGTTTCCTCGATGGGGGCATTGAGGCTGGCGGAAATCGCCAGGCCGAGCACGTCGCGGGTATCCGCCGGATCGATGACGCCGTCGTCCCACAGCCGGGCGCTGGCGTACCAGGGCCGGGCCATGGTTTCGTACTGCTCGGTCATGTCAGCCTGGAAGCGACGCGCCTCGCCCTCGTCCCAGTGCTCGCCTTTCTTTTTCAGGGCGGCGGCCTTCACCTGGGTGAGCACGCTGGCGGCCTGCTCGCCGCCCATCACCGAGATGCGCGCGTTCGGCCACATGAACAGGAAACGCGGGTCGTAGGCGCGCCCGCACATGCCGTAGTTGCCGGCGCCAAAGCTGCCGCCGGTGATCACCGTGAACTTGGGCACCCGGGCGCAGGCCACCGCGTTGACCAGTTTGGCGCCGTGTTTGGCGATGCCTTCCGCCTCGTACTTCTTGCCCACCATGAAACCGGTGATGTTCTGCAGGAACAGCAGCGGGATGCCGCGCTGATTGCACAGCTCCACGAAGTGGGCGCCTTTCAATGACGACTCGGAATAGAGCACGCCGTCGTTGGCGAGAATGCCCACCGGAAAACCGTGGATGCGGGCGAAGCCGGTGACCAGGGTGGTGCCGTAGTTGGTTTTGAATTCGTCCAGGTCGGAGTCATCGACGATGCGCGCGATCAGCTCCCGGGCCGGCATCGGCGAGCGGGTGGTGGGCGGAATCAGGCCGTACAGCTCGTCGCCGTCATAGGCTGGCGGGCGAGCCGGGCGCACGTCCAGCTGCTCCGGTTTGCGCCAGTTGAGCCGGTCGATGCAGCGCCGGGCGAGATCCAGGGCGTGGGGCTCGTCGTCGGCCAGATGATCGGCCACCCCGGACTGTTCGCCGTGCAGGGCGGCGCCGCCCAGTTCCTCGGCGGTGACTTCCTCGCCGGTGGCGGCTTTCACCAGGGGCGGGCCGGCCAGGAACACGGTGGAGTGCTCGCGCACCATGATCACCTCGTCGGCCATGGCCGGTACGTAGGCGCCGCCGGCGGTGCAGGAGCCGAGTACCACGCTGATCTGCGGGATGCCCCGGGCCGACATGTTCGCCATGTTGAAGAAGATGCGGCCGAAGTGCTCCCGGTCCGGGAACACCTCGTCCTGGCGGGGCAGGTTGGCGCCGCCGGAATCCACCAGATAGAGGCAGGGCAGATTGTTTTCCGCGGCCACCGCCTGGCAGCGCAGGTGTTTTTTCACGGTGAGCGGGTAGTAGCTGCCGCCTTTCACGGTGGGGTCGTTGGCGACGATCATGCACTCCACGCCGGCCACCCGGCCGATGCCGCCCACGCAGCCGGCGGCGGGCACGTCCTCGCCCGGGTAGACGCCGTCGGCGGCCAGCGCCGACAGTTCCAGGAACGGCGAGCCCGGGTCCAGCAGGTGCTGAATGCGTTCGCGCACCGGCAGCTTGCCGCGCTCGCGCAGGCGTTTTTCCGCGGCCTCGCCGCCGCCGGCGGCGACCCGGTCCAGTTTTTCCCGGAGTTCCTCGCGCAGCGCCAGGTTGTGGTCCCGGTATTCGCCGTACTCCGGCGCGCTCTTGTTGAGTTGGCTGATGATTTTTGGCATTTGGGCGGTCTCTTCGCGGCTAAATCGCGACTGAAGCGGAATGCCGCCCAGTCGCTCCTACGGCATGGTCGATCGGTTCGCGACTGAAGCGGAATGCCGCCCAGTCGCTCCTACGGCGTGGTCGATTGGTTCGCGGCTGAAGCCGCTCCTACGGCGGGTCCTGTAGGAGCGACTGGGCGGCATTCCGCTTCAGTCGCGATGGTTTTCAGGCGGTCTCGTTGAACAACTCGCGGCCGATCAACATACGGCGGATCTCGCTGGTCCCGGCGCCGATTTCATAGAGCTTGGCGTCGCGCAGCAGGCGGCCGGTGGGGTACTCATTGATGTAGCCGTTGCCGCCCAGGCACTGGATTGCTTCCAAGGCCATCTGGGTGGCGTTCTCGGCGCAGTAGAGGATGGCGCCGGCGGCGTCCATGCGGGTGGTGCGGCCGGCGTCGCAGTTGCGTGCCACCTGGTAGAGGTAGCCGCGGCTGGCGTTGAGGGTCACGTACATGTCGGCGATTTTGCCCTGCATCAGCTGGAATTCGCCGATCGCCTTGCCGAACTGCTTGCGCTCGTGCACGTAGGGCAGCACCACGTCCAGACAGGCCTGCATGATGCCGGTGCAGCCGCCGGACAGGACGGTGCGCTCGTAGTCCAGGCCGCTCATCAGCACCTTGACGCCTTCGCCGACCCGGCCCAGCACGTTCTCTTCCGGCACCTCGCAGTCCTCGAACACCAGCTCGCAGGTGTTGGAGCCGCGCATGCCCAGCTTGTCCAGCTTCTGGGCCTGGGAGAAGCCGGGGAAGTCGCGCTCCACCAGGAAGGCGGTGATGCCGCGCGGGCCGGCGTCCGCGTCGGTCTTGGCGTAGATCACGTAGGTGTTGGCGTCCGGGCCGTTGGTGATCCACATCTTGTTGCCGTTGAGCACGTAGCGGTCGCCTTTCTTGTCGGCGCGCAGGCGCATGCTCACGACATCGGAGCCGGCGCCGGGTTCGCTCATGGCGAGAGCGCCGATGTGCTCGCCGCTGACCAGCTTGGGCAGGTAGCGGGCGCGCTGGTCGTCGTTGCCGTTGAGCCAGATCTGGTTCACGCAGAGATTCGAGTGAGCGCCGTAGGACAGCCCCACGGAGGCGGAGGCCCGGGAAATTTCCTCCATCACCAGGGTGTGGGCCAGGTAGCCCAGGCCGGCGCCGCCGTATTCCTCGCCCACGGTGATGCCGAGCACGCCCAGATCGCCGAGCTTTTTCCACAGCTGATTGGGAAACTGGTTGTCGCGGTCCACCTGCTCGGCGAGCGGTGCGATCTCGTTGCGGGCGAAGGCGCGGGCGCTGTCGCGCAGGGCCTCCAGGGTGTCGTCCAGTTGAAAGTCCAGGCCGCCGTTAAACATGGTCGTTCTCCAGGTTCTCCATTGCTTGCCGGGCACGGGCCTCGGCGTCGTCCAGTTCCCCTTGCAGGATCCGGATGTCGGTGAGTTGTTGTTCGAGCTGGGCGCGTTTCTCCGTGATCTTGCCGATCAGGGCTTCGAGCTGCTCGCGATTGTCGCGGGCCGGGCGGTACATGAAGATCAGCTCCCGGGATTCCGCCAGGGAAAAGCCCAGCCGCTTGCCGCGCAGGATCAGTTTCAGGGTGGTGCGGTCCGCCGGTGAATAGATGCGGGTCTGGCCGCGCCGCCGGGGGCTCAGCAGGCCCTGATCCTCGTAGAAACGGATGGTGCGCGTGGTGACGTCGAAGTCACGGGCCAGTTCGCCGATGGTGTAGGTTTTTTGAGTATCCATGGGGTCGGAGACTAGGGGAAGTTTACGTTAACGTAAAGCATGCTTTTCCAGAAAGTATGGTTCTCCAGAAGGCACCCGCCCTTGCCTGCTCGGAAGGTAACCTTCCCCTTGAGGGGATGGAGCGGTAGGAGCGGCTTTGGCCGCGATTGGGGTTGGCACGGCGGTCGGTCCGGCTCGGTCGCCGGCGCGATACGGTAGCCTGGGCGGTTGGGGGGTGTTACCTTTAGCGCCCGCTGGTTCCGAGGGTGTGGGACGGTGATTTACAGAAAAGATCGCAAGGTCCTCAAAAGAGTGGATTTCGGGGCCGCCAAGAATTCCCTGATGGGGGTGTTGGCGGCCCTTGTGGTTTATGCGCTGGTGATCGCCTGGGGCCGGGTCTACGAGGCGTTCCAGCTGGAGGCGCTGATCGCCGGTGGCGCGGTGGTGGTGGTGACCGCCTTCCGCCTGTGGCTGGTGGCGCGCTTCGACGCCCTGTACGGCGCCGGGCCGGCGCGCTGGCGGCGGCTGTTCGCGCTCGGCCTGATTCTGCATGCCCTGGTATGGGGCCTGCTGCCCGCCTGGCTGGTGTGGCGGGTGGGCACCGGTTTCAACTTCTTCGTGGTGATTCTCTACAACGTGGGCGTGACCACGGCCCTGGGCAGTTCCTGGATGGCCGGGCTGCGGGTGCGGCAGGTCTACATCGTGCTCATGTTCCTGCCGGTGATCGCCGCCCTGGTGCTGGGCGGCGGCCTGCGTGAGTGGCTGCTGGCGATGCTGGTGGCGGCCTACACCTTCTACCTGTTCCGACTGTATCGCGGCCAGTACGAGCTGTTCTGGCACGCCGTCACCCGGGAGCGGCGCGGCAGCGTGGAGCGGCGCCGGGAGTTGCCGGCGAGCACCGATATCCAGCTCAGCCTAGTGTACCGGCTGGCCCATGAGTTGCGCACGCCGATGAATTCGGTGATGGGCATGATGTCGCTGCTGGAGGACACCCGCCTGGACGACGAGCAGCAGGAATACCTGCAGGTGGCGGGGCAGAGCGGCAAGCTGATGATCACCCTGATCGACGACGTGCTCGACTATTCCCGCATTCTCACCGGCCGCATCACCCTGAGCCCGGATTATTTCGACCTGCGCGTGGCCCTGGAGCAGATCCTGGAGGCGTTTGGCCCCATGGCCCAGAGCAAGGGCCTGGAATTGTCGGCGGTGGTGGACCGCATGCTGCCCAAGCGGGTGCGCGGCGACCGCGACCGTCTCATGCAGGTGCTCACCAATCTGCTCAGCAACGCGGTGAAGTTCAGCGAGCGGGGCGAGATTCGCGTGGACGTGGATTTCACCGCCGAGGGCGAGAACGACGGCGTGCTGCGGGTGCGGGTCAGTGATCAGGGCGCCGGCATGGACGCGGAAACCCTCAAGCATCTGTTCGAGGACCAGTTCCTGGACGGAGCCCAGGACGCCTTCGCGGTGCGCCACGCCGGTTTCGGGCTGCTGGTCTGCAAGGGCCTGATCGAGGCCATGGGCGGCCACATCGGCGCCGAGAGCGTGGAGGCGGAGGGCTCCACCTTCTGGTTCACGGTGCGTCTGGGCATGCAGTCGGACATGAGCGAATCCACCAAATTGTCCGCCGCCATGGGCCAGGTGCAGGGCCTGGTGGTGGGCGCCGGCAGCGGTTCCCTGGCCGCGCTTCAGGAGGAGTTCGAGGCCCTGGGCAGCCAATGCCAGGGCGCCCGGGATTACGACCACGCCCTGCAGGCGCTGCGCGCCGGCCACCGCGAGCAGGCGGAGTTCGATCTGCTGCTGGTGGACACCCACGACCGCCGCGAGCTGGCCCTGAACCTGTGCCGCAACGTGCTGGAGGACCCCAGCCTGCGGCCGGTGAAGCTGATGCTGATGTGCACCATCGAGGAGCGCGGCCAGCCCACCGTGCAGCGGCTGGTGGACAAGCACGGCCTGGTCACCCTGGTGCGGCCGGTGCATCGCTCCGGCCTGCGCATCGCCCTGGGCCGGGTGCTCGGCATTCGCCGCCAGGCGCCGGTGCAGGATCTGCCCACGGAAACCCCGGAGGAGCGTCAGCGCCGCAAGCTGTTCCGGCTGCTGCTGGTGGAGGACAACGAGGTCAACCAGCTGGTTACCCGGGGCATGCTCGGCAAGCTCGGCTACCAGGTGAAAACGGTGAACAACGCGGAAACCGCCCTGGCGCTGCTGGAGCAGGAAACCTTCGACCTGATCCTGATGGACTGCATGATGCCGGACCTGGACGGTTTCGACGCCACCCGGGTGCTGCGTGAGCGCGAGCAGGCCGAGGAACGCGCGCGCACGCCGGTGATCGCGATCACCGCCAACACCGCCGAAGGGGTGCAGGCGCGTTGCCTGGCCGCCGGCATGGATGACTTTCTCGCCAAACCCGTGCATCTTCAAGAACTGGAAACCGTTCTGCGGCGTTGGCTTTCGAAGGACGAGGACGACGCCGGAGGGGAACAGGACAGCGAATAACAAGAGGATGACGCCATGAGCCGACGGGCCTTGCTGCTGGGCGCCACTGGATTGGTGGGCGGACACTGCCTGCGACTGCTGCTGGAATGCGACGAGTACGACGAGATCCGGGTTCTCACCCGGCGCGCCACCGGGGTGGAGCACCCCAAGCTGGTGGAAAGGGTCATCGACCCGGCGGACATCGAGACGCAGGCGGACTTCTTCGCCGTGGACGACGTGTTCTGCGCCATCGGCACCACGCTCAAGCAAGCCGGTTCCAAGGACGCCTTCCGGCGCGTGGACCTGGATCTGGTGATCACCGTGGGCCGGCTGGCCCGGGACGCCGGCGTGCAGCGTTTCCTGCTGGTGTCGGCGGTCAACGCCAACGCCCATTCGCCGTTCTTCTACGCACGCACCAAGGGACAGCTGGAGCGCGAGCTCAAGGACCTCAAGCTGCCGCTGCTGGCTCTGTTCCAGCCGTCCCTGCTGCTCGGCGAGCGGGAAACGCCGCGCCCGGTGGAGGCGTTCGGCATCCGCTTTTCCAAGATCATCGACCCGATCACCCGCTGGACCGACGCCCACTGGTTGCCGGTAAGCGGCGAGCGGGTCGCCGAGGCACTGATCGGCATGGCGTTGATGGGCCCGGACACCGGCACCTACCGGGTACGGTTCCGGGATTTCATCGTCTACGCCGGCAAGTTCCGCGACAAATGCCTGCGCTCGGCGTCCTGAGCGCGGGGAGTTCACCCCGGACAATGGAAACAATGGAGAGACAATGAGTTTCGTCACCTGTGATCTGTGCGACGACAATGCCGATATCGTATCCGTGGTCACCGGCCTGAACTGGTTCGGCTACGGCGGCCGGAGTGCCTTCGGTGGCGAGATCGTCACCGTGAAATGCTTCGAGGACAATTCCCGGGTCAAGGAACACCTCGGCACCGACGGCAAGGGCAAGGTGCTGGTGGTGGACGGCGGCGGCAGCCTGCGCAACGCCCTGATCGGCGACATGATCGCCGAGAACGCGGTCAACAACGGCTGGGAAGGGGTGATCATCCATGGCGCCTGCCGGGACGTGGACGAACTGGCCAAACTCGATATCGGCGTCATGACGCTGGGCTGCGTGCCGGTCAAATCCGTGCGCCGCGACGAAGGCCAGCTCAATATCGACATCACCTTCGGCGGTGTCACCTTCCGCCCGGGCGAGTACGTCTACGCCGACAACAACGGCGTCATCGTGGCCCCGAAAGCCCTTCTGTAACGCCCTCCCGAGTAAGGCCCGCCGGCCCCTCCGGCGGGCGGTTTCCCGCCCACGTTTTGCGAAAATTTATAGTTCACCCGGTGCTGACGAGAGCCAGTCGGTTGTCCACCGTATAGGATGTAACGGAACATCCTTGCACGGTGGCGCCGCGGTGGCGCGCCGATTTTGCGTTGCTCTGCTCAAGGGGTGGTAGTACATGGAGCGTTTTCGTTGCTGGCCGGCGCTGATTCTGGCGTTGGTCTGCTGGCCGCTGGCGGCCCAGGGGTTCGGTTTTCAGGACGTCATCGACCGGGCCAAGGAGCGGGCCGGCGAGGCCTACCAGGCGCCGGCGCCGATCCCGCCCTTCCTGCAGGAACTCAACCACGAGCAATACCAGGGCATCCGCTTCAAGCCGGAACGCACCCTTTGGCACGAGAGCGGCTCGCGCTTCCAGGTGCGGCTGGTGTCGCCGGGGCTCTACTTCAAGCACGCGGTGAAGCTGCACCAGGTGGACGCGGAGGGCGTCCACGACGTGCCCTACGATAAAACCGATTTCAACTACACCAGCGAGGAGCTGGCGCGCCGGGTGCCCGCCGATCTGGGCTACGCCGGTTTCAAGCTCACCTATCCGCTGCACGGCGAAAAAAGCCGCGATCCGTTTCTGGTGTTCGCCGGCGCCAGTTATTTCCGCGCCATCGGGCCGGACAACCATTTCGGTCTGTCCGCCCGGGGCATCGCCGTGGACACCGGCCTGCCGTCCGGGGAGCAGTTCCCGTCGTTCACCGAGTTCTGGCTGGTGCGGCCCACCGCCAAGGCGGAAACCATGACCATTTACGCCTTGCTGGACGGCCGCAGCCTCACCGGCGCCTATCAGTTCGACGTGCGCGTCGGCGACGCGGCGGTGATGGACGTGAAATCCCGGCTGTTTATCCGCAACGACATCGAGAAGCTGGGCATCGCGCCGCTGACTTCCATGTTCTTCTACGGCGGCAACACCGCCCGCCCGGTGGGCGAGTGGCGCCCCCGGGTACACGACTCCGACGGCCTGCTCACCCACGACGCCGCCAGTGGCGAATGGCTGTGGCGGCCGTTGCTCAACCCCAAGAACCTGAAGATCGATTACTTCAGCGCCGGACAGATCGCCGGCTTCGGGCTGATGCAGCGCCAGACCCGCTTCGACGACTTCCAGGATTTCGCCGCCCACTACCACCAGCGTCCGAGCGCCTGGGTGGCGCCTAAGGGCGAGTGGGGCAAGGGCCGGGTGTCCTTGGTGCAACTGCCGTCGAACAACGAGAACAACGACAACGTGGTGGCGTTCTGGACGCCCTCGGAGCCGGCGCGCCAGGGCCAGGCCCTGGCCTACGATTACCGTCTCAAGTTCGGCGGGCCGGCGACCAGCGGCAGCGACCGGGCCGCCGCCGTGAAGACCTTCGTCGGCGACGGCAATCGGGCCGGCGGCGGCAACGTGGAAGGTGCCTACCGGGTGGTGGTGGATTTCGCCGGCGGCCCGCTCCAGGAACTGCCCGGCGACGCGCCGGTGACCAGTTCGGTGACCGCCGAGGGCAACGGCGAGGTGATCGAGCATTTCGTGGAGTACCTGTCGCCGGTGAACCGCTGGCGGATCTCGATTCTGGCCAAGCCGGCGCCGGAGCGGCCGCTGTCCCTGCGCGCCTTCCTCAAGAACGGCGACCAGGCGGTGAGTGAAACCTGGTCCTACGAGATCCCCGCCAACAACGACATCCTGGGAGGGGAATCCTGATGAGCGACAATCTGGTCGAGGATGCCCTGGGCCGGGCGCTGGCCTACCTGCGCCTGGCCGGCCTGGATGCCGACCCGGCACTGACCCGGCGCGCTCTGCGGCTGGTGGATGAAATGCTGGAGCAGGGTGAGGACGGCCTGGTCGAGCGGGTGATGACGGCGCTGCCGGAGCGTTTCCCGGTGCCCGAGCCGCTGGAACCGATGGGCGCGCCGCCGGTCCATCGCGGCGCCATCGGTTACGGCGTGGGGCGATGAGCCTGGCCATGACCGACCCCGCCGACGCGCCCACCGTACCACGCTGGAAAGCCGTGGCGGCGACCCGCCGAGGGTTGTTGATTCTGCTGGTGCTGGTCCAGACCCTGGGTGGCCTCTACGGCATGCAATCGGTGCTGCCGTACCACGGCGGCAACCTGCTGGAGAAGGGCATTCTGTTCCTGTTCGCGGTGCTGTTCGCCTGGATCTCGGTGGGTTTCTGGACCGCCGTGCTGGGCTTCTGGTTGCGCCGCCGGGGCGGTGATCCGTATTCCCTGGTGCGCCATTACGATGCCGCCACCCTGGCGGCCACGCCGTTGGCGCGCACCGCCGTGGTGATGCCGGTCTACAACGAACCGGTGGATCGCACCCTGGCCGGGCTGCGCGCCACCATCGAGGATCTGCGCGCCACCGGCGAGCTGGACCACTTCGATTTCTACATTCTTTCCGACAGCCGCGATGCCGAGCAGTGGCTCGCCGAGCGCAGCGCCTGGTACCGGCTGTGCGACGAGCAGGATCTGCACGGTCGGTTGTTCTACCGCCACCGGCCGGTGAACCTGAACTTCAAAAGCGGCAACGTGGCGGATTTTCTGCGCCGCTGGGGGCGGGACTACGCCTACATGGTGGTGCTCGACGCGGACAGCGTCATGGGCGGCAACACCCTCACGCGGATGGTGCGGCACATGGAACTGGCCCCCCGGGTGGGGATCCTGCAAACCAGCCCGTCGCTGATCAACGCTCATTCCGCCTTCGCCCGCTTCCAGCAGTTCGCCAACCGGGTGTACGGGCCGCTGTTCACCGCCGGCCTGGCCGGCATCCAGCTCGGCGAGGCGGCCTACTGGGGCCACAACGCCATTATTCGCACCGACCTGTTCATGCGCCATTGCGGGCTGCGCCGGCTGGCCGGGTTCGGCCTGTTCAAGGGGCCGATCATGAGCCACGATTTCGTCGAGGCCGCCTACATGGGGCGCGCCGGCTACGAGGTGTGGATGGAGCCGGAGCTGGACGAAAGCTACGAGGAATCGCCGCCCACCCTGGTGGACGAATTGACCCGGGACCGGCGCTGGGCCAAGGGCAACCTGCAGCACGCCTGGCTGTTCTTCTTCGCCCCCAAGCTGCGCTTCGCCCACCGCATGGCGTTTCTCAACGGCATCCTGTCCTACCTGTCGTCGCCGATCTGGCTGGCCTTCCTGATTCTGACCAGCATCGAGGCGACGCGGCTGACGTTGTGGCCCATCGATTATTTTCCCGAGCAACGTACCAGCATGTTCCCGGTGTGGCCGGAGTGGCATCCGCACTGGGCCGTGGGGTTGGTGCTGAGCACCCTGTTCCTGCTGTTCGTGCCCAAGTTCCTGGCGGTGCTGGATGTGCTGCTTACCGGCCGCCGCCGCCAGCATGGTGGCGCCGGGCGGCTGTTCCTGTCGGTATGCCTGGAGCTGCTGGTGTCCATGTTGCTGGCGCCGATCCGCATGCTCACTCACAGCCGCTACGTGCTGGAGGCACTGTTCAACGTGCGTCTGCACTGGGGCGGCCAGAACCGCACCGACGAAACCGGCTGGCGTCAGGCATTCATGAGCCAGGCGCCGGGCACCTTGCTGGCCATCGCCTGGTCGGGTCTGGCGCTGTGGCTGGATCCGATGTTCTTTTTCTGGTCGCTGCCGGTGGCGCTGCCGCTGATTCTGGCGGCGCCCACCTCGGTGCTGCTCAGTCGGGTGGCCATTGGCGAGGGCCTGCGTCGGCGGCGGTTGTTGCTGACGCCGGAGGAGCAAAGGCTCTCGCCCCAGGTGGATGCCATCGCCGCGCCCCGGCCGCTCAACGCGGCGCGGCTCACGGCCTTCGAGGCGGCGGTGCTGGACCCCCGGCTCAACCGGGTGCACCGGGCCCTGGCCCGGCGCCGCCGGCCGGTGGACCGGGAGGCCCATGAGCAATGGCTTCAACGTTGCATGAGCGACGGCCCGGAGGGCCTTAACCGGCGCCAGTTGAATGCCCTGGCCAGGGACGCGGACGCTCTCGGCCGTTTGCACCGGGCGGCCTGGACCGCGCCCCGTGACAGCTATTGGGGCGAGCGGGTCGGGGTGGTGAAAAGCCGGGATTATGGGTAGGCTTCTGTCCCTTCGATGACGCTTCAAGGGACGAAGCCATGCTGAGAGCCAATCCGGTCAGGGATTGCATGAAACCGGATCCCTTCACGCTTTCTCCTTCCTCGACGGTGAGCGATGCCGCCCGGGCCTTGCTGGCGCGCAACCTTTCCGGCGCGCCGGTGGTGGATGACGGTGGCGCGTTGATCGGCATGTTCTCCGAAGCGGACGCGCTCAAGGCGGCGCTGGACGCGGATTACCACGGTACCGGCAGCGGCCGGGTGGGGGATTATATGAGTCGCGAAGTGCATGGCGTGCCGGTGGCGGCCACCGTGCAGGAAGCGGCGGAACTGTTCTTGCGTTACCACCGGCGAACCCTGCCGGTGGTCCAGGGGCCGCGGCTGGTGGGACTGCTAAGCCGCGGGGATGTGCTGCGCCAGGTGACGCCGGCGAGGGCGACGTCGCCATGACGCAGGCACGATGTTCAATGACCAACAGGGGATCAACCCGATGAATCAACCTTACCAAGCACCGGAGGCCAGCCTGGGGGCTGGCTCCGAGGAAACCTACCAACCCAAGTTGTTCCAGACCTCCGGCCGGCTTGGCCGGGCGCGCTATTTCGTTTACGTGATGGCGCTCACCATGATCACCTACTTCGCCATGGGGCTGGTGATGGCGGTGGGGTTCGGCAGCGCCTCGCCGGGCAGCGGCCCGGGCGGGCTGTTCATTGCCATGATGTTGCTGGTGATGGCGCCGGTGGGCATTTTCACCACGGTGATGAGCATTATCTACGGCATTCGCAGGCTTAATGACCTGAACATGAGCGGCTGGATGATCCTGCTCATGTTCGTGCCCATCGCCAACTTCGTGATCGCCATCATGCTGCTGTTCGTGCCCGGCTCAAAGGTGGCCAACAAGTACGGCCCGAAACCGGCGCCTAACGGCAACGGCGTGATCGTCGCCCTGGTGGTTCTTCTGCTGCTGTTCGTCGGTGGCTTCGTGGGCATGGGCGCCATGGTCGGCTCCATGAGCCAGGGCATGAACAGCCCGGGCATGTACCAGATGGACGGCTACTGAGCATTACCCGGCCGGTGATCGCGGCTGAAGCCGCTCCTACCGCGTACCGTTCGCGGTAGGAGCGGCTTCAGCCGCGATGAATCAAAAAGGCTCCCCTCGGGGAGCCTTTTTTTGCGCCGATCGCCGCCAGGAGACGGCGGGCAAGGTCAGGGCAGCAGGTGTTTCACCGCGTCCCGTTCCTCGGCCAGCTCGGTCTCGGTGGCGGTCATGCGCTCGCGGGAGAAGTCGTTCACTTCCAGGCCCTGAACGATTTCCCAGTCGCCGTTCTTGCACACGCACGGGAAGGAGTAGATTAGGCCTTCCTGAATGCCGTAGGAACCGTCGCTGTAGATGCCCATGGACACCCAGTCGCCTTCATCGGTGCCCAGCGCCCAGGAGCGCATGTGGTCGATGGCGGCGTTCGCCGCGGAGGCGGCGGAGGACGCACCGCGGGCCTTGATGATGGCCGCGCCGCGCTGCTGCACGGTGGGGATGTACTCGTCCGCGTACCACTGCTGATCGACCTGCTCGGCGGCGTTCTTGCCGTCCACTTCGCAGTGGTGCAGATCCGGGTACTGGGTGGAGGAGTGGTTGCCCCAGATGGTCATCTTCTTGATGTCGTTGACGGTCTTGCCCAGCTTTTCGCCCAGCTGCGCCATGGCGCGGTTGTGGTCCAGGCGGGTCATGGCGGTGAACTGGCGCGGATCGATGTCCGGCGCGTTGCGCTGGGCGATCAGGGCGTTGGTGTTGGCCGGGTTGCCCACCACCAGCACCTTGATGTCGCGGCTGGCGGTTTCGTTGATGGCCTGGCCCTGGGCGGAGAAGATCGCCGCGTTGGCTTCCAGAAGGTCCTTGCGCTCCATGCCCGGGCCGCGCGGACGGGCGCCGACGAGCAGGGCGTAATCGGCGTCCTTGAAGGCCACCTTGGCGTCGTCGGTCTGCACGATGCCGGCAACCAGCGGGAAGGCGCAGTCTTCCAGTTCCATGGCGACGCCTTTCAGCGCTTCCAGGGCGGGGGTGATTTCGAGCAGCTGCAGGATGACCGGCTGGTCCTTGCCGAGCATGTCGCCGGAGGCGATCCGGAACAGCAGGGAGTAGCTGATTTGACCAGCGGCGCCGGTGACAGCAACGCGTACAGGTGCTTTCATGAAAAAATCTCCTTGGAGTCGTCGGGAGAAGCTGAGGAGCCTCTGAATCACTCCCCGGCGGTGGCGCCGTGGCGGCCGCCGACCGCCGGGGAGTCATTCCCAGGTTCCCTGGACGCGGCGCATTATAGAGTAGCCGCCCGGCGAGCGCACGGATCGTTGGCGGACGGTGGGTCAGACCAAAGGAGGGGACGGTGCCAAACTGGGATGTGATCGTGGCGGGGGCCGGCCAGGCGGGCTGCGCGGCGGCCTGGGATCTGGCCGCCGGCGGCGCCCGGGTGCTGCTGTTGCACGGCGGTCCGGAGCGGCCCAAGCCCTGCGCCGGCGGCCTTACCATTAAGGCGTTGCGGCGCTATCGCTTCCCGCTGGACGCGGTGATCCGCGAGCGGGTGGACCGGGTGGCCATGAGCCGCTCCGGCGAACCGCCGGTGACGGCGGGCGCGGCGGCGCCGTTCTGCGTGATGACCCACCGGCGCGAGCTGGACGCCCTGTGCCGGGAGCAGGCGCGGGCGCGGGGCGCCGGGTGGCATGTCACCGCCGGGGTGCGCGCGGTGCGCCAGGACCACCAGGGCGTGACCCTGATCAGCGCCGAGGGCGAGACGCTGCGCGCCACCTGGCTGATCGCCGCGGACGGCGCCCACAGTCCGGTGCGGCGCGCCTTGCAGGGGCAGCCCCCGGCGGCGCCGGCCATGGCTCTGGAGGGGCATCTGCCCCGGGAGCGGGCCCGGCGTTATCCCCCCATGACCCTGGACTTCCAGGAGGTGCCCGGCGGCTACGGCTGGCTGTTTCCCAAGGGCGATCACATCAACGTGGGCTTGTACGTGTGGCGCCGGGATCGGGCACGGCTGGCCCGCGAGCACCTGGCGGATTACGCCCGCCGGACCCTGGGCAGCGACGCCTTGGAAGAGGTGGGTGGCTATCCCCTTGGCACCTGGCTGGCGCGGCGCCCGCCGCGCTGCGGGCGGGTGCTGTTCGTTGGCGACGCCGCCGGCAGCACCGAGCCGTTGCTGGGGGAGGGCATCTACGGCGCCCTGGTCAGCGGCCAGCTGGCCGCCGGGGCGCTGCTGGCCGGCCGCCCGCGGGATTATCCGCTGCTATTGGCGGACTGGGGCGAGGAACTGCGCCAGGTGGAACGCATCACGCGCATCTTCTACGGCGTGCCGGCCCTGGGCTACGCCGCCCTGAGCCGCTGGCTGGCGCCGACCCTGCTGGCCGGGTACGCCGAGGGCCTGACCCTGGGCGGCACCAAGCGCGCCTGGCGCAGCCTCAAGGGGCGCCGTCACCTTCTCGGTAGCCCAGGGGCGTAACGCCGAACCAGCGCTTGAAGGCGCGGTTGAAGGCGCTTTGTTCCGAATAGCCCAGGTCCAGGGCGATCTGATTCACCGAGCGATCGCTGTGCAGCAGCCAGTCGCAGGCCAGGCGGCGCCGCTCGTCTTCCAGCAAGGTGGAAAAATCGGTGTGCTCGGCGCGCAGCCGCCGGCGCAGGGTCCAGGGTTTCACGCCCAGCCGGTCGGCGATGGGCTCCAGTTGCGGCACCCCGTCCACCAGCCGGCGCTGGATTTCCAGGCGCACCTGTTCGAGCAGGTTGTCCCGGGCCCGGTGGCGGGTCACGGCGCGCTGCACCCGGGAGCGGGCCAGCCGGTGCACCTCCGGGTCGGCGTCGCGCAGAGGCAGGTCGAGCACCGCCTCGTCCAGCACCAGGGCGTTCACCGGCTGCCGGAAGTGCACCGGGCAGCGGAACACGCGGCGGTATTCGCCGTCGTCCGCCGGCGCCCCGTGGCGCAGATGCAGGGCCAGGGGATCGCGCTCGGCACCCAGGATCCAGCGCCCGAACACCACCGCGCCGGTGAAGAAGGCATCCACCCGGTGCGGGCAGGTGGGCAGGTCCTCGAAGGGGGTCTCCCAGATCAGCCACAGGTCCCGGCCGCGCCATTCGAAGCGCAGTTCGGCGAATTCCGAGGTGACCCGGGTAAAGGGAATCATCAGTTCGATGGCGTCGCGCAGGGTGGCGCTGGACATGCTGGCGTAGCCCAGCTCGCCCATGAAGCGCGGGCGGATGCCTTCGCCCATGTGCAGCCCGAACATGGGGTCGCCGCTGCGCGCGACGGCGTGTTCCAGCAGCCGGTTTTCCACGCTCAGGGGAATGCGGGCGGCGGGGGATTCCAGGTCTTCCTCGGTGACGCCCAGGCGGATCAGCGCCTCGCTGAGATCGACGCCAGCGTGCAGGGCGGCGTCGAGCAGATACTCGATCCAGAACGAAGCCACGGTGAGGGAGCCGAAGCGGGCGGAGGCGACGTTGGACATAGGCGTTTCTTGTTATCGATGTCGGCGAAGCGAAGCATCAGGAAACGTCAGGGGGGTGGGGCAAGTCAATGACGAAAACCACCGACCGGGCCGCTCCTGGCCCGGCCGGTTCACGGACCGCTGGATCAGGCCTTCTGTTCGCGGGCCAGTTTGTTGACCTTGCGGCTGATGCGGTTGAGCTTCTTGTCCAGGCTTTCCATTTCTTCCCGGGTGGGCAGGCCCAGACCGTGTGCCAGACGTGCCCGCCAGTCGTCCTGGCTCTTCGCGCCGCCGCTTTTCTTGGCGTTGCGATCGCGCAGGGCCTCGCCGGTTTTCACCAGTTCCTGGAACCAGTCGCGGCCGGTTTCGGAGATTCGGGTGAACGCGCCGCGCGCGGCTTTGGTAAGCTTGTCCGCCGTGGCGTTGAGCTCGGTGACCGTGTCGTTGGTGGACGTGGTGTCAGTCATGGAGTGGGCCTCCTTTTCCAATGGTGTAAGTGAGCAAATGGTAACCAGGGCGCCGCGTCGATCACGGGATATTGTCCAACAATTAAACAAGCTGTCCCGGGCCGCCGGGACCAGGGAGAAAGCGCATCATGCAAGTGGTATTGCCCCAGGGCACCTATGACGCAGTGGCCGGCGACGGCGTTCAGGAATTCCGGGGCGTGCCGTTCGCGCGGCCGCCCTTGGGCGAGGACCGTTTCAAGGCGCCCCGGCCGTTGCCGGACAGCAAGGCGGTGACGCGCGCCGACCGGTACCCGCTGCCGTCTCTGCAGGTGCGCAATCCGATGATGGGGGTGGAGGACTCCGGCGAGGACTGCCTCTACCTGAACATCTGGGTGCCGGAAGGGGAGGGGCCCTTCCCGGTGATGCTCTGGTACCACGGCGGCGGCTACGTGGCCGGCTCCGCGTCCCAGATCCTGTATAACGGCGCCGCCCTGGCGGCCAGCCAGAAGGTGATCGTGGTGAACGCGGCTTACCGCCTGGGCGCCCACGGGTTCGCGGATTTCAGCGCGGTGGCGCCGGAGCTGGACGCGGACACCAACCTGGGCCTGCGCGATCAGGTGGCGGCCCTGGAATGGGTCAACCGCCATATCGAAGCCTTCGGTGGCCGTTCGGACCGGGTGACCATCTTCGGTGAATCCGCCGGCGGCTTCAGCGTCGCCACCCTGATGGCCACGCCCCGGGCGCGGCCTTTGTTCCAGGCCGCCATCGTGCAATCCGGCGCCGCCGATTTCGCCCTTGATCCGCAGGAAGTGGCCAAGGTGACCCGCGCCTTCCTGGAGGCGCTGCCCGGTGACGGCGGCGCCGCCGATAAGCTGCGCGACGCCGACGCCAAGGCCTGGATCAAGGCCCAGAATCAGGCCCTGCGCACCCTGGTCCGGCGCGGCCAGCGCGATACCACGCCCCAGTTCGCCATGAATTTCATGCCCATGGTGGACGGCGACCTGCTGCCGCGCCTGCCGGTGGACGCCATCGCCGACGGCGAGGCCGCCGACATCGCCCTGATGGCCGGCGTGTGCCGGGACGAATACCACTTCTTCCAGTACGCCGGGCCGCTGGCCGGCTTTCCCACCGTGGAGGAGCTGCGCGGCTATGACGACGAGGAGATCCTGCGTCGCTTCGAGCGCGCCCTGCCGGGTAATGGCGAGCGGGTGCTGGCCCATTACCGGCGCACCGTCACCCCGGACCCGGCGCGCAGCAACATGGACTGGTTCTCCGCCATGGAGACCGACCGGCTGTTCCGTATCCCCACCCTGCGTCTGCTGGATGCCCAGGCCGCCCACCGGCCCGACACCTACGGCTACCAGTTCACCTGGCCCAGCCAGCAGTTCGGCGTGCCCATGGGCGCCTGCCACGTGGTCGACGTGCCGTTCGTGTTCGGCGTCACCGACACCGTGCCCGGCCAGTTCTTCACCGGCGGCACCGACCAGGCCCGGGCGCTGTCCGAGCGGGTGCGCGATGACTGGGGCGCCTTCGCCCGGGGCGAGGCGCCCTCCGGGCCAGCCTGGGGCGAAGGCCGCCGGGTGGTCCAGTACGGCCCCGGCGACGCCACGGCGGCGCTGTTCCAGGCCGACGATGAAGCCCTGTGGGCGGACATCATCCCGCGTCCGAGCCCGGGGACTGCAAACTAGCGTTATAAAGCGTAGAATATAGCCCTCGCTAATCAGGAGCCCTCCCATGACCGTGGCCCAGGCCATTGAACGCAAGGTGCGTGACGCCTTGCCCGTCGATCATTTACGGATCGAGAACGAGAGTCACAAGCACAATGTGCCGCCGGATTCGGAAACCCACTTCAAGCTGGTGGTGGTCTCCGAAAGCTTTCAGGGGCAGATGCCGGTGCGTCGCCATCAGGCGGTGTACGGCGTGCTCGGCGAGGAACTGAACGGCCCGGTGCACGCCCTGGCGTTGCACCTGTTCACGCCGGAGGAATGGCGCGCCCAGGGCGGTGACGTGGCGGATTCGCCGGACTGCCGGGGCGGCAGCAAGCATGATCCGGAGTTCCGCCGATGAGCGCCGGCGACATCGTGGTGGCGGCGCTCTACCGCTTCACCCGGCTGGAGGATTTTCAGTCGCTGCGCGAGCCGCTGCTGGCGCTGATGCTGGAGCGCGACGTGAAGGGCACGCTGCTGCTTGCCCGGGAGGGCATCAACGGCACCGTCTCCGGGCGCCGCGCCGACATCGACGCGGTGCTCGACTGGCTGCGCGCCGACCCGCGCCTGGAAGAGCTGGAATACAAGGAATCCTTCACCGACCAGCACCCCTTCCTGCGCACCAAGGTCAAGCTCAAGAAGGAAATCGTCACCATGGGCGTGGAGGACCTGGACCCCAACCGCAGCCGGGGCACCTACCTGGAAGCGGAGGAATGGAACCGGGTGATCGCCGACCCGGAAACCCTGGTGATCGATACCCGCAACGATTATGAGTACGAGGTGGGCACCTTCCAGGGGGCGGTGAACCCCAATACCAAGGCGTTCCGGGATTTCCCCGATTACGTGCGCGACAACCTGGACCCGGCCCGCCACAAACGGGTGGCCATGTTCTGCACCGGCGGCATCCGTTGCGAGAAATCCACCGCCTACCTGAAGGAGCAGGGTTTCGAGGAGGTCTACCACCTCAAGGGCGGCATCCTGAAGTACCTGGAAACCATGCCCGAGGACCGCTCCCTGTGGCGCGGCGAGTGTTTCGTGTTCGATGAACGCGTCACCGTGAACCACGATCTGGAGCCGGGCGGTTACGACCAGTGCCACGCCTGCCGGCGGCCGATTTCCGAGGCCGACAAGGCGTCGCCGCAATTCCAGCAGGGGGTGTCCTGCCCGCACTGCTACCACGAATCCACGGCGGAGCAGAAAGCGCGCTTCGCCGAACGCCAGAAGCAGATCGAGCTGGCCCGGCGGCGCGGCGAGCCGCACCTTGGCCACGATCCCCGCGAGCCCTCCGAGGAGTCCTGATTGATGCGCATCCTTGTGGCCGTGATCGGCCTGTTGTTGTCCCTGAGCGCCGCCGCCGATCCGGTGCGCGTGGCGGTGGCCGCTAATTTCGCCAAGCCCCTGGAAACCCTGGTGGCGCTGTACCAGCGTGATCATCCGGACGCGGACATCGAGACCACGGTGGCCTCCACCGGCAAGCTGGCGGCGCAGATTCGCCGTGGCGCGCCCTTCGACATCTTCCTGGCCGCCGACGCCCGCCGCCCCGAGGAACTGGACCAGGAAGGCCTGGGCGTGGACGGCTCACGGCGTATCTACGCCATGGGCCGGCTGGCCCTGTGGAGCAAGCAGGACGGCCTGGATCTGGGCCCGGCGCTGCTGAAAAGCGGCGACATCAGCCCGCTGGCCCTGGCCAACCCGAGGCTGGCGCCCTATGGCGCCGCCGGCCAGGCGGTGATCGACCATCTGGGCCTGCCGGACTCGGTGAACATCGTGCAGGGCGAGAACGTGGGCCAGGCCTGGCACTACGCCAGCAGCGGCGCCGCCCAGGCCGGCTTCGTGGCCTTCAGCCAGGTACGGGGCGCCGGCGGCAGCCTGTGGCTCCCGGATCCGGCCCTGTACCCGGCCATCGAGCAGCAAAGCCTGCTGCTGGTAGAGCGCCCGGCGGCCCGCGCCTTCTACGATTTTCTCGCCACGGAGGCCGCCGGTGAACGCATCGAGCAGGCCGGTTACGGGCTGGCGCCCCGTTGAACGTCTCCCCGGCGGACTGGCAGGCGCTGTGGGTCAGCGTCCGCCTGGCGCTGATCAGCACCGGTCTGTTGCTGGTGATCTGCACGCCCCTGGCCTGGTGGCTGGCGCGCCGCCGGCGCCCCGGCCAGGCCCTGCTGGAATCGGTACTGGCGTTGCCGCTGGTGCTGCCGCCCACGGTGCTGGGCTTCTACCTGCTTCTGTGGCTCGGCCCGGACGGGCCGGGCGGTCTGCTGGCCCGCCTGTGGGGTGGCCATAGCCTGGCGTTCACCTTCACCGGCCTGGTGATCGGGTCGGTGATCTATTCCCTGCCGTTCGTGCTGCAACCGCTCAAGAACGCCTTCGCCGCCATCGACCGGGACACCCTGGACATGGCCGCCACCCTGGGCGCGCCGCCCTGGGACCGGTTCCGCAATGTGGTGATGCCCCTGGCCCGGCCCGGTTATCTGTCGGCGGCGGTGCTCGGTTTCGCCCACACCCTGGGGGAATTCGGCGTGGTGCTGATGATCGGCGGGAGTCTGGCCGGCGAGACCCGGGTGGCGTCCGTGGCGCTCTACGAGCATGTGGAAGTGGGGGACTACGCCCGGGCCCATCATCTGGCCCTGGTGCTGGTGGTGCTTTCGGTGGCGATGCTGTGGGGCCTGTTCCGCTGGCAGCGGCGCCCGGGGGCGCTGCCATGAGTCTGCAGGTGGATCTGGCCCTGGAGCGGGGCGATTTCCGGCTCAGCGTCAACGGCGCGCTGCCGGAGCGCGGCGTGACCATCCTGTTTGGCGTCTCCGGGGCCGGCAAGAGCAGCCTGCTCAAGGCGATCGCCGGCCTGCAGCCGTGCCGGGGCCTGATCCGCTTCGATGATCGGGTGTGGCAGGACGAGCACCAGGCTCTTCCCGCCCACCGCCGCCCGGTGGGCCTGATGCTGCAACGGCCGACCCTGTTCCCGCACCTGGACGTGGCCGGCAACCTGCGCTTCGCGGCGCGCCGCTCCGGCGCCACCGACGGCCGCTGGCGGGAAGTGGTGGCGCTGACCGAGCTGCAGCCGCTGATGGAGCGCGGCGTGGCCGGCCTGTCCGGCGGCGAGGCCCAGCGCGTGGCTCTGGCTCGGGCCCTGCTCACCGAACCGGACCTGCTGATGCTGGACGAGCCCCTGTCCGCCCTGGACGCGGAGCGCCGCCAGGCGTTGATGGCGGTGATCGCCCGGGTCGGTGAACGTCTGCCGGTGCTCTACGTGACCCACCAGCTCGACGAAGTGATGACCTTGGGCGACCACCTGTGGTGGCTGGACCGGGGCGGCCTGCGCGAGCAGGGCCCCCTGGCGGAGTGCCTGGCCGGCCTGCACGGGCCCCTGGCCGCCGGCGGCCAGGCGGCGGTGGTGTTGCGTACCCGCCACCGGGGCTACGACGAGCGCCACCATCTGCTCGAGCTGACCCTGGGCGACGCCGTGCTGCGCCTGCCCGCCGCCGGTCCCCGGGGCGACACGCCGCGCCTCAAGGTGGCGGCCCGGGACGTGAGCCTGGCGCTCAGCCCGGTGCGGGATTCCAGTGTTCTCAATATCCTGCCCGCCACCGTGGACGCCCTGCGTGACCTGGGCCACGGCCAGTGCCTGGTGCGCCTGCGCTGCGCCGACCAGTGGCTGCTGGCGCGGGTCTCCACCCTGTCCCGGGACCGTCTGGGGCTGCGTCCGGGCCTGGCGCTCCACGCCCAGATCAAGGCCGCCGCCCTGGTCTAGCAGGCGCTGCCCGCCGATCCCCGCACAAGTCGGTTGCAATCCTTGCCGCCTCCTGGCACATGTTAACGCCCAGGAACGGGACCAAGGGGAAGGAAGGATGCAAGGCGAATACGACTGGGTGCTGGTGGCGCTGTCCTACGGCGTATCGGTGCTGGGCGCGGTCACCGCGCTGCAGCTGGCCATCGATATCCCGCTGGCGCGGGGCCCCGGGCGTCGCCTGGCGGCGGTGCTGGCCTCGGCCCTGGCCATGGGCGGCGGCGGCATCTGGGCGATGCACTTCATCGCCATGCTGGCCTGCCGGATACCCGTGCCGGTGGCCTACGACATCGGCCTGACCCTGCTTTCCGCCTTGATCGCCGTGGCCGCCTGCGCCCTGGGTCTGGCCTGGGCCGGCCTGGGCGAGTTCCGGCAACGCCGGGTGGTGCCGGCGGGCCTGTTCATGGGCCTGGGCGTGGCCGGCATGCACTACACCGGCATGGCCGCCATGCTGATGCCGGCGACCATCCACTACGATCCCTGGCTGGTGGCCGCCTCCGTGGTCATCGCCGTGGTCGCCTCGATGGCGGCGCTGTGGACGGCGTTCACCCTGCGCGGCGGCTGGCGCATGGTGGGGGCCGCGGTGATCATGGGGGTGGCGGTGTGCGGCATGCACTACACCGGCATGGCGGCGGCCGGCTACACGCCCCGGGGGACCGTGCCCGCCGCCGGATCCCTGGGCACTCTCGGCGGCGACCGGCTCGGCGTCACCACCTTCCTGGTCACCGCCTTCCTGCTCAGCGCCACGCTGATGGTCAGCCACGTGCGCTTCCTGCGCCGCCAGGCGGCCAGTCTGTAGCCGCCGGTTGGAAATCTGGTAGGCTCGGAACCGCGTGCCCGGCACGCGCGAGAATAACAGGGCGGGGGCACCGCTCTTTGGGGGAGAACACCATGGAAAGGGTGAACACGCTGATCATCGGCAGCGGCTTCGGCGGCGCCGTGATGGCCTGCCGTCTGGCGGAACGGGGCGAGCGGGTGCTGGTGCTGGAGCGGGGCCGGCGCTGGCTGCCGGAGGATTATCCCAGCGTCAGCCAGGACCACTGGTTCTGGGACGAGGACGAGCCGGAAAAACAGAACGGCTGGCTGGATTTCCGCTATTTCGGCGACATGAGCGTGGCCCTGGGCGCCGGCGTCGGCGGCGGCTCGCTGATCTACGCCAACGTCAGCATCGAGCCGCCCGCCCATGTCTTCGAGCGGGGCTGGCCGGAGGCCATCGAGCCGACCACGCTGCGCGACCACTTCCGCACCGTGGGCCGCATGCTCAACGTCCAGACCCTGCCGGACCGGCAGTGGACGCCACGCACCCGCCTGATGCACGAATCCGCCGACCGGCTCGGCCAGGGCCACCGCTTCCGGGTGGTGCCCCAGGCGATCACCTTCGACCCGGACTGGCACGCCGGCCTGGACGACGCCCACGGTTATCACCGGAGCAAGGCCTGGACCAACGACCAGGGCCAGCGCCAGGGCACCTGCGTGCATTGCGGCAACTGCGATCTGGGTTGCCCGGTGCAGGCCAAGAACACCCTGGATCTCAATTACCTGGCCCGGGCCGAGGAGCAGGGCGCCGAGATCCGTGCCCTGCACCAGGTACGCTGGATTCGGCCGCTGGACGGCGGTGAGTACGAGGTCGGCGTGCGCGACCTGGACGCCCGCGCCTGGCGCCGCATCCAGGCGCGCCGGGTGGTGGTCGCCGCCGGCAGCGTCGGCTCCACCGAGCTGCTGCTGCGCTGCCGCGACCAGTACAAAACCCTGCCCCGGCTGAGCCGGGCCCTGGGCCAGGGCTGGACCAGCAACGGCGATTTCATGACCCCGGCGTTCTACGACGACCGGGAGATCCGGCCCACCCGCGGGCCCACCATCACCTCCGCCATCGATTACCTGGACGGCAGCGACCGGGGCGCCCGCTACTTCGTGGAGGACGGCGGCATTCCCGACCTGCTCGGTAACTGGCTGGAGCACGCCGGCCGCCATCCGCGCCTGGCGCGCACCCGCCTGGGCGCCGCGCTGTTGGAGTACGGCCGCGACAGCGACCCGTTCGCCAACATGATGCTGTGGTTCGGCCAGGCGATCGACGATCCGGGCGGGCGGTTCCGCCTGGGACGGCGCTGGTACGCGCCCTGGAAGAAGGACCGGCTGCGCCTGGACTGGGACTACCGGCGCGCCGAGAAGGCGGTGCAGGGCCTGGCGGACCGCCACCTCAAGCTCACCGAGGCCACCGGTGGCGCCGCCATGACGCCGGCCACCTGGCGCTGGTTCAAGAATCTGGTCACACCGCATCCCCTGGGCGGCTGCAACATGGCCGATACCGTGAAACAGGGCGTGGTGAACCACGCCGGAGAAGTGTTCAACTATCCCGGATTGTACGTGGTGGACGGCGCCATGGTACCGCGCGCCCTGGGGCTCAACCCGTCGCGCACCATCGCCGCCCTGGCGGAGCACGCCGCCGCGCACTGGGTATAGAGGCTGACATCATGAGTGACGACAATCGATTCCAGGTGGTGCTGACCGGCGATCTTCTGGGCGGCGCCGACCCCGAGCGGGTGACCGCCAACCTGGCGCGGCTTTTCAAGATGCCCGAGGCCAAGGCCCGGCAACTGCTGGGCGGTGGTCCCCGGGTGGTGAAGAAGGACGCGGACGAGGCCACCGCCCGCAAATTCCAGGTGGCGCTGCGCCAGGCCGGCGCCCACTGTGAACTGAAGCCGGTGAACCCGCCGGCGGCGGCCCCGGAACCGGCGGCGCGGCCCGCCACGTTCGAGGCGCGGGCCCCGGCGGGCGGCGGCTCGAACGTCGAGCCGTCCCCCGTGGGCAGCGCCGGCCAGGACGGCGCGGATCTGGAAACCGTGGGCACCATCCGCACCGGCGGCGCCGGTTTCACCGGTGCTTTCAAGGTGGCGCCGGTGGGCACCGATCTGGATCCCGGCGGCCGGCCGGAACCGGCTCCGGCGCCGGATGTGAGCCATTTGTCCATGGCCGAACCCGGTGCCGACCTGGAGACCCTCAAGCGCGACGAGCCGCCGGTCGCGCCGGACATCAGCCACCTTTCCCTAAGCGACGACTAGTCGGTGGGTGGGATCGGGGTGATCGCGACTAAAGCCGCTCCTACCGCTTTCTTTCCCGCCGTAGGAGCGACTTTAGTCGCGATCCGGCGCGTTAAGCGCCGGCTCTCGGCTCAGCCTTCCGGGCCCTGAAAGTGCAGCAGGATCTCCTCCAGGACGTCGGGAATTCCGGTGGCCATCTGGCGCACCAGCTGGCCGTCTTCCCAGATGGCGTCCAGTTCCGGGTCCTCGTCCAGGCCGGAGATCAGCATCATCGGCAGCAGCCAGTTGGCCATGGTTTCCTCATCATCGTCGTCGCCGAACCAGCGTTCCTCGTGCTCGAACACGGCGCTGAGGAAGCCGGCGCACCAGGAGGCCAGGTCGTTGCCGTCGTCCTCCTTGTAGGGGTCGAGCAGGCAGGGCAGGGTGACCCGCTCGCCGGCCAGGGTGTCGGTGAGCAGGCGGCCACGCAGTTCCTCCAGGGCGGCGGTGACCGGCTCCGGCAGCGTCATTTCCAGCGCCGAGCCGAAGTCCGCCGGGCCGTCGTAGGGGCCCACGGCGAAGCCGCACAGCAGGCCATGGGTTTCCACCCAGGAGGGGGCTTCTTCGCCCTGCTCGGCGAAAAAGCGGGTCACGGTGTCCTTGAGGCTGGGATTGGTGATGGCGGTCATGGGGCCTTCGTGGTTGCCGGTGTCTGAGGCCGCCAGGATACCCGTTCGCCCCGGCGGCGCCCAGCCGTCGCCGGGGCTATCGCATTTCCCGCCGGCAACGCCTAGCATCATTGACTGCAACCCGGAATCAGAAGGAGAAGCGGTCATGCCCTCATCGTCGTTAGCGGATCAGGTGGTCTGGATCACCGGGGCGTCCTCGGGCATCGGCGAGGCGGTGGCGGCGGAGTACGCCCGCTACGGCGCCCGGCTGGTGCTGTCCGCCCGCCGCGAGGCGGAGCTGGAGCGGGTGCGCGCCGGGCTGGTGAACGCCGATGAGCACCTGGTGGTGCCGCTCGACCTGGCCGACGAGACCGCCATGGCGCCGGCCACCGAGAAGGTGCTGGCGCATTTCGGCCGCATCGACCAGGTGGTGCACAACGGTGGCATCTCGCAGCGGGCCCTGGCCCGGGACACCAGCCTGGAGGTGGACCGGCGTCTGATGGAGGTGAACTACTTCGGCACCGTGGCGCTCACCAAGGCGGTGTTGCCCGCCTTTCTGCGCCAGGGCGGCGGCCACTTCGTGGTGGTCACCTCCCTGGTGGGCGAGATCCCCACCCCCAAGCGCTCCGCTTACAGCGCCAGCAAGCATGCTCTGCACGGTTTCTTCGAGGCGTTGCGCGCCGAGGAGTACGACAACGGCGTGCGCGTCACCCTGGTGCTGCCCGGCTTCATCCGCACGCGCCTGTCCTACAACGCCCTGGTGGGCGATGGCCGCGAGCAGGGCACCCTGGACGACGCCCAGGCCAACGGCATGGACCCGGCGCTGTGCGCCCGGCGGCTGGTGGAGGCCGTGCAGCGCGGCCGCGATCAGGTTATCATCGCCGGCCGCGAGGGGGCGGGCGTCTATTTGAAACGCTGGGCGCCGCCGCTGTACCGTCGCGTCATCCGCAAGATCAAGGTAACCTGATGATCGCCGACACCCTGGACGCCAAGCAACGCACCCGCCTGAACAAGCTGCAGAAGAAGCTGCGGCGTGAAACCGGGCGCGCCATCGCCGACTTCAACATGATCGAGGAAGGCGACAAGGTCATGGTCTGCCTGTCCGGTGGCAAGGATTCCTACACCATGCTGGAGATTCTGCGCAATCTTCAGCATTCCGCGCCGGTGCGCTTCGAGCTGGTGGCGGTGAACCTGGACCAGAAACAGCCCGGCTTCCCGGAGCATGTGTTGCCCGACTACCTGGACCGGGAAGGGGTGGCCTACCACATTCTGGAAAAGGACACCTATTCCATCGTCAAGGAGAAGGTGCCCGAGGGCAAAACCACCTGCGGCCTGTGCTCGCGGTTGCGCCGGGGCAGTCTGTACGGCTTCGCCGAGGAAATCGGCGCCAACAAGATCGCCCTGGGCCATCACCGCGACGACATCGTCGAGACCCTGTTCCTGAACATGTTCTTCGGCGGCAAGATGAAGGCCATGCCGCCCAAGCTGCGCAGCGACGACAACAAGAACATCGTGATTCGTCCGCTGGCCTACTGCCGCGAGAAGGACATCATCGAGTTCTCGGATTTCAAGCAATTCCCGATCATCCCCTGCAACCTGTGCGGCTCCCAGGAGAATCTGCAGCGCCAGGCCGTCAAGGCGATGCTCAACCAATGGGACAAGCAGCACCCCGGCCGGGTGGAGAGCATCTTCTCGGCGATCCAGAACGTGGCGCCCTCGCAACTGGCGGACACCAGGCTGTTCGATTTCGAACACCTGGAGGACGGCCAGCAACGCGGCGGCGCCGCCGCCCACAAGCTGGACGTGGTCAACCTGTTCGGCTGACGGTGACCGGGCCGTCACGCCCGGCGCCGTCGATGGCATGATTCACGGCGCGCTTTCCGGTAAAATGCCGCCGCTTTCCGGCCAGCACGCGTTGCCCTGGCCTCGTATCGACTCTCGACCTGAAAGGTAGGAGCACATGACCGATCGCATCCAAAAAGGCGGCCTGGACGTCGCCAAAGAACTCCATGATCTGGTGGCCAACGAAATCGCCCCGGGCACCGGCGTGGATCCGGAGCACGTCTGGGCCGAGCTGGAAAAGATCCTCGACGATCTGGCGCCGCGCAACAAGGCGCTGCTCGCCAAGCGCGAGGACATCCAGAAGAAAATCGATGCCTGGCACCTGGAGCGCAAGGGTCGGAAGATCGATCCGGCGGAATACAAAGCGTTTCTGCAGGAGCTGGACTACCTGCTCCCCGAAGGCGATGACTTCAAGGTAAGCACCAAGAACGTGGACGAGGAATTCGCCCACATCGCCGGCCCGCAGCTGGTGGTGCCGGTGCGCAACGCCCGCTTCGCCCTGAACGCCGCCAACGCCCGCTGGGGCAGCCTCTACGATGCGCTGTACGGCACCGACATGATTTCCGACGAGGGCGGCGCCGAAAAAGGTGGCGCCTACAATCCCAAGCGTGGCGCCAAGGTCATCGCCTACGCCCGGGATTTCCTCGACACCTATTTCCCGCTGGCCAGCGGCTCCCACAAGGACAGCACCGGCTACGCGATCCGCGACGGCAAACTGGTGGTGCGCCTGGAGGACGGTGAGTCCGGCCTGAAGGACGAGAGCCAGCTGCGCGGTTACCGGGGCGACGCCGCCAAGCCGGACGGCGTGCTGCTCAAGCACAACAACCTGCACGCGGAAATCCAGGTGGACGATCAGCATCCGATCGGCGCCGAGGACCCGGCCCACGTCAAGGACGTGCTGCTGGAATCCGCCGTCACCACCATCCAGGATTGCGAGGATTCGGTGGCCGCGGTGGACGCGGAAGAGAAGGTCGAGGTGTACCGCAACTGGCTGGGCCTGATGAAGGGCGACCTGAAGGAATCCTTCGACAAGGGCGGCCGTACCATGACCCGCGCCCTGAACCCGGACCGGGAATACACCGCCCTCGACGGCGGCACCCTGGTGCTGCCCGGCCGTTCCCTGATGCTGGTGCGCAACGTGGGCCACCTGATGACCAACCCGGCGATCCTCCATAAAGGCGAGGAGATTCCGGAAGGCATCATGGACGCCATGTTCACCGTGCTCGGCGCCATGCACGACCTGAAGAAAACCGACGGCGCGCGCAACAGCCGCACCGGCTCGGTGTACATCGTCAAGCCGAAGATGCACGGCCCCGAGGAAGTGGCCTTCGCCGTGGATCTATTCGCCCGGGTGGAAGACGCCCTGGGGCTGGAGCGCAATACCCTGAAGATCGGCATCATGGACGAGGAGCGCCGCACCACGGTGAACCTGAAGGAGTGCATCCGCGCCGCCAAGGACCGGGTGATCTTCATCAACACCGGCTTCCTGGACCGCACCGGCGACGAGATCCACACCTCCATGGAAGCCGGCCCCATGGCTCGCAAGGGCGACATGAAAGGCCTGCCGTGGATCAACGCCTACGAGGCCTGGAACGTGGACATCGGTCTGGAATGCGGCCTCAAGGGCGTGGCCCAGATCGGCAAGGGCATGTTCCCGAAACCGGACGAGATGGCGGAGATGATGGCCACCAAGGCGGCCCACCCGAAAGCCGGCGCCAACTGCGCCTGGGTCCCGTCGCCCACCGCGGCCACCCTGCACGCCATCCACTACCATGAGGTGGACGTGGCGCAAGTGCAGGATGAGCTGGCCGGCCGCGAGCGCGCCTCCCTGGACGACATCCTCACCATCCCGCTGCTCGACCGTGAGCTGAGCGCCGACGAAATCCAGCAGGAGCTGGACAACAACGCCCAGGGCATCCTCGGCTACGTGGTGCGCTGGGTGGACCAGGGCGTGGGCTGTTCCAAGGTGCCCGACATCAACAACGTGGGCCTGATGGAAGACCGCGCCACCTGCCGGATCTCCAGCCAGCACATCGCCAACTGGCTGCACCACGGCATCGTCAGCGAAGAGCAGGTGATGGAAGCCATGAAGCGCATGGCCGAGGTGGTGGACGGGCAGAACGCCGGTGATCCCACCTACACCAACATGGCGCCGGGCTTCGACGGCAAGGCCTTCCAGGCGTCCTGCGACCTGGTGTTCAAGGGCTGCGAGCAACCCAGCGGCTACACCGAGCCGGTTCTGCACCGCCGCCGCCTGGAGCTCAAGGGCGAAGCCTGATTCCTCGGCTTTCCCTCGACCCCTGAAAAGCCCGGCCTCGCGCCGGGCTTTTTTGTGCCCTGGCGCGATGACGGTGGCGCGGGGATTTGGGATATTATCCCTATTCAATAAATTGGAGGATGACGATGGATACGGTACACGCGCGGATGACCAACCTGTTCCTGCAACTGGGTCTGGACGCCAGCCCGGAAGGCATCGAGCGCTTCATCGCCGAGCATTTTCTGCCGGCGGAAGTGAACATCGTCGACGCGCCGTTCTGGAACGACGCCCAGCGCCAGTTGCTGCGCGAGCTGCTCAACAGCGACGCGGAATGGGCGCTGGTGGTCGATCAACTGAACGAATCCCTGCACGAAGAGGACGGCTGATCACGGCTGAAGCCGCTCCCTTGGCCGTGTCCGGCCCGCTGTAGGAGCGGCTTCAGCCGCGATCCGCCCGCTCAGCCCGCCGGGTCGGCCTCCATGCCGGCGGTGACGAACGCGGTCATCTGCCGCAGCACTTCCTCGGAATCCTCCGGGTGGCACACCCCGGGCGCCAGCTGCTCCAGCCGGTGGGTGTCCGAGAACGCGTACATGTAGGCGCCGATCATCAGTGTCACCCGCCAGTAGGCGTCGCGCTCGCTGAGCGAGGGCAGCGCCTTGCGGAACGCCTCCACGAACGCCTGGGTGGACTGGTTGTAGGCCTCGTTACGCAGTTCGTAGGAAATTTCCGGCGGTTCCGTGTGCAGCCGCGCCTGCAGGCGGATGAAGGCGCGTCCGGCGACGCTGCCGCGCAATTCTAGGGTGGGAATCAGGAAGGCGCGCACGATGTCGGTGACGTTCAGGCCGTCCTCGCTTTCCAGCTCGTGGAGCCGCTCCAGTCGCTGATCGGAAATCCGTTTACCCCGGCGCAGGAAGACCTCCTGGAACAGGCCGTACTTGGACCCGAAGTAATAGTTGATCAGCGCCTGGGTGACCTCGGCGGCGTCGGCCACCTCGCGCAGGGTGGTGCCGGCGTAGCCCCGTTCCGCGAACAGCAGCTCGGAGGCGTCCAGGATCCGGTCGCGGACCTGGCCGTTGGAGCCGCCTGGGCGCCCGGGTTTGTTACGGGTCGCCGGCTTGGCGTTTTTCTTGGGCGCGACACCGCGTCGACCCTGGACTTTGGAACTGGGCATGGCTGCTCGGACCGCCGAAATTAATGAAGTGAATAAATAAAGCGACGCCGCGTATTCTAGCGGCGCCGCGTGGAGCGGTAAAACTCAGTCGTCGAGCCGCTCGCGCAGGGTAGCCCAGGGCAGCACGTCGGCGTTTTTCTGGGCCATGTCGAAGAGGTTGGCGTCGTGGGGCCCGAGGGCCCGGTCGCCGACGCAATCCTCCAGCACCAGGGGCCGGAAACCGTGGCTCATGGCGTCCACCACGCTGGCGCGCACGCAGCCGCTGGTGGTGCAGCCGGCCACCAGCAGGCTGCCGACGCCGTGGCCGGTGAGCCAGGCGGCCAGGCCGGTGCCGAAGAACGCCGAGGGCACCGTCTTGCGCACCACCAGCTCACCGCCCGCCGGGGCCAGCGCCGGCACGATGGCGCTGGCCGGATCGGTTTCCTTGAGCCCCAGCAGGCCGGGCACCTTGAGGGTGAAGACATTGGCGTCGGCGTCGTCGTCGGCGAACACGATGCGCGTGTGCGCCACCGGCCAGCCGCGCTCCCGGGCCGCCTCCAGCACCGGCACGGTGGCGGCGATCGCCTCGGGGATGTTGCCACCCCCGAAGCGGTCCGCATCGGCGAAGCCGTTGACGAAATCGACGATCAGCAGCGCCGGCTGGCCACGCAGGCCCAGGGCGGCGCCGAAGCCCTGGCGTTGATAGACATCCTGATCGGAAGGCATGGCGGTCTCCTAGATCGGGCAACCGAGGAAGTCACCGCAGGCGCGGTAAAAGCCTTCCTCGTCGTCCCAGGGCAGCATATGGCCGGCGTTCTCCACCCGGGTGAAACGGGCGTCGGGCAGAAGCGACAGCACCTCGTCGGCGTCCGCGTCGGTGACCACGTCGCCCCGGCCGGCGCCCATCAGCAGGGTAGGCACCGTGACCCGGGGCAGGTCCTGGTGAATGTCGTCGCGCTGGAAGTCCTCGAAGCTTTGCACCACCGCCCGCTCGTCGCAGGTGTGCAGCCACTGGGCGCGCAGGCGCAGTTGCTGCTCGGTCCAGGTGGGGCAGAACTCGCGCATGGCGTCGGCGTCCATGCCGTGCACGGCGGCGCGGATCGAGTCCACGTACCAGGGCAGGTTGGCCGGGTAGGGGCGCCGGCCCGGGCCGGACACCGGCGGGTCCGCCAGGATCAGCCGGGCCAGCGGCAGGTCCGGGTGGCGTCGCGCCATGCGGATGGCGATGCGCCCGCCCATGGAGTGCCCGAGCACGGTGACGTCGTCCAGACCGAGGGCGCGGATCAGCGCCGCCACGTCGTCCGCCTGGGCGTCCAGGCCGTAGTCCAGGTCGTCGCCGGCCTGGCTCAGGCCCCGGCCGCGCACGTCCTGCACATAGGTATCGAAGCGGGCGCCGAAGCGCTCCGCCACGAAGCCCCAGGTGACCGCCGGGCTGGTGATGCCGGGCACGATCACCAGCGCCGGCCCGTGGCCGCCGTAGCGCAAATAGTGCTGACGGATGCCGTTGGCGTGCACCTGGGCGCCGTATTGGTAATGACTCATGGCGTTCTCCTTCAGTAGGCCCCGGACAGCAGGGCGCCGGCGCCGGGCACCACCGGCTCCAGGTCCAGGGCGTTCAACAGGGCGTAGGTGGTGGCGATGGCGGCGGTGATCACCGGCTTGCCGGTCTGCGCCTCGACCCGGGACACCACCGACAGGGACGGCATCTGCACGCAGGCGGACAGCACGATGGCATCCACGTCGTCGGTGTCCAGCTCGCCGACGATGCCGGGCAGGTTGTCCGGACGGTGCCGCGCCACTTCCAGATTGTCGGGGATTTCCAGGGCCCGCCAGGTGCTCACCTGGATGCCTTCGTGCTCGATATAATCCACCACCAGTTCGGTGAGCGGCTTCATGTAGGGCGCCACCAGGGCGACTTTCTTCGCGCCGAGCACCTTGAGGCCGTCCACCAGGGCGCCGGCGCTGGTGATCACCGGCGCCGGCGCGCCGTTGTCCCGGGTCACCCGGGACAGGCGCTGCTGGGATTCGCGGTGGTAGCCGCGGCCCATGGACATGATCGCCACCAGGCAGGCGTAGCCGAGCACGTCCACGCTGGCGTCGCTGAGTTCCAGGGCGCAGCGGTCGGACTCGGCGTCCATGGCGGCCAGTTCCTCCTTCTTCACCGTTTTCATGCGCATGCGGCTGGAATGGAAGGTGAAGCGCTCCGGCCGGATCAGTTGACGGGCGGTGAGCATGGCCGGGATCTCGGTCTCCATGGTGGTGTTGGAGCTGGGCACGATCTGGCCGATGCGATAGGGCGTTTGCATAGCGTCGTTCCTCCCGGTTCAGGCGGTGGCGTCGGCGGTGTCGAAACGGTCCGCGCAGGTGGTGGCGTCGTACTGGTAGATCCACTCGGCGCGGATGCCCACCGCGTTGGGGTCCTTCTTCTGCGCTTCGCGCATGGCCTGATCCCGCCGGCGCAGTTCTTCCGGGGTGGACAGATGGTAGCTGCGGCCGCGTTCGCGGGCCTGGAGCTGCACCTCGGAGGTGCGCGGCCGACGCTCGTTCTCGTAGGCCTGGAGCGCGGCGGGCAGGTTGCCCTGGAAGTGCACCAGGGCCTCGGCCAGCACGTAGGCGTCCTCGATGGCCATGGCCGCGCCCTGGGACAGGAACGGCAGCATCGGGTGGGCGGCGTCGCCGAGCAGGGTGGCGCGATCCGTGGACCAGTGCGCCATGGGGTCGTGGTCGAACAGGCCCCATTTGAAGGTCTGCGTCGGGTCGGTCATCTTGAACAGCCGGATCAGGTTCTCGTGCCACCCTTCGTAGGCGGCCAGCAGTTCCTCGGTGCTGCTCGGTTCGGTCCAGGATTCCTCCACCCAGTCGGCGGTTTCGGTGACGGCGACGATGTTCACCGCCTTGCCGCCTTTCACGTAGTAGGTCACCACGTGGGCCTTGGGGCCCATCCAGAACGCCGCGTTGGGGCCCACGAAGGGCAGCGGATGCTGGTCCACCGGCACCAGGGCGCGCCAGCACATATGACCGGTGAATTGCGGCTCGTCCTGGCCCCACAGGGAGGCGCGCACCGGCGAGTGGATGCCGTCGGCGCCGACGATCAGGTCGGCCTTGAACTGGCTGCCGTCGTCGAAACGGGCCAGCACGCCGTCCTCCTGTTCCTCCACGCCGGTGCAGCGGGCGTTGAAGGTAATGCGGTCGGCGGGCAGGTCCTTGGCCAGGATGCCGTGCAGGTCGGCGCGGTGCACATGGTAGTACTCGGCGCCGAAGTTCACCGGACAGGCCACCTTGAGCGGGGTGCGGAACAGCTCGTCGGCGGTTTCCCAGTTGAGCCCCACCATGGCTTCCGGCAGGAAGCCGATGCGCGCCAGTTCCGCGCCCAGGCCCAGCGCCTTGAGCACTTTCACCGCGTTGGGGGTCATCTGCACGCCGGCGCCCACCTCGCCGAAGGCCGGGGCCTGCTCGAACAGGTGGCAATCGATGCCGCGACGGGCCAGGGCGCGGGCCAGGGCGACACCGCCGATGCCGCCGCCGATGATGCCGACACGAAGTTGATCAGACATGGAATACTCCTTGTTAACTATTCGATTAATTAATTTATAGGGCGGACCGCGCCGCCCGACGGGCACCGCTCAGGCACCCAGATAGGCGTTCAGAACCTCCGGGTCCTCGAGCAGGGTGGCGCTGTCCGCCTCGGTGCTGATCGCGCCTGTCTCCACCACATAGGCCCGGGACGCCACCGCCAGGGCGTTGTGCACGTTCTGCTCCACCACCAGCACGGTGACGCCGTGGCCGTTGATTTCGCGCACCACGTCGAACACTTCGTCGGCCATCTTCGGCGACAGACCCAGGCTGGGTTCGTCGAGCAGCAGCAGACGCGGCTCCGACATCAGCGCCCGGGCGATGGCCAGCATTTGTTGCTCGCCGCCGCTGAGGGTGCCCGCCATCTGCTTGTAGCGCTCGCGCAGACGCGGGAAACGGTGAAAGGCCATGCCCACGCGCTCCTCCACCCGGTGCTTGGAGCTGGTCAGGAAGGCACCCAGCATAAGGTTCTCCCGCACCGTCATGGCCGGCCACACGTGCCGTTCCTCCGGACAATGGGCGATGCCGCCGGCCACCACTTTCTCCGCCGGCAGTCCGGCGATCTCGCGGCCGTCCCAGTGAATGCCGCCCCGGCTCGGTTTCAGCAGGCCGGAGATGGCCCGCAGGATGGTGCTCTTGCCGGCGCCGTTGGCGCCGATCAGGGCCACGGTTTCGCCCTCGGCCACGTCCAGGTCGACGCCGTGCAGGGCGGCGATCTTGCCGTAGGCCACGTGCAGGTCGCGGACCCGCAGCAGGGTCTTGTTGATGGGCGTCTCGGTCATGCTCGTGCCCTCCCCAGATAGGCTTCCACCACCCGCGGATCGTTCTTGACCTCGGCGGGGGCACCCTCGGCCAGCTTGCGGCCGAAATCCATCACCATGACCCGGTCGCTGACGTCCATGACCAGGCTCATGTTGTGCTCGACGATGACGATGGACGGCACCTGTTCGCGGCGCAGATCCTTGAGAATGCCACCGAAGCGCATGGCTTCCTGGCTGTTCAGCCCGGCGGCCGGCTCGTCGAGCATCAGCAGCGTGGGCTTGGCGGCCAGGGCCACGGCCACCTCCAGCAAGCGCAGCTCGCCGCAGGACAACCGGTAGGCCGGCGTATCCAGGCGCCCGCCCAGATCCAGCACCTCGACAATGCGCGCCGCGCTGTCGCGGGCTTCCCGTTCCGCCTTGCGCACCGGCGCGGTGGGAAACAGGGTGCCCAGCAGGCTTTGCTTGGCGCTCAGGTAATGCCCGGCGAGCACGTTCTCGAACACCGTCAGGGGCTTGAGCACATTGGTTTTCTGGAAGCTGCGCACCAGGCCCTGGCGGGCGATCCGGTACGGGCTCTGGCCGGTGATGTCCTGGCCCTGGAACGCCACCTTGCCGGTGGTGGGCGTGTAGAAACCGGTGATCAGGTTGAAGCAGGTGGTCTTGCCGGCGCCGTTCGGGCCGATCAGACCGAACACCTCGCCCCGGTTCACCTGGAAGTCGATGTCCTGCACCGCCTTGATGCCGCCGAAGGTCTTGCTCAGGCCGGCCACGGACAGCAGCGGCGTTTGCGTCGTCGTGTTCATGCCGTGCCTCCCTGGGTGCCGGGCGCGGTGCGGTCGGCGCCGTCGCGCTCACCGGGTTCGCGTCGATGGTTGAGGAAGCCCATCAGACCGTTGGGCAGGAACAGCACCACCGCCATGACGATCAGCCCGAACAGGGACAGGCGCAGCTCCTGCAGCTCACGCAGGTACTCGGTGAGCAGGGTCACCAGCAGGGCACCCAACAGGGGGCCGATCAGGGTGCCCTTGCCGCCGATCAACACCATGATGATCATGCTGATCATGAAGGCGAAGCCGAACACATTGGCGCCCACGAAGGTGATGTAGTGGGCGTAGAAGCCGCCCGCCAGGCCGGCCAGGAAAGCCCCCAGCACGAAGGCGCGCATGGCGTAGACGAACGGGCGGATGCCCACCGACTGCGCCACGAAGCGGTTCTCGCGCACGGTCACCGCAGCGCGGCCGTTGTTGGAATAGACGAAGCGGTAGGCCATGTACAGGGCCACGGCGGTGAGCGCCAGGGCCAGGTAGAAGTAGAACCGCTTGGCCATCAGCGGCGAGGCGTCCGCCAGCAGCGCCGGCTGGGCCACGCCGGACAACCCCATGGGGCCGTTGGTGAAGTCCACCCAGTTGTTGGCGATCAGTCGCAGCACCTCGGCGAAGGCCAGGGTGATGATCACGAAGTAGGGGCCGCGCAGCCGCAGGGTGATGGCGCCGATGGCGGCCCCGAAGATCGCCGACACCACGCCGGCCACCGGAACGGTGGCCCACACCGGCCAGCCCAGCCGCAGGGAGAGCAGGGCGGCGGTGTAGGCGCCCAGCCCCAGAAAGGCGGTGTGGCCCAGGGAGAACTCGCCAACGTAGCCGACGATCAGGTTGAGGCTGGTGGCGAGTATCGCGTAGAGCAGCACCATGACGCCGATGTGCAGCAGATACTGGTTGCCCACCAGCAGCGGAAACACCAGGGCCACCAGCCCCAGCACCAGCAGGGTATTGCGTTCGATTTTCATGCTCAGGCCCTCTCCACCTGGGTCGAAAACAGACCATAGGGTTTGAAGATCAGAGTCAGGATCACGATCAGGAAGCCGATGATGTCCACCGTGCCGGTGGAGATGTAGCCGCCCCACAGGGCTTCGGCCACGCCCAGGATCAGACCGCCGACGATGGCCCCGGCGAAACTGCCCATGCCGCCCAGGATCACCACCACGAAGGCCTTCAGGCTGACCAGCCCGCCGGCGCTCACATGGGTGGAATAGATCGAGCCCAGCAACATGCCGGCGGAGGCCGCCAGGATGGTGCCCAGGGCGAAGGTGCTGGCGTACACCCGGGCGGTGTTGATGCCCGCCAGGCGCGCCGCCATGGCGTCCTGGAAGGTGGCGCGCATGGCGCGCCCCAGGCGGGTGTAGCGGATCACCAGATGGGCGGCCAGGATCAGCGCCGCGCAGGCGGCCACGGCGAACAGCCGCAGCTCGGTGAGCACCACCGGCCCAAGGAACACCGGCTTGTTGGGCAGCGGGCCTTCCACGTTGAGCGGCGCCGTGCCCACCAGCAGCAGGGCGGTGTTGGTGAGAAAGATCGACAGCCCGATGGTGAGCAGAATGCTGGGCTCCTCGCCCTGGTCGCGGACCCGCTCGATCAGGAAGCGGTCGGCGAGCCAGCCGAAGGCGCCCATCACCAGGATGGTGAGCGCCAGCCCGGCGAAGAAGTTCAGGCCCAGCACCGTGGTGGTCAGCCAGCCCATCACCCCGCCGAGCATGTAGAGCTCGCCGTGGGCGAAGTTGACCACCCGCATCAGGCCGAAGATCAGCGTCAGGCCCAGGGCCGAGAGCGCGTAGAACGACCCCGACACCAGACCGTTGGCGATGAATTGGAAAAGCATATCCATGGTTTATTGCCCGTCGTTGTTCTTGTCCGCTTCCGGGTTGTCGATGCGGGTGGTGGCGACCACGTCGATGTCGCCGTCGTGGATCTGCACCAGAACCAGATTGAAGCCGTAGCCCTGGCCCTTGCTGGTGAAGCGGTAGCGGCCGTTGGGTGCCTGATAGTCGGTGGCCTTGAGGCCGCCGAGAATGGCGTCCGCGTCGGTGGCGCCGGCGCGCTCGATGGCGTCCATCATGATGTTCAGGGAGTTGTAGCCGGCGGCGGCGTACTTGCCCGGGGCGTGGTCGTAGGCGGTGGCGTAGTCCTTCACGAACTTCTTGTTGCGCTCGCCGTCCTGGTTGGCCACGTAGGGCACCGCCGCATAGATGCCTTCGGCGGCCTCGCCGGTGATGTTGATGAAGTCACTGGTGGCCCAGGAACCGACGCCGAACACGTCCATGTCGATGCCGAACTGCTTGATCTGCTTGACCAGGGTGGAACCGTCCTGGGTTTCGGCGGCCACGAACACGCCGTCGGCGCCGGAGCTGCGCAGCTTGGTGAGCAGGGTGTAGAAATCGGTGGCGCCGTGGTTGAAGTATTCCACCATGGCGGTGTCCACGCCGTGGGCGGACAGCTCCGACTCAAACGCCTTGACGCTGCCTCGGCCCCAGTCGTCGTTGACGCCGATGTAGGCCACTTTCTTGAGGTCCAGATTGTCCGCCAGCAGTTTCGAGAACGCCTGGCCGAGCAGGGCGTCGGTTTCCGCGGAGCGGAAGAAGTAGGGGTTGCCCTTTTCGGTGAGGCTGGCCTCGGAGGACACGCCGCTCAGGAACGGCACCTTGTATTTGCGCGCCACCGGCATCACCGCCGAGGTGGCGGAGCTGCAGAAGGCGCCGACCAGGGAGGCCACCCGGTCGCGCTGGATCAGCTTCTCGGCGGCGTTCACCGAGTTGGCGGGGCTGCACTGGCCGTCCTCGATGATCAGCTCCACCTGCTTGCCGAGCACGCCGCCGTTGGCGTTGCGCTCCTTGACGGCGAGCCGGGCGCCGTTGGCGTCGGCGGTGCCGTTGTAGGCCACCGAACCGGTGAGGGGCTGGATCAGACCGATCTTTAGGGTGTCTTGCGCCTGGGCCTGGGTGGCGCCCATCAGCGCGGTCGCAATTATTGGAGCCAGAATCAGTTTTCGCATCGCGGTTTCTCCTGTTGAGCCTTGTTGTTAGTGCGACTAATCGACATATTAATTAATCGATTAGTAAATTTACAAGCACGGCAACAGGAATAGCAATAAGCGGGCCACATGGCGGGACGGCCGGAAGCCCCGGAAAAGGGGGCATGACGGGCCTCCGGCGGGGCGGAAATGCCCGATTCCGGTGCGTAACGAAGTATGAATGCGCCCCCGTGGGGCAGGGCGGGGCGGCGGGCGCCGTCCCGCGATCCGGTTCAGCGGCCGCCGATCTCCACCTTTACTTCCAGGGGCAGATCCAGCCGTTCGCTGTGGGTGGCGCCGCCGCTCAGGCCGCGGGCGCCGGTGCGTTCGCTGACGGTGATGGCGCCCAGGGAGCGCCACTGGCCCGGGGTCACCACCAGGGTGGTGTCGGCGCCCTGGGTGCGGGCCACGCCGTCGCCGGCGGGTTCGTCGAAGCGTTGCGCCACGGTCAGCCGCACGCGGCCGTCGCCGGTCATCACCGGGGTGATCCGGATGCCCTGTTTCAAGGTCATCAGGGCCGGGTACTGGGTGCCGGTGAGGGCCACCAGGGTGCCCTGGCTGATGCCGGCGGCGTGGCCGGCCAGGGTGTCGATGCGGTAATCGTCCTGGCGTTGGTGCTGGATCGAGCCGGCGCCGGCGCGCACGCCGTTACGGTCTATGCTGACGCCGCCGCCGCTGCGTCCGCCGTCGGCGCGGCGGCGCAGATGCACGGACACCGTGCGCGGCACCTCCGGCATGTCGCCCAGGGCGGCCAGCACTTGGTCGAAATTGGCACTGGTGGTGCGGATCACGAGCTTGCCCTGGTAGGCGTTCACGTAGCCGCCTTCGGGGAGCAGCGGGCGGATCACCGGTACCAGGGCCTGGGCGTCGGCGCGCTGGATCACGTGGATCGACAGGGCGTCGGCCCGGGCCAGCAGCGGCGCGGCGATCAGTAGCAGCAACAGAGCCAGCGTTCTATGGCCGGGCGTGCATCGACGTCGACTTGGCATGCGCATGGCGATGGTCCCAGGAAAAGGTCGAATTCGCATCATAGCGACAACGGTGCCGGGGTGCATTGACCGGCCCTGGGCCGACCAGGTCAGGGCTCGAGGCGGTCGCCGTCGCGCCAGCGCGCCGGTATCATCTTGCCGTCGCGGTCGCTGATCCAGCCTTCGCCGTTCTCCACGCCATCCCGGTACGGGGTGATGCGTTCCACCCGGCCTTCCTCATCGTATTCGATGAAACGCCCCTGGCGTTTGTCGTCGCGGTACTGGCCCACCAGTCGGGGGTAACCTTCGGGGCTGGTTTCCAGGTATTCACCGTCGCGCTTGCCGGCCTTGAAATGGGCGTGCCTTTGACGTCCTTCATACAATACCTTGAAGGCCTCGCCTTCTTTTTCGCCATTCACGAAGTGGGCCCGGAACACCAGGTTGCCGTCCTCGTCATGGCTCTCCCAGTCGCCGACCGCCTTGCCGTTGCGGTAGTGGCGCTGGTCCAGCAGGGTGCCGTCCGGGGTGGCGCGGGTCCAGTCGCCGTGCAGCTTGCCGTTTACATAATGCGCTTGCTCAATGTTGCCGTTGGTGTCCAGGGTGCGCCAGTCGCCCACCGGCCTGTCGTTCCGGTAACGGCCGGATTCCAGCACTTCGCCGTCGGCGTTTTCGGTGCGCCAGGGGCCGTCCTTCTTGCCCTGTTGATAGTCATGGTAGGTCCAGAGCTGGTGCTCCGGGCCGCCGCGCTTCCGGCTTTCGCCCTGGCGCTGGCCGTTCTGGAACCGTTTCACCGCGATCAGGGTGCCGTCATCGTCGTACTCGCGCCATTCACCGGTGCGCCGGCCATCCTTCATGCGGCCTTCCTCGCGGGCGCCGCTGTACTGGCCGATGATGGCCTTGCCCTGGGCGATCCCGCCGACCAGGTGTTGCAGCTTCACCACCCGGTCGTTGACCAAGCCGATTTTCCACACGCTGTCTTTTTGCGGGTAGCGCAGGTATATGAACCGGGGCGTGCCGTCCGGGTTATGCTCGGCCTTGAGGCGTAGCCATACCGGCGCCTCGTTGTGGAACCGTCCCTGCGCATCGCGCTGGTAGGTGGCTTCGCGGCTCAGGTAGACGCCATCACTGTTCTTGTGCCAGCCCATCAGGATTCCGGGGGCGACATAGGCCTCGTGGGCGAGCGGGTTGCCGTCGCGGTCATAGCGGTTGAAGAGGAAGTCGTAGCGGCCGCCCTTGTAGCGCCTTTCCTCATGGATCTGGCCGCCGTCCTTGCCGCCTCCCTGGCCGTTGACCTTGGAGTAGTAGGCCACCCGCATACCGGTGACGGCGCCGTCCTTGTAGGGCGTCCTGGCCAGCAGATTGCCGTCCTCGTCGTAGTGCTTTTCCACGCCGTGGGGCTTGCCGTGACGGTAGCGGCGAAGCTTATCCACCTGGCCGTTCTCGTGGTAGGAGATGATCTCGCCGTCGAGGCGGCCCTGTTCGTCGCTGTGTCCCTTTTCCTTCAACGTGCCGTCCGGGTAGAGATAGCGCCAGTCGCCGTACCAGTCGGCGTCCTTGTCGGTGCCGGCGCGGGCGCCTTCGGCATAGAGCGCGTCGTTGCTTTGGTAATAGGCCTTGTAGAGGTAGCCGGGGCCGTCCGGATTCTCCGGCAGGGACGTGTCCACATAGAAAAACCGGGCCTGCTCGGTCTTGGCCGGATAGCCATAATCGGTGAAGTAGAGGCGTTCGGCCTGGGCGGCCTGGGCCAGCAGCACGGCGCCGAGCATCAGGGTCAGGTTGCGGGTCCATTGAAAAACACTCATTGCGGCAGCTCCGGCAGGGTGGCCTCGAGGGTTCGGCTCCGTTCGCCATGGGCGCGCAGCAGGCGGACGGACTTCACCGGGCCCCAGAAGCGGAGCACGCCGTTGTCGTCCTCGCCCAGCTCACGCAGGGCCAGGCCGGTATCGTCCAGGGCCTCGTAGTGGGCGGCGTCGCAGTCCTCGCCCAGGGCCACGCCGTTGTCGCCGTCGAACCGGGCGCAACCGGGCTCCTCGCGGGTCAGGATCACGGTCTCCACGCGGGACGGACAGCGCGCTTCGAACGTCACTCGCCGGCCGTAGAAATAGCGGATCTGGTTGTCCTCGGTGCGCAGCTCGAAGCCGGGCCGGGCGTTCTCCTGATCCAGGCCCCGGGCGGTCCAGGTGAAATGCAGCGGGGTACCGTGGTAGTCCGCCTTGCCGGTGGGCACCACGCCGCACAGGCGGAAACCGGCCGGGGCGGTGACCCGCAATCGGTTGCGTTCGAGCCCCTGCGGTTCGATGTTGTCCAGCAGTTTGGCGGTGTCATCGGGGGCTTTTTGCAGGCCCGGCAGTTGGTGCCGGGCGCCGGGTGGATGCAAATCGCCGTCCTCGGGTTGCGGGCGCACCGTCAGGGTCAGGGGCCGGTTGTCCGGCTCCAGTGGGGTAAGGCGCAGCGCCGCGATGTCGCCATCGGCGCGCAGGCTGAGGCGCAGCGGGGCCGGTTTCAGGGACAGGCGCTCAATGAAGGTGGCCGGGCTCTGGTCGGCCTGCTTGATCGGTCGTATGGCGGTGTTCATCGGCAAGGGCCGGCCGTCGGCGTCCAGGGGAACGGCGCGTATTGGTTGGCCGTCCTCCAGGCGCAGATCCAGACGCCGGGCCTGCCAGTCCAGTACCGCCAGGCCGTCGGGAGCCGGGTCGCCTTTGTTCAGGGTAAACGGCTCGCCGGGTGTCCAGACCCGCGCCTCGGCGGTAAGGGTCACCGGCTCGCCGGGCTGAAAGGCTTGCGGCGCGGTGGCGATCAGCAGGTCCCGCCCCAGCTCCATGTCCGCCGGCCCCGGGTCCGCCAGCCGGAAGAAACCATCGCTTTCCGCCAGGCGGTTCAGTACCAGCCCGTCCGGAGCGGCGCCCTGGAAGCCGGTGAAGTGCAATTCCGCCTGCTGCTGCAGCGGCATGGCCAGGCCCCAGTCCCCCCGGGTCATGACCCGGTTCTCCTCGATCCGGTAAAGGAAGCTGTCCTCCAGGCTGTCGAGCAGCGCGTCCATGCCGGCGCGGTCGCGCAGCGGCTTGGTGTCCTCCGGGTCGAGCAAGGGGAACTCGCGGAATTGCCGGGCCTGGTAGTCGGCCTGCATCTCCAGGCGCATCGGGTCCACGTCCCAGTCCCGCACCGGATAGGGGTAATGGCGCTGGCTGATCAGCTGCAAACGCTGCTCGACGAGCACGTCCTGGTCGGCCATGTACATGTCGCTGTGCAGACGCAATGCCTCGGGCATGCCGCTGGGCCAGCGGGCGATCATGCGCGCCCGGCCTTCCACCCGTTCGCCGTTGAGGGTCATGTCGATCAGAACCCGCTCGCCGTCCCGCGCCAGGACGCGGTAGTCGGCCTCGATTTCCGGCAGGCCCCAGAGGGACGCGCTGGCCTGCCAGGTGTCGCCGGGTTGAGGGTCGTCCGGCAGTGGCACGGCGGTGGCGGTGGACTGGTCCAGCAGTTGCTGGACCCTGTCGCCGAAACGTTCCTCCAGTTGTTGCTGCAGGTCCGGGTCGGCCAGGCGGGTTTCGGTCACGCGGCCGTCCTTCACGCGGCTCAGGGTGCCGCTCTCCTGGAATCGGCGGAACGGCTCCGCGCGATCGCCCAGGCGTGACAGGTCGCGGGTATCCAGCTGCCCACCGTCAATGCGCAGCCAGGGCAGGGTGGTGCGCAGCCACAGGCCGCTACCGGCGTCGTCGGCGACCCGGTTGCGCACGATCGCCTGCAGGTTCACGTCGCGACCGTAGTCGCTGCCCGGGGACTTCATGTTCTGGTGGGCGACGAGCAGAAAGTCGTCTTCGTAATCGTCTTTGTCGATGTCACCGCTCTGGCAGGCGCTGAGCAGGAAAAGGCAGAAAAAAGGCAGGAAAAAACGCATAATGACAAACCCTCCCGTAACGCGCCGGAGTGTAGCGAAAGGCGGCGCTGGCCGGGAACCGCGCAACCAAAATTGTGAAAAACCACTGCAAAAACGTCCGTGATTCGTACCTTCGAGGATTCCCATGTTCGCTAACAGCCGGGCCGTCACCAGCAACCAGGACGCGCCGCACCCGGCCCTGGCGGACACCGTGCGCCGCCATCTCGGCCACGCCTGGCGCGCGCCCCTGGCCGACTACGACCGTGACGCGTTCGCCCGCGCCGAGCACTGGCTCGCCGGCTCGTCCGGCCCGTTGATTCTGGATTCCGGCTGCGGCACCGGGCGTTCCTCGGTGTGGCTGGCGCGCCGTTATCCGCACGCCCGGGTGCTGGGGCTGGATCAGTCCGCCCACCGGCTGGAACGGGCGGCGCGGCGCTTCGAGCCGATCGGGAATCTGCTGTTGCTGCGCACCGACTGCGCCGGTTTCTGGCGCCTGGCGGAGGCCGCCGGCTGGCGCCCCTGGCGGCATTACCTGCTGTACCCGAACCCCTGGCCGAAAAGCGCTCATCTGAAACGGCGCTGGCACGGGCATCCGGTGTTTCCCCATTTGCTGGGGCTGGGCGGCGAGCTGGTGCTGCGCACCAACTGGGAACTCTATGCCCGGGAAATGGCCGGGGCGCTGGAGCTGGCGGGGCGCGCGGCGAGCCTGTCGCCGCTCACCGTGGAGGATGAGGCGATCACTGATTTCGAGGAAAAGTACCGTGACAGCGGCCACCGGCTCTGGGAGCTGGTGGCCGCGCTGGATCACTGAACGGTCATGTAGACCTTGTAGCCAATGGTGGCGAGCATGCAGATCGTGCCCAGGGCCAGCAGGGTCAGCCCCCAGGCGGACTGGCGGGCACCGAAACCGATCCCCATGAGCACCAGACCGAGCACGATGAGTGCGATCAGACCGTCGAAGAACGCCATATTTTCCCCCTTGATGTGAATCAGCCCAGTTGTGGCAGGCGCGACAGCGCCGCTTCGGCGCCGGCGGCGTCGTAGTCACCGTCCTCCAGCTTGCCGTCGAAGTAGTCGATGTAGGCCTGCATGTCGAAGTGGCCGTGACCGGAAAGGTTGAACAGGATGGTCTCCGCCTTGCCTTCCGCCTTGCAGCGCAGGGCTTCGTCCATGGCGCCCTTGACCGCGTGGGTGCACTCCGGCGCCGGCACGATGCCCTCGTGGCGGGCGAACTCCACCGCCGCCTCGAAGCAGCCCAGCTGCTGGTAGGCGCGCGCCTCGATCAGCCCCAGCTCCAGGGCGTGGGACACCTGGGAGCCCATGCCATGATAGCGCAGCCCGCCGGCGTGGAAGCCCGGCGGCGTGAAGCTGGAGCCCAGGGTGTGCATCTTGGTGAGCGGTGTCAGGTGGGCGGTGTCGCCGAAATCATAGGCGAAGCGGCCCTGGGTGAGGGTGGGGCAGGCCGCCGGTTCCACGGCGATGATGCGGCGCCGGCGTCCGCCGCGCAGTTGCGCGCCCAGGAACGGGAAGGCGATGCCGGCGAAGTTGGAGCCGCCGCCGGTGCAGCCGATGATGATGTCCGGATCGTCGCCGGCCATTTCGAACTGTTCCATGGCCTCCAGGCCGATCACGCTCTGGTGCAGCATCACGTGGTTGAGCACCGAGCCCAGGGCGTACTTGGTGCCCTCGTCCTGGGCGGCCAGTTCCACCGCCTCGCTGATGGCGATGCCCAGGCTGCCCGGATGATCCGGATTCTCCGCCAGGATCGCGCGGCCGGATTCGGTAAGGTCGGATGGCGAGGCCACGCATTCGGCGCCATAGGTGCGCATCAGCGCCTGGCGGTAGGGTTTCTGCTGGAACGACACCTTGACCTGGAACACCTTCACCTGCAGATCGAACAGGCTGCCGGCGAAGGCCAGCGACGAGCCCCACTGGCCGGCGCCGGTCTCGGTGGTGAGCCGCTTGATGCCGGCCTCGGCGTTGTAGAACGCCTGGGCCACGGCGGTGTTGGGCTTGTGGGAGCCGGCCGGGCTCACCCCTTCGTACTTGAAGTAAATCCTGGCGGGGGTGTCCAGGGCCTTTTCCAGACGGCGCGCGCGGATCAGCGGGCTGGGCCGCCACAGGCGGTAGATGTCGCGCACCGGCGTGGGAATTTCCACGTGGCGCTCGGTGGTCATCTCCTGGGCGATCAGGGTGTCCGGGAACAGCGGCGCCAGGTCGCCGGGCGCCACCGGCTGGTGGGTGGCGGGGTGCAGCACCGGCGCCATGGGCGTCGGAAAGTCCGCCATGATGTTGTACCAGTCGCGCGGCATGCGCTCTTCGGACAGCAGGTATTTGGTGCTCTCGGCCATGGTTCTCTCTTGATTCGTCGTTATTGTGCGGCTCTTATGATGCCGCTTTTTGCCGCGCCGGATAAGGTCACAGGCGCAATTCGCGCAACTCCGGATTGCTTCGCGCGCGCTCCCAGACACGGCCGAAGTGTTCCGCGCGGCGTGGAGCCCGGGGCAGGGCATGGGCGCACAGGTCCAGGCGTTCCAGGCGCGGCCAGCCAGCCGCCTCGAACAGGCCGGTGCGCTCGGCCACGGCGAAGCACAGCGCCGGATCGGCGTCGTCGGGCTGGGTCTGGCGCACATGCAGGCGGGAGGGCAGGCGGCGGGCCAGATGCACCAGGCCATGGCCGTGTTTGACCGCCTGGTCCACGTCGTCGAACAGCACGCGCAGGTCGGCCTGGGGCGAGGACAGGGCCAGGGCCTTGAGGGCGTCGAGGACCGCCGGATCGGCGGTGAGCGCGTCCAGGGCCGGCACCCGCAGCCACAGGCGCCGCCGGCAGGCGCGGATCAGGGCGGCCAGGGCCTCCGCCGCCCGGGTCGGATCCGGATGGTGGAGAGTGTCGTCCTCGCCGAGCCGCAGGCGCATCAGTCGAGCAGCTTGAACATCTGCCGGTGGGGGATGTGCGCGTCCATGAAGATGCCGCCGGACACGCTGAAGCCGGCGGTTTCATAGAAGCTGGTGGCGTGGGTCTGGGCGTACAGGAAAATCTCGCCCATGTCGGCGGCGCGGGCCGCTTCCTCGGCGGCCACCAGCAGGGCGCGGCCGATGCCGCTGTTGCGGTGGGTTTCCAGCACGCACAGGCGGCTGATCTGGCCGCTGCCCAGAAGACGGAGGCAACCGATGGGCTGGCCCGCGTCGTCCAGGGCCAGGAAGTGCCGGGCGGCGTGGTCGGCGCCGTCCCATTCCAGTTCCTCGGGGACGCCCTGTTCGCCGATGAAGATGCGCTCGCGCAGCGCGCTCAGCTCGTCGCGGTGTTCGTCCCAGGTCGTCTCGATGATGCTAAAGGCCATGGCGTTCTCGTTAAAGCTCGGCAAAGTAGCCCTGGTCTATCCAGTGATCCAGCAGGGGCCGGCTGTCGGTGTCGAGCACCGCGGCCAGCTCGTCGTTCGTATAGCGCCGCTGGCGGGCGAGCAGCCCGGCCAGGGCGGCCTGGCTGCCGCGCAGCGGCCAGGCCTCGCCGTTCAGCCAGGCGGTGTCGTCCACCACCAGCAGGCGCACGCCGCCATGGCGGACCAGGGCGGCATCGGGATCGGCGGCGCGAATGTGCGCCGGGTCGATCAGAAAATCAAGTCCCGTTTGCCGGGGCGTGCTCAGCCAGCGGGCCAAGGCACGGCGTCCGGCGTCCCGGTCGAACAGCGCCAGGGCCGCGTCCAGCATGGCGTCCCGTTCACCGGCGTCGAGCCGGCCCGGGTCGGCGACCGGGGCGCGGCCGGGATCGGCGTACAGGCGGGTGGGGGTCTCGGCCAGGGTTTCGGCCACCACTTCCGCCAGCAGATCGCGGTAGTCCGGGGCCCGGAAGCCCACCGACCAGGTCACGCAGTCGCTGTCCAGGGCGACGCCGTGGTGGGCCATGCCCGGCGGCAGGTAGAGCACGTCGCCGGGGCCGGCGGTGTATTCGCTCTCCACCGGCATGTGGGCGAGCATCTTCAGGGGCACGTCGCCGCGCAGGCGGGTGTCGTCGTCGCAGAGCGGGCCCAACTGCCAGTGGCGCCGGCCGCTGGCCTGGATCAGGAAGACGTCGTACTGATCGAAGTGGGGGCCGACGCTGCCGCCCTCGGCGGCGTAGCTGATCATGATGTCCTCGAGGCGCCAGCCGGGCAGGAAGCGGAAATCGTCCAGCAGCAGGGACACCTCGGTGAGGTAGTGATCCACGGACTGCACCAGCAGGGTCCAGTCCCGCGGGCCCAGGGCGCCGAAGCGCTGTTCCTCGAACGGCCCCTGCTCCAGGGACCAGGGGCCGTCGCCGGCGCCCTCGATCAGACGCGACTCCACCTCCGGCTCCAGGGCCAGGCCGGCCAGGGTGTCCGGGTCCGGGTGATCGAGCCCGACGGCGGCGCCGGGCATGAACAGGGGCGCCCGCTGCCAGTGGCGCGCCAGGAAATCCCCGGGCGCGAGGGGCAGCGTGAAACGCGGCGGAACGGCATCCACGGTCATGAAAGCTCCGGGCCGGCGCCGGGCGCCGGCGGCGGTGTTACTGGACGTCGCGGGCCTGGCGGCCGGCGTTGCCGGTGTAGCCGCCCGGGGTGAGCGCCTTGAGACGCTCCTTGGCGTCCTCGGGAATGGCCAGGCCGTCAATGAAGTCAGCCAGGGCCTCCTGGGTGATGGCCTTGCCCCGGGTCAGCTCCTTGAGTTTCTCGTAGGGCTTCTCGATGCCATAGCGGCGCATCACCGTCTGGATCGGCTCGGCGAGCACTTCCCAGGCGTGGTCCAGGTCGTCGTCGAGGCGTTCCGGGTTGACCTCCAGCTTGCCAATGCCCTTCAGGGAGGCTTCGTAGGCGATCAGGCTGTGGGCCAGACCCACGCCCACGTTGCGCAGCACCGTGGAGTCGGTGAGGTCACGCTGCCAGCGGGAGATCGGCAGCTTGCCGGCCAGGTGGTCCATGACCGCGTTGGCGATGCCCAGGTTGCCCTCGGAGTTCTCGAAGTCGATCGGGTTGACCTTGTGCGGCATGGTGGAGGAGCCCACTTCGCCTTCCACGGCGCGCTGCTTGAAGTAGCCCAGGGAAATGTAGCCCCACAGATCCCGGTCGAAGTCCAGCAGGATGGTGTTGAAGCGCATCAGGGCGTGGAAGTACTCGGCGATCCAGTCGTGGGGCTCGATCTGGGTGGTGAACGGGTTGAAGGCGAGCCCCAGGCTTTCCACGAAGCGGCGCGCGAAGGCCGGCCAGTCCACGTCCGGGTAGGCCGCGTAGTGGGCGTTGTAGTTGCCCACCGCGCCGTTGATCTTGCCCAGGATCTGCACCGCCACGAACTGGTCGCGCTGGCGCTTGAGGCGTCCCACCACGTTGGCCATCTCCTTGCCCACGGTGGTGGGGGAGGCGGACTGGCCGTGGGTGCGCGACAGCATCGGCACGTCCGCCAGGCCATGGGCCAGCTGGCGCAGGCTGCGGATGATCTGGTCGAGCTTGGGCAGCAGGGCGTCACGGGCCTCGCGCAGCATCATCGCGTAGGACAGGTTGTTGATGTCCTCGCTGGTGCAGGCGAAGTGGACGAACTCGGTCATTTTGTCGAGTTCCTCGTGCTCGGCCATGCGCTCCTTGATGAAGTACTCCACGGCTTTGACGTCGTGGTTGGTGGTGCGCTCGATCTCCTTGATGCGCTCGGCGTCCTTCTCCTCGAAGTCCCGGGTCACGCCGCGCAGGTGCCAGGCGGCCTTGCCGCTCATCAGCGGCACTTCCGGGATCGCCTTCTCGTGGGCCAGTTGTTCCAGCCAGCTCACTTCCACGTGGACCCGGTAGCGGATCAGGCCGTATTCGCTGGTGATGGCGCGCAGGGGCTCGCACTTGCCGGCGTAGCGACCGTCCACCGGGGAAATGGCGGTGAGGGGGTTAAGGCTGGACATGGGGTGACTCCTGAAATGGGAAACCGTTGGCGGGCGCAATCATACCGCAAATAACCGCGAATCGCGCGCCGCCGCCGAAATCTATAATTCGTATGAGCTTTTGTTTATAAGTCGTTGTTTTTAAGGTTATTTAGGGCTTCCAGTTGTTGCTTGCGCTGAAACAGAAGCCGCCAGCGCCGGCCGCCGTGGGCGTGCCACAGGAAGGCGGCGCGCACGCCGGCCAGAAACAGGGCACGGATGCGTGCCGCGTTATCCTCGTCCTGGAGCTTGGCCGGGTCGCCCTGGACCCGGATGCGGAACCGGAAGGTGCCCAGGGTATCCAGGTAGATGCCCGCCAGGCGATGGCAGAAGGTGGGGCTGGTGAGCCCGTCGAAATGCTCGCGCTGGCCTTCCAGGGCGATCAGCCGGTGGCGCAGGATGCTGATCACGTCGCTGTTCTTGCGCAGCTTGGCGGCCAGGTGCAGCAACGCCAGGGCGTAGCTGAGCGGCCGCGCCGCTTCCCGGGGTTGTTGCCGGCCCAGGCTCTGGCGCAGCAGACGAAACCCGTCCTGGAAGCGCTCCGCTTGGGGGTAGATGGTGGTGGCCTCGTCGGCGTCCATGGTCATCACGCCGCCGAACAGGGCCTCCATGGCGCCCGGGTCCAGGTCGGCGCCGGTGGCGATGCGGTCGGCCTGCACGGCGGCCTCGAACACCGCCGCCAGGGCCAGCAGTTGCTGCTGTTCGTGATTCATCGGGTCTCCTCGATCACGGCGCCGCCCAGGCAGGTGTCGCCGTCATAGAACACCACCGACTGACCCGGGGTGACGGCCCGTTGTGGCTGGTCGAACACCACCCGCACGCGGCCGTCGCCGGCGTCCTCCACCCGGCAGTCCTGGTCCGGCTGGCGGTAACGGGTCTTGGCGGTGAGCCGGGCGGGCAGGGCCGGCGGCGCGCCGGCGATCCAGTCCACCGCGGCGCTGGTCAGTTCATTGCTGAACAGCAACGGATGGTCCTGGCCCTGGACGGCGATCAGCACATTGCGGTCCAGGTCCTTGCCGGCCACGTACCAGGGAGCGTCGCCGGCGTCGGCGCGGCCGCCGATGCCCAGGCCCTGGCGCTGCCCCAGGGTGTAGTACATAAGGCCGTCGTGACCGCCGATGACGTGGCCGTGGTCGTCCTCGATGACGCCCGGCTGGGCGGGCAGGTAGGTTTCCAGGAAGTCCTTGAAGCGGCGCTCGCCGATGAAGCAGATGCCGGTGGAGTCCTTCTTCTTATGGTTGTCGAAACCCCGTTCGGCGGCCAGCCGCCGTACCTCGGGCTTCTCCAGGTCGCCCAGGGGAAACAGGGTACGGGCGAACTTGTCGCCGCCCACGGCGTGCAGGAAGTAGGTCTGGTCCTTGTTCAGGTCCACGGCGCGCAGCAGGCGGCCGCGTTCGCCATCGTGTTCCACCCGCGCATAGTGGCCGGTGGCGATGTAATCCGCGCCCAGGGTCAGGGCGTGGTCCAGGAAGGCGGCGAACTTGATTTCCTTGTTGCACAGGATGTCCGGGTTGGGCGTGCGCCCGGCCCGGTATTCGGCCAGGAAATGCTCGAACACCCGGTCCCAGTACTCGCCGGCGAAATTGGCGGTGTGCAGCTCGATGCCCAGCACCCCGGCCACCTGCATGGCGTCCAGCAGGTCGTCCCGGGCGGTGCAGTACTCGGTGCCGTCGTCCTCGTTCCAGTTCTTCATGAACAGGCCCTCCACCCGGTAGCCGGCGTCCAGCAGGCGGGCGGCGGCCACCGAGGAATCCACGCCGCCGGACATGCCGACGATCACGCGGGGGGCTTGGCGGTCTGGGGAATCGGACATGGTTCGTTTCGCCGTTCGATCAGCCGCGCTGCAGCGGCCAGGGGTGTTGGTAGATGGCGTCCAGGGGCAGCCGGCGGCCGCTCAGGTAATCCGCCACGCAGCGTTCCACCAGTGGTCCGCGGTGCTCGTTGCGGCGCGCCTGGAGTTCCTCCGGCGTCAGCCACAGCGCCTCGAGAATGCCGGTGTCCAGCTTCTGGTGCGGGTCATGACCCAGAGCCCGGGCCACGAAGCAGGTACGGTAATAGACGCCGGCGCCGGGCCGGGGCTGGAAAATATACCATCCCAGCAGGTCGGTGATCTCCACCCGCCAGGCGGTTTCCTCCAGGGTTTCCCGGTAGGCCGCCTGCATCAGGTCCTCGCCGAACTCGGCGTGCCCGGCGGGCTGGTTGAGCACCGCCTCGCCGGCCTGCATTTCGCGCACGAACAGGAGGCGGCCCTCTTGTTCCACGATGGTGGCCACAGTAATGTGCGGTTCGAAGCTGTTCATCGAAGGCTCCAGCCGGGCGTCGTGATCGGTCAGCGGGCGCAGATGGTAGCGCACCGGAGGCCGCCGTGACAGCCGCCCGGACGTTGTATGGAGCCGCCTCCGGGAGAAAGCAAGACCGTGAATGATTCCTTTAGCCATCTGGACGACCAGGGCCGCGCCCGCATGGTCGACGTCACCGACAAGGACACCACCGCCCGCACCGCCCACGCCCGGGCCCGCGTGCGCATGGCGCCGCGCACCCTGGCCATGATCCTGGACCAGGAACACCCCAAGGGCGACGTGTTGGCGGTGGCGCGCCTGGCCGGCATCCAGGCGGCGAAAAAAACCTGGGACCTGATCCCGCTGTGCCACCCGCTGATGCTCAGCGGCGTGGAGGTGCAACTGGAGCCGGACGGCGACGACGCCCTGCGGGTGGACGCCCGCTGCAAGCTCAAGGGCCGCACCGGCGTGGAAATGGAAGCGCTCACCGCCGCCTCGGTGGCGGCGCTCACCGTTTACGACATGTGCAAGGCGGTGGATCGGGCCATGGAGATCGAACACATCCACCTGGTGGAGAAAACCGGTGGCCGCAGCGGCGAATTCCGCCGGGAGGCCCCATGAGCGACGCGGTCATCGAGGTGCGGTTCTTCGCCGCCCTGCGCGAGCGGGTCGGCGAGGAAATGCTGCGCGTGAGCCCGCCGGCGGAGGTGGGCACGGTGGCGGCGCTGTGCGACTGGCTGGCCGCCGGCTACCCGGCGGTGGCCGCCGCCTTCGAGGCCACGCCGCGCCGCATGGTGGCGATTAACGAGGAACTGGCCACGCCGGACAGCGCCGTGGCCGCCGGCGACACCGTGGCGCTGTTCCCGCCGGTGACCGGAGGCTGAGATGACCACCACCAAGGCCCCGGCCACCATCGAGGTGGCGATCACCGCCGAGCCCCTGGAGGACCGGTCCTCCGGGGAAGGCCGCGACGGCCGCAGCGGCGCCGAGGTGCGCTTCTCCGGCCGGGTGCGTGACGAATCCGGCCGGGTCCAGGCCCTGTTTCTGGAGCATTACCCGGGCATGACCGAGAACGCCCTGGAGAAGATCGCCGGGCACGCCCGAGAGCGCTGGCCTTTGAATGCCATCGAAATAATTCATCGGGTCGGCGAGATCCGGATCGGCGAGGAGATCGTGCGGGTGGTGGTGTGGGCCGGTCACCGCCACGCCGCCTTCGAGGCCTGCGCCTTCCTGATGGATATCCTCAAGAGCCAGGTGCCGCTGTGGAAGAAGGAGCTCAGCGACGACGGCTGGCATTGGGTCGAGGCCCGCCAGCGCGACGCCGAGGCCGCCGCCCGCTGGATGGGCGGGCCTTCGGAGCGTGCACGGTAAGTTCCCGCCATTCCCCGGGCGCCAGCCCGTCCAGACTCCAGTCGCCGATGCGCCAGCGCACCAGCCGCAGGGTAGGGTGGCCGATGGCCGCGGTCATGCGCCGCACCTGGCGGTTGCGACCTTCGTCCAGGGTGATTTCCAGCCAGCGGTCCGGTACCGTGAGCCGCGTGCGCACCGGCGGGTCCCGGGGCCACAGCGCGGGCGCGTCGACGGCCCGGGACGGCGCCGGCCGGCAGGGCCCGTCCTTGAGCGTGATGCCGCGCCGCAGCCGCTCCAGCTCCGCCTCGCCGGGGGCGCCTTCCACCTGGGCCAGATAGGTCTTGGGCAGATGAAAGCGGGGGCTGGCGATGCGCGCCTGCAGGGCGCCGTCATCGGTGAGCAGCAGCAGACCCTCGGAGTCCCAGTCCAGGCGCCCGGCGGGGTAGACATCCGGCACCGGGATGTAGTCCTTCAGGGTGCGCCGGCCCTGGTCGTCGCTGAACTGCGAGAGCACCTGAAAGGGTTTGTTAAACAAAATCAGTCTTGCCATGGACGAAATCTCGCTGCGGCGGGCTGGAAGCCAAGCAAGAGTAGCACCTGGGTGCTATACTCTCGCCCCGCAACCGAATCCTACGGTTTTTCTCAGAGGGAGTAGTGTAGATGGGATACCAAAAGATCACGGTTCCGGCGGACGGTGACAAAATCACCGTTAATGCGGACCTATCCCTGAATGTCCCCAACCATCCGATCATTCCATATATCGAAGGGGACGGCATCGGCGTCGATATCTCGCCGGTGATGATCAAAGTAGTGAACGCCGCCGTGGAAAAATCCTACGGGGCGAAACGTGGCATTACCTGGATGGAAGTGTTCGCCGGCGAAAAGGCCACCAAGGTCTACGGCCCGGACACCTGGATGCCGGAAGAAACCCTGGAAGCGCTGCGGGAATTCACCGTGGGCATCAAGGGCCCGCTGACCACTCCCGTGAGTGGCGGCATCCGGTCCCTGAACGTGGCGCTGCGCCAGGAACTCGACCTGTACACCTGCATGCGCCCGGTACGCTGGTTCGAGGGCGTGCCCAGCCCGGTACGGCACCCCGAACTCACCGACATGGTGATCTTCCGGGAGAACTCCGAGGACATCTACGCGGGCATCGAATGGGCCGCCGACAGCCCGGAAGCCACCAAGCTGATCAAATTCCTGCGTGAGGAAATGGGCGTTACCCAGATCCGTTTCCCCGAGGGCTGCGGCATCGGCATCAAGCCGGTTTCCCGCGAAGGCACCCAGCGCCTGGTGCGCAAGGCGATCCAGTACGCCATCGACAACGACAAGGATTCCGTCACCCTGGTGCACAAAGGCAACATCATGAAGTTCACCGAGGGGTCGTTCAAGAACTGGGGTTACGAGCTGGCGGTCGAACGTTACGGCGCCAAGCCCCTGGACGGCGGGCCCTGGCATGTGATGACCAATCCTCGCACCGGCAAGGAAATCGTCATCAAGGACGTGATCGCCGACGCCTTCCTGCAGCAGATCCTGATGCGTCCCGCCGACTACAGCGTGATCGCCACCCTGAACCTGAACGGTGACTACATTTCCGACGCCCTGGCGGCGGAAGTGGGCGGCATCGGCATCGCGCCGGGCGCCAACATCGGTGGTTCCGTGGCCCTGTTCGAGGCCACCCACGGCACCGCGCCGAAGTACGCCGGCCAGGACAAGGTGAACCCGGGTTCGCTGATTCTGTCCGCGGAAATGATGCTGCGCCACATGGGCTGGGAAGACGCCGCCGATCTGGTCATCAAGGGCGTGGAAGGCGCCATCGCCGCGAAGACCGTGACCTACGACTTCGAGCGCCTGATGCCCGACGCCACGCTGCTCAAGTGCTCTCAGTTCGGCGACGCCGTGATCGAGCACATGGGCGAGTAATCGCCCGTCACGCCGGCCTCCTCACTCCGGGGAGACGGCGTTGCTTTCCCGATCCCGCCGCCGTGCCTTGCCCGGCCGGCGGGAAGAGGGGGCTTCCCCCTTCTTGACTTCCCCCGGTTTCAGGTTCACCGCGTGATAGCCCTTGGAGGCCTCGCGCAGTTCGTATTCCACGCTTTGTCCGGCGTACAGGGTCTTGTATCCTTCCTCCTGTATATAGGAGTAGTGCACGAAAAGGTCATCACCGCCTTCATCGGGACGCACGAAGCCGTATCCCTTGGCGTTGTTGAACCACTTAACCGTTCCCGTTGCCATGGTGCTCCCTCTGGCCGCTGGCTGTGGGCCACAACCACCCCCGGCTCAGTTATAATAGGTTGGTTTTTGAACAACTGTTCCCTATGGTCGTCGGGGTGTCAACCCCTCCACCGCCGGGATTGAAAAACACCGTGATACCCCTCATTTGTTGATTGCCTGCTGACGCCAGCGGGTATACAACCGTTAGAGAAGGTTATGAACAGGCAGCACGAATCCACATCTCGAAGCATGGACGCGGCGAACGACGTCCCCACCGCGGTGTCGAGGGCGCCGAGGCTCGGCCCGGAGCCTCCGCAAACCCCCGATCGTCAGGACGATGCCGCCGTTGAGGAGGCCAAGCCTCGACTAAAGCGTCCGCCCATGTACAAGGTGATGATGTTGAATGACGACTACACGCCCATGGATTTCGTCGTCGAGGTGCTGGAAACCTTCTTTCGCATGGACCGGGAGCAGGCCACCCAGGTGATGCTGACGGTGCACACGAGAGGCAAGGCGGTGTGCGGGGTCTACCCCCAGGACATCGCCGAGACCAAGGCCGCGCAAGTGGTCGACTACGCCCGCGAACATCAGCATCCGCTGATGTGTCAGGTCGAACGGGCCTGACGACTCCGGCGACGGAGCGGGCTTCAAGCAGTGAGGTAGCCTATGCTCAGCAAAGAACTGGAACTGACTCTCAACGAGGCTTTCCACCACGCCCGCAGCCACCGGCATGAATTCATGACCGTGGAACATCTGCTGCTGGCGCTGCTCGACAACGAAGCGGCGGTGGAAGTCCTGCGCGCTTGCGGCGCCGATCTGGAAGAGCTGCGCGAGGCCCTGACTCAGTTCATCGACGATTCCACCCCGTTACTGCCCGACGACGGCGACCGCGACACCCAGCCCACGCTGGGCTTCCAGCGCGTGCTGCAGCGGGCGGTGTTCAGCGTGCAGTCGTCCGGCAACAAGGAAGTCACCGGCGCCAACGTGCTGGTGGCGATCTTCAACGAGCAGGAAAGTCAGGCCGTGTACCTGCTCAACAGCCAGGACGTACACCGTCTGGACGTGGTCAACTTCATCGCCCACGGCATCTCCCAGGTGGATGACGGCGACCCGGCCGCGGAACAGCGCGAGGACGCCGAGGGCACCGCCGAGGGTGGGCCGGCCAGCGCCCTGGAAAGCTACGCCAGCAATCTCAACGAGCTGGCCCGGGCGGACCGCATCGATCCGCTGGTGGGGCGCGCCTTCGAAATCGAACGGGCGGCCCAGATTCTGTGCCGCCGGCGCAAGAACAACCCACTGCTGGTGGGCGAGCCCGGCGTCGGCAAGACCGCCATCGCCGAGGGGCTGGCGCGCATGATCGTGGAAGAGAAGGTCCCCGAGCCGCTGCTCGACGCCGTGGTCTATTCCCTGGACCTGGGCGCTCTGCTGGCCGGCACCAAGTACCGCGGTGATTTCGAGAAGCGGCTCAAGAACCTGCTCGCCGAGCTGCGCAAGCAGGACAACGCCATCCTCTTCATCGACGAGATCCACACCATCATCGGTGCCGGGGCGGCGTCCGGCGGCGTCATGGACGCCTCCAACCTGCTCAAGCCGTTGCTCGCCTCCGGGGAGCTCAAGTGCATGGGCTCCACCACCTTCACCGAGTACCGCACCATCTTCGAGAAGGACCGGGCGCTGTCCCGCCGCTTCCAGAAGATCGACGTGGTGGAGCCCACCGTGGAAGACACCGTGGGCATTCTCAAAGGGCTCAAGAGCCGTTTCGAGAAGCACCACAACGTGAGCTACACGGACGCGGCCCTGAAAACGGCGGCGGAGCTGAGCGCCCGTTACATCAATGACCGCTTCCTGCCGGACAAGGCCATCGACGTGATCGACGAGGTGGGCGCCTGGCAGCGGCTGCGGCCGGAGAGCGAGCGCAAGGCCACCATCGATCAGGACGACGTGGAAGCCATCGTCGCCAAGATCGCGCGCATTCCGCCCAAGCAAGTGTCCTCGTCCGACAAGGAAGTGCTGCAGAACCTGGAGCGCGACCTGAAGATGACGGTGTTCGGCCAGGAAGACGCCATCGAGACCATCTCCGCGGCGATCAAGCTGTCCCGCGCCGGTCTCAAGGCGGACAACAAGCCGATCGGTTCCTTCATGTTCGCCGGCCCCACCGGGGTGGGCAAAACCGAGGTGAGCCGGCAGCTGGCCCGTGCCCTGGGCGTGGAGCTGGTGCGTTTCGACATGTCCGAGTACATGGAGCGCCACACCGTCAGCCGTCTGATCGGCGCGCCCCCGGGCTACGTCGGTTACGACCAGGGCGGTCTGCTCACCGAGGCGATCACCAAGACGCCGCACTGCGTGCTGCTGCTCGACGAGATCGAGAAGGCGCACCCGGAGGTGTTCAATATCCTCCTGCAGGTGATGGACAACGCCTCGCTCACCGACAACAACGGCCGCAAGGCGGATTTCCGCAACGTGATCGTGATCATGACCACCAACGCCGGCGCCGAGGTGCTCAACAAGCGCACCATCGGCTTCACCGACCAGGACCAGTCCTCGGACGGCATGGAAATGCTCAAGAAGATGTTCACGCCGGAGTTCCGCAACCGTCTGGACGGCATCATCCAGTTCAACCCGCTGACCACGGACGTGATCCTGGGCGTGGTGGACAAGTTCCTGGTGGAACTGCAAGCCCAGCTCGACGAGAAGGCGGTGGTGCTGGACGTGGATGACCAGGCGCGCCGCTGGCTGGCCGAGAAGGGTTACGACAAGGACATGGGCGCCCGCCCCATGGCCCGTCTGATCCAGGAGCAGATCAAGAAGCCGCTGGCGGAAAAACTGCTGTTCGGCGAACTGGCCGGCAAGGGCGGCCAGGTGCACATCGGCGTCGGCGACGACGGCCTGGTGCTCACCGTGGACGCCTCCGAGGAGGAAGCCACCTGCTGATGCGGGCGGCTTCCACCGAACCCCTTACCAAGCCCGGCCATCGTGCCGGGCTTTTTCTTGGCTGATCATCGGCCGGGCACAAACCAAAAAACCCGGCGGGGCCGGGTTCGGAGGAACGCTTCGCGCCGCGCGGGCGGGAAGGTTATTTCATGCGGAAGGTGATGCGGCCCTTGCTCAGATCGTAGGGCGACATTTCCACTTTCACGCGGTCGCCGGTGAGGATGCGGATGTAGAACTTGCGCATCTTGCCGGAGATGTGGGCGGTAATCACATGACCATTGTCCAGCTTCACGCGGAACATGGTATTGGGAAGGGTTTCAAGCACGACCCCTTCCAGCTCAATCTGCTCTTCTTTCGCCATTCAGTGACTGTCCTGATGTGTGTCGGCTTCAGAGGGAGCGCAATTGTGCCGCAAACCGGGCCACGCTGCAAAGGCTTATCGGCCGTTTTCGCTGCCGGGTTCAGGCAGTTCCCGCCATTCGCCGCCGTCCAGGAGCTCCAAAGGCCGGTACTGGCTTTTGTAGCTCATTTTCTGGCATTGGCGAATCCAATAGCCGAGATAGAGATAGGGCATACCCAGCCGGTGGGCGGCCTGGATCTGCCAGAGCAGGGCGTTGACGCCGAGGCCCCGGTCCGGCTGATCCGGATCGAAGAAGGTATAGACCGCCGACAGGCCGTCGTCGAGCAGGTCGGTGACCGCCACCGCCACCAGACGGTGCTCCGGGTCGCGGAAACAATAGAAGCGGGTATCCGCCCAGTCACAGGTCAGGAAGCTGGTGAACTGCTCCTCGGAGGGTGGAAACATGTCGCCGTCGCCGTGGCGCTGGTCGATGTAGCGGGCATAGAGACGGTACACCTCGCGGGTGTAGCGGGCCGGCTCCTCGCTCACGGTGAGGTCGGCGTTGCGCCGCCGCAGCCGCTTGTGCCGCCGCCGGGGCTGGAAGTCCGCTACTCGCACCCGGGCCGGCACGCAGGCCCGGCAGCCGTCGCAGTGCGGGCGGTACAGGTAGTCGCCGCTGCGCCGGAAGCCGAGCCGGGACAGCTCGCTATACAGCCCCGCGTCGAGCCGCGTTTGCGGATCGACGAACAGGGTCGCTGCCTGGCGCTCCTCCAGATAACTGCAGGGGTGCGCCGGGGTGCGGAAGAAGCGGAGTTCGGACAGATCGCTCATGGCTCAAGTGTAGCCGATACAGGGGGCACGGGAACCCCGGTGACTTGCCTTCCTTGCCACGGTTATAGTGTTGCCGGCGTAAAAACAACGACAACGCCGGATACGGATCGGCCGCCCCCTTGGCGGCCGCCGCCCGGCACCGGGAGAGCAAGAATGACAAACACCAGCCCCGCGCCGCTGTGGCGGCCGGACCCGTCGCGCGTCGCCGACGCCCGCATCACCCACTACCAACACTGGCTGAACGCCGAGAAAGGCCTCGCCTTCGACGACTACCAGAGCCTTTGGGCCTGGTCCGTGGAGCATCTTGAAGAGTTCTACGAGTCGCTCTGGCAGTACTTCGACATCCGCCATTCCGCCCCCTATGAGCGGGTGCTGGATGGCCACCACATGCCCGGCGCCAAATGGTTCGAAGGCGCCCGCCTGAATCTGGCCGAGCAGGTGTTCCGTCACCATGAGCATGAACCGGAGCGGCCGGCGGTTCTGTCGCGCTCTGAACTGCGTGGCCTCCAGACCCTGACCTGGGGCGAGCTGCGCGAGCGGATCGCCGCCCTGGCGCACAGCCTGCGTGAGCTGGGCGTGGGCCCCGGCGACCGGGTGGTGGCCTATTTGCCCAACCTGCCGGAAACCATGGTAGCGTTCTTCGCGGTGAGCAGCCTGGGCGCGATCTGGTCCAGCTGTTCGCCGGATATGGGCACGCGCAGCGTGCTGGACCGCTTCCGCCAGATCGACCCCAAGGTCATGATCGCCGTGGACGGCTACCGCTACGGCGGCAAGGATTTCGACCGGCTGTCGGTGGTGGAAGGGCTGCGCGATCAGTTGCCCACTCTCGAGCAGGTGGTGATGCTGCCGTACCTGAATTCCGACGCCAGGCTGCCCGGTGCCCGGCACTGGGACGATCTGGTCCGCGAGCCGGCGCCCATGCGCTTCGAGCAGGTGCCCTTCGATCACCCGCTCTGGGTGGTTTATTCCTCCGGCACCACCGGCATGCCCAAACCCATTGTCCATGGCCACGGCGGCGCGCTGCTGGAAGGACTGCAGGATCACGCCCTGCAGCTGGATCTGGGTCCCAAGGACCGTTACATGTGGTTCACCACCACCGGCTGGATCATGTGGAACGCGCAGATGTCCGGCCTGCTCACCGGCGCCACCATCTGCCTGTACGACGGCAACCCGGGCTACCCGGACCTGGGCACCCTGTGGCGCTTCGCCGAGGAGACGGAGATGACTTTCTTCGGCGCCGGCGCCGCCTATTTCCTCAACTGCAAGAAGGCGGACATCCGCCCCGGCGATTGGGTCGACACCGGCCGCATTCGCTCCATCGGGTCCACCGGTTCACCGTTGCCGGAGGAGGGCTACCGCTGGCTCATGGACCAGTTCGACGATGTCATGGTGGCCGCCATCAGCGGCGGCACCGACGTGGCCAGCGCCTACGTGGGCGCCTGCCCGACGCTGCCGGTCTACCCCGGCGAGATGCAGTGCCGCTACCTGGGCACGGCGGTGTACGCCATGGGCGACCACGGCGAGTTGCTCGACGACGAAGTAGGGGAACTGGTGGTCACCAAGCCGATGCCGTCCATGCCGCTGTATTTCTGGAACGACGAGGACGGCGAGCGTTACCGGGACAGCTATTTCGATGTCTTCCCCGGGGTCTGGCGCCATGGCGACTGGATCCGCATCACGCCCCGGGGCGGGGCGATCATCTACGGCCGCTCCGACACCACCATCAATCGCCACGGCATCCGCATGGGCACCGGCGAGATCTACCGGGTGGTGGAGGAAATCCCGGAAGTGCTGGACAGCCTGGTGGTGGATCTGGAGTACCTGGGCCGGGAGTCCTACATGCCGCTGTTCGTGGTGCTGCGCGAAGGCGTGGCCCTGAACGAGGATCTGGCCGGGCGCATCAAGGCGGCGATCCGCGATCATCTGTCCGCCCGCCACGTGCCCAACGAGATCATCGCCGCGCCGGACGTGCCGCGCACGCTCACCGGCAAGAAGATGGAGCTGCCGATCAAGAAGCTGCTGTTGGGGCAGGCCATCGAGCAGGTGGCCAACCCGGACGCCATGGCCAATCCGGACAGCATCGCCTTCTACAGCGAGTTCGCGGAGCGGCGGGGCACCGCCGGGCGTTGACCGGGGTGATCGCGCCAGCGGAACGGGCCCTTCGGCCAGGGCCGGGGCGCGGTCTCGGTAATCAACCGGTCCAGCTCGCGCTGAAAGTCCGCCCTCGGCATCAAATAAGCCCCCAGCCGCATCAGATGCGGGCTCTCCACCTGGGCGTCCAGCAACTGGATGCCCAGGCGCGGCGCCAGCGCCCAGAGCATGGCGAGTACGCTCTTGGAGCCGTCGGTGCGGGTGGAGAACATGGATTCGCCGAAGAACACGCCGCCCAACTGCACGCCGTAGATGCCGCCGGCCAGGGCGCCGTCCTGGTCCACGGTGAGGCAGTGGGCGTAGCCCAGGCCGTGCAGGCGCAAATAGGCGGCGCGCATTTCCGCGGTGATCCAGGTGCCGCCGTCCTCGTCCCGGGGCGCGGCGCACTGGTCGAGCACGCCGGCGAAATCCCGGTCGCCATGGAAGCTGAGGTCGGCGCCGCGCAGGTGGCGGCCCAGCCGGCGGCTGATGTGAAAATCCCCGGGGCGGAACACGCACCGGGGATTGGGGGACCACCAGAGAATCGGTTGGCTGGCGTCGTACCAGGGGAACACACCCAGCCGGTAGGCCCGCACCAGGGTGTCCGGCGTCAGATTATTGCCGGCGGCGAGCAGACCGTTGGGGTCGTCCAGGGCGTGTTCCGGCGGCGGGAAGTCGCTTCCCGCCGGCAGCCAGGGAATCACTCCTCCAGGCTCTCCAGGTACTTCTCGGCGTCCAGGGCCGCCATGCAGCCGGCGCCGGCGGAGGTCACCGCCTGTCGGTAGACGTGGTCGGCCACGTCGCCGGCGGCGAACACGCCTTCCACGCTGGTGGCGGTGGCATTGCCGTCCAGGCCGCTGTTGATCTTGATGTAGCCGTTGTTCATGGCCAGCTGACCTTCGAAAATGCCGGTGTTGGGCTTGTGGCCGATGGCGATGAACACGCCCTGCAGCTCCACGTCCTGGGTGGCGCCGTCCCCGGTGGATTTCACGCGCATGCCGGTGACGCCGGAATCGTCGCCCAGTACTTCATCCAGGGTGTGGTCCCACAGCACCTTGATGTTGTCCTTGGCGAGCAGCTTGTCCTGCAGGATTTTCTCGGCGCGCAGCTTGTCGCGACGATGCACCAGGATCACTTCCTCGGCGATGTTGGACAGGTACAGCGCCTCTTCCACGGCGGTGTTGCCGCCGCCGATCACCGCCACCTTCTGGCCTCGGTAGAAGAAGCCGTCGCAGGTGGCGCAGGCGGACACGCCCTTGCCCATGAACGCCTGCTCGGATTCCAGGCCCAGGTACATGGCGGAGGCGCCGGTGGCGATGATCAGCGCGTCGCAGGTGTAGGTGCCGTTGTCGCCCTTGAGCACGAAGGGCCGCTGGTCCAGGCTCACCTCGTTGATGTGGTCGAACAGGATCTCGGTCTCGAAACGCTCGGCGTGCTGTTGCATCCGCACCATCAAATCCGGACCCTGCAGGCCTTCCACGTCGCCGGGCCAGTTGTCCACTTCGGTGGTGGTGGTGAGCTGGCCGCCGGGCTCGATGCCGGTGATCACCACCGGTTTCAGGTTGGCGCGGGCCGCGTACACCGCCGCGGTGTAACCGGCGGGGCCGGAACCCAGGATGATCAGTCGATGGTGTTGCGCGTCGCTCATTGGTTCCTCCACCAAAAAGGGGGTTTCAGGGCGAATGCAAACTACAACAAAACCCCGGGCCCGTGAAGGGCGTACACTCTATGGCCGCGATAGTCGGCGCCAGCGACGGGCCGCCCCGGCACGGGGCGCTGGCTGGCGGCCCCCGGATTGACTACAATCCCAAGGTTTTCAAGTCGTTAGATTCAAGGAGCCCGGCCCCCGAGGGGCGGTTCGGCGGCTCCTCAACCCCAGAGGCCTGCGGTGTCCAAGGCAAAGGCAGCAACCGGCGGCAACCCTTCCGGGTTCTCCCGCCATCTCAAGAAAGGTCTGGTGGAAGGCATGGTGATCGCGCTGATCGCCCTGTCCCTGTACCTGTTGTTGGCGCTGGTCACTTATGACAGCGGCGACCCGGGCTATTCCTTCGTGGCCCAGCCGGGAGAGGTGAACAACGCCGGCGGCCGGGCCGGTGCCTTCTGCGCCGATTTGCTGCTGAGTTTGTTCGGCTTCATGGCCTATGTGTTCCCGGTGCTGGTGGCGTTCTGGGCGTTCAAGGTGCTGCGTGAACGCCACGCCGGCCTGGCCGGTAACTGGCCTTTGTTCAGCCTGCGGCTGGTGGGCTTCGTGCTGACCATAATGAGCGGCACGGCGCTGGCCTACATGCACTTCGCCGGCGGCGGCTTCTCGCTGCCGGAGGACGCCGGCGGCATTCTCGGCCATGTGGTGGGCGGCGCCGCCCTGGACGCCTTCAATGCCCTGGGCGGCACCCTGGTGATGGTGGCCCTGTTCCTGATCGGCGTCACCGTGTTCACCGACCTGTCCTGGATCGCCCTGGCGGAGCGGCTGGGCGCGGCGGTGCTGGCCGTGGGGCAGAAGGTGCCGGCCTGGTTCGAGGCGCGCCGGGAGAAGCGCGCCGAACAGCAGGCCGCCCGGGAAGCGCGCCAGAAGCGCGCCAAGGTGGTCACCGAGGCGAAGAAGAAGCAGGAAAGCCGCACCCCGCCCAAGATCGCCCAGCCCGCCAAGCCGGTGGAGAAAAGCGAACGGGTGCAGAAAGAGAAGCAGCAGACCCTGTTCACCGCCCAGGTCACCGGCGATCTGCCGCCGCTGTCCCTGCTCGACGCCGTGGACGAGGGCAAGGGCGGCTACTCCGAGGAAGCCCTGGACGCCATGTCCCGGCTGCTGGAGATCAAGCTCAAGGATTTCAACATCGACGCCGAGGTGGTGGCGGTGCAGCCCGGCCCGGTGATCACCCGGTTCGAGATCCAGCCGGCGCCGGGCATCAAGGTGTCCAAGATTTCCAACTTGGCCAAGGACCTGGCCCGCTCCCTGGCGGTGATCAGCGTGCGGGTGGTGGAGGTGATCCCCGGCAAGACCACCGTGGGCATCGAAATTCCCAACGAACAGCGCGAGATGATCCGCCTTACCGAGGTGGTGGGCTCGCGGATGTTCGACGACGCCGCCTCGCCGCTGACCCTGGCCCTGGGCAAGGACATTTCCGGTAACCCGGTGATGGCCGACCTGGGCAAGATGCCGCACCTGCTGGTGGCGGGCACCACCGGCTCCGGTAAGTCCGTGGGCCTGAACGCCATGCTGCTGTCGCTCATGTTCAAGGCCAATCCGGAAGAAGTGCGGATGATCCTGATCGACCCCAAGATGCTGGAACTGGCGGTCTACGACGGCATCCCGCACCTGCTCACGCCGGTGGTCACGGACATGAAGGAAGCGGCCAGCGCGCTGCGCTGGGGCGTCGGCGAGATGGAGCGCCGCTACAAGCTGATGGCGGCCATGGGCGTGCGCAACATCGCCGGCTACAACCGCAAGGTCGGCGACGCGGAGAAAAAGGGCGAACCCCTCAAGGACCCGCTCTGGAAGCCGGACGACCCGATGAACCTGGACGAGGAGGCGCCGCTGGCCCAGAAGCTGCCCTACATCGTCATCGTCATCGACGAATTCGCCGACATGATGATGATCGTCGGCAAGAAGGTGGAAGAGCTGATCGCGCGCATCGCCCAGAAGGCGCGGGCCGCCGGCATCCACCTGATTCTCGCCACCCAGCGCCCGTCGGTGGACGTGATCACCGGCCTGATCAAGGCCAACGTGCCGTCGCGGATCGGCTTCCAGGTGTCCTCCAAGATCGACTCGCGCACGGTGCTCGACCAGGGTGGCGCGGAGCAGCTGCTCGGCCACGGCGACATGCTTTATTTGCCCGCCGGCACCAGCATGCCGGAACGGGTGCACGGCGCCTTTGTCTCAGATGAGGAAGTGCACCGTGTCTGCGACGACTGGCGCAAACGCGGCGAGCCGGACTATCTGGAGGAAATCCTGGAAGGCGGCGGCGACCTGAACGCGCCCCTGCCGGGGATGGAAAGCCCGGAAGGCGGGGGCGGCGAGGAGGACGACCCGCTCTACGACGAGGCGGTGGCCTACGTCACCGAGTCCCGGCGCGCCTCGATTTCGTCGGTGCAACGCAAACTCAAGATCGGTTACAACCGGGCGGCGCGCCTGGTGGAGGCCATGGAAATGGCCGGCGTGGTGTCCGAGGCCGGGCACAACGGTCAGCGCGAAGTGCTGGCGCCACCGCCTTCCTGACGCCGCCCCCGACAAGGACTTTTCTCCGTATGCGATTTTTCTGGATCATTGCCCTGATGCTGCCGACCCTGGCCCTGGCCGGCCCGGCGGAGGACCTGGTGGCCAAGCTCGACCAGCTGCGCAGCCTGTCCGGCCGCTTCCAGCAGACCGTGATCGGCGAGGGCGGCGAACGCGCCCGGGACAGCGCCGGCACCCTGGAAGTGGCGCGCGGCAACCGCTTCTACTGGCACACCGAGCGGCCCTACGAGCAGCTGGCGGTGTCCGACGGCAAAACCGTCTGGGTCTACGACCAGGACCTGGAGCAGGTGGTGGTGCGCCCGCTCAGCGATGACCTGGGGGAAACCCCGGCGCTGCTGTTCGGTGGCGATCCCTCCGCGGTGACCCGGGCGTTCCGCGTCAGCGAGCAGGACCGCCAGGGCGACCGCGTCACCTACCGGCTGGAACCCAAGGCCGGCGACCCGCTGTTCGACACCCTGGACGTGACCTTCGAGGGCGACACCCCGCGCGCCATGCGCCTGGAGGACGCCCTGGGCCAGAAAACCCTGATCGACTTCCGCGACCTGACCCTGAACAGCGAGCCGTCCCCGGAGCGCTTCCAATTCGAGCCGCCGGAAGGAACCGACGTCATCCGGCAACAATGAGCGATCTGTTCGAGCAACAACACCGCGGCGACGCCCAGCCCCTGGCCGCCCGGCTGCGGCCGGCCACCCTGGACGACTACGTCGGCCAGCGCCATCTGGTGGGGCCGGGCAAGCCGCTGCGCCAGGCCGCCGAGCGCGGCCAGCTGCATTCCATGATCCTGTGGGGGCCGCCGGGCACCGGCAAGACCACCCTGGCGCTGATTCTCGCCCGGGTGGTGGACGCCGAGTTCATCACCCTGTCGGCGGTGCTGTCCGGGGTGAAGGACATCCGCGCCGCCGTCGATCAGGCCAAGGCGCGCCTGGGCCAGGGCCGGCGCACGGTGCTGTTCGTGGACGAGGTGCACCGCTTCAACAAGGCCCAGCAGGACGCCTTCCTGCCCCATGTGGAAGAGGGCACGGTGATCTTCATCGGCGCTACCACCGAGAACCCGTCCTTCGAGCTGAACAACGCCCTGCTGTCCCGGGCCCGGGTCTACCGCCTGCGCTCCCTGGAACGGGAGGATCTGGAAGGCCTGCTGGAACGGGCCCTGGGCGAACCGGAACTGGCCGGCATCGAGCTGGCCGACGACGCCCGGGACCTGCTGCTCGGCTACGCCGACGGCGACGCCCGACGGCTGCTCAACATGCTGGAAATCGCCGTGGACCTGGCCGAGGGCAGCGGCGACGCCGCCGTCATCGACCGGCCGCTGATGGAAGAGGTGCTGCGCGACGCGGTGCGCCGCTTCGACAAGGGTGGCGACGTTTTCTACGACCAGATCAGCGCCCTGCACAAATCGGTGCGCGGCTCCGACCCGGACGCCGCTCTGTACTGGTTCGCGCGCATGCTGGACGGCGGTTGCGACCCGCTCTATATCGCCCGCCGGGTGGTGCGCATGGCCAGCGAGGACATCGGCAACGCCGACCCCCGGGCGCTCACCCTGTGTCTGAACGCCTGGGACGTCCAGGAGCGCCTGGGCAGCCCGGAAGGGGAACTGGCGGTGGCCCAGGCGATCGCCTACCTGGCGGTGGCCGCCAAGAGCAACGCGGTTTACAACGCCTACAACCGGGCCCGGGATCTGGTCGCCCGCAACCCCAGCAACGAAGTGCCGCTGCACCTGCGCAACGCCCCCACCAAGCTGATGAAGGCGGAGGGCTACGGCGCGGAATACCACTACGCCCACGATTTCCCGGAGGCGTTCGTGGCCGGCGAGAACTATTTCCCCGTGGATTTGCGCGATACCCGGCTCTACGAACCGGTCGACCGGGGGCTGGAAATCCGCATCGGCGAAAAGCTGCGCCGCCTGCGCCAGCAAAACGACGCCGCCGACTGGCACCGCTACGACGACTGAGCTTCGCCGCGCGGCGGTGCCAACCTCCCTATCGCGGCTGAAGCCGCTCCTACGGCATTGCGTTCCCGGTAGGAGCGGCTTTAGCCGCGATCCGGGCTTTCAGCGTGCAGCTTGCCGCCCCGCTTTTTGCTAAGCTTTGCACCCCGGCGCCCAGACGCCCGACCGACGAATCACCGACTGTTTCCCGAGGGGACCCGAACATGCTTGATATCCGCGCGCTGCGCCAGGACGGCGAAGCCATCGCCGAGGCGCTCAAGAAGCGAGGCTATGAACTGGACCTGGAAGCGTTCCGCGCGCTCGACGCCCGGCGCAAGGACGCCGACGTGCGCTCCCAGGACCTGCAGGCCCAGCGCAAGAAGGCCTCCAAGGAGGTCGGCGAGCTGATCAAATCCGGCATGGACGTGGAAGCGGCCAAGGCCAAGGTGGCGGAGACCCTCAAGGAGATCGACGACCAGCTGGATGGTGAGGTGGAGCGCGCCAAGGCGATCCAGGAGGAGATCCGCGACTTCCTGATGGGCGTGCCCAACGCGCCGGTGGCGGAAGTGCCCGCCGGCAACGACGAGGACGACAACGTGGAGGTGCGCCGCTGGGGCACCCCGCGCGCTTTTGACTTCGAACCCAAGGACCACGTGGACGTGGGCGAGCACCTGGCCGCCGGCGCCCTGGATTTCGAGCGCGCCAGCAAGCTCTCCGGCGCCCGCTTCGCGGTGATGACCGGCCAGCTGGCACGCCTGCACCGGGGCCTGATCGACTTCATGCTCGACACCCACACCGGCGAGCACGGCTATCAGGAAGTCTACGTACCGTATCTGGTGGGGCCGGAGGCGCTGCGCGGCACCGGCCAGCTGCCCAAGTTCGAGGAAGACCTGTTCAAGATGCAGGGCGACCGGGAGCTCTATCTGATTCCCACCGCCGAGGTGCCGGTCACCAACCTGGCCGCCGAGGAAATCCTCGAGGCGGACAGCCTGCCGCGTCGCTACACCTGCCACACGCCGTGCTTCCGTTCCGAAGCCGGCAGCCACGGCAAGGACACCCGCGGCATGATCCGCCAGCACCAGTTCGAGAAGGTGGAGCTGGTGCAGCTGGTGCGCCCGGAGGAGTCCGAGGCCACCCTGGAGGCGCTCACCGGCCACGCCGAGGCGATCCTCCAGAAACTGGACCTGCCGTACCGGGTGGTGACCCTGTGCGGCGGTGATCTGGGCTTCTCCGCCGCCAAGACCTACGACATCGAGGTGTGGCTGCCGAGCCAGGAACGCTACCGGGAAATTTCCTCCTGCTCCAACTTCCGCGACTATCAGGCGCGGCGCATGCAGGCGCGCTGGCGCAACCCGGACACCGGCAAGCCGGAACTGGTACACACCTTGAATGGGTCCGGCCTGGCCGTGGGACGCGCCCTGGTGGCGATCCTGGAGAACTACCAGAACGAGGACGGTTCGGTGACCGTGCCCGAGGCGCTGCGGCCCTACATGCGCGGCCTGGAACGCCTGGCTTGAGCAGGGCGTCGCCGCGCCGGCGAGCGAAGGGAGAACAGCCATGGACTTTCTGCCCCTGGGGCTGAAGCTGGTCGGCGCCACCGTGCTGGTGGCCGGCGGCGGCGACAGCGCCCTGCGCAAGGCGCGCCTTCTGCACCGTGCCGGTGCGCGGGTGCGCCTGGTGGCACCGGGCTGGCGCGAGGATTTGCGCACCCTGGTGGAGCAGGGCGGCGGTGAGTGCCGGGCGCGACCGGTGGAAGCCGCCGACCTGGACGGCGTGCGTCTGGCGGTGGCCGCCACCGACGACGGCGCCGCCAACGAAGCCCTGGCACGGCTCGCCGACCAGCGCGGCCTGCCGGTGAACGTGGTGGACCGCCCGGACCTGAGCAGCTTCGTGTTCCCGGCTCTGATCGACCGCGACCCGCTGTTCGTGGCGATCAGTTCCTCCGGCGTGTCACCGGTGCTGGTGCGGCGCCTGCGTGCCCGCCTGGAAGCCTGGCTGCCGGCCCGCTGGGGGCGCCTGGCACGGCTTCTGGGCCGTTTCCGCGCGCCGCTGGCGCAACGGTTGCCGGCGCGGCGGGACCGGGAGGCGTTCTGGGAGGCGCAATTGAACGGCCCCCTGGAAGAGCGGGTGCTGTCCGGCCACGAATCCGAGGCCGAGGCGGGCCTGCGCCAGGCCATCGATCAGGCCGCCGCAGGTCCCGAGGACGCTGCCGGTGAGGTCTATCTGGTGGGCGCCGGCCCCGGCGACCCGGACCTGCTGACCTTCCGCGCCCTGCACCTGCTCAACAAGGCGGACGTGGTGCTCTACGACCGGCTGGTGGCGCCGGAGGTGGTGGCCCTGGCCCGGGCCGACGCCGAGAAGGTCTATGTGGGCAAGGCCCGGGACCGGCACACGCTGCCCCAGGACAACATCAACGACCTGCTGGTGCACTATGCCCGCCAGGGGAAAAAGGTGTGCCGTTTGAAGGGCGGTGATCCCTTTATCTTCGGGCGCGGCGGCGAGGAGCTGGAAAAGGTGGTGGCCGCCGGCATCGACTTCCAGGTGGTGCCCGGCATTACCGCCGCCAGCGGCTGCGCCGCCTACGCCGGCATCCCGCTGACCCACCGCGACCACGCCCAGTCGGTGCGGTTCGTCACCGGCCACCGCAAGGACGGCAGCGTGGACCTGGACTGGGCCGGGCTCATGGCCCCCAGCGAGACTCTGGTGTTCTACATGGGGCTGGTGGGCCTGCGGCAGATCTGCGCGCGGCTGATCGAACATGGCCGTGACCCGGCCACGCCCATCGCGCTGGTGTCCCGGGGCACCACGGATCTGCAGGCGGTGATCACCGGTACCCTGGCGGATCTGCCGGATACCATCGAAGGCCGTGAAATCCACGCCCCGACCCTGATCATCGTGGGCAGCGTGGTGAGCCTGCATCCGCGCTATCGCTGGTTCCACTAAAACCGAACGCCGCCCGGCCGCTCCTACGGCAAACCCGGGCGTTTTAGAGCGCCTGGCGGTCGCGGGCTTCCCAGAGGGCCTCGGCGGCCTTCAGCCCCTGCTCCAGCGTCTCCACCTTCTCAAGCCCCCACAGCACCGTGGCCACGGTGCCACGAATCGCCGCTACGCCGTACTCGTCCCCGGCTTCGCCCCGCCAGACCGCGCGCACGTGCGCCGGGGACACCTCCCCGGGGGGCGCCTGGCGGGGCAGCGCGGCGTCCAGCACCGCCTCGGCGGGCTCGCCATGGCGCAGGCCGGTGAGGGCGGTGCGGGCGTCCGGGCGGATCTCCGGTTCGCCACCCTCGCCCTTGAACAGCAGCAGATCCCGGTCGCCGCACAATTGCGACGCGCCCAGATGCAGCCGCAGATAGGCCGGGTGGAACACGCTCTGCATACTGAGCGGCGCCCCCGCCGGATTCAGGCTGCGCGCCAGGGTATTGATCGGCGAGCGCAGGCCCAGTTCGAAACGCATCATCAGCAGCGGCCCCAGGGGCGCGCAGAAGTGTTTCAGATCCAGGAAGGTGAAGCCGTCGTCGCGGAGCTGGTCACCGGCCTCGTTCACGGAGCCGGGCAGGGCGACGCCCAGTTCCGCCAGCATGTCGTCGCTGTAGCGCCGCTGGGGCGTATGGGCGGGCCCGCCGTGCATCAGGATGCGCAGCCCGTGGCCGGCCAGCAGCCGGGCCGCCGCCAGATACCAGGGGTGGTGTTTCTTCTTGCCCGCGTAGCTGGGCCAGTCCACGTCCACCGCCGGCAGTTCCGCCAGATGCTCGGCGCACAGCGGGCGGCAGGCGTCCAGAAAACCGGCCAGCTCTTCCGGGGTTTCCTCCTTGACGCGCAACAGCATCAGGAAGGCGCCGGTCTGCGCCGGGCTGGCCTCGCCGCGCAGGATCATGCCCATGGCCTCGGCGGCCTCCTCGCGGGTCAGGGAGCGGCGGGCCCGTTTGCCCCGGCCCAGGGTGCGTACGAAGGGAGCGAAGGAATGTTCGGTCATGGTCTCAAGGGTACCAGCTCGTCACCGGTCCGTGTTCCGCCATCAGGTCCACGAACCGGGCATGATCGATGGTCTCCAGCGCGGCGGGCCGCGCCGCCGGCGCGCCGCCCTCGAGCAGATAGCCCGGGCCGCGCAACGGGAAGTCCGCCGCCACCAGGGCGCCGCCGTCGGCGAACACACAGACATCGCCGTCGCGGTACAGCGCCAGGCACTGGCGGGCCAGGGGGGAATCGGAATCCTCGAAGGCGATCAGATGCAGCATGACGGCTCCGTCAGGAAAGCACGATGATCTGCGCGCTTTGCTCGCGCAGGGCGTTCAGGGCGTCGTCGTCCAGCCACTGGATGGCCGCCGGCGCACCCGCCGGCCGGTGCGCCCGGTCCGCCACGCAGCCGACCCCGAAACCGGTCAGCTCGTCCAGCAGGGCGCCACCGTCGTGCCGGCGGGCCAGGGCCGCCACCGCCTCCGGCCCCAGCCACACCTGGGTGGGCACGGCGAAGGCGGCGCCGGTGAGCGCCATCTCCACGGCCTCCCGCCAGCGGCCGTTCCGGCCGGCGGCGCCGTGCACGATGTAGAGAACGGAATCAGCCAAAATGCACCACCCGTTCGCCCTGGCCCAGGGCGTCCACCCAGTCGCCCAGGCCCGCTAGCGCGAAGCCGTCGGCCAGGTTGTCGCTGATCAGGCCGCGCTTCTGGGCGGCGCCCACGCACACCGTGGCCGGCGGCCGTTCGGCGGCCACCCAGTCCTGCCAGGCACGGGCGGCCTCGCCGGCGCTGCCCGCGTCATGCAAAAAGCGGTTGGCCAGCAGCACGCCGTCGCCGTAGAAGAACAAACGGTACAGGGAGTGGGAGGAAGCCTGGATCGCGCGGGCGGTGCGCAGGGCGGAGAAGGCGCCGGGCCCGAGGGGCCCGGCGGTCACCAGAAGGCTGAACTCAGTCATTCCCGCTGAGCGCGGTAAGAATGTTCAGCAGGGACAGGAAGAGGTTGTAGATGGACACGAACAGGGTGACCGTGGCCATGATGTAGTTGGTTTCGCCGCCGTGCACGATGGCGCTGGTCTGCCACAGGATCAGCAGGGACGACAGCAGCACGAAGGCGGCGGACACGGCCAGGGACAGCGCCGGGATGTTGAAGAACACCGCCGCCAGACCGGCCAGGAACGCCACGATCAGACCCACCATCAGGAAATTGGTGAGGAAGCTGAAATCCTTGCGGGTCACCAGGGCGATGGCGGACATGACCACGAAGATGGTGGCGGTGCCGCCCAGGGCCAGGGATACGATCTCCATGCCGCCATTGATCTGCGCGTACATGTTGATCAGCGGCCCGGTGGTGAAGCCCAGCCAACTGGTCAGACCGAATACGGCGAGAATGCCCCAGCCGCTGTTGCGCAGCATGTTGGTGGCGATCAGCAGCACGAAGTAGACGCCGATGGTCACGAACGGGTTGATGTAACCGATCCCCGCGGACATGGCGAACATGGCCGCGCCGGTGGCGGCGATCAGGGACAGACCGAGCAGCATGTAGGTGTTCTTCAACACCTGGGCGGCGCGCTCGCCGGTAACCTGAGTGCCTCCGGCGCGGGCCGGTGAAGCGTAGGGATTCGGGTGATTGCTCATAATCGGACTCATTGCTTAAGGGTCTCCCCCGGATAATAGGGACGCCCGCGCCAAAATCAAGATTTTCCCGTTGAATCACGCAGTTAGGACAGGTTTCTTGACGTGCGGGCGTTGACTGTCGAAACGTCTCAGGTATGATTGGCGCCGATCGGAGAGGTGGCAGAGTGGTTGAATGCAGCGGTCTTGAAAACCGCCGAGGATTCGCGTCCTCCGTGGGTTCGAATCCCACCCTCTCCGCCACATCGAAAAGGCGCCCTCGCGGCGCCTTTTTTGTTTGCGTCGGAGGACAGCGACGAGATGGCGGAAGGTACAAAAGGCGAAGGTGACAAGGCCGGCGTGACCCGCAAGCGGCGCGGGCCCGGGCGGCCCAAGGACGATCAGGCGGTACGCGAGGTGATCCTGGACCAGGCGGAGCTGACCTTCGCCGAGCACGGGTTCGCCGGCACCAAGGTGCGCGATATCGCCCGGGCGGCGGACGTGAACCAGAACATGATCCGCTATTACTTCGGCACCAAGGATGAGCTGTTCGACGCGGTGTACCGGCGCCACGGCGGGGTGATCTCCCGCGCCCGCCACGAATTGCTCGACGCCTTGCTGGCCGACGATGGCCGTCCCACCGTGCCGCAACTGATCCACGCCTACCTCAAGCCCCAGTGGGACATGAAATACAGCGGCCCCGGCGGCGCCGCCTTCGTGCGCCTGCAGGCACGCCTGCACGCGGAACCGGCGGAGTACGCTCTGCGTCTGCGCCGGGAGGTGTACGACGACTCCCTGCGCCGCTACATCCAGGCTCTGTGCGAGGCGCTGCCCGGCATTCCCCGGCAGGTCATCAGCGTGCGCATGGCGTTCCTGGTGGGCACCTATCTGTTCATGCTCAATGACCTGGGGCGCCTCAACGACCTCACCGACGGCCAGATCGGCGAACCCGGCCGCGACGAAATGCTCCGCCAGCTGGTGCTCTTTCTCACCTCCGGGCTCACCGCCCCCCTGGAATAACCCCGTCGCGCCCGGTATCCCCGCCTCTCGATACCCCGTGGGAGCGGCGCCGAGGGTGGCGGAGTGCCGGGCTTGTAATTATACAGAATTATAATTTATGCTCGGACTCAACGGTCACGCCTACCCAATGCGACGAACGCGGGAGAGAAATCATGGATGCCATCAGCTTTACCGAAATCTGTTTGCACCAGCTCAAGATGTCCGGTGTGCACGAGGGCGAAAAACTGGTCGTCCTCACCCAGGGCAACGAGCGCCTTGATTACGCCGACGCCTTCATGGCCGCCGGCCAGAAACTGGGCGCGCGCATGTACCACATGCGCCTGCCGGCACCGTCCCCCATGGGCGGCTGGAACGTGGGCCAGACCGGCCTGGCGGCGCTGCCCGAGGCGGTGGAAGCGCTCAAGGAAGCGGACATGCTGATCGACTGCGTGTTCCTGCTGTTCTCGCCGGAGCAAATGGCGATCCAGGCCGCCGGCACCCGCGTGCTCACCGCCGTGGAACCGCCGGAGCTGCTGGCGCGCATGCTGCCCACCAAGGAACTGCGCGAGAAGGTGGAAATCGCCGGCGAGCTGCTCGCCAAGGCCAAGGTGATGCGCATCACCTCGCCCCACGGCACCGATGTCACCTATAAGCTCAATACCTACCCCACGGTGATGGAATACGCCTGCACCGACGAGCCCGGCCGCTGGGACCACTGGCCGTCCGGCTTCGTGTTCACCGGCGGTGACGACGACGGCGTCGACGGCCAGATCGTGGTGGCGCCTGGCGACGTGCTGCTGCCGCAGAACATGTACGTGCGCGACCCGATCACCTACACCATCGAAAAAGGCTGGATCACCGACATCCGCGGCGGTCTCGACGCCGACCTGGTGAAGTCCTACATGGACAGCTTCAACGACGAGCGCGGCAAGGGCATGAGCCACGTGGGCTGGGGCATGAACCCGGACGCCAAATGGCACCGCATGACCCCGGGCGAATTCCCCGGCGGCATGGGCATGGAGCCGCGCAGCTTCTACGGCAACGTGATGTTCTCCACCGGCCCCAACAACGAGCTCGGTGGCAGCAACGACACCGCCTGCCATCTGGACATCCCGATGCGCGACTGCTCCCTGTTCCTGGACGACGAGCCGGTGGTCATCGACGGCGACATCGTGGTCAAGGAAATCCAGATGGATCGCAAATAAGCGCGTTTTCCGCCGACGCTTTTCTTCAACGGCCTCCTCGGGGGCCGTTTTTTTATGGGCGCTGCAAGTAGTGTTAACAGGCCCTAGAGCAGGCGCGCGGCGAAGGCCTCCAGGGCGGCGAGGCCCTGGATGTCGTCGGCGAGCAGGGGCAGATGATGGCGGGGCAGGGCGCCGAGACGGGTCTCGATGTCCGCCAGGTGGCGTTGCTCCCGTTCCCGGCGGGCGCGGAAGAAGGCGCCTTCCGCCTCGTCGGGCAGCACCCGGTTGACGATGGCGCCGGCCACCGGGATGCCGGCGTCCGCCAGGCTGGCCACCGCCCGTTCGGTTTCCAGGATCGGCAGCTTCTCCGGGGTGAGCACGAACAGGAAGGCGCTGTGGGTGGCGTCCTGGAGGCGGCGCCGGGCGCGGTGGAAGCGTCGCTGGCGTTCCAGCAGAGGCGCCGCCAGGCCGCGGGCGCGATCGTCCAGGTCGGCCAGTTCGCGCTGTTCCGGTTCGTCGGTGAGGCTGTCCACGTCGCGGCCCGGGGTGAGGTGGCTGAGCACCTTGCCCAGCTCCTCGCTGCGCCGGTTCTGGCGCAACAGGCCCTCGGTCCAGGCGGCCATCACCTCGGGCAGGCTGAGCAGCCGCAGGGTGTGGCCGGTGGGGGCGGTGTCGAACACCATCAGGTCGTAGCGGTCGTCCTGGTCCATCAGGGTGGTGATCCGTTCCAGCAGGGCCGCTTCCTGGGCACCGGGGGATTGCCGGCTGAGGCGCAGCTGGCGTTCCAGCTCCGGGCGCTGATCCGGGGCCGCGAAGCGGGCCATGCGGGCGCGCACCGTGTCCAGGTGAGCGTCCACCTCGTGGTCCGGGTCGATCTCCAGGCCGAACAGGTTGGGCGCCAGGGCGGTTTCCCGGTCGCCGATCTCCCGGTCGAAGGCGTCCGAGAGGCTGTGGGCCGGGTCGGTGGAAACCAGCAGCACGCGCCGGCCCCGTTCGGCGGCGGCCAGGGCCAGGGCGGCGGCCGTGGTGGTCTTGCCGACGCCGCCCTTGCCGCCAACCATGAGCAGCCGGCGCTGGTCGAGCAGGGTGGTTGTATCCAGGGCGCTCATCAGCAGCAGCGGAACTGGTCCAGGGGCGAGTGGGGCAGGCCCATGCGCCGGTGCCAGTCGTGGAAGCGGTCCAGCAGCAGCGGCTGCAGCTCCAGGGTGTACCAGCCCGCCGGGTTGGGAATGCCCAGGGTCTCGGCGAACACCAGCAGCATGAACAGGTCTTCCTCGTCGCGTTGGGCGCGGGCGATGGCGGCCCGGTAGGGGGCGTTGTAGTACTCCGCCCCCAGGTGGCTGGCGTGCCGGTACCAGCGTTTCAGCCGGCCCAGGATGCGCGCCCCCTTCAAGAGCGCGCCTCCTCCTCGTGCAGCCGTTTGTGGCGGCGCAGGGCCGCGGCGCATTCCAGGGTGACCAGGATCGCCGCCACCAGCACCACCAGATCCAGGCCCAGCAGGAACCAGTTCTGCTCGGTGTAGAAGCCCTTGAGCTGGATCAGCAGCGCCGCCAGGGTCATCAGCAGCAGGAACACCAGGGGCACCAGCGTATAGAAGGTGGGGCGGCCGCGCCGCACCAGCATGACCGTGACCACCAGCAGGGTGAGGCCGGCCAGCAGCTGGTTGGTGGTGCCGAACAGCGGCCAGATCAGCAGACCGCCGGAGCCGTCCGCGCCGCCGGCGCCGAACGCCAGCACCAGGCAGCTGATCACCGCCAGCAGGGTGGCGGGGAACGGCTTGCGCATCCACGCCTGGTTATAGATCTCGCCCCACTCCTGGAAGATGTAGCGCTGCAGGCGCAGGCCGGTGTCCATGGTGGTGCCGGCGAACAGGGCGGCCATTACCGTGAGCAGGGTGGCGGCCACCTCGGCGTCCAGGCCGGTGCCGCCGCTAAGGATGGCGGCGCCGCCATCCACGAAGGCGGTCAGGCTGCCCTGGCCGAACGCGGAGTAGACCGCCTGCCAGTCCGCCAGGGAAGCGAAGCCGGCGGTGGCGGCGATGATCGCGGCCAGCGCCAGGGCGCCTTCGCCCACGGCGCCGAAGTAGCCCACGAAGCGGGCATCGGTTTCCTTGTTGAGCTGCTTGGAGGTGGTGCCGGAGGCCACCAGGCCGTGGAAGCCGGAAATGGCGCCGCAGGCGATGGTCACGAACAGCAGCGGAATCATGGACGGCGTGCCCGCCGGCGCGCCGAAGTTGATCATCGGCGCCACCACGGTGGGATTGCCGATCAGCACCGCCGCGTACAGCAGGATCAGGCCAACGAACAGTTGCAGGCCGTTGATGTAGTCACGGGGCTGCAGCAGCATCCACACCGGCAGCAGGGAGGCGATCGCCGCGTAGCCGAACAGAATCAGGATCCAGATCGCGTTGGCGGACAGACCGCCCACGGTATCCGGCAGCGCCACCGGCACCTGGGGCCCGAGGAAAATCAGCCCGTAGAGGCAGGCCACGCCAAGTACCGACACCATGCCCAGGCCGATGACGCGGCGGCGGATCAGCTGGCCGATCACCAGGGCCACGGCGATGGCGCCCCACACCGGCACCACGGCGCCGGGGTTGTTGATCAGCAGCTTGGCGATCACCACGCCGAAGACCGCGTTGACCATCAGCAGCACCAGGAAGATGACGATCATGAAAACGCTGCGGGCGCGGCCGCCGACCACCTCGCCGGTGAGTGAGCCCACCGATTTGGCCCGGTTGCGCACGCTGGCCCAGATGGCGCCGGCGTCGTGCACGCCGGCGAAGAAGATGGTGCCCAGCACCACCCACAGAAACGCCGGCAGCCAGCCCCAGATCACGGCGATGGCCGGGCCCACGATGGGCGCGGCGCCGGCCACGGAGGTGAAATGGTGGCCCCAGAGCACGAAACGGTTGGTGGGCACGAAGTCCACGCCGTCCTCGAATTCGTGGGCCGGCGTGCGGAAATCCGGGTCGAGTTTGTAGACCTTGGCGGCGATGAAACGGGAATAGAAGAAATAGCCCGCGGCCATGCCGCCCAGGCCGAGAACCAGAAGCAGGATTGCGCTCATCGGTTTGTCCTTTTAATGGGTTCGGCCACTCTGGGCGCTAGGGCCTGATCACACTACTTGCATCACGCCTGTTGCGGCTAAAAATCCACCAATCAAGGCGCGAGGAGAGAGGTTTGGTGGCTCCAAATGAACGACGAGCAACGCGGAGTGGTGGATTTTTAGCCGCAACCCGAAGGGCTGGAGCCATTTTGGCCCCCAGCGTCGTTGTCGGTCGCTTATTTGGAATAACCAAACGGCGCTCCCTCCGCCTAGTTGGAGGTCAAAATGGCATCCAGCAGACGTAATGCAAGTAGTGTGAACAGGCCCTAGGATGGCCCCGGCGCCGGGGAGCGTCAATCGAATCGCCCGCATGGGGCCCGTCAATACGACCAAGGTCGAGGCTCGGCCGGGGGCCTAGGCATAAGAGCGCCGCCGCGCTAGTCTTGGAACGTTATGGACAGCCACTGTCAGGGACGCCAAGTGGGGGAGTAAAACAATGATCAAGGTATTGGTGGTCGACGACCACGACCTGGTGAGAACGGGGATCGCCCGCATGCTCGACGACCAGGAAGGGATTCGGGTGGTGGGGCAGGCCGATTCCGGCGAGGAGGCCGTGCGCCTGGCCCGGGAACTGAGCCCGGACGTGGTGCTCATGGACATCAAGATGCCCGGTATCGGCGGGCTCGAGGCCACCCGCCGCATGCTGCGCCAGGACGACGCCCTGCGCGTGATCGCGGTGACCGTGTGCGAGGACGAGCCGTTCCCGTCCCGGCTGATGCAGGCCGGCGCCGCCGGTTACATGAGCAAGGGCGCCGACCTGGAGGAGATGCTGCGCGCCATCAAGGTGGTCAACGCCGGGCAACGCTACATCAGTCCGGAAATCGCCCAGACCATGGCGCTGCGGCCCTACGTGCCCACCCACCACGCGCCCCTGGACATGCTCTCCGAGCGCGAGCTGCAGATCATGATGCTGATCGTGAACTGTCATAAGGTGCAGGACGTGGCCGATCAGCTGTGCCTGTCGCCGAAGACCGTCAACACCTACCGTTACCGCATTTTCGACAAGTTGGGCATCAGCAGCGACGTGGAAATGGCCCTGGTGGCGGTGCGCCACGGCATGGTGGACGCCAACGAGCTCAATCCGGCCTGACACCGGGCAACCCCTTGACAGTTCCCGGCGCGGCGCCATCATGCGATACCCGCATTCCCACCCGCGACGGAGCCGTCCTTGCCCGAGTTCGACGCCAAGCAGTTTCTGGCCCATTGCGCCCGCAAGCCGGGCGTGTACCGCATGATGGGCGCCGGCGGCGAGGTGCTGTACGTGGGCAAGGCCCGCGATCTGCGCGCCCGCCTGGGCAGCTACTTCCAAAAGAACCTGGTGGGCGCCAAGACCCGCGCCCTGGTGTCGCGCATCGCCGGGGTGGAAACCACGGTCACCGGCAGCGAGGCGGAGGCGCTGCTGCTGGAGCAGTCGCTGATCAAGGAGCTGCGGCCGCCCTACAACATTCTGCTGCGCGACGATAAATCCTACCCCTACATCAAGATCACCACCTCGGACGCCTACCCGCGCATTACCTTTCACCGTGGCAAGCGCCGGCCCGGCAGCCGCTACTTCGGTCCCTATCCCAGCGCCGGCAGCGTGCGTGACACCCTGGCGCTGGTGGAGAAGGTGTTCCGGGTGCGCAACTGCCGGGACAGCTTCTTTCGCAACCGGGCGCGCCCCTGCCTGCAGTACCAGATCCGCCGCTGCACCGCGCCCTGCGTGGATTACGTGAGCCGGGAGGCCTACGCCGAACAGGTGCGCATGGCCATGGACTTCCTCTCCGGGCGCAGCCGGGCGGTCACCGACCAGCTCACCGCCGAGATGGAGCAGGCCGCCGCCGACCTGGATTTCGAGCGCGCCGCCGAACTGCGCGACCAGCTCGCCGCCATCCAGTCCGTGCAGCAAAAGCAGAACGTGGAGACCGACCGGGGCGGCAACGTGGACGCGGTGGCGGTGGCGGCGCGCCACGGCCTGGCGGTGGTGGAGGTGCTGATGGTGCGCCAGGGCAGGGTGCTCGGCCACCGCAGCTTCCGCCCGGACACCCGGGGCGAGGAGGACCTGACCGAGATCCTGGAAGCGTTCCTGGCCCAGTACTACCTGGGCGAACGGGACGATCAGTCGATCCCCCACGAGGTGGTGCTGCCGGAGGCGCTGCCCGGCCAGGACGCCCTGCAGGAAGCCCTGGAAACCCGGCTCGGCCGGCGCATCCGCCTGGCCCACCGGGTGCGCGGCCAACGCCAGGCCTGGCTGAACATGGCGCGCACCAACGCCGAGCAGTCCCTGGTCGGTGACCTGGCCGCCCGGGAACACCTGGAAGAGCGCTTCCACGCCCTGGAAACCCTGCTGGAAGCGGACGCCTCCATCCGCCGCATCGAATGCTTCGACATCAGCCACACCCGGGGCGAGCGGGCGGTGGCGTCCTGCGTGGTGTTCGATCAGCAGGGCGCCCGCAAGGGGGACTACCGGCGCTTCAACGTCAACCCGGAACACGGCGGCGACGACTACGAGGCCCTGGAAGAAGCGGTGCGCCGCCGCTACCAGCGGGTGGTGAAGGAAGAGGGCAAGCTGCCGGACCTGCTGCTGATCGACGGCGGCAAGGGTCAGATGCAGCGCTGCTTCCAGGTGATCCAGTCCCTGCAGCTGGACAACCGGGTGCTGGTCATGGGCATCGGCAAGGGGCCCAGCCGCCGCCCGGGCCTGGAGGTTCTGTATCTGCCGGACGGCCGCGAGCTGGTGCCCGGTGGCGCCAGCGCCGCCCTGCATCTGCTGCAGCAGGTCCGCGACGAGGCGCACCGTTTCGCCATTACCGGCCACCGCGCCCGGCGCGGCAAGGCGCGCCGCTCCGGCCTGGAGGACATCCCCGGGGTGGGGCCCAAGCGGCGCAAGGCACTGCTCAACCACTTCGGCGGGCTCAAACAGTTGCGCAACGCCTCAAGGGAGGAACTGGCCCGGGTGGAGGGTATCAATGCGCAAACCGCGGAAACCCTGTACAACTGGTTTCATGAGTAGCGTTCCGAAAGGCGTCCTTGAATGAGAGCCGCGCCGCTTTCCGATATACTTTCCTTTTTCGCCGACGGCAAAGACGGTATTCATGTCCAAGCACGCGCCCATTCTTAACCTGCCCAATATTCTCACCCTGATCCGTGTGGCGGCGATCCCGGTGCTGGTGGCGGTGTTTTACCTGCCCTTCGGCTGGAGCGACATGCTGGCCGCCGGGCTGTTCCTGGCCGCCGGCCTCACCGACTGGCTGGACGGCTACCTGGCCCGTAAGCTCGGCCAGACCAGCCCGTTCGGCGCTTTCCTCGATCCGGTGGCGGACAAGCTGATCGTGGCGGTGGCCCTGGTGGTGCTGGTGCAGGTGCACGCCACCATCTGGCTGTCGGTGCCGGCCATGGTGATCGTGTGCCGGGAAATCACCGTCTCCGCCCTGCGCGAATGGATGGCGGAGCTCGGCCAGCGCGCCCGGGTGGCGGTGAGTTCCGTGGGCAAGGTGAAGACCGTGGCGCAGATGGGCTCGATCACGGTGCTGCTGGCGCTCAAGCCGGAGCACGCCGCCGACGGCGACATTCTCATGACCCCGGGCCTGTGGATCGGCTACGCCGCGCTCTACCTGGCCATGGTGCTCACGCTCTGGTCCATGATGCGCTATCTGCGCGCCGCCGCGCCCCAGTTCCTGGCCGCCAGCAAGGGCGACTGAGCCTCGCCCGGACTGCGCAAAGTTTGGCCAAGATGTTGAAAGGACAGAAAAAACAGTCTTGACAGAGGGGGCCGCTCCGGTAGAATGCGGCTTCGCATCGGGGCGATGCCCACGATGAAGAAAAAAGCGGGAATAGCTCAGTTGGTAGAGCACAACCTTGCCAAGGTTGGGGTCGCGAGTTCGAATCTCGTTTCCCGCTCCAAATTATCAGAACCTCGGTTCACACGCCGGGGTTTTTTATTCCCAGGTTCACGGCGCGGTGGCAGAGTGGTTATGCAGCGGACTGCAACTCCGTATACGCCGGTTCGATTCCGACCCGCGCCTCCATTTCCGCTTCACCCCACCGCGTTACGCACGTAATCTCTCCGATCAGGCGGGTATGGTGAAACTGGTAGACACAAGAGACTTAAAATCTCTCGGCCGTATGGCCATGCCGGTTCGAGTCCGGCTACCCGCACCACCTTCCAGTATTTTCTCCGAGATGGTCCGTCCAATGCGAAGGAATTCGCAGTGACCGGCTTCACAGTCTTGGCGTGACCGCCTTCCAGGTCGGTGTTTCCCCTTTATAATCCGAGCGTTGCGTGCGCGGTACCGGCCGCTGCCGTCTTTGCCCCACCGGGACCTTCTGATACTTTAATCCGATCCCGGAGGGCCGGAACGATAATAAGAGCGCCTGGGGGCGCGATCATGGGGACACATCGATGAGCTGGCTGAACAATCTGTCCGTGCGGCTGAAAATCCTGTCCGTGGCGGCATTGGGGGTCTTCCTTTTCCTCGCCTATTTCCTCTACAGCTATTACATCGCGGAAACCAACATCCACCACCTGCAGCAGGTGGAGAACCACGATTTCCCGGTGCTGGAGCTGGTCAACGCCAACAACGTGGAGTTTCTGGCGATCAGCGGCGCCTACAACGACGCCGTGACCCGGGTGGATCCGAGCCTGCTGGACGAGGCCCGGGAGCGTTCCGACGTGTTCCTGGAGCGGCTCGGCGACATCGAGCGGCTGGACCCCAAGCTGGGCGAGTCGGTGGACGATCTGCGCGCCGCTTTCATCCGCTACATCAACACCGCCAACGGCGTCGCCCAAGCGCTCATCGACGACCCCATGTCGATGATCAACAGCTACGAGGAATTCAACGAGATGCGGCGTCTGGAAGACGCCTACGAAGAAGCCCACGGGGAATTCGAGCAGGAGCGCTACCAGAAATTCCGGGAAACCCTGAACGCCAGCCGCGAGGACAACAAAAGCACCCAGCTGATCGGCCTGGCCCTGGGCAGCGTGGCCTTCACGCTGCTCGGATTGATCGCGCTGCGCGTCACCCGCGCCATCACGCGCCCCCTGGAGGACGCGGTGAGCGCCGCGGACAGCATCGCCGACGGCAACTGGGACACCGAGATCGGCAGTGACAGCCGTGACGAGACCGGCCACCTGATCCGCGCCATCCGCAAGATGCGCGATTCCCTGAAAACGCGCACCGAGGCGGACCGCCGCCAGGAACGCATCAAGAATCAACTGGCGGAGCTCAACGCCCTGCTGCGCGGGGAGATGACCCTGGAGCAGCTGGGCCGCAACCTGCTCGGTTATCTGGTGCCCACCCTGGAGGCCCAGGTGGGCGCTTTCTACGCCTTCGACCAGGAGGCCGGCACCCTGCGCCTGAGCAGCGCCTACGCCATGCAGCGCCGCAAGCAACTGGCCAACGAGTTCGCTCTGGGGGAGTCCCTGGTGGGGCAGTGCGCCCTGGAGAAGAAGAGCATCGTCCTGGAAGAGGTGCCGGAGGATTACATGGTGGTGGGTTCCGGCACCGGCAAGGCGGTGCCGCGCAACGTGGTGGTGCTGCCGGTGATCCACGAGGATGAGCTCAAGGGCGTGCTGGAGATCGGCTCGTTCCAGCCGCTCAGCGACGCGGAGCTGCAGTTCCTGGAGCAGGGCGCGGCGGTGATCGCGGTGGCGCTGCACAGCGCCCAGAGTCGCCTGCGCCTGGCCGCCATGCTGGCGCGCACCCAGGAGCAGGCGAGTGCCCTGGAGCAGCAGAAGGAGGAGATGGCGCGGGTCAACCAGGACCTGGAAGAGCAGGCCATGGAGCTGTCCGCCTCGGAGTCCCGGCTGCAGCAGCAGCAGGAAGAGCTCAAGGCGATCAACGAGGAGCTGGAATCCCAGACCCAGGCCCTGCGCGCCTCCGAGGAATCCTTGCAGGCCCAGCAGGAGGAACTGCGGGTCACCAACGAGGAGCTGGAAGCCCAGGCCAAGCTGCTCGGCGAGCAGAAGTCGGAAATGGCCGACAAGAACAAGGAACTGGAGCTGCTGCACCAGGAACTGGAGGACAAGCTCAAGGAGCTGGAACTGTCCTCCAAGTACAAGTCCGAGTTCCTGTCCACCATGTCCCACGAGCTGCGCACGCCGCTCAATTCCATCCTGATCCTGTCCAACGCCCTGGGCCAGAACAAGAAGGGCAACCTGGACGAGAAGCAGGTGGAGCACGCCCAGGTGATCCATTCCGCCGGCTCCGATCTGCTGTCGCTGATCAACGACATCCTCGATATCTCCAAGATCGAGGAGGGCAAGATGGACGTGATGGTGGACCCCATCGCCCCCCGCGAGCTGGGCGACCATTTCCGCCGGCATTTCACCCACATCGCCGAGAACCGCGGCGTGGAGTTCCTAATCGACCTGGGCGAGGGCCTGCCGGAGCATTTCTACACCGACCGCCAGCGTCTGGAACAGATCATCAAGAACCTGCTCTCCAACGCCCTCAAGTTCACCGAGGACGGCTCCGTGACCCTGGGAATCCACCGTCCCGGCCCGGAGGAGCGGGTGCCCGGCCGCCTGGACCGCGCCCGCACCCTGAAATTCGCGGTCACCGACACCGGCGTGGGCATTCCCGAGGACAAGCAAAAACTCATTTTCGAGGCCTTCCAGCAGGCCGATGGCACCACCAGCCGCAAGTACGGCGGCACCGGCCTGGGCCTGACCATTTCCCGGGAGCTGGCGCGGCTGCTGGGCGGCGAGATCAGCCTGCACAGTGACGGCCCGGGCACCGGCGCCACCTTCATGCTCTACCTGCCGGAAGGCGAGGCGGAGGCCGGCGCGGCGGAGAGCGAGCCGCGCCTGGACGAGGACATGGACGTGGGCGCCAACGCCGAGGCCCACACCGCGCCGAACCTGCCGTTGGCCGAGCCGGACGAGGACTACGTGGTGCGCGAGAAGACCGTGCTGGTGGTGGAGGACGACAAGGAATTCGCCAATGTGCTGGTCGATCTGGCCGCGGATTACGGCCTGGAAAGCCACATCTGCACCGACGGCGAGAGCGGCGTGGAGTACGCCCGCCGCTACCGGCCCAGCGCCATCATCCTCGACATCGGCCTGCCCGGTATCGACGGCTGGGAAGTGATGGAAAAGCTCAAGGCCGACCCGCGTACCCAGGACATCCCGGTGCATTTCCTGTCCGGCAAGGACGAGCGCAAGAAGGCGCTGGAACTGGGCGCCATCGATTTTCTCACCAAGCCGGTGAATCAGGAGCAGATCCTCAGCGCCTTCGCCAAGATCGAAACCGCCATCGAGACCAATGTGCGGCGCCTGCTGGTGGTGGAGGACAGTGAAATCCAGCACGAGAGCATCCGCGAGCTGTTCGATCAGAAGGGCGTGCAGATCACCGCGGTGACCAGCGGCGCCGATGCCCTGGCGGCCCTCGGCGACACCGTCTACGACTGCATGATTCTCGATCTCACGCTGCCGGACATGAGCGGCTTCGAGTTGCTCGAGAAACTGCACGCCAACGACCAGTACGAGGCGGTGCCGGTGGTGATCTACACCGGCAAGGACCTGACCCGGGAAGAGGAAGCGCGGCTGCGCAAGTACGCCGACCGCATCATTCTCAAGACCGAGCGCTCCCACGAGCGGCTGCTCAACGAGGCGTCCCTGTTCCTGCACTGGCTGGAATCCACCTTGCCCTCGCACCGGCGCGGCAACCCGGAGATGATCGAGCACCGTGACGACATCTTCGAGGGCAAGCGCCTGCTGCTGGTGGACGATGACATGCGCAACATCTACGCGCTGTCCGCCCAGCTGGAGGAGCTGGGCTTCGACATCAGCCTCGCCAACAACGGTCGCGAGGCGCTGGAGGCCCTGGAACGGGATCCGGGTTTCGACATCGTGCTGATGGACATCATGATGCCGGAGATGGACGGTTACGAGGCCATGGGGCGGATTCGCCAGCAACCACGCTTCACCACGCTGCCGATCCTGGCGCTCACCGCCAAGGCGATGAAGGACGACCGCGCCAAGTGCCTGGACGCCGGCGCCAACGACTACTGCTCCAAACCCATCGACATGAGCAAGCTCACCTCGCTGATGCGGGTGTGGCTGCATAAATGAACGGAGAGCCGCCCGTGGAAACGGAACAGGCCATCAGCGACGACCAGGTGCACCTGGAGGACATCGAGATCCGCCTGCTGCTGGAGGCCATCTACCAGCTGTACGGCTACGATTTCCGCTCCTACAGCCAGGCCTCCATGCGCCGGCGCATCATGCACCGGCTCACCATGTCCGGCTTTTCCACGGTGCTGCAGATGACCGACCGGGTGCTGCGCGACCGCCAGTTCTTCGTCACCCTGCTCAACGACCTCACCGTCAATGTCACCGAGATGTACCGGGACCCGGAGTTCTACCGGGCGTTCCGCGAGGAAGTGGTGCCGGTGCTCAAGACCTTTCCGTTCATCAAGATCTGGCACGCCGGTTGCGCCACCGGCGAGGAAATCTATTCCATGGCCATCCTGCTCGAGGAGGAAGGTCTCTACGAGCGCGCCATGCTGTACGCCACCGACATCGACAAGAACGTGCTGGCGGCGGCCAAGAAGGGCATCTACCCGATCCACGCCTTCAAGCAGTACGCCGACAACTACCGGCGCGCGGGCGGGCGCCATTCGCTCAGCGATTACGCCACCGCCCGCTATGACAGCGTGATCATGGAGCAGCGCCTGAAACGCAATATCGTGTTCGCCGACCACGACCTGGCCACCGATCAGGTGTTCGGCGAAATGCATGTGATACTCTGCCGCAACGTTCTGATTTATTTCGACCGCTCCCTGCAACAACGGGTGTTCCGGCTGTTCGACGACAGCCTGGATCTGGGCGGCTACCTGTGTCTCGGCACCAAGGAGAGCCTGCGGTTCAGCGGCGACGAGGACGCCTTCGAGGTGGTCAACAAACCGATGCGGATTTTCCGCAAGCGACAACCGCGTCATAACGCCTGAATTCGAGAAAACGCATGATCGAGCAGAAACTGCTGTTGGTCGACGACCAACCCGCCAACCTGGTCTCCCTGGAAGCCATTCTGGAAGAGGAAGGGCGCACCCTGCTGAAAGCCGAGTCCGGCCAGGAGGCGTTGCGCATTCTGCTCAAGGAAGACATCTCCCTGGTCCTGCTGGATGTGCAGATGCCCGGCATGGACGGCTTCGAAGTGGCGGAGTTGATGCGCCAGCGCAAGGATACCCAGACCATCCCGATCATCTTCGTCACCGCCATCAGCAAGGAAAAGAAATACGTGTTCCGGGGCTACCAGGCCGGCGCCGTGGATTACCTGTTCAAGCCGCTGGATCCGCTGATCCTGAAAAGCAAGGTGAACTTCTTCCTGCAACTGGACCACCAGCGCCGCGAGCTGCAGGCCAAGCTCAAGGAGGCCCAGGCGCACCGGGCCGCCTACGAGGCGGAGAAACGTAACCGCGGCGGCGACCAGTAGGTCCGCGCCGCCGGCGCGGCGCCGAGCCATGAGGGAAGCGATCCAAGCGGTGGTCATGGGAGCGTCCTGGGGAGGACTGAATGCCTATTCGAGCATTCTTTCCAGCTTGCCGGAGCGCTTTCCCGCGGCCATCATGTTGGTCCAGCACCAGAACGCCAGCTCCGACAACCGCCTGGCCTGGCTGCTGCAGAAATATACCCGGCTGCCCGTGGTGGCGCCGGAAGATAAGGAAAGGATACGTCCGGGGCACGTCTATGTGGCGCCACCGGGGTATCACATGCTGGTCGACGCGGACCACACCATCGCGTTGACCATTTATCGGCCCGTGCATTTTTCCCGGCCGTCCATTGATGAACTGTTCTTCTCGGCGGGGCATGTCTACGGCAGGCAGGTTCTGGGCGTGATCCTCACCGGCGCCAACGAAGACGGCTCCGAGGGTCTGGACTACATCCGCCGTCGCGGCGGACCGACCCTGGCCCAGTCGCCGCAGAGCAGCGAAGCCCCGGCCATGCCGGAGGCGGCCATCGCCAAGGGGGCGGTGGAAACCATCCTGGACCTGGAGCGCATCGGGCCGTATCTCGCGGAAAGCTTGGTTGGGTCGCGCAATGAAAAAACAGAACATCCTGGTCGTCGATGATCACCGGGAGAACCTGGTCGCCATGGAGGCGCTGCTGGAGGGGGAGGGCCGCAATCTGGTCATGGCCCAGTCCGGCAACGAGGCCCTGGCGCTCGCCCTGAAGCACGATTTCGCCCTGGTGTTGCTCGACGTTCAGATGCCGGAAATGGACGGCTTCGAGGTGGCGCAGCTGATGCGCCGCAACCGCAAGACCCGCCACATCCCGATCATCTTCGTCACCGCCATCTCCAAGGAGCAGAGATACGTCTTCAAGGGCTACGAGACCGGGGCGGTGGATTATCTGTTCAAGCCCGTGGATGAACAGATCCTTGACGCCAAGGTCAATGTATTCCTGGAACTGGACCGGCAACGTCGGAAGCTCCAGCAGGCCGTGGTGCAGATGAAGCGGCTCAAGGACGAGAACGAGCGCCTGCTGCACGCGCTCGGCGAGGCGGTGGTGGGCGCGGACGCCGAGGGGCGGGTGAGCTTCTGCAACGAATCCGCGGCGGCGCTGCTCAACGTGGACCGGGAGGCGTTGCTCAACCGGCCGGTGACCGCGCTGCTGTTCGGCGGCGCCGATGGCGAGGCCCCGGACTGGCGGGACTGTCCGGTGCTGGCGCCGTGCGCCGAGGGCCACCACTGGGAGGACGATCTGGACCTGTATCCATACGGTCATGAAGAGCCGTTAGCGTTACGCGTCCACGCCAACCCGGTGGTCCGCGAGGGCGGCGTCTTCACCGGCGTGGTGTTCATGCTGCGCCGCCGGGACGAGGAGGGCGGTGACGGCGAGCGCCGGGAACGGCGCCGCTGGCCGCGCAAGCGGATGTTCCATGAACTGGTGGTGTTCGATCGCGGCACCGGTGGTAATGTGGGCAGGCTGATCAATCTCAGCGCCGGCGGCTTCAAGCTGCTGCTGCGCCGGGACATGGCCCCCGGCGAGCATCTTGAGCTGGGCATGGTGCTGCCCGACCAGATCGGCGGAATGAATACAATGAGCTTCAACGCCAGGGTGGTGTGGAGCGAGGCGCTGGACGAACCGGGCGAATACCACGCCGGCTTCCAGTTCCTGGATCTCTCCGACGGTAACGGCGAGATCGTTGAAATCCTGATGGAAAGGTATTGAGGGTTATGAGCGAAGCAGTGGTCGAGCAATCCGAGGACATGGAAGACGCCGGCGGGCCCCAGTTGCTGCCCTACGGTTTCGCGCGCCGTTTCGGGGTGTTGTTGCGGGAAAAGGACGGCCGCCGGGAACTGTGCTGCCGCCAGGACGTGTCGCTGCAGGCGCTGGCCGAGGTGCAGCGCTGGCTGGGCGGGCTGCCGCCCATCGTCAAGCTGGACGAGGGCGCCTTCAGCTCCGCCATGGCGCTGACCTACGAGCAGCAGCGCGGCGCCGCCGCCGAAGCCGCCGACAACCTGGAAGGGCTGGATCTGGCGAGTCTGGCGGATTCCCTGCCGGAGACCTCCGACCTGCTGGAGCAGGAAGACGACGCGCCCATCATCCGGCTCATTAACGCCCTGTTCCAGGAGGCGATCCGCGAGAACGCCTCCGATATCCACATCGAGACCTTCGAGAAACGCCTGGTGGTGCGCATGCGCGTGGACGGCGTGCTGCGCGAGGTGCTCACCCCGAAGCGGGAGCTGGCGCCGCTGCTGGTGTCGCGCATCAAGGTAATGGCGCGCCTCGACATCGCCGAGAAACGGATTCCCCAGGACGGCCGCATCTCCCTGCGCCTGGGCGGCCGGGACGTGGACGTGCGGGTGTCCACCATGCCGTCCAGCAACGGCGAGCGGGTGGTGCTGCGTCTGCTCGACAAGCAGGCCGGGCGCCTGCAGGTGGCGCACCTGGGCATGGGCGAGGTGTGCGACGCGCACATGCGCGAGCTGATCCACAAGCCCCATGGCATCATTCTGGTCACCGGCCCCACCGGGTCCGGTAAAACCACCACCCTGTACGCCTCGCTCACCGAACTGAACGACGCCTCGCGCAACATCCTCACCGTCGAGGACCCGATCGAATACCAGCTCGAGGGCATCGGCCAGACCCAGGTCAACACCAAGGTGGACATGACCTTCGCCCGTGGCCTGCGGGCGATCCTGCGCCAGGACCCGGACGTGGTGATGGTGGGCGAGATCCGCGACCTGGAAACCGCCGAGATCGCCGTGCAGGCGTCGCTCACCGGTCACCTGGTGCTGTCCACCCTGCACACCAACACCGCCGTGGGCGCCGTGACCCGGCTCCAGGACATGGGCATCGAGCCGTTCCTGCTGTCCAGCTCCCTGCTCGGGGCCCTGGCCCAGCGCCTGGTGCGGGTGCTCTGCGACGACTGCAAGCAGCCCTACCAGCCCAGCGACAGCGAGCGCCGCATGCTTGGCCTGGCGCCGGACCAGGAGGCTACCCTCTACCATCCCACCGGCTGCGAACACTGCAATCATCAGGGCTACCGGGGCCGGACCGGCATCTATGAGCTGGTGGTGATCGACGACGCCATGCGCGAGCTGATCCATGAACGCGCCGGCGAACTGCGGCTTACCCGGCACGCCCGCACCCTGACGCCGAGCATCCGCGAGGACGGCTGGCGCAAGGTGCTGGCCGGCGACACCAGCATCGAAGAAGTGCTGCGCGTCACGAAGGAAGACTGATGCCCGCGTTCGAATATCGCTCCCTGGATCACCGGGGCAAGGTCAAGCGCGGCACCCTGGAAGCGGACAGCGCCCGGCAGATCCGCCAGCAGCTGCGCGACAAGGGCTGGGTGCCGCTGGAAGTGTCCGAGGCCAAGGACCGCCAGGCCGGCGGCGGGCTGTCCGCGCGCCTGTCCGCCACCGGCAAGCTCAAGGGCGGCGAGCAGGCCCTGATCACCCGCCAGCTGGCGACCCTGCTGAAATCCGGCCTGCCGGTGGAGCAGGCGCTCTCGGCGGTGGCCAAGCAGGCCGGCCAGGTGCGGGTGGAAAAGATCATCCTGGCGGTGCGCGGCAAGGTCCTGGAGGGCTACAGCCTGGCCCACGCCCTGGCCGAGTACCCGCGCGCCTTCCCGGAAATGTACCGCGCCACCGTGGCCGCCGGGGAGCAGAGCGGCCACCTGGAGCAGGTGCTCGAGCAGCTCGCCGACTACCTGGAAACCCGGGACGACACCGGCCGCTCGGTGAGCCAGGCGATGATTTACCCCGCCTTCATCATGATATTCTCGGCCCTGGTGATCGGCTTCCTGATGGCCTTCGTGGTGCCCAAGATGGTGGCGGTGTTCGCCAACCGGGATCAGGCCCTGCCGTTCATCACCGTGGCGGTGATCGCGCTCAGCGATTTCGTGCGCGCCTGGGGCTGGTTGCTGGCCCTGGTGGTGATCGGTGGCGCCATCGCCTTCTCCCGGGCCATGCGCGAACCGGCGTTCCGCATGCGCGTGCACCGCCGCCTGGCCGGCCTGCCGCTGATCGGCACCATGATGCGCGCCTCGGACAGCGCCCGCCTGGCCAGTACCCTGGGCATTCTGGGCCGTTCCGGCGTGCCCCTGGTGGACGCCCTGTTCATCGCCGCCCAGGTGGTCGGCAACCTGGCGATCCGCGAAGCGGTGGTCACCGCCGCCGCCCGGGTGCGCGAGGGCGGCAGCCTGAGCCGGGCCCTGGAGCAAAGCGGCTACTTCCCGCCCATGCTGGTGCAGATGATCGCCAGCGGCGAGGCCAGCGGCGAGCTGGACAACATGCTCACCCGCGCGGCGGACTATCAGGAACGGGAACTGACCAGCACGGTCCAAACCATGGTGGGACTGTTGGGGCCCCTGATGTTGCTGGTCATGGCCGGGTTCGTGATTCTGATCGTGCTGGCGGTGATGCTGCCCATCATGCAGATGAACAATTTCATGGCGGGGTAGGTCGGGCCCGCGCGGGCCCACCCGACAGGGATGTAATTCCAGACAATACCAAAAGGTGACTCATGAAAACGATGCAACGCGCGCAGGGCGGTTTCACCCTGCTGGAAATCATGGTGGTGGTGGCCATCATCGGCCTGCTGGCGGCCATGATCGTGCCCAACGTGATCGGCCAAGGGGAACAGGCCAAGGTCGACATCGCCAAGACCAACATGTCGCGCATCGTGCAGCAGCTCGACATGTACAAGTTCAACAACGGTACCTACCCGAGCACCGAGGAGGGTCTCAACGCCCTGGTGGAGCGCCAGGCGTCCGCCAAGAAATGGCCGGAAGGCGGCTACCTGCCGAGCCTGCCGGAGGACCCCTGGGGCAATGACTACGTCTACATCAGCCCCGGCGTGGACGGCCCCTTCGACCTGTATTCCCTGGGCGCGGACGGCGCCGAGGGCGGTGACGGCACCGACGCCGACATCAGCTGGCGCGACAGCGACGGCTGATCCCGGTCATGGGGGTACGGCGCGGCGTCCCGGGGGGCCTCCGGCAAGGGGGCTTCACCCTGCTGGAAATCCTGGTGGTGGTCGGCCTGATCGCCATGCTCTCCCTGGCGGTGCTGGTGGTCCCGGTGTGGATGGACGACGAGCGCCAGCTGGATGGCGAGGTGGCCAAGCTGTCCGACACCCTGACCCTGCTCAACGAGCAGAGCCTGTTCGGTGGCAGGTTGATGGCCCTGCGCCTCACCGAGCGGGGCTGGACGCCGCTGGTCTACGACGTGGGCGAGCGCCAGTTCGTGTCCGCCCAGGGCAATGGGCTGCAGGCGCGCCGCCTGCCCGCCGGTCTGGAACTCACCTGGCAGCTGGATGATCTGCCCAGTGACGAGGAAGAACGCATGGGCCTGGACCAGGTAGCCGAACGCCTGGTGTCCGACAACCCGTTCGGCGGCGGCGAGGAACAGGGGCAGGGCGGTCTGCTCGACGAGGAGCGCGCCCGCGCCGAGGAACGCGCCGGGGAGGACGACGACGAGCAGGACGAGATCCTGCCCCAGGTGTTCTTCTTCCCCAGCGGCGAGACCACTCCGATCACCTTCACCCTGCGTTCCAGCGACGACATCGACCTGGAAACCCGCCGCCGGCTCAGCGCCCTGGGCAAGGTGCGCGATCCGGACAACGAGGAAGCGGAAGAGGCGCTCACCGCCCCGGACGACAAGCCCGACGACGACGATCAACTGATCGACGACGACTTTCTGGGAGACGACCGATGACCCGGTTCGCGGGACGCCGGCGCCAGGGCGGCTTCACCCTGGTGGAGGTGGTGCTGGCCGTGGCCATCCTGGCCCTGGCCATGGTCACCCTCAGCCAGACTCTGGGCGCCAGCGCGGTGGCCTACCGCAGCATCGACGACACCCGCCGGGCCTACATGGTGGCCGCCGACAAGCTGGTGGAGATGCAGGTGTACCAGCAATGGCCGGAAACCGGCACCAATGACACCACCGTGACCCGGGGCGACCGGGAATGGTGGGTGCGCAGTACCGTGAGCGCCGGTCCCTACCCGGATACCCGCCGAGTGGACATCGAGGTGGGCGAGATCATCGACGACCAGGAACGGGATCCCATGTACACCCTGGCCAGCCTGATCGGCAGGCCCGCCGACGACAATAACCAGTTCCAGCAACCCGGCGGTGGCGGCGGCGCCGACGGCGGCGGCAGCCAGGATCTGACGGGGGGATGATGATGCGGCGACGGGCGCGGGGCTTCACCCTGCTCGAGGTGCTGGTCACCATCGCCATCTTCGCGATGATGTACGTCCTGGCGGTGGAATTCCTCAACCGGGCGCTGGCCAACCGGGACATGCTCAGTGAGGGCGCCACCGAGCTGGAAAACGCCCAGCGTGCGGTGACCTACCTGACCCTGGACTTCGAGCAACTGATCGCGCGGCCGGTGCGTGACCCCTATGGCGACCCCCAGCCGGCCATCTTCGGCCGGGACGATTACGTGGAGTTCACCCGCCTGGGCTGGTCCAACCCCTTCCATTTGCGCCGCCGCAGCGAGATGCAGCGGGTGGTGTACGCCCTGGAGGGGCACACGCTGTACCGCCGCTACTGGCCGGTGCTGGACACCAACGTGGCCACCGAATACCAGGAGGACGTGCTGCTCAAGGACGTGGAGCGCTTCAAGGTGCGCTACCTCGACCGCACCCAGAACGGCGAATGGGGCTGGCTGGAATTCTGGCCGGAGCCGGCGCTGATGAACACGCCGGTGTGGCAGCAGCGTTTGCCCAAGAGCGTGGAGGTGGAAATCGAACTGGAAAGCGGCGAGCGGCTGCACCGCTTCTTCCGCACGGTGGTGAACCCATGGGCGGCTTGAAGGGAGCGAGCCGGGCCCGGCAGCGGGGCATGGCCCTGATCATCGTGCTGATGCTGTTCGCCATCCTGGCGGCCATCACCACCGAGGTGATGTTCCGCCAGGACCGCTTCCGCACCCGCACCGAGAACCTGCTTCAGTGGGACAAGCGCTATCAGTACGCCATGGCCGCCGAGGTGGTGGCGGTGCAGGGCCTTAACGACGACCTGGAGGGCGACCGCCAGGAAAACCAGCAGGTGGACGACTGCGTGGAGGAGCAATGGGCGGTGGAGCTGACCCCCACGCCCTACGAGGACGCCATCCTCAGCGCCAGCGTTCAGGACCTGCAGGGCCGCTTCAACCTGAACTGGCTGGTGGAGGCCCAGGGCACCGGTTTCCAGCGCGACGACCAGGCCCGGGACATGCTCCAGCGGCTGCTGGAGCAGACCCTGCCGGATTCGGCCAAGGCCAGCCTGCTGGCCAACCAGATGGCGGACTGGATCGACAGCAACAACATCGTCGATGCCGTGGAAGGCGCCGAGGACGCGGAGTACCGGCTGCGCCGTACTCCCAACATGCCGGTGGCCCACGAAAGCGAGCTGCGCGCGCTGCGCGATTTCCAGGTCGCCGACCTGTTTCCCGACCCGGCCATGTGGGGGCTGTTCACGGCGTTGCCCACCGACATCACCCTGAACCTGAACACCGCGCCCCAGCCGGTACTGGATGCGGTGCTCGGCCCCTACGCCGGCGGCGAAGCCGCCGAGGCGGTGGTGCGGCTGCGCCAGGAGGAGCCCATCGCCGACGTGGGCACCTTGATGCAGGAGGAACCCTTCGCCAGTCTGGAGGAAGAACAGCGCCAGGCGCTCAGCGAGCGTCTCGGGGTGGCCAGCGAGTATTTCCAGATCATGGTGGACGTGGAAGTGAACGGTGATCTGAGCCGTCTGGTCAGCCGCGTGCGGCGGGCCGCCGCCGGCGGCGCCGACGGCACCCGGGTGTACAGCCGCCAGGTCAAGCCGCTGCTGGCGCCGCTCGAACCGGCCTGCAATCCCTTCTACAATGCGGGCGATGACAACAACAATGTGATAGACAGTATTCCAGGGACGTAAAGGACGGGAATTTTGGCCGAATCAGCTTTGATCTATCTGGCCCCGGGGGCATTCAGCCGGTACCGGGATGCCGGCCTCGAGGAGGCGACGGTGCTGTACCAGGCGGGCGCCGGCGAGACGCCGGAGCGCCTGACCCTGGCCCAGGCCCTCAACGAACGGGCCGGCGCCGCCGTGGACCTGGTGCTGACCAGCGCCGAGGCGTTGCTCACCGGGGTGACCCTGAGCCGCAAGCAGGCCCGCCACCTTCAGCGGGTGTTGCCGTATCTGCTCGAGGAGCAGCTGCTGGAGCCGCCGGAGGCCCTGTGGTTCGCCACCGGCAAGGCGGAGCACGGCCGTTACCCGGTGGCGGTGATCAACCGGGAGGCCCTGGAAGCGTTGCTGGCCGCCTGCCGCGAGGCCGGCGTGCGCGCCGCCCGGCTGCGGGTGGACGCCGACCTGCTGGCCCCGGAGACCCCGGTGCTGATCACCGTGGACCACTGGGGCAGCCTGATCCTGGAGCGCGACCAGGCGCTGGTGGCCGACGCCGACCAGCGTGAGGCGCTGATCGCCCTGCACCACGACGAGGAGCGGCCCTTCACCCGGCTGGAGGACGACCTGACTCTGTGCGACCGGCTGCGCGCCGGCCTCGCCGCCGACCGTGGCGTGGAGGTGCTGCAGGGCCCCTACGCGGCGCGCCAGAGCCAGCGCAGCGGGCCGTCCCCCTGGGCGCCGTGGAAACCGGTGGCCGGGCTGGCGGCGGCGGTGTTCCTGATCGCCCTGGCGGCGGTCTGGGCCCAGCAATGGCGCTACCAGCAGGCCGCCGACCAGGCCTTCGCCGACGCCGCCGAGCTGTACCAGTCCCTGTTCCCCGGCGACCGCGCCACCTCCGGCCTGCGCCGCCAGTTCGAGGCGCGCCTGGCGCGGCTGGGCAGTGGCGGCGAGGGCGGTGGCGGCACGCTGTTCGCGGTGCTGCCGGCGGTGGCGTCCACCCTGGGCGCCAGCGAGGTGGAGCCCAAGCGCATCCAGTTCGACCAGCGCGACGGCAGCCTGCTGCTGGATCTGGGCGCCAAGGAATACAACCAGGTGGAGAAATTGCAGACCGCGCTTCGCGAGAAGGGCGTCCAGGCCACCATCGCCAACTACCGTAACGGCGCCAGCGGCGTCACCGCGCGGGTCAAGGTGGAGCAGGCCGGATGAACCAGAAAGTACGACAGCTGCGCGATGAACTGGACAAGAAACTGGCCCCGGCGGTGGCCTGGTACCAGGACCGGGAAACCCGCGAGCAGCGCATCCTGCAACTGCTCGCCGCCCTGTTGGCGGTGGCCGTGGTCTACTGGCTGATCTGGCAGCCCAGCTGGGAGGCGCGGGAATCCGCCCGCCAGCGCTACATCGCCAACCAGCAGACCCTGGCCTGGATCGAAAGCAACGCCGACGCGGTGCGCGCCGCCCGGGGCAATCGCTCCGGCGGTGGCGAGCAACTGGGCAGCAACTGGGTCAGCAACATCAGCCGCTCGGCCCAGTCCTACGGCCTCACCCTGCGCGGCTTTACCCCCAACGGCAATGAATCCGTGCGCGTGCAACTGGAGAACCAGCCCGCCAGCCCCATGCTGATGTGGCTGCAGTCCTTGGAACAGAAGGGCCTGACCCTGGCCACCATGGAGATGAGCGCCGGCGACAAGCCCGGCACCGCCTCCCTGCGGGCCACCCTGACACGCTGAATGAAGGCCCTGTCCCTGGCGGCCTGGTTCGCCTACGGCCTGACCACCGTGGCGTTGGCCCTGGGGATCACCTGGGGCCTCTATGCGCGGGCGGATTACGGCTACCCGTTCTGGTACGACGCCCTGGACATCGGCCCCCATATCGACGAATACGCCCCGCTGAACCGCTATCACCGGCGCGATTTCCAGTATCTGGACGCCGCCGAACACCAGGCCCTGTTCCACGATATCCGCGTCGCCGTGCACGATGGCGGCCGGGGCCTGGCGGCGTTGTCCTACCGGGATCGCCAGGGACATGACATTCCGCTGCTGCGCCATGCCGAGGTGCTGCACCTCCGGGACGTGGCCCATCTGATCGACCTTGGCCGCTGGGCGCTGCTGGTGGCGGCTGTGCTGTGGCTGCCCCTGGCCTGGGCCAGGGCGGCGCGGCCGCCGCCCGGTTGGCGAGCCCGGGCGCTGGTCGCTGTGACGCCGTTGCTGGCTATGGTAGGTTGGCTGGTCGTTGCCGGGCCCACGGCGGTGTTTTACCGCTTTCATATCTGGTTGTTTCCCGCCGAGCACGAATGGTTCTTTTATTGGCAGGACTCGCTGATGAGCACGCTGATGAAGGCACCGGTGCTGTTCGGCGGTATCGCCGTGGTTCTGGTGGGGGGGACGCTGGTGCTCACGCCGCTGCTTTATCGGGGCGGTCTGGCGCTGGTCCGGCGCGCGCGCCGATAACCATTCATATCCAAAGAACTGTCCAACGGCATGAGCATTGAAGTACTGGCCGCCGACGAGCGGGGGAGCGAGAACGTACAACGCTGGGCGGCATCCGGGCTGCCGGTGCCGCCGAGCTGGCGCATCAGCCGCGAGGCGGTGCTGGCCCTGGACACGGCGGCGCTGGTACGTGAGCTGCGCGGCTTGCCGCGCATGTTCAACGGACAACGCTACTGGGTGCTGCACCAGGGGGCCATGAACGAGGGCTCGCAGCGGGAAAGCCTGGTCAATCTGGATTCCGACGAGGCCCTGGCGGCGGCGCTGTCGTCGCTGTTCCGTCGCGCCGACCCGCCCCGGCAGGTGGTGGTGCAGGCGTTGCCGCGTCAGTGCGCCGCCGGCGTGCTGTTCACTCGCCATCCACTGCGTCAGGACCTTTCCCATATGGTGGTGGAGGGGGTCACCGACGGCGACGACCGGCGCCAGCGTCTGATCTTCGACGACCACGGGCATCTGGTCTATCGCAGCGACAGCGACGCCGCCCTCGACGATCTGGTCGGCGCGCCGCGTCTGCTGGCCCTGGCGGAGCAGCTGCGGCGCCGCTTCGAGCGGCCCCAGGCCGGCGAATGGATCTTTGACGGCGACACCCTGTGGTTGCTGCAGACCCTGCCGGTGGGCTCCCTGCCGGTGCCCAAGGAGGTCTGGACCCGACGCGCCGCCCCGGCGTTGTTCAATCAGGCGCTTACCCCGCTGTGGTACACCCTGGCCGGACGCTGGCTGAAAACCGAATTCTGGGCGCCGCTGGCGGCGCGCCGGGGCTGGGCGGATCTGGCCCGGGTGGAACCCTACCGGCGCCAGCAGAGCCACCTCTACACCAACAGCGAATTCTTCCGCCGCCTGCAGGATCGGCACCCCGGCGTGGCGGACAAGGTGCCGCCGGCCTGGCAGCCCCTGGAAACGGTGGGCGAGGGCGAGGCCCCGGCGCCGCCGCCGGGGGCGCTGAGCCGTGCGCGAACCGGCTGGGAACTGGCGCGCATCGAGCGGCGCCTGCGCCGCTGGCGGCCGCCGGCCCTGGATCGCGAACGGGCCTGGCGCGCCCTCATGGGCCTGGATCGCCTGGGCGAACGGCTGGCCCGGCAGGACGGCGCCTTGTCCTATCTCACGGTGCCCGACGGCCTGGCCCGTCAGGGCGGGCCGGTGCCGCTGGCCTGGCTACTGGGCGACCGGGAAAAGGCGGTGCTGGAAGCGGTGCTGGCCGGTGACGAAACGATCATCGACGCCAGCGACCTGCGCCCCGGCGCCGATCCGGTGCACGCCCCGCTGTGCGAGAAACCGGCGCAAAGGAGCAGCCTGCGCGCCGCGCGGCGGTCCCTGGATGCGGCCGCCGGGGAGGCCCCGCCGGAGGCCGTGGCGCCGCTGCTGGCCCAGTGGCGCCACGCCAGGGACCTGCGTTTCCTGCTCGGCGCCCGCTTGCGCGCGCTGTTGCTGCAACTGGCGGCGGTGCTGGTGCAGGAGAAGCTGCTCGCGCACCGGGACGATGTGTTCTTTCTGTACTTCGATGAACTCTGGGAGCTGTGGGTGGAGCGCCGGATTCCCGGCTCCGCCGCCGGCGAGGTGCTCGGCCAGCGCAAGGTGCGCTACCTGGAGGACGCCCACGCCGGCGCGCCGGACTGGAAGATGGACCGCATCGGGTTCGGCTTCGGCGGCGGTGGCCGGCCCAGCCCGGTGCTGCGCGGCACCGGCCTGGTGCCCGGCCGGGTGACGGGACCTTTGCGCCGGCTGTGCAGCGCCTGGGCCCTGAACCGCTTGCAGCCCGGTGACATCGTGGTGGTGGATCAGGTGGATCCGAGCTGGGTGCCCTGGCTGGCCCAGGCCGGCGCGCTGGTGATCGCCGGCCGCGACCCGCTCAACGCCGCCGCCGGCCTGGCCCGCGCCTGCGCGATTCCGGCCGTCTGGGGCGTCAGCGACATCATGCACAGCGTGGTGGACGGGCAGGGCGCCCAAGTCGATGGCGACTTGGGCGAGTTAACAGTGAATAGTGAACAGTGAACAGCGGCGCGGGTGGCGCCGAGTGAACGGAAAGGCCGTGCCCGCGCTGTTTTAACGCCAACAACCTCCCCTCATCCCAAAGCGCGGGCACGGCCCAGGAATCAGTCCGCGGCCCCACCCGCGAACTGTTAACTCTTAACTGTTAATTATTAACTGTTAACTGTCCTCTAGCTGTCCTCTATGTAACCCAGCAAGTGCGGCACCATCCGCTCGATGTCCTTGCGCTCCATGCCCTTGCGGGCGGCGTAATCGTCCATCTGGTCGCGAGCCAGTTTGCCGGTGCCGAAGTAGCGCGCTTCCGGGTGGGCGAAGTACCAGCCGGACACCGCCGCCGCCGGGAACATGGCGTAGGACTCGGTGAGCGTCATGCCGGCGTTTTTTTCCGGCTCCAGCAGCTCCCAGAGCAGTGCCTTCTCGGTGTGGTCCGGACAGGCCGGGTAGCCCGGCGCCGGGCGGATGCCCCGGTATTTCTCGGAGATGATCTCCTGGTTGCTGAGCGTTTCGTCGGCGTCGTAGCCCCAGAACTCCTTGCGCACCCGCTCGTGCATGCGTTCGGCGAAGGCTTCCGCCAGGCGGTCGGCCAGCGCCTTGATCATGATCGAGCTGTAATCGTCGTGATCATCCTCGAAGCGCTTCACATGCTCGTCGATGCCGATGCCGGCGGTGACCGCGAAGCCGCCCAGCCAGTCCTGCTTGCCGCTGTCCTTGGGGGCGATGAAGTCGCTGAGCGCGTAGTTGGGCTTGTCGTTCTTCTTGCGATCCAGCTGCTGGCGTAAATGGTGCAGGGTCATGAAGGGTTCCGCGTCGCCGGGCTCGCGCAACAGCTCGATGTCGTCCATGTCCGAGCGCGCCGGCCAGAAGCCGATCACGCCACGGGCGGTGAGCCATTTCTCGGCGACGATGCGGTCGAGCATGGCGCGGGCGTCCTTGTAGAGCTTGGTGGCTTCCTCGCCCACCACCTCGTCGTCGAGGATGCGCGGGAACTTGCCGGCCAGCTCCCAGGAGCGGAAGAAGGGCGTCCAGTCGATGCGTTCCACCAGCTCGTCCAGCGGGTAGTCGTCGAACACCTTGAGGCCCTTCACCCTGGGCTCCGGTGGCGTGTAGTCGCTCCAGTCCGGCTGGAAGCGGTTGGCGCGGGCATCGGCGATCGGCACCAGGGAGCGGTCCACCTGCTGCTGCTTGCGCCGCTCGCGCAGGGTTTCGTAGGTGTCCTTCACCTCGGCCACGTAGTCGTCGTGCTGGGTTTCCGAGAGCAGGCGCGACACCACGCCCACCGCCCGGGAGGCGTCCGCCACGTGCACCACCGGGTTGTGGTATTCCGGATCGATCTTCACCGCCGTGTGGATGCGGCTGGTGGTGGCGCCGCCGATCAGCAGCGGCTGTTCCATGCCCAGGCGTTCCATCTCCGCGGCCACGTGCACCATCTCGTCCAGGGACGGGGTGATCAGGCCGGACAGGCCGATCACGTCCACCTTTTCCTCGCGGGCGGTCTCCAGGATTTTCTCGCAGGGCACCATCACGCCCAGATCGATGACCTCGTAGCCGTTGCACTGCAGCACCACGCCGACGATGTTCTTGCCGATGTCGTGGACGTCGCCCTTCACCGTGGCCATCAGCACCCGGCCATTGGACTCGTCCTGGGTGCCCATCTCTTCCCGTTCCTTTTCCATGTAAGGAAGCAGATAGGCCACGGCTTTCTTCATCACCCGGGCGGATTTCACCACCTGGGGCAGGAACATCTTGCCGGCGCCGAACAGATCGCCGACCACGTTCATGCCGTCCATCAGCGGCCCCTCGATCACGTGCAGGGGGCGCTCCGCGTTCTGGCGGGCCAGTTCGGTGTCTTCCTCCACGTAGTCGGCCACGCCCTTGACCAGGGCGTGCTCGAGACGCTTCTCCACCGGCCAGGAACGCCATTCCTGGTCCGCCTTCTTGGTTTCCTTGTCGCCGGAACCCTTGTACTTCTCGGCCAGGTCCAGGAGGCGCTCGGTGCCGTCCTCGCGGCGGTTGAGGACCACGTCCTCCACCGCGTCGCGCAGCTCCTCGGGAATGTCCTCGTAGATCGCCAGCTGGCCGGGATTGACGATGCCCATGTCCATGCCCGCCTTGATGGCGTGGTACAGGAACACCGCGTGGATCGCCTCGCGCACCGGGTTGTTGCCCCGGAACGAGAAACTCACGTTGGAAACGCCGCCGGAAATGAGCGCATGGGGCAGGGTGCGCTTGATCTCCGCCACCGCCTCGATGAAGTCCACCGCGTAGTTGTTGTGCTCCTCGATGCCGGTGGCGATGGCGAAGATGTTGGGGTCGAAAATAATGTCTTCCGGCGGGAAGCCCACTTCCTCGGTGAGCAGCTTGTAGGCGCGGCCGCAGATGCGCACCTTCTCGTCGCGGCTCTCCGCCTGGCCGTTCTCGTCGAACGCCATGACCACGGCGGCGGCGCCGTAGCGGCGAATCAGCCGCGCCTGGTGCAGGAAGGATTCCTCGCCTTCCTTCAGGGAAATGGAGTTCACCACGCCCTTGCCCTGGATGCACTTGAGCCCCGCCTCCATGACCTCCCACTTGGAGGAGTCGATCATGATCGGCACCTTGGAGATCTCCGGCTCCGCGGCCACCAGGTTCAGGAACCGCACCATGCAGTCCTTGGACTCCAGCATGCCCTCGTCCATGTTGATGTCGATGATCTGCGCACCGTTCTCCACCTGGTCACGGGCCACGTCCAGGGCGGTGTCGTAGTCCTCGTCCTTGATCAGCCGCAGGAAGCGCTTGGAGCCGGTCACGTTGGTGCGCTCACCGACGTTCACGAACAGGGAGTCCGGGGCGATGTTGCACGGTTCCAGGCCGGACAGCCGGCACTCCACCGGAATCTCCGGCAGTTTCCGGGGTGCCGCGTCGCGCACCGCCTCGGCGATGGCGGCGATGTGCTCCGGGGTGGTGCCGCAGCAGCCGCCGATGATGTTGAGAAAGCCTTTCCCGGCCCAGGCACCGATTTCCCGGGCCATGGTGACCGCGTCCAGGTCGTACTCGCCCATCTCGTTGGGCAGGCCGGCGTTGGGGTGGGCGGACACCGGGTACTCGCTGATGCGCGACAGCTCTTCCACGTAGGCGCGCAGCTCGGTGGGGCCGAGGGCGCAGTTCAGGCCGATGGACAGCGGCCGGGCGTGGCGCAGCGAGTTGTAGAACGCCTCCGTGGTCTGCCCGGTGAGGGTGCGGCCGGAGGCGTCGGTGATGGTGCCGGAGATCATCACTGGCAGGTCGATGCCCTGCTCGTAGCAGTACTGGTCCACGGCGAACACCGCCGCCTTGGCATTGAGCGTGTCGAAGATGGTTTCGATCAGGATCAGGTCCACGCCGCCCTGTACCAGGGCATCGGTGGCTTCCCGATAGGCGGCCACCAGCTGATCGAAGTTCACCGCCCGGAAGCCGGGGTCGTTCACATCCGGGCTGATGCTCGCGGTGCGGTTGGTGGGGCCCAGCACCCCGGCCACGAAGCGCGGCCGCTCGGCGGTGGCCACGGCGTCGGCGGCGCGGCGCGCCACCCGGGCGGCGGCCAGGTTGATGTCGCGGACCAATTCCTGCATGTCGTAGTCCGCCATGGCGATGGAGGTACTGTTGAAGGAATTGGTCTCGATGATGTCGGCGCCGGCGTTCAGGTAGTCAAGGTGCAACTGCTCGATCTTTTCCGGCTGGGTGACGCTGAGCAGGTCATTGTTGCCTTTGAGATCGCAATGCCAGTCGGCGTACTGGCTGCCGCGGTATTCCTCCTCGCTCAACTTGAGGCGCTGGATCATGGTCCCCATGCCACCATCCAGGATCAGAATACGATCGCGGAGCAGGGCATTGAGCTGTTCGCGGCGGTGGGCGGTCATTGAGCACTCCTGAAAACTCGCTAAGGCGCGCAGTATACTCGCACGGGGCCGCGTTCCCCAAAGCGCCACGGCCCCCGGCGCGCGCCGATTGTGGAGAAAATGTAAAAAAGCGGTTCCAGGGTACAGGCAATGGCCCCCTTTACGCATAATTGGCCCCCTGACCCTCACCCTGAGAGGCTTTTCGGGTACTGAACATTGGAGGAGTAATGCGAAAACAATGGCTGGCCCTGGCCTGCGGCATGGCGGTATTGCCCGTGATCTCGCACGCCCAGGAGGCGGACGACGGCACCGATCAGGAAACCGCGCAGGAACGGGCCTGGGACATCGAGGTGGAAGCGTCCTATCTGCTGAAAAGCGGCAACAGTGATACCGAATCCGTGGTCGGCAAGGCCAACGCCGCCTACGACGGACAGGACTGGCGCCACACCGCCAAGGCGGAGAGCGTCAATACGGTGGGCGAGGACGACGACGGCGAGCAGGAACGCACCGCCGAGCGCTACTACGCTTCCTACAAGCTGGACCGCAAGCTCCCCGAGAACAACTACCTGTTCAACGTCATCACCTACGACAAGGACAACTTCTCCGGGTACCAGTACCAGGCCAGCTACGCGTTCGGTATCGGTCGCCGATTCATCGAAACGCCGGCCCACACCCTGGACCTGGAAGCCGGTCCCGGTTACCGCGTGGAGTGCCTGGAGCCGGAGGATTCCTACACCAGCTGCGACGACAAGGAAGAGAGCCTGATCGGCCGCTTCGCCGGCAGCTACAAATGGAAGATCACCGACACCTCCTCGTTCCGCCAGGATCTCAGCACCGAGGTGTCCGACGACAACACCACCCTGCGCTCCGAGACGTCGCTGACCTCGCGCATCAACGACCATTTCGCGCTGCGGCTTACCCACCTGGTGACCCGGGACTCCGAGGTGCCGGCGGGCACCCACAAGACCGACCAGGAAACCACCGCCTCCGTGGTTTACACCTTCTAAGCAGGCGGAGTCTTTTCGCGGCTAAAGCCGCTCCTACCGCTCCATCCGCGGTTGGATGGAACCGTGACGCCGAGGCTCACTGCTCAGCGGCTCAGGGCGCGACGCCCTTCCGGGACCCTTGAGAACAGGACGTTCGAAAGGGAGCCTACAGGGACGTACTTGCGGCGTTCCCGGAAGGGCGTCGCGCCCTGAGTCGCGCCCCGGCTGGAGCGAGACTTCCCGCCAAAGCGCGATGAACCAAAAAAAAGCCGGCCTTCTCGCGAAGGCCGGCTTTTTTATTTGGTCGGAGTAGCAGGATTCGAACCTGCGACCCCTACGTCCCGAACGTAGTGCTCTACCAGGCTGAGCTATACTCCGAATGTGCGGCGTATTCTAGCAGCGAAATTTCAGAATGCCACCGTTTTAAACCGGTCCGTGGTTCGGTTGACGATATTCTGGCCAAGGGACCCGGCGGCGGGCACAATGCCGGCCCTTCAATCCGACCCGGGAGCCCCCGATGCCAGAAACCCGCTTTGGTGAGCTTGTGTTGCGGCGCTGGCCGCGCCGGCGCGGCGAAACCCTGCAAGCGTTCGACGGCGCCGACCATTATCTGGTCCGTCTTCTGGAAGAGGAGGGCACCGGCCCGGCGACCCTGGTGATCAACGATCAGTGCGGCGCGCTCTGGTTGAGCGCGGCGGCCCGGGGCCCGGCCTGGAGCGCCGGTGACGACTGGGTGGCGCGCCGCGCCGCCCTCGCCAACGGCGAGGACAACCACCGTCCCCTGGACCCGGCCGCCTGGCTGTGGCCGCGCGCCACGCCGCCGTCGCCGCCGGACCAGGTGCTGATGCGCCTGCCCAAGTCGTTGTCCCTGCTTGAAGCGCAACTGGCCTGGCTGGCGGAAACGGTACCCGCCAACACGCCGATTCTGCTGGCCGGCATGGATAAGCATCTGCCCGCGCAACTGGTGCCCTTGATGGAGCGCTACCTTGGCAACGGCCAGGCCGGCCATGGCTGGAAGAAAGCGCGGGTGTTCCGGGCCCGGGCGCCGGGCCGGGTGATCGAGCCGGTACCGGCGCCCGGCCAGGTGGAGGTGCCGCGCCGGGGCTGGACACTGAGCGCCGGGGCCGGTGTCTTCGGCCGCCGGCATCTGGACATCGGCGCCCGTTTCCTGCTCGACCATCTTCCCCGTGACGTGACCGGTGAGGCGGCGGACCTGGGCTGCGGCAATGGCGTGTTGGGGCTGAGTCTGGCGGCGGACAATCCCCAGGTCCGGGTGACCTTCTGCGACGTGTCCTGGCTGGCGGTGGAGAGTGCCCGCGCCAACGCCGCCGCGCTGTTCGGCCCCTCGCACCGGCATGAATTCCATCTCGGCCACGGCCTGGACGGGCTGGAGCGGCGCTTCGATGTAATCCTGCTGAACCCGCCGTTTCACCGGGGCCACGCGGTGGACGACGGCGTCGCCCGCACCCTGTTCCGCCACGCCCGGCGGCACCTGGCCCCCGGCGGTGAGCTGCGGGTGGTGGCCAACGGCCATCTGCCGTACCGGCGGCCGCTGGCCAAGCTGTTCGGCCAGGCGGAGCGCCTGGCGGCCAACGACAAGTTCGTGATTTACCGCTGCGTGAACGACTGAGCCGGGCTTAGAGGGCGCCCGGCGCGATGTCGTCGAAGGTGGTGACCCGGCGATGATCGCTGTCCGCGATGGCGTCGTCGCGGTCCAGCAGAACGGTGTGGAGGCCGGCGGCGCGGGCGGCGTCCAGTTCCGCCTCCACGTCGGAGAGAAACAGGATCGCTTGCGGCGCCACGCCAATCTCCGCCTGGATGGCGCGGTAGCTGTCCGCCTCCTTCTTGCCGCCGCTGGTGGTGTCGAAGTAGCCATTGAACAGCGGCGTCAGATCGCCGGCCTCGGAATGGCCGAAGAACAGCTTCTGGGCGGCGATCGAGCCGGAGGAATAAACGTACAGGGCCAGGCCGTCGCGGTGCCAGCGGCGCAGCCCCTCCACCGCGTCCGGATAGACGTGGGCACGGTAGTCGCCGTTTTCATAACCGGCCCGCCAGATCAGCCCCTGCAGGGTTTTCAGCGGCGTGGCCTTGCGATCCTCGGCGATCCAGCGGCGCAGCAGGGCCGCCGCGCTCGCCGGATCGTCCAGGATTTCACCGCTGTCGCCGGCGGCATCGGCCACCGCCGAGGCCACCGCCGGGTCGTTCCAATGTCGCGTCAGGAACGTTTCCATTTGCTGGTCCGCGTAGGGGAACAGCACTTCCTTGACGAAGCGGATGCTGCCCACGGTCCCTTCGATGTCGGTGAGAATCGCCTCGATGGTCATGGTCGTCTCAGTTGTCCAGGCGGTTGAAGCGCAGGGCGATGTCGTCGCCGGTGAAGTTGGCCACCCAGCCCTCCGGGTTGTTGAACAGCCGGATGGCGGTGAAACGCGGGTTGGGGCCCATGTCGAACCAGTGCGGGGTGTTGGCGGGCACCGAGATCAGGTCGCCCTTGGTGCACAGAACCTCGTAGACGCGCTCGCCGATGTGCAGGGTGAACAGTCCCTGGCCTTCCACGAAGAAACGCACCTCGTCCTCGCCGTGGCGGTGCTCGTCCAGGAACTTGCCGCGTGCCGCCTCTTTTTGCGGGTGGTCCGGGGTCATGCTGACCACGTCCACGGTCTGGTAGCCTTCCTCGCGCTTGAGGCGCTCGATGTCGTCGCGGTAGGCGGCGATCACCTCGTCCTGTTCCGGCTGTTCGCTGAGCCGGGCGCTGGCCTCCCATTGTTCGTAGCGCACGCCCACGCGGTTCAGCTCATCGGCCATGGCGAGCTTGTCGTTGACGATCTTCTCCGGGCTTTCCGGATGCCCTTCGCGGTAGATTTTCAGGTTGCTCATAACGGTCCTCGTTCAGGTCGCGGCCCGGGTCAGCCCAGCCGGCGGCGGTCCAGTTCCACCGCCAGCAGGGTTTCCAGGGCTTCCAGCTGCCGGTAACAGGCGGGCATGTCCGCCGCCCAGGTATAGAGGCCGTGGCCACGGATCAAGTAGGCGTGGGTGATGCGTCCCGCGTCCAGTTGCCGATCCACGTCCGCCGCCAGGGCGGCGATGTCCTGGCTGTTGTCGAACACCGGAATGGTAAGCCGGCTTTCGTGGGTGTCGATACCGTCCAGCGCCTTGAGCAGCTCATAGCCTTCCAGGGTCACGTGGTCGGCGGGCCAGTGCATGGTCAGCACCGTGGCGGCGTGGCTGTGGGTGTGCAGCACCGCGCCGATGGCCGGGTCGCGGCGGTACAGGCCGGTGTGCAGCAGGGTCTCCGCGGACGGTTTGCCGTCGCCCACCGGGCGGCCGTCCAGGTCCACCACCATGATGTCGGTTTCCTGCAGCAGGCCCTTGTCGCGGCCGGAGCGGGTGATCGCCGCGTGGCCGGCGTTCAGACGCTGGGAATAGTTGCTGCTGGTGGCCGGCGACCAGCCGTGCTGGTAAAGACGCCGGCCGGTGGCCGCCAGGGTCCGGGCCGCTTCCCGGTAGGCGCTGGTGGAGTAAGGGCGTTCGGTCATGACGGGCTCCGCGCGAAATGGTCGGCGAGGGCGGCCGGGGAGGGCGATTCGATCACGCCGCTCTCGGTGACGATGGCGCTGATGAGCGCCGCCGGGGTGACGTCGAAGGCCGGGTTGTAGACCGGGCAGCCTTCCGGGGCCAGCGGCGTGTCGCCGACACGTCGCACTTCGTCGCCGTCGCGCTCCTCGATGACGATGCCGCCGCCGTCGGCCATGGCCGGGTCCAGGGTGGAGTCCGGGGCCGCCACGATAAAGGGAATATCATGGTGGCGGGCCAGCACCGCCAGGTTGTAGGTGCCGATCTTGTTGGCGGTGTCGCCGTTGGCGGCGATGCGGTCGGCGCCCACCACCACCGCGTCGATGCGGCCCTGGGCCATGAGCAGCCCGGCGGCGCTGTCCGCCACCAGGGTCACGGGGATGTTCTCCTGCATCAGTTCCCAGGCGGTGAGCCGGGCGCCCTGCAGCCAGGGACGGGTTTCGCCGGCGTAGACGCCGGCCAGGTGGCCGCTGCGCCAGGCGGAACGCACGATGCCGAGCGCGGTGCCGTGGCCGCCGGTGGCCAGGGCGCCGGTATTGCAGTGGGTATAAAGGGTGGCGTTGCTCGGCAGCAGGGCGGCGCCCAGCTCCCCGAGCCGCTGGTTGGCGGCCTGGTCTTCCTGATGAATGCGCTCCGCCTCGCGGACCAGCCGGCGGGCCAGGGCCGCGCCGGGCTCGCCCTCGAAGCGCTCGCGCAGGCGGTCCAGGGCCCAGAACAGGTTCACCGCCGTGGGCCGGCTGGCGGCGAGGGCGGCCAGGGCCGGCTCCAGGCCGGCGGCGTGGGCGCGGGGGCCCAGGCGCAGGGCTTCCAGGGCCAGCCCGTAGGCGGCGGTGATGCCGATGGCCGGGGCGCCGCGCACCGCCATCCGGCGGATCGCCTCGGCGGCGCCGGCGGCGTCGCGCACGTCCAGCCACTCGGTGGCCGCGGGCAGGCGGCGTTGATCGAGCAGCAGCAGATGATCGTCGAGCCAGTGAATGGCCGGGCTTTCAATGGGCATTCAGGTCCTCTCGCCGTCGCTGTCCGGGCGCGGCCGGTTGAGTGGCGGCCGGCCGTAACGGCGACGGATCCAGTTGGTGGAGCGCAGTACCCCGGGGCGGCGCATAATAGCGCGTTCCAGGCGGTATTTCCCCGGGAAGGTGCTGACCATGAGGGCGATCAGGATGGTCAGGATGCCCTGGCCGGGCAGCACCAGCATAAGGATGCCGGCCGCCAGCAGCACCAGGGCGAAGGCGTTGCGCAGCAACCACATCAGCCAGGCCAGCGGGCCCCGGTAATGCAGCGGCCGGGACGGGGTGTTGAAGTAATCCACGGGCATGCGCACCACCAGCCAGGGGATGGCCAGCGCCGAGGCCAGGGCCATCACCACGCCGATGGCGGTGAGCGCCGGCAGCCAGGGTTCCAGGTGCCGGACCAGGGGCTCCAGCCAGGCGGGCAGGTTGAATTGCAAAAGGCGTCTCCATGCTCCGGCCGCTTGATGGGTTGCGGACGTTCCGTGACGTACAATGGCGGCACCGCCGGGGCAATTCAATCGCCCCGGCGCCCTTAAGTCGAGCATCACGGAGCCGTTTGCCGATGATCTGGAAACTGATTCTCGCCGCCCTGGCCGGTCTGGCCATCGGCGCCGCCCTGGGCGGTCTGATCTGGCGCTGGATGGCGCGCCGCCAGGAACGCCGGCGCCAGGCGGCGCGCCACCGCGAAGTGGTGGCCAGCCTGGATGTGCTGTCCCGGGCATTGCTGCAGGGGCAGGTGGACAGCAGTGAGGCCACCATCCGCATGAGCGTGTTGTTGGACTGCCTGCCCCAGGACGTGCAGCCGAAGGTGGACGTGGCCGCCATTCACCGGCTCGCCGAGGACGTGGGCGGTTTCGACCGGGGCGAAACCCGCCGCCAGCTCAGTGCCCGCGAGCGCAATCGCCAGGACCTGGACCGGTTGCGCCTGGAAGACGAACAGAACGAGGCGGTGTTGGCCGCCACCCGGCGATTGCAGGACGTGATCAATCAATGGCAGGCGCGGTTTTCCCCCGATCGCGGCTGAAGCCGCGATCCGGCCGTGATGCCGCACCAATGACTCTACAGACGCGCCCCCTGGTCGCGAGAGCGGCGAGGGCATTGAGACGTTGAAGTATCATCCCGCCTCCTTTCGCAGTGAGTCCAATCCAGCGTTATGAGCGATTCCACTCTTTACGTGGCCTTCCCGGCCTCCGAGCAATTGCGCGACCGCATCGACACCTTCATCGAATCCGCGCGCGGTGAACCGGACCGCGATCACGTGGCCAAACTGGAAGCGATCATGGATCCCTTCCTGGACGAGGTGCTGCACACCTATTTCACCGGCCCCATCGACGCGGTCAACGCCAAGGGCACGGCGGTGAACGTGATCCTGGGCGCCATGAAGGTCATCAACAAGGCCGCCCACGGCCTGGCCGGCCGCTTGATGCGCAAGGCCAGCGTGGAGGAACAGCGCGCCCTGGCGGAGCATTTCGCGGCGCTGCGCCTGGAGAAGGACGGCCAGGTGTACATCGGCTACCCGCTGACACCGTCCCTGGCGGAACGGGCCAGCCTGGTGTTCCAGGAGTTCGCCGACGGCCAGGGCGAGATGAAGCATCTGGTGGAAGTGATGGACGGCATCAGCGCCGGCGCCATCGAGAACTATCTGGACAAGACCGTGGGCAATCTGGAACTGGGCCGCATTAACCGGGGCCTGGTGTCCGGCGCGCGCACCACCATCAAGAAGGCGTCCGCCTCCTCGGTGGAGAAGGGCATTCCGGCCATGGACCGGGCCCACCGCAAGCCGGTGGTGGCGTATTTCGAATCCTTGCTGCTGGCGCCCTGAACCGGGCTTCGGCGGGGTGAGGCGGACCGGGTCGCGTGGCGACCCGGCCGACCCGGTCAGCTGGAGGCGGAGCCGTCGCCGGACGGCGTGCCAGCGCCGGTGGGGGCGGGCTGTGGTGCGGCCGCCTTCTTGGCCGGGGCTTTCTTGCGCGTGGCGGCCTTCTTGCTGGCGGTTTTCTTGGCGGTGGTTTTCTTCGCCGCGCTCTTCTTCACCGCCGCTTTCCTGGTGGTGGCTTTCTTCTTCGCGGCGCTTTTCTTGGCGGGGCTCTTGGTGGCGGCCTTCTTGGCGGCTTTCTTGGGCGTTACCCGTTTCTCGATGTCCCGGGCACGCTTCTCCAGATCCTTTTCGTACTGGCTGATCACCTTGGCCAGGCCGCTTGCCTGCTTGGCGGTGGCCTTGAGAACGCGCACCTCGGTTTCCAGAATGCGTTTGCGGGCTTGGGAATCATCCACGCGCTGGCGCGCGTCATCCACCGCCTTGCGGGCGCGGTCCACCTGGCGCTGAACCGTGGAGGAGGCTTTATCCCGGTAGTCGGCCTGCAGCTTCTCGAGGCGGTTGAGCCGTTCGCGGCGGCGATTCATTTCATCGCTGACACGCTGGCGGGCCTTGTCCAGTTGGCTTTCCAACTGGGCGATCTGTTTTTCCCTTTCCTTGTCGAAGCGCTCGGCGAGTTTACGAATCTGGCTTTGCAGATCGTCGAGCCGGGTCTTTACCTTGTTCGCGGCCATGGATGACTCCCTTTCCCCTGTTCGGTTGGCGGTGGGCGGATCGCTGAGGGCCTGATTACCGATCCGCTTGAAACTGTATGTCACATTATTCGGCTGGACAACAGCCCCAGCGCCCGGAAACGCGGGCTTTATGATGAATTCGTGTAACCGCCGCGGCCGTTGTCGCCGCGCCGGTGAGCGGCGATACTGTGCGCCTGAATCAACAACGGAAGCGTTATGCCGGTTTCTTTCGATGGCAAATTGGTGGTGGCGATCAGCTCCCGGGCCCTGTTCGACCTGAGCGACAGCCATCAGGTGTTCGAGAACCAGGGTCTGGATGCGTTCCAGGATTATCAGGTTTCCCACGAGGACGACATCCTGCGCCCCGGCGATGCCTTTCCGCTGGTCAAGAAGCTGCTGGCCATCAATGAGATGGAGGAGGGGCGCGGCCGGGTGGAAGTGATTCTGCTGTCGCGCAACAGCTCCGACACCGGTCTGCGCGTGTTCAATTCCATCGAGCACTACCGGCTGCCGATCACCCGGGCCGCCTTCGCCGGCGGCCAGAGTCCGCACCGCTACGTGTCCGCGTTCGGCGCCCATCTGTTCCTGTCCACGGACCCGAGGGACGTGCGCCAGGTGCTCGACGCCGGCTACGCCGCCGCCACCATTTTGTCCGGGGCCACCCTGGATCCCAAGGACGAGGTGCTGCGCATCGCCTTCGACGGTGACGCGGTGCTGTTCTCCGACGAATCCGAGCAGGTGTTCCAGAGCGCCGGCCTGGAAGCCTTCACCGAAAGCGAGAAGCAGGCCGCCCGGCAACCGCTCAGCGACGGCCCCTTCAAGGCGTTCCTGGAAGCGCTGCATCAGATTCAGCGGGAATTTCCCGCCGACCGCTGCCCGATCCGCACCGCCCTGGTCACCGCCCGCTCGGCGCCGGCCCACGAGCGGGTGGTGCGCACCCTGCGGGAATGGGGCATCCGCCTGGACGAAAGCCTGTTCCTGGGCGGGCTGCCCAAGGGGCCCTTCCTCAAGGCGTTCGGCGCCGACGTGTTCTTCGACGACCAGCAGGGCCACTGCGAATCCGCCCGTGAGCACGTGGCCGCCGGCCATGTGCCCCACGGCATCTCCAACCCCCGCTCCTAGCCCCCGTTGCCAGCGTCTTCACGGGCTACTATGCTTGGAACGCATAATTTTCCGTATTTTTATAACTGACTTGCGGTATCGAAGGCGGTCGAGGAGCGTGGAATGAAGCTGCAGCAACTCCGCTACATATGGGAAGTGGCCCGCCACGATCTCAATGTGTCCGCCACCGCCCAGGCTCTCTACACCTCTCAGCCCGGCATCAGCAAGCAGATCCGCATGCTCGAGGATGAGCTCGGCGTGGAGGTGTTCGCGCGCAGCGGCAAGCATCTCACCCACATCACCCCGGCCGGGGAATCGATCCTGCGCATCGCCGGCGAGATCCTCCAGCAGACCGAGGCGATCAAGCGGGTGGCCCAGGAATTCCGCGACGAGACCAAGGGCGACCTGAGCATCGCCACCACCCACACCCAGGCCCGCTATGCGCTGCCGCCGGTGATCCAGCAGTTCACCAAGCGATTCCCCGATGTGTCGCTGCACATGAACCAGGGCACCCCCATGCAGATCGCCGAGATGGCCGCCAACGGCAGCGTCGATTTCGCCATCGCCACCGAGGCCCTGGAGCATTTCACCGATCTGATCATGATGCCCTGCTACCGCTGGAACCGTACCGTGGTGGTGCCGGAAGGGCACCCGCTCACCAAGGTCAAGCCGCTCACCCTGGAAGCCCTGGCGGAGTATCCGCTGGTCACCTATGTGTTCGGCTTCACCGGCCGCAGCAAGCTCGACGACGCCTTCGCCCGATTGGGCCTGGAGCCCCGGGTGGTGTTCACCGCCGCCGACGCCGACGTGATCAAGACCTACGTGCGCCTGGGCATGGGCGTGGGCATCGTCGCCCACATGGCGGTGGACCCGGTTCAGGACAAGGGCCTGGTGAACCTGGATGCCGGCCATCTGTTCGAGCCCAGCACCACCCGCATCGGCTTCCGCAAGGGCACCTTCCTGCGCGGCTTCATGTACGAATTCCTGCAGCAGTTCGCGCCGCACCTCACCCGTGAGCGAGTGGACGCCGCCGTGGCGGCCGCCACCCGGGAGGAACGGGAGGCGCTGTTCGCCGACCTGGAGCTGCCCTCGCGCTGACGCCGCCGGGCCCCGGGCGCGCCGCGCGGGCGGCGTTGCAAAGCCGCCGGGGCGCCGCTACATTGTGCGCGCCTTTTACCGAGCACTTACCGATTAAGGGGATCACCGTGGAATTGCTTTGTCTGGACCTGGAAGGGGTGCTGATTCCGGAAATCTGGATCAACTTCGCCGAACGCACCGGCATCGACGAACTGCGCGCCACCACCCGGGATATCCCGGACTACGACGAGCTGATGAAAATGCGGCTCGGCATCCTCGACCAGCACGGCTATGGCCTGCCGGACATCCAGAAAGTGATCGACACCCTGGACCCGCTGGACGGCGCCGTGGAATTCGTGGAATGGGCCCGCGAGCACTTCCAGTTGATCATCCTCTCCGACACCTTCTACGAGTTCGCCCGCCCGCTGATGCGCAAGCTCGGCTCGCCGACCCTGCTGTGCCACAAGCTGGCCGTGGACGACAACGGCCGCATCACCGACTACATCCTGCGTCAGAAGGACCCCAAACGGGCCTCGGTGAAGGCGCTGCACAGCCTCAACTACCGCATCATCGCCGCCGGTGACTCCTACAACGACACCACCATGCTCAGCGAAGCGGAGCAGGGCATCCTGTTCCACGCTCCCGACAACGTGATCGCGGAATTCCCCCAATTCCCGGCGGTGCACAGCTACGACGATCTCAAGAAGGAGATCATCAAGGCGAGCGAGCGGGATATTCCGACCACCAATTAACAGTGAACAGTTAACAGTTAACAGCGAAAACCGGCTCTGCCCGCGCGCTGTTAACTGTTCACTATTAACTGTTAATTGATTCCATAAGTTTCCTCACCTTGAACCAGCTTTCCTCGTATTCTTCGTCCGGGTCGGAGTCGTAAACGATGCCGCCGCCGCCGTGGCAGTACAGACGGTCGCCGTCGGTCTGCAGGGTGCGGATCAGGATGTTGCTGTCGAAGCGGCCTTGCTGGTCCTGCCAGAACAGGCTGCCGCAGTAGGCGCCCCGGGGTGCCGGCTCCAGTTCCTGGATGATTTCCATGGCCCGTTTCTTGGGGGCGCCGGTGATGCTGCCGCCGGGGAAGGCGCTGAGCAGGGCGGCCAGGGGCGCGCCGCCGGGGAGCAGGGTGCCGGTAATGGTGGACACCAGGTGCTGGACGTTGCTGAAGCGGCGCAGCTCGAACAGCGGGTCCACGCGGATCGAGCCGGCCTGGCAGAATTCGCCCAGGTCGTTGCGCAGCAGGTCCACGATCATCAGATTTTCCGCCCGGTCCTTGGGGTGGCGGCGCAGCGCCTCGCCCAGGGCTTTATCCTCTTCCTCATTCGCGCCCCGGGGCCGGGAGCCCTTGATGGGCTCGGTGCGTACCACGCCGTTGTCGATGCTCAGGAAGCGCTCCGGGGAGACGCCGAAGATCGCCTCGTCGCCATTGCGGAAAAAACCGGCGTGGGGCGCCGGGTGGGCGGCCAGCAGGCGGTCGAAGCCGGCCAGGACGTCGCCGGCCCAGCGGGCCTGGAAACGCTGAGCGTAGTTCACCTGATAGACATCGCCGGCGGCCAGGTAGTCGAGAATCCGTGCCAGTGCCCGCCGGTAAAACGCCGGGGTTTGTTCCGCCTGGAACGGGCCGGTCAGTTCAAAGTGGCGGTCGCTGGCCGGCCGGTAGGGCCGGGGTGGTTCGCGGAAAAGATGCACCACGGCTTCGCCATCGACGCCGGGGATGCCGTGCAGGGACAGGCCGGCGTCGTAGGGGATCAGACCGCAGGCGAACACGCAGTCCCCGGCCAGGGCTTCCTGCACGCGGTCGGGCAGGATGCGCAGGGCGTCCGCGCCCCGCGCGCGCAGCGTCCACGCCGGGTCGCCCAGGGACACCGGGCCGTCATCTCCGGCCAGCACGATATGAGGCGTATCGGAGCGCGAAGTGGGACGAGGCGAAGTGTTGATAAGGTCGATCATGGTGGTTCCGGCGGCGAGGGACGCTAGTGTAGCGGCGGCCCGGGGCCGGGGCAAAGCGCGGCGAGGGGGACCAATTGTCGACAATAACCATTGAAAGGGCCGGCCCCGGAGAGTAAAGTGCCGGCGAAATCGACCCATTGTCGACAATCAGCGGAGTCGCCCATCCATGAACCAGCTCGCCGAAGGCAGCACCCGCACCCTGGCGGACCGGGTCTTCACCCGGCTGCAGGATGATATCGTGCGCGGCGAGATCCCGCCCGGCAGCAAGGTCAGCGAAACCGAGCTCGCCGGCCGTTACGGCGTCAGCCGCGGCCCGCTGCGCGAGGCGATCCGCCGGCTGGAGTCGCGCAAGCTGCTGGAACGCGAGGTGCACGTGGGCACCCGGGTGGCGTCGCTGAGCTTCGAGGACCTGATCGAGATCTACTATGTGCGCGAGGCCCTGGAAGGGCAGGCGGCGCGGCTCGCCGCCGAACGCATGACCGATCAGGAAGTGGCCGGCCTGCACCAGGTGCTGGCGCAGCACGAGCAACAGCAGGATATCCGCGAGGATACCGCCTACTTCCAGCGCGAGGGCGACCTCGATTTCCACTACCGCATCATCCAGGGCAGTCACAACCGGACGCTGATCCGCATGTTGATCGGCGAGCTGTATCACCTGGTGCGCATGTACCGCTACCAGTTCAGCACCACCGCCAACCGGCCGCAGAAAGCCCTGCACGAACACCGCCGCATCATCGAGGCCATCGAGTCCCGGGACGCGGAGATGGCCGAACTCCTGATGCGCCGGCATATTAGCCGGGCACGGGAAAACATCGAACAGCAAGCCCAAAGGAGTCCCCAATGAGCCGTCCCAGCAGCGCCGGCGCCCGTTTCCGGCAAGCCCTGGCGGAAGAACAGCCGCTTCAGATCATGGGCACCATCAACGCCTACACCGCGATCATGGCGGAGCAGGTGGGTTACCGCGCCATTTACCTGTCCGGCGGTGGCGTCGCCAACGCCTCCTACGGTCTGCCGGACCTGGGCATGACCACCATGAACGACGTGCTCGAGGACGTGCGCCGCATCAGCGCCGCGTCCGAAGTGCCGTTGCTGGTGGACATCGACACCGGCTGGGGCGGCGCCTTCAACATCGGCCGCACCATCAAGGAAATGATCCGCGCCGGCGCCGGCGCCGTGCACCTGGAGGACCAGGTGGCGCAGAAGCGTTGCGGCCACCGCCCCAACAAGGAAATCGTCTCCCAGCAGGAAATGGTGGACCGCATCAAGGCCGCCGCCGACGCTCGCACCGACGATGACTTCTTCATCATCGCGCGCACCGACGCGTTCCAGAAGGAGGGCCTGGAGCCCGCCGTGGAACGGGCCCGTGCCTGCGTGGAAGCCGGCGCCGACGGCATCTTCGCCGAGGCGGTGCACACCCTGGAGGACTACAAGGCGTTCTCCGAGGGGCTGGGTGACACGCCGCTGCTGGCCAACATCACCGAATTCGGCGCCACGCCGCTGTTCACACGCGAGGAACTGCGCGACGCCGGCGCCGGCATGATCCTGTACCCGCTGTCGGCGTTCCGCGCCATGAACCAGGCGGCGCTGCGCGTGTACCAGGCCATTCGCGAGGAAGGGACCCAGAAAAACGTGGTCGACACCATGCAGACCCGCATGGAACTGTACGACTTCCTGGGTTACCACGACTACGAACAAAAACTCGACGAGCTCTTCGCCAAGCAGCGCGGAGAATAACCGACCCGTCAATACGAGGACGATGACGATGGCAGAGAAGCAACCCAACGGCGCCGGCCTGCGTGGCCAGGTCGCCGGCAAAACGGCCCTTTCCACCGTGGGCAAAAGTGGCTCCGGCCTTACTTACCGTGGCTACGACGTCAAGGACCTGGCGGAGAACTGCCAGTTCGAGGAGGTCGCCCACCTGATTCTGAAAGGCGCGCTGCCCACCCAGGCGGAACTGGACGCCTACAAGAAGAAGCTCAAGGGTCTGCGCGGTCTGCCCCAGGCGCTCAAGGAGGTGCTGGAGCGGATTCCCAAGGACGCCCATCCCATGGACGTGATGCGCACCGGCTGCTCCGTGCTCGGCAATCTGGAAACCGAGACCAGCTTCGACCAGCAGCAGGACGCCACCGACCGCATGCTGGCGGCGTTCCCGAGCATCATCTGCTACTGGTACCGCTACAGCCATGACGGCGTGCGCGTGGAAACCGAAACCGACGACGATTCCATCGGCGCCCATTTCCTGCATCTGCTGCGCGGCGAGAAGCCCAACGATCTGCACGAAGCGGTGATGCACGTCTCCCTGATCCTGTACGCGGAGCACGAGTTCAACGCCTCCACCTTCACCGCCCGGGTGTGCGCCTCCACGCTGAGCGACATCCACAGCTGCATCACCGGCGCCATCGGTTCCCTGCGTGGTCCGCTGCACGGCGGCGCCAACGAGGCGGCCATGGAAATGATCGAGAACTTCCAGGATCCCGAGGACGCCGAGAAGGGCATGCTGGGCATGCTGGAGCGCAAGGAAAAGATCATGGGGTTCGGCCACGCCATTTACCGGGAGTCCGATCCGCGCAACGCGATCATCAAGCACTGGTCGGAGAAACTGTCCCGCGACGTCAATGGCGAGAACCTCTACAACATTTCCGTGCGCTGCGAGGAAGTAATGTGGCGCGAGAAGAAGCTGTTCTGCAACGCGGACTTCTTCCACGCCTCCGCGTACCACTTCATGGGCATCCCCACCAAGCTGTTCACGCCGATCTTCGTGATGAGCCGGCTGACCGGTTGGGCCGCCCATGTGTTCGAGCAGCGCGCCGACAACCGCATCATCCGCCCGAGCGCCGAATACACCGGCCCGGAGCTGCGTCCGGTGACGCCGATCGCCGAGCGGGGTTGAGATGAACACCGAATACCGCAAACGCCTTCCCGGCACCGAGCTGGATTATTTCGACACCCGCGCCGCGGTGGACGCGATCCAGCCCGGCGCCTACGACAAGCTGCCGTACACCTCCCGGGTGCTGGCCGAGCAACTGGTGCGCCGTTGCGAGCCGGCGGCGCTCACCGACTCGCTCAAGCAACTGATCGAGCGCAAGCGCGATCTGGATTTCCCCTGGTACCCGGCGCGGGTGGTGTGCCACGACATTCTCGGCCAGACCGCCCTGGTGGATCTGGCCGGCCTGCGCGACGCCATCGCCGAGAAAGGCGGCGACCCGGCCAAGGTCAACCCGGTGGTGCCCACCCAGCTGATCGTGGACCACTCCCTGGCGGTGGAACACCCGGGCTTCGAGAAGGACGCCTTCGAGAAGAACCGGGCGGTGGAAGAGCGCCGCAACGAGGACCGCTTCCACTTCATCAACTGGACCAAGACCGCCTTCGATAACGTGGACGTGATTCCCCCGGGCAACGGCATCATGCACCAGATCAACCTGGAGAAGATGTCGCCGGTGGTTCAGGTGCGCGAGGGCGTGGCGTTTCCGGATACCTGCGTCGGCACCGACAGCCACACCCCCATGGTGGACGCCCTGGGCGTGATCTCCGTGGGCGTGGGCGGCCTGGAAGCCGAGAACGTGATGCTGGGCAATCCGTCCATGATGCGCCTGCCGGACATCGTCGGCGTGGAACTCACCGGCAAGCTCAAGCCGGGCATCACCGGCACCGACCTGGTGCTGTCGCTCACCGAATTCCTGCGCAAGGAACGGGTGGTGGGCGCCTACCTGGAATTCTTCGGCGAGGGCGCCGACTCCCTGACCGTGGGCGACCGCGCCACCATTTCCAACATGACCCCGGAATACGGCGCCACCGCGGCCATGTTCTACATCGACGGCCAGACCCTCGATTACCTCAAGCTCACCGGCCGCGACGACGACCAGGTGAAGCTCACCGAAACCTACGCCAAGGAAGCCGGCTTCTGGGCCGATTCCCTGAAGAACGCGGAGTACGAGCGGGTGCTGCGCTTCGACATGTCCAAGGTGGAGCGCACCCTGGCCGGGCCGTCCAACCCGCACGCGCGCCTGCCCACCTCGGAGCTGGCGTCCCGTGGCGTGGCCGGTGAGTGGCAGGAAAAGGAAGGCGAAATGCCCGACGGCGCGGTGATCATCGCCGCCATCACCTCCTGCACCAACACCAGTAATCCGCGCAACATGATCGCCGCCGGCCTGATCGCGCGGAACGCCAACAAACTGGGGCTGGTGCGCAAACCCTGGGTGAAGTCCTCCCTGGCGCCGGGCTCCAAGACGGTGAAAATGTACCTGGAGGAGGCCAACCTGCTGCCGGAGCTGCAGAGCCTGGGCTTCGACGTGGTCGCCTTCGCCTGCACCACCTGCAACGGCATGAGCGGCGCCCTGGACCCGAAAATCCAGCAGGAAGTGGTGGACCGGGATCTGTACGCCACCGCCGTGCTGTCCGGCAACCGCAACTTCGACGGCCGCATCCACCCCTACGCCAAGCAGGCGTTCCTGGCCTCGCCGCCGCTGGTGGTGGCCTACGCCATCGCCGGCACCATCCGCTTCGACATCGAGAAGGATGCCCTGGGCCATGACGCCGACGGCAACCCGATCATGCTCAAGGACATCTGGCCCGAGGACGGCGAGATCGACGCCATCGTCAAGGCCAGCGTGAAACCCGAGCAGTTCCGCGCCACCTACATTCCCATGTTCGAGAAGAAGGGCGACGGTGCCCGGGCGGCCAGCCCGCTGTACGACTGGCGGCCGATGAGCACCTATATTCGCCGTCCGCCGTACTGGGAAGGCACCATGGCCGGCGAGCGTGGCCTCAAGGGCATGCGGCCGCTGGCGGTGCTCGGTGACAACATCACCACCGACCACCTGTCACCGTCCAACGCCATCCTGCCGGACAGCGCCGCCGGCGAATACCTGGCGAAAATGGGCCTGCCGGAGGAGGACTTCAACTCCTACGCCACCCACCGGGGCGACCACCTGACCGCCCAGCGCGCCACCTTCGCCAACCCCAAGCTGCTCAACGAAATGGTGCGTGACGAGAACGGCGAGGTGAAGCAGGGCTCCTACGCCCGGGTGGAACCGGAAGGCAAGCCCACCCGCATGTGGGAAGCCATCGAAACCTACATGGAACGCAAGCAGCCGCTGATCATCATCGCCGGCGCCGACTACGGCCAGGGTTCCTCCCGGGACTGGGCCGCCAAGGGCGTGGCGCTGGCCGGGGTGGAAGCGATCGTCGCCGAAGGCTTCGAGCGCATCCACCGCACCAACCTGATCGGCATGGGCGTGATGCCACTGCAGTTCCAGGAGGGCACCACCCGCAAGACCCTGAACATCGACGGCACCGAGACCTTCGACGTCAAGGGCACGCCGGCGCCTCGGGCCGAGCTCACCCTGGTGATCCACCGCGCCAACGGCGACAGCGAGGAAGTGCCGGTGATCTGCCGTCTGGACACCGCCGAGGAAGTCTCGGTGTACTCCGCCGGCGGCATCCTGCAGAAATTCGCCAAGGAGTTCATTGCCGATAGCGCGGCGTGAATGGAGTCACAACCATGAGTAACGCACCACAGATCAAAATTCCCGCCACCTACATGCGCGGCGGCACCAGCAAGGGCGTTTTCTTCCGGCTCGATGATCTGCCGGAAGCCGCCCGGGTGCCGGGCCCGGCCCGGGACGCCCTGTTGCTGCGCGTGATCGGCAGTCCGGATCCCTACGGCAAGCACACCGACGGCATGGGCGGCGCCACCTCCAGCACCAGCAAGACGGTGATCCTGTCGCGCAGCGACAGCCCCGACCACGACGTGGATTATCTGTTCGGCCAGGTGTCCATCGACAAGCCGTTCATCGACTGGAGCGGCAATTGCGGCAACCTCACCGCCGCCGTGGGCGCTTTCGCCATCAGTAATGGCCTGGTGGACCCGGCCCGGGTGCCGGCCAACGGCGAGGCGGAGATCCGCATCTGGCAGGCCAATATCGAGAAGACCATCATCGCCCGCATCCCGATCACCGACGGCGAGGTGCAGGAAACCGGTGACTTCGAGCTGGACGGGGTCACCTTTCCCGCCGCCGAGGTGAAAATCGAGTTCCTCGACCCGGCGGACGGGGAGGGCGCTTTGTTTCCCACCGGCAACCCGGTGGACGACCTGGAGGTGCCCGGTATCGGTACCTTGAAGGCGACCATGATCAACGCCGGCATTCCCACGGTATTCGTCAACGCCGAGGACATCGGTTACACCGGTACCGAGCTGCAGGGCGACATCAACGAGGATGCCCGGGCCCTGGCCCGCTTCGAGACGATTCGCGCCCACGGCGCCCTGCGCATGGGGCTGATCCAGTCCCTGGAGGAGGCCGAGCAGCGCCAGCACACGCCGAAGGTGGCCTTCGTGGCGCCGCCCCGGGAATACCTGGCGTCCAGCGGCAAGACCGTGGCCGCCGGCGACATCGACCTGCTGGTGCGGGCGCTCTCCATGGGCAAGCTGCATCACGCCATGATGGGCACCGCGGCGGTGGCCATCGGCACCGCCGCCGCCATCCCGGGCACCCTGGTGAACCTGGCCGCCGGCGGCGGCGAGCGCGACTCGGTGCGTTTCGGGCATCCCTCCGGTACGCTCAAGGTGGGTGGCGAGGCACGCCGGGAGGGCGACCGCTGGCAAGTCACCAAGGCCACCATGAGCCGCAGTGCCCGGGTGCTCATGGAAGGCTGGGTGCGCGTTCCCGGCGACGTGCTTTCGTAAGCGCCGCCGGATCGCGACTGAAGTCGCTCCTACGTGGACTGTAGGAGCGACTTCAGTCGCGATAGCTCCGCCAACCGAACACATGACAAGGAGGCACCATGACCGGCAACGTGGATCAGAATCTGCGCCCCGACTACGACCCGGAAATCCAGGCCATCGTCGACTATGTGCTCGGCTACGACATCCAGTCGAAGGAGGCCTGGGACACCGCCCGCCTGTGCCTGATGGACACCCTGGGCTGCGGCCTGCTGGCGTTGCGCTTCCCGGAATGCGCCAAGCACCTGGGGCCGCTGGTGGAAGGCACCGTGGTACCCCATGGCGCCCGGGTGCCCGGCACGCCGCACCGGCTCGACCCGGTGAAGGCGGCCTGGGACATCGGCTGCATCGTGCGCTGGCTGGACTACAACGACACCTGGCTGGCGGCGGAGTGGGGGCATCCCTCCGACAATCTCGGCGGCATCCTGGCGGTGGCCGATCACCTGTCGCAAAAGAATCTGTCCCGGGGCAAGGCGCCGCTGACCATGAAGACGGTGCTGGAAGCGATGATCATGGCCCATGAGATCCAGGGCGTGCTGGCCCTGGAGAATTCCTTCAACCGGGTCGGCCTGGATCACGTGGTGCTGGTCAAGGTGGCTTCCACGGCGGTGGTGGCGCGCATGATGGGCGCTGACCGCGAGCAGCTTCTGTCCGCCGTGTCCCACGCCTGGGTGGACGGCCAGTCCCTGCGCACCTACCGGCACGCGCCCAACGCCGGCTCGCGCAAATCCTGGGCCGCCGGCGACGCCACCAGCCGGGCGGTGCGCCTGGCGGACATTGCCCTGCGCGGCGAGATGGGCATCCCCGGTGCCCTGAGCGCGCCTCAATGGGGCTTCTACGACGTGCTGTTCAGCAAGACCAACAAGGACCAGAAGCTCAAACCGGAGCAGGACCGGCGCTTCAAGTTCCAGCGCGAATACGGTTCCTATGTGATGGAGAACATTCTCTTCAAGCTGAGCTTCCCGGCGGAATTCCACAGCCAGACCGCCTGCGAGGCGGCGGTCACCCTGCATCCGAAGGTCAAGGACCGTCTCGACGAGATCGACCGCATCGTCATCACCACCCACGACTCGGCGATCCGCATCATTTCCAAGCGCGGCCCGCTGGCGAATCCGGCGGACCGGGACCATTGCCTGCAATACATGACCGCGGTGCCGCTGATCCTGGGCGAGCTCAACGCGGACCACTACGAGGACGCCTTCCACGAGGCCCATCCGATCATCGATGAACTGCGCGACAAGATGGAGATCGTCGAGGACCCGGGTTACTCGAAGGACTACTACGATCCGGAGAAGCGCTCCATCGCCAACGCGGTGCAGGTGTTCTTCAAGGACGGCTCCAGCACCGAGCAGGTGGCGGTGGAATACCCCATCGGCCACCGCCGCCGCCGGGAGGAGGGCATCCCGGTGCTGGAGGACAAGTTCCGCCGCAATCTGGCGACCCGCTTCCCGGCCGGCCGGGTGGCGGACATCATGGAACTGTGCCGGAACCCCGACCGGCTCAACGCCATGCCGGTCAACGAGTTCATGGACCGCTTCGTGATCTGAGCCGCTCCTACTGGAGGCGCCGCTGCAGGCCGGTCATGGCCAGGATGCGGGTGCTGATTTCCTCGATGGACAGCTCGGTGGCGTCCAGGTGGGGAATGTTGAACTTGTTGTACAGCGCCTGCAGGGCGCGCACTTCCATATCGCACTGGCGCGGCGACGCGTAGCGGCTGCCGGCCTTGCGTTCGCTGCGGATGGCGCTGAGCCGGTCGGCGTTGATGGTCAGCCCGAACAGCTTGTGGCGGTGCGGGGCCAGGGCGTCGGGCAGGCGCAGGTCGTCGAAGTCGTCCTCGGTGAGCGGGTAGTTGGCGGTGAACAGGCCGAACTGCAACGCCAGATACAAGCAGGTGGGCGTCTTGCCGGAGCGCGACACGCCCACCAGAATCAGGTCCGCCTGATCGTAGTGGCGGGTGCGCGCGCCGTCGTCATTGTCCAGCGCGAAATGCACCGCGTTGATGCGGATGCGGTAGGCCTGCTGGTCGCGGATGGCGTGGCTCTGGCCCACCTTGTGGTTGGCCGGCACGCCCAGTTCCTCCTCCAGGGGTTTCTGGTAGGCGGTGAACAGATCCAGCACCCGGCCCTTGCAGGTGTGCAGGATCTGGCGGTGGGTGTCGTTGACCAGGGTGGAGAACACCACCGGGGTGGCGCCGTCCTCGCTGGCGGCCCGGTCGATGCGGTTGACCGCCTCCCGGGCGAGCTCGTCGGACTGCACATAGGGAATGGTGACCTGGTTAAAATCTATGCTACCGAACTGGCTGAGCAGGGTGTGACCCAGGGTTTCGGCGGTAATGCCGGTGCCGTCGGAAATAAAAAAAGCCGTTCTTTTCATGAACTTGGAGCTCCCGGTAACAGCTCGCGCGGGGTCGCGCGGGGCTTCCACAAAAGTCGTAACAGTTTCGCCAATACGGGCGGGCAAAGCGCCGTGGTTTTGGGTAGAATGGCGCCTCGATTCATTCCGGTAAAGCCGGGAACCGCCGAAACACGGTGTACCACACCGGTCCCGGGTTCCTCGGCCAGCAACACTTAAGGAGACGACCTTGGCGGAATACGTAGTCTGGTTTCAGGATCTGGGCAAGGACGACGTGGAGCGCGTCGGCGGCAAAAACGCCTCCCTTGGCGAGATGATCAGCAACCTGGCGGCGGCCGGCGTGTCCGTCCCGGGCGGTTTTGCCACCACCGCGGAAGCGTTTCGCGATTTCCTGGAACACAATGATCTGACCACCAAGATCAACGACGCCCTCGGCGCGCTGGACGTGGATGACGTGGTGGCCCTGGCGGAAACCGGTGAAAAGATTCGCAAGTGGGTGGTGGACGCCCCCTTCCAGCCCGGGCTGGAAGCCGCGATCCGGGACGCGTACGAGAAGATGGGCGGCGACGACGCCGAGTTCCCGGTGGCGGTGCGTTCCTCCGCCACCGCCGAGGACCTGCCCGATGCGTCCTTCGCCGGCCAGCAGGAAACCTTCCTCAATATCCGTGGCCTTGACCATGTGATGGTGGCGGTGAAGGAGGTGTTCGCCTCCCTGTTCAACGACCGCGCCATCAGCTACCGGGTGCACCAGGGCTTTGATCACAAGCTGGTGGCCCTGTCCGCCGGCGTGCAGCAGATGGTGCGTTCCGAGACCGGCGCCGCCGGCGTGATGTTCACCCTGGACACCGAGTCCGGCTTCCGCGACGTGGTGTTCATCACCGCGTCCTACGGCCTCGGCGAAATGGTGGTGCAGGGCGCCGTGAACCCGGACGAGTTCTACGTTCACAAGAAAACCCTGCTCAACAAGAAGCCGTCCATCCTGCGCCGCAACCTGGGCAGCAAGCTTCAGAAGATGGTGTACGGCAGCGAGGCCAGCGCCGGCAAGTCGGTGCAGACCGTGGACGTGGCCCAGGCCGACCGGCTGCGCTTCTGCCTCAGCGATGAACAGGTGGAAAGCCTGTCCCGCCAGGCCATCGAGATCGAGAAGCACTACGGCATGCCCATGGACATCGAATGGGCCCTGGACGGCGACACCAACAAGCTGTTCATCGTGCAAGCGCGCCCGGAGACGGTGAAGAGCCGTTCCGACGCCTCGGTGATGGAGCGCTACCTGCTCAAGCAGACCGGCAAGGTGCTGGTGGAAGGCCGTGCCATCGGCCAGCGCATCGGCGCCGGTCCGGTCCGCGTGGTCTCCAGCATCAAGGAAATGGACCGCGTGCAGGCCGGCGACGTGCTGGTCACCGACATGACCGACCCGGACTGGGAACCGGTGATGAAGCGCGCCTCCGCCATCGTCACCAACCGGGGCGGGCGTACCTGCCACGCGGCGATCATCGCCCGTGAGCTGGGCGTGCCGGCCATCGTTGGCTGCGGCGACGCCACCGAGCAGCTTAAGGACGGTCAGGAAGTGACCGTGTCCTGCGCCGAGGGCGACACCGGCAACATCTACGAGGGCCGCCTGGAGTTCGACGTTCAGCGCAACTCCATCGAATCCATGCCCAAGCTGCCGTTCAAGATCATGATGAACGTGGGCAACCCGGACCGCGCCTTCGATTTCGCCACCCTGCCCAACCAGGGCGTGGGCCTGGCGCGCCTGGAATTCATCATCAACCGCATGATCGGCGTGCACCCCAAGGCGCTGCTCAACTACGACGGCCTGCCCAAGGACGTCAAGCAGGCCGCCGACAAGCGCATCGCCGGCTACGACGATCCGGTGGACTTCTACGTGGAGAAGCTGGTCGAGGGGATTTCCACCCTGGCCGCCGCCTTCCACCCGGAAAAGGCCATCGTGCGCCTGTCCGACTTCAAGTCCAACGAGTACGCCAACCTGATCGGCGGCAGCCTGTACGAGCCTCACGAAGAAAACCCGATGCTGGGTTTCCGGGGCGCCAGCCGCTACATCAGCGAGAATTTCCGCGATTGTTTCGAGCTCGAATGCCGCGCCCTGAAGAAGGTGCGCGACGAAATGGGCTTCACCAACGTGGAAATCATGGTGCCGTTCGTGCGCACGCCGGGCGAAGCGGAGCAGGTGATTGATCTGCTGGCCAAGAACGGCCTGAAGCGGGGCGAGAACGGCCTGCGCGTGATCATGATGTGCGAGCTGCCCACCAACGCGCTGATCGCCGACGAGTTCCTGAAGTTCTTCGACGGCTTCTCCATCGGTTCCAACGACCTGACCCAGCTGACCCTGGGCCTGGACCGGGACTCCGGCATCATCAGCCACCTGTTCGACGAGCGGGACCCGGCGGTGAAGGCGCTGCTGAAGATGGCCATCGACGCCTGCAACGCCCAGGGCAAGTACATCGGCATCTGCGGCCAGGGCCCGTCCGACCATCCGGATCTGGCCAAGTGGCTGATGGAGCAGGGCATCTCCTCGGTGTCCCTGAACCCGGATTCGGTACTCGACACCTGGTTCTACCTGGCCGAGAAACACGGCCACTGACCGGCGTCCCGACCGACCCGCGAAGAAGCCCGGCACCGCCGGGCTTTTTTGTGGGCGTTATTGCGGCTATGGTCGGGGGATCGCCGCCATTTCGAAGCCGCCATGTTCCACCGTTTGATCCGCACCCTGGACCTGCACGACGGCCTGCGCCTGCCGGTGCGCATTGGCCGCCACGAGTTGTTGCTGTTGCATGAAAGCGGGGAGACCTGGCTGGTGCAGCGGCGCTGCCCCCACGGCGACTTTCCCCTGGAACGGGCCAGCCTGCGCGATGGTGTGCTGCGCTGTCCGGGACACGGCCTGGAATTTTCCCTGCACAGCGGGCGCTGCCGGGCCCAGCCGGACTACTGCCTGAAACGGTACATGCTGGAATTCGACGGCCCCTGGCTGGGGGTCAACCTGGACCCGGCCGGGGGCCACTGAAGGCGGGTTCAGCGGCTGGCCACGGTCTCGGTGTCGGCCATCTCGAGCTGATAGCGCAGCCGCAGCTCCTTGACCTTTCGCACATAGGCCCGGGTTTCCGCGAACGGCGGAATGCCGCCGTAGCGGCGCACGTTGCCTTCGCCGGCGTTGTAGGCGGCGAGCACCTGGTCGAGGGTGTCGAACTTGTTCTGCAGATAGGCGATGAAGCGGGTGCCGCCGCGAATGTTGTCGGCGGCGTCGAAGGGATTGGCCACTTCCAGATAGTCGGCGGTGCGCGGCATCAGCTGCATCAGCCCCTGGGCGCCGACCCGGGAAACGGCGTAGCGGTCGAACAGGGATTCGGCGTGGATCACCGCCTTGACCAGGGCCGGTTCCACCTCGAAGCTGCCGGCGGCGGATTGGATCAGGGTGTCATAGCGGTTGCGCTGGTAGTCGGTGAGGGCCCGGGGCTGGTAGCTCCAGCCCTTGCGCACGGACAGCAGGGTGTAGCCGCCGCCCACCTTTTCCTGCGGCTGGTCGGTGAACAGGATTTCCCCGTTCGTCCCCCGGTATTTGTAGATGTTGTCGGCGGCCGCCGTGGGCGCGCCCAGAATCAGCGCCAGGGTCAGCCCCGCGCCGATCACCCCCGTGATCTTCATGTTGTTGTCCAGTCCGGATCCCGATTCCGAGGGTCCTTGATACCACAGTCCTAGCCCGGGTACTAGCTTCGTCGTAGGGAAGCCCGGGACCGGTTCTCATCTTTTTGGCGGAGCGGGCGCCCGCCGTTCACTCGACGCTGCCGTCGCCGGGCGATGATCGTGGTAGCATGCCCGGACGCTGATGGAGGAGGAACTATGCTGTCGGATCGGTTGCACACCTGGGTCGATGTGCTCACCACCTGGCTGGCTCTGGGTTTGTTACTGATACTGTTCGTGCTGTCGGTGGCCGCGGCCGTGCTGTGGGTCCAGGACCGCTACCTGCAGAAAGCCCACGCGATTCGCCGCAACTACCCGTTGATCGGCCGTTTCCGCTACTTCTTCGAGCACATCGGCGAGTTCTTCCGCCAGTATTTCTTCGCCATGGACCGCGAGGAGCTGCCATTCAACCGCGCCCAGCGCAGCTGGGTGTACCGGGCCGCCAAGGACCTCAGCAACACGGTGGCGTTCGGCACCACCAAGCAGAACGCGCCGGGCCGGGTGATCTTTCTCAACACCCCGTACCCGACCCTGGAGAAGGACGCCGCCGAGACCCTGCCGCTGATGATCGGCCCCCACGCCCGCCAGCCCTATGTGGCGCGCAGCTTCCACAATGTTTCCGGGATGAGCTTCGGGGCGCTGTCCAAGCCGGCGGTGCGGGCGTTGTCCCGGGGCGCCGGCTACGCCGGGTGCTGGATGAACACCGGCGAGGGCGGCCTTACCGAGATGCACCTGGAAGGCCACTGCGACCTGGTATTCCAGATCGGCACCGCTTACTACGGCGTGCGCGACGCCGAGGGCAACCTCAGCGACGCCAAGCTGGAGGAGGTGGCCGCCCATCCGGAAGTGAAGATGTTCGAGATCAAGCTCAGCCAGGGCGCCAAACCCGGCAAGGGCGGCATCCTGCCCGCCAATAAGGTGACCCCGGACATCGCCCGCATTCGTGGCATTCCGGTGGGCGAGGCCTCGGTGAGCCCGAACGGCCAGCCCGGCATTCGAGGCGCCGGCGACCTGCTCGACATGATCCAGCGGGTGCGCGAGGTCACCGGCAAGCCGGTGGGCATCAAGACCGTGATCGGTTCCTGGCAGTGGCTGGAGGATCTGTTCATGGAAATCCACCAGCGCGGCCTGGAAAGCGCGCCGGATTTCATCACCGTGGACAGCGGCGAGGGCGGCACCGGCGCCGCCCCCATGTCGTTGATGGACGACGTGGGCCTCAACCTGGCCGAGTCGCTGCCCCTGGTGGTGGACCTGCGCGACGGCTTCGGCCTGCGCGAGCGCATCCGCGTGATCGCCTCGGGGAAGCTGATCAATCCCACCATGGTGGCCTGGGCCATCGCCATCGGCGCGGATTTCTGCGTCTCCGCCCGGGGCTATATGTTCGCCCTGGGCTGCATTCAGGCCATGCAGTGCAACCGCAATACCTGCCCCACCGGGGTCACCACCCACAACCCGCGCCTGCAGCGCGGTCTGGTGCCCGCCGAAAAGGGCCGGCGGGTGGCGCACTTCCACGCCAACCTGGTCAAGGAAGTGGAAACCATCGCCCACGCCTGCGGGGTCGGCGAGCCGCGTCAGCTGCGCCGCCACCATGCGCGCATGGTCAACGCCAATGGCGATTCCATGCCGCTGGAGGAATTGTGGCCGCCCATCGAGGCGGGCGTGTATCTGCGCCAGGGGCGGCCCAGCCTGCACGCGCCCTTCGCCCGTTTCCGGGTGGGCGCCTGAGCCCGTGAATGACTTCAACGACCAACAACGAGGAGAGACCGTTGGCTAACGACTTCGACCTGGTGGTGATCGGCGCCGGTTCCGGGGGCGTGCGCGCCGCCCGCATGGCCGCCGGCCACGGCGCCCGGGTGGCGATCATCGAGGAACGCTTTTTTGGTGGCACCTGCGTGAACGTGGGCTGCGTGCCCAAGAAACTGTTCGCCTACGGCGCCGGTTTCCCGGATGAATTCCGCCTCGCCGCCGACTATGGCTATACCGTGGACGGCTGGTCCTTCGACTGGGCCACCCTGCGCGACAACAAGACCCGGGAAATCGAACGCCTCAACGGCATCTACCGGCGCCTGCTGGACAACGCCGGCGTCACCGTCTTCGAGGGCCACGGCCGCATCGAGGGCGCCGGCCGGGTGAGCGTGGACGGCGACATCCAGCTCAACGCGGAACGCATCCTCATCGCCACCGGCGGCAAGCCCTTCGTGCCGGACTTCCCCGGCAACGACCGGGTGCGCATCTCCGATGACCTGTTCTATCTGGAGCGTTTGCCGGACACCGTGGCGGTGGTGGGCGGCGGCTACATCGCCAGTGAGTTCGCCTCCATCCTCAACGGACTGGGCGTCACCGTGCACCAGCTGTACCGCCGGGAGTTGTTCCTGCGTGGTTTCGACCACGACGTGCGCACCTTCGTCGCCGAGCGGATGGGCGCCAACGGCGTGAAGCTGCACTTCAACACCGACGTGGCGGCCATCGAGGAACGGGATGGCCGCCAGGCCCTGCACCTGGTCGACGGCGGCGAGCTGGTGGTCGACCAGGTGTTCTACGCCACCGGCCGGGTGCCGCGCCTGGACGATCTGCTCGCCGAGGGCGTGGAGCTGGACATCGCCGACAACGGCGCGGTGCGCGTGGACGAGGGGCTGCAGACGTCCCTGGACGGCGTCTACGCCCTGGGCGACGTGATCGACCGGCTGCAGCTCACCCCGGTGGCCCTGGCCGAGGGCACCTGGCTGGCCGCCCATTGGTTCGCCGAGGACAAACCCCAGGGGCCGCTGGATTACCGGGACGTGCCCACGGCGGTGTTCTGCCACCCCAACATCGGCACCGTGGGCTTCACCGAGGAAGAAGCCCTGGAGCGGTTCGGCACCGTGCGCGTGTACCGGGGTAGCTTCCGCCCGATGCGCTACACCCTGGGAGACATTCAGGAGAAAACCCTGATCAAGCTGATCGTGGACGACGCCAGCGACCGGGTGGTGGGGCTGCACATGGCCGGCGAAGAAGCCGCCGAGATCACCCAGGGGTTCGCGGTGGCGATCCGCATGGGCGCCACCAAGGCGGATTTCGACCGCACCATCGGCATCCATCCCACCTCGGCGGAGGAGTTCGTGACCCTGCGGCAGGGCGAAACCGTCACTCTTTGATGGCGGTTCCTACAGTGAGCGCTCCAGGGTCACCGGCAGCCCGTCCTTGGGCACCGGCAAACTGGTGGTGTCCACCGGCATTTCGTAGCCGGCGGGCACCGACCAGCGCCAGCGCAACAGCACCCGGTGCAGAATCGCCTTGACCTGCATCTCCGCGAAATGCAGCCCGATGCACTTGTGCGCGCCGCCGCCGAACGGCACCCAGGCGTAGGGATGCACCTTGTCCTCGCGGCGGTCCTCCGCGAAACGCTCCGGATCGAAACGCTCCGGGTCCGGCCAGTACTCCTCCATGTAATGGGTGAAGTAGGGCGCCACCGTGATGAAGGTGCCCTCGGGAATGTAATAGCCCTGGTACTCCGCGTCGCGCATCGTGCGACGGGGCAGCGACGGCACCGGCGCGCACAGGCGCAGGGCCTCCTTCATGGCCAGGGAAATGCCCGGCAGCGCCTCCAGGTCGCCGTAGTCCAGCCCGTCCTTGCCCAGTGCCCGGCTTTCCGCGCGCAGCCGTTCCTGCCAGTCCGGGTTCCGCGCCAACTGATAAAACAGGTTGGTGAGCGTGATGGTGGTGGTGTCGTGGGCGGCCATCATCAGGAAGATCATGTGGTTGACCACGTCGTCGTCGGAGAAGCGCTCGCCGTCCTCGGTGGTGGCGTGGCACAGGGCGCTGAACAGGTCGTTGTCCTGGCGGGCCCGCTTGGCCGGGATCTCCTCGCGGAACAGCTCTTCCAGCACCCGCCGGCCCTTGAGGCCCCGGGACCAGCGCAGCCCCGGCACCGGGAAGCGGAGCAGGGCGGTGCCGGCGCGCACCGTGTCCACGAAGGCGCGGTTGATGCGTTGTGCCCGGGGCCCCAGTTCGCTGCCCATGAACACGTCGGTGGCCAGATCCAGGGTCAGCTGCTTGAGACGGGGCAGCACCTGGATGGGACCGTCCGGCCAGCGCGCCAGGCCCTCGCCGATGCGCGGACTCATGCGCGCCAGGTAGCCCTCCAGGGCCGGCCGGGTGAACGCCTGCTGCATGATGCGTCGGTGCCAGCGGTGCTCCTCGAAATCCAGCAGCATGATGCCGCGATGGAAGAACGGGCCGATGAAGAAATCCCAACCGCCGTGATTGGAAAACAGGCTGTCCCGGTTGAGCAGCACGAACTGGTTGGCGTCCGGCCCCAGCAGTTGAACCATGCGCAGCCCGAACAGGGAGGTCCAGGACACCGGCCCGTAGGTGTCGTAGCGGTGGCGCAGCATGCCGATGGGATCGCGCATGCTGCTCAGGGTGTTGCCGATCAGCGGCCAGCCGCGGTCACCCGGAATCGGTTTCAGCGCGCTGCCGTCGGGCACCTGGGCAAGAGGCGTGGCGGACATGGGCTTCTCCTTAAGGCGGTAAACATGGTGTTTATCGGATACTGAACCGGTAGCACGCCGGCCGGCAAGAGGGGGTAGATGACTTTCCGCCGCGCATTTACCCGGCCCCTGGCCACGGAACGATCAATCCGTGCCGCGCGCCGTGATCATGGCGCCGCCGCCGCTCTTCAACCGGTTGTTCACGGTGTTATCCACAGTTTCTGTGGACTATCCACGGGACGGCGAGCGGCGGCGCGCGGGCCTGGGAGCGCCGGGGGCCGGTGTGTATGATCTGGCCAACGGTTTTCGACGACGGCGCGCGGAGGAGTAGAGATGCGCAGAGTGGTGTTCAATCAGAAAGGCGGCGTGGGCAAATCCAGCATCACCGTGAACCTGGCGGCGATCGGCGCGGCCCGGGGGCGCAAGACCCTGGTGGTGGATCTGGACCCGCAGTGCAACGCCAGCCAGTACCTGCTCGGCATGGCCGCCTACCAGCACGAAAGCGGCCCCACTCCCAACATCGGCACCTTCTTCGGCCAGACCCTGTCGTTCAAGCTCAAGGAAAAGGCGCCCCGGGACTATGTGCACGCCACCCGCTTCCAGAACCTGCACGTGCTGCCCTCCGACGGCGAGTTGGGCGAGATCGAGCACCTGCTGGAATCCAAGCACAAGATCTACAAGCTGCGCGGCCTGCTCAAGAGCCTGGCCCGGGAGTTCGACGACATCTACGTGGACACCCCGCCGGCGTTCAACTTCTACACCCTGTCGGCGTTGATCGCCGCCGAGCGGGTGCTGATTCCCTTCGACTGCGACGCCTTTTCCCGCAAGGCGCTCTACACCCTGCTGGAAAACATCCAGGAGGTGCGCGAGGACCACAACGAGGACCTGACCCTGGAAGGCATCGTGGTCAACCAGTTCCAGCCCCGCGCCCGGCTGCCCCAGGAGCTGGTGGCGTCCCTGGAGGAGGAGGGGCTGCCGATGCTGGCCAGCCGCCTGTCCGCCAGTGTCGCCATGCGCGAATCCCACGAGCGGGCGACGCCGCTGGTGAACTGGAACCCCCGCCACAAGCTCACCGAGGAATACGAGGCCCTCTACCAGGAACTGACCACCGGGCACTGACCGCCCGTTGAATTGGTAAATGCGGTTGCGTTGTACTATCTTGCGCGGGCTCGTCCGCCGCCGGCGGACCATGACCACTAGCGGTTAGGAGATTCTATGCGCACCCTGCTGCGGGGAGCCCTGCTCGCCATCCTGCTGCTGCCGGCCCTGGGCCAGGCGGCACTGGCGCGCGCCCAGCTCGAAACCTTCGAACGCCAGCTGTGGCGGATCAGCGCCGACCACCACATGATCGATCTGATGGACGGCGATCAGCGCTACGGCGCCTCCCTGGACGAAACCGCGTCGGCGGCGGCCGCCGGCCTGGAAACCCTGGCGGGCAACGCCGAATCCGAGCAAGAGCAGGCCCTGGTGGCCGATCTCCAGGCCCGTTGGCAAGAGCTGGATGCCGCTGGCGAGGGCGACCCGGCCCGCTTCGACCGGGTACCGGCGGCGGTGTCCGAGCGCATCGAAACGTTCGAGGGCGGCGAGAGCGGCGACTACGACGATGTTCAGCGGCTGATCACCGGCCTGCAGCGGCTCACCGCCACCTACACCGCCATCGTCGGCGGCGGGGACGCCGATCAGGACGCCTTCCGTGCCGAGCTGGGCGAATTCGGGCAGCGGCTGAAACGGGCTCAAGCCGCCCACGGCGACCACGGCCCGCTCAAGGAAGCCCTGGAGCAGTCCCGCTTGAAGTGGGAATTCGTGCGTGGCTCCCTGACCAAGTTCGGCAACGACGCGGTGCCCTTCCTGGTGTACCGCTACACCGGCCGCATGACCGAGAACCTGGACCAGGCGATGGCGCCGGCGGACTGATCAGTCCGCCCGGTCCGCCAGCCAGTCGGCGATCACCCGCCAGCAGTGCGCCGGCGCCTTGCCGCCGGCGAACACCCCGGCATGGCCGCCGGGGGCCACCTCGAAACGTTTGTCCCGGCTGCCCACCACCTTGAGCACCTCCTTGGCGGCGCGCACGCTGACGATGCGGTCGCTGGCACCGCCGAAAGCGAGCAGATCCTGGGTGACGCGGCCGAAGTCCACGCGCCGCTCGCCGATGGTGAGCCGGCCACTGGCCAGGCTGTTGGCCAGGATCATCTTCTCGATCACCTCGCGCACCACGGCGCCCGGATAGTCCACCATGTCGTTGAACCACTGGCCCATGGTCATGTATTCGGTGACGTAGTCGCGGTCGCCAATGTTGCGCACCAGATCCATGTAGGACTGCACCAGCCCCGGCGGATTGGTAAGCTTGAAGCCCCAGGAGAGCAGGTTGGCGGGAATGTGGAACAGCTTGCTGTCCAGGGGCTCCAGGCGGAACTGGAACCAGTCGTGGATCTGCATGGCGGGGATCGCCGCCAGGCTGAACACCTTGCCGAACGGCCCGCTCTTGTGAAAGTTCACCGGGCTGGCGATGGTCGCCAGGCTGTTCACCGGGGCGTCCGGGTGGCCGCCCAGATAGAGCAGGTTGAGCAGGCCGCCCATGCAGTAGCCGAGCAGGTTGACCCGCTCGGCGCCACTGTCGGCGAGCACCGCCGCCACCGCCTCGGGCAGCCAGCGGTTCACGTAGGTGTCCAGGCCCAGCTCCCGGTCCGCCTGGGACGGCTGGCCCCAGTCGATCAGGTAGACGTCGTGGCCGCGCGCCATCAGGTAGCGGACCATGGAGCGGTTGGGCATCAGGTCGAAGGTCCAGCAATGAATGCCCAGCGCCGGCACCAGGATCAGCGGCAGCCGGTGTTTGTCGCGGCGCACCGGCACGGTTTCCTCGCCCACGGTGATGGCGGCCATGGGCGGCAGGCTGTAGTGACGCACGGCCATGATGCCGTCGCGATGGATCTCCTCCCAGGGGGTCTTGTCGGTCTGGATGAACCGCCGCGGATGCCGGCGCCGCTCGACGGCGTGGCGGAGCGCGCGGGCGGAGTGTTTCAGGGAAGGGCGTGGCGCCATGCAACCTCTCGCCAATTGAACCTGTGGAAACGAGGGGGTAATCTTGCCGGGCCCGCAGTAACCGAGCATTGGCCGCCGTGACGGATTCCAAGATTCCCTACACCCGAATGGACGTGTGCAACCGTTCCCTGGAAACGGTGAAGCATTCGCGCAACCTGGGCATGGAGGTGCTCAGCGCCGAGGAAGAGGGCGTGCGCGTGCGTTTGCCCTGGCGCGAGGACCTGGTCGGTAACCCGGACACCGGGGTGCTGCACGGCGGCGCCATCTTCGCGATGATGGATCAGGCCGGCGGCATGGCCAACAGCTGCCGCCTGTACCCCAACTTCGAGATCACGCCGACCATCGACTTCCGCGTCGATCACCTGCACGCGCCCACCCCGGGCAAGGCGGTGGTCTGCCACGCTTCCTGCTACCGGCTCACCGACCACGTCACCTTCGTGCGGCTGACCACCTGGGAGGAGGGCAAGGAGGACGGCGAACCGGTGGCCACCGGGCTGGCCACCTATACGCGCATGAAAATCGACAAGAACGGCCGGGTGGTGTCCTGATGACGGAGAGTCTCAAAGCGCTGATCGAAGCCTGCCGCCAGGGCCAGGCGGATTACCAGGATCTCGTCGACCGGGTGCCCTACGCCCGCTTCCTGGGCATCGAACTGCGGGTCCAGGGGGAGGAACTCACCTTCATCCTGCCCAAGAACCCGGAGAACATCGGCAACCCCACGCTGCCCGCTCTGCATGGCGGCGCCGTGGCCGGCTTCATGGAGCAGGCGGCGATCATCTTCATCCTGCTGGAGATGGGCGAGCCCAAGGTGCCCAAGACCATCGATTTCACCATCGACTACCTGCGCGCCGGCCTGTTCCGGGACACCTACGCGGAATGCCGCATCACCCGGCTGGGCCGGCGCATCGCCAATGTGCACATCAGCGCCTGGCAGAAGCGCCGGGAAGAGCCGATCACCATCGCGCGGGCCCACTTTCTGCTCTCCGAAGAGAACAACTGAGTTCGGGAAAGCAGTTTAACTTTAATCATTAAGTCATTGATTTCAGGGCCGGGAAGGCCCCTCAGGAGACCGCCGTGCCGCGCCCGTTGACCCCCACGCTCACCCAGGCCCTGCTGCTGGGCGCGGTGGGCGTCACCGCCCTCGGCCAGACCCTGGTGTTTATTCTGCTGCCCTCCCTGGGCCGCGCCGCCGGCCTGGCGGAAATCCAGGTGGGCCTGATCATCAGCTGCTCGTCCCTGGCGTTCGCCCTGGCCAGCCCGATCTGGGGCTATCTGAGCGAACTGCGTGGGCGCCGCCCGGTGCTGATCATCGGCCTGAGCGGCTACGCCGTGGGCACGCTGATCTTCGGCGTGATCTTCCACCTCGGCCTCACCGGCTTGCTGGCCGGCAGCGCGCTGCTCACCCTGCTGGTGGTGGCGCGCATGGCCCAGGCGCTGATCATGGCCGCCACGCCGCCCTCGGCGGCGGCCTACACCGCCGACATCACCACCCCGGAGGCCCGTACCCGGGGCATGGCCCGCATTGGCGCCGCCAACAATCTGGGCACCGTGCTGGGCCCCGGCGTGGGTGGCATGCTGGCCGCGGTGTCCCTGGTGCTGCCGCTGTATCTGGTGGGGGCGCTGGTGGGGCTGATGGCCCTGGCGGTGATGTTTTTCCTGCCGCCCTCGCCGTACCGGGGCCAGCCCGCCGACCAGCGCGTGCGCGCGGTGCTGGCCACCGGCCTGCGCGCCTACGGCGACCGCCGCTTCCGGGACCTGCTGGTGACCGGCGTGGTGCTGTTCATGTGCCTGGCGCTGATCCAGCAGACCCTGGGCTTTCTGTTCCAGGACGCTCTGAACATGAGCCCGGCGGAGGCCGCCGGCGCCCTGGGCACCACCATGATGGCGGCGGCGGTGACCTCCCTGCTCGGTCAGCTATTGGTGGTGCAGTGGCTGCGCGCCCCGGCGCTGGTCCTGCTGGCGGTGGCGGTGCCCGCCATCGGCGTGGGCGCCGGCCTGTTGTGGGGGTTCGACAACCGGGTCGGGATGACCGCGGCGGTGATGCTGGTGGGGCTGGGGATCGGCTTCGGCATGCCGGCGATCATGGCGCTTGCCAGTCTGCGCGTGTCCAGCGAGGAGCAGGGCAGGGTGGCGGGGCTGGCCAGCGCCTGTCCGTCCCTGGGCTTCGTGCTCGGGCCGCTGGTGGGCACCGGGCTCTACTCGGTGGATCACCGCTTTCCGTACATGCTGGTGGTGGCGCTGATGGTGCCGCTGGGGGTTCTGGTCTGGCGGCTGCGCGCCAAGAAACAGGAAGTGGAAGGGGGCTGAAAGGCACTGAAGCCGCCCCGGGCGGGGCGGCTCCGAACGTTGCTTACTTCTCGTAGGGGATCAGGGTCAGTTCCACGCGGCGGTTCTGCTGGCGACCGCTGGCGGTGCCGTTATCGGCCACCGGCTGGGTTTCACCGAAGCCCACGGTGTCGATGCGCACGGCCTGCACGCCGTAGCCCTGCAGAACCTGGGCCACCGCCTGGGCGCGTTGCTGGGACAGGAGCATGTTGTAGCGCTCGCCACCGGTGCTGTCGGTGTGGCCGGCCACCTGGATCATGGTGGATTTGTACTCCTTGAGCACCTCGGAGACGGAATCCAGCACCGGCCGGAAGTTGCTCTGCACATTGGTGCTGTCGGTGGCGAAGGTCACGTTGCCCGGCATATTGAGGATGATGCGGTCACCCTGGCGGGTCACGGACACACCGGTGCCTTCCAGCTTCTGACGCAGCTTCGCTTCCTGGGTGTCCATGTAGTAGCCCACGCCGCCGCCGGCGATGGCGCCGATGCCGGCCCCGGCCAGCGCCCGTTCCTTACGCTCTTTGGCGTTGTCGGAGGTGGCGATGCCCAGCAGGGCGCCGCTCACCGCGCCGATGGCGGCGCCGGAGGTGGCCTTGGAAGTCTGTTTCTCACCCGTGTACGGATTGATCGTGCTGCAACCGGCCAGGGTCACGGCCCCCGCCAGCATGAGGCTTCCGGCAAGACGTTTCATTGTCGCTCCTTAAATCCTTTGTTTTCCGGTGGCTTCACCTTAGCCCACCGGGGAGGCGAAACCATAGCCAGCCGGTAAAAATCGGTAAAGTCGCGTAGCCCGGGAATGAGACCGGCGCCGCGCCTACGGGGCGGGGAACGGGCCGGCTTGTCCTTAAAAGTCCATTTTTGTCCGCCAGGGCCAGTGAAAGGCCGGGGCCCCGGCACTATCATCGGGGTTTTATCGCGGCCACCGCAGGAGAACCCAACGCATGCGACGCTGGAACGGCTGGGGCGACAGCGCCAACGACTATCCCTTGAAACCGGCCGGGGCGGCCTTTCTGGAAGCCCGGTTGGGCGCCGGCCAGCGCCTCGCCGACGCGGACCTGGACCAGGTGCTGGCGTCGGTGCCGGCCAGCCGGCTGGCGCACCACCCGCTGGTGGACACGGCCCCCGAGACCCGCGTGCGCCATGCCCGGGGCCAGAGCCTGGCGGACTGGCTGGCGATGCGTTCCGGGGACTTCGGCGTGTTTCCGGACGGCGTCGCCTTCCCGGAAAGCGGCGAGCAGGTCCGCGAACTGCTGGACTGGTGCCGCGACCAGGACGTGCTGCTGATCCCCTACGGGGGCGGCACCTCGGTGGCCGGGCACATCAATCCCCGCGCCGGCGACCGGCCGGTGCTCACCCTCAGCCTGGCGCGGCTGGACCGGCTCACCGACCTGGACCAGGCCAGCCAGGTGGCCACCTTCGGCGCCGGCACCCCGGGCCCGTCGGTGGAGCGCCAGCTCGCCGAGCGGGGCTACCGGCTGGGGCACTATCCGCAGTCCTGGGAGTTGTCCACCCTGGGCGGCTGGGTGGCGAGCCGCTCCAGCGGCCAGCAGTCCCTGCGTTACGGGCGCATCGAGCAACTGTTCGCCGGCGGCCGGGTGGAAACCCCCACCGGCACCCTGACGTTGCCCACCATTCCGGCGTCCTCCGCCGGCCCCGATCTGCGCGAGATGGTGATGGGCTCGGAAGGGCGCCTGGGGGTGATCACCGAGGTGAAGGTACGGGTCAGCCCGCTGCCGGAGGAGGAGCAGTTCCACGTCGCCTTCCTGCCGGACTGGGACAGCGCCGTGCTGCTGGCTCGCCGCCTGGTACAGGCGCGGGTGCCGCTGTCCATGGTGCGCGTGTCCAACGCCGAGGAAACCCGCACCCAGCTCACCCTGGCCGGCCACGAGCGCCTGGTGGCGGCCCTGGAGCGCTACCTGGCCCTGCGCGGCCAGCCCCGGGGGCGCAAATGCATGCTCACCTTCGGCATCACCGGCGACAAGGCTCATTGCCGGCATGCCCTGGGCGAGGCGCGCCGGGCGATCCGCGCCGCCGGCGGTGTCACCACCGGGCGGGCCCTGGGCCGTAAATGGGAGGAGGCGCGCTTTCGCTCCCCCTATCTGCGCCACGGGCTCTGGGAACGGGGCTACGCCGTGGATACCCTGGAGACCTGCGTGGACTGGGGACGGGTACCGCAAACGGTGGCCGCCATCGAGCAGGCCATCCGCGACCACGCCGGCGACGGCGAAACCGCCCATGTTTTCACGCACCTGTCGCATTTGTATGCGCAGGGTTCCAGTATCTACACCACCTATGTGTTCCGCTGCTCCTCGGATTACGAAGGCACCCGGCAACGGTGGTGGGCGATGAAACGGGCCGCCAGCGACGCCATCGTGGCCAACGGCGGTACCATCAGTCACCAGCACGGCGTGGGCCGCGACCACGCGCCCTGGCTGGTGCACGAGAAGGGCGAGCGGGGCCTGGTGGCCCTGCGCGACCTGGTCACCCATTTCGACCCGCAAGGGCGGCTCAATCCGGGCTGCCTCCTGGAGGACTGACAACATGCTGGCATCGCGCCCGAGCCTGGCCGACCTGGCCGGACAACAGTGGGATCTGATCGTGGTCGGCGGCGGCATCACCGGCGCCGGCGTGCTGCTGGAGGCCGCCCGCCAGGGCCGCAAGGCGCTGCTGCTGGAGCAGCGTGATTTCGCCTGGGGCACGTCCAGCCGCTCCTCGAAGATGGTGCACGGCGGCCTGCGTTACATCGCCCAGGGCGACGTGCGCCTGACCCGGGACGCGCTGCGCGAGCGGGAGCGCTTGCTGCGCGATCTGCCCGGCCTGGTGGAGCGCGCCACCTATCTGTTTCCGCTGCGCAAGGGCCGCTTCCCGGGCCGCTGGCCGATGACCGCGGTGCTGTCCCTGTATGACTTCCTGGCCGGCATCCGCGACCACCGCTTTCTGTCCAGAAAGGAACTGCTGCGCCGGGTGCCGGGCCTGGACGACACCGGCCTGAGCGGCGCCATGAGCTACACCGACGCGCTCACCGACGATTGCCGCCTGGTGATCCGCTGCCTGCTGGAAGCGGCCCGGGTGGGGGGCCGGAGCCTCAACTACGCCCGCGTCACCGGCACCCGCCGGGAGGACGGCGTCACCCGGGTCACGGTGCGCGACGAGGTGGCCGGCGAAACCGGCGAGCTCAGTGCCCCGGTGGTGATCAATGCCACCGGCGCCTGGGCCAACCGGCTTGGCGCCAACCGCTCCGGCGAAGGCGGCGCGGAAACGCCGCGCATCCGCCCCCTGCGCGGCAGTCACCTGTTCGTGGACCCGGCGCGGCTGCCGGTGGACGACTGCCTCACCGTGATGCACCCCCGGGATGGCCGGCCGGTGTTCGTGTTCCCCTGGGAGGGCGTGACCTGCGTGGGCACCACGGACCTGGACCACGGCGACGATCTCGACCTGGAGGCCAGCGCCAGCGGCGCCGAGGTGGACTATCTGCTGGAGCTGATCAATGGCCAGTTCCCCGGCGCCGGCCTGACCCGGGACGACGTGCTTTCCACCATGGCCGGGGTGCGCCCGGTGATCGCCTCCGGCGACGGCAAGGACCCGTCCAAGGAACGCCGCGACCACGCCGTCTGGGAGCACGACGGCCTGGTGACGGTAAGCGGCGGCAAGCTCACCACCTTCCGGCTGATCGCCCTGGACGCTTTGGCTGCCGCCGGTTTGCTGGACGCACGGACCGCGCGCCGCGCCCGGCGCAGCAACGCGCCCCTGTTCCGGCCGTTGCCGGAGGCGCCGTCCCAGGTGGACCGCTTCCTGCACGCGGTTCAGGACGACGATGCCCTGCTGCGCTGGGTGCTGGAAAACGAAGCGGTGGTGCACCTGGACGATCTGCTGCTGCGCCGCACCCGGCTCGGCCTGCTGCGCCGGGACGGCGGCGAGGGCCTGGCGGAGCGGCTGCGCGCCCTGACCGGTGAACTGCTGGGCTGGGACGAGGCCCGCTGGCGCCAGGAGTGGGCCCGCTACCAGGATCTGCGCGCCCGTTTCTACGGCGTGCCGCCGGCCGAGCGGGCGGCGGCGTGAGCGCTGCCGCCACCCGGCCGGCGGCGCCGCTGCTGCTGGCGCTGGACCAGGGCACGCAAAGCGCCCGGGCGATGCTGTTCGACACCGCCGGCGAGCTGGTGGCCCGCCATCAGCAGCCGATCCAGGCCTACCGGGACACCGGGCCGGGGCAGGCGGAGCAGGACGCGGATTACTTCTGGGAGCAACTGGCGCGGGCCTGCCAGGGCCTGTGGGCGGCGCACGGCGACCTGCGCGAGCGCGTGGCGGCGGTGGCGCTGACCACCCAGCGTGCCTCCGTGGTGTGCCTGGACCAGGCCATGCGGCCGCTGCGCCCGGCCATCATCTGGCTGGATCAGCGCCGCACCCGGGACTACCCGCGCCTGCCTTGGTACTGGCGCTGGCCGGTGGCGGCGTTGGGGCAGGGCGAGACCCTGCGCCAGTTCCAGTCCAAGGCGGAGTGCAACTGGCTGGCCGCCGACGAGCCGGACCTCTGGGCCGGCACCCGCTATTTCCTGCTGCTGTCCGGCTATTTGTCCTGGAAGCTGTGCGGTGAACGCCGGGACTGCACCGCCAGCCAGGTGGGCTATCTGCCCTATGACTTCAAGCGCCAGGACTGGGCCGGCCCGGCGGATATGAAGTGGCGGGCCCTGCGGGTGCGCCGCGAGCAGCTGCCGGAGCTGGTGCCCCCGGGGCGCCCGCTGGGGGCCATCACCGCCACGGCCGCCGCCAACACCGGCATTCCGGAGGGCCTGCCGCTGATCGCCTGCGGCGCCGACAAGGCCTGCGAGGTGCTCGGCGCCGGCGCCTTCACCCCGGACGTGGGCAACCTGAGCTACGGCACCACCGCCACCTTCAACACCTGCAACGCGCGCTTCGTGGAACCGATCCGCTTCGTGCCGGCCTACGGGGCGGCCGCCCCGGGGCGCTACAACTCCGAGATCATCGTACAGCGCGGCTACTGGATGGTGAACTGGTTCAAGCGCGAGTTCGCCGCCGAGGAAGTGCGCGAAGCGGAACGCCTGGGCGTGGCGCCGGAACGGCTGTTCGAGCGCCTGCTGGACGACTCGCCGCCGGGCGCCATGGGCCTCACCCTGCAGCCGTTCTGGAACCCGGGGGTGCGCATTCCCGGCCCGGAGGCCAAGGGCGCCATCATCGGTTTCGGCGACGTGCACACCCGCGCCCACCTGTACCGGGCGATCATCGAGGGCATCGCCTACGCCCTGCGTGACGGCAAGGAGCGCCTGGAGAAACGCAACCGCGCGCCGGTGCGCGAGCTGCGTGTGTCCGGCGGCGGCTCGCAAAGCGACGCGGTGATGCAGATCACCGCCGACGTGTTCGGCCTGCCGGCGGTGCGCCCGCACACCTTCGAAACCTCCGGCCTGGGGGCCGCCATCAACGCGGCGGTGGGCGCCGGCCTGTTCGCCGACCACGGCGCCGCCGTGGCGGCGATGACCCGCAAAGGGGAGACCTTCCTGCCCCGACCGGCGCCGCGCGCCCTGTATGACCGGCTCTACCGGCGCGTTTACCGGCGCCTGTACCCGCGCCTGGCGCCCCTGTACCGGTCGATCCGTCACGCCACCGGCTACCCGGGCCAGTATTGAAACCCCGGTGTTACACTGAGGTTTTGCTGATTTCGGAAACGGGATAACGTCATGCGCGTCACCGACCTGGCCCAGCGGGCCGACACCACCGCCGAAACCGTGCGCCACTACACCGACCTGGGCCTGCTGCGCCCGCGCCGGGACCCGGGCAACGGCTACCGCCTGTACGGCGGCGACGATCTGCGCCGGCTGCGTTTCGCGCTCAAGGCGCGCAGCCTGGGTTTCACCCTCAGCGACGTGCGCGAGTTGATCGAGGAATCGGAAGGGGGCGAGGCGCCCTGTCCCCGGGTGCGCCGGCTGATCGAGGCGCGGCTGGCGCAGGTGGAGGAGCGTATTCGTGAATTGAGCGGCCTCAGCGAGCGCATGCGCGCCGCCATGGCCGCCTGGGAGGACGCCCCGGACTGCCGCCTGGACGACGGCCGGGTGTGCGGGCTGATCGATTCCTTCAACGCGGCCGGCGAGGAAACACACCCCTGAAGGAGGTCGCCTTCCTGGGCCCATCGCGGCTGAAGCCGCTCCTACAGATCTCCAGCAGCCCCCGTAGGAGTGGCTTCAGCCGCGATCCGTGCCTTTGCCGGCGCCTTTCTCGGACGCCTTTTCCGAGGCCTTCTCGGACACCCGCTCTTCCTTGGCGTCGTCCTTGATCAGCGCCATCACCGACCAGCCCGGGCGCGGTTCCGGCTGCGCCTCGGCGGTGAATACATGGATGCGGTCGCGGGGATCGATGGCGAACAGCGGCCACACCTGGCGATCCTCCACGGCCAGGTAGGCCTTGAAGCTGAATTCCTCGGTGATGCGAGTGCGGCGGATATCCGCGCCCTGGCTGATCAGGCTGGCCAGTCGCGCATAGCTGGCCTCGTTGCTGAACAGGGTGGCGCCCCGGTGGTGCGCCGCCACTTCGTGCTTGTCTTCCTTCTCGCTCACCCAGGGCAGGCTGTAGACATTGGGCTCGCCGAATTCCAGGCGATAGCGCATGGTGGCCACGGTGTTCAGCTCCCGGCGCGGGCTCAGGCCCAGCAGCTTGCCGTAGCCCACCAGATCCAGATGCTGGTCGGCGTGGCTGGACACCGGATTGCCGTAGAAAGTGCTCAAGCCTTCCATGCGCGCGGAGCGGATGCTCTCCCAGTTAGAGTCGATCAGCAGCACCGGAAAGTTGTTCTGTTGCAGGGCCTTGCCGATGGCCCGGGACACCGGGTTGGCGCCGATCAGCAGGAAGCCGCGCGGGCCCGGCTCGGCCACCTTGAGCAGCTGCGCCAGGGGGCGCGCGGTGACGCTCTGCAGCGCCACCGTGCCGATGATGATCATGAAGGTCAGCGGCACCAGCAGGTCGGCGCCGGCCACGCCGCTTTCTTCCAGGCGCTGGGCGAACAGCGCCGAGACGGCGGCGGCGACGATGCCGCGCGGCGCGATCCAGGCCAGCAGCGCCTTCTCCCGCCAGTTCAGACTGCTGCCCAGGGTCGCCACCCACACCGACAGCGGCCGCGCCACCAATTGCACGATGGCCAGCACCAGCAGCGCCGAGGCGCCCAGGCTGAGCAGCTGGTCCATCTCCAGGCGCGCCGCCAGCACGATGAACAGGCCGGAGATCAGCATTACCGACAGGTTCTCCTTGAAGTGGAGAATGTCGTCGGTGCGCACGCCCTTGCGGTTGGCCATGACGATGCCGGTGACGGTCACCGCCACCAGGCCGGATTCCTCGCTGAGCCCGTTGGCGAGCACGAATTCGCCGATCACCGCCGACAGCACCAGGAAGCTGCGCAGGTATTCCGGCACCAGATGGCGGCTGAGCAGGGCGCTCAGAATAAAAGCCACCACGGTGCCGATGACCGCGCCCACGGCGATCGCCTGGAAGAACAGCCACAGGCCGTGGAGCAGGGCACCCTGCTGGCCGGTGGCCACCACCAGTTCATAGGCCAGTACCGCCAGGATCGCGCCCAGCGGATCGATGACGATGCCTTCCCAGCGCAGCAGCCGGGCGATGTTGGCCTTGGGCCGCACGCTGCGCAGCAGCGGCACGATCACCGTGGGGCCGGTGACCACCACCAGGGCGCCGAACAACAGCGCCAGCCCCAGCGGCAGCTTGAGCAGCCCCCAGGCCGCCAGGGTGACCACGCCCCAGGTAATCAGCGCGCCCCAGATCACCAGCCGCCGCACGGTCTTTTCCAGGCCGCGGATCTCGTCGAAGCGCAGGGTCAGGGCGCCCTCGAACAGAATGATCGATACCGCCAGGGACACCCCGGGCAGCAGCAGGTCGCCGAACAGCTCGCGGGGCTGGATCAGGCCGGCCACGGAGCCGAGCAACAAACCGGAAATCAGCAACGGCAGAATCGCCGGCAATTTGATCCGCCAGGACGCCCATTGGCACAGAAAGGCGACCACGGTGATCAGCGCCAGCTGGAAGGGAGCGGAAAGTTCCATGGGCTTCCTTGTCTCGAGAATGCGGCTATAGTCCCAGCGAAGCCGGAACGCCGCAAGCCTTTGTTCCGGCGTGGTGAAAATCTGATAAAAAGCGCGCCCAAACGGGCACCGCAGGCGCTTGGATGGTAGGCTTGCGCTCCCCCTGAACTGGTTTCCCGGGAAACGATTCATGTCCGCGATTTCTCCGCTGCGCCTGGCGCTCATGCTGGGCACGCTGGTGGCCCTCGGGCCGCTGGCCATCGACACCTACCTGCCGGCTCTGCCCACCATGGCCGACGGTTTCGGCGTGGCGGTGCACCGGGTGGAACTGTCGGTGAGCTTCTACGTGATCGGCGTGGCGGTGGGGCAATGGCTGGGCGGGCCGCTGTCGGATCACTTCGGCCGCAAGCCGGTGGCCTATGTGGGCCTGGCGGTGTTCATCCTGGCCAGCCTGGCGATCAGCGTCTGCCGGACCGTGGAGCAGCTCTATATGCTGCGCGTGGTGCAGGCCCTGGGCGGCGGCGCCACCGTGGTGATCGCCGCCGCCTCGGTGCGCGATCATTTCAACGGCCGGGAAGCGGCCCGGGTACTCACTTCCGTGGGCCTGGTGTTGCTCATCGCGCCGCTGCTGGCGCCGGCCATCGGCGCCGCGCTGCTCAAGTTGTCCGGCTGGCCCAGTATCTTCGTGATGCTGGCCGGCTACGCCGTGATCGTGGGGCTGATGCTGCGCTTCGCGCTGCCGTCGGTGACGCCCCAGGTGGCCGAGGAGCCCCTGCGCCACCGCATGTTCGCCGCCTACGGGCGGGTGCTTCGCCAGCGCAAGGCGATGGGGTTCATCCTCGCCAACGGCCTGGTGTTCTCGGCCATGTTCACCTTCATCACCGACGCCGCCTTCCTGTACATCGAGTACTTCGGCATGGATGAGTCGGAGTTCCCGCTGCTGTTCGGCGCCAACGTGGTCACCATGCTCGGGCTGAACCGGGTCAACGTGCTGTTGCTGCGCCGCCATGACAGCCCGGTGATCATGGGCGTGGCGGTGCTGATCCAGGCGGTGGCCGCCCTGGTGCTGCTGGGCCTCACGCTGAGCGGCCACCTGACCCTGTGGACCACGGTGCCGTTGATCATGGTGGTGGCGGGCATGGCGGCGCTGGCGATTCCCAACGCCCTGGCCAGCTTCCTGGCCTATTTCGACCGGGACAGCGGCGCCGCCACCGGCCTCAACGGCTGCCTGCAGTTCCTGCTCGCCGGGCTGATCGGCTCCGGGCTGGGCATGATCCACGACGGCACGCCGCTGCCCATGACGGCCCTGATGGCGGGCAGCGCCGTGGCGGCGCTGATCAGCTTCCGGCTGCTGGCCGGCGAGCGCATCGCCAACCGGCTGTGAATCGAAACAACCCCGCCGTCAGCCGGCCAGGCGCGCCAGAGGTCGCTCCTGGTTGCGCGGCCGCGCCGCCTCCAGGAGCAGCATCGGCACCACCAGAACCCAGGGCAGCAGGATCCAGGCGGACAACGGCAGGTCGCCGTCGAACATCTTGATGCCCAGGGGCACCAGCGCGGCCAGATGCAGCAGGTGGGCGAACAGGGCGGCGCCGCCCAGCAGCAGAAGCTGCTCCAGCACCGCCACTCGACGCAGCAGGGCGCTGCGCGCGCCCAGCACCCGCAACAGTGCCTCGTCCTTGCGTCGCTGCTGGCCACCGGCCAGCCAGGCCGCCGCCATCACCAGCACGCTGGCGGCCAGCAACAGCACCGCCAGGGCCAGCGCCGCCCGGCTGGCCTGGGCGATCAGCCCCTGGGCCTGGTCGAGCAGGGCGTTCACGTCCAGCAGGGTGATCTGCGGAAACTGGCGAATCAGCGCCGGCAGCTCCCCGGCCCGGTCCTCGGGCAGGTAGAAACTGGTCAGCCAGTAGCGGCTCTGGCCGTCCAGGGTGCCGGGGCTGAACATGAAGTAGAAGTTGGGCTCGAAGCTCTCCCAATCCACCTCGCGCACGCCCACCACGGTGGCGGACAGGTCGCCGGCCTGGGCGGTGAAGGTGAGGGCGTCGCCCACTTCCAGGCCCAGGGAGTCGGCCAGATCCGCTTCCACCGACACCTCGCCGGGCCCGTCACCCAGCCAGCGCCCTTCCAGGGTGCGGTTGCTCTCCGGCAGGCGCTCCGCCTCGGTGAGCGACAGATCCCGGTTCAGGGCCCGCTGGCCCTCGTCGTCCTCGTCCTCTTCCTTGGTCACCGCCTCGCGCACCGGCTCGCCGTTGACTTCGGTGAGGCGGCCGCGCACCACCGGGTAGTAGCCCGGCACGCGGGCGCCGTGGTCGTCCAGCCAGGCGCGGAAGGCGTCCAGGTCCTCGTCGAACAGGTTCAGCACGAAGTAGTTGGGCGCCTGCTCCGGCAACCGGTCGCGCCAGTCCGCCAGCAGTTGCTGGCCGACCTGGGTGGCCAGGGACATGATCGACAGGGCCAGCACCATGGCGGCCAGCATCGGCAGGGTGGTGAGCGGCCGCCGGGACAGCCGGCGCAGGGCCAGCCGGGCGGCCAGGGGCCAGCGCTGGCCGGCCCGGTCCGCCAGGCGCAGGGGCGCCCACAGCAACAGCGGCAGCCCCACGGCCACCGCCACCATCAGCGCCAGCAGCTGGCCCAGGTCCATCAGCGAGCCGGACAGCATCATCGCCACCAGCACCGGCGCCGCCAGGGCGCCCACCAGGTTGAGGCCGGCCCGGGCGGAAGGCGCTTCCGGGCTGTCGCCCAGAATTTCCCGGGCCGGCAGATGCACCAGCCGCCACAGGCGGGGCAGGGCGAAGCCGGCCCAGATCACCACCGGGGCCAGGCCCAGCAGCACCCAGGTGTGCCAGGGCGGTTGCCAGGCCAGCTCGTCGCCGAGCCATTGGCGCAGCGCCAGGAAAGCGCCGGCGGCCAGGGCCAGGCCCAGCAGCAGGGAGGGCAGCAGCGCCACCAGTTCCCGCCCCAGCACCCGGGACAGGATTTGCCGGCGGCGGGCGCCAAAGGTCTTCATCACCGCGCAGCGACGCGCCTGTTCGGCGCCGCGCACGCCGGCGGCCAGATACACCGCGCCGCCGCACAGCAGCACCACCATCATCACCGCCAACTGCCCCCACAGGGTGAGCTGGCGCAGCGGGCCCATGGAGCGCAGGCCGGCGTCCTCGCGGGTGTCGATCTCCTGGTTCACCGCCAGGGTGGGGCGCAGGGCCTCCGCCACCGTGTTCATGGCCTCGCCGTGAGCGGCGATGCGCAGTTCATGGTGAACCCGGGTGCCGGGGCCGAGAATGCCGGTGGAGGCCACGTCCGCCCGGTTCATCATCAGCCGCGGGTTCATGCTGTAGAAGCCGGCGCCCTGGTCCGGCTCGCGAATCAGCACCTTGCTCACCAGCAGGGCCCGGTCGCCGACGGTGATGAATTCGCCCAGGTTCTGCTCCAGGCGGTCCAGGGCGGTGCCGGCCAGCCACACCTGGCCGGCGGGCGGGCCGTGGCTGACCGCGTACTGGTCGCCGAAGCGCTGGTCCGCCACGGTCAGGGTGCCGAACAGCGGGTAGGCGTCGTCCACCGCCTTGACGCTCACCAGCACGAAGGTCTCGTCGCGCACCAGCACGGTGGTGAAGCCGGTCATGCGCGAATGGGGGCGGTCCGCCACCAGGGCCACCTGCTCGTCGCTGGCCGGCTGGCTGCCCTCCAGGATCAGGTCGCCGCCGATGGCCTCGGCGGTGCGGTTGGCGAAGCGGTGATCCAGCTCGCCGCGCATCAGCACCACCGCGGCGATGGCCAGGGATGCCACCAGCAGCGCCAGGGCCTGGATACGGAAGGCGCCGGAGCGCCAGGGGCGCATCAGCAATCGCGGATCAAACACTCAGCCGGCCCTCCACCAGTTCGTGATGATGGGCGCAGTGGGCGGCCAGGGCCGGGTCATGGGTGACCAGCACCAGGGCGGTGCCGTGGTCCCGGTTAAGATCGAACAGCAGGCTCGCCACCTGGTCGCCGTTGGCCCGGTCCAGGCTGCCGGTGGGTTCGTCGGCGAACAGCAGGTCCGGCTCCAGGGCGAACGCCCGGGCCAGGGCCACGCGCTGCTGCTCGCCGCCGGACAGCTGGCCGGGGAAGTGGCGTTCCCGGTGGCCCAGGCCGACCCGATCGAGCCAGTGACGGGCGCGCTCCCGGGCCCGGTCGGCGCCGGTGATCTCCAGCGGCAGCATGACGTTCTCCACCGCGTTCAGGTCGCCGACCAGGTGAAACGCCTGGAACACGAAGCCGCAATAGCGCCCGCGCAGCGCCGCCCGGCCGTCCTCGTCCAGGCGGCTGAACGGCTCGCCACGCAGCAGTACCTCGCCGCCGCTGGGCTGGTCGAGACCGGCCAGCAAACCCAGTAACGTGGATTTTCCGGAACCGGACGGCCCGGTGATGGCCATACTGTCACCGGGGTTCAACGTCAGGTGGATATCATCGAGGAGGGTGAGCGTGCCTTCCGGGGCGGGAACCGTTTTGCTAAGTTGACGCGCGTCGAGTACCGGAGTCGAAGCCATATGTTGGGACGCCTGCTGATCGTATTCTGTTTGATTGTGCCCGCCGCCGTGCGCGCCGAGGGCGTGCTGGTGCTGGGCGACAGCATCAGCGCGGCCTATGGCATCGACGAAACGGAAGGGTGGGTACAGCTTCTCCGACAGCGTCTGGATACGCAATGTTCCGCATTGCCGGTGGTCAACGCCTCGGTGAGCGGCGACACCAGCGATGGGGGCCGGGTGCGTTTGCCGGCGCTGCTGGAGCGGCACCAGCCGGACACCGTGGTCATCGAGCTGGGCGGTAACGACGGCCTGCGCGGTCTGCCGCCGCGACGGCTGGCGGGCAACCTGGAAACCATGATACGGCTCAGCCGTGAAGCCGGCGCCGAGCCGGTGTTGCTGGGCATGCGCATCCCGCCCAATTACGGCCGTGCCTACACGCGCCTGTTCGAGCAGGCGTTCAAGGACGTGGCCACCGATACCGGGGTGCCGTTCCTGCCGTTCCTGCTGGACGGCGTGGTGGAGGCCGGGCAACTGCAGGGCGACGGCATCCATCCCACCGCCGAGGCCCAGCCGCGCCTGCTGGACAACGCCTGGCCGGTGATCGAGACCGCGCTGCCCGATGAGGCCTGCGAATGACCTGCCCATCGCCCATGACTTTCCAGGAAGGAGCCACCCCATGGATCTGAGCGCCCCCCACCGGGACATTCTCACCTTCTGGTTTGGCGACGGCGGTGGCGACTGGCCGCCTTCGTCGGTGAGCCGGCACTGGTTCAAGAGCACCCCGGCCCGGGACGCGGAGATCGAGGAACGGTTCGGCGACCGGGTGCGGGCCGCTTTACGGCGGGAACTGGTGGACTGGGAACGGGAAGCCGGCTCGCGGCTGGCGCTGATCCTGCTGTTGGATCAATTCACCCGCAACATTTACCGGGGCACCGCCGAGGCGTTCGCCGGTGATCATCGGGCCGCCACCCTGTGCCTGGAGGGGCTGTCCACCGGCATGGACCGGCGCCTGGACTGGGCCGGGCAGGTGTTCTTCTGCATGCCGCTGATGCACGCCGAGGACGAGGACCTGCAGAAACGGTCGGTGGTTTGCTACCGGGATCTGCGCGAACGGGTGCCGGAGGCGGTGCGTTCGCGCCTCGACGAAAACGTGCACTTCGCCGAGGAGCACCGGGACATCATTGAGCGCTTCGGACGCTTCCCGCACCGCAACCAGGTTCTCGGCCGGGAAAGCACCGCCGAGGAACTGGCGTTCCTGGAAACCGCGAAACGCTACGGCCAATAGCGGGATTTGAGCGCCGGGCAGAGGCGCTTAACCCCCGTCTTTCTCTCCGCCACCGGGCTCAAGCGCCGCCAGGGCCACCGTCATCCGCTGGCGTAACGCCGGGTCGAGGGGCGCGTCGTCGGCGCGGGCCTCCACCAGCTTGAGCGCTTCTTCCAACGGCGCGTAGCCGGCGGACTTCATTGCCCGGGGCAGCTGTTCCAGCTGCCAGGCCATGCGCTCCGCGCGGGCATGTTCCGGGCTGTCCACGCCGGCCAGGGCTTCCAGAGCCACCGCCAGGGCGCCGTCGTCGTCGCCGGCTTCGCCGTCCGGCGCGTCCGCCAGACGCCGCTCCGCGTCCCGCCAGCGCCGCCAGCGGGGCAGGTCGGCGCGGCGCCGGCGCAGAGTGTCCAGCAACTGCTGTTTGCGGCGTTGCTGGCCGCGCTCCAGGGCGCCATGGTCCAGTGCCTCCAGCTCGCCGATCAGCGCCGCCAGGGCGGCGTCATCCAGGGCCGCCAGATTCTCGCCGAGGCGCCGCTCGCCGTCCTCGAGCAGGGTGGTGGCGCGATCCCGCTGCGCCTGCCGGGCTTCGTCACGGGCCTGGCTGGCGGCCTGGCGGGCGCCGAAGATGGCGTCCATCAGGCCCCGGAAATCCTTCTGCCAACGGCGGTGCCGGGCCGGCGGCAGCCAGGGGGCGGCGCGCCATTCCTTCTGCAGCTCCCGGGCCTGACGGGCGGCGTCGTGGACGTCATCCTGCTCGCTGAGGGCGCGGGCGCGGTCGAGCAGGGCGGCACGCTGACGCTCCGCCTCCTGCCAGGCCCGGTCCAGGTGTTCGTCGATTTCGGAGAGCAGGGCGGAGAACCGCTTCTGCAGGTCGCGGCCGTCGGTGAAGCGCACCGGTGAAGCGTCCTTCCATTCCTGCGGCGCGCGGCGGCGGATTTCCCATACCGCCTGCCAGTCGGCCCGGTCCCAGTTCTCGCCGGCCACGAAGTCGGCCAGTTGCTGGCACAGGGCGCGGCGCCGGCGCAGGTTGTCGGCGCGCTGGGCGTCCAGTTCCTGGAAGTGCGCGCGGCAGGGTTCGTAGGCGCGGTCGGAGGCGGCCTTGAAGCGTTCCCACAGGGCCTGGTCCTGATCCTGGTCGGAGCTCATCAGCGCCCGCCATTCGTCATGCAGGGCCTGGATGGCGCTGGCCCGCTCGGCGGGATCCATGTCCTGGTCGATAAGGGCTTTCATGCGCTCGCACAGCGCTTCTTTCTTGGGCTGGGCGGCGAAGGCGTGCCAATCGCGCAGTTCCTCGCGGCGTTCGCTGTGGCGCTCCAACTGCCGGGCCAGCCAGGCATCGTCTTCCTCGGCGAGCACCGCCTCGGCTTTCAGCCACAGGCGGTTGGCGTGCTTCAGGTTGCCGCGCTGCAGTTCCCGGCGCAGGGCCACCACCAGGCCCTGGTGGCGGCTGCGTTCGCGGGCCGGGGCGCGGGCCTCTTGTGCTTGCGGCTGCTCGGCGGGCGCCGGCGCGGCGGTGAGTTCCGCCAGGGAAGAGGGCGCCGGTACCCGTCGCGGCCACTGTTCCGCCAGGGCCTGGCGTTGTTCCGGTTCGTCGTGGTCGCGGGCCGCTTCCGCCAGGGCGATCAGGCGGCGCCATTCGTCCAGTTGCGAGCGGAACGCCAGCTCCTGGTCGTCGTCGCCGGGAGCGTCCTCGACGGCGGCCTGCCAGCGGCGTTCCTGGGTACCCACCGCCGAGCGCAGTTCGCCAAGCTGGTGGTCCCAGGTGGCGCTTTCCAGGTCCCGCATCAGGGTGCGCAGGGTGTCCAGGGCGGCCTGACGTTCTTCCCGGGCGGCGGCCCGCGCCGCGTCCCGTTGTTCTTCGCGGCGCGCTTCCTCGAGCCGGGCGCGGGCCTGCTCCAGCGCCTTGGTGGCGCGTTCCGCCTGTGGCCCGTCGGCGCCCTCGGCCACCGCCGCCCAGCGCTGCTCCAGCTGGCCGAAGCGGGCGGCGAACAGCGGATCGGCGCTGTGGGCGGCGAGATGCTCCAGGGCCTCCAGCGCCTGTTCCCGTTCCTCCGCCCGGCGCGCCTGTTCGGTCTGTTCCCGTTGATGGGCCTTGAGGCGGTCCCGGGCCAGACGCACCACCTTCTTGTCGCGGCCCTCGCGGCCCAGTTGCCGCAGCAGGTCGTCGTCCTCGAGCCGCTCGGCGGCGGCCAGGCGGGTGGCGGCGTCCTTGCCGTGCAGCGCCAGCTCATACAGGGAAGGGGCATCCTGGATCGCCGCCAGGGCGGCCTCCCGGCTGGCCGGATCCGGGCTGTGGCGGACCACGTGCATCAGCACCCGGGGATTGTCGGTATGGCGGATCAGACGCAGGCGGGTTTCGGCGGCCGGCGCGCCGTCCACGGTGCCGGCGAGCAGGGCCATGATGCGCTCGGAGGCGGCATCGCGCACGCCGGCGTCCGCGTCCCCGGCGATCAGCTGGTCGAGCAGATTGAGGTCGAGCAGGGCGCCGGTGGCCGTCGCCCGGACCCTCGGGCTGTCATCGTCGCGGGCGAGCCGTGCCAGGACTTCGCCGTCCTGGGCCGGATTCAGAGCCGTGGCGGCTTGCGCGCGCACGTCGGCGTCCCGGTGCCGCCACCGGGGTTTGAACAGATTGCCTAACATGGCCTTCCCATCGGATTCGCTTTGTATTTCCCGGCGCCGCGATGGCACCGGGCCACTACTATAGGCAAATCCGGCCTTACGCGGAAAGCCGCGACTGAATCAAAGCGTCCTTTTCCGCCCAGAGTTCGCTGATCCAGCCCTGAATGCGGGCGCGGAACTCGGGATCGTTCTCGTAATCGCCCTGGGAGGCCCAGTCCGGAATCGGCCGGCGGTGAACGATCACCTGGACTTCGTCCATGGCGCCGCCCAGAAAGCCGATCAGCGAGCGGGTGGTGCCCGGCGGGTAGATGATGGTGAAATCCAGCAGGGTATGCAGCTGGCCGCCCATGGCCTTGAGGGTGAAGGCGGCGCCGCCGGCCTTGGGCTTGAGCAGGTGCAGGTAGGGCGAGCCCTGCTCGTCGTGCTTGGCGCGGGTGAAGCGGGTGCCCTCGAAAAAATTCATCACCGACACCGGATAGTGGGCGTACTTCTCGCAGGCGCGCCGGGTGGTTTCCATGTCCTTGCCCTTGAGCTCCGGATGCTTTTCCAGCTGGGCGCGGGTGTAGCGCTTCATGAACGGGAAATCCAGGGCCCACCAGGCCAGTCCCAGCAGCGGCACCCAGATCAATTGTTGCTTGAGAAAGAACTTCAGCGACGGCACCCGGCGGTTGGTGACCTTCTGCAGTACCAGGATATCGGCCCAGGACTGATGGTTGGAGGTGACCAGATACCAGTCCCGACGGGCCAGCCCCTCCATGCCTTCCACCCGCCAACGCACCCCGCTGGTGAGCCCGATGATGGCGTTGTTCACCGCCATCCAGCTCTCCGCGATCACCACCAGCACCCGGGCCAGCACCACCTGGGCCCGGTGCAACGGCAGGCACAGCCGCAGCAGGGCGAACAGGTACAGCAGAGGCGCCATGATCAGGGTGTTCAGGGTGATGCCCACCAGGGCCAGAGTGCCGCGCAGTTTGATGAGTGGCGTCATAATGATCCGCGATGTCCAGGGAAGAGGGGCATGCTAGCGCAGTTGGCGCCCGTGCCCCATGTCCGTTTCGGTCAGTCGGAGATGGCAACGGCCATTGGCGGCGCCGGCTCCGGGCGGTAGGGTTCCTGTCCCGACAGCCCGTTGTACAAAGGAGCGGTTTCATGAGCGGACCCCTGGCCTCACTGAAAGTCCTGGATTTCTCCACCCTGCTGCCCGGCCCCTTCGCCACCCTGTTGTTGGCGGACATGGGCGCCGAGGTGCTGCGGGTGGAATCGCCCACCCGCCCGGACATGGTGCGCCTGCTGCCGCCCTCGGAGGACAACGTCTCCGCGGTGCACGGCTACATCAACCGCTCCAAGCGTTCCCTGGCCCTGGATCTGAAGACCCCGGAAGGCCGCGAGGTGGTGCATCGCCTGGTGAAGGACTACGACATCGTGGTGGAGCAGTTCCGTCCCGGCGTCATGGACAAGCTGGGGGTGGGCTACGAAACCCTCAAGGCCATCAACCCGGGCCTGATCTACTGCTCGATCACCGGCTACGGCCAGGACGGACCCTACCGGGACCGCGCCGGCCACGACCTGAACTATCTCTCCATCGCCGGCATGACCAGCTACAACGGTCGCCGGGACAGCGGCCCGGCGCCCATGGCGTTCCAGGTGGCGGACGTGGCCGGCGGGTCCTGCCACGCGGTGATGGGCCTGCTGGCGGCGGTGATTCATCGTCAGAACACCGGCGAGGGGCAGCAACTGGACATTTCCATGACCGACGCCGCCTTCAGCCTGCATGGTCTGGCCGCGCCGCCGGCCCTGGTGGCCGGCGAGGACCCGGCTCTGGAAGCGACCACCCTCAACGGTGGCAGCTTCTACGACTGCTATCGCACCCGGGACGGCCGCTATTTGTCCGTGGCCGGCCTGGAGCCGCAGTTCTTCAGTCAGTTCTGCGCCGCCCTGGGGCAGCCGGATCTGGCCGCCAAGGGCCTGAGCCGCGACCCGGCCGATGTGGCCGAGGTCAAGGCGGTGATCGCCGAGGCCATCGGCGCCCAGGATTACGATCACTGGTGCCGGTTGTTCGCCGACCTGGACTGCTGCGTCGAGCCGGTGTTGAGCTTCAGTGAAGCGGCGCGCCACCCGCAGCTCCAGGCCCGGGGCATGGTGGTGGAGGTGCCGCGCCACGATGGTGGCCGCCAGCGTCAGGTGGCGTCGCCGTTCAAGTTCTCCGCCACGCCGGTGGGATACCGCTTCAGCGGCGCCCGGCTCGGCCAGCACGGCGAGGAGGTGCTGCGCGAACAGGGCTTCGCCGACGACGACATCGCCCGTCTTCGCGACGCCGGCGCGCTGGGCTGATTCCCGCCGCGCCCACGGCGGGCTATGCTGGCGCCATGAGGCGTTCGTTGTTGTTTGGCCGTTGTTTGATGCTGGTGCTGGGTCTGTTCGCGTTGATTGGCGCGGCACGGGCGCAATCCCCGGACGCCTGCCGCTGGGAAGGCGCCGGCACCCTGGTGGACCGCACCCACGACTGGCTGTCGCGCAGCCTGTGCTGGCCGAGCCGCTGGGTGGACGGTTTCTTCGAGGATCCGCTGCGCGAGAACAACGAGCCCGCCGCCAGTCTGGTGCGCCTTACCGGCGAACGGGTGTGGCGCGACGACGGCGACGGCGCCAGCGACGTGGACCTGGACGCCCGGGTCTGGCTGCCCAGCGCCGAACGCCGTTTCTCGTTGCTGTTCCGCAGCCACGACGAGGACCAGGACCCGGAGAGCCCGGTGGCTCGGGATATTCCCGACGGCGAGCGGGACAACGGCTTCCGTGGCGCCCTGCGCTGGGTGATCGACCGCACCGACGACATGGATCTGGATCTCGACGTGGGAGCGCGCTCCGACCTCACCACCTTTACCCGCCTGCGCTACCGGCGCCTGTATCCGCTGTTCAATGAATCCGCCTGGCTGCGCTACACCCAGCGACTCTACTGGCGGGACCCGGACGGCTGGGGCAGCCGTTCCCTGTTCGAGCTGGACCGGCCCCTGGCGCCGGACACCACCCTGCGTTTTTCCAGCGAGATCCGCTACACCGAGGCACTGAACCAGGCCGGCGACGGGCTCGGCCTGTTTCAGGGCGTGAATCTGTTCAAGCGGCTGAGCGGCCGTTCCGCGCTCAATATGGGCCTGGGGGTAGGGGGCAAGACCCAGCCGGCGGTGGTCGACAGCTACCGGCTGTATGCCCGCTACCGGCGCAATGTGTGGCGCCCGTGGCTGTTCGTGGAGGTGGAGCCGTTCGTGCTTTGGCCCCGGGACCAGGGTTACCAGGGCGTCAACGGAATCGTGCTGCGCCTGGAAACCCTGTTCGGGCGGGTGGCCAGGTAGCCCTGGTGGGTGGCTAGTTAGCCCAGGTGCTGCGGCGGCGCCCGGACTTGGATTTGAGCAGCAGGCCGGCGATGGCGCCGAGCAGCAGGATGCCGACCCCGGTGATCCATTTGCGCGAGGTGTTGTCGCTGCGCAGCATGGTGTTTTCCGCCTTCAGTTGATCCAGGTCCGAGCGCAACATGCTCAGCTCCTCGTTGAGGCGGCGGTTGGCCTGGTCCAGGCGAATCGGATCGGCGGCCACGTCGCGCAGCTTGTCCAGTTCCTGGCTGCGGCTGCTCAGCGAGCCCTGCAGTTCCTCGTTCTCGCCGCGCAGGCTGTTGCGTTCCCGCTGGGCCTGATCGAGCTGTTCCTGGAGTTCGCTGACCTTGCTTTCCAGTTGTTCGTTTTGCTGGCTGATCCGTTGCAGGCGGATGCCGGCGGTGGGCGAGCGGCTGATGTACTGCTTGCCGATGTAGCCCTCGGTGCCCTGGTAGCGGATGTGCGCCCAGTCGCCTTCCTCGCCGAGGAATTCCACCTGGGTGCCGCTTTTCAGCCCCCGGTGGACGATGCGGTAACCGGAACCGGCGCCGGAGCGCACCGGCACGTAGATTTCATCGTCCACCCAGGCGGTGGCGGCCAGGGCCGGCGCCGACACGGCGGCAAGAAGGAAGAGACAGAACCAGCGAACCAGCATTAACGGGCACTCCTTGATGATCTGGGCGCGAAGTTTAGGCAACCGGCGCGGCGAACGGCGCCGAAGTAGTCACATTTCCCGGCCCTGGCGGGCCGGCTTTGTAAAAAGTCAGGGCAGAACGGCCTTGAACGGCTTCACCGTGACCCGCTCGTAAACCCCGGCTTCGATGTAGGGGTCGGCGTCGGCCCAGGCCCGGGCGTCGTCCAGGGAATCGAATTCCGCGACCACCAGGGAGCCGGTGAAACCGGCCTCGCCGGGGTCGGCGCTGTCCACCGCCGGGTGCGGTCCGGCCAGCACCAGCCGGCCCTGGTCGCGCAGCCGTTCCAGGCGCGCCAGGTGGTCGGCGCGGGCGCCGGCGCGGCGGCTCAGGGAATCGGCCACGTCTTCACTGATGATCGCGTACAGCATCGTCCTCGTCGTCCTTCTTGGTCGGTTCCGGGGCTTTTTTGTCCTGATGAAACAGGCGGTCGCGGTCCGCTTCCGGCATGCGTTTGTAGAAATACAGGAAGGCGGCCACGTAGAACACCATCTGGATGGCGGTGAAACCGAACAGTTTGAAATTCACCCAGAAATCGGTGCTGAAATTGTAGGCGATGAACAGGTTGAGCAGGCCCAGGCCCAGGAAGTAGAGCACGAAAGCCAGATTCAGGCGGCTCCAGTCGCGCTTTTCCAGAGCCACCACGAAACCGAAGCCGCTCACCATCAGCCGCTCGCACAGACGCTGCAGCAGATTGCGCTCGCGCAGAAAATGCCCCACCAGCAGCACCGCGGCGAGCACGAAGCTGATGATCGAGGGCCGCCACTTGATGAACACGTCGTCTCGCAGCAGCAGGGTGAGGCCGCCGAACACCAGGGTGATGGCGAGCACCACCAGGTGCAGCCGGTGCCAGCGCTTCCAGATCAGCCGGCCGGCCAGCACCTGGAAGGTGGTGGCGCCGATGATGCCCCAGGTGGCCAGCATGATGTCCCGGCCACTCAGGAAATAGAGGCCGAAAAACACCACCACCGGCAGGTAATCGAACAGTTGCTTCATGAAATCGTTCCTCGCTCGGACCGCCGATGGTATCGGGAACCGCACGGCAAATCATCCCGCCCGGGGTGGTGAGTGTGGTACCGTTCGTAACATGACCGAACCCGCTCCCTTCCAGCGTCCCGACCTGCACTGCCACAGCCTGGCCTCCGATGGCGTCCTGGCACCGGCGGATCTGGTGGCACGCGCCGCCGAATACGGCGTCGACGCCCTGGCGCTCACCGACCACGATACCCTGGCCGGGCTGCCCGAGGCCCACGCGGCGGCGGCGCGCCACGGCCTCACCCTGATCAACGGCATCGAGCTGTCGGTGCTGTGGGGCAGCCGTGAAATCCATGTGCTGGGCCTGTGGGTGGACCCGGACTGCCCGGTGCTCGCCGCCCGCGTCGCCGACCAGCTGGAAGCCCGCCGCCAGCGGGCGCGGCGCATCGGCGCCCGGCTCGACAAGGCGGCGCGGCTCTCCGACAGCTACGCCAAGGCCTGCGCCCTGGCGGATTCGGACACCCCGGGCCGGCCCTGGTTCGCCCGCGTGCTGGTGGAGGAGGGCGTGGTCCGCGACCAGCGCCACGCCTTCAATCGCTTTCTCAAGAAAGGCCAGTCGGCCTTCGTGTCCACCCCGTGGGTGAGCCTGGAGCAGGGCATCCAGGACCTGAGTGCCGGCGGCGGCGTGCCGGTGCTGGCCCATCCCCAGGCCTACAACCTGACCCGCAAGCGGTTGCGCGAGCTGGTGCGCGACTTCCGCGCCGCCGGCGGCCAGGCCATGGAGGCGGTGCTGCCCGGGCTCACCCGCCACCAGGCCGGCCTGCTGGAGGAATGCTGGCGCCACTTCGGCCTGGCGGTCTCCGGCGGCAGCGATTTCCACTCCCCGGGCCAGAAGTGGCTGAGCCTGGGCGGGTTGCCGCCGTTTCCGCCGGACGGCACCCCGGTCTGGCGGCTTGCGCCCGCCCAGGGGCGGGTGGAGAATGCCGCCCCATGACCGACGTATTGCATATTCATCCCGAAACGCCCCAGCCGCGCCTGATCCGCCAGGCCGTGGACGTGATCCGCCAGGGCGGGCTGATCGCCTACCCCACGGACACCACCTACGCCCTGGGTTGCGGCATTGGCGAAAAGGACGCCCTGGAGCGCCTGATCCGCCTGCGCCGGCTGGACGACAAACACCAGTTCACCCTGCTGTGCCCGGACCTGTCCGTGCTGGCCCTGTTCGCCAAGGTGGACAATCCGGACTACCGTCTGCTCAAGGCGCACACGCCGGGGCCCTATACCTTCATCCTCAAGGCCACCAACGAGGTGCCGAGGCGCCTGATGCACCCGAAAAAGCGCACCATCGGCATCCGCGTGCCCGATCATCCGATCTGCCAGGCGCTGCTGCACGAGCAGGGCGGGCCGATCATGACCTCCACGGCGCACCTGCCGGACGACGAGTTCCCGCTCACCGATCCCCAGGACGTGCGCGACTTCCTGCAGGGCCAGGTGGACCTGGTGATCGACGGCGGTTTCTGCGGGGTCACCGAGACCACCGTGATCTCCCTGGCCGACGGCACCGGCCCGGAAGTGGTGCGCGAGGGCGCCGGGCCCCTGGACGCCATTTTCTGAACACCCGTAACCCCGGCGCGGCGGGCTGGCATCGGGCCTGCATGAAGTTTGCATGGTTTATGAGCTAGCAGGATGCCAGCCCTGTCTTTACCCCGGCGGTTCCCTTTATAATCGCCGCTTTCTTGCCGTTACGACAGGAGTCGGCTTTTGAGTTCCGTGGTTCCCTCCCAAAGAGTGGTATCGGGCATGCGCGCCACCGGGCGCCTGCATCTGGGGCACTACCATGGCGTGCTCAAGAACTGGGTACGTTTGCAGCACGAGTACGAGTGTTTCTTTTTCGTCGCGGACTGGCACGGTCTCACCACTGAGTATGAGAATCCGCACGCCATCCAGGACCATGTCTGGGATCTGGTGATCGACTGGCTCGCCGCCGGCGTCAATCCGGGCTCGGCGACCCTGTTCATCCAGAGCCAGGTGCCCGAGCACGCGGAGCTGCATCTGCTGCTCTCCATGATGACGCCGCTGTCCTGGCTGGAGCGGGTTCCCACCTACAAGGACCAGCAGGAGAAACTGCGCGAGAAGGACCTGAGCACCTACGGGTTCCTCGGTTACCCGCTGCTGCAGGCCGCCGATATCCTGATCTACCGGGCCGGGCAGGTGCCGGTGGGCGCCGATCAGGTGGCCCACGTGGAGCTGACCCGGGAAGTGGCGCGCCGCTTCAACCATCTGTACGGCCGCGAGCCCGGCTTCGAGGAGGCGGTGATCGCCGCCATCAAGAAGATGGGCAAGAAACAGGCACGCATCTACACGGACAACCGCCGCAAGTATCAGGAGCAGGGCGACGAGACCGCCCTGGAAACCGCCCGCGCTCTGGTGCAGGGTCAGCAGAACATTACGCTGGGCGACAAGGAACGGCTCAACGGCGACCTGGAAGGCGGTGGCAAGGTGATCCTGCCCGAGCCGCAGTCCCTGCTCACGCCGGCGTCGCGCATGCCGGGCCTGGACGGTCAGAAGATGTCCAAGTCCTATGGCAACTTCATCAGCCTGCGCGAGGAACCGGACGAGGTGGACGCCAAGATCCGGCGCATGCCCACGGACCCGGCGCGGGTACGCCGCAGCGACCCCGGCAACCCGGAGAAATGCCCGGTGTGGGAATTCCACAAGGTGTATTCCGACGACGACACCCAGGCGTGGGTGCGCGAGGGCTGCACCACCGCCGGCATCGGTTGTCTGGAATGCAAGAAGCCGGTGATCGAGGCGGTTCAGGAAGAGCTGGCGCCGATCCGCAGGCGCGCCGAGGAACACCTGCGCAACCCGGATCTGGTGCGCACCATCGTCGCCGAGGGCTGCGAGGAGGCCCGCGAGGTAGCCCGCGCCACCCTCGAGGAAGTGCGCGCGGCCATGGGACTCCACTACCGGTGATCGCCAAGGAGGCGGGACAGCAGCCATGAACGACGTCGTCGACCAACAGGCCCCCCAGGGCGGCGGTAACAATCCGCTGGCGCCGCTGAATCCGCAGCAGGCGGAGATGCCTTTTGGTCTGATGTACGGCCAGGCGATCACCAAGCTGCCCGACGACCTCTACATTCCGCCGGACGCCCTGGAAGTGTTTCTGGAGGCGTTCGAGGGGCCGCTGGATCTGCTGCTCTATCTGATCAAGCGCCAGAACCTGGACATTCTCGACATCCCGGTGGCGCAGATCACCAGCCAGTACATGGAGTACGTGGAGCTGATGAAGGCGCTCAACCTGGAGTTGGCCGCCGAATACCTGGTGATGGCCGCCATGCTGGGCGAGATCAAGTCGCGCACCCTGTTGCCGCGGCCCAGCCACGACGACGAGGAAGACGCCGAGGATCCGCGCGCGGAGTTGATCCGCCGGCTGCAGGAATACGAGCGCTTCAAGCAGGCCGCCGAGGACATCGACGCCCTGCCGCGCCAGGAGCGGGACTTTCAGATGGCCGCCGCGCGCCGTCCGGACTATGTACGCGAGAAAGCGCAGCCGGACGTGGACCTGCGCGAGCTGCTGCTGGCCTTCAAGGAAGTGCTGCACCGGGCCGATATGTTCGAAAGCCACCAGGTTTCCCGGGAGAAGCTGTCCACCCGGGAACGCATGGCGAACGTGCTGGACCGCCTCAAGGGCCGGGATTTCGTGCCCTTCGTGGAGCTGTTCGAGGCCGAGGAGGGCCGCCTGGGCGTGGTGGTGAGCTTCCTGGCGGTGCTGGAGCTGGTGAAGGGGTCGCTGATCGAGCTGATCCAGAATGAGCCCTTCAGCCCGATCCACGTCAAGGCGAAGACCCTGGTGCTGGAGGAAAGTGAAGCGCTGGCGGCGCTGGAGATCGACGACGAGCCCTCAACCGACACAGCCGAGGACGACTGATCGTGGAGCCGCAACGGATCAAGAACATCATGGAAGCGGCGATCTTCGCCGCCGACGGCCCCCTGGACCGGGACGCTCTGTTGATGCTGTTCGATGAACAGGAACGGCCGGACAAGGCGGAGCTGTCTCGGCTGCTGGAGGAGATCGGCGAGGAATACGGCGAGCGCGGCGTGGAGTTGCGCGAAGTGGCCAGCGGCTTCCGCTTCCAGGTGCGCAAGGACCTGGGGCCCTGGGTGAGCCGCCTGTGGCAGGAGAAGCCGCCGCGCTACAGCCGCGCCATCCTGGAGACGCTGGCGCTGGTGGCCTACCGCCAGCCGATCACCCGCGGCGAGATCGAGGAAATCCGCGGCGTGTCGGTGAGCTCGCACATCGTCAAAAGCCTGCTGGAACGGGGCTGGGTGCGGGTGGTGGGGCACCGGGACGTGCCCGGCCGGCCGGCCATGTTCGCCACCACCCGGCAGTTCCTGGACTACTTCGACCTGAAGAGCCTGGAAGACCTGCCGCCGCTGTCGGAGATCAAGGATCTCGACAAGCTCAACGAGGAACTGGCGCTCAGCGACGTGCCGGATCCGGACGACGACGACCCGGAAGACGGGGAGGGCGCCGCCACCGAGGGCGAGCGCCAGCAGGCCGAGGAGCGCCTGTTCGGCTATGAGGACGACGAGCCGGAGATCGACGAGGCCACCCTGATGAGCATCGACAAGGTGGACGCGGTCAACGCCGGTTTCGAGACCGAATTCCGCCACAAGGGCTCGCCGGAAGCGGAGAACGACGCCGCGCCGGTGGCGCCGGCCGCCGCCGAGGCGGAGCCGCGAACGAACGACGACGACGGCGGCGATGATGCCGCCAACGAGGACGAATCGACCCGTCATGAGTGAGAAATTGCAGAAAGTCCTGGCCCGCACCGGGCTGGGATCACGCCGTGAACTGGAGACCTGGATCGCCGATGGGCGCGTCTCCGTGAACGGCCAGGTGGCGACCCTGGGAGACCGGGTGGAGCCGGAAGACACGATCAGAGTGGACGGCAGGATCATTCCAGTGAAGGCGGAAGAAGACGTAATTCGGCGCGTGATCGTTTATCACAAGCCCGCCGGGGAGGTGTGCTCGCGGAACGATCCGCAGGGGCGCCCCACGGTGTTCGACAACCTGCCGCGGCTGCAGGGCCTGCGCTGGGTGCAGGTGGGCCGCCTGGACATCAACACCACCGGCCTGATGCTGTTCACCACCGACGGTGAACTGGCCCACCGGCTGATGCATCCGTCCAACGGCTTCGTCCGGGAATACGCGGTGCGGGTGCACGGCGATCTCACAGACGCCAAGCGCCAGGCGCTGCTCGATGGCGTGCTGCTGGAGGACGGGGTGTCCCGGTTCGAGAGCATCGAGGACGCCGGCGGCGCCGAGGAAGGCGCCAACCGCTGGTACAAGGTCAGCCTCACCGGGGGCAAATACCGGGAAGTGCGCCGCCTGTTCCAGTCCCAGGACCTGGAAGTGGCGCGCCTGATCCGCATCCGCTTCGGTGACCTGACACTGCCCTCGGACCTGCGCCTGGGCCGCTGGAAGGAGCTCACCGCCGAGGAGATCAAGCCGCTCACCGACCGGGTGGACCTGAAGGGCAAGAAGTACACCGGCCTGTATGGCCGCGCCCGGCTGCGCCACCAGCGCGGCAACAAGCCACCGCGCAAGCCGCGCCGCAACCCCTACCGCCGCTAAGGCATTTAGCAAGCCATCGCGACTGAAGTCGCTCCTACGGCGGGTCGTACGTCCCCGTAGGAGCGACTTCAGTCGCGATAACCCGCCACGCCCTACGGCAACCGCATCAAAGCCCCCACCAAAGCCGGCAAAGCCGTCTCCACCCGCAGAATGCGGGTGCCGAAGCGGTGCGCCCGGAAGCCGTGTTCCTGCAGCAACTCCACCTCGAACGGTGTCCAGCCCCCTTCCGGCCCGATCGCTAGGGTGGCCGGTCCGGCCTGCTCGTGGGGCAGGGCGGGGTGGTCGCCGGGGTGGGCGAGGTAACGCGCCCCGGGACCAGCCCAGCCATCCAGATCATCCTCCACGAACGGCCGGAAGCGCGGCGCCTGGATCAGCTCCGGCAGCACCGTGTCGCCGGCCTGCTCCAGACCCAGGAGCAGTTTTTCCCGCAGCAACCCGGCCTTCAGGTTGGGGGTGCGCCAATAGCTCTTGTCCACCTTCCAGGCGTTGATCAGCACGATGCGCTTGATGCCCAGGCTGGCGGCGTCGATCAGCAGGCGTTTGAGCATCTTGGGGCGGGGCAGGGCCAGTACCAGATTCAGCGGCAGCGGCGCCGGCGGCTTTGAATCCACTTTAAAAGATAACGTTATCTCTTTGTTTTTTAAGGATTCTATCCGTGCCTCGCCAAGGCCGTCGTTGAGCACGCCGGCGCGACAGGTGTCGCCCTCGGCCAGCTTCAGCACGGTACGCGCGTGGGCGCTCTGGCGCTCGTCGAGACGCCAAAGATCGCCTTCCAGGTGTTGCTCGGGGTGCAGCAGGAACAGGTTCATGGGCGGCGATTATGGCACAGCCACTGACGTAATCCTCCCGCTCCGTGGCGGTTCCGGCCCTTTGCCCGGGGGCCGGGGGTTGCTAGAGTGCTCGCCGTTATTCTCGATGATGTGGAGAACCCGCATGCAGTTTCAGGGCACCGAAAAGTACGTTGCCACGGAAGATCTGAAAATGGCCGTCAACGCGGCCATCGCCCTGCAGCGTCCGCTGCTGATCAAGGGCGAGCCCGGTACCGGCAAGACCCTGCTCGCCGAGCAGGTGGCGGAAGCGCTCGGCAAGCCGCTGCTGTCCTGGCACATCAAGTCCACCACCAAGGCCCAGCAGGGTCTGTATGAGTACGACGCGGTGTCCCGGCTGCGCGACTCCCAGCTCGGCGCCGAAGGCGTCGAGGACGTGTCCAACTACATCAAGAAGGGCAAGCTGTGGGAGGCGTTCGCCGCCGACGAGCAGGTGGTGCTGCTGATCGACGAGATCGACAAGGCGGACATCGAGTTCCCCAACGATCTGCTCCAGGAACTGGACCGCATGGAGTTCTTCGTCTACGAGACCGGCGAAACCGTGCGCGCCGAGCAGCGGCCGATCGTGATCATCACCTCCAACAACGAGAAGGAGCTGCCCGACGCCTTCCTGCGCCGCTGCTTCTTCCACTACATCAACTTCCCCGACGCCAAGACCATGCAGTCGATCGTTGATGTGCACTTCCCGGAGATCAAGAAGGAGCTGGTCACCGAGGCGCTGGAGCTGTTCTTCGACCTGCGCAAGGTGCCGGGCATGAAGAAGAAGCCCTCCACCAGCGAGCTGATCGACTGGCTCAAGCTGCTGATGGCCGACGACATCCCCGAGGACATCCTGCGTAACCGCGACACCAAGAGCGCGGTGCCGCCGCTGTACGGGGCCCTGGTGAAGAACGAAGCCGACGTGCAGCTGCTCGAACGGCTGGCCTTCATGAGCCGCCGCGAACGCTGATCCCGGAGAAGCGTTTATGCTGATCGGTTTTTTCGAGGACCTGCGCGCCCACCGGGTGCCGGTGAGCCTGCGCGAGCTGCTGGATCTGTTCGACGCGCTCAAGCACCACGTGGCGTTCGGTTCCATCGAGGACTTCTACATGCTGTCCCGGGCGGTGATGGTCAAGGACGAGAAGTACTATGACCGTTTCGACCGCGCCTTCGCCCATTACTTCGAGGGGCTGGAAAGCATCGAGCCGGACTGGCTCAGCCAGACCATCCCCGAGGAGTGGCTGCGCCAGCAGTTGGAAAAGACCCTGTCCCCGGAAGAACGGGAACAACTGCAGGGCCTGGGCAGCCTGGAGAAGATTCTCGACGAGCTGCGCAAGCGGCTGGAGGAGCAGGAAAAACGCCACGAGGGCGGCAACAAGTGGATCGGCACCGGCGGCACCAGCCCGTTCGGCGGCTACGGGGAAAACCCGGAAGGCATCCGCATGGTGGGCCCGTCGCGCAACAAGAGCGCGGTGAAGGTCTGGGAGAAGCGGGAGTTCCGCAACCTGGACGACTCCGTGGAGCTGGGCATCCGCAACATCAAGCTGGCCCTGCGCCGGCTGCGCAAGTTCGCCCGCACCGGCCGCGACGAAGAGCTGGACATGGACGACACCATCAAGTCCACCGCCCGCAACGCCGGCCTGCTCGACATCAAGATGCGCCCGGAGCAGGAAAACCGGGTCAAGGTGCTGCTGTTCTTCGACATCGGCGGCTCCATGGATCCCTACATCAAGCTCTGCGAGGAGCTGTTCTCCGCCGCCCGGCTGGAGTTCAAGCACATGGAGTACTTCTACTTCCACAACTTCATCTACGAGTACGTGTGGAAGGACAACCGCCGCCGCTGGGACGAGAAGACCTCCACCTGGGACGTGCTGCACAAGTACGGCAGCGACTACCGGGTGATCTTCATCGGCGACGCCGCCATGAGCCCCTACGAGGTGAACTCCGTGGGCGGTTCCGTGGAGCACTGGAACGACGAGCCCGGCGCGGTCTGGTTCCAGCGCATCATGGAAACCTACGAGAAGGTGATCTGGCTGAACCCGGAGCCGGAACGGGCCTGGCAGATGACCACCTCCACCCAGTGGATCAAGCAGCTCACCGACAACCACATGTACCCGCTCACCATCGAAGGCATCGAGCGGGCCATGAAATACCTGAGCAAGTGATCGCGGCTTAAACGCTACGCCGCCCGGCCGCTCCTGATGTCCCTATCAGGAGCGGCTTTAGCCGCGATCCGCGGCCAGCCAGCCCACCACGCCTTCCATCACTTCACCGAGCGGCCGGCGTCTTCACCAGCTTGAGGGCGCCGATGCTGGCCAGCACCATCACCAGACCCAGCCACTGGACCGGCCCCAGGTGCTCGTCCGGGAACAGGGCCAGGGCGGCGGTGACCGTGACCACCGGCCCGAACATGGCCACCACCGCCGCCTCCGAGGCGTTGGCCCGGTGGAAGCCCTCGAACAGCAGGAAGAAGGGCAGCACCGTGGACAACACCACCAGCACCACCATCCAGCCCAGGGCCGGGGCGCTCAACGCCAGTTCCGAGGCCGGAATGCCCGGCAGCAGCCCCACCGTCATGAACACCAGGGTGAAGCTGTTGGACACCTGGTTGAAACGCACCGAGCCGAGCGGTTTCATCAATCCCTGGCTGAGCGTCAGGAAGCTGGCGTAGCAGGCCGCCGCGCCCAGGCCGTACAGAGTGCCCGCCAGGGTCACCCGGCCGATCTGCCAGCCCGGCAGCAGCAGCAGGGCGATGCCGGTCCAGGCGCCGGCGAACACCAGCAGGTGGAGCGGGGCGGGCAGGCGCCGCAAGCGCACCGCCTCGATCAGCATGATCAGCGCCGGGAACAGGTACAGCAGCATCCGCGACAGACTGGCGCCCAGTTCATGGATGGCGTTGAAGTCGCACCAGGTGGAGAAAAAGAACAGCAGCCCGCTGACCGCGCACAGCCCCCACTGCCGGCGGCTGAGCCGCTCCTTGGGCCGGCCCCGGTTGATCCACAGGGCGCCCAGCCAAAACAGCGGCACGGCGAGCAGGAAGCGCCAGATCAGCAGCGCGTCCACGGACACGCCGTGCTGGTAGACCAGGCGGGCGAAAATGCCCTTGAAGGCCATGGCAAAGGTGGCGACGGCCACCAGCGCCAGGCCGGACTGCCAGAAGCGGAGCGACATGGGGAAGCTCCCATCCAGAGGGGCGCCCATGGTCCACGCCGGCGGCGCCGAAATCCAATGAAAACGGCGACTTCATGGCATTCCCGCCGGGAATCATCTATCCCGGTTCATAAAACTTTCGATCATGTCCATGGGCAACGGGAAGACGATGGTGCTGGAGCGCTCGTTGGCCACCTCGGTGAGCGTCTGCAAGTAACGCAGCTGCAACGCCTGGGGCTGGGAGGCCAGGGTTCGGGCCGCGTCCAGCAGCACCTCGGAGGCCTCCTTCTCGCCGTTGGCGTGGATCACCTTGGCGCGCCGGATGCGCTCCGCCTCCGCCTGCCGGGCGATCACCCGCACCATGTCCTCGTCCAGGTCCACGTGCTTGATCTCCACATTAGTGACCTTGATGCCCCAGGGGTCGGTCTGTTCGTCGAGAATCGCCTGGATGTCCTGGTTCAGCTCGTCCCGGGAGGCCAGCATCTCATCCAGCTCGTGCTTGCCGAGCACCGACCGCAGGGTGGTCTGGGAGAGCTGGCTGGTGGCGGCGTAGAAGTCCTCCACGTTGATCACCGCGCGCTCGGAATCCACCACCCGGAAATAGAGCACCGCGTTCACCTTCACCGACACATTGTCCCGGGAGATCACGTCCTGGCTGGGCACGTCCAGCACCCGCACGCGCAGGTCCACCTTCACCATCTGCTGGATCACCGGCACCACCAGGATCAGCCCGGGCCCCTTCACCTTGTAGTAGCGGCCGAGCATGAAAATCACCCCGCGCTCGTACTCGCGCAGGATGCGGAACATGCTGAACACGAAACCGATCACCAGGATCGCGAACGCGATCCAGAAGTAGCTGAACATCATGGGGAGTCCTCCTCCACGTCGAGGGTAAGTCCGTCCCGGCCACGCACCAGCAGTGCCTGGCCCCGGCGCACCGGCCGGGCGGCGCGGGCGCGCCACACCTCACCGGCGGCGCGCACCTGGCCTTGTTCCTGAAAATCCTCCAGGGCCACGGCCCGGGCGCCGATCAGGGTGTCGGCGCCGCTCACCACCGGGTGGCGGTGCGCCTTCACCGCCAGCCGTACCGCCACGCCCAGCAGCAAGGCACCGCCGGCGCCCACCGCGGCGATCACCGGCAGCGCGATCTGGAAGGCGGGCAGGTCCGTGTCCATCAGCATCACCGAGCCGAACAGCAGGGCGGCCAGCCCGCCGGCGCCGAGCACGCCGAAGGAGGGCGACAGGGCCTCCGCCACCATCAGCCCCACCCCCAGCACGATCAGCCCCAGGCCCACGTAGCTCACCGGCAGCATCTGCAGGGCGTACAGCGCCAGCAGCAGGCAGATGGCGCCCAGCACGCCGGGCGCGCCAACGCCGGGGCTGGAGAATTCCAGCACCAGGCCATAGAGGCCCACAAGCATCAGGATGTAGGCGATGCTGGGGTCGGTGATCACCGCCAGGAAGGCGGTGCGCCAGTCCTGCTCCACGGTTTCCACCGTGGCGCCGGCCAGCTCCAGGGTCACGGTGTCGCCGTCCACGCTGATCTGGCGGCCGTCCAACCGGGTCAGCAGGTCGTCCAGGTCGGTGGCCATCAGGTCGATGACGTTGCGTTCCAGGGCCTCCCCGGCGGGCAGGCTTTGCGCCTGGCGCACCGCCTGTTCCGCCCAATCCGCGTTGCGCCCGCGCAGCTCCGCCAGCGCGCGGATGTAGGCCACGGCGTCGTTGATCTGTTTGTGGCGCAGGGCCGAGCCGCTGTCCGGCGGGGCATCGGAAGAGGCTTCGGGGTCGGAATCCGGCGGCTCGGCGCCGCCGGGGAGCGGCGAGTCGCCGCCGATTTGCACCGGGGTGGCCGCACCCAGATTGGTGGCCGGCGCCATGGCCGCCACATGGGCGGCGTAGAGCAGGTAGGTGCCGGCGCTGGCCGCGCGGCTTCCGGACGGCGCCACGTAGACCGCCACCGGCACCCGGGAATCGAGAATGGCGTGGATCATGTCGCGCATGGCGGCGTCCAGGCCGCCCGGTGTGTCCAGGCGCAGCACGAACAGCGCCACCCGGTCCTCGTTGGCGCGCGCCAGGGCGCGCACGAAACCGTCGCTGACCGCGGGCCCGATGGCGCCCTTCAGATCCAGCACCCGCACCGTGGGCGCCGCCGTGGCGAACGCCGGGGCCAGGGCGCCGAGCAGCAGCGCCATCAGGGCCAGCCGGCGGGTGCCGTCCTGCCATCGCCTCATAGCCACCTCCTGGTGATCCGTACTCCCATGAAACCGCACTCCAGGCCCGCCGGGCAATCTTCCGTTGACCCCGGGCCGCTCGACCGCTAGCGTTCCGCCGATAACAGGGAGAAAGACCAATGGAACACCACGACGCCTCGCCACGGACTGACGGCAGGGCATCGCTGGCCCCCAACCGAACCATGCGCCGCCTGGTGATGGAGGGGCTGGGCCGGCTGGGGTACGATGGTGCCCGCCTGGCCAACGAAACGCTGCCCGGTGGCCACCCGGCCTACTGCGACCCGCATCTGGAGGCGCCGCTGTTCTGGAGCGGCATCGCCGAGCGTTCCGGGGACGACTTCATCGGCCTGCACATCGCCGAGGCGGTGCGGCCGCGCCTGCTGGACGACGTGCTGCTGGTGATGTACGCCAGCGACACCTTCGAGCAGGCCCTGGGGCATTTCCTGCGCTTCCAGCGTCTGCTGTCCGGCGGGTTCCGGGCCGGCCTGGAGCGCCGCGGCGACACTTCGCGACTGGTCATCGACATCGACTACCCGGGCTTCGGCCCCCTGCGCCAGCAGGCGGAATGCCTGGCGCCGCTGCTCGGCAAGCTGTTCGCGCTGCTCACCGACGATGCCTTCGCGCCCACGGCGGTGGCCTTTCGCCGCGGCGCCCCCGGGAGGGCGGGGGAGTACCGGCGCCTGCTCGGCCTGGACCCGGCCTTCCGCCGCCCCCACGACAGCCTCAGCTTCCCCAGCGCCCTGTTGGCGCGGCCCTCGCTGAACGCCAACCCGGAATTGGTGGAGCGGCTGCTACCGCCCCTGGAAAGCGACCTCGAAGGCCTGGAGGAGCAACAGTTCCTGCTGCGCCTGCGCCACTGGGTGGAGGCCCACCTGGACAGCGACGAGCTGTGCCTGTCGCGCTGCGCCCGCGCCTTCGGCCTTAAGCAGATCGAGCTGCGCCGCTGGCTGGCGGAGCGCGGCACGGACTTCCCGGCCCTGTGCGACGAGGTGCGCGTCCGCCGGGATCGCACGCCCGGGCAAACGTAAAATTCACGCCGGCGCCTTTTAACAATTGGCGTTGTTATTGCATAGTACCGTTTTTCGGTTCGAGCGATTCCCGGAGCGAACCCGACCATGCGTCTGTTTGCCCTTGCCATCTTGCTGCTGTTCACCGCCACCGCCCAGGCCGAGCGCTTCTTCGGCGAACTGGACGCGGTCAGCGAGCCGGTGCTCGGCGCCCGCACCGGGCTGATCGAGGAAATGGACCGCGACAGCCTGCGCGTCAACGCGGACGCCGGCACCAGCGTGGAGCTGCCCACCCAGTGCGTGTCCTCGGCGCTGATGGCGCGCAGCCACACCCGGTTCTCCGCGCTCTTCCCCCGCGACGGCGCCGACCGCGCCCGCCGCATGCAAGGGCAGGGCAGTTCCATCACCGAGGCCGGCCTGACCCTGGACCGGGCCTTCGGCGCCGAGCGCGGTTACCAGCTGGATGCCGTCTTCAAGGCGCAGCGCAGCCTGAATTATCACTACGACCTGCCCGCCATGGCGGACTTCAACCCGCTGCTGCAGGAACAGGACAGCTACACCGAAAGCCAGGGTTTCAACATCGATACCCGGCTCAGCAAGACGTTCGGCGACCTGGACATGGCGCTGCGGGTGGAAAAACTGTTCCCACGCCGCGACGGTGACCTGGTCTACAGCCCCTACCGCACCACCGCCCTGGCCAGCCTGGCCACCTATCTGGACCCGGCCTGGTGGTGGCCGTGGCCGAGCGCCAAGCTGAACATCAACATCGATGCCCGCGACGCCTTCAACGAGGCCGACGACGCCCGCTTCGCCGGCGCCAATCTGGCGTTCGCCCAGCTCGGTTTCGCCACCTTGCGGCTGGGCTACCGCCACGACCTGATCGCCAACCTGGATTCCAGCGCCAGCGTGGGGCTGGGGTTCTCCCTGTTCGATCGCTTCGACTTCGACATCTCCGGCACCAAGAACCCGGGCGACTCCTACGGCGTGCGCGCCAGCCTGATGACGCCCCTGTAAAGGCCCCGGCGGGGCTTGAGTCGGGGCCCGCGAATTGGCATGGTTGCCCGACCTTTCCGGCCATGGACCCGCTATGTCTACCATCGATCTCGCCTTCGACCGTGATCATCTCTGGCACCCCTATACCTCCACCTCCAAGCCGCTGCCGGTGTACCCGGTGGCCCGCGCCCAGGGCGTTCATCTGGAACTGGAGGACGGGCGCCGCCTGATCGACGGCATGTCCTCCTGGTGGGCGGCGGTGCATGGCTACAACCACCCGCGCCTGAACCAGGCGGCCAAGGATCAGATCGACAAAATGGCCCATGTGATGTTCGGCGGCATCACCCACGCGCCGGCGGTGGAGCTGGGCAAGCGGCTGGTGTCGCTGACCCCGGAACCGCTCAACAAGGTGTTCCTGGCGGACAGCGGCTCGGTATCCGTGGAGGTGGCCATCAAGATGGCGCTGCAGTTCTGGCTCAGCCAGGGCAGGGCGGAGAAACACCGTCTGATCGCCCTGCGCCACGGCTACCATGGGGATACCTTCGGCGCCATGGCCACCTGCGATCCGGTCAACGGCATGCACCACCTGTTCAACAAGGTGCTGCCCCAGCACCTGTTCGCCGACGCGCCGCGCATCGGCTACCACGATGACTGGGACGACGCCGACCTGGATTCCCTGCGCGGCCTGCTGGAAAACCACGCCCACGAGGTGGCGGCGGTGATCCTGGAGCCCATTGTCCAGGGCGCCGGCGGCATGCGCTTTTATCACCCGGAATACCTGCGCGGCGCCCGCCGGCTGTGCGACGAGCACGGCGTGCTGCTGATCTTTGACGAGATCGCCACTGGCTTCGGCCGCTCCGGGGAACTGTTCGCCATGGAGCACGCTGGCGTTTGTCCGGATATCCTGTGCCTGGGCAAGGCCCTCACCGGCGGCTACATGACCCTGGCGGCGACCCTGTGCACCGACCACGTGGCCGCTGGCATCTGCGACGGCGAGGCCGGCGTGCTGATGCACGGCCCCACCTTCATGGGCAACCCGCTGGCCTGCGCGGTCGCCAACGCCAGCATCGATCTGCTGCGCGAAAGTGACTGGCGCGACCGGGTGGCCGGTATCCAGTCGCAGTTGCGCCGGCAACTTGAGCCGCTGCGCGACGCCCCCGGCGTCGCCGATGTGCGCGCTCTTGGCGCGATCGGCGTGCTCGAGCTGGAACAACCCCGGGACGTGGCCGCCACCCAGAAAATGCTGGTGGAGCGGGGCGTCTGGATTCGACCGTTCGGCAAGCTGGTTTACATCATGCCCCCCTACGGCATTGAAGCGGACCAGCTCACCGCGCTTACCGACGCCATGGCGGCGGTGGTTAGCCTATCACCAGCTCCCCGGACTCCGGCAAGCGACTGACGAGATCCGCGCCCAGTTGCCAGTGTTTGAGCACCTTGTGGTTATAGCCGGCACGCCGAACATCTCCGCCACGCGTTCTGGCGAACGGCAGGATGAGGTGACAACGAGGTTGGCAACCGTCATATCATTTATTTAACATAATATACATTATACGTACTTAAGTGGGTTTCTTGCTTGGGTCAGGAGCAGCCCTGTTTCTGGCTTCGATGCCAAAGGAAACACGCTTTCATGGCCTGATACAGCATCACCGCGAACATCAGCCGGATCACCTCCACCAACACGCCCGCGAAGTTTCCGAACCGGATCAGCGATCCCAGCCACAGCGCCAGGAACAATAACAATAAGGCGACCGCCGCCACGCGGCTTCGCCGGTACACGCCATACGCCAAACCCGCGCACGCTACCGCCGCGAGCAAATTGATCACGAACCCGATGCCGTCGCCCGTGGCCAGCCCGGCCACGGCGCCGACCAGTAACACCAAGGCGCTGATAGCACCGACCACCCAGCCGTTATGGATGCCATGGGCCAGCTCCACCGAGATGTTCGCCGCGCCGACAGGCGCTTCTCCGGCGTCGTATGGATGCTTTTTCATGCCGGTTTCTCCCCCGAAAAACGAAACCGCCCCTTTTAATGCAATACGCTGCATAGTCAAGGGACAGTCCTCGTTTTTGCGATGGGGGTCGAGATCGAAACGCTAGTGATCGCGGATCAGGATGGCGGAAGGCTACGAGCCCTGCCCAACGCCTTCTTCTTTCTCCTCGATGGCTGGCTCATCGTAATAACCGATGGTCCGCGATCACCAGCCAGCAGGGACTACGATGACTGGGTCGAAGTGCAGCCGGCCACCGTGGCCGGACACAGCGTGAGAGGGGACCTTGATCCGTCCCAGCCGTTGTACACGCTGATCGATAATCTCGCCCGTGGGCGTCTGATGCGGGTGCCCGGTGGGCCGGATCACTGGCTGCCGCTGATCCCGGTGGACACGCTGGCCTCGATGATCCACCACGCCGCCGTTGACTCCTCCCCACCGCCACGGCTTCTGGCCCTGGCGGCGGACACACCGAATCTGTTGCCGATGCTGACATTGATCGCGGAGGTCCTGGAACGGCGTCCCCCGCGCGGGTATGTTCCGATGCGCTTATTGTCCTGGCTGTTACGAGTGCCCGGCGTGGCCCGGTTCGCCAACACCTACCCGGAGACACTGCACTTTATCCAGCCGGACCGGTTCGAACTGGGCGCCATGGAGGCCTTCACGCGGGCCGCCGGCGTGACCTTGCCACCAATCCGGCAGGCACTCGATGCCAGTACCCGGCATTATCTGGCCAGTGGGGGAAGCGCCCTCCCCGTGCGTTAAAGCTGTTTGAGAACGCCCTCGACGCGCCGGGCTTCGTGGTCACCCACGCTGGCGCGCAGTCGCGCCACCAGCGCATCGAGTTGAGCGCGGCTCAGGCCGGTATTCATGGCGGCGCCCAGGTGGAAGCGCAGCTGGCCTTCGGTGCCGGTCATGCTGGCCAGGGCCGAGACGGTGGCCAGTTCCCGGCTTTGCTGGTCCAGGTTATCGCGGATGAAGATGTCGGCGAACAGATGCTCCTTGAGGAAGCGGTCGATCACCGGGGCGAACAGCTGGAAACCGGCGGGCGGCGGGATTTCGTCCTGGCCGGCCAGGCGGGCGCGGACCCGGGCGCCGTAGTCGTCGCGGTCCAGATTCTCGGGCACCGGGCCGGGTTCGGCGCCCTCCTCGTCCTGGATGCCTTGTTCGCGCCGTTCGTCGAGCACCGCCATCAGGGCGTGGATGGCGTTGAGGCTGCGCGGGAAGCCGGCGTAGGCGTAGAGCTGCACCAGCACTTCCTTGATTTCATTGATGGTGAGGCCGTCGTCCAGGCCCTGGCGCAGGGCGCCGTCGAGGCGTTCCAGGTCGCCTTTGGCGGCGAGCCCGGAGAGTGCCACCAGGGCCCGTTGGCGCGGTGTCAGAGTGTCGTTGCTCATGGCGTCGCTCCTTGATGATATTGGTCGTCGCTGACTTTCTCGAACCAGTCCGCCGGCGAGCCGTCCACTTCCTCCTGGATGGCGATGTGGGTCATGGCGGTGTCCTCGCCGGCGCCGTGCCAGTGCTTCTCGTGGGGCGGAATCCAGACCACGTCGCCGGGGCGGATGATCTGAATGTCGCCGCCCCAGCGCTGCACGCGGCCGCAGCCGGCGGTGACGATCAGGGTCTGGCCCAGCGGATGGGCGTGCCAGGCGGTGCGTGCACCGGGTTCGAAGGTGACGCTTCCGCCACTGGTTCGCGCCGGCGGATGGGCCGGGAACAGCGGGTCCACACGCACCGTGCCGGTAAAGTAATCGGCGGGGCCCTGGGTGGAGGGTTGGGAGCCGCTTGGTTGAATGTCCATGTCCGTCTTCCTCTTCGGATGTCTTTAGGAAAACCTTACAGCGACGCCTCTGTTCGATAAACTGGCATAATCTTCTTGGCCCTATAAGTTTACCTAATATGTTGAGAGAGAACGCCACGGACCTGCTCGCCTTTCTGGCGGTGGCCGACGAGGGAAGCTTCACCAAGGCGGCCGCGCGGCTGGGGGTGTCGCAATCGGCGTTGAGCCAGAATATCCGCCATCTGGAGGAACGGTTGGGCCTGCGGTTGCTGGCCCGGACCACGCGGCGGGTGGCGCCCACGGAGGCCGGTGAGCGGCTGCGCCGCTCCATCGCGCCCCGCTTTCGGGAAATCGAGGCGGATCTGCGAGCACTCACCGAGCTGCGCGACAAACCCGCCGGCCGTCTGCGCATCACCGCCACGGAGTACGCCGCCGACACCGTGCTGCTGCCCAAGCTGGCCGCCCTGCTTCCGGAATACCCGGACATCGAGGTGGAAATCGCCGTGGACTACGGCCTCACCGACATCGTCGGGGAGCACTACGACGCCGGGGTGCGGCTGGGCGAGCAGGTGGAGAAGGACATGATCGCGGTGCGCATCGGCCCGGATGTGAGCATGGCGGTGGTGGCCGCCCCGCCCTACTTCGATGCCCGTTCCCGGCCCACCCACCCCAACCGGCTCACCGAGCACAACTGCATCAATCTGCGCCTGCCCACCCACGGCGGCACCTACGCCTGGGAGTTCGAAAAAGACGGCCGCGAATTGAACGTGCACGTGCGCGGGCAGTTGGTGCTGGGCGGCGCCACCCAGATGCTGCATGCCGCCAAGGCGGGCCTGGGGGTGGCCTATGTGCCGGAGGAACTGGCGCGGCCCTATCTGCGTGCCGGCGAGCTGGAGCGCGTGCTGGAGGACTGGTGCCCGCCCTTCCCCGGCCATCATCTTTATTACCCGAACCGGCGGCAGGCGTCGCGGGCCTTCGCCCTGGTGGTGGAGGCGCTGCGCGAATAAGACGGACAAAAAAAAGGCGCGCCAGGCGGCGCGCCACAAGGGGTTGCCCGGTTGGTGTTCAGTACTTCTTGCTGGCGTCCACGAACTCGTCGGCGCGTTCCGCCGGGGCGCTGGTGGCCAGGCTGACGCCGATGTACAGAGCGGTGGAAACGATGATGCCCCAGATGCCGGCGGGCAGGCCCAGCAGGCTGTTGCCAGTGGCGTACATGATCAGCACGAAGATGCCGGTGCCGACCACGCTGACGAAGGCGCCGGCGCCGGTGCCGCGTTTCCAGTAGAAGGCGCCGATGATGGCCGGCACCACCGCCACCAGGCCGGAGGACGCGGCCACGGACAGCACCGCGATCAGGTCCAGCTGCAGTTCCGCGAAGCCCAGGGCCAGCAGCGCGATGATCGGAATCACGATCTTGCCCACCCACAGCTGCTTGCCGTCATCGCTGCCGGGTTTGACGTTGGCGTACACGTCCCGGGCCAGCATGGAGGACAGGGTCAGCATGATGGAGTCGATGGTGGAGATGGCGGCGGCCATGATGCCGATCAGCACGATGGCGCCCAGTACCGGCGGCACGAATTCGGAGCCCAGCAGCGTGGCGGTGGCCAGGTCGGCCTTGGCCAGATCCGGGAAGGCGGCCAGGGCGGAGAAGCCCCACAGTACGGACACCAGGGTGTAGACCAGGCCGAAGCCCAGGAAGCCCAGCAGCATGCGGCGCATGGCGTGCAACGAGGACGGCATGAACAGCCGCTGGCTGACCTGCGGGTTGGAGAGGCTGAAGAAGAACCAGGGAATGGTCAGCCCCAGGAAGGTGACGAAGCTGAACAGGCCCGGGCCCGGCACCACCAGGGTTTCCGGTTTCTTCTCGGCGAGGGTGTCGAACAGCGCGTGGAAACCGCCCAGGCCCTGGATCACCAGCCAGGCCACCAGGGTGGAGGCGATGATCATCATGATCGCCTGCAGGGAGTCGGTCCACATCACCGAGCGGATGCCCGCCACGTAGGAGAAGAAGATCGCCACGGCGGTGGCCAGGACCACGCCGGTGGTGAACGGAATGGCGCCCTCGGTGGCGCCCTGCAGCAGGTAGCCGACGCCGGCCAGTTGCACGGCGGCGTAGGGAATCAGGAACACGCAGCTGGAGATCGCCACGGCCACGGAGACTTTCTTGTCGTTGTAGCGGTGGCCGAGCATCTCACTGGGGGTGACATAGCCGAACTTCTTGCCCACGGCCCAGAACTTGGGCCCGAAGATCGCCACCAGGGACACCCCGGCGAAGTAGACGATCTCGAAACCCAGAGCCCCGACGCCGCCTTTGTAGGTCAGGCCGGCAAGGCCCACCATCATGAAGGCGCTGTAGGTGGTGGCGCTGTAACTCATGGCGGACACGAAGCCGCCCATTTTGCGGTCGCCCAGGAAATACCCGGACATGTTGACCATTTTGCCCTGTCGGGCCAGTACCGCGATGGCGATGGCGACCACCAGGTAGATCGCCACCGACCACCAGATCATCGATTCGGTCATGTTCAGTGTCCCTCGAAGTCCTTGGTGATGATGAAGTTGATGGCGATCACGGCGACGCCGGCCAGGGTCCAGAACAGGAAGCTCCCGTACCAGGCGTGCACGTCACTGAGTACCGTGTACGGCACCAGGTAGCACAGGACGACCACGGCCCAGATGAGCCAGATCCACTTGCTTCGTTGCATTTCCCACCTCGTATGCTTGGTTGATTAGCGAAGTACGCTTTTATGGTTGTTGGTTGTGCTCCGTGCGTATCTCGGCGACAGTCCTCCCGACGTCTTTCCAGGGCGTTTCTCCCGGAGCGAAACGCGCCCGCAAGTAATGCACCAGATCGCTGACCTGGCGGTTGCTCAAACTGTGTGAAAAGGCCGGCATCTCGCCGCCGCCGGCCACGCCCTCGACGTGCACGCCGCCGAGGATCGATTGAATGACGTTGTCCGGACGCTCGCTGTGCAGGTTGGTGTTGAGCGCCAGGGATTGCCGCGCGCCGGTGAAGCTGGCGGCGGCGCCGTCCGCGTGGCAGGAGGCACAGGCGCCGTCGAACACCCGCTGGCCGGCCTCCTGGCCCACCGGTTCGGCGCTGGCCGCCAGCCGCTCCCGGGCCTGCCGTTGCTGCGCCTCGGTGGCGCTGGCCGGGGCGTCCATTTGCGTGGCCACGTAATGGGCGATGGCGCGCACGTCGGACTCCGGCAGTTCCGCCAGGCCGGCCACCACCGGCGCCATGGGCCCGCCGGCCACGCCGTGAAAATCCGAGCGGCCGGTGCGCAGGTACTGGAACAGGGACTCCTCGGTCCAGGCCACCGGTGCGCGGCTGTCGGCGGTGAGGGCCGGCGCTTCCCAGCCGTCCACCAGGGCACCGGCCAGGCGCGCCTCGCCGGTTTTCTCGGCGCCGAACAGGTTGCGCGGCGTATGGCAGGCACCGCAGTGCCCCGCCCCCTCGAACAGATAGGCGCCGCGATTCCATTGCGGCGAGCGGGCCGGGTCCGGCTGGAAGGTCCGGTCCCGGTGGAACAGGGTGTTCCAGCCAGCCATCATCGAGCGCACATTGAACGGGAAGCGCAGGTCATTGTCCGGCGCCGGCGCGGCCACCGCGGGCTGCGCCATCAGGTAGGCGTACAGGGCCTGCATGTCGGCGTCGCTGAGTTTGGCGAAATCGGTGTACGGAAACGCCGGGTAAAGATGCCGGCCATCCCGGGAGATGCCCTCGCGCATGGCGCGCTCGAAGGCGGCGTAGGACCAGTTGCCAATGCCGGTGTCCGGGTCCGGCGTCAGGTTGGTGCTGTACAGCGTGCCGAACGGCGTTTCGAACGGCCGCCCGCCCACATTGGTGAGCCCCTCCTCGGCGGTGTGGCAAACCGCGCAGTCGCCGGCCTCCGCCACCAGGCGGCCCCGTTCGATGGTTTCCGCGGAATACAGGTTGGTGGCGGGCCGGCTCACCGGCGCCAGGGACGCCCGCCACGGCCACAGGGTGGCGAGCAGCCCGGTCACCGCCAGTGCCCCGGCCCACCACCAGCGGCGTTTGCCGCGGTCGCGGCGCGCCTGCAGGGAGGCACGCACCCGGGCCGGCGAAAACGGCGGCGACCGGAAGCGCACACCGGTGGCGTCATAGAGAGCGTTGGCCACCACCGCCACCGCCGGGCTGAGGTCCACGTCCTCGCCTTCCGCCAGCGGCCCGGCCGTCCGCCGGGGCGCCGGCGGGCTGGCGCCACGGGTGGCCGGCAGGCGGCGGTCATCGGTGCCGCCCCACTGGTCCGCCGGCGGCGCCGTGTCCGGCAGGCCGAGCAGCTTCTGTTCCAGGGCGGCGCGCAGCGGATGGCTGTCCAGCAGTGGCCGCAGCGGGCCGTCGGCGCCGGCGTCCTGGCCCGCCACCAGGCGGGACAGACGCACGCCACCGGTGACGGTGTTCACTTCCACGTCGGCGATCCAGGCGCTGCGGGTGCCGGAACCGGCGTCGCCGGACTCCGAGGGGCGGTGGCTGTAGGCCACGCCGCGCCCGCGCACCAGGTCGGCACGACCGTCGTTGGCGGCGGGCCGGTTCCAGCCGGCCTGGTTGGCCACGGATTGCAGCAGTTGGCGGCCGCGCGGGTCCTTGATGTGACGCAGGCGCAGGGCCACCGGGTCCTCGCCCAGGGCGGCCGCCACTTCGTCCAGAAACGACTCCTGCACGAAGGTGTATTGCAGCGCCGCCGCGTCCGGATCGCGCAGCAGGCCATCGGTGAGCCGGCCGGTAAGCCACAGGGCCAGCGGTGGCACCGACACATAGCCCAGGTCATCGTCCACCTGGAAGTCGCCACCGTCCGGGGTGCCGCTGACGCGCAGGCGGCGGGCCCGGGCCAGGGCTTGCGCGTCCAGGGCATAGGGATCCGGGTCCAGGCGCACCGCCACCGGCCGGCCCACCGCGTGGGCCAGCAGGGCGGCGTCGGCGGCGGCGTCGTCACTGCCCTGGCGGCCCAGGCCGGCTTCGCCATGCCCGTCCAGGTGAATACGCGCCGGATCGGTTTCCAACAGGCAGGCCAGTTCCCGGCGCAGGCGCTCGGTGTCCGCCACCGGACCGTCCACGCGCACCGCGCCGTTGTTGCAATCGGCGATCACCCAGTCCGGCTCCACGCCCCAGCCCAGGCGGCCGGGCCAGTCGTAATTCCGTTGCAGGCGATCGGAGGCCGGCGCCGGGGTGTTGCCCCGGTGGTTGCCGGCGGGAGTGGACCAGCGCGGGCGCAGCCGTTCGGCGGCGCGCCGGGCCTGCTCCGGCGAGGCCGCCACCACGCCCAGGAAATTGCCGTCCGCCACCACGGTGACGTCCTCGTCGAGCCCGTCGCGGTTCACGTCCAGCAGTTGCGAGCAGACAAAGGCGCGGGCGTCCAGGCGGTACACCGGCGGCCGGATCACCAGGCCATGGGCCAGGGCCTCGTCGCGCTCGCGCTGTTCCGGCAGGCGGCTCATGCGTCGCCCTCCCCGCCCAGACCCGCCGCCCGGCAGGCGGCGGCGAGAATTTCCTGGTGGGTGCCGCAGCGGCACAGGTTGTGATCCAGCGCCTCGACCAGTTCATCGCGGCTGGGCGCCGGCCTGGCGTTGAGCAGGGCCCGCACGCTCATGATCATGCCGTTCAGGCAGTACCCGCACTGCGCGCCCTGTTCATCAATAAAAGCCTGTTGCACCGGATCCAGCCGGTCGCCGTCGGCCAGGCCTTCCAGAGTGGTCACCTGGTGGCCTTCCACGGCGGCGGCGGGCAGCACGCAGGCGCGGGCGGCGCGGCCGTCCACCAGCACCATGCAGGCGCCGCACTCGCCCAGCCCGCAGCCGAACTTGGGCCCGTTCAGGGACAGGTCGTTGCGCAGTACATACAGCAAGGGCGTGGACGGCGCCACGTCGAGACGCCGGTCCTCACCGTTGACGGTAAGCCGGAGTTCCCGGCCCTCGGGCCGGTCACTGTTTGTAGCGGGCATGCGTATGCTCTCTCCGACGTCGCACCGTTCAAGTGCGCGGCGGTATTTATTCGTTGCTTTATGGGGCACACATTCTTTTTTGGTGCTGATTTAGAATGTATGCACCCTTCTTGGGCAGAGATGACGTCTCCTTTGCCAAACCGGCGATTCGCCCCTCAAAGCCCGTAAAATAGCTTTAAATAGAATCAAATGTGATGTCAACAAGGCCGTACGGAATAGCGGGAAATTCTTTGCCTTCATTTTCTTGACCCTGGCATAAATGGTGTATACGTTTTTTCTACAGAAAAACACCGGCGTTCGCGCCGACCACGCCTCTTGCCCGCGCCCGTACACGGCGTGATGATTTGAAGCCTATGCCGACCACGACCCTGCCCAGCCGCGACGCCCTGCTTCACCAGCCCGATGTGCTGGTGGTGTTCCGCGACCCGCAACCTACGCCCAAGCCGGCGCCCGGCCAGCCCGGCACGCATTCGGATTTCGTGCCCACCGAGCCGGAGCTGTTCATCGCGGTGCTGGCCGACGGCCGGGTGCTGGGCTTCAACGGCCACGTGGATCTGGGCACCGGCATCCGCACCGCCCTGGGCCAGATCGTCGCCGAGGAGCTGGACGTGCCGTTCGAGGCGGTGACCATGGTGCTCGGCCATCCCTCGGAGGTGCCCAACCAGGGGCCCACCATCGCCAGCGCCAGCATTCAGATCACCGCCCAGCCGCTGCGCATCGCCGCCGCCCAGGCCCGGGAGCGACTGCGCGCCCTGGCCGCCGGGCACCTGTCCGTGCCGGCGGAACGTCTGGTCAGCGAGGACGGCGCCCTGCACGACCGGGAGAACCCGGACCGGCGGGTCGCCTACGGCGCACTGGTGGCCGGCCGCCGGGAGGATCTTAAGCTGGCCGCCGAGGCGCCGCTCAAGCCCCGCGCCGATTACCGGCTGGTGGGGCGGCCGGCGGCGCGGGTGGATATCCCCGCCAAGGCCCGGGGCGAGCTGACCTTCGTCCATGATGTGCGCGTGCCGGGCATGCTGCACGGCCGGGTAGTGCGCCCGCCCTACCACGGCCTGGACCGGGGCGATTTCGTCGGCACCAGCCTGATCGAGGTGGACCGGGACTCGGTGGCCGGCCTGCCCGGCCTGGTGGACGTGGTGGTCCAGGGCGACTTCGTGGGCGTGGTGGCGGAACGCGAGGAGCAGGCCATGCGGGCCGCCCGGTGCCTGAAAGTGCGCTGGCGCGAACCGGACGGTCTGCCGGCGCTGGACGGTCCGGAGGATCTGGAGGCGGCGCTGCGCGCCCTGCCCGCCCAGCGCCGCGCGCTGCTGGATGACGAGGACGGCGAGCCGCCGGCGGGGCCCACCCTGCGGCGCACCTACGTCTGGCCCTACCAGCTACACGGTTCCATCGGGCCGTCCTGCTCCGTGGCCGAATACGCCGACCACCGCTTGACGGTGTGGTCCGGCACCCAGAATCCGCACAGCCTGCGCGCCGACCTGTCGCGCCTGCTGGATCTCGACGAGGGCCGCATCGACATCCAGCGGCTGGAGGCCTCCGGCTGCTACGGCCGCAACTGCGCCGACGACGTGGGCGCCGACGCCGCCCTGCTGAGCCGGGCGGTGGGCCGGCCGGTGCGGGTGCAGCTGTCCCGGGAGGAAGAGCATCTGTGGGAACCCAAGGGGGCGGCCCAGGTGATGGACGTGGAAGGCGAGCGGGACGCGGACGGCGCGCCGGCCAGCTACCGCTTCGTCACCCGCTACCCCTCGGACAACGCGCCCACCCTGGCCCTGCGCCTGACCGGCAAGGTGGCCGCCTCGGAGCATCCGTTCCAGATGGGCGACCGCACCGCGGTGCCTCCCTACGCCTACCCGCGCCGCCATATCGCCAGCGACGACGTGCCCACCCTGATCCGCGCCGCCTGGCTGCGCGGCGTGTCGGCGCTGCCCAATACCTTCGCCCACGACAGCTATATCGACGAACTGGCGGCCCTGGCCGGCGACGATCCGCTCGCCTACCGGCTGCGCTACCTGGACGACGAACGGGCCCGGGCGGTGCTCGGCGCCGCCGCCGAGCGCGCCGGCTGGGCGCCCCGGGAACGGCGCGCGCCGACCCCGGACGCGGACGGCTGGCTGCACGGGCGCGGGCTGGCCTACGCCCGCTACGTGCACAGCAAGTTCCCGGGCTTCGGTGCCGCGCTGGCGGCCTGGGTGGTGTTTCTCAAGGTGCACCCGGGCAGCGGCGCGATCCGCGTGGAACGGCTGGTGGTGGCCCAGGACGCCGGGCTGATGGTGAATCCGGCCGGGGTGCGCCACCAGGTGCACGGCAACATCATCCAGATGCTCGGCCGCACCCTGAAGGAAAGCGTGCCCTTCGAGAACGGCCGGCCGGCGGCCCGGGAATGGGGCGGCTACCCGCTGCTGCGCTTCTCGGAGCTGCCGGAGATCGACCTGGTGCTGCTGGAACCGCCGGACACGCCGCCCCTGGGCGTGGGCGAGTCCACCGCCCTGCCCGCCGCGCCGGCCATCGCCAACGCCCTGTTCGACGCCACCGGGGTGCGCTTCCGGCGCCCGCCGTTCACTCCGGACCGGGTGCGCGCCACCCTGGCCGACGACGCCTGGGAGGCGGTGTGACCGACACCGGCGTGGACGCCAACGCCACCCTGGCGGTGATCGCCGCCGCCGGTCGCGGCCGCCGCTTCGGCGCCGACAAACGGCGCGCGCCCCTGGCCGACGGCCGCTCCCTGCTTGCCACCACCCTGGCGCGGGCCGGCGCCCTCTTTCCCCGGGTGGCGGTGGTGATCCGCGCCGACGACGACCCCGCCGAACTGGGCCTGGGCGACGCCCTGGTACTGCGCGCGCCGCGCGCCGAGCGCGGCCTGGGCGCCAGCATCGGCGACGCCTTCGCCGCCCTGCTCGCCGCCGACGAGGCCGCCCGGGTGGCGGCGCTGTGGCTCGGCGACATGCCCTGGGTCGGCGACGCCACCGTGGCCGCCCTGCGCGCCCGGGCCGGCGCCGACCGCATCGTTCGCCCGGTGCTCGACGGCGCGCCGGGCTTTCCGGTGCTGTTCGGCCGTGCCTTCTGGCCGGAGCTGGCCGCCCGCGCCGACGGCGATGGCGCCCGGGATCTGATCGCCGCCCACCGGGCGGCGCTGATCGAGCTGCCGGTGGACGACCCCGGCGTGCTCCGCGACGTGGACCGCCCCGGCGACCTGACCTCTCGCTGACCTGACCTCGCCCTGACCCCGGCAACCCGCTTGCTTGATCCGGGTCCACCAACTTGGCCTAATGCCGTTCCGTAAGTGATAACCGGAATCATTAGCAGGGGTTGTGAATGCGAAGCGGAATCCGTCCGTGGTGGGCGCTGGCGTTGTTGCTCTGGGCCGGCGGCGCGACCGCCGCGGAACCGGTCACCCTGGCTGAGGTGCGCGCCGAACACCGCGAGGAACGGCTGCCGCTCACCGGCACCATCACCGCCCGGCGCGGCGCCCTGCTCTCCACCGCCGTGGCCGGCCGGGTCACCGACCTGAAGGTGGACCTGGGCGACAGCGTCGCCGGTGGCGACACCCTGCTGGCGCTGGACGCGGAGCTCAACCGGCTGGCCCGGGACAGCGCCCGGGCCGCCGCCGAGGAAGCCCTGGCGGCCCGTGACGATGCCCGCCGCCGGCTTGACGAGGCCAGCACCCTGGCGGCACGCCGCAGCATCGCCGCCACCGAGGTGCGCGGCCTGGAATCGGAACTGGAAATGGCCGAGGCCGCCCTGGCCGCGGCCCGGGTGGAGCAGCGCCGCCAGGAGGCCCTGCTGCGCCGCCACACTCTGAAGGCCCCCTTCGACGGCGTGATCAGCCGTAAGCTCACCGAGGTGGGCGAGTGGGTGACGCCGGGCACCGCGGTGCTGGAACTGGTCAACCTGGACGACCTGCGCGCCGATTTCGCCGTGCCCCAGGAATATTTCCCCCGCCTCACCAAGGACAGCGCGCTGACCGTGCGCCTGGGCGGCGACGCCGGCCAAGCGCACGAGGCCAGCATCACCGCCATCGTGCCGGTCAATGATCCGGATTCGCGCACCTTCCTGCTGCGTGCCCGGGTCGCCGACCCGCCGCCGATGACACCGGGCATGTCCGCCCGCGCCACCCTGGTGCTGCGCGGCGACACCGCCAGCCTGGCGGTGCCCCGGGACGCCCTGGTGCGCTACCCGGACGGTCGCGTCACCGTGTGGGTGGCGGAATCCCGGGACGGTGCCCTGCTGGCCCGGGAGCAACGCCTGCGCGTGGGCCCCGGCCTGGGCGACCGGGTCACCGTGCTGGAAGGCCTGAGCGCCGGCGACCGGGTGGTGGTGCGCGGCAACGAAAGCCTCAGCGACGGCCGCGAACTGGAGGTTCGCCGGCCGGACCCGTCCAACGGCGCCGCCCCGGAGTAACCGCCCGTGTTCGAAAAGATCGTCCGTAACGGCACCCTGATGACGGTGGTGGTGCTGATCATCACCCTGCTCGGCATTCTCGCCGCGCTGCGCATTCCCGTGCAGATGATTCCCGACCTGGAGGTGCGCACCATCACGGTGCAAACCCGGTGGCCCGGCGCCACACCCCAGGACGTGGAAAAGGAAATCCTCATTGAGCAGGAAGAGTATCTGCGCAACGTACCCAACCTGCGCCGGCTCACCGCCACCGCCTACAGCGGCGAGGCGGAAATCGAACTGGAATTCCCGTTCGGCGTGGACATCACCGAGACGCTGATCCGCGTTAACAACGCCCTCAGCCAGGTGCCGGACTACCCGGACAACGTGGACCAGCCGCGCATCCTGTCCACGTCCTTCTCCGCCAACGCCTTCATGTATTTCTGGGTGGCGCCGCAAACGGGCAACCCCAAGGACCTGGATCTGGACATGATGCGCGACTTCATCGACGACAACGTGCGCACCCGCATGGAAAGCGTCGAGGGGGTCTCCCAGGTGGAACTGCGCGGCGGCGCCGAGCGTCAGGTGCGGGTGCTGCTCGATCCGCAGCGCCTGGCGGAGCGCGGCCTCACGGTGATGGACGTGCGCGACGCCCTGCGCCAGCGCAACCGGGACGTGTCCGGCGGCGAGGTGGACAGCGGCAAGCGCCGCTACCTGCTGCGCACCGTGGGCCGCTTCGACCAGGTGCCGGAGCTGCGGGAGCTGGTGCTGGCGCGCCGCGGCGACGGCGTGATCCGCCTGCGCGACGTGGCCTCGGTGGAGTTGGACCATTTCCCGGTACGCGGCCTGTCCCGGGTCAACGGCGACCCGGTGATCAACCTGGCAGTGCGCCGGGAAAGCGGCTCCAACGTCATCGACATCAAGTACGCCATGTTCGACCAGGTGGACTTGATCAACCAGGAAGTGCTGGCGCCGGCGGGTCTGCGCATGGGGCTGATCTCCGACGACGTGCGCTACGTGGAGGCCTCGGTGCGCAACGTCTGGACCAACCTGGCGATCGGCGCGGTGTTCGCCACCCTGGTGATGTTCCTGTTCCTGCGCTCGGTGCGGGTCACCGCCCTGGGCGTGGTGGGCATTCCCATCTGCACCATCGCCGCCTTCCTGGGCCTGCTGCTGGCCGGGCGCACCATCAACGTGATTTCCCTGGCCGGGGTGGCGTTCGCCATTGGCATGACCCTGGACAACTCCATCGTCGTGCTGGAGAGCATCGAGATCGAGCGGCGCCGGGGGCTGGACCGCTTCCGGGCCTCCGTGGAAGGCATTCGCAAGGTGTGGCCGGCGGTGTTCGCCTCCACCCTGACCACGGTGCTGGTGTTCCTGCCGGTGGTATTCATCACCCAGGAAGCCGGCCAGCTCTACTCCGACATCGCCATCGCCGTGTCCGCGTCAATCCTGGTGTCCATGCTGGTGGCGATGACGGTGATTCCGACCCTGGCGGCGCGGCTCGACTTCGGCGCCGTGTTCGACCACCAGGGCCAAGAAAGCCGCTGGCTGGGCCGCCTGCACGGCCTGTCCCACTGGCTCAGCGCCAGCGCCCCCCGGCGCGCCACGGTGATCGCCGCCACCCTGGCCGGCGGCGCCCTGGTGATCGCTCTGCTGACGCCGCCGGCGGAATACCTGCCCGAGGGCGAGGAGGCCAAGACCTTCGCCTCCATGAACGCGCCGCCGGGCTACAACCTCGAGGCCATGAAGGAAATCGGCGAGCAGGTACAGGCCCACTTCCTGCCCCTGGTGGACGCCGATCCGGCGGCCTGGGAGGCCGGCGAACTGCCGGCGCCGCCGCTGCGCTACCTGAACCTGTTCGTGGAGGCCCAGGGCCTGAGGGTGATCGCCGAGCCGGTGGACCCGGGCCACATGGAACCGCTGATGGACGCGCTCACCACCTTTTACGAGCAATACCCGGGTATGCGCGCCTTCGCCGCCCGGGGCTCGATCATCTCCAGCAACGACGGCGGCACCCGCAGCGTCAACCTGGACATCGCCGGCAATGACCTGGCCACCCTGTTCCAGGTGGCGCGGGCCGCCTACCGGCGCGCCGAGCAAGTGTTCGACAACCCGCGCATTCAGACCCAGCCGGGCAGCCTGTCCCTGGCCCAGCCCCTGCTGGAAGTGCGCCCGGACTGGGAACGCGCCGCGGAACTGGGCCTCAGTGCCCAGGATCTGGGCTTCACGGTGGCGGCGCTCACCGACGGCGCCTACCTAGACGAGTTCTTCCTCGGCGACGACAAGGTGGACATCTACGCCTACAGCAACCGGGGCGTGGCGCCGCGCCTGGCCGCCCTGCCCGGCCTGCCGGTGCAAACGCCCCAGGGCGCCACGGTGCCGCTGTCGTCCCTGGCGCGTCTGGAGGAAACCGTGGACACCAGCACCGTGCGCCGGGTCAACGGCCGCCGCACGGTGACCCTGAACATCATTCCGCCGCGCTCCGTGGCCCTGGAAACCGGCGTGCGCCTGGTGCGCGAGGACGTGATCGGCGCCCTGCGCGAGGAAGGCGCCCTGCCCCCGGAAGTCACCGTGGACATCTCCGGCGCCAGCGACCAGCTGGACGCCACCCGGGACGCCCTCACCGGCAACTACGTGGTGGCGCTGCTGCTGATCTACCTGCTGCTGGTGGCCATTTTCACCCACTGGGGCTATCCCCTGCTGATCATGACCACCATTCCGGCGGGCATCGCCAGCGGCATTCTCGGCCTCGCCCTGCTCAACGGCGCCGGCGCCCTGCTGCCCGCCATCGGCCTGCCCGGGTTCAACCAGCCGTTCGACATGATCTCCATGCTCGGCTTTCTGATTCTCATGGGCACGGTGGTCAACAATCCCATCCTGATCGTCCACGAGGCGCTCACCAACCGCCGCCAGGGCCTCGCCGTGGCCGTCGCGGTGAGCGAAGCGGTGCGTTCGCGGCTGCGCCCCATCGCCATGACCACCATCACCACGGTGTGCGGGCTGGCGCCTCTGGTGCTGCTGCCCGGCGAGGGCACCGAGCTGTATCGGGGCGTGGGCGCCATCGTGCTGTTCGGCCTGCTCGGCACCGCCCTTATCACGGTCACCTTCCTGCCAGCGCTCACCGCCAGCGTGCTGTCGCTCACCGAGCGGGCGGCGCACTGATCGGGTGCGGCGCCGCGTTCTCCGCGCCTTTTATGGTGCATGCACTGTTTTATAACGAAAACTAGCGTGTACGCACCACAAAAGGGCCTTTCCCCGCCTGTCTTCCCAAACCCCGCCAGAATCGGGCTTTAGCGCCTTTATAACCGCTTTTCAGCGTTGTCAACGAATACGCGCTAAAATAATGACCCCGGGCAAAAAGAGGGTTGACCCCCCAATAAATGGTGTATACGTTGTTTCTAGTCGTCCAATACAACGAATCGTCAGGAGGGTCTGATTTTGACTACCACCAAGCCAAGCATCGCGGTCATCGGCGCCGGTCTGGGTGGCGCCGCCGCCGCGGCACTGCTGCAGAAAGCCGGTTACCCCACCCAGGTCTACGAGCAGGCGCCGGAATTCTCTCGCCTGGGCGCGGGCATCCACCTGGGCCCCAACGCCATGAAGGTGATGCGCCGCATCGGCATCGAGGACCAGCTGGAGCGCATGGGTTCCCACCCGAGCCACTGGTTCAGCCGCGACGGTGAAACCGGTGAGTACCTGTCCCGCATTCCCCTGGGCGATTTCGCCAAGCAGGAATACGGCGCCGCCTACATCACCGTGCACCGGGGCGACCTGCACGCCCTCATGGTCGATCAGCTGGACCAGGACCGCCTGCACTTCGGCAAACGCCTGGAGAAAGTGGACGATCAGGGTGATCAGGTGGTGATGAACTTCGCCGATGGCACTGAAGCCACCGCCGACCTGGTGATCGGCGCCGACGGCGTGAACTCCGTGATCCGCGAGCACCTGCTCGGCGAGGAAGCGCCTATCTACAGCGGCTGGGTGGCGCACCGCGCGATCATCTCCGCGGAGAAACTGAAGGCCTACGATCTCGACTTCGAAGCGTGCGTGAAGTGGTGGTCCGAGGACCGTCACATGATGGTCTACTACGTCACCGGCGATCAGAAGGAATACTACTACGTGACCGGCGTGCCGGAGCCGGACTGGAACCACGGCACCTCTTTCGTGGACAGCTCCCGGGAAGAAATGCGCGAAGCGTTCAAGAACTACGGCCCGGAAGTTCAAGCTCTGATCGATTGCACCGATAAAGTCACCAAGTGGCCGCTGCTGGAGCGCAACCCGCTGCCCCTGTGGCACGACAACCGCCTGGTGCTGCTCGGCGACGCCGCCCACCCGATGAAGCCGCACATGGCCCAGGGCGCGGTGATGGCCATCGAGGATGCCGCCATGCTGGTACGCTGCATGGAAACCACCGGCGCCGACAACTACGCCGACGCCTTCGAGCTGTACCGCGCCAACCGCTTCGAGCGCGCGTCCCGCGTGCAGCAAGTGTCCCACGACAACACCTGGCTGCGTCAGAACGAAGACCCGGCCTGGGTATTCGCCCATGACGTCTACGAAGTACCGCTGAAAGACCCCAAAACGGAGGTCGAGGAGCAAGCATGAGCAGCACCCGACTGTACGGCGCCAACGTCAACGCCAACGGCATTCGCCAGCACTACCTGCGCTACGGCGGCAAGGGCCAGCCGCTGATTCTGATCCCGGGCATCACCAGCCCGGCGATCACCTGGGAATTCGTGGCCGAGCGGCTGGGCCGGAACTTCGACACCTATGTGCTCGATGTGCGCGGCCGCGGCCTGTCCTCCACCGGCGCCGAGCTGGACTACGACACCGACACCTGCGCCGATGACGTGGTCGCCTTCGCCGAGGCCCTGGGCCTGGAGGATTACATCCTGGCCGGCCATTCCATGGGCGCGCGCTTCGCCCTGCGGGCGGTGACCCGGGGCGCCAAGGGCGTCGCCAAGCTGGCGCTGATCGATCCGCCGGTGTCCGGTCCGGGCCGTCGCGAATACCCCAGCAAGCTGCCCTGGTACGTGGATTCCATCAACGACTGCCTCAAGGGCTGCGACCTGGAAACCATGCGCAAGTACTGCCCCACCTGGACCGAGGAGCAACTGCTGCTGCGCGCCGAGTGGCTGCACACCTGCTACCTGGACGCCATCATCAAGAGCTTCGAGGACTTCCACGAGGTGGACATCCACCAGGACTTCCCGAAGGTGCAGGTGCCCACCCTGCTGATGTGCGCCGGCAAAGGCGGCGTGATCCAGGAAGAGGACAAGGAAGAAATCAAACAGCTGCTGCCATCCGTGCGCATCGAAACGGTACCGGGTGCCGGCCACATGATTCCCTGGGACGACCTCGAAGGTTTCTTCCAGGGCTTTGGTGATTTTCTGGGAGTGCAGCCATGACCCGCCCTTATCGAATCGGCCAGATCGTCCCGAGCTCCAACATCACCATGGAGACCGAGATTCCGGCCATGCTCACCGCCCGGCAGCTTATCCGTCCGGAGCGTTTCACCTTTCACTCCAGCCGCATGCGCATGAAGACCGTGAGCAAGGAAGAACTGGCCTCCATGGACGGTGAATCCGATCGCTGCGCCCTGGAGCTCAGCGACGCCGCCGTGGACGTGATGGGCTACGCCTGCCTGGTGGCGATCATGTCCATGGGCCCCGGCTACCACCGGGAATCCCAGAAGCGGCTGCGCGAACGCACCAAGGAGAACGGCCAGGAAACCGAGGTGGTGACCAGCGCCGGCGCTCTGGTGGACGCCCTCAAGGTGCTCAACGCCAAGAAAGTCGTGGTGGTGGCGCCGTACATGAAGCCGCTCACCGAGATGGTGGTGGATTACATCCAGCGCGAAGGCACCGAGGTGCTGGAATACCGCGCCCTGGAAATCCCCAACAACCTGGACGTGGCCCGCCACGACACGGCGAAACTGCCGGACATCGTCGCCGGCATGGACTTCTCCGACGCCGACGCCATCGTGCTGTCCGCCTGCGTGCAGATGCCGTCCCTGGCGGCGGTGCCCAAGGTCGAGGCGCTCACCGGCAAGCCGGTGGTCACCGCGGCCATCGCCACCACCTATCAAATGCTCAAGGCCCTGGACCTGGAACCCGTGGTTCCCGGCGCCGGTGCCCTGCTGTCAGGCGCTTATTGAGGAGATTCATCATGGCCAACGGCAACCAGGACGATCTTGCCAGCAACTATCAAGGCGTCTGGGGTACCCGGGTCGGCTTCGGCCGACGCCCGGCGCTGGTGGCGGTGGATTTCCTTCAGGCCTACACCCGTCCCGGTGCACCCCTCTACGCGCCGGGCGTGGTGGAGGCGATGGACCATGCACCGCGACTGCTGGAAACCGCTCGTCAGAGCGGTATTCCGGTGATTCATACCAATATCCGTTACCGTGGCGAAGGCCAGATGGACGGCGGCGTCTGGGTGAAAAAAGCACCCGTGATGCGCGCCATGGTGGACGGCAACCCGGACGCGGAGTTCTGCCAGCCGGTAACCCCGGCGGCGGACGAACTGGTGATTACCAAACAATATGCCAGCGCGTTTTTCGGCACGTCTCTTGCCTCCACGCTGACGTCGTTGGGCGTGGATACCGTGATCCTGATGGGCTGTTCCACCAGTGGCTGCATTCGAGCCACCGCCGTGGACGGTCTTCAGTACGGTTTCCGGATGATGGTTGTCCGCGAAGCCGTGGGTGATCGTCATCCCGCGCCCCACGAAGCCAATCTGTTCGATATCGACAGTAAGTACGGCGACGTCATCGGCATGGACGAAGCCATCGCTCACCTGAACCAATTATCCTCGAAGGGGGAATAACATGAAGATCGTTAAACTGCTCGCCACCGCCAGCCTGGCCGTGGCCCTGTTGCTGGGCCTCTCCAGCCGCGCCCTGGCGGAATTTCCGGAAGAACCCATCACCATCGTGGTGCCCTGGCCCGCCGGTGGCGCCTATGATCTGGCCGCGCGCCTGATGGCGGAGAAACCGCCGGAAAACCTGCCCGTGTCCATGGTGGTGAACAACGTCACCGGCGCCGCCGGTTCCAACGGCGTGCGACACGTGGCGAAGTCCGACCCGGACGGCTACACCATTGGCATGATGGGTACCCACGCCATCGCGCAGAGCTACATGAACCGCAACGCCACGCCCCTGGAAGACCTGGAGCCGCTGGTGTTCATCGGTCCGGAACCGGCTTCCCTGGCGGTGGCCAAGGACACCGGCATCGACAACGTCAAGGACTACCTGGCGCAACTGAAGGACCAGCCCGGCTCCATCATCAACGGCAATGATTCCCCCGGTGGTTTCTCCTACATCGCCGCCACCATGCTGGAAAATCACTTCGACGTGAAACTCAGCAAGGTGCCCTACCAGGGTTACGCCCCCACCGCGTCCGCGCTGGTGTCCGGCGAGGTCATGTCCACCACCCTGCCGATTCCGCTGCTGGCCGAACAGCACAAAGCCGGCAAGGTGAAGATCATCGGCGTGGCCGCCGAGGAGCGCCACCCGTTCGCCCCGGACGTGCCCACCTTCAAGGAGCAGGGCTACGACTTCATCGCCGAGGACTTCTACATGCTCTACCTGCCCAAGGGCGTGCCGGAAGAGCGTCGCAAGAAACTGGAAGAAGGCTTCTACAGCCTCCTCAACGACGAGACCTTCCAGAAGAAAGCCGCCGAACTGGGCCTGGTGATCATGCCCCGTGACGCCGCCGCCACCCGCGCTTACCTGGAGCAACGCAACCAGGAAGTCAAAGCGATCCTCGAAGACGCCAATCTGATCGAAGGCTGACCATGAGCGAGCCCACCGAAAACGCCGGCCGCGAGAACAACACGCAAACAAGCCCGGTGCTGGATCTGGCCGTCGGCGCGTTCTTCGCGATCATCTGCGCCGCCGGCTGGTCCTCGGTGTTGAGCGGCAAGCGCCTGATGGCCAGCCTGGACGCCGGCCTCGATCCCGGGGCCGCGTTCCTGCCCGTGCTGGTATTGGGCCTGCTTTCCCTCGGCGCCGCCTTGATCCTGATCAAGGGATGCTTCCGTCTCGCCACCGGCCGTACCGGCGGGCCCTCCGTGGAGCGCGGCGACCATCCCGCCGCCGTCGCTCTGCTGCTCAGCATGATCGCCCTGTGCGCGGGGGTGGCCGTGATCGGCTTCCTGCCCGCCACCTTCGTATTCAGCGCCGCCTGGACCGCCTGGTTGAGCTGGCGGCGCACCGGTCGCGCGGCGCGCGCCCTGGTCAGTGGTCTGATCCTGGGCGTGCTGCTGTGCGCTTTCCTCTACGTGACCTTCGTGTCGGTGCTCAAGGTGCCAATCGGCTAACGAGGTATACCATGCTGAATGATTTCCTTTCCGCGTTGGGCACCACCCTGATGTCGCCCTGGGGCCTGCTGCTGGCGGTGATCGGCACCGTGCTCGGCGTGGTGCTGGGCGCCATGCCCGGCGTCAGCTCCACCATGGCCCTGGCCATTCTCCTGCCGATCAGTTTCAGCATGGACCCGCACCTGGCCATCCTGTTTCTGCTCGCCGTGTTCGTGGCCAGCGTGTATGGCGGCTCCATTTCCGCCATCCTGATCAATATTCCCGGCACCCCCGGCGCCATCGTCACCCAGCTGGACGGTTACCCCATGGCCCGTTCCGGCCGGGCCGGCGAGGCACTCACCTACGCACTGGTGTCGTCCACCCTGGGCGGGCTGATCGGGCTGCTGGCGCTGGTCCTGGTGGCGCCCATGCTGGCCGCCGCCGCCATGGAATTCCGCAGCCCGGAGTTCACCGCCGTGGCGGTGTTCGGCCTGGTGCTGCTGGCCTATGCGTCGCCGGGCTCCACCATTCGCGGCATGATGGTTGGGGGGCTGGGGCTGCTGTGCGGCATGGTCGGCTTCGACAGCCTCACCGATATTCCCCGTTTCACCTTCGACAGCCCGGTGCTGGAAGGCGGTATCGAGCTGGTGCCGCTGTGCGTGGGGCTGTTCGGGTTCGCCGAGGTGATGAAGAACATCGGCACCGCCGGGCGGCCCTCCACCAAGAGCGTGATGCCCGCCATCGGCCGGCTGTGGCCGCCGATGAAGGAACTGCTGGGCCAGTGGAAGACCATGCTGCGCGGCTCGTTCATCGGCGCCTCGGTAGGCGCCATTCCGGCGGCCGGCTCCGCCATCGCGGTGGCCATCGCCTACGCCCAGGAGATGCGTTTCTCCAAGCGGCCGGACGAGTTCGGTAAGGGCGTCACGGAAGGCGTGGTGGCGCCGGAATCCGCCAACAGCTCCAGCATCGGCGGCACCCTGATCCCGATGATGACCCTGGGCATTCCCGGTGACGCCATCACCGCGGTGCTGATGGGCTCGCTGCTGATCCACGGTCTGCGCCCGGGGCCGGGGCTGTTCGCCAACAACCCGGAGTTCGTGTCCGGCGTGTACTCGTCGTTCTTCCTGGCGCTGATCCTGACCCTGGTGATCGGCCTGCTGCTGATGCGCTGGGTGGCCTGGGTGACGCGGATCCCCTCCCACATCCTGCTGGTGGTGATCGCGGTGCTGTGCGTGGTGGGCTCGTTCGCCATCCGCAACACCATGTCCGACGTCTACATCATGCTGGCGTTCGGCCTGATCGGCTATCTGCTCAACCTGTTCCGATTACCGGCGGCGCCCCTGGCGTTCGGGCTGATCCTCGGCCCCTTGCTGGAAGAAAATCTGCGGCGCAGCCTGATCCTGGGCCGCGGATCCTGGGACATCTTCATCAACAGCCCGATTGCCCTGACGCTGTTGCTGATGTCCCTGGGCGCCATCCTCCTACCCCTGGTGGCGCCCTGGTTCGTGCGTCTGCGCGACGACCTGCGCCGCACCTACGGGCGGCGCTAGCTGTGTAAAGCCACCAGGTTGTTCAGTAAGGGCAGCCGGCTGACGGGAGGCAGATAGCCAAGGCTGGAATGGGGTCGA